>JAZOOJ010000020.1:0-2047 GCA_045655005.1 Clostridia bacterium | reverse complement strand
ACTTGATTTTAATTTAATAAAGTGTATATTAATTTTATAAATTAAAATCTTTATATTTTATATAAAGATTTTAAAATTTAAATTTCAAGTACTAAGTCATAAAAAAGGATTAACAATATGTGCGCTAAATCAAAAAAATCTTTACCCAAATGTATCATTTATGCAAGACAATCTAGCGGAAAAGAAGAAAACAGCGCATCTATTGAAATGCAAATAGATAATTGCAGAAAATATGCAAGTAAAAATGAATTTGAAGTAATTGGTATATTTGAAGATCCTAATACATCAGGACGATTGTATCCAGATTCTCAATGCCACACAGCTTTAGGAGATTCAGCATATACAAAATGGTTAAAAGCACAAACTAAAGATAAAAGAGAACGCCCTGGATTAGCTCAAGCTATAAAGATTTTCCCTCAAGCAGATATTCTTTTAGTTGATGATACCACTAGATTAGGTCGTCCAATAAGTGGTAGTTATTTAGGTACATATTTACGTCAACTATTAGTTGACAATAATTTAATTTTGCATAGTATAAAAAATGGAATAACTGATCCTCGAAACTGTAATGATAACCTCTTACAAGTTATTGGAGAACAAGTTACTTCTGCTCAACTTGAAATGCAAACTCAAAAATCAAAAGATGCATTAAAGAAAATAAAAGATTCAGGTTATTATCCAACAATGCCTAGAATGTTTGGTATAAAATACATTGGTGGCGAAGATCGAAAAGTTGAAGTAATTCCTGAATGTGCAGAAGTAATTAAATTTATATTCGAAGAGATTAATAAAGCTACATCATACAATAGAATCATTCAAATTGTAAATGCAAAGTATGGACATTTATTTTCTGGAGAAAGTTTTTATTCTAGTACATTTAAACATATTGCACATCAACCTTTCTATGCTGGTTATATGTATAATTCTAATAACGAATTAATACATGCGCTTCAGATGAAAGGGCAAGAAATTATTTCATTTTCCACCTGGCAAAAGGCTCAAGAAATAATGAGTAAAAAACAAACTTCCATACATAGAGAACGCAAACGAATATTGCCTTTTTCAGGATTATTAAGATGTGGTTGCTGCGGAGCAAAATTAGTTGTAGGATTTGATAAAGGAAAAAGTTTTTATTATTGTGCAGCAGGGGCAAATGGTAAACAAAATGAAGGTTGTCGTAAATCTAGAATAAATATTACTCTAGTAAGACCTTCAGATTTATATACTGGTCTCTATGAAGCGATATATCCACTTCTTATTCTTCCTCAATTTATTATTCAAAAACGAAATTTAGAAAATAAAAAACAGATTGCTTCTCTAGACAGTTTGCGATTAAAATACAAGCAAACTGAAGATAAAATTGCAAAATTAGTTGATACATTTTTTAATGTTTCAATGCCTCAAAGTGTTTTTGAAAAAAGCCTTATACCACATAAAGAAAAATTAGTAGAATTAAAGAATAAAATAACAGTTTCTGAAGCCTGGGAACAAGAAAAACATAAACAACAAGTATTATTAAAAGAAGTTGAAGTTTCAGCTAAAATGATTAATAACAGAGAACTAACCGAAGAGCAGTACAAGGGACTTATTTGGGAAACGATAGATTGTATAACATCGCATGAAGATTATTTAGAAATAGCAACTAAATTTGGCACTTTTAATCTGAAGCGGTACATACATAAGAATTTTAGAAATATGCCTAAATTTAACTTAAAACCAATCGCTGGTAATGATGAAACTCCATTATTTTGTAAATATGATTTAACTTATATCTATGGTTGCAATGAGAAAAAATTGATAATTGATTTTGATTGTTTAACAATTTCTGAAATGAATTAAATTTGATAATTTTAACCTTGTCATTTTTGAGGTAAAAAAACAACCAAAAATCTCTTGATTTTTGTAGTTTTATCCAATAACCAACAATATAAACAAGATGTTGAAGTGGTTGTAACAGTTGTTATTGCGATAATTGCCATACTTGCTGCAATGCTACTTCCAGCGTTAAATAAAGCACGTCAAAGATATTATGAGAGACGCAAGAGGT
>JAZOOJ010000019.1:0-169728 GCA_045655005.1 Clostridia bacterium | reverse complement strand
AGTAGAAGAACTTATGCACTTTTTAAGAGTATACAAACAACTTGAAGGCAAGAAGACCGAAATAAGCCAATTCTACGACTGTGCTTATGCTAAAGACTCAATTAAAACTTGCATGGAAAGATATGCAAAGCATTACTCAAAGAAATAAAGTTGTAAGTACCCATACAATTTTGTACTATAACAAACTATTAATTTAATCAGATTTATCAATTAAAGAAGCGGAGTTGAATTTTTCAACTCCGCTTCTTGTTTTGCTGTTTAATAATGTTCACCAGATTTTATTGTTTTGCAATAAATATCGCTATATCCAACTTTTAAGTAAACTATTCAGCTTCAACACCCTTTTGACCTTCAGTTGCTTCATATACACCAGCCATTGATAAATATTTTGACTGAATACTTCTTTCGCGTCCTCTCACATTTCCAAAAGCAGTATGATTTTGTTCATATAAATCTTTAACTGCAACTGGAACTAAAAGATTATCTGAATCTTCAATCTTCCAAGCAAAATTACCATCTTTCTCCTCAAGTACTAATTGCGACTTAAATTCTTTTCCATTCAACTGTTTATCATTAAGACCAACAGAAGCCTTGCCTACAACCTGACGCTCATAATATCCCACGCTATCCATTACTTCATTACTTTCTTCTAAATAGGCTCCATAAGAGATGTCAAGTTTTCCTTGTTGGTCTACCATCCATTTTTTTGCTTCTTCTTGTGTTTCAAAATTAGGCATACCTTCAATTTTCGCATATAAATCAACTTTTGGCCTAACATTTGACCTCTCTTCTGCGTTACTTACTAATGCCTCTCCAAGTTTGCTAACTGAAATCAAACCAGCACCATTCGCTGTCAATTCTTCTGCTGTGCCTTGAAGTTTATGGCAACAATCCATAATTCTTTTTCTAAGCGCCTCAATCTTCTTTCTTTCTCTAGCACTTTCTTCTATTTCAAGTTGTGCACTAAGCTTATCCGCCGAGGCAAATAAATTTGCGCCCAAAATTCCACATCTTTGAATATCACGTTCAATTATTCCCAATGACAAACGATTTTCTGTATTCAACCCCTTAAATACATAAAGTTCACCACTCTCAATAGCCTCAATTAGTTCCAAACAATTTTTTTCAACCTCAACACGCACCGCGTTTTTTGCAAAAGGGTTCTTTATTTCAACTCCTATTTTCTTATTAGACATACAACACATCTCCTTTTTTTTATTGAATAAATTATATCACATTTATCACATTTTGTCAATATTTTTCCACATAAACAACCCATATTTACACCTGATTTCAACACAAAAAAAGGCTAAAGATTTCTCCATAGCCCTTCATTTGTTTAACAATTTTAAATAGGTATTAACACCAACAAAAATTACTTAGTCTTTGCCATATGTTCGATTAAATCTACAACCTTGCAAGAATATCCCCATTCATTGTCATACCAAGCAACAAGTTTTACAAAGTTAGGGTTAAGCATAATTCCAGCATTTGCGTCAAATACCGATGTGCAAACCTCACCGATAAAGTCAGATGAAACAACAGCATCTTCGGTGTAACCAATAATGTTTTTTAATGTTGTTTCGCTTGCCTTTTTAACAACAGCCTTAATTTCATCATAAGTTGTGCTCTTCTTTAATCTTACAGTCAAGTCAACAACTGATACATCAAGAGTTGGAACTCTGAAACTCATACCAGTAAGTTTGCCTTTAAGTGTTGGAATAACTTCACCAACCATCTTTGCAGCACCAGTAGATGATGGAATAATGTTTCCGCTTGCAGCACGTCCACCTCTCCAATCCTTTTTGCTTGAACCATCAACAGTAAGTTGAGTAGCGGTTGTAGAGTGAACAGTTGTCATCAAGCCTTCTTCAATACCAAAGTTATCGTTAATAACTTTTGCAAGTGGAGCCAAGCAGTTTGTTGTACAACTTGCGTTAGAAACAACATTCATTGATGAATTATATTCATTTTCATTAACACCCATAACAAACACAGGCACTCCGTTTTTGCCAGGAGCGGTAATAACAACCTTCTTAGCACCTGCTTTAAAGTGTCTTGAAGCATCATCAAGGCTTGTGAACTTTCCAGTTGCTTCTGCGATATATTCAGCACCGCACTTAGCCCAAGGAATAAGTTCTGGTTCACGTTCAGAATAGAACATAATCTTTTTGCCGTTTACGATAATGCAATCTTCACCCGCTTCAACTGTGCCGTCGAAGTGTCCGTGAATTGAATCATATTTCACCATATACGCTGCGTAGTCTGGTGTTAAAAATGGGTCATTTACACCCACAATTTCAACATTTGTGTTGTTTTTAATAGAAGCACGAAGCACAAGTCTTCCAATTCTTCCAAAGCCATTAATGCCGACTTTAATCTTAGCCATTAATAAATTACCTCCAAAATTTAATTGTAACAATATTATGATAAACCTTTTTTCAGATTTTATCAACTAAATTAAGCTGTCGAAAGAATAAATCTTTCTTTGCACACTACTATTAACTATAAAACTCTGCCTTATTAATTTTCATAGTCAATTTAGAATTTGACAACTGCTCTTTTTCAAAGAACACCCCTTGTGATGTCCTAACTCCAAGACGCATTTTGATTAGCGTGCGTCTTACCGGAGAGAATTCCAAAAGAGCACTATCTCTTTCTTTGCCTTTTTTAGACAAAGCAACAGTCAAACATGGATTTGAGGCTCTTTTATTCTTACAATATTGAAGCGATTTGATTGATGCAGGGAGTTCAACTTGATAGGCTTCATTCTCTGGGCTTTTTGCATAGCCGACAACCACACAATCAACTTCTTCGCCAAGTTTGTGGTCACCTAAAATTTTATCCCAATCAATTTCGTCCATAAGTCCCAAATAATTAAGTTGTACATTTGGATTTTTAACCACCCTTTCAAGACTTGGTCTGAAATTGTTATTTAATGCAAACAATGCAAGACTTTGTATTTTTGCGTCTAGTGTAAGCGTTACATCATATGCCCCATCTTCAATTTTTGTTTCTGGTTGAAGTTTAAACAAATTGTTCGCCCTATCGAAAAAGACAAATCCATTTTCTTTCAAATTATAGATAAATTCTTCTTCCTTAGCATTTTCTGGTTTGTAGCCAACTTCTTTTAATTTATGTAAAATTTCAATTCCGTCCATAGCGAAACTCTCCTAAAAATAGTTTTTGTGTACACATTAATTATATCACAACACATCTTTGATAGGCAACGAATATTTTTAGCCTGTCGCAAAATTTATATTTATCAACAAATTTTAAAATCTGTTAATTTTTTATAAAAAACCACTATTTTTTCACATTTTCAATCACAATTAAAAACAACTCAAATCTCTTAAAAAACAGAAAAATCATTTTGACCGACTACATATTTAAGCCATATTTACCGCATTTTTGACAACATCGGCACCCGACAAGTATTTTATCGCCCTTTGATTAGACTTCGCTGTTACGCCAACAACAACAATACATTTTGCATCAAATTATATGTATTTAATTTAAAAACTCAACGGATTATTTTGTCAACAATAATTCCTTTATGTACTTTTAAAACCCTCAATATATTAAAAACCACTAAAATAAGTTGCCAAATATCTTTTGAAAGTCTTATAATTATATACGAAATAATTATCAAGGAGAATAAAAAATATGTATTGTAATACCGACGAAATGCTTCAAGACGCAAGGAAAAATAACTATGCAATCGGAGCATTTAATATTTCAAATTTGGAGTTCGCACAAGCAATTATTAAAGCAAGCGAAGAAATGCAAATGCCTGTAATCTTGCAAGCAAGTGAATCTGCTTGCAAATATGCAGGTTACGAAGAACTTGTTGCAATGGTTAAAACAATGGCTGATAAAAGCCCATCAAAAATAGCCCTACACCTAGACCACGGAAAATCTATTGATGTCTGCAAAAAAGCAATTGACGCAGGATTTTCGTCAGTTATGATTGACCTAAGTGGATTATCTTTTGAAGAAAACATTAATGGCACAAAAGAAGTTGTAGAATATGCAAAGAAACATAACGTATCTGTCGAATCTGAACTTGGCGAAATTATTGGAGTTGAAGACGAACAGGTGTCTGCGGTTTCGCATTTTACAGACCCTAAAAAAGCAAAAGAGTTTGTTGAACGCACAGGAATTACAAGCCTTGCTGTAAGCATTGGAACAGCCCACGGGGCAAACAAGGGAGCAACCGAACCAAAAATCCGTTTTGATATCTTAGAAGAATTAGATAAAGAACTTCCGTCCTTCCCTCTTGTGTGCCATGGAGCAAGCAGAGTAGACAAAAAGTTGGTAGATAAATTTAAAGCATATGGCGGACAAATCGACAAAGCCCAAGGGATCCCAACCGATGCCATAAGACAGATGTCAATCAACTCGCCAATCGTTAAAATTAACTGCGACACAGATTTGAGAATTTGCTTTGCTGGTGCCATTCGTGAATTCTTAGCAAACAATCCAACCCAATTTGACCCACGAAAAATTTTAGGCTATGCATCAAAACAAATTACCGAATATGTAAAGGAATGTATGTCGCTTTTCAAAGCGTAGTTAATTACTTCAACACAAGACAAAAAAAGAATTAGACTAACACTCTAATTCTTTTTTATATACACATTCTATGTTGTGTGCACGTTTTTATTCACAATAGTTATCAATAATTAAATGTTTATCATTATTATTTTTTTGAAGTTGTACTGTTTTCATTACCAATTCTTTAAATGATGTATTTTTCAACTTTTCTAGTTCTACCAACAATGTATAATCAGTTGTAACACTTCCATCACCTCTTTGACACGCTTCACTTTTAATTACATTATTATCTGCCATGGCAAAATGCAAAAATCTGTTTGGATTATCTTCTTGAACGTTACAAATCGCTCTTATTTTCCCTTTGTTTTGTAATTTGCTTACTGCCAATTGCAACAATGTATAGGCTATAAATCCATTTCTATACTCATCAAGAACGAAAATCTCGTGCAAAATCCCAATATCATCATCAGGCCTATCGCCGTTTTCAATATG
This sequence comes from Clostridia bacterium, assembly GCA_045655005.1. Taxonomy (GTDB): domain Bacteria; phylum Bacillota; class Clostridia; order Christensenellales; family UBA1242; genus UMGS1908. Next base: position 164,679 of record JAZOOJ010000019.1, on the reverse strand, counting down.
GTATGAACACACCTCAACATAACCAATAAACTTGTCACCATCTTCACACACAAACACAAACTCATCTGCAAACTCTTCCAAATCCGGCAACTGTTTCCCTTGATATTGTGCGTTAACAACTTCAACAGCCCCCATATGAAATCTAGCCCACTTTATAAATTCATCATCAATATAATCATTGTAATCATTACAATACATACCTAATGCTTTTACAAGTTTAATATACTTTATAATATCTTCATAATTTCTTGGATTTAATGCCCTATATTTTAAGTCCACAATCTTTTTCCCCCATATTCTATTTATTATTTTCTCTTTTTAAATACATAATACCCATAAACTTCACCACCAAAGGTATAATCTCCGGATTTCCATTCAATAAACATAATGGTCTCGTTGTTTATCTCTTTAATAGTATATTCACTTACCGTACTTACTTTTTTATTTATAACTACATCTTTGCTCCAATTAATTGGATACAATAAGTCATCGCCATTATAGCCAACAAAAAGTTTCCCATCGTTTTCAAAAATATATTTTGAGAAAAGTAAATTATCTTCCCAAAACTTTTGCCCTACTTTAAACTCGTCAAACTCGTGCACATAATCAACACAATCCCAAAAGCCTACAACTTTTTCGTCGATAATAAATGGAATGTTTGTATTATCTTTGATTGCGATTTCATCTTTTGTATAATGTTTATCATCAACTTTTTCATAAACTGCATAGTTGTCAACAGTATTAGTTTTAAAGTCAACAACACCAATGAAAAGCTTGCCGTCAATAATTTCATAAGGCATAGCCCTGTCTAAATCTCTTTCACTTAAAAACAAGACATCTTTTGTCCAACTGAAAACCCAATATCTTTTGCCGTTTGGAAGAAAATAAATATTTTCAAAATCAAATATATCATCTTCTTCATAGCATCCAACATTAAAGTTTTCTTTAGTTTTAACAACCCCCATCCTTTTCCATTTACCAATAACTCTTACATCATTAACAAAATTTTTCATAAAAAACCCTCCATTTTCTTTACGAATGGTAGAAAGTTCTTTGATGTTTTCACTAAGTTTTTTTATATTGAATTTAACTTGTGCAATTTTTTCTTTAATGACTTCTTCGCTTAAATTTTTTATTTCTTTCAAAGAAAAGCCTAAATCTTTTAAATAAGCAATTTCGCTTAATCTAACGATGCTACCTTCATCGTAATAACGATAATTGGTCCAACGGTCAACCTCAACAGGACTAATCAACCCCTCACTTTCATAATAGCGTATCGTTTGAATTGAAATTCCAGTAATATTAGCTAACTCACCAATTTTTATCATAACTTTCTCCTTTCGTGCTTGCAGTATAACATTATAGTAAACTATAGAGTCAATACCTGTTTAAAATTTTTTTATTTTTATCAATAAGATTTTTATGTAATATACGTTATATTATACCATAAGCATCTTGTTTTAACATAATAAAATATTTTGTTTTGAGTTTATAAAAAGTTTTTAATTAATTTTGACACAAAAATTTGATTTATAATTTTTGCAGTGTATACTTAAAGTGCAATATGAAAATATTGCAACAGTTCATAATCTTTACTTCAAAACACAATAATGAAAGAGCAGATAAAATATCTGCTCTTTTGTTATTTCTTTGGAGGTTTGATATGAAGTCTTCCACGCTTATCTGCACTTTCTTCAATCTTTTTAGATTTATCTTTAAAGCCGTCAACGTGTGTTGTTTTACCTCGACTAGTCACATCATATCCATCCATAACTCTCTTCATCGAATCAATGTCTGTTGTAACGCTTGCATCAGTTGCACCTCTTGTATGGTCAGAAGAAACAAGTGCGTCAATAGCACGCTTCGCTTGAACATCGTTCACCTTATTTCTGACAGCAGTGACACCTGTATCTAAGAATCCAACACCAGGAATAAACATTGTCGCATCGTGAGCCGTGTTTTTAATTGTTTCCTTTGCATTCTTTAGATTAGCCCTAATGCTAAATGTTTCAAACCCTCCTTTAACATTCCCTTTAATATTTTTAAATACTTCTTTACCTTGATCAGCACCAAATCCTGAAAGCCTTCCGCCACTTGCAAAATCATCAATGATTTGATTAATGCTTGACATCATAGTAAATAACACTAAGATAAACATCGTTCTGATAACCCAAGAAATCAAAGTCGGTGGCAAATAGTTAAACCAATACAAATTGCTTGAGTTAATCGAATTAATAATCGAGCCGGCAAAGTCTATTTCCACCACAATTGGCACCAATGTGAAGAAAAACGCTAAACCGATATAAGTTGTATAAACTGCAAGCACTCTGTCAATAAAGTTTGCTCTCCACATACCATTGGTTTCCAGCACACTATCTGTTGATTCAAGTGGAAATTTAACCAGCCACGCAGGATAGGTAAACCAAAATACCGTCAGTTCAAGAAGCCTTCGCATTAGTGCAAATATGATATAGAACAATGTACTCATTAATTGCAAACAAGCAATTGCCAAAATTACAAAGTTAATATTCAATAAATCATAAACATTTCCAAGAGTAAGTCGTGTATTCACAAAACTGTAATTAAGTTTAAATTGACCTTTGTTTAATGTTGTTATATTTAAAACAGACTTTGAAAATACTGGCATTGACTTACCTTTTATGTCAAGCCCCATTTGAACCTTTGATTGGTCAAACCCAAGAACCTTTGAAAAGAAGTCTCCCTCAGCCTCAATTACCGTTTCATTTCCATTATCATCAGTTTCGGTATAACTTGACTGCGGTTTTACCTTAAAATAACTTTTTTGTTCGGCATCGTGACGATAAAACACAATGTCTGAACCGGCCTCTTTTATCGCTGTTGGATAGCCCGATACATTAAACGCCCCTCTTGCCAAAAACATTGATTCATAAGGTCGACCAATTGTGACATCTGCCAAATACTCACTTTCAAAATTAAAGAATGTATTATTGCTTGAATGTTGCAAGATAGGCACATAAATAGTAGTCTTTTGGCTTCCGTCCTCGCTTATTGGAACCGAAACTTTATAACAATAAACATATTTAGCACCATAAGCTTCGTCATCTGCACCCGAAAGTGCTTGATATTCAATTGCCTTATCTTTATAAACTTCTTTGATTTCCCCATCTACTGCGACTTCTTCGCTTTCAACCTCGACATCACCGCAAGCATTTAAAAGTGTACCATCATAATAAACTTTAAAGGAGAAATACTCAGAATCTTTTCGGTCGTAATTTAAACCTATTTGACCATCTTCTCCCGCGCTATATACTGGAAGTTGTACATTCTTGCCATCATCATCAACTTCATCACTATAAACCGAAATGTTATTAAAGATTTCTTCAAAATATTTATAGTATGGATCATCAGGAGATTCTTCGCCTTCTGCAATATATGGATACAAACAAGCCCCCGCTCTTTCTGATGCAACAACTGCATCATAGGCCGTGTTATAAACATCTTCGACATTCTTTATATAATACTCTTGTCCGGTTTCCATAGCATAGTCAACAAAGTCCGCCATTACATAATACTCTATTCGATTAGTTTTAATAAAGTCGCCATCATAGAACGCATAATAAGAACTATTTTCAGGAACTTCATTAAATGTAAAATACGCCTGCTTTTGAAACATTGAATAGGTACTATATCCACTTGTTAGGTAACTATTGTTTTTTAATGCATTAATCTCGTCTTCTACATCAAAATAATTTCCATTATCTGCCGTCCCATTGTCGGCGTTATAAAATCCACCATTAAAATCAAACAATATTGGGATTTTATCATTATTATCTGCATACACCCGATACCAGTTTGCATTGTATGTCCCCGACATAAAAATAATCGAGCCAACACTGAAATTATCTCTATCCCCACTTATTGCATTCAATGCAGAGGTCAGTAGTACATTAGAAAAGACAATTCCGACGATACAGAAAAATGGAATTACAAACATCATAAATAAACTTTTCAAACTTTTTACAATAATCTGCTTTGCATCTCTTGCTTTTTCGTCAGTAGCCCTTGCCCATTCATTTTTGACAATTGCAATAATTGAAATGATGATAAGTAAAAGTATTGAGTAAATAAATACTCTTTTTAAAATCTTCATCGTAAGCGAATTAAAGAAGAATTTAAAAATTATATCTGAACTTTCAAGATTCGAATTCGCCGTTGAAAGGTCAAAAGATTGTGCTTTACCCGAAAGCTCTGTTACAATAACCATTAAAAAGTCCATAATGTTCAAAGCAAGCATTACGATAAAATAAACAAGTCTGTAAAGTATTCTAAGTAAAAAATTTGTAACATCAGCAAAAGTATCAGCAATAGAATTCAAAATTGTTTGAAAAAATCCAACACTCTCGCTCGATAAACTAAACAAGTCGCTGTGAGCCTTGCCAGCACCATTTTTAAGCAAGTGCTGGCTGTTGAATTTAAATATTAAGTTGTTCATAAAACTTATCAATTTCATAGACTCACCAATAAATTATTAAAAATTAAATTATTTAAACTTAGCTTTTCGTCTGCAGATTGGACAATGAGTAGCCCCTTTGACATAACTCTTAGGGAATTTTGCTCCACATTGATCACAAGAAACTTTGTCGTCTTTCTTCTTTGAAGCCCAAGTCTCACCGCCAGATTTAAGTGACGCTTGCCTATTCTCTCTTCTTTGTTCTTCTGCTTTAATGTGATCTTTCTTAGCTTTTTGTCTTGCTTCAAGTGTAGCCTTATAAGCATTCTTAGCTTCTTCTGCCTTCGTAGCACTAACACCTTGTGCAAGCAAGTCGTTTTTATATTTCTCTGCAAGCTTTTCATTGTGCTTATTATGATACTTGTCTTGTACATAATTAGAAATATCTGGGAGTAATGGTGCCCAAGTTTTAACACCTTGTTGAAGCTCATTTGCAACGCTATCTTTTAACATATAACCACTTGTAAAGTACTCTGCTTCATTAAGGTTAGATTCCATTTGCTTTTTAGCCTTAGAACCAGCCGATTCTGCATTATCTCCACCAAACAGATTGATTGAGAACTCTTCACTCATAGTGCTAAGCATTGTTGTAGCAGTTAAAAGTAATGTTGTTGTAATTAAGAATGATACAATTGAGAACAAATCAATACCATTAAAGATAAATGTATCTTGTAAAATTCTTTCACTTCCAGGCGACAATTTGTCAATCAATGGCCCCATTTGGTCTATTAGTGACAATATAATAAAGTAAGAATTTAATGCTACGATATAGCCATACATTATAAAGAATTGTTTAACAAAGGCTTTGACCCAACTTTTGAATGCATCGCTCTTCATTGGATAGATTCCAATTACAGTTGGAGAAATTGCAAACAATATTCCAATTTGATAGATTGAACCCACGACGCCATACAAGATATTCCACATAGCTTTAAGAATTACCACCGAAGCAATAACAAGAATAATTATATTAAGTTGGGATATATCATACAAATGTTTAACGTCGATACCGGTAGAATTAAAGAACATATAGTTAAGATTGCAATAACCACCTTCTAAGTGATATTCATACTTGGTAAATGTTCCACAATATGTTTCAGGTGCTAAGTCAACATCAATGTATGAAATCATATCTGAAACTGTATCTGCTATTAAAAATCTACTTATTGTCTGCTTAATTGTACTTACAATATTCCCAACAATTCCGTGGTTCTCGGCAATTTCTTCTTCTGCCACAGCATAGATGTCCATCGCCATTTTGTTGAAAGAAAATCTGTACACTTCATCACGATAAAATTCAATATACCCATTAACCTCTCTTATTGCTGTAGGATTTCCATTTCTATCAAAAATACCTTTTGCAATAATTGGATAATATGTAACTTGACCATTAATTGATTGATAATAATTTGAATATGGAATATTGTGTTTATTTGGAGCAGACGCAAAGATAAATGGTTCGTATAACTCTGTTTCTGCGTTATATGTACAAATAATAAATATACTTCCATACTTTTCATCAGCAACCGAATTTGAATAATTCCCTTCATATTCAAGATTTACAAGTTTTTCATCTGCTTGGTCTTGAATCCCAGCAAGAGTTAAAATAATCTGTTTAGAGTTATCATCATATCCGATATATGAAGTACCAATATTATTTTCGGTATAATCTGAGCAAGCAAGATATAAAAGAGATAGGAATCTACTTTGAATAGACGCCGAACTTTCACCGCTATATTCACGGAAATCAACTAAACTATTTATAGCATCAATTCTGTAATCTCTAAGATTTTTATTTATATCAAATTCAAGTCCCATAAAATCAAGTACATTATAAAGATTTAAAATGTCAATATTGTTCGCAATTATCAAGTCAACACCTGATTCGCTAATGGTCGAAAAATTTCCATGCTCATCGCCAAATATGAAAAGCGTTAGCTTTGCAAAACTTTCATTCGCAACTGCAAACTTTTCTTCTAATTGATCCTGTGCATCTTCATATATCGCTAGATAGTATTTAACACAATCATCAACGACCTTTTGTTGCAAATCCGTCAAATCTGAATAATAATTACCACTGTTTGCGAATTGAAAATTATCAAATGACTCAATATATTTGAAGTAATAATTAAGCCTATCCGCCATACTTAATCCGGCGTTGCCAAACTCTAAATCTGGATTGACCTCTAAATAATATCCGTCAAAGATATAATTCTTTGCAAAATCATTTTGAAGACTTGTATCCGATGAATCTACATTATATTTAAAGTATTCAATGTATTCTTTTAAATATTTGGTGAAGATTAACGAATTCGGTTGAATTGTATATCTGCCAGTTTTAAACTTCACAACCATATTATAAGCATCTTTTGCATTGTTGATTATAGAGTTATATTCAGCAGTTGCCTTCTCAAAATAATCACAAAGTATTGCAATATAATATTTTGCTTCGCTTGTTAGGTTCTCATATTTAGTTTCGCCATCAACTGGTCGATATTCAAATTGTTCATTTTCTTCATTGAAGTACTCTGCAATTAAATCACTAAAGTTATTAATTTTAGTAATTGATGTTCCTGTGCTTCCAAAATCAACTTCTGCAAGCATACCGTTAAGCATATCAAGAAGCTCATTCACATAACTTGAAGTTGCACCAACAATTGTTTCCGAGTCGCTTTTACCAACAGTTAACGAGCCAAAATTTGATTTAGTTTCAAGGTCAAAACACAAGCGTCCAAAATCTTTCAAAAATTGTCTAAGTTCACCCCAAAGTCCAGATGGGTCAATAATACCAGTATAATCTGGGTCAACGTATGACAATTCAATATCACTTTTAATATTCTTTATATATCTTGCAAGCATTCTTGTTGCGTCAAGATTAGTAATATCACCAGCAGTTGAGTGAATATCTGACGAGCCAGCCATAAATTCATCTAAAATATATCCAAGATTATCAGCAACTTTGCTAAGTTCAGCCAATATTGAGTCATACATCAATGAATTATATGACGCAGGCTTTCCAAGCTCATTCATTGTTGCAAGTTTTAAATAATTAAACATCATTTTAGAATTCACATTTAAGGCATCACCTGTTTGAACTTCATAGAATGTATTAATTATTTCAAGTTCACGAGCAGTTAAATTAAAATCAACTTGATATGCTAAAATGTTGTAAATTGCACCATTTAAAAATCTGTATAATTTTAATTTTTCAATAATTTGATTAAGTTCAGAAAGGTCTTGACGAATATAACTTGAAAGTAAAAACATTGCGCCTTGATTAAACTTTGTTAAATCGTTATATAACGAACCAACTTCAAGTTGTCCAATAAGCGATTCATAAGTCAACTGATTACCAAACACAATTTCCATAAACTGTGTTGATGACATCGCTTGATGTAATGTAAATTGCTGACTATTAACAACTACATTATATCCGCTTGAAATCCGATAAGACATATATTCTTGAATTGATTTAATGATTTTGTACTTGTAGTAACTACAAACAGCCTCAAATTTCTTTTGATATTTAATCTTTGTAGATTTATTAGCGTTTTTTTGTAAATATTCAATATTTTCACTTAGTTCACTTTTATAATTTTCAGCAATTAAAGCAGACACCATAGGAGCAGAGAAAATATATTCCATTTGAATTATAAACTCATTGCCCGAACCACACGCTATAAACCCTTGTTGATAACTTTCAAGATATGGTAAAAATGTTTGATTTTTTTGATTAGGGTCTTTTTCTGCAATCTTATGCATATAAGCAATTGCATCATCTAAAATTTTCTTGCTGTTTTCTGGTAAGTTTTGATAAATAGCATAATCATATTGTTCCATTGGAGAATATTTTTTCTCATATTGATAAAAATCTTGCGCTATGATATTCAATTGAGAATTAATGATTAACGAATTATTAACCACCATATAATCGCTAGGACTTTGCTTTTTCAAAGAATAGTCCAATGCAAAATCATAAACAATATCATCTTGCTTATCATCATCTACCGAAAGAATAATCTGTTCTGCTTCAGTTAACCCTATTTTTGAATTAGGATTAGTGCCTATTAAATGGTCATATACATTTAGCCTAATTTTTGCTCTCTCGAAACGTTCATCAACTACTATTGATACCGATCCATCTTTATTTGTTACCTTTTGGGTTACCGCAATATCAACATAACGCTTATTGTCGCCATCTATCACCGCTTCTTTATAGCTTAAACCATTAACACCATCTACAACAATATTTGAACTATCTTTAGGAATAAAGTATATTCCATCATCAGTACATAAATCTTCGTCAACAGGATAAAACACTCCATTTCTATACTCAAAAACAATTTGTCCAAGTCCATTACAAACAACTGAATATGTTTTTATTTCATCTTCCACTTTTGCATCAAAAGTTTTTTCGTGGTCATACTTGAATTCATAGTACGTTTGAAAATAAGAATAGAAAAGTGCTTCCCAAGCTGGGTGATTAGCATCTGGATGCTTCTCTTTCTCTTTTATTAAATATTGATTATATTCGTCATAAGAATAAAATTTCTTGTCATATTTAATTCTATAAATTCCATTTTCTTCGTCAAACTTGACGTTATCTTTAAATATACCGCCCATCGGAACATATTGAGAAGTTTCGCTTGCAACACCTTTATTATCACATACTACAACCAACTCCCCACTTTGGTTGTAAACATATTTACCTGTAACATTACCAAAACCATTTTCTTTGGTTGATGTGTAAGTTTTTTGAATTTTATTCCCATCTTCATCGGTGCTATAAACCACTTTATATACTATATCGCCATTTGAATCGTAAACATAATTTGTAGTATTGTTATAAATCACCGCAGCAAGGTTGTTAAGGTTTAAGATTTCATAGCCCAATGTTTCAAAATAATCATTAGCACTATCTGAAAGCATAATGCTTGCAAGATATGCTTTATAAACGTATCCTTGAACTGAATATTCGTCTTCATCATAAAGGTCAAAACCTTCAATTTTTTGCAATTCCTCAACAATTGGAGTAAACAACCCATTGAACATATCAACAAATGATTCAATTTCGCATTTTAATTGCCAATATTTTTCCTCACCGCCAACAGCAAAACATAATGCTTGTATTGTTTCTTCCAAATATTGCGAAGTGAACGAAATATCTGTTATTTGATTATCCGATTCAAAAGTCACACCCAAAAACAATTCTGACATAATCAGTCCAAGAGGATGAATTAAAGTAGTTGCAAAAGTTACAACTTGGTCAGATGAGATGTTTTCACCAACTGTATAATACTCACCAAGCATATCTGCCCAATTGTCGTAATTAATATAGTTATCAATATTTATATCATCGTAAATAACTTTTAAATCGTTATAAAGTTTTTCAGGCCAATTACCATAAACATAAACCGGTTCCAATTGGTCACGGTACAACTTCCCATCATTGTTATATTCAATAACTTGATTGGTATATTCATAATTCCCATTTCCATTTTGTTTTAAAATGTAATATGATCCAGCCGATTGCTTTCTTGCCACCGGTACCGTTGCACGTGCTTCAACTCGTCCAGTTAAAGGATTAAAATATCTTTTTGTTAATTGGTAAATTGAAAAGGTGTCTTGTCCATAAGCTATATACTCGGTTTTCCATTTTACAATGTTGGTACTACCTTCCACCCTTTCAAGCATTCTAAACATTCTTGATTTTGTATCTTCTATATCTTCTTCATTTAGCGCAATAGACAAAAGTTCAGCAATAGTCTTTGTTGTATCTGCAATAGGGCTTGATGCTATAAATTCATTAGCATCTAAAACCATATTATAAACATCTTCATACTTATTAACATTGGAGATATCTTTATAAGAAAGTTTAAAGGTTCCCGTTGCTGGGTCATAAACACCATCAGATAGCTTTATTTCGCTTGACATATTTGTCCAATCAATATTGTTGTCTGATGAGTCTTTGATATAAAATTCAAGATTATTTTTAACGGCATAATCAATAAAATCAGCCATTATATAATATTGCTCAGGTGTCGACACCCATTGTTCATAATCGCCGAATGTGTCTGCTTTATTATAAAGTCTATTATTTTTATATACCAAAGTACTGCTGAAACTATTGTAATTTTTTGACCTTTGGTCTGAATAATATTTACTTCCATTCGCCCAATCTGCATATTCCCTTTCAAGTTCTTCTTCGGTATAGTTTTGAGCAGTGCCATTTGTCATTGGGTCATAAAAATTATAAAGAATAGGAATTCTTTGATTGTTGTCTGCGTAAATTCTATACTTGTTTGCTTTCTGTGCAGACGCAACAAACACCTGCCCACCAAGAGTTGTACCACTTGTGCCGTTTGGGTTTAAAAGCGAATTAATACTTGTCAAAAAGACCGATCCAAACGCCAATGAGACAATAACTAAGAATGGAACAACAAACATCAAAATCGATGCTGTAAGTGTAGATTTTACGACCTTACTTGAAGCACCTTTGACTTTTTTAGGATCGGTTTCAAGACCGACAGCAATAGAGTACTCTGACTTTACAATAGAAATTATTGTGAGTGCAATTAGCAATATTAATCCAATAACAAACAACGAAATAAATATCTTTAATATTGTTTCAGAAAGTAAAACTCTGTAAATTGGTAGGTCAAATGTCATTTCTGACGATAAATTAATTCCAGCGAGTTTATAAAGCAAATATTGAATTAAATCTACTATTTGGAAAACAAATTTAGAAATAAAGTAAAACCACGAAATAATTAATCCCCAAACACCTTCAATAAGCGATGTTATTGGACTTAACAATCCACCAACATCAACCGTTCCCTCAGCACTAGTAGATGCTAGAACAGGCAAAACATTCTGCAAATGAAGGGCGTGAAGAGTAGATGCACCAATTTTTTGTGCACCTACTCCAATGATATTTTTCATAAATGTTACCATCATTTGCATATATCTTTTGTCCTTCTAGTTTATTTTCTATTTAACTAGTTTTAATTTTAGCTTTTTAATTTTCGCTACGGTTTACAGGTTTTGGCAAACTTGCAATTGGGTCAACCTCAACTGGTTCGCTTGGGATTTCTTCATCAAATTCTTCTTCTGCAATTTCTTCTTCTGCACCATATTCTTGAACTGGTTCATAAGGTTCTTCTTCAATCGCCTCTTCTACAACGCCTTCTACTGGCTGAGAAGCCTTCGTTGCAAGTTCTTCTTGTTGACGCTTATATTCTTTAATATCTGGTTTTTCAAATGTAGCAATAACCAAATCAGAAAGAGCGACATCACAAGTTGTTCTGCTGTATGGTCCAGTAATCAAGAACGCACGACCTCTTGGGCTCGAAACAATACTTTCTTGTTCGGCTTCGTTAATTCGACCAGCCTTTTCATAAAGTTCAACCAAGTCATTAATATCGTGAGGAGCAAGAGAGAATATGAATGAATATTGTGAAGCGTTGATAATAGCCGTAGATTTACGAGCAATAGACGGCGTACCAACGAAGTCTTTCAAGTTCTGTGTAATAATAATCTGCATTCCCTCATACTTACGAATACGCTTAGCAAGGTTGTACATAAAGTCAAGTGCGACGTCTTTTTTAGGGTCGATGAATACGTGCGCTTCATCGATAGCAACGACTACTTTACGCTTAGTGTTATATTTAGCGTTATAGTCTTTGTTTTTAATGATTTCGTTATCAATCCAACGAAGTACCAAAAGCATTTGTGCGTTGGCGATATCACCGTTTTTGTTAGCAAGCAATGATTGGAAGTTAAAGTCAATGAAGTTTTCTTCTGCTGTAATTGACGAATATCCATTCCAAAGCATACTGTTACGTCCACCAGAAACGAACTTATTTAAGTAGGTTATGATGACACGTAAGTTATTTTTATAGAAATCATCTTTTGTTTCGTTAAATTTACGAACGATAAAGTTGTAAACGTCTTGGAAAATTGGGAACTGTGTAGCGTCCAGGTTTTGAATTTCAGTATTAGCATTAATATTAAATTTATCATAAACTTGTTTTACGCAGTCGTTCAAAATTTCAAGCGCGTCGGTTGTAATACCATCAAGAATAATTTTAAAGAATTGTTCCAAGAACTGTAAGTGAGTTGCAAGCGAAGTGTTCTGTCCTTCTTCACCTTCATCATCAAGCGTTGTAAATACTTGGAATGGATTTAGTCGTCCCATCTTCGCAGAACCTACGTCAATAAGTTTTCCACCAAGATTGTGTACAAGGTTGTCATACTCTTTTTCCGGGTCAAGTACGTAAATTTTACTGTTATCTGATGCAAGGTGAGAAAGAATACCCTTCGTTGCATATGATTTACCAGAACCAGACTTACCGATGATAACCATATTACTATTAATTCTTTCTTTATCACGTTTAAAGAAATCTAGGAATAGAGGTTCTGAGTTATATCCAAGGAAAAATCCCTTTTCATCTTGAACAGCGTCTGAAATAAATGGGAATATCGCCGCAAGTGAAGATGAGTTAATACCACGGTCGTATTGACCTAAAACCATCTTTCTACCGATGTTACCAGCAATAAAACCATCAATTTGTGAGCAGAACAAATCATTAAATTTGAAACCGCCACGACGAAGCATAGTTTTAACATTTTTCTTGATATCTTGTTTACAAATAATTGCAATTGAGGTATCAAAAAACGCTTCGTTACCATTTTTAAGCGAAACTAAAAGTTCGTTTAATGTTTGAATGTGTGTTTGTAATTGAAGCATCTTAGAAGATTTACCACCGTTCATATATTGAGCTTCCATTTCCATAACGGCGTTGTCTATTCGTCTTTCGGCTTCATCAATACCAACACTCTTAAACTTTACGATAACTTTAGAACCGGGTATATTAAAGAAATAATTACCCCAAGCGTTTCTTGCAGCAAGAGGATAGTCTGCGATAATAAGTGATGATTGAGCAACGCCATCAATTACAAAACCTCTTGTATTAAAAGTAACCTTGTCAGGTAAAAGCCAATTCATATATTCTTCTGGTTTAAGTTTATAGATTTCTCTTTCATCGAAATCATCTGTATAGGTACTCTTTAAGAATATTGCAAGTTCTTCTTTGTTTAAAACTTTACATTGAAGAGAGTTGTTTGTTCCACCTTCAAGAGTTGTTGCAACAAGATTTGCAGAACTTTTTAAAGATTCTTTACCAGTCCCATAAATAATGAAATAATAGTGTTCTTTCATTATTGTGTTAGGTGACCCAACGTTGCAGTTTTCTAAACCGACCATACGACTCTCAATAATATCAAGTCTTGGGTCAAGTTCATTTTCAGTTACGTCGCCACGCTCCGCAGATTTAAGCAAATCTTCGGCTTTTTTCTTTTCGTGCTCTAAATACGAGTCCAAAACCAAAGGTTTTTCAGTTTTGACAATAGAAACAATTTGGTCTCCGGCAATAGTTTTAAGTGCATTATCTACAGCAGTAATAAATTGGTTCTGACGTTGTTCGCTAAGCATATAGAATTGAACTGGTCTAATTTCTACAACCGCTGCAAGATATGAACCATAATCAATAAAACTTATGCTGTCAGGATCGCCCGAGCCATCGTGCATAGAAAAATCAACAAACCCTTCATAAGGTGTAATAAGCTTTACATTTTGAGACACCTTAGGCGCAGTTTTTGTATAGACCTTATTAGCAAACAAAAATCTACACGTATGTCCAATCGATTGATACAACCTTGTTTCTGGTGCAACGCTAACAAATAAGCTTAGCGATACAAGTCCTAACCCTGCCGCCAAAATAAGTCTGAATTGAAGACCACTTAAAGCAGCTAAGGCAACGACTGCCACACAACATAAAGCCACCAAAACGTCTGTCAGTGAAAAATTCTTATAAAACTGAATTTTGACCTTGGTCTTTCTTGGAATTAATCTTGCCATAATTTTCTCCTTGTTCAAATGCGTTTAAAGTCGCCACTTATATTTTTATACCTTTTCCAGCGGGGCGGGAGTTTAACCTTCCCACCCCACTTTCAAGGTTATAAATCGAATTGTTTACAATTACTTAACGCCTCGTTTTTCAAGTTCCCTTGCAATTGCGGTTTGCATATCAGTAACATTTTGTAAGGTATTTGTGTGATATTGTCTCGATCTATCTACATTATCACGATAGAGTTCAGCGTCATCAATATTGTCTGCTTCTTGTGATTGTTTAATCCAATATTGTACATTTGATTCAATACGAGCAGGAACCGATGCAATAAACTCATCAATTTTTGCTTTATACTCTTGCAATTGTTCATCAGTTAAACCTTCCGCTCCAAACTGTTCAGCCACCTTTGCAGCATCAGCCGTAGCATCACCAGACCTTCGTTGATGAGCAATCTCTTCAATTCTCTCTTTTGCGGCTCTTTCCATCCCTGTTACTGTGCCACTATTAAAGTATCCTGGCGTTGACTCTTCTAATTTTTTCCTAATCCTTTCGGCTTCTACAAGTGTTTGATTTCTGATATATGTTGCAAAGTTCTTTTCAATCTCACTTCTATGCTCATAACTTCTTGTTGTACGCTTCTCCCAATGCTCATGATCTTCAGCTATAACAACCTCTGTCTTATCTTGTGATTCTAAAGAACTTATTAACTTCGCAACATCTAGTTCTCCACTAGAACCCATCATCGCATCTTGAACATATGCTGTTACACTTGCAATCTGTTCTGGAGTTACAGCAGAAACTGGATTTCTCTCATCTTCCGGATTATAGTCATCAGGATTATACTCTCTTCCCCTATCTTCTGCCAACGCCCTTCTACATTCCTCAATATATCTGTCTGACATTTGTTGTGCTGCTTGAACTTTCTTTAATTCTTCTTGTTTTTCAGCAAGTAATATTCTATCACCCTCGTCCTTAATACTTCCTTGCAGTTCAGATATTTCTTGAGTCAATCGTTGTTCTTCCGCATTTGCACGCATTCGCAAAGTTTCAATATGTTTTTCCATTTCGTAAGTTATCGACCACATATCTTCTCCAACAATCCCCAAGTCTTTTCTAATTTGTTCACTACTTGTGTTTTCACTTAAATGCCTTTGACACATTGCATATTCAGCTTCTTGCATTTCTCCTTGATATTCAAGTACCGTTCTAACATCTGCACCTTCAACCTTCTTTGATGCACGCAACGCCATATTTTCCATATCAAATAATTCCGCCATTGTCTTTCCATCAAGTTGTCCGCCTAAATCAGCCGGCTTAACCTTTTTTGAAACAAGTTCAACTACATCTTCAACCGAACTGATTGTTAACCCTTCATCTTTTTTCACGCTTTCTGCGACTGATTGTGCACTATTTTGTTTTGCCGTTTCAGGCTTGTCCGCTGTTGTTTGCTGAGGTGTTACAGGAATTTCTGTTGCTTGTTGTCCAGCACCATCATTTGATTGTTCTACAACAGGTGTAACAGGTATTTCTGCGGCTTTTTCACTCGTTGAAACTTCAGTGAGAACTGTTTCAGGATTATTTTCACTTACCGCCCTATCGCCTTGTTTAACTTTGGTGTTCGCAGGATTTACAGGAGTTTCTGCTGCTTGTTGCATAACTCCATCATTTGATTGTTCCACAACGGGAGTTACAGGGACTTCTACAACTTCTTCGTGTGTATCGCCTGGAGCGGCGGAGTTATCATTTCCTTGTTTTCCACGTTTCCCAAATCCGAAGATGCTAAATTTTCTTTTTTCTTTTTTCTGAGGTTCAGCCACATCTGACAACGTGCCCGCACCATTTTCTTCTGCCACAATTACAGGTTCAATTACCCCCGTAGGTGGGGTGCTGTCGTTGTGTTCGACAGCATCTCCTTCACTACCTGTTTTCTTAGAGGATTTTTGATTTTCTGTTGAGTCGTTTGACGTATTCTTAGGCTTTCCATCAGTTGTTTCTGTTGGGGTTGTGTTGTCTCTACCTGCTAAATGAGTCGCACCAGCACCGCCATTTGAACCGCCTTTAATCGGAGCGCCACCTCCACCACCACTAGGTGGAGTATCGTCTGGGTCTGTGGTTGACCTACGATGTAACTCTCTGTCAACATCATTTGCAAGTCTTTGCATTACGATCACAGTTTGAGAGTCTTTCTTAATACTTTCTTCTGAACTACTTCTTCTTGTTTGAATTTCAGACACTTTTGATTTCATTGCTTCAATATTTTGCATTTGCGCTTGAATTTTTTGTGTTAATTCTTCTTGCTTCTTTAACGATGCTTGATATTTTGCTTCAAGGTCGCTGTCTTTCTTACGTTCTTTCTTTCTACTCTCAAGGTCAGCAATCATAGCCTCTGTTTCTGCTAATTTTTCTTGTCTATGCTTTAACTCGCCTTCATTGTTTGTAATTTCAGCATTTAAATGTTTCACTTCTTTAGCATCACTCTGCTCTGTTTCTGCAAGATTAGCTTGTCTTTGTTGAATTGATGTTTGCAATTGTGCAGTTTCGCTTACTATGTTTTGCTTTGCAGATTGTAGTGCTGTTGTGCTAGTTGCCTCATTTTGTATTACTGATTTAAATTCTGTTAATACTTTATCAACATCGCCACTTGATGCAAATTCAGCCCAACTCATTTTTTCTTGTCGAGAGCTTCTATTGTCAACATTTGTTGCTTGATTTTGAGCTGATGTGTTTGTTCTTGGTTGGTTATGAGCGGTGCTTGCCGTTACCCAGCCATCTTGACTACCGCCATTTGAACGTCTGCCAGAGCCTCCGCCACCACTTGGGTCATCATCGTCGTCGCCATCATTGCCATTACCACGTCTTCCGAACTTAAATCTGTTAGCCGCATTTATTGCTTTACCTGCATCTTGTGCAAATGATTCAACTGCCCCTGCATCAGCTTTTTCGTCAAGAGCCTTTTGTGTAAGGTCTGCATCAGCCTTAGTATCAACAGCCTCGTACGCACTTTGAAGCGTTGTTCCAAGTTCTTGTTCAATAGAGCCCTCTAACTCATCAACATAATCCCAAACAGCTTCCAATACTTCATCATCGGCTTTTGTTGCAAGTTTTTCGTCAAATTTAGCTCCGTACTGATCAATGTCACCTTTTTGTGCAAATTGAGCAGCTGCTTCACTCTTGTATTTTTCAAATTCTTCTTTAGTGATTGCAGCTTCAAGTAATTCTTTATCTTGTGCGGCTTCAAAGTATTCAGCAGCGTGTTGGTCGTCTACCTTAGCATCATTTTCAAGTCTTTCAGCTTCAGATAAGAAGTCAGCTTGTGCTTGCTTCTTAGCCTCGTATTCGTGAATAACAGACTTAAGTGCTTCGATTTCAGCTTGAATAGAATGAACTTCATCAGTTGCATCTTGCCAGTCTTGTTGAGCGTTAACAATCTTTTTGTTGCCCTTTTCATCAACAACTTCAACTTGGTCAGTTCTTTCACCCCTAGCTTGTGCACCACGTTTCAAGTCATAAGCTTCTCCACGACGTTGTTGAGCCCTAGCAAGTTTCTCTTCCGTCATCTTAAGCTCTATTTCATAATTATACATTTCTGTTTCATCAGTTTTTGTAAATTTATCTTTTGCCATTTCACGCAACGCATCTGCTTGACCGCGTTTATCCATAGCTTCATTCATTAAGTTTTCAGACCTTTCAAGCAATTGAACAGAACTTAAATTGTCTTCAATCTTAATTGGTTCTTCAATTTCGTCATAACTTCCGCCAGCGCCAGCATCGCCACCCGCTGAAACATAGACAACCGATGAACCACCGCCACCTCTTTCGATTGGAGTATCGGTTTCAACAACAGAATCCATATGTGCCATATCCATAGCACCTCCACCACGGGTTGAAGTTGTTGTTTCTCTTGTTTCTTCGTCTGTTGAACCACCACTAACACCAGTATCCGGTACAATAGCACGACCACCTGCACCATATCTGCTTCCACGAATGGACGTTGTCCTTGTAGTCATTGGCGAACCACTTGCAAAAGAACTTCCTCGTAAATCACCCGTATCGCCCGAAAATTTATATTCACCAATATTTTGCATATTAACTGGTAAAATGCTCATATAACGCGAAAGCAACAAATTACTTGCACCGCTGAACAACTTTTTACCAACGCCAGTAGCAAGATTTGTACCGCCTTTTATAATTTTTCCGCCAGTTTCTCCTACTTCCGCAGCCTTTTTCTTTATTTCGCCTACTTTATTCTTTGTACTTTCGTCTGCGATATCTGCATCTGTTCCAATAAACTTACCAAGAATCTTTGGACCTTGTTTAACAAGTGTGGTCAATACTAAGAAAAACATCATAAATATTAACTTATTAAGCCAACCAGTAACTGTAATGATTGTAGTTTCTTTAAGTTCTGCAATCAAACTTGTTATAATACCACTAGCAAATCCACCAAGATTTGCACCAATATTTGAAATCATTGCACCACCTTTATTTATACCTATTGCGCTAAATAGTCCAGTAAATGTGGTTGGAAGTTCATCCCAAGAAATAAGTCCCTCAGTGATTTCACCAATAGATGGAATCAACGCAAAGTATAAATTCAGCATTATGAGTACCGAATACGCTGACAGTACTTTTTCAACGACCGCATCTTTCCATGCTTTAAATTTACCATCAGACAGCACGTCAACAGACAACACTGCTGGTAAAATAATAAATCTGATTCCTATTTCATATATTCTTGTTATCAAGTTCCAAACCATATTCCACAACATTCCAAAGACAATGGCTGTTGAGAACAACAATATAATTGGATTAATAAATCTCATTTCGTATAAGTTTCCAATTTCAATCGCTGTGTTTTTATTAAAGTTGTAATTTAATAAACAACTTCCGCCTTCAAGCCTATATATAACATTTACATTATAAGTTCTTACAAAATCAATTGCAAATCTAAATACGATGTCGGTGAAAAGATTAGCACCTTTCATATGAAGAGTTGCATCAATCGGCAAATCAAATAAAATTTCGCCTCTTTCAAAATAAATATACACATTGCTGTAATTAGAAATGGTTGTTAAATCAAAAAGATATTGTGAGTTAATTACATCTTGGCTCCACACTTCGTTATTTGCTAATACTGTATTAGCAATTTCTTTCATTCCGTCAAGTCCAAGAACATAGCTTCTTAAACTTGGGCAGTATACCGAACCATTTTTGATTTGAATAAATATATTGTTTCCAATTAGTTCTGGTGCAATTAATTGAATGTTTGAGATTGCACCACCAAAAGCATAACCTGCACATTGAATGTAATTAACAGTAAATGATAAGGTATATGTATATGTCGTAAAATCTGCGCTGTATCCATTTGCTGATGTTGAATTAACAAACACAGCTTCAACATTGGCACTAGCATCATTTTTCAAAACAACAGTAATTGGAATTTCAACAATTGCACTTCTTGCGCCGCATTTTGTGTCAGCATCGTAAGGACTATTGATTTCAGAAATCTTCACGTTCTCTTGAACTGCACTTGCTGTTTCTCTGTTGTTGTTATCGTAAAATGAAAGTACAACATTATCTAAATTAGTTTTATCTTGAACATATCCAAAGAATTTAGCTTGTAAAGGTTGAATTGACGATGCCATACCAATCAAAAACTCTTGTCCGTAAAGCATTGCATAAACCGCCGACTTGGCTTCGTCAAGAATTCCACTTCCAGCTCCTGTGAAATAAGTATACCAGCCTTGAGGAGTTAATGTATCCGCGGCTACTCTAGCCTGAGGATTTTGTCCATCAACACTTAACACAAGTTCTTCAAATTTGCTCTTGTAATAACCACCAAGACCACCAATTGAACTTTCCTCTTTAACAACCTCATAGAAAATATTTGCAACCATTTCAGTACTTATTGGTTCAAAATCTAATGCATAGTTGTAATAATTTTTGATGTTATCATCAAGATTTAAAAATCTATTACTTCCATTTGCATAATAAACCGAACCATTTTTTATGAAAAGATTTACAATTTTTGAACCATGCATATCCACATCAAAATTTGTATGAGATTCAACATAGTCAATCATATATCCGCCAGCATCAGCATTGTTTGCATAACGATTTACTACAACATATTGTTCACCAGGCTCGCCCTCTGGGTTATCTGGATCACGCTCTGCGGCTTTTTGTTGTTGTGCAATGCCTGAGCCATAAGTATAAGCAAGTTCAAAATTTCCATCCTTTTTAAACGGACTACCATTTTGTGAAATACCAACCGCTTGTGCTCCTACAAGCATCGAAAGTTTTTCGCTATCCTCTCCACCCTTTGGTTTAAATGTCAACAACTGTGCTTTATATTGAATAATTATCAATTCGTCAAGTAATATAATATCGTCAACATTATTAATAGACTTCTTATAATCCTCAAGCAATTCATCAATATCATTAGCATTTGGACTTTTATAACTTACAATTGGCTGATAAGCCCCGCCTTTTCCATAAATGTAGTATAAAAATACATTTTCGTTAGATTCGTCAGGAATTATCTCCATAGCTGTTTCAACATTTGTTGCCATACTTCCATCTGCTTGCTCGACCGGTTCTCCGCCATAAGGCATTACATAACCATTACTGTCATAGAAAGATACATATTTTGCTGAGTCTGCTTCAAATATTTTATAATTTTTGACATTGCTATTTATGTATAAATTTGGAAAAATTCCTTCACCAATATACAAATAGTTAAGCGAATTATTTAAAATGCCATTATTAGTCGTATTGCCATCTTCAACACTTAAATTCCCTTTAATCCCATTGCCTTCATCATCGATATGACCTATAAAATTGGAAAGTGTTTGATTTGAAATAGGATTGCCTTGTGTGTAATTTACAACCTTCAAACTTAATGCATCATTGTTTTCAACTATTGCAACCTCATTCCCATTTTCATCAACAAATTGCTCACGAATCGCTGTTGGTTGAGGAGTCGCTTGTGGTATAACCGATGTTTTTGCAAAAATACCTCTTGCAACAACTGGCCCGTCATATTCTTCGGTTAAAAAGTCTGATTTAAATTTTGTTGTTTCTTGTGTAATTGGAACAAA
Organism: Clostridia bacterium; assembly: GCA_045655005.1. GTDB lineage: Bacteria > Bacillota > Clostridia > Christensenellales > UBA1242 > UMGS1908. The sequence continues at coordinate 143,176 of JAZOOJ010000019.1, read as the reverse complement.
ATATCCCGTGTCTGAGTTCTTGTAACAAACGATATAAGTTGAGCCGTCACGTTCACGAGTTTCGCCATCTTCTGACCAATAAAGTCTGTTTGTTCCGTCATAATAACTAACATAGAATGCATCGGTAGATAAAAGATCTAATTCGTGATTATTTGATTTTAATGTATAAGTAATATTTTCCCTTACAATCTGCCTGTCTATTACACCTGCCGTTACAGCTTCATCAACCGTCCCGTAATAGGTATAATATTTTGGATTTCCGTCCTCATAATATCTAAATATCACATATTCTCTGCAATAAGTTGAAACATCAACATTATCTTCTTCGTCATCAGTGATTGGAATGTTTTCCCATTGAATGTATGCATTATCAGCATTTACATAAAACAATTCTAAATTATATTCAATAGCAAAATCTAATACATCTGCCATAACATAATATTCAAGAGGAGTTGTTGCAAATGTTTCATACTGTGAATAAGCTTCTGTATTATCAAGTATATCAACATAAGCACCTGTGCTGTTAAAGTAAAGATTGTCTGCCGAAACATAGTATGTTGATGAGAAGTCCATAGACATTGTATCAATTTGCCAATTCCAATTCCAGTTTGAAGCAGAGTTGCCAAATCCGTGGATTTTTTTATTTATATCACTGCTTACGCCAAAATCGTTTAAAGGTGTGCTTTGGAAATATTCTGAATACCATTCTTGGAAATCGCTTTCAAATGCAGCTGCAACAGTACTCATTCCAACAGCATCTTCATCAAAGACATTTCCGATTGAGAAAGCTAACTTGTTACCACTAATTGAAACATTGTCGCTGTCACTAGATCCGGCAATTCCGTTTGTAATACCCCTAACTGGAACCGGGTTATACATATAACTATTTTTATCCATCGTGATTATGTCTGAATACCAATCGTTATACTCACCTGCCTCACGCTTTGCAATCGTTGCCTCGGTGATTCCTTCCATATAGACTTCGCCTTTTGCCATATAGTAGAACAAGTTTCTCATATCTGCATCTTCACGATAATCACCCATATTGATAATTCTTGTTGCGTTACTATAATACATTGGAACACGCTGACTATTCTTCGCATAAACTCTATATTTGTTTGCGTCATAGGCTGATGTTGTAAAAATTATACCGCCCAAAGATAAATTATTGTCACCATTGATTGCATTGCATATACTTGCAAGAATTACATTTGAACCAAGAATACCAACAATCAATAAAAATGGGGTTAAGAAGCAGAAGAATATCGATTTAACTGCTCTTTTCAAAACCTTTTGAGCATGCCCTTCTTTTTCTTCTTCTGCACCAATGGCGGAATTGAAGTTTGATTTTACAATTGCGATAATGCAAAAGATTATAAGCAACACACCAGCCAGAATTAAAACCGCTCTAAAAAGCCTTAACACTGTTGGGCTTGTAATAAGTTTAACAATCAAATCGCTTTCTTGTAAAGTTACTAAGTCCGACCAGTCTGGATTGTTATAAATATCAATACCTACAAGTTTATTTACGAAGAATTGAAGAATATCCATAACATTCAGTACAAGTTTTACAACCCCGTACAAAAGTGAGATTATCCAACCCCAAACTGTTGTTACAATATCAACCAATAAATTACCAAGCCAAGCCAAAACATTTGCAAACCCACCGGCAAAGTTTCCACTTCCGCCACTACCATTTGCACGTCCTGCACCATTATTGGCTACCATTGGTAAAATATTCATTAATTTCATCATAAAACTACTGTACATCAATTCTTCCCCTTTCCTTTCTCTCGTAAGTATTGAATAAAATCATTAGTATTTTGTGAATTTCGTTCGGCTTTTATTATTAAAACATAATAATTAAAAATTCTAATTAGCAAATAAATATATAAACTAACTAAAGTTTAGCATAGTTAATAAATTTAACCAAATAAAAAAGGCACAAACGAAAAATTTGTGCATTTTTTTTGAAATTTGTTAAAACTTAAATTTTTAAAAAAACAAAAAACACTCGCAGGGTGCTTAAAATTGCATACACACCCCACGAATGTTTTTAATCACTATTACTTGAATAGGTCTTCTACAATTCCGCTCGTAAACAACCACCACATTAATGCAGCAGCAACGATTCCGATACCGAAACCTACAATAGCACCAATAAGACGCTTCTTAGCTTCTTCTCTCTTTTCAGTTGTTTCGGTTTGAGCATAGCCAATACCAAGTTTAACTGCAAAGAAAACACCCATAGCGGTTACAACACCAAACACGATAGGCATAACAATCTTCATAACATCTGTGAAAGTGTTTTTCATTGTGTCTGTAAAATTCTTAACACCAGCACCTTCGCTTGAATCCATAAATGAAGATCCGTCAGCCAACAATCTTTTAGCGTTCATAACTAAGTTAGTTAGAAATCTCATTGTTCTTCCTCCTTATTTTGTAAACTAATATTAGTCTATCACAAAAATTTTACAACTTACAAACGATTTTATCACTTTTTTGAAAATTTTATCAATTTGTGTCGTTCATGAGTTCAACAAAAGTATCACGAAGCCCATAAAGCAAGACTAAAAGCACAATTACAACGACCATACTTATGATTGCGTTGACAACTTTCTTCTTTTGAGCATCTCTTGCACTCGCATCTTCCGCTTTTACATATTGAACCATCAAAACTACTGAATAGATAACACAAAGACCTGTTATCATTCCAATTAAAAATGGTCCCCAAACATCGATAAACTCATACAATGGACTTACCGACGAGTTATAATCTTTATCAACCGCCTGCGACGCCATTATTAAAAAATTCGGATTAAATAAATTACAAAACAAACTCTTCATTTTCACATTTCTTCCCTTTTAGTATAGTTTTAAGTTTAGCAAACTTTTTATTCGATGTCTAATAAATTTGACTATTTTTTAAAATTTGTTGCATAACTTTAAAAAAAAAGTCAAAATATCATTTGCGGTATAAATTATATCTGATATAATGAAACTAATAATATAACTTTTTACATTTGATCACTCTTTTTGATTATTAATTCATAACAACAACAAAGGAATTAAAAGAATATGGCAGAAAAAAAAGATTTAAGTAGCACCTTTATCAAGCTTTTGATTGTTTTAGCAATTGGCATTCCAACTTGCTACATTATTGCAATCTTGCTTCAAATGTTTTTATTTGACAGAAGTATTGGCGGTGGTGAAGTTTCGTCAATCCTTGAATATATTGGGGACGAAGAGGTAAACAACCTTTTCATTTTGGTTGTTGGCGTTGCATTTATTTTTCTACTTATATTCTTCACTTCTGATAAGAAAAAGAGCGACGATGGATTTAAAGGCGAAAAAGACCTTGAAAATGTTCATTGGCTTGAAGGCAAAGACCTTGACAAAGCCTACAAAAATTATCTTTGGTCAGAGCTTAAAAACGTTTCGCACGAAGGAATTGCATTTAGGTCTATTTATAAAAAAGGCGATATGCGAATTCACTTCACACCAAACTACCACGCACTTATTGTTGGTACCACTGGTGTTGGTAAAGGTACTTGTTTTGTTGAACCAAACATTCAAATCATTTCCGAACTTAAAAACCACCCATCTCTATTCATAACCGACCCAAAAGGTGAACTTTTCGCTCACCACAGTGAAAAGTTAAAGAAAAATGGCTATCGTGTTTTGGTATTAGACTTAATGAACCCTTACAACTCACTCCGCTGGAATCCGCTTGAACCAGTTTTTGAAAACTATCAACGTGCATTACATATGGAAGAAGAAATATTAAAGCATACTAATGATGATATTAAGCAATATGATTTAATTAAAGTTGGCGATATTAAAAACGAAGAATGGTACGAATTTGACGGAAAGGCTTTTGCTTCACTTCGTGACGCATTCTTAGAAGTTGAAGTTGAAAAAACCAAAATTCGTGACGAATGTATTGAAGAATTAAATGACATTTCTTCTGCCCTTTGCCCAACAACCGACCCAAAGAATGCAAGCTGGGAGCAAGGTGCCAGAGATTATATGCTTGCTGTATTGATTGCAATGCTTGAAGACAGCGAAAACCCACAACTTGGAATGACAAAAGAAAGGTTCAATTTCTATAATATGTATAAGATAGCGATGAACAAAGAAAACGATTTCGAAGACGCAAAAGATTATTTCGCTGGAAGAAGCCCTCTTTCAAAAACCGTTCAATTATGTTCTCACATCGTTTATTCAAATGCTAAGCAAACTCGTGACTCATATATGTCTACCCTAGCCCAAAAACTTTCATTATTTGCCGACAATGGCATCTGCTATTTAACGGCAGGAAATGAAATTGACTTTGCTACTTTTGACGATGGACCAACAGCATTCTTCATTAAAATTCCTGATGAAAGACAAACTCGTTATGGCTTAGCCACCGTATGTATTACTCAAAGTTATAAAGCATTCGTTAAAAAAGCAAGAGATAATGAAGTAATAAGCAAAGATAAATCAAAAGCAAGAAACGCATCCCTTAAACGCCCAGTATTCTATATCATGGATGAGTTTGCGAATATGCCACCAGTTGCAAACCTTGACAAAATTATTACAGTCGCACGTTCAAGAAAAATTTTCTTAAATATGATTATTCAAAGTTATGCTCAGCTTGAAAACGTTTACGGTAAAGCAACTGCATCAATCGTTATGGATAACTGTAACTCAAAACTTTTCCTTGGTACCCCATCGCAAGAAACCCGTGAAACATTCAGTAAAGAACTTGGTAACTACCACGTTAAAGTATCAAGTAAATCAAAATCTGAAGGCGATAAAAAAGATGGAGGCGGAGGTGCAAGCACATCAACATCACTTCAAAGCCGTCCACTTCTATTCCCTTCTGACCTTGACAAACTAAAAGAAGGTAACATCATTGTTAAAATTTTTGGTAACTATCCAATAAATTCAACGATGACGCAATATTGGAAATGCCCAGATATCTACAAAATTGGTCAAATGGATATGCCGTATATCCCAGGACGAAGACTTAACGAGCAAGAAGTTTATTACGACATTAAAGAGCGTAATCGCAAAGTCCTAAACGGCTAATTATAGCATACAAAAAGCAGAGATAACTTATTTATCTCTGCTTTTACTTTATGTTTTATTATTAATTAATAACAAAATGCACTATTTGCCATTCACTTTTCATTATCATCCCCCGAAAATTAAATTTCTATTTTCATCAACAGCTATACTTTTTGTAGCAGAAATGTTTAGATTTTAGAGAAAAAACACATAAAACAGGTTCGGCGTAGTATTTTTACACGGCGGTTCTGTTTTATGCGTTTTTACCTAAAAGATGAATATTTATGCGGACAAGTTATTGCGACCGCTCGGTAGATGGTCGCAAAAAATTTTTTTTTCAAATTCGCCCATAATTGTTTGCAAATAATGAAAATAATTAATATAATTATACACATAATAAATATAAGTCTTGGGATTTTGTCTTTACCCCGAGATAATGGAGTTTTGTTCTAATGAAAAATAAATTAATCTCATTTATTATCATTTTAATTATGTCTGTTTCAGCACTTAGCATTGGGACAGCACTATCTTCTAATATGTTTGAAAAATCTTCAAACATAGATAATTCTACTCAATCAGCCATTGCTGCAACCACTCCCCAAAGTTCTAACTCTGTTGATAAAACAAAGTTAGAAGTCATTTCAACCGAAGATGTTCCAGCAGTAACCTTTACTAAGGTTTTTGACACAAAACTTGACCCAAGCACAAATAAACAACACGAGGGGCTTATTTCATACCTTACTATATCTTTTAAAGCTGGTGCAACAGACTTTAAAATCAAACGTGCAATTGGCTCACTTACATACAACCTATCAACTGACGAAAGTTATGTTGATGGCTCTGACGGGAAAGTAATTACCGATGATATTGGAGTTACTTACAAATTTACTCGTCAAGCGACGTATATTGTAAGTTACAAAAAAGGTGAAACTGAACACACCGCTCAATGCTTCTTCTCTCCAGAAATCAACGAAGAAATTTTGCAAGGCAAAATGACAACCAGAAGACTTGAGAATGTCCAATATATAAACGGCAAATATTATATGGTTGGAAATGGCAGAGAATCAATTAAACAATTTATTTGCTTCAACACCGAACTTTACAACTTAAAAATAAATAATCGTGACAGTTTTGAAACCGCTCAAAGCAATTACTTTGTAGTAAATATTCCAGTAAATTGCTATGGCAAATTACTTTTAACTTTCTCTTCAAAAAAAGGATTTATTTCAAGAACAATTGAAATTATTGTAATCAATCCACAATACAAGCATTCATTTACTTTGTATGACAAAGACGGAAATCCAACCACCAACAACTTCAACGACTATGCTTTTGGTAAACGAATTAAAGACGAAGTTAAAGATGGTAGTGGTCAAGACGTATACGTTGACGATTATTATGTATTCAACAGCAAAGTAACATTAAATGTAACTATTAGCGACGACTTATTTAATACAGACAATATAAGATATAATGAACTTTCACAAGAAGAATTGAATCAAGCAAAAATTGACTGTGTTAGCCTTTTGAATCTATATTCAACCGAAACAGTAATGGACCAAACCAATAATCCAAATAAGGTTTCTACCCAAAGCCGTAAAATGGTTGAAACTCCAGAAGGTCCAATGTGGTCAGTTGATTTTAATGCTGTTGACCACTCAACATTTAAAATGACAACGGCATTAAGTTTTTCAGAATTAACCACCATCGACAACTCTGCTCTTAACTTTAAAATTATTACAAAAGTGCCTCGTTCAATTCAAAATAAATATGACTGTGCAATTTTCTTAACTGACGACAAAACAAATGAAAAATTGAACTATATCAACACTTGTTATAATGGCTATTTGTTTGATGAAGTAACCATTCATACACAAAGTTCTGCAACAGCCCTTCAAGTCTCAGACCAAAATATGAAATACTACTACACAATAAACGGAACCAAAAGCACAATGGGTTCTAACACAAGCATTCAATTAATTGAGCAGTCTGCAAGCGGTATTGTAAATTACGATGTAAGAATTCACACAACTCAAGACTCAATTACTAATGACGAAGCATTCAAGAATTTCTATACATTTAATTTTAATGTTAAATATTATGGAAAAAATGTCGACTCATTTATCTATCAGTTGTTCCCAAGCGAGTTTACTGACAAACTTCAAAACAACTCAACAATCAAAGATTTGACGTATTGTCCTGAGATTAAAGCGTCTGAAAATTATAATGACGCTTGTATACCAGTTTATATGCAAGTAACTTATAACGAAAAGGTTTATGAAGATTTCTACACCTTGACATCAAATGACCAAGTACTTTTTACCGAATACGGTAGCTATGTATTAGAATTCTACACCTTCCCTACCTATGAATTCTGTAAAAACTTTATAGAATATTGGCCAACACAAATCTCTCTTTATAATTATTATTCAAGATTTGAATTTGTAATTGACGGCCCAAGCATAACAGTTACAAGCACTGCAAGTGACGGAAGCCCTCTTGTTGTTACCAATAATATGTATACCCAAAACCAAGTTAGCATAAATGTAACAATCCGTGAAGAATTTAATGAAACGTTTGAAGTGTACCAAAACAACAATCTTGTACACACAGGAGTTGAATCAGCAACAGGACTTACAACATCAAATATTGGAACTTGGAAAGTTTGTGTACTTGACGCAAATAAAAATGTAATTAAGTCAACATCCTTCATTATCGCCGATTCAAGTTATCAAGGGTATTCAGTTAACTATCATGAAGATTATGAAGAATTAGTTGTTTATTCGTTAAACACAGACACAAATGGCTATGTTCCACTTGAAAGCGCATTAAGTTATCACCTGACCGATGCTGGTTCATACCGAATTAAGGTTACAAATGGTGAGAAAATCTACTTCAATGTAAAAAATGGAAATAGTGCAACAAGAACATTGTCGGCATCTCAAACTATCACAAACTATATTAACTTTTCAATCGTTGACCCATTCTTCTCAATTACATTTGAAACCGGTTCTCCTGGAACAAGCATCACAGAAAAAGTTTCAGTTACTGGTGTTAATGGCGTTGACATACAAACCGTTGAAGTTTATAGAAATGGAAAGTTTGAAAGTTCGTTCGCCCCAAGCGACATGGGTGGTTTTGCAAATATCTTAGGTGGTTCAACCTCTTTCAGCGAAACAGGTGTTTACACATTTAGATTAATTGACAAATTTGGCAACCAATACGATGTTCAAATTGAAAAATTCTATAAAGCAAACCTTGCACTTATCTTACTTATAATACTTGCAGGATTTGGATTTGCATTCTTAATTTACTTTATATTCAGATCTAAAAGAGGTCTTAAAGTTAAATAATACAAGTAAGCGTTTTGGAATCAATCCAGAACGCTTTTACTTTACCTAACCAAAACATTATTAATCGCACTTGCAATAATACTTGCCGAAAAATCTACAACTACATCTACTTCCTTTGGAGCAAGGATTACCCCTGAAAGATTTTTATCTTCACCAATAAACTGATAGGCATTATCTAAACAGTTTTCTTGCAATTTCATAAGTGACACCAGTTCGCATAAGTACGACTTAAAATGTACTACAATAGGGACCCCGATTGCAACAACAGGAACCCCCAAAGTATCTTTTGAAAACTCAAAAAGACTTTTTTTACCGCTCCCTGAACCTGGCACTATTCCACCGGTTGAAATTTGAAAAGACTTCCCTATTCTATTAAAATTTCTACTTGCAAGACTATCAATACAAACCACCAAATCTGGTTTTACAAGGTCAATTGCAAGCCTTACAAGGTCGTTGCTTTCAATTCCTGTATTACCTTGAACATTAGGACTTATCTTAGACACTTTAATTTTATAGTTAGACGGGGGGTCAAGTTTTGCAATAACCTTTGGGCCAAGAGAGTCACTTATCAAATTGTCATTCCCAACTCCCACAAAAAGAATATTTTTCTTGTCCTTAAAAAGCCTTTCAAAATCACCAATCATTCCGTGTACCACCTCACCCGACCCAATAAAATCATTCTTAAGTTCGTAGGTTATATATTCCCCCTCGGGCTTTCCATACTCATTTCCTTCTTTTAAGTTAACACAGGTTTTTGTTGAGTTCTTTGAATTAATAGTTTTTACATTATCTTTGTGTGGTTTTAGAAGTTTTGAATTTTCGCTCTCCATCAAGTCTAAAATCATATCTGAATTATATATAATATTTTTCATATATATAATTATTACAAACATTATATAAAATAAAACAAAAAATTTTTAAAAACACTTGCAATAAATAAACTTATGTGTTAAAATTCCTATGTATTAAAGAAAGGAGCGAATGAAGATGGCAAACATTAAATCAGCAGAAAAGAGAATTGATGTAATTGAAAGAAACACTGCCAGAAACAAAAGCAACAAAACTCGTATGAAGACCCAAATCAAAAAGTACAACCAAGCAATTGAAGCTAAGGATGTTGCAAAGGCAGAAGAATTACTTCCAAAGACTTTTGAAGTTATTGACAAGACTGTTTCTAAGGGTGCTATTCACAAGAACCAAGCTAACCGTAGAAAAGGTATTCTTGCAAGCGAATTAGACAAATTAAAGAAAGCAAACTAATTCAATCGAAGTAATTTAATATATAAAAAATAAAGCGAGTCAAATCTTGACCCGCTGTTTTTTTGCATAAAATTTTTACTTCACTTGTCTTATTAGTAAAATTTTACAGATAGCGTAAGTTACAGAATTTTGTAAATTCGCCCTACCCGCTTTTATGTCAAACTCCAAATTTGATAGTTGTTCATTAATCTTTTTCAATTCTTTTGCACTAAATTTTGAAGCCTGAATTCTACTCATTTTAATAGCATAAGGTTTAACCTTGAATATTACAGCCAAATCATCATCACTTTTTTTAGAAAGCACAATGTAAAGTAACTTCCTAAAACTTTGATAAAGATATTGAATAATCCCTATTGGATATTTTTCGTGTGCTAAAATTGTTTCTACAATATTAAAAACCCTTGAACTCTCTCCCTTGGAAATTGCATCTGTAAGTTCATAAATTTGATATTCTCTGTCCGGTATTACATATTTTTCAATCAACTTAGACGATATTACTTGTTCTCCCATCGTTAAAAGTTTATCAAGTTCTGAATTTATTCTTGCAAGGCTTGAATTAGAATACTCAATCAAAAGAGCAACCGCTCCTTCTTCAATTTGAAGCCCAGTCCTGCCCACCTTTGCCACAATCCACTTCTTTAGAGTGATTTCGTCCAGTTTGTTACAGTCAACAACCACCGCTAAATTTTTCAATTTCTTGCAAAAATCGTTTGGCGAGCTTGAAATAAAGACAAACAAGCACGATTCTGAGCCACCACCCTGTACGAACTTTTCAAATTTTGCGTAATCACTTGCCTTAATTGAAGTATCCCAAACAATAACTAATCTCTTTTCATCGAAAAATGGCATACTTGACGCCGATTGAATAATGTCATCTAAACTATATTTATTTTCATTATTAAATACTGTCTTATTCATTTCAGGGTAACTTAACCCCAATCTCTTTTCAATCAGTTCCAGTGCGTTTAATAAAACATACCTATCATTTCCGTCCAAGTGATAAATCGCTCCCAGACTGTCTTTTAAACTTGACTTTAATTCAACAAATTTCATATTGCATAACCTCCATTTTCTAATATTCTGTAAGTACTATGTACCACCGTCATACAAATAACACAAAGCATCACTCCTGCTAAAACCATTTTCTGTCGTTTGTTTAAGAAAAAATAATCACTAAGAACAAAAATTAAAATTAATCCTAACACTACGCCAAGCAAATTTGTAGAAAGCAATATCGCAGACATGCCAAGTTCCGCAATTGAATAAACTAGTGAATTGATACATTCAAACAGCAAATTTGGAACAACAAGTAAAAATTTTAACGGTGAGAAAATGCTAGCTAAAATTACGAATACCAAAAGAAGTGTAAACGAGATGCTTACAACTGGTATTATAATCAAATTTGATAAAATTGCAAGAAGCGAGCAATTTTTAAAATAATATGCAATAATAAGTATCGACCCTACAAATGTAGACACACAAACAGCCAAAGAATTTGCAAGTTTTTCTGGCATAATTTTTGATAACATTCCACCAATTGGCGGAGATAAGCAAAACAGTGCAAATACAACTGCAAAACTTAACTGAAAGCCGACATTAAACAAGTCAAATGGGTGAATTAATAAAATCAAACCCCCCGCGATACTCAGCCCACAAAGTGGGTCGTATTGTTTACCCTTTGCTTTTGAATATAAAACAACCATAGTCATCAAAACCGCTCTTACGGCAGAAATTGCAAAATCGCAAAGATATAAATATACAATTATAAAAACTGAGGTTACAACCAGCGACGTCCAATGTTTATTCTTTAATATCCTTTTAATCAATGCATAGACTAATGCCACAACAAAACCAATATGTAATCCAGATACCGCTAAAATGTGTGCTAAGCCAGTTTCAGAATAGACCGCACTTGTGTCAGAGTCCATTCGGTCTTTATCTCCAAAAAGCATAGCAAACTCTATTTCTTTAACTTTCGTGCTTGAATTTGTTGTATCTAAAATTCCCCAAACATTTTGCTTAAACTTGTCTTTCAACCTCTCAGATTTTTCTACCACTATTTTATCGGTATCGAAAGCAAATGCAACCGCTGTTTGGTTTGAACCAACAAACCTATCATTTATATTAATCGAATATAAATCGCAATATGCACTCAACCTATCGCCACGCCCAATACCTTCTATAACTTCATCTTTATAGATGTAAAGCCTAACCTCACCACGAAGCGATTTGTTAATTTCTTCAATTTCCACATTTTTCAAATAGACAATATTTCTGTCATAGTCAACCTTTACAGCCTCTGCAACCAATGAGTATTCGCCATCAGTTATATTTTCAAAATTTTTATTTAAATACGATGTATAACTTAAAGTAGAAGATATTGCCATTACAAACACAACTAAGCAATTTGTAATCTGCAAAAAGACATTTCCATATTTTAACCCAAACAAAATAGTTAAAATTAAAAGATTAACTGCCATAAAAGATAAAATAATTAATATTAATGTATCAATAGTTGAACAATATGAAATAGCCCTTGCGACCAAAATGCCCAAGATAACCAAAATAAAATGTATGAAGATGTACCTTACATTGAACAACTTTTTCATAAAATTTCCTAAAAATTTCAATTAAATCTCTTGCATATTATAACTCATTGTGTTATACTTGTCAAAGTAAAAATAAATATGCCATCATCGTCTAACGGTTAGGACGCTAGCCTCTCACGCTGGAAATCGGAGTTCGATTCTCCGTGGTGGTACCAAAATACCAGAACGTAATTGTTCTGGTATTTTTTATTATGATTATATTTGTATACTTTAAATTTTTACATCCACTTACGTCGTCTTTCTCTTTCGCTTCGTCTTGCCCTGACTTCTTTGACTCTTGGACCTTTTAAAATATCACCAATAATAATTTCCTTTCCCATCTTTGAACCTGCAACACTTGCATAATTTGCTCCAAATACTTGTTCAAATCTTTCGTCTAACGACCGAATCATTATTGGGTCTGCGTCAAAAGTAGTTTGAGAGTCCATATCAAAACTTGTACTTGGATTAAAATATTCTGCACTGGATTTTTGATTGTATTCACTTATAGGACTTGAACCAAGAGATAATGGCTTAGGATTGCCCCCAAAACTACTATCTGGCAAATCAAAATCCGAAAAACTATCCATAAAAGGTTTATCTGACGAACTTGTACCATTTAATATCGCATCAAAATCAATATCGCCAAATGGGTCGTCTTTTGAATTAAGTGGGTCGTCAAGAGGAAACCCTTTTGATGGGCTTGAAAACCCGACAGGCGAAGAAAAATCTGGCAACCCAAAGTCATATGGTTTTGATGGCTGTTCTTTTGCCTTTGGCAAAGATTTCGCCGTCATCGCCTTTTTCTCTTCTTCTGTTAAAAGATTACTTGTTGATGGGACTTCAATATTATTTTTCAAAAAGTCCTCTTTTGTAATCTTGGATACCGTGCCAGTCCCAGCAGGTTTTGTCGTCACGCCGGTCTTTTCGCTGATTTCCTTTTTTATATCGTCTTTTAGTTTTTCTTTTTTTGCACTATCAGAAATCTTGACGCCAACTTTTTTTTCGCTTTTTTCTTTTTTCTCTTTTGGCAAAATATCGCTATATTTTTCTTCATTGGATTTCTTTGCTTTTACCTTATGCTCTTTTTTGCCAAATAATTTTATACCGTTAGCAGAAAGGATAAAATAGCCCAAAACTGCTACAACGGCGACAATTAATATCGTAGACATTTACTATTTCTCCTTTAAAAGTTAAACGGATTTCTTTTTGGTTTTGGTCTTGGCATTGGCCTTCTAAATGGTTCTTGACTTCCACCTTCACCACCAAAATCATCAGCCTTTTTAGTATTACCGCTAAGCATATTTCGTAAATTTGTATCTGCTTCAAGATTTTTAATATCATAATAATCCATTGGGGTAATTCTTCCCTCTTTTAAAGCATTCGCCAACGCCTTTGGCACCTCGGCTTCGGCTTCAATTGCTCTGATTTTCGCCTCTTGAATTTTCGCCTTGTTTTGCTGTTCAATAATGCTTGCTTCCATACGCCTTTCTTCAATTTTGGCTTGACTTGCCTTCTTCTCAATTTCTGCTTGTTCAAGTTGCAGTTGAACGGCAATATTTTTACCTATTGATATATCAAAAATATCAATTGAAAGTATTTCGTAGGCTGTTTCATAGTCCAAACCTTTATTTATAATAACATCAGAGATAACATCAGGATTTTCAATAACCGCTGTATGATTTACCGATGAACCAATCGTTGACGCTAAACATTCAGAAACTCTTGTGATAATAGTGTTTTCGTCTGCGCCACCAAGAATTCTTCCCATATTTGCTTTAACAGTAATGCTTGCTTTTGCTTTAAGTTCAATGCCGTCTTTACTGATACTTGTAACCAAAGGAGTTTCGACAACCTTAGGCACAATACACGACTGAACAATTGAATGAACATCTTTCCCAGCAAGGTCAATAGCCTTCGCCATTTGGAGCGGTAAATTAATTCCAGCACTTTTTGCTGAAATCATCGCCTTAATAACCTTATCAATATCACCACCCGCCAAAACGTGTGTTTCAAGGTCTTCTATTTTTAAATCAATACCAGACTTTCGACTGGTTATATATGCAACAACAACATTGTTAAGATTAACTTTCCTAAGTTTCATTGCAAGCAATTTATTAAGAGGTATATAGGCATCAGAAATTAACGCTCTCCACCAAACCTTAATTGGATAGATTAAAAAGAACGCAATAATTCCCCCAACAACCAACAGTTCAATTATGATTATAGAAACTATTCCAACAACACTCATTTGTAGTAATAGCATTAGTCTTCCCCCAAAACTAATATTCCTATTATATGCTTATCGACTTATAAAAGCAAAATCAAAAATTGCCGAAATTTTTAGTATCTATATTGTACCACAAAAACTCAAAAAGTCAATACTTCCCTTAATATATAATATGAGCAAGACAAAAACAGCCTTGCTCATAATAATTTTACAAACGAAAAGAGAGACGGCACTTGATAGAAACCAATCTCTCTTAATAAAGGGCAAGGAAGCATAAATCGGGGGACTTCGCTTCCCATACTTCAAGAATAGCACTTTATGAATTTTAAGTCAACCAGATTTTCAAAAATTTTTAAAATTTTTTTAAAATTTTTCAATAGCCTTGTAATAGTACAAATATTGTTGTGCAAAACCCGCCAAATTACCATACCTTTCAACCAATGTTTTTGCTATTTTTTTTCTATCCGTTTTAACGCCACCAAGATGTTCTAAATAAATTCTTTCCGACCAAACATCAACTGGGAAAACATCATATCTATTATATGCAAAAAGCATTATGCAATCTGCGACTTTTGGCCCAACCCCCTTAATCTTTAAAAGTTCTTTTCTTAGTTCTTCTGTTGATAATTTATCTGTATCAATTCCTTTCAATTTCTCAAAATTTACAGCCAACTCGCTCAAATATTTCGCTCTGTAGCCCGCACCAATTTTCACAAAAAAATCTTCGTCTAAACATTTAAACTCATCTAGAGTTGGAAAGCAAAAATCTTCTTCGTCAAGTTTTCTCCCTACTTCTTTTGTCAACCTATTTAATATTAGTTTTATTCTTTTAATATTATTGTTTGCCGAAATAATAAAGCAACAAATGGTTTCAAAAAGGTCATTTTTTATAATTCTTATGCCTTCACCCTTTTCAATCACACTCGCCAAAAAATCGTCTTTTTTCAATTCATTTTTAATAGCTGTGTAATTGGTGTCAAGATTGAAAAACTTAACAAAATAGTCACAATCACTGCACAAAATTGTATACCCTTTTTCATTTTCTACAATAGTTGCTTTCAAATCTTTTGATAAAACCACATAATTATCATCTTTATTCTTGTAAAATCTAAAAATCTGCCCACACTCTAAAATATCTTTAGGGTTAAATTCTTCTTTCCCAATTATTTCAATCTTCCCTTTAAAAACTTGATATTGCATACCTACACCTATAATATTGATACAATAATTATATCTGCATAAAATAAACATTGTCAATGGTTTATATAACAAAATTATCACTAAAAATAAGTAGACAAAAAGCATTGTGGTTTGATAAAATAATAAAGTAAGGGTATATGCCCTTTAATCAATAGGAGATATTATGTGCATATTTGGACTGTTTAGTATATACAACAAATTCAAATACCGCAAGTGGATTGGCTTAACGCCCGGTCAAAGAGAAAAAGTATTAGAAAGAATCGAAGAGAAACAAGCAAAGAAACTTGACCGGAAATCATTACCTCTTGTAATTAACAACGACCCAAACTGGCATTGCTATGGAAGTTTTGAAGTTGATAGCAATGGGAAACGACTATTATATTTAAGTATTAATCTAATTGATAACCCCGCACTTCGCTATCATGCACTTGAAACGATTTTACACGAAGGCAGGCATGCTTATCAATATGAACAAATAACAAAAAAGCGAATAAGTCCATTCAACTTTAAAGCAAAAAAATGGCGTGAAAACTATTCTGGTTACATATCAAGCAGAGAAGATAAAACCATTTACAGTATGCAACCAATTGAACGTGACGCACAAAAATATGCTATAAAACAAATGGAAAAACACAGTTATAGATTCCGAAATGAAGAGCATTACCAAGCAACAATGCGAAGTATGTTATATAGGTATGAAGAATCTGAACGTCAAGCAAAACGTGAACTCGGCTTCTTCTATAAATTAAAAATGAAAAGACGAATACGTGATAAATCAAGATAGCATCTATGTTTTTTGCATAAAAACTGACTATAATCAACTTTTAAAACCAAAGATATGGCGTAATTAGACAAAATTTTTAATTTTTTTATTGCAAAAAATCTATCAGTGTATTAAAATAATAGAGATAAATATTTTTTAGGTGGCAGAAAATGAAAAAGAACAACAAACTAACAAAATCAATAATAGGACTTGCAATGGGCGGAATAATGGCATTTGGTGCCCTACCACTTGCAAAACTTCCAACAATCTTTAAAGCAAAGGCAGACGAAACAATCAAGTCTGTTTATACTGAGAACGAAGTATCGGTTAAAAATCTTAACTTTGAAGAAATGGTAAACGGAACAACAACCCCAGACTCTTGGGACGCCGATTATACTTCAGAAGACGAAGGCAAAAAAGACAAAGATTCTACAACTATGTCAGGCGTATTGAATACAGAATATGAAAACTATGAAACCAACTATGCTTCATACAAATCCAACTGGCTTTCATATTGGACAGGTAACTATTCAACAATTGAAAACTATCAATTAATTTATAGTTATTTGGAAAACCAAATCGCTCCTCCAACAAACCCATTGACACATGATTCAGTTGAAAAACTTGCTTCTAATAAGCGTGTTCTTTATATCAATGCTGGAAAAACTTATACAGAGTTTGATATTCAAAATGATGGCAACAACGATTATGTCGCAAGTTGCACCGAAAGTCCTCGTAATGTATATTATTCTTATGTATCAAACGACTTTACACTTGAAGCATATTCTTATTACAGAGTTTCTGTTTGGGTAAAGACCGAAGGCTCCCTTGCATCAATCGCTCTTGGCAAAGATTTAGAGAATGAATATTTCACAGACATTCAAGCAGACAGCAACACAAACAATTTATCACTGTATAAAAAAGTTACATCTGGCGTTACATCTTATTTCTATAAAGAAAACACCGACGATAATCGACCAATAATCGACCAAGATTACGTTGATGGTAACACAACTTATACCTATGACAGTTCTTCAAACACCTGGTCACACGACCAAACAACAATCAGTTATGTAAACGAAGCAAGCAATTCTGCTTGGACAAAATACTCAATTTATGTAAGCACCGATTACAATGCTGATAACGCTGGTAAATACAAAACAAGTTTAAAACTTTCTTTGGGTTCTGAAAGCACAAAGTCAAGCGGTATTGTTTTCTTTGACGACGCAAAAGTCGAAAAGATTCAATACTCAACATATCTTGAAGCCGTTAAAAACTCTACATCAGACGATACAATATCAATTGCAAATTATCGTGAAACAACAGAAAATGACTATCGTGTAATTTCAAACTTTAATGGAATTAATCACATTTCTGAATCTGATTGGGAAATTGACAACCGCAACGGTGGCACTACTGGCGCAGATGTAAAAATTGCAAACGAACAGAACACAACAAAAATTTATTCAACATTTGGTAACGAAACAAATTCTATTTTAACTGTTGAAAATTACGGAGATAAAGCTCTTGGCTTAACTTCAAAAAAGACTCAAATTGAACCATTTAACTATTACAGAGTATCTCTTTGGTCAAGAAGTGATTATTCATACAAAAATGCATCATCTCAAAGTTTTACAATTTTCTTAAATGCAACACTTAACTCAAAAACTGTAAAAACAAAAGAGTTAACTGTAAAACCTTATGACAGTCAAAGCGAGAAAGATAAACCATCATCAATAAACAACTATTGGAAAGAAACCGTTATATTGGTTGAATCTTGCCCAATTTACACAACTGATGTATGGGTTACACTTTCAATTCCAAAAGAGTCAAGTTTTATGTTTGATAATTTTGTAATTGAAAAGATTTCAAGCACAGAATACAAAGATTCAGACGCAACAAAACTATCTCTAACCACTTCTCTACCAACAGAGACAGTTACAAACGGACATTTCAACTTAATAGACACCAAGAAAAACGACTTAAACCCACTTTATACTGCAAGCGGTTGGACAAACACAATCACAACAAAAACCGATGTTTATAAATATTTTGACGATTTAAGCGACAGCACATATACATCAATTCTAAACAATTCAGACTTTACAGTAAATGATGACACAATCGAATTTGACGAAAAATTGTTTGAACAATTATCAGACGACGAAACAACTTTTGTTTATATGCCATACAAATATAAACTTACAAAATATTCGTCAGGCGGTTCTCAATATGGTGAAATTGAATACATCTATTTGCCAGAAGAAATTAGCACAGCCGGAAACTTCACTCACGAAGGAAAAGAATATGTTTACAATTTAAGCGAAGGTGCATTCATTTACACCGAACCAGGCACTGGAGATGTCTACAAAATAACTGATTCAAACAGCACACGTGAAGCAACTGAAAAAATCGTAGTTGCTAAAAATATTACTTTTGCTTTTGATGAAGAAAAAGATGCTTTCACAAGCGACTTATATCCTGACTTTAAGTTAAACCAAAAAGCAATCGAAGACAAAAAGTTCTTCCACGGAATAATTAACGGTTACAATTATAACAATGTATTTACAAATGGTGCTGGCTCAATCACTTTAAGCGAAGATATTTCTTTCATCAACCCAAACAATGTCTATGAAAACTATCTTGCAATTTCAAATGTAAAAAGCAATCTTGGTGACGACAAAACAATAAACAACTTTACAACAACTTACAAATCAGACAAAATTTCAATTACAGCATCATCACACAAATTAATTTCACTTTATACCTATCTTGACACTAATTTTGAAGGTGATGTTACAATCAATCTTTTAAACGCAAACAACAAGATTCTTGCAACACAAAAACTTTCAAAGAAAGTAATCACTCCTTCTGAAAACAACTGGCAAACAGTATCATTCTATTTAAAGAACGGTCTTTCTGCAACAACAGTTTATTTGGAAATTATCTACGGTTCAAGCGAATCGACAACAACAGGCACTGCATTATTCAAAACAGCAACCGTTAAATCTTCTACAGCAACTATCTTTACAGACCTTGCAAATGAAAAAACAGTTGACGAAAGAAAAGCAGAAAATATTACACTTGTTCAACTTGACGGAGAATCATTCGTTGAAGTTGGTGAAAGTTTAGGAAATGGTTATTACGAATCGTTAACAATTGAAAAGACTGATGACTCTACTGGAAGCCTATCAATTCTTGATACTTCAACAGATAAAGATGCACTTGCAGATTACATTTATGATAAAGCTACAACTCCTTATGTATTGGTAATCAAGAACGCAAATGGAAATTCTACAAAGATTAAACCATATCAAAGTTATTCCCTTTCAGCTTCTTCATTCTATAAATTTGAAGTTGTTGCAAAGGCATTAAATCTTGAAGAAGGCAAATATGCAACACTTTCATTCACCGAATTAAACGAAACAATTTCAATTACTTCAAACGAATTTAAAACTTATACATTCCTTGTTGCAACAACATCAAAAGCAATCACATCAGAATTTGTACTTGAATTAATCGATGCAAGTGGTGAAATTATTGTTGACAGCCTTAAACTAACAAAGATTGATGAGTCATCATATAAATCAGCAACTTCAGCAATCACAGATAAAGACATCACAAAAGCCGTTGATTTAAGAAATACATCAAATGAAAACAAAGACGAAGAACCAATTGAAGAAGAAAGCAAAACACTTGAAATCTTATTCGCCACACTATCTTCACTTCTACTTGTTGCAGCAATAATCTTTGCGCTTATCTTTACAAGAGTTAATGTATTAAAAGGCAAAGGCAAGAAGCCAAGAATGAAAAATAAAGTTAAAGCAAGCGACGACGATGGACACGGATTTGTATAAAAATATTTTAAAGAAGTCTGATTTTCAGGCTTCTTTTTAATAGTTTAATGAATAATTTTTATAAAAAACAACCCATACCCACTTGCAAAAAGTACACAAATATAGTAAACTATAAAATATTACAACAAAAGGAGAAAATTAAAATGCTTTGGATAGACGAAGCCGTACAGAAATTAATTAATGACAATCCAGAAAAAGAAGAATTTACCTGCGCTGCAGGTATCAGCCCATCTGGACCAATCCACATCGGAAATTTTAGAGAATTTTTAACAAGTTACTTTGTTCACACAGGACTTAAAATGGCAGGCAAAAAGTCAAGATTTATAATGTCTTTTGACAACTTTGACCGTTTAAGAAAAGTTCCATTTGCTGTTAAACAAGTTGTCGGAGATTCTTATGATAAATACATTGGCACCCCATATGCAGACATTCCAGACCCATATGGCTGTCACTCATCTTACGCAGAACACTTTGAAGAACAATTCAAAGAAGCCGTAAAGCAATTTGGTATTGAATGTGAATACATCACCCAAGCCCAAGAATACCGCAAAGGCAGATATGACGAAGGCATTATAAAGGCTCTTAAAGAAAGAAAAACCATATACGATATTCTTTATGAGTACAAAAGCCAAGAAGCAACCGAAGAAGGTCGTGAATCATATGTCCCTATCGCAGTGTATTGTGAAAAATGTGGCAAAGATTCAACCGTTGTAACAAATGTTTCAGACGATTGTGAAACAATCGCATATGAATGTAAGTGTGGACATCACGACACTGTTAAAATTCGTGAATACCACAACATTAAACTTGTTTGGAAGGCAGACTGGCCAATGCGTTGGAATGAAGAAAAAGTCACTTTTGAACCAGGCGGAAAAGACCATGGAACCGAAGGAAGTTCATACACAGTTGGTAAAATTATTGTAGACAAGGTTTACAATTATACAGCGCCAGACTTTGTTATGTATGAATTTATCGGAATTAAAGGTGGCGGTGGAAAAATGAGTAGTTCAAGCGGAACATCAATCACCCCAGCCGAGTTATTAAAGGTATGCCCACCAGAAATGATTTTATGGTTATATTCTAAGGTTCCAGCCCGTCAAAGTTGGCAATTCTGTTTTGACGATGAAATTTTGCGTCAATATCACGAATTCGACCGTTCACTTGCCGCTTCATTTAACGACAACTGTCCTCAAAACATCAAAGAAGTTATGAGATATGTGCGTTTTGAAAGAGAAGAATTAAAACCAAGCTCAGTTTCAGCACAATTATTATTCTCTCTTGGCTCAATCGTTAATTTTGAACCAAATTTACTATATTCTCTATATAAAAAGGTAAATCCAGATGTTGACAAGGAAGACCTGCTTTCTCGTCTTGGACGCATCGAATATTGGGCTAAAAACTACTCCCCTGAAAGTATTTCTACCCTACTTGACTCAAAGAACGAAGAATACTTTAATAATCTTCCAGAACGTGAGCAACAAGATATTCGTACACTCTACTCAAAACTATCAAGCGAAGATATTTCTCTTGAAGACTTGCAACAACTTCTATATGATATTCCAAAGCAAGAGGGCTTAAAAGATAAAGAAAACCAACCATTCCAAAAGAAGTTCTTCCAAAATGTATATATGCTTCTTATCGGAAAGGAGTCTGGACCAAGACTTTACCTATTCTTGGGTGCGTTAAATAAAGATATGTATCTAAACTTGCTAAATTTCTAATTAGTTAATGGATTAGTCAAAATGAATATTGTATTAATTGAACCAGAAATTCCACAAAATGCTGGAAATATTATAAGAACATGTATGGCAACAAACACAAAGCTCTATATGGTAAAACCTTTGGGGTTCGTCCTTGACGACAAACATTTCAAGCGTGCCGGAATGGATTATTTAAAAGATGCTGATTTTACTGTAATTGACAGTTTTGAAGATTTGTACGAACAAAACAAAGACAAGCAATTTTTCTTTGCAAGCACAAAGTCAAACAAAACCTATGCCGATGTTCACTACCCTGACGACTGTTTCATTGTTTTTGGTAAAGAAAGTTTTGGAATTCGTGAAAGCATTTTAAAAGAGCATTACGAAGATTGCATAAGAATACCAATGATTGACTCCGCAAGAAGTTTAAATCTTTCAAATTCAGTTGCAATTATTCTTTACGAAGCACTTCGCCAAAACAACTTTGCAAACCTTAAAGACACAGGACACCTAACCGGCAGAATTGATTAAATAAAAAATAAAAACTATGACAAATTTTATGTCATAGTTTTTATTTTGTCATCAAAAAGTGTTTTGAAACCATGATTTAATTTGCTATAATAAATCATAGTTAAAACATCATTTTATTGTTATTACTTAATAATAAAAGATAGGTGAATTATGGCAATTGTTACAAAAGAAGAAAGAATAAAAGGTTTAAAAAACCTAAGCAAATACCTAAAATATTTTAAAAAATATAAATGGCTTTGCTTGGGCTTTTGGTCTATGCTTATTATTTGCGGTGTTATTGGATTTTTTATCCCAGTGATACTTGGTAATATTATAAGTGAAATAGCAAGTGCTAATTTTGATTCTGCACTTAATTACGCCTGGACTTTGTTTGGTTTAGAATTTATAAACTTATTTTTTAGCGTTTTGCAAACCCCATTTTTTAAAATGCTAGAAAACAAGGTTAAGCTTGATGTAAAAATTGATATTGTAAACAGTTCATTTAATATTAACATTGGCCAATATGAAAAATTGGGTAACGGCGTGTTTATTACAAGGCTTACAAGCGATTTAAATTCACTATCCAACTCATTTAAATCAATCAGCGAAACTATTGTTTCATTTATGAGTAAGATTGGCTTTCTGGTGTATATTTCAATCATAAATATTTGGCTCGGTGCTTTCCTACTTTTATTTATAATTGTGAGATATTATGTTTACCAAGTAAGAATACATTACTTTTCAATATTAAAACCAATCGTTCACAAAAAAAGTGAAACTGTAAATAGCACAATTGGCGAAACTATTCGAGGCATCAAAGATATAAAGACTCTTGATATGCAACAAAGTTTATTAAATCAAATAGAAACTCAACAAACAGAATTTATGCATGCAGACAATAAAGAATGGTATGTCGGAATTGCTCTGTGTGCATTTGCAAGTTTTGTAAGTATCGTGTGCAACCTGCTATTCGTAATGCTTTGCATAACGCTGATGCAAAGAGGATTTATTGCAATTGCCATATTCTATACCGCATATGTATATAAATCTCACGTTATGGAATTTGCTGTTCACTTGGGGAACTTACAAAACTACTTAAAAGAAATCGAAGTCTCTGCTTGGCGTGTTTTTGACTTAAAGGACGGTGTTAAGTATCAATTCAACAAGTACGGAACAGAAGACCTTCCTGAATATCGTGGCAACATTGAATTCCAAAATGTAAGTTTTGGCTATACTCCACATTCTAATGTTTTAAGTAACGTAAGTTTTAAAATTAAACGCAACACCCATGTTGCATTTGTCGGCGAAAGTGGTTGTGGTAAATCTACAATAGTCAGCCTTATTTGTAAACTTTATACCCCAACAAGTGGTAATATTAAATATGACAACAAAAACGACGAAACATTAAGTGAAAATTTCTTCAAGCAAATCACGATGATAAACCAATTCCCATACCTATTTAATATGACAATTAGAGAAAATATGAAGCTTGTAAAACCTGATGCCACAGACGAAGAAATTTACGAGGTCTTACAACTAAGTAACGCATTCGAGTTTGTATGGGCACTACCAAATCGCTTAGACAGTTACCTTGGTGAAGGTGGAACACGATTATCTGGCGGTCAAAAACAAAGAATTTGCATAGCAAGAGCATTACTAAAAGATGCAAAAGTCATAATTTTTGACGAAGCAACAAGTTCATTAGATAATCTTTCACAAGAAAAAGTTATTGCTTCAGTTGACAAATTAAAAAGCAAAAAAACAATTATTACTATTGCCCACAGGCTTTCAACAATTGAAGATTGCGATGAAATTTTCTATATAGATAAAGGCTCTATTGTAGCACACGGCACACACAAAGAATTAATGCTAACAAACGAAACATACAAAGCCCTTTATGATAAGCAAAAGAAAGAAATTATGCAAAGCGAAGATGTATAATCAACAACCATATAAGATGGTTTTAAAACAAAATAACAGCAAGCGATTAAATTTCGCTTGCTGTTACTTTATCTTTACGATTTTCTTTGCTCTTTTAAATGGAATTGGAGAAACTTGTGAATTAACTTGTTTATCAATTCTTTCAATCTTTGCTTTATAAAGACGATTGTAAGCACCTATCGGAGCCAGCACAAAATCCCCCGCCTTGGCATCTTTTATTTCGCAAATATACCATAGCTTATTGCCTTTAAATGCACCGTCCTCAACAATTTCAACCTTTGCAAAATCTGCACACAAAAGTTCTCTAATCTCGCCACCAGCAAGTGAGTGTATCATAACTAGTTACCCCCATAAAATTAGTTAACACAATAAGTATATCTAATTCATTCACTTTAATCAACAATTAAAAAGTTGTTTTTATAAATTCACAGATTTCACCCAACAATTATTTACAAAACGTCCAATTTTTGATATAATAATATCACTATTTCACAAGGAAAATTTTATGAATACAAATTTATCTCATGTCAGAGCAAAAGAATTTTTAACCAACTATTTTAATTCAATAACTCTTGACTTCAAAGCACTTGAGCAACTATTAAATTCAATCCACCAAGCAGCCCTAACTGGTAAGAACTGTAATACAACTTCAAAAGTTATGTTTATTGAAAGTGGCGACTTTGAATTGACATCTGTAATAAAAGAAAACAATATTTGCATAAACAAAAGCAGGTTTTCTGCCATTCACAAAATAAACTTAGATTGTCACCATAGATTTCACGAGAACTGGGTTAATGCATTTTATAGTACAACCAAGGACAATAAAAATAAACTTCACGAAGAGCAAATTTTTATCGACTACCTAAACAACAATCCAAACTGGCAAGATAAAGATAAAAGATTTAAAATAGGCTCTATCCGAACAACTCCTTACGAGTTATTAGACACTGTATACAAAAATGGACAATACATTTACCAAAAGAATTACTTAGAACGACTATTTTCAGGACTTGAATCCCCGCCAACCGAAAATCATAAAATGGTTTTGTTGTTCACATCTATTTACGACTATTTATTAAATTCATTACAAGAAAATAAGATTTTAGTACCTTTTACACATTCTTCATATATAACTCCATCAATAATTGACGCTGTACACACATCAATGAACGAAATAAACCAAGTTCGTAAAAAATATTTCCCGCTTGAAAATATGTTTTGTTTGTATTTTATTAATGCCAATGTAATACCAAATAACATTAATGCACAAGACATAACAAAATCAATAGTAGATCAATACAACAACTTGTTTAATCTTTATATAAATTCTTCATTTGCAAACAGCAATTTAAATCATATCCACAACTTTATAATTAAAAATATAGCTACTATTACCGAGCTTTTTACTAAAAAAATTGAGGAGATTCAACTTATGACAGACATAGCGCACGAACGCTTATCTGCAATAAACAACCCATATTTGATTTATTAACTTATAAAAAAGAGAGCATCTAAAATACCAAGGCTCTCTTTTAATTTTTTAATATCTCTTACCACTTATTAACTACTTTTTCAGCAAAACCTAAAAAATTGTCTAATTGAATTTTTCTACCATCATCTAAAATCATTGTCCCACTAAACTCACCAAACACTTGATGCTGATTACTGCTAATTACTACAACATTAGCATTAGAATGCCTGTCAATAATCGGCCTAAAAGACATTTCAAACCTTCCGTCGCTTGAAGTAAATGTCCAAGGACTCATAAAATCATCTTTCCCTTTGCTATCTTTTGGAATATTGAACACAACATCTTCAAGTTTATGTGCAACACCATTTACAAAAATCATATTCTCACTTGCATTCGATGTATCCCCAAATCCATAGCCAATATTAAAACCGACTTCACAGCCATCAACAACGCCACATCCTGCTCCCCAATACCAAGTATTTTTATAGGACCAAACGCCTCTACCCCAGTCAAGAATAGCACGGGTACTTTCGCCAAATTCTATTACATCATTACCAAGACTAACCCTTCCAACCGCTTTCATTCCAACAATTTTTTGATTGTAATAGAACGCCGTTTCTTTTTCTTTAAATGGCGTCATAATAACCATACTATCTTTTGGTTCATCAGTTAAAACAAACTCACAAGAAATATCTTTACCATCTTTAAAATTTTTCATAAAGGCATAAATTTTTCTAGTCATTCCATCATTTAGGATTTCAATCTTATAATTTTTATTCTCAACTTTCACATCTCCAATTTTAGACGTAGGTGGAAAATTAGTCTTACCATTTGTCATAAAAGCCATAGGACTTTTAGTTATTTCTTTTGCTTCTTTAAAATCAATTAAACTAAGCGAGTTTAATCCCATATACGAATTGTCATCAACAGTAATTGCAACAGCATAATCATTGTTGTAAATTAAATAATAATCCCATTCTTTTATTCTAAGTTTTCCCGCCTTAATCTTTGACCTGTCATACTTTTTTACAAGACTTGTTGCATATCCACATTCAACAAGTCTCCCTTTTTCATCCAATAAATCGCCCTCTTTTGTAACCCTATTTTGCATATAGCCACCTCCAAATTTACTACAATTATTTTATCACAATATTTAAACATTTAAAAATAAATTCAAACTCTCCATAAATTTTATTAATAAAAACATCCGCCAATTATAAACGGATGTTTTTATTTTTATGTTTGAAAATACTGAACAACATACTTGCCACAATCTTTACACTTAGAGATAAAGAAATTACCATCATCAAAATGGAATGGCACGCCACTTATTTGAGCAATATGTTCCAACTCTCCATCGCATTTTTCACAACTTTCAAAATCGTCAAAATCCCATGCAGCGTAACCACCATATGCATTAACCTCTTCAAATTCAGACAATCTTGGAAGGAATGCAGAAATTCGCTTACCAACTCTGTAAGTTGCCTCTTTGCCATTATCTTTCCTTTTTTTGCCCATCATCTCATAAGGCAGACAATCTTCATCAATGAATGGTCCCCAAAAGTCTTTAATAGAAATTGTTTCCCCATCTGGTGTAACTATATTAAGTTTTATCTTTGAAATATCATAGTCATCTATCTCAAAATCATCAAGGATTAATTCATAACATTCTTTACTACATCTAGCTATACTTTCTTCTTCACCCGTAGCCATTTCCAACGCCGTTCTTAATTTATAATCCTTCTTTCCGTCTTCAAGCCACATTTCGTTAAGTTTATCAACAACAACCTTTTCTGCTCCGATAAATACTTCCGGCACTTCATAAATTTTAAACTTAGCACACACCACCTGCAATTGCGGATTTACTTTTTCACAAGCCATCATTAATGTGATTAATCTTTTTCTTAACTCTTTGTCCAACTCTCCTGTTTCAATAATTTTATGTGCAATTTTGAGATATTCATTCTGAATTTCATCATCCGTCAACGACGATATTTCATCCAATTCCATCTTTCTTAAACACCCATAACAATATTCTGAATCATAATAATAATTGACTCCGCACTTTTTACAAGTTCTTTTTTCCATAATTATTTCTCCTTTTTATAATTTTTTAATGGTGCTCCGCAATATTTGCATTTTTGAGCGTCTTTTTCATTATAGCACTCACAATATTCACAATATTTTTCATCATTTTTTGGCGTTATTGCCTGCGAAATTGTTCCAACCGCACCAGCAACAGCACTTACTGTTCCATTAAATGCCTTTTTCAACCCATTTCTATGCTTTACTGCAACGCCTAAAACAAGAGCAAGTATGGTAATAAAAATTCCAAAGAATATTGGTAATGTTGTTAAAATAATCCTTCCGCTCGTCTCCCCAAACTCATTTTTTTGTTTAAAATTAATAGTCTTGCCTTCTTTGTCCGACACTATTACACTAACATCATCTTCTCTTGACATAAAATATTTATCTCTGTCAATAGACGCGCTTCCTTTATACATCCCAGTTTCGGTTTGTTTAACTATTACATAAATTTCTTCTTCGTGTATTAACGCCGTTATTGTTGGATTAATTGCCTCATCAGTGTTTAAAGTTATCCTTAACCTCATATTATCAAACCCAGACCTATCAAATTCAACCACATATGTATTATTACCAGAAAACATCTTAGCAGGTGCAATTGCCCCAAATAAAATAAGCCCCACCCCAACGCACAGCATAATTAATGAAAACAACGGAAACTTATTCTTTTTATCCATTTGTACTTTCTCCAATTCTTTTTTATTTATATTCTACAAAAAATCAGACTTAAAATCAAGTATTTCCATTTTATATTTTAAATGTTTCTATTGACATTAATTATAAACTATGCTATATATTACTTCATTAGGAAAAATTAATATATGAACAGATTTAACGACACAAATTTAACTTCAATAATGGAATTCATCAATGAAGTTGAATTATTTGAGCATCTAAAACCTGCACTCGCAAAAGCCTTAAACAAACAACTTCCTTTCCTTGATATTGACGCATCACACTTAGAACTAGACCCAACCTCTCTTAGTTTGTTCAAACAGCAAGGCATTGATGGTCAAAAATATATTTACCTCTATATGCAAGCTGTTACTAAAAAACCTCAAACTGTTCCTATCGATATTCGAATAATAGCAAATACATACAATATTGGTTTTTCATTCACCGGCACCATACTGTATGCAACAGACCCAAACTTAACAAAATCATTTTTTGAATTTATGAACACTCACTTTGTAAATTGCAAATACGAAGAATGTTTCAACAGCTATCACAACTTGATAGACTTACAACAACGAAAAATCTCAGGCTTAGATAACGAGTTAAACGCCAAACCTTATACAGAATCTCCATCTGAAAACCAATAAAACAAAAACCGAATCATTAATTTGATTCGGTTTTTATATTTCCTTTTTTCAATTATTATTTAATATTAACCAGCCATATAAAATAATTTGTCGGCGTACTCTGACCAATTTTCAGCCGTCTTATATTGATTAGCAAGAGCTTCGCTTGCAAACCAAACTTTAAAATTTCCACAATCATCAAAAACATTTTTGCCGGCTTGAATAGTGCTTGTGCATTTAGATAAATTAACGCTAATGCCTTGATTCCCAGCGAATGCCCCATCTCCAATAGTTGTTAAACCGCCATTAACCATAACACCTGTTAAAGCACAATCTCTAAAAGAACGTTTACCAATAGTTGCAACATTAACAATAACCAAATCTTTCAATGCCGAACAATCATCGAACGCCGAATCTCCAATAGTTACACCTCCACTTATGCCCAATTCTAACTTGGTAATACTATCACAATTGTAAAAAGCATACGCACCTATATGCGCAACAAATGACAATGTTTCTACTTGAAGCTTTGTACAATTAAAAAATGCATTGTCTTCAATAAAAATAACTTTATCCATTTCAACGTCTTTAAGATTTGAGCAATTTTCAAAGGCAGAATTTTTAATTGCCATCTTCATAGGACTCTCAATATTAAACTTTACAGAAGTAATGCCTTCACAATTGGCAAACGCACCTGGATAAATAGAAGTTGTTCCGCTAATTGTTATTTCACCAGCAACATAATAACCATTAATGTGCAATTTCTCCGCACAATGCATTGGACTTGCGTATTCATTTTCAAACTCAATTTTTGCATATTCATCAATTGAGCCATCATAAAATACATATTCCAATTGTTCGAACCCATAAAATGCATTTGCTGAAACTTTTTTAATCGATGTTGGTAAATTTAGCGATTCACCGATTTCTTTTCCATCTATTTTTAAAGTTTGGGTATGAATAATTGGATAATCCTTAAAAGTTGATTCCACCCAATCATTTAACGACCCCACATATTCAATTTCATTAAAGTTGTTTGCTATACCAAAACCAAAACAATTTACACCAAAATATTTTACAGTATTCGGAATCTCCAATTTTGATATATTCGCACCAGAAATCAGGGCCTCGTCTGCAATCCCATCAATGGTTACACCATCTATTCTTTCTGGAATCTCTAAAACATCAACTCTTTCTAAATTCTTTAAATAATCAGAAAAACCTTCAATATGTCCGTTTGAAACTTGAAACAATGCAATAAACTTTGGATATAAATAATAATTACCAGTCGTTCCAGACTCAATAGAAGTTACTTTTTTAGTATGATTATTATCAAGATACCAACCGTCAAATATATACCCACTCTTTGATGGTTCACCTAATTCAAGAGTTTCGCTTTTTTTAGTATAGGTAGTTTTAAGCCCTTCAACACTTGTATGCTCATCAATCATGTAATTAATGTTATACTCTATTAAAGCGAATTCATACTTAATAACGATATTTTCACTTGGCATTTTAAACGAATTGTCTTTATCTAATTCTATTTCAGTATCTCCGTATTTTAAAGAACCCTCAACTAACTTATATCCCGACTCAGGAGTGATCGTCAATTTCACTTTATCCCCAGCATTAGCGTCCGTTTTATCTACCGATACAGTTCCGCCGCCTTCACTTTCTATAACTGAAATTGTAAAACTAGGTTCAGAATACCTTCCCGACATCACAAAATAGACCCCAACACCAACAATCGCCACCAACACTATTAATAAGGCTATAAATAATTTTTTCATAAAATCCCCCCTTCTTTATTATGTCATATTATAACACATAATGTAACGAATTTAAAGGGGTTTTGATAATTTTTATTATTTTTCGTGCTTTTTTATTTACAAAAGCCATCCATTTTAATAATTGCGATTGAGTTCATTTTAATAACTGTAACCACTCTTAATTACTTTCCCCTCATTTATTCGAAACTTTTATAAAAACATACTACGCAATATGGATTCCATAGAAACAAAACTTAGACAAACAAAAAAACCGATCCTATAATCAGGTTCGGTTTGAATTTTTGATGGTGCCGAAGGCGGGACTTGAACCCGCACATTGTCTCCAATATCGGATTTTGAGTCCGACGCGTCTGCCAATTCCACCACTTCGGCATTAAGTTGTCTTGTTCAATTGGATTGAACAAAATATATAATATCATAAACTTTCTATTTTTGCAAGTGTTTTATTCAATTTTTTAATATAAGAAACTTCTCGTTATTAAACCGCTATTTCTTGTTTAAATTTTTAATTTTAGCACATACTACATTTAGTAAAACCAAAAAAGGAGATTATTAAAATGTCATTTAATCCATTTGAAGAAAAACCTGAAAAAGTCGAAAAGGGTATTTGCGATTTTGCAAAAATGTATCCAAAAAGTTATGATAAGGATTCTACTGACCCATACACCAAAACCCGAGTAATTTTGATGAATGGCACCGAGTACGAATCAGTTTACGGCGGACATAATTTTTCAAGGAACTGCCCAGACAACGACCTACGTCGTGATTTAGCATTAATTAGAAAGGTAGAACAAGTTCAACAAAAACGCATTTCTGCATTAAAGCCAATCAACGAAACAATCCTTGAAACCACAATTGGCTATGAACAACTTGCGGTAGACCTTACAGCCATTATGGCAGAAGTTGAAAAAGACCCCGTTGTTAAAAAAGCATTAGACTTTGCTTTGCTTGAAGACTTTGACCATCTTTACAGATACGCAAATCTTCTTGATATGGACGACGGAATTCACGCAGAAAGACTTGTGGGCGAATACACCGAGATCACCCCTGGTCGCCCAACCGTATCAGAACACCGCCACCCTTACGACGAACTAAGTTATTGGATTGACAACAAAACTGCTGACCCATTAACAAAATTACACGCCTGCATTATCACCGCTGCCGAACAACAAACAATGAACTACTATATGAATATTGGCGGTTTCTATAAAAACGATTTAGGTAGAAAATTGTACAGCGAAATCGCTATGATTGAAGAACAACACGTAACAAGATATGGCGGACTAAAAGACCCTACTCTTACCTACCTTGAAAATTGTTTAAATCACGAATATACTGAGTGTTATCTTTACTATTCGTGCCTGCAAGACGAATCCGACCCAGAAATCAGAAAGGTTTGGGAACTACATTTAACACAAGAAATTGCTCACTTACATAAAGTTGCCGACCTATTAAAGAAGTATGAAAAGAGAGATTGGCAAGAAGTTATCACCAAGCCTGCGTTCCCAAAACTTCTACACTTTAAACCAAACAAAGAATATATAAGACACGTCATCGCTGAAACCATTAATAATACATCGGAATTTGAAGAATATGTTGACTCTTGCAATTACTCAGCAGACAGATATCCAAACATTCAAAAAATAATGAATAAAAATGTAGAAGAAACTCCTTCTCACGCCGTTATTTCAACTTACATTACAAAATTTGGCAAAGATTACAGATACGAAGACACGCCTAATCCTTGCAAAGACTTACAAAATAGAAATATTGACAATACCGACGTTGGCCGTTGTATTAAAAATTAATAAACTAAAAAGTGTATCAAAATTGATACACTTTTTGCTTTTTATATTAATCTAATATCATAGAAATTGGTAATGCAAAAACCACACCTTTCACCGTTGTTTTAAAATCTGCAATTGCGTAAATGCTTTTAATTACTGGATAAACTATTGAATCGCTAACAACCATTAAAACAACTTCTTTTTCTGGTGCTATATCAAAACCAAAAAATCTTTTTTTATGAGTTGACGTACCCCTACCGTCCAAAATAAAAGCCCCTTTGGCACCATTTTCATTTGCAACCTTTACGACTTGGTAGGCGTACCCTTTTTTTACAACAGCCATCACAAGTTTAGAGCCAATCTCACGAACCTCATCATTACCAGCATCTCCAATATTTAAAGGGAATTCTAAACCAACTTGCTTTTCAATAACTTCTTTTTCTGTTAATTTCATATCATATCTCCTAAAAACTATTACTCTATAAAAATAATCCCTTAGCACCCATATAGCCTTCAACATCAATAGTCAAGCCCAAGCCCACACCAGGAGCCGAAAAATTCACTTCACTATCTATCGCAACAACAATGTTGTCAGCGTCTTCTTTTCTTGCCGTAGCTAAAATTACAATGTAAGGTGTATTGTTAATGCCCAGTAATTCAAGACTCATATTTTTTCCAATACCTTCGCCAACCTCTCTTAAAAGCACTTGCCCCCCAAGATTTTCAAGTCTTTCAATAATTTCTTCTTCCATTGTTATTTTTGCGATTATCAATATTATCTTCAATTCATTTATATCTTCAAGTTTAAACTTTGGGGTAACACTTTGCATTTTATTCTTTTTATTTTTCATAAACTAAAACACTCTCCCATCAAATTCTCGCTCATGTTGAATTCTAAGTTTTTCAATATTTGAGAATTGGTCTTCGGTTTTAGAAAGTCTAAGCAACATTTTCTGATTTTTCTTAACCTCAGAATCAATCAATATTTTGTACACAAAACCTAAAATCTCAATAATAAGCACAGGAGTCATTACCATAACTCCAATAGTACCAAACCCCGTCGCTCCATTCCCAGCAAGCGCCATCATTATTGGCAATACAAAAGCAACAGTCAGTGTTCCGTTTGTAACTCCACCCGAATCAAATGCTATCGCACTAAACAACTTTGGTATAAAAGGCATAAGCAAAAAGACTAGTCCATAGCCAATGCCAAATATCCACCAAATCGAAAATTCATAATATATTCTAAGCACGCATAGTACACTTGAAATTATAACCGAAAAAGCAATCGCAACAACAACCAATCCCGAGCGAATATTTCTGTTTGTAACATTTTCAATTTGCTCGGCAAGGTTTCTAATTGACGGTTCACAAAATACAATAAAAAATCCAAGTACAGCACAAATCACAACCGTTAAAATTTTATTATCCAGCTTTAATAAAGCATTTCCAAACTCATATCCCATATTAGAAAAACCGAACTCTATGCCAAATAAAAACATATAAAAACCAACAAAGGTTACAGCCGAGCCGAACAACAACTTTCTTTTTTCGTGCCATGATATTTTAATAAAGAGTGCTTCAAAAACAAAAAATACAATAACCAATGGAAACAACGATAATACACAATCCGAAAGGATAGAAAGCCAAACAGGAGTCGAACTTTCAACCCCAACGACACCGCCTGTTTCACCTGCAAATATCAATGACATAATCACCATTAAAACCAACGAGCCAGTTGCCGATAGCGAAATTAAACCAAAATTTTCAGCCCCGCTCTCTGTATTTCTTGAATGAGTTACAATCTTTGCAACGCCAATGCCAAGAGCCAACAAAAATGGTGACGTAATAACACCAATCGTTCCAGCCCCTGCATCTAAACTTACCGCAAATGACTTTTCAGATAAGAATATAGAAACAACCGCTAGTAACGCATACATTATAAATAACAACAAATTTAATGAATAGCCCATTACAATCCTGACCATTCCAACTGCAAGCATAATACCAACACCAACACCAGCACCAATTAAAATCCACCACTTGGGAATTCCTATCCCAGCAATAGAAATCTTTGTAACAAGAACTTGAAAATCCGGCTCTGCAATTGTTGAAACGATACCAAAAACAAGTCCAAAGATAATAAAAATATAAAATTTCTTTTTGTCATTTACCGAGTTCCCAACGAACTCACCCATAGGCACTATACTTATATCAAGCCCAACCATAAATACAACTTGACCTAAAATCAACAAAACTAATCCAATTACAAAATCAAAAAGAGTGGCAGTAGTAAACTCATACATTGTAAAATGTATAAGCAATACAACTGCCACAATTGGCAACATAGATAAACTTACCGACTTTAACTTTTGTAACATAAATTATTCCTGTTTTAAATTATATCTCCCCCAACACCACCAGAAATTATGTCAATATCAATAGCCCTTTTTCTCGGTTTTTTTACAGCAGGTTTTGAAACAACCTTTGATTTTACTTCAATCTTTGGAGTTTCTTTTATCGGTTCTACTTTTTTGTCTTCAATCTTTTTCTCTTCAACTTTTTGTTCTTTTTCTTTGTCTGCAGTCTTTTTCATAAACTCTTCAAAGAAACTATCAAAATCACTTTCTTCTTCATCATCTGATAAAGGCTCTAACAAAACATCATCTTTTTTGTCTTTATCTTTTTCAAGCAATGGTATTTGAGCAGACCCTTTTTCAGATTCTACCGGTTTAGGTACTTCCTTTACTGGCTTTTTGAAAACACCAACATCTACAACTTTTGTTGTTGCCAGTTTTTGGTTTGTAGCCGAATATTTATTCACATAGGCAAGTCCGGAATTTGAGCCATATCCACGTGTTTTGTCAAGAACTTCGTCTGAGGTTTCAAAAACATCATCAGAAATTCCACCACTTGATACAGCAGATACTAAGAATGCATCATCACTTGCATCTGCACTTTCAAACGAGCCAGATGAAAAATACCCATCATCGCTATTTTTCTTTTTTTTCTTAGAAAACAACCCCATACAAATTCCCCTTTTTAGTATTTTATCTCAATGGTAATCGATTTCCCATTTGAAAGATTGATATTCTCAATTACAGGATTTGCAATATTAACATCATAACCTTTTACTTTTTTTACACCTTTAAAAAGCATTAAATTAAACATTGTATTTTTAAGTGCTTTACAAGTAACGCTTGCAACACCCTTTTTATCATCCCAAGCCAAATCCACCAACACATTAAGAGTTGTATTAACACCACTTATACTTCCGTTTGACCACAGCGTAGGTTTTGATGGAAGTATTGAAATATTTTTTCCACTTGATAAAACTAGACAATCTGCAATACTTGAAAGAAGTAATTGGTTTCCTGCGATATTGAAATAATTATCACCATCAACATAGGCACAGAAATTCGTTTTATCATTATTAAAAAACATCAAGTTATTAGACATAAAGTTTGAAATCATATATCTTAAAATACTTATACACGCATCGCCATGACCAAGTATGCTAGCAATTTCCGAAAGTCTTCCTATTGATACGATATTTTGGGCAAATAACGCCTTATCAATTTTTTGAACCACGCTATTTAAATATGGTGCAATTACATTAGCACTTGAATGAAGAGTAATATCTTTTGTTCCAAATACTGGATACAAATGCATAATTCCAGCACTTTTGTTACTGTTTTCATCGTCTGCATATTCTGCCAAAACATTTGATTGAACCTTTGTTTGTGGCAATAAATTTAAAAACTTTTGATATTCAACAATATCACTTAATGGTATTGAATAGTTGTTTGACAACGTGATAATATTATTAATCAAAGTTCTAACAACTGCAAAATCCGCAGGACAAGACCTATAAACGCCAACACTTTTATTCTCAAAATACTTCGCTTTCCCATAAGGCGAATATGACGGACAACTCACAAGTTCACCATTTTGATTTTGATAAAAATAATTCATATAAAACTTTGTGACTTCACACATAAATGGCAATGCTTCATTCTTTAAAAATTTCACATCTTTTGTCCAATAGAAATATTCACCGAACATATTGGCAATTACTGCACCACTTAAAACCACCGACACATTATTCGATTGCGTGTTTCCAGTAAGTCCCGTATCACGAGCCATAATAAATGGGACCATTAAACCTTTTGACTTGTAAATTCTGTACGCATTTTTCTTTAAGTCATCAGCATATTTGATAAAATAGTCTAATAAAGACTTGTATTTCGCAGTCTGCCCCAAAACACCAAGCGAACCATAAATCGCAGGAATTGCACAAGCACTGTCTGCATTTGCTCGATTATTTGCATAGTGATATGACCACAAGCCGGTCACAAACGAAATATTGTCACCTTCAGATATGCCTATACAGGTTAAATATTTCGCAAAGTGAAAAAGTTTTTCATATATCAAAGTACTATTTTCATTGAAATCAGAAATCAAGTTGTCAATGCTTGTTTCTTTCTCATTTGAGATTGACAATTCACACTTGCTCATATTTTTCGCATATTCATTCAAATGTTGTCTAAATGCCCTTTCATAACTTGGCTGTTTAATACCTAGCAAATCTGATTTTATTATTTGCCATTCTTTATCTTTCGTTTTAGCAATGTAAGTTTTTATTATTACCAACACTCTTTCAGCATTGTCAATTTTTAAAGATTTTTCAAATGACTGCAATGTTGCTTTATTGTCGACAACAACTCTTGCAACGGCACCTATATGAACACCATGATACAAAGAATCAAAACAAAGAGTTGTTGCTCCTATTTCAACAGACTCTTCTTCAAAAACTGGCGCAATTTCCCCATTGAAAGAAATTTTAGATTTATCGTGTGCCCTTAGAGAGAGTTCAAGAGATAATGACCCCGCTCCAACTTTTGAAATTTCATAATAAATCAGTCCATCATCACTCGAAACAAATGTCGACCTGTCAACCTTTGTTCCTACGTCTGAAAAAGCAACTGTTGCTTCTCCATTATCCATATTGATTTGACGAAAATATTGACTTACGTGTTTACCAGCAACCGACTGCTCGACACAAAAATCCACAATAGGCAAAGGACAGGCTTCTGTTGGTTGATATTTTTTCATCTCAAAAGCCTTTTCAATAGTCAATCCTGCAAGCACTTGATTTTTAGAGTCAACGCATTTCCTGACTTCTTTCATTTTGTCAGAAATATCAGGCAGAACCCCAACTTGACCAAGCCAAACCGAGTTGGCATTAGAAATCATCATTCTTTCATACCTAACACCACCCTGAATTAATGCGCCCACTCTTCCATTACCAATAGGCAGTGAACTTTCCCACGGACTGAGCGAATTTGCAGGTTTGTTAAATTTTAGCACCATCTTGTTGCGATTTATCTTTTGCATCAATACTTTCTCCATTCTAGTTTAATAGTTAACATAAATATTATATATCAAATAAGTATAAAATACAAAGGAATAATCGCTTATATTAATATATTTTTAAAATAAAAAAGTCGAGCATTTTTACTCAACTTTTTTCACATCATAAAGTTTTTAATTAAAAATCTTAGCAATTGGCGTAAATTTTTGCTTTAAAAACTTTTGTTTCCAATACAAAAGTCCACTTTCATAAAGAATTTCTAGAATGTTCAGATCTCCCCAGAAATAAAAACCTAGAGACCCCGGTATGCTGTTAATTTCACCAAGATATATTTCCCCAGCATTAATATCCATTATGAAATCAACCCGAACAACTCCACACATATCAATTGCTTGATAAATCGTCTTTGCGTATTTAATAATTTGATTTTTAAGTTTTGTTGGAATATCAGCAGGAATTTGCCTATCTGCACTATCCATACCACCTATAACCCCACAATTTTTAACGCCACCCTTTATACATTTCGAAGTTTTTCCGCCAAGATATTTATCGCTAAACGATATAATCACACTTGAAGTCTTCGGTTCTTCTATGCTTGCAGAAATTACACGTTCATTTTTTTTAATCAAGCAACAATTAAACTCTCGTTTATCAACAATTGCTCTTTCAACAATAACCCTATCATCAAAATCATATGCAAAATTCAAAGCCCTTTCAAACTCTAAAAAGTTATTTGCGATACAAACACCAACACTACTTCCTTGCCTTGCCGGCTTCACTACAACAGGGTATCCAAATTGCTCAATCTGATCATTTATTTTCGCTCTAATAGTCTGCCACTCTTTTTTTGTCACCACAAAAAAATCAATAGTTGGGATGTCGAGAGAAACAGACAACAACTTCGTCATATACTTATCCATTGCAATTTTTAAAGATGTGCTATCTCCTGTGCTTGATGGAATCTTACACATTTCAAAAAGGCTTGTCAAGTCACCAGATTCACCAAATCCACCATGGCAACAGTTAATAACGAAGTCAACTTGAAATAATTTTTTTGACCTACCTACACCCTTATCATGCATTAAAATATTCGAGCCAACTTCAAGCTTAACTTTCTTCAACTTTGTAAAATTCTTGTTTCTGTAAAACTGAAAAGAATTTAAATCTTCTCCAATATACCAATTGTCTTCTCGGTCAATATACACCAAATGCACGAATACATTTTCTATACTATACCTCCTATAAATTTGCAATGCTGTTATTATGCTAACATCATGCTCAGTCGAGCTTCCGCCGTAAACTATTATTAAATTTTTTGCCATATTTACCCCCATTTTAATATCTACTAATAAATTATGAAAAATGTTGTAAAAATGACAATTTTGTACCAAATAAAAAAGAACAGCTTTAAAATCAGCCGTTCTTTTGTGCTTTTTTGACGCTTTTGCAAGAGTTTGAAACAATATTCGCCCATCTTTTGAAAGTCGCAAAAAGCCCGTCAAATAAATGTATTTTTAAGTATAATTGTCTGGCAAATCATTTTCAAAAAGCACCACATCGCCCGGCTCAGCAATTGTATTTAAGACCTCAATTGCTTGCTTTAAACTTCCCGAACGCAATACATTTTCCATATTAAATCCACCAAATTCAAGACCCGCAGAAATTGCTTCATAGTTTACAACGCCGTTAATTATTACATAGTCACATACGCTCGCCATTTCTCTTCCAAACATAAAATTACTATTAAACTCTTCACTTCCAAGTTCTACCAACCCCGGCGTAATAACAATCTTTTTAGACTTATATTCTTTTATTGTTTGAAGCGCTGCACGAGCCCCTTCAACACTGCCATTATAAGCATCATCAATAACTACTAATGAGTTTTGTGATGGAACAATAGCAAGCCTATGAGCCGACGGAACAAGTCTTGAAATTGCCACTTGCAACTCCCCAATACTAACTCCCATTTCATACGCGACACTTGCACAAAGTAATATATTTGAAATATTATGAACTCCAAGCAACACCGTTTGAACTCTTAGCGTTTCACCATCAATAGTCAAATCAAACTCACTCCCTCTTTCGTTCACAGAAATATTAGAAGCGTAAACCTTGCCAAATTGCTCCTTGATGGTTGTACCCATTTTATCACACTCGGCTTTTTCGAACAATTCAAAATTTGGTTCGGAGTCTAAATTGAAGTAGGCTTTTCCACCTGCTCTTAAACCTGCAACCAATTCAAATTTTGTATTCTTTAAATTTTCGACACTCCCAAAAGTGGCAAGATGTTGGTTTCCAATACCTGTAATTATACCAATTGATGGTTGTACCATATCAACTAAATACTTTATATCTCCGACATGCTTTGCGCCCATTTCAGCAATCAAAATCTCATCATCAACTTTCAAGTTATTTAAAATGGTTTTACTCAATCCAAGCGGTGTATTATAACTATATGGAGTAGCGCAGACTTTATACTTAATCGAAAGCATTGTATCAAGTATATTTTTTACCGAAGTTTTACCAAAACTTCCAGTAATTCCAATAACTTTCAAATCCTTTCTTTCTGCAACTATCTTTTTAGCTTTTTTTACATAAGAATAAGAGTTCGCATTTTCAAATGGAGCAGTAATTAAGTGTGCTAAAGTTATAAGCAAAGGTAAAAGTAGTGGTGTTAAACCCACAGCTCCAAATTCAAAATATGGAATATAAAGCGAAGATGCGGTCATTATAACAAATGTAAAAATTGCAACCAATACCGCAAGAACCACACACAACCTATTCATTCTTTTTGTATATTTAAGCGGAGTTTTCTGTGGTGCATTGTACATATTCATTATAAATACAAAAGAAAATAGAAAATAAAACACCAACCCAAGATAAGTCAATATTTTGTAAGTAAATAATTGTTCCAACAAAACATTAGTCACAAGCAAGGCTGCAGAACTTAAAAAAGACAAAATTACAAGTCTGCCCCAATATTTACATTTTGTTGACTTAATCCAGCCCCAATAATCTTTTGTTTTGTAGCCAGACAATTGTAATACTTGCAAAAACTTATAACCAACAAACATCATTAAAACGCCATTTAATAAACTGATTACAAGGATAAGCCAAAAGGTAAGCCAAGTATCAAACCCCATTGGTGCAGGTACTGATTCAAAAGTTTGTAACAATAAATTCATAAAATCACCTATATCAAATAAAAATGTTATCATATAAAATATAAACAAAATCTTCGGTTTTGTCAAGGAAACAATAATGTCCTGCATTTTCTAATATATAGAGTCTGGATTTATCTATAAGCCTTTCAAACTTTTTTGCCATTTTTATCGGAGTATCTTTATCGTCTTTCCCCCAAATTAAAATTGTTTCGACTTTTATTTTTCTCGCATCAAGCGACAAGTCTTCGTTTACAACTTTAATAAAGGTCTTTCTCATTATTTCACTTTTCAAAGCTTTAAAATCACTTGAGCCAACATTGCTTAAATTTAGTTTTAAAATACCTTTTTTAGCCAAAAACTTTTTTAATTTATATTTCCATATTTTTGATTTATAAACCAATCCCCTACCAATAATAAGCCCAGCACTATCTACCAAAACTAATTTTTTTACTATTTCTTTGTGTCTAGATGCCAAAACTATCGCTACTCTCCCACCAAAAGAATGACCTACAAACGTTGCACAATCGACCTTTAATTCCTTCAACAGATTTTTTACTTCGTCGGCATAATCTCCAACGCTATACGCTTTATTAGGTTCCTCACTTTTCCCAAAACCTGCAAAATCAACTAACACGTATCTCCATTTATTTTTAGGCAACAATGAAACAACTCCTCGAAAAATCGAGGAGTCTGCACCCCAGCCGTGCAAAAACACAACTGTATTTTTATTTTCATTTCCAATCACTTCATAGTACACTTCTTGGTTAGTTCCCCCATTTCAAATCGACAGCTTCATCACTATTCCATCTATTGTACCATCATAATATTTTTTTCTTATGGAGATTGGTTCAAAACCAAATCTTGCATAAAGCCTTTTAGCGACATCATTATTTTCGCGTACTTCTAAAAAGATTTGTGTTATATTTCTTAATTTTAACCTTTCAATCATTTCAGCCATTAATAATGTCGCAAACCCACGCCCCCTATTATGTCTGTCAGTAACAACCATTATAATATCAGCACTATCGCCACTAATTAATAGGCTTATATATGAAACAACACTTCCACTGTCATTAGTTAACAAATAATAAACGTAGTTTGGATTTACGATGTCTTTTTCTATTTTTTCAACTTCTCTTACACCTGATATTTGCATATATATTTCAGCAATATATGGTGCATCTTCAATTGTTGCTTCTCGAACCCTCATATCACACCCGACCTTCACCTTTTTGTTTGAATTGCAATTCGGCTTGACTTAATCTTAAATACATAGGTTCTATTTCTGCAATATCAATAAAACAACCACTTGAAGCCTTGTCTTTTAGCACTTCTTTTAATCTTGCCCTAACCATAATAGTTTCATCAAAGACCTGCTCTAATCCGTAATTTTTATACCCGTTAAATTTTTCTAAACACTCAGACTTAGACATAAAACTTGGTGCAAAGTCGTTATTTGTGTCCTGCTTTTTAACATAAACATATTCACCATAAGCTGGAACAACTAATAAATGCGGAGTTATATCGCCTATTTCATTATATGAAATCAAATCAAATACGTCAAAAGTAAATAGCTTAGGCACATTTTTCATTCCACTAACAAGCCCATTCAAAGTTGACACAGCAACTCTTGACCCAGTCCACGAGCCAGGGCCAACACATACGCCAACATATTTAATATCTTCAATTTCTATATTTGCTTTTTTTAAGCACATATCGATAGCCTGCATTAAATTTTCAGTACCACTTTTATTTGTTAAACAAATTTCTATATAATCATCAGCGCCATACCAAAGCCCCGCAACAACATCTTTACCAGAGCAATCAAATCCTAAGCAATACATATTACTTCACTCCCAATTAATTGTTATAAGATATATTTATCGACCTTTCAAATTCACTTATTTTTATGATTGTAATCAAAATAGCACTCGGTGGAAAAAATGATAATCCAACAATTTCAGGCCACTCAACAAGTGAAATTTTATTACCATACAATTCTTCCTCTGCTCCAACAGCAAGTAATTCATCAACCGAATTTAACCTATATAAATCAAAATGATTAAGTTTATTTTCATAACAATTCATAATGGTAAATGTTGGGCTTGTAATATCTTGACCAATCCCCAACCCTTCGGCAAATCCTTTTGCAAAAACAGTCTTACCAGCGCCCAAATCGCCAGACAACAACACTATTTGCCCAGGACTTAATTGAGATGCTAAATTTTTTGCAATATCTTTTGTTTCATTGTGCGATGAACTTTTATAAACTTTTTCAATTATTTTATTCATAAATTACAATTCCCTACTTGTCCCAATTCTTGTCGCCCCAGCACGAAGCAAGTTCACTGCTTGGACTTTGTTTTGTATTCCACCCGACGCTTTTATCCCACATTTATCTTTAACGGCAGACTTAATAATTTCAACAACCTCGGGTGTGGCTCCTCCGTCTGCGAAACCTGTACTTGTCTTAATATAGTCAATTTTACATTTCACGCAAAGTTGCGAAATCTTTATAATTTCTTGCTTAGACAACATTGCGGTTTCAATAATTACTTTTATAACTTTCTTTCTTGCTGTCCTTGATATGCGTATAAGTTCATTTTTCACATACGCCCAATCTCCACTCAAAATTCGCGAAATGGGAGCAACAACATCAACTTCATCAACCCCATCTTTAATGGCTTGTTTTATCTCATACA
Organism: Clostridia bacterium; assembly: GCA_045655005.1. GTDB lineage: Bacteria > Bacillota > Clostridia > Christensenellales > UBA1242 > UMGS1908. The sequence goes on along the minus strand of JAZOOJ010000019.1, from coordinate 99,045 downwards.
CTTTAGTATCTGTCAAATTCTCACCCAAAGGAAAACCTATAACTGATACCAATTTTAATGAACTTTTAAATTTAAAATCTATATACTTTCTGGCATATGCTATATTTATCGGATTTACGCAAACAGCATAGTATTTATTTTTATACGCCGTACACAAAAACTTTTCAAGATCTTTTATGCCTGCACTTGGCGACAACAAAGTATAATCAATAACTTTATTGACCTTTTTCTCATCAATTTTTACACTGACATCATCTTTAATTTTGCCACCAAACATTTAAATTGTTATATCTCCTAATAAATAATTTTATAAACAAGAGTATTCAATTCAGGCCTACGTTTTTCTAGCTTAAAGCATTTTCTAATGCAAGTTACAGCCGATGCAAAATTTGGGTCGCTGATTGAATAATAGATTTTAGCAAGCCTATCCCCAACCTTAATCTTGTCGCCCTCTCTTGCAATAATTTCGACTCCTACATTTCGATTAATCCCGCCATCACTTGTCGCACCAATAATGTTAATTGCCTGATACAATCCCTTAGTGTCAACATTATAAACATATCCATTTTTATCCGCCACAACATAAATTGTGTTAGCATTAGGCACCAATTCTTCAATATTCTTAAAAGCAGATACATCTCCGCCATGAGCCTTTACCATATCACGAAGTTTTAACAAGGCTCTTCCGCTTGAAATAATTTCATCAAACTTTTCACCTGCACTCACCCTTGACTGGTCTTTGCCTGAACTCATAAGTAAGTGAATTACCATTTCTTTGCATAAATTATAAATTTCCGTATCATAGTAATCCAGATATTTACCCGAAAGCATTTTTAATGCTTCCATCACTTCAAGTTTTGGACCAATAGCCCTGCCCAACGGCTGGTCAAGATTAGAAAGAATAGCTGTAGTTTTAATACCTGCAAGTTTACCAATATTTACCATCATCTTTGCAAGTCTTTCAGCCTGATTTACATCTTTCAATAGAGAACCTTCTCCACATTTAACATCCAAAACAACAGTCTTAGACCCCATAGCAATTTTCTTAGCCATAATTGAGCAGGCAACCAAAGGTATACTTGGCACCGTTCCAGTAATTTTACGAATTTTATATAATTTTTTATCGGCAGGGATTATCGAACCATCACCACCTATTACAGAAATTCCAATATTTTCTAAAATCGAATAAAACTTCTGATAATCAATAGACGGAGTATATCCTTCAAACACACCAAGCCTGTCAAGAGTCCCAAAGGAAGCACCAACATTTTTTGTACTATACTTTGCAACTTTAAACCCAAGTGTTGCAAGAACCGGCAAAACAACCAAAGTGCAAGCATCGCTAACGCCACCAGTAGAGTGCTTGTCTACACAATTTTCAAAGTGTTCTCCAACCTTTAATTGTTCTCCACTTTCAGCCAACGCCTTTGCATAATTATAAGCCTCACTTCCGCTCATTCCCCTGTTTGTAATAGCCATAAGCAATGCACCAATTTGAGCATTGTCAAAGGCATTATTCATAACGCCATTCACAAAATAATTGATTTGCTCTTTTGTTAATTCATTCCCATCTCTTTTAGTTTCAATAACTTCAACAATATTCATAAATTACCTTCCACCTGACTTTAATTAATATAAGTATAGCAAAATGCTTTGTAAAAATCAAAGATTTTTGACAAATATTAAAAAGCAATTTTATTTAAAACGATTAATTTTACTAGAAATTGTCTAGAATTTTATAAAAACATTGATAGGTGAAAAATGGAAAACACATCACTATTTGCAAAATTTATAGACAACTCCTTTTATTGTTTAACTCTTGTAATTCTATCCATAATATGGTGTGGTTATTTCACTAAAAACTTTTTTACTCAAATAGTTTTAGGTGTGATTATCGGAAGCCTATTTTACTTTTTCTTATTTAAGTTAATGAAAATTCCGACCAATAAAAAATATTTAGAGCGAAGTGAAAATAAATATAAAGATAATTGCATATTATCACTTTCTCTCGCAAGCCCTAAAAAAACGTGTATGTTTTTTGAAAAAATGTTACAAACGGAATTTTTTGTTTCATTTGAAAGACCTTTTATAAAGGCAACCAACAAAACAAACGGCCACTCCCTTTTTATTTATTTTAATTTTTATACAAAAGAATTTGACCACCACCATCTGTATGATGTTTTAGACAATCCCATACATGAAAATACAAATCTATTAATTTTTGCCCAACAATTTTCTTCTGAATGCCTACTAATTGCAAAAAACTTAAAAAAAGTATGTTTATTAAACGCCTTGGACTCTTATCTACTTTTCAAGCACTTTAACACTTTCCCAAAAATCTCAGAAAAAATAAAAGAAAAGAAGTTTTCTAATTTAAAGAACAACATCTTTTCTTCTAATAATACTAAAAAGTTTATAAAAATCAGTTTACTGCTGATATTCCTTAGTTTGTTTACACCTTTTAAAAAATATTATTTAATAACTGCCTCAATAGTTTTTATTTTTGCAATAATTTGCAGATTTAAAAACAATAATAGCTTAAGCAAACCTACTGACTTTAAAAAGTTTTTAAATACCGAAACAAACTAACTTTTTTTAATAACAACTGCTTCAAACGGACTCATTTCTCCTCTTACTATTTCACCATAGTTTGAATAAACAACATCCCCATCTGGATACAAAAATTTTTGAACACTATTTGAAGTGTTTACAATTACCAAATATTCTCTATCTCCTTGTTCAAAACTTCTAACATACTGAATTATTCCATTTTTAGGTTTTTTAAACTTAATTTCGCCATAACAAAAGACATCTTTATCACTTGCTCTAAGTTGTAAAATTTTCATATACTCATTTAAAATCGAACCATCTTGCGAAAGTTCTCTTTCGACATTGATATTATGATAGTTTGGATTTACAACAAACCAAGGTTTTTCTTCGCTAAATCCTGCATTAATTGAGCCTGCCCACTGCATAATAGTTCTTGCATTATCTCTCGACTCTCTTTTGAGTTTTTGGAGTATTTTAGCCCTTTCTTCGTCGTTTTTTGCAAGCATTAATAAAGTTTTTGCATTTACATCTTCAAAGTCATTTTCGTCTTTAAAAGGGTAATTAGTCATTCCAATTTCTTCACCATTATAAATTATTGGCGTTCCCTTTAATAAATACATCAATACTGCAAGAGCCGAACAACTTTTAGACAAATTCTTCTCATCACCATAAAGTGACGCCACCCTTTGATAATCGTGATTTGTCCAAAACAAAGCCGACCAGCCACCTGCATTAATAACTTCTTGCTTTTTTATTAGGGCCTTTTGCAACCCCTTTGCATCAATATACTCATTATTATCCTTATCTACTTTTAATTGTCTTAAGTGTTCAAAATCGAAGACAATATCTAACTCTGCATTTTCACCTTTAGTAAATGCAATATTATCTTTTTGCGTTGGGTCCCCGCCGAGTTCACCAACACTAACCGCACCAAACTTCCGCCAATTAGACGCCAATTCTTTTAAATAAGTGTGTGTATTGGGCATATTAGAAAACTTTTTATAGGTTCTTTTATTTTTGCCATTTCTAAAAGTTAAATCTTTACCGATGTGAGAAATTGCATCAACCCTAAATCCATCAACTCCTAATTCACACCACCAAGTAATCACTTCACCCATTTTTTCAAGAGCTAATTTGCTTTCATAATTTATATCAGGCATTTTATTTGAGAATAATTTAAGGAAGTATTGCCCTCTCTCTATGTCAAACTTCCACGCACTCCCACCAAAGAACGATTTCCAATTGTTAGGCTCATGTAAAATCCCATCTTTATCAATAAAGCCATCTTTCCAATAATAGAAATCGTCATAATCATTTTCACGAGATTTACTTTTAATAAACCACTCATGCTCATCTGAAGTATGGTTTAAAACAAGGTCAATTAAGACCTTCAATCCCAATTTATGTGCTTTTTCAACAAGAACTTTAAAATCGTCTATTGTCCCATACTCACTTAATACTTTTTTATAATCCCTTATGTCATAACCATTATCGTCTAATGGTGAATCATAGAATGGGCATATCCAAATAAAATCTACACCAATATTTTTGATATAGTTTAATTTTTCAGCAATACCATTCAAATCACCTATTCCATCATTATTTGAATCAAAAAAACTTCTAATATAAATTTCATACCCAACGGCTTCTTTCCACCAAACTCTTTTATCCATAAACATTGACACTCCTTTATTTTTCAAACACTTCTTTCACCATATATTACATATTAAAAATCTTCACATCTGAATTTTGAAATCTTAAAATATGTTTATCATTATTAAATTCAACAACCAAACCTTCAAATATATTCTCAATCATACTTGCATTTATATTATGAGTAACAATTAACACATTTTCGTAATTTTGCGTCTTTAAAAACTTCACAAATTCCTTAGTTCTTTCGTAAACACTTTCAAACTTTTCCATTCCACAAGATTCATCTCTGCTTTGCCTTTGACGTTTTTCATTTTCAGTCAATGTAGATTTAAATCTTTTAGTAAAAACACCTTGATCAACCTCAATCAATCGTGCATCTTTTATTATCTTTACATTGTGATATCTATTCATAATATTTGCTGTTTGTACTGTTCTCATAAGCGGTGAACAAAAGATGACATCAAACGAAATGTCTTTATACTTAAACGAAACTTCTTGTGTCAGCTCTTTGCCCAATTTACCCAATCTATTATTCGAGCGACCTTGTATTCTTTTCTTTTCATTCCACACGGTTTTACCGTGCCTCATCACATAAACCTTCATTCTAACTCCTTAATAATTATATATTATCACAGTTGACGACTCTTTCATAACAATTAAAGCACCCACTAACTAATTCGTGCTTTTCACCTTAGTATTTATTTTTACAATCAAGCTGTTCCCGTCCACTTTATACTTCAAAAGTCGGATAATTAAAAAGATTATAAAGCCCAATACACATTGCACAAGTTGAGCAATTTCGGTAGAATACGGAGATATTACAAAAATTGAAATTATTGTTCTAATGCCCAGTAATACAATTTTAATAAAAGTATTAAGTCTTGCTGAATGTTCAAGTTGTGTAAATGTTGCCATTATCATTTCAAATGCATACAAGAACATATCGACAAATTGAATTGCTAAATATATCAGACAAACGCCCAACCTAACACCTCTCGATGGGAATAGCACAAGAAACATTATTGTTGACAACATTACCAAAGAAGCCGTATAAACATAAGAGTTTTTTAATTCTTTCTTTATATTATATCTTCCCTTCGCAATATCCACTCTTGCGACAGTTCTTATTGCTTCTTGCATATCCCACTGAGTGTCTGTACATAATGTAATCAAATTTATAGCAACAAGATATTCTACGCCAAAATTAAAAACCATTTTATAGCCAAACAAATAAATTATCATCATAAAAATTGACGCCACAACATTTGCCGACTCATACCTAAAATTTTTGTAGAATTTAAAATCAACTTTAAACTTTTCAAATTGCCAAACAAATAATGCAAGTATATAGACCAATAAAAAGCACAATGTCAAAATTAAGGCAATCAATATATTTTTAATAATCATTGCGGACAATATTAAAACTACAAAACCAACAAAATTAAACCCAAACAAGTGAATGTTCGCAAGTTTTTCTTTGTCTTCAAAATAAAGTTTTTCAATAATTAAAGACAATAATGTTTGTAAAAATATTAGCAAAATACCATAGATTACATAATTTCTATAAAATTCTACATCTTGACCAAAAAAGATTATGTACTTATCAACAAAAATTAATAGGCACAAAAATATTAGAGATGAGAATATTACCCCCCATAAAATACCATTCCAAACTGCATTCTTGTCTTTTTCTCTTTCTTTTCTTATATTTGCACCCGAACCAAAAAACCCACGCAAAATCAATCCTACAAATTGAACAGCATAAATTATCGAAAATACATTTGAAACCCTATTATCTCCCACAATATACGAAAGGACTATCCACGATAAAATCGGAATAATTGAGCAAATAAACGCCCCCAAACCCAACCTAAAAAGCCTTTTCAAAACAACTTATCTCCTTTCGATGCTAACAGATCGACTTATTTTAAACTTTAAATCATTATATCACAATAATTATACAAATAAAAACGTTTAAAACAAAAAAATAGATAGGCAATTTGTTTCACCTATCTATTTATATTATTTGCTATTCATCTTCACCAGATTGAACAGGCACCCTCAAACGCTTTTTCCCATCATATCCTACAACCGGTCTATATTTATCTTCAACCTGCAAGATTTTAACTTGAAGTAATGACTGCCCCGTTAACTTTTGAAACGCTTCGTCTGTTTTTTTAAGTGCGTCCATTAATCTTTTTGCATATGGATTATTCTTAATTACATACTCCACACTATGATATACTAAAATATCTTGGTAGTGCACCGAAAATGTTCTCCACTGATGCTCCAATTTATATTTTAAATTTTCCGCTTCTTCCATGCACTTCTTTGCATTATCAACAAAACCTTCTGATTGCACATCTTCTGCTTTTACAAATGAACTTCTAAATTTCTCCGAAACTTGATTTAAAGAGTCAATAACCCTTTCAATCAATTTGCCTTCAAGGCGAATATCTCCGATTTCCGGTTCTTCATCCAACAATTCTTTATAAGAAGCAAGCTCTCCCACTGCATTATTTATCATATAGTAAACATATACATAATCATTACTATCAGCATTGTTTAAAACCATTTCGCAATTTTCAATCAAGTACTCAATATCTCTATCCAACTCATCAATCACCATTTGTGCGTATCTAACTTTGCCATTACGAGCCTTATCTAGCGTTGTAGCAATACCTACACTAGTTAAATCGTAATAATTGACAAAACTTGAAATGTTTGCAAGTTCATCTAACACAAGAATCAAAGGTTCTGGCGAATTTTTCTTTTTTAATTCTTCTTTATAGTCTAGGAAAAATTTTCGATATTCTTCGATTTCATTTTCTTTCCCAATTGCAGACAACCTTTGAAATGCTTGTTTAGTTAATAAAATATTTTGTCTTGTATAATCATTAGTCGTAAAACATTCCATAACAACAACAGCTTCGACTTCTGATAATACAATTCCGGTTTCTCTGAGTACTTTTTGCAGGCACAATTTTTTATGTCTGTCATATGCATTTTCATTACCTAAATAGTTCGCAATCGAATTAATTGTATACTCTCGGTTTCGATAACCGCTTACAACTCCAATCGCATTTATCAATCCTTCTGTGTCTACACCTTTAAAAGTTTCCATAATATCCCCCAATCTTTATTTATTAAATTATAACACAAAAATATTTAAATTTCAATACCTTATAGCTTTTTACATCAATAAAAGCAGGGTTTTAGCCCTGCTTTAGTTTTAAAATTATCTTAAATTAATTCCTGCATTTTTCATATGTTCGGTCAATCTTCTTGAGAAATTATCTATTTCATTTGAAGTTAGAGTATGTTCATTTGAACTAATTGCAAATGTGAATGTTTCTGAACGGAACGCCCCAAAACTTTCATTCTCATAGACATCTTTAAGTCTGTATGACATATTCATCTTACATCTAAATCCACCAATTAATTCTTGAAGTTCTGCATATGTTTTATTCTTTGGAACAAGGAAATTAAAATCAAGTTCGACTGTTTGGTATTTAGATATTGTCTTATATGTTTTTATTGGGTTTGAAAATTGCATAAATTTATTAAAGTCTAATTCTAAAACAACAACTTTTGCTTTTTTGTCAAGTTTTGCCATTACGTTTGGATGAACGATACCAAAATAACCAACACTTTCACCATTTACTATTATATTTGTTCTCATATTTGGATGAAGTAAATCTTTTTGGATATTTGTATCATATGAAATTTGAACTTTTGCAAGACTGCTTGCAATATTTTCAACCACCCTCTTCATCTCAAAGTACAAATCCTTTTCACTAGTTTCAGTTGAAGATATCAAGCACGCCAAGTGTTTTTCTTCTATTGCTAAATTGTTCTCATCTTTCCCAACAACAACTCTGCCAATTTCATCAATCTTTATTTCATTAAAATTATTTTTATTTTCGTTAAAGAATTTAATTAACGATAGAATAAGTTCACTTCTTATTCCACTTTGTCCACTATTTGAACTATCAAGTAGTGTCAAATATGACGGACTTTCAACACCAATAGAAGTATTAAAGTCTTGATAATTCCAAATATAACTATGCACTTCGTTAAAATTATATTTTTCAGCAAGTAGTCTTTTAGTCTTATATTCCATAACGTGAGCATTGTCTTGACTTACTGGCAACACATCAAGTGCTAATGTAGTTGGAACAATATTATCATAACCATAAAGTCTTGCAATTTCTTCAACAATATCTTCTTTGATAGAAATATCTTTTGTTGCTCTATGCGATGGCACAACTAGTGTCAAATTTTCATTATTGCCCCTAACCTTAAAGCCAAGGTCTGCCAAAGTATTCACAATAAACTCGTTAGGTATTTCAGCACCAATTCTTTTTCTGATAAAATCACAATTGATGTCAATTACAATTTCCTTTCTTTCATAATTTACAACATCGCTTAGTTTTGATTCAACTTTAATTCCATTATCGATATTTTGTAAAAGCCTAACAAGTCTTGCGATGGCAAAATCTGTCATTTCTGGATCAAGCGACTTTTCATATCTTTGTGATGCATCGGTTACAAGACCAATTGCCTTAGAGGTCTTTCTTATTGCACTTGCTTCAAATACCGCACTTTCAAGAGTAAATCCAGTCGTTTCATCTGCAATACCAGACAACTTTCCACCTTTAATTCCAGCAATAGCAACTGGGGTGTTATCTTTATTGCAAATTAATAAAGAGCCTTTTGAAATTTCGTGTTCTTCACCTTCAAGTGTTAAAAGTTTTTCGCCGTTTTCTGCTTCACGAACAATAATACCGTCAACTTTTGCACTATCAAATGCGTGCATTGGAGTACCAAGTTCAAGCATTACATAGTTTGTAAGGTCTGCAAGCAAATTGATATCACGAAGCCCGCAATAATTCAAACGAATCTTCATATCCATAGGCGATTTCTTAGCTTGCACATTTTCTACTCTTAACGCAGAATATCTATAACAAGATTTAGTATCAACTTTAATGTCTAGCGGATTCAAATTATTAAATTGAGATAAATCAACTACATCAAATTTCTTCAATGGTCTATTAAAAATAACTGAAAGTTCTCTTGCAAAACCAAAATGTCCCCAAAGGTCAGGGCGATTTGTAAGCGATTTGTTATCAATTTCAATCAAAGTGTCATTGATTGGATAAATATCTTTTAAATTAGTTCCAAGAGGACAATCCAAACCTTTAAAATCAATAATACCATCATCGTCAGAGCCGATTCCAAGTTCAGCCTCTGAGCAACACATACCAAAACTGTCAATGCCTGCAAGTCTTGCTTTCTTAATTTTATGTCCGGCAACCATACCACCTACTCTTACAAGAGCAGTAACCATTCCTGCATAAACATTAGGTGCGCCTGTTGCGATTTGCAAAAGTTCGCCCGAGCCATCATCGACTGAAAGTAAATTCAAGTGAGTTCCTTCAAGCTTTTCACAAGTTATAACCTTTGCAACAACAACGTCGTCCATATCGTCGCCTTTATTAATAACACCTTCAACTTCCGCTGTTGAAAGAGTAATTCTTTTTACGATTTCGTCAGATGAAATCCCCTCAATATCTACAAGTTCTTTTAGCCAGTTAAGTGATAAAATCATATCTATTCTCCTTATATTCCTGTCAACTTAAAAGTCTAACCCGAATTGTTTTAACACTTTTAAATTTCCACTGTTTAAATGTCTGATGTCGTCAATTTTGGTCTTAATCATAACCAACCTATCAAGACCAAGACCAAATGCAAATCCGCTATATTTTTCCGGGTCAACACCAGCCTCTCTTAATACATTAGGATGAATCATACCACAAGGGCAAAGTTCAATCCAAGAACCGTGTTTACAAACTGCACAACCAGCACCATCACAGAATGGGCAGAACATATCAAGTTCAAAGCCTGGCTCTACAAATGGAAAAAATCCAGGACGAAGTCTTACCTTTACTTCCTTCCCAAACACTTTCGAAAGCATCTCTCTCATAAAGTAAATAAGGTTCGCAACGGAAACATTTTCATCAACAACAATTCCTTCCATTTGGAAAAATGTTGTTTCGTGCGAGTGGTCAACTGCTTCATTTCTATAGCATCTTCCAGGGAAAATAGCTCTAACCTTTCCGCCATACTTTCTTAAAATTGCATTTTGCATGGCCGATGTTTGAGTTTTTAACAACTCTCCATTATCAAGCCAAAAAGTATCTTGCATATCACGAGCTGGGTGAGTGCTTGGTACATTAACTGAGTCAAAACATTCATATTCTGTAACTACTTCATTTCCATCTTCAACTACAAATCCCATTGATTTAAAAATGTCTTCAAGTTCCGCTTGTACTATTGTTCTTGGATGCAATGAACCGCTTTCAACCTCTACTGGCATTGTAATATCAACCTTTTCAGATGAAGAAACTCTCTTTTCAATTTCTGCATTTTCAAAAAATTCTTTCTTTTCAGCAATTTTTGTTTCAACCATAGTTTTTAGGCTGTTAATCATCATTCCCGCTTCTCTTTTTTGTTCAACTGGAACATCTCTTAGCATTGGCATAAGGTTTGTAATATGACCTTTTTTACCCAAAAATTCAACTCTTAACGCTTCCAATTCTTCGGCTGTATTTAAATTATTGTATTTTTCATTAAATAAATTTTCAATATTTTGTACTTGTTCTTTCATAATATTCACCTTTTACTTTTTGTTATGGGAGTTCAATATGCTCAACGCCCGCTTTTGTACTTTTTCTGTATATTACAATTTTTCTCCCAACAACAGACACAACATCTGCATTAAGTTCTTCAGCAATTATATCAGCAACTTGTCTTGCTTCATAATCTGAATTTTGCAACACACTAATCTTTACAAGTTCTCTATTCATTAAAGCTTTTGAAATACCTGTTAGCATCTCATCACTAATCTCTCCTTTCCCAACTTGAATTATTGGGTCAAGAGAATTTGCTTTTGAACGCAAAAAGGCTCTTTGTTTACTATTCAACATTTTTTCTTCCTCCTAATCATCAATAAACTCAAAATCAAAATCAGCAATACGGACAGTATCACCGTCAGTCGCCCCAAGTTTTCTTAGATGTTTAATAATTCCCTTATCTTTCATTACTTTTTGGAAATATGCAAAACTTTGCGCATCTGATAACACAACATTTCTTATAAGTTCATCAACAAATCCACCTATAATAACGTAAGCACCATCATCATCACGAGTAATCTCATATCGTGAAGGATCTGCCTGCTTATATTCAAACCTTTCAAATTCAATAGGTTCTGGTTTTGGCAATTCGTACACCTTTTTCGCAGTTGTCGTCAACAAATCTTCAATACCATTATGAGTATGTGCTGAAACACAAATCACTTCTGGCGGATTTTTTGTCTTTTTAAGTTTTGCAATAAATTTCTTTGCATTTGCCTCAGACTCTGGCATATCCATTTTATTAAGCACTATAATTCTTGGAGTGTCAACCAATGCCTTATCGTGTTTTTTCAACTCATTAATAATAACTTTATAGTCATTGTATGGATCTCTTTCTTCAATTCCAGATGCGTCAACTACAATTAAAAACAACCTTGTTCTTTCAACGTGTCTTAAAAAGTAATGACCAAGTCCAGCACCTTCGCTAGCACCCTCTATTAGCCCAGGGATATCTGCAATAGTAAACGACTTATCATAAACTCTTGCAACACCAAGATTTGGAGAAAGAGTTGTAAATTGATAATTTGCAATCTTAGGTCTTGCAGAAGTCAACACCGACAACAAAGTAGACTTACCAGCATTTGGGTATCCTACCAAACCAACATCTGCAATAGTCTTTAATTCAAGAACAACACATGCCTCTTTTGTTATTTCACCAGTTTGTGCAAAGGTTGGAGATTTTCTTCGGCTAGACTTAAACTTAGCATTCCCTCGACCACCTTCTCCACCACGCATTGCTACAACGCTATCGCCATCGTAAAACAAATCTGCAAGTATTCCACCTGTTTCATCATCTTTAACAATCGTACCACAAGGGACTTTCAGCAAAACATCTTTACCAGATTTTCCAGTAGACGTATTTCCACCGCCACCAAAACCATTTTCTGCTTTGAAGTGTTTTGTGTAACGGAATTCTCCTAAATCTGTTACATTTTTGTCTGCTTGAATAATAATGTCACCACCACGACCACCATCACCACCATCAGGAGCACCAACTCTGACATACTTAGCCGTGTGGAAAGACACCTTACCATTTCCACCATTACCTGATTTTATAAAAATTTTCACTCTATCATCATACATAATAATTCACCAATTATTTTTTATTTTCTTATTTTCTTAAAACTTGGACACATTTCTTTTATTATACACTCATCACAATTTGGCTTAATTGCCTTACAAACATACCTTCCATGAAGCACAAGTGCAAAATGCCCATCACTCCACATATCTTTTGGTAAAAATTTTTCAAGTGCGTGCATAGTTTCTGTCGGAGTTTTTTTATTTGCAAGTTTAAGTCTTTTAGAAAGCCTAAACACGTGAGTATCCACAGCAATTGCAGGGACACCAAAAGCCACTGACAAAACTACACTTGCGGTTTTTTCACCGACCCCCGAAAGCATCATCAACTCCTCTCTTGTCCCAGGAACAACCGAATTAAAATTTTGGACTAAACTCTTTGACGCTTCCATTATACTTTTTGCTTTGTTGTTAAAAAAGCCACAGGGTTTAATTATACTTTTTAAATTTTCTTCTCCAAGAGAAATCATTTGCTCTGGCGTATTGGCTTGTTTAAACAACTCGCTTGTTACAATGTTAACACGTTTATCAGTGCATTGTGCAGAAAGAATTACAGCAACCAACAACTCATAATTTGAAAAATAGTTGAGTTCGCATTTATTTTTGGGATAAAAATCAATTAGTCGTTTAACTAGGCTGATTTTTTCTTCTTTTGCATTCATAAGTTATAATTCCTAGTCAACTAAATTATAGATAATCATCAAAAATTTAAACATCATAGCATTTTCAAATTTTCTGATATCAATCCCTGTCAACTCAATAATTTTATCAACTCTTTTAAGAAAGGTATTTCTGTGCATAAATGTGTTTCTTGCAGATTCAGCAATGTTTAAATCGTACTCGAAAAATGTTTCCACACATTTCACCAAATCTTCGTCTTCCATAATAAGTTTAAAATTATCATCAATCAATCTTTCTTTGTAACTTATCAATTCATCTCTTGATGATTTGGATAAAAACTTTTCCGCAAAATATGAGCCTAAATTTGTACATTTGTTTTTATTCAACTTAAACGTTTCATAAAACTTTTCAAAGGTATTCATAAAACAATAGTCTCCTAAATCTTTCGCAATATATAATATCAAATATCTGCTATTTTTTCAAGTAAATTTGATAAAAAGTTATTGAATGATTTTACCACCTAATTTTTCAAAAAAATAGTCGCCTAGTTTTAAAACTTCAAGTTCATCACCAATCTTAAAATCAGCACGCTTATCAAGTGCGTTTTTTAAAATATTCATATCTTGATTTGACACTCCACTTGAAACAGAAGATAATCCATACATTGTTTTTTCAAGTTTAATTTCAATCGGTTTTCCACCGACCCCTTTCCATTTTAACGCAGAAAAATACAAGAAAAAATTGCTCGGGTTTTCTATTTCTTTTTCAAGGTCAATTCCCCCCTTTAAAACACCATAATTTAAAAATAAAATTTCTGATTTTAATTTAGACGCAAAATTTGCACCATTTTCAGCCACAATAACCGTCCCTGAATAATTTTCAATCCATGAAAATATCTCTGAAAAAACGTTGCTTTGTAAATTTAATTCTTCCAAGCTTTCACCCAAATCTATCAGTACAATTTCACTATTTTTAACCTCTACCCTAAGTAAAGACAACAACAATTTTTCAACATAGCTCAATTTCTTAACTCTCTCAAACGGGTCCAAATTTCGGTTTTCAATTAAAGTTATCAATTCATTTTTGTTGTAACTTTTGCCACAAATTTTATACTGATATTCTAGATTTTTCAACACAGTTTTACTTTCAAAGAACAAAGGTTTTTCTAAAACATAGGAAATGTTTGCATCTTTTATAGATACACTTTGCCTTTCTTCTTCTCCTATTTTTACATTCCCGCTATAATTTTCAAGCCCCGCTATTATATTCAAAAGTGTAGTCTTTCCGCTATTACGTGGACCAATTATTGAGTATTTTTCGCCTGCTTTAAAACTGCAGCTTAAACCAGAGAGTGCTTCAATATGACCAAATGACTTTTTTAAATTTTTAATTTCTATATTTTTCATACATACATTATACACCATAAACTCATCATATAAAAACACATTTTAGAATAAAATTTGATATGAATAAATCTTTTTATTTAAAGTATGCCTGTATATTATTTTCTATCATACTTATACTTTGTTTTCTTTATCCTTTGTCAACGACAGTTACAGATGTTTCAACAAAAACACAATTTGCAAATGTTATCATTCAAGTAAAGAACAAACAAACCAACAATCCAATAAATAATGCAAGCATTTGCATACTTAATACAAGACAATATTATTACACAAATAAAAACGGATATTCAGAAAGCATTTCAATACCACTTTTCGATGAATATAAAGTAGAAGATTATTATATATACAACTTACTAATTTACAAAAACGGTTATAATGATTACATTTATTATGGATTAAAAGTAAAGCCAAATCAAAAACGTGCCGACATTGTTATTTCACTTATTCCAATAATAAATCTTCAAGATATTGAAACAACACTTTTTTTTGAGCCACCCTACCCAAAAACAATAGAAACAATTATCAAAGAAAATAAAAAATAATGGCTTTTACTTTGCCATTATTTTTTTAATTTTTACTCAGATTGAGATTCTTCACCCGTTAAAATTACTCTTCTGTTTGATGAGTCAATTTCAAGATGGACGCTCTTATCAATTACAACCCTAACACCCGAATTTGGATGTTCTCCACATGCAACCATATTGCTACTGTCATTGTCTTTTACTTCTCCATAAACCAATTCTTGTACATAGTCGCCTTCTTTAACACTATTAGGTTCTAAACTCTGTCCAATATAGAAAACTTTCCAACACTCAAAAGGGTCAATGGTTCCATCAATCAAGACTTCTTCTGATAAAAGCATATCATTATCGTCTTTTGTTATTACTTCAACAACCCCACCATTCTTGATAAAATTACGATCAAGACGCAACTCATCATTTAAGTTTACGATGACAGCCTCTTGCAAGTCACCCATTGCACCATCGCCAATAAGAACACCATTCCCAAGAACAGGAAGAACAAAAACCATTCTCTCATTCGCTTTCCTAATTGCATTTCTGCCGAACTTCCATTCATAACCATCCCAAGAAAGCAATTCAATCTTCTTTATTATATTGTCTTCAACAGTATATTTAACCATTGGTTTACGGTCTTCATCGCATTGGTAATATATTGAATCATTCCCTTTCTCTCCCCAATAAAGTGGAACATTGACAACCATTCTATTTCCTTTTGCCACTTATCAATACTCTCCTTCTCTTAATTTCCAATGTATTATATCATAAGGGTTCTTAATTTTCAATAGTAAACAAAAAACTTCAAGTTTGATACTTGAAGTTTTTTAAAAGTTTTTTTAATTAGTTTCAATCAAACCAATCGTGCCATCAGCCTTTCTGTAAAGGACACAAACACTATCAAGCTCTGCGTTTTTGAAGATAAAGAAATCATGCCCTACCAAATCCATTTGAACAACAGCTTCCTCTTCTGTCATTGGAGTAAGTCTGTATACCTTTCTCTTGGTAATCATATCCGAAGCAAAATGTTGCTCCTCTTCAAAGAACTCAAAGTCTTCAAAGTCAGATTTTGCAACGTTTCTCTTATTCAATAATTTATCGCTATGTTTAATAATTTGCTTTTCAACTTTAGCAATACACATATCAAGGTTTTGATACATATTATCTGACTCAACTTCGCCCCTTACAAACATAGAACCTGATGAAAGATTTAATTCCATTTTGTATCTTGTACCATTTGAAGTACAAACTACCTTAGCATTTGCTTGTTTTGAAAAGAACTTTTCAAATTTACCTACTTTCTTTTCAATTAAGCCTTTAAGTCTTTCACTTACGGTATAATTTCTTCCTACAATATCAATTTTCATAAAATTTCGTCTCCTTTTTTAAATATTGACATTAATATTATAACAAAAAATTTTTTATTAGTCTAATGTTTTAAATAAAAATTCTCCGTTATTATAATCAACTTCAATTGTTGTATTTTGCCTAATTTCGCCAGAAAGCAAGGCTTCGGCCAGTTTATCTTCTATTTTTTGCTCAATTACTCTTTTCAATGGTCTTGCACCATACACTGGACTATACCCTTCTTTTACAAGCCCTTTAATCGCCTTTTCATTAAATCCAACTTGAATTTTTTGCGATTTCAACTTTTTATTTAAGCTCGAAATCAACAGCGTTGCTATTTGACGAATTTCATCTTCTTTAAGTGTCTCAAATATAACAACTACATCAACCCTATTTAAAAACTCTGGTTTGAATTTTTCTTGCAATGACTTCATCAGCCTTTCTTTTATATTAATCTTGTCATCACCGCCTTCATTAAATCCAAGTTTTGTAGTATTCTTTGGAAGTTCAGACACACCCGCATTACTAGTCATTATAATTATACAGTTTTTAAAATTGATAACTCTACCTTGACTGTCTGTCAATCTTCCCTCATCTAAAAGTTGTAGCATTAAATTAAATACATCTGGGTGAGCCTTTTCAATTTCATCAAAAAGCACAACAGAATATGGCTTTCTTCTGACCTGTTCAGTTAATTGACCACCTTCATCATAGCCCACATATCCAGGCGGAGAACCAATCATTTTAGACACTGAGTGTTGTTCCATATATTCACTCATATCAAGCCTAATAATAGCATTTTCATCATCAAACATAGCCTCTGCCAAAGCTTTTGTTAATTCAGTTTTACCAACGCCAGTCGGCCCAAGGAAAATAAATGAACCAATTGGACGCTTTGGGTCTTTAAGTCCAGCCCTTGCCCTTCTAATCGCTTTAGAAACAGCCGTTACAGCCTCTGATTGACCAATTACTCTTTTGTGTAACACATCTTCTAAATTTACTAATTTTTGCTTTTCGGTTTCGGTTAATTTAGTAACCGGAACCCCTGTCCAACTTGAAACAATTTCAGCTATATCTTCTTTGTTAATAATCCCCGTCTGATTTCCTTTTGATGCGTTCCAAGCATTCATACGAACCAAATGTTCATTCTTTAATTCATTGATTTTTTCTTTACATTGCTCAATCCAAGCCCATTCTTGACTTTTTTCTGCTTCGATTTTTTGAGTTTCGTATTCTCTTATTTGTTTTTGCAGAGTTCTAATATCTTCTGGGATAATACTTCCCTTTACCCTAGCTCTACTTGCAGCCTCATCAATTAAGTCTATTGCCTTATCTGGAAGACTTCTGTCCATAATATACCTAATTGAAAGATTAACCGCCGATTCAATAGCATCATCTTTAATCTTAACGCCGTGAAAAGCCTCGTAAGAATCTCTGATACCTTTCAAAATTTTAATAGTATCTTCTGGTGTTGGCTCGTCTACAGTTATTGGTTGAAAACGTCTTTCAAGAGCCTTATCTTTTTCAATAAACATTCTGTACTCATCAGTAGTTGTAGCACCAATAGTTTGCATTTCTCCACGTGCAAGATATGGTTTTAAGATGTCAGCAGGTCCAATTTCATCTTTGTGCGACCCAGCCTGAGCAAGCATATGAATCTCATCAATAAAGACGATTATATTCTTTTTTGAAGTTATTTCTTTAATGGCATTTTTAAGTTTTTCTTCCATAGATCCACGGTATTTAGTTCCAGCCATTAATGAACCTATTTCCATAGAGAAAATAGTTTTATCCTTCAAAAGTTCTGGAACTTCACCCTTAACAATTGCCTGAGCCAATCCTTCAACGACAGCAGATTTGCCAACCCCAGCCTCACCGATTAACACTGGATTATTTTTAGTTTTTCTGCAAAGAATTTCAATAATTCTATTTGTTTCTTTATCTCTGCCAATAATTGGATCCATTTTGCCACGTCTTGCTTTTTCGGTCATATCTACACCCATATCACGCAAGACTTCTGGCAACTTTGCATTTACATCGTCTTCTTGTTTTTTTTCTTCACTTTCTTTATTAGTACTATTTGCAGTATTTTCAGATGTTGCACTTTCGAGTTTTCCCGTTTTTAACACGTTTACAATATCGCTAATCATTGATTGCTGATTAACTCCAAGCGATCTTAAAATATCACAAGCGATGCTGGTTTGCTCAAGCAAGATACAATAAAGAATATATTCGGTGTATATGCATCCACCCGAAATTTGATAGGCAATATCTTCGCTTCCTTTAAGAATCGACTTTGCCTTTGGTGAAAATTCAACAACAATATCTCTTGGCAAAGGTTTTGCATCAGAATATCTTTCCCTTACCATTTTTTCAAGTTTTGCAAGTTTTACATTATGCTTTGCCAAAATTTTTGAGGCCATAGATTTGTCGGTTGAGCAAAGTCCAAGAAGCAAGTGTTCGGTAGCTATATATTGAGACCCCATACTTGTTGCATATCTTTTTGCATTACTTAGTGCAACTTTTACATTTTCTGCTGGTGTTAAATCAAACATAAATAATTCCCCCTTATTTTATTCTTAATTTTTTTAAAGTCTTAAATAGGTACTCCGCACGCTTTATACCTAACTGTTCTTCTGTTAAATTGCCTTTCGCGAACTTCTTTATTGCCGAATCGCTACAATAGTCAATAACTCTGTCCATAACGCCATTTTCACTTAGTACAATTAGTCCAAGCGAAATTCCAAGTTTTACTTCTCCTGCAAGTTTCATAAACTCTACCCAATCAATTGTATAGCAGTTTGTTAAAACTCCCCAAGCACGCCACACAATATCGGTTATATTTGCAAGGTCTTCACTTAAAAGTTTCTTTCTGCACGAAAGTTCCATTTCAACAATTTTATTAACAGCCGAAGTAACCGAAGAAATGATTTCTCTTTCAGATTTACCAATAGTAGTAGCATTAGATACTTGATATAAATACCCAAGTGGAAAACTTCCTTCACCCAGAACCCCACGAACGGTAAGTCCACGCTGTTTCACCGCCGAAATTATGCTGTCAATCTCAGATTTAATAGTTAGTGCAGGCAAAAAAAGCATCACACTTGCTCTCATTCCTGTTCCAACATTGGTAACACAACTTGTTAAATAGCCAAATCTTTCATCATAGGCAAACTTTATCTTTGAACTTAATTCATCATCAATTTCACTAATAATTGAATAGGCTTTTTCAAGGTTTAATCCTTTTAAAATGCACTGCTCACGTATATGGTCTTCTTCATTTACCATAACGCTTACTGCCTCATCATCGCGAACAACCGTTGCTCCTGTAAGACGATTTTTCAACAATTCCTTTGAAATTATATGCTTATTAGCCATAACCAAACTATCGGTTTCGCTAATGTTATTCATTCGATAAACCTTATATTTACCAAGCGACATTAAACTGTCTGCGACTCTTGAAATTAATTCGTCAGCAAATTTCTCATCACTATTTTGTACAAATGATTGTCCTGACACATTTCTTGCCGTCCGAACTCTGCTTGTTACTACAACACTAGAAATTGAACTATCAAACATATTTTAGACATCACCCCCAAAATATTTATCACGGATTTGTCTTGCCTTTGAAGCATCAATATCTTCAATCGCCTTTTCCATATCACGAGAAAGTTGTTCTTTTACATATTTTTTCGATTGACCATTAAACATTTTTTCCGGCATCTTGCCAACATGGTGAGTATTTCCGTGAATTATAGATATTGCTCTTTCTACTTCTGGCCTAAAAACCTCATAGCACTTTTCACAACCCACATAATTAGTCTTCTCAAAATTAGACACCGTTTGCTTACACCTTGGACAAACGACCTCCAAATTGTCTGCCTGCCAAAAATCTGAAATTTCAGGCTCTTTTACTTCTTCGTTGCTTTTAACTTTTAGCGCACAAGATTCACATAAATAAACATCAACCTTGCCATAGCCCAAATCTATTACCTTTTCACATACTGCATCTTTGAAATTACACATTGAGCAAAGCATAGGCTACTCTCCTTTTTCTTTTAATAAATACATCAATATATTTTTAAAAATATTAGCACGAAGCTTGTCCTTAAAAGAGTACGGCATATGAAGTGCAACATCACTTAAACCCGCCGACACAATCATTCTTTCTTTTGCTGATAATATATTTTCAGATTGCAATTTGTCCAAAATCTGGTTGGCACGCTTTTCGGTTAGTTCATCACCAATGCTTTCCATAATTAAGCTATTTACATAAGTATCTTCATTAATTGGCACTTTTGAAATTCTAATAAAACCTCCACCGCCACGCCTACTTTCTTTGATAAAACCTCTGTCCATAGTAAACCTTGTTTCAAGAACATAGTTTATTTGACTTGGCACGCACGAGAAAAAACTTGCAAGATCATTTCTGCTTATCTCGACAACTCCATCATCTCCCAAAGATTTTAAAATAAATTGTTCAATAACATCACTAATATTTGCCATAATTTCCTCCACTTAATCCACAAAGGTCAAAATTAGTCAAACTTTGTAATTAAAGTATAAACGGTTGGCTTTTTGTTGTCAACCGTTTTTGTCATTCGTAAAAATATTTTATCTGTTTTCTCCGTAGTATACAAGCCCAACTGTTCCAGGACCACAATGAGAACCAATTACTGGCCCCACAGGAAGTCTTTGAACATCTACATTTGGGAATTTTTCTTTTACAACTCCCACAAGCCATTCACCCATATCTTCACTGTCTGCATCTAAAACGTAAACTGGGTATTTCCCCATATCTTTCAAATTTGTTTCCATTTTTTCAACCAATGACATCAAAGCCTTTTTCATTCCCTTTGCAGTAGAAACTTTCTCAATTGTTCCTTCATCTGAAATTTTTAATATTGGCTTGATATTTAAAAGTCCACCAATAACCGCACTTGTTGCAGAAATTCTACCACCACGTTTTAAATGTGCCAAGCTGTCCACTACAAAAGTTGTTACAACGTGCCCACAAAAGCTTTCCAAAAATTCAAGTATTTCTTCGTCGGATTTACCTGCATAGTGCATCTTAGCCGCTTCCAACGCACAAAATCCACCACCGACAGAAATTGACTTAGTATTATATACTTTTAACTTCCTTTCAGGATATTTTTGACTTAGTGTTTCCATTGCCGTTTTCATATGTTCAAAAGTACCACTAAGTTTATCTGAAAAATGAACATACAAAATATCTTCACCACGTGCAAACACTGGTTCAAAATAATCAATATAACTTTGAGGGTTTAATGCACTTGTCATTGGCATAGCACCCTCTCTCATTCTTGTGAATAATTTTTTAAAATCAGTATTTCTGCCCATATCATAAAAATACTCTTCGCCATCCAATGTATAAGGCATCTCTAAAACGTTTATATTGTATTTGTCAACATCGGTATACCAAAGTTCACAATCACTATCTGTAAAAAAAACACTCATTATTTAAGCCCCCTAAAAAAAATAGATACATAATAATTATACTATTATACTAATATTAAATCAAATACTTTTTTACAAAAATTTAACAATTAATAAATTATGTTTTTACTTTTTACCAAATTTCAAGTATAATATAGGTTATGGAATATACAATAGAAAAATTAGAAAATAATATTAAAGAAACATTTAAAATCACATCGTTAGAGTTCAGTAAAGACGAATTAAAAACCGCCCTATTGAATAACCATGCTATTGAATTACATTTCAAACTTTTAAATTTAGATTTAAAACTTTATGGTGCAAACAAAAAAGAGTCTATTGCAATACAAAAAGAAAATTGTTCTCACATTATAAAAGTTTATAAGACCCTTGCAAAAATCGTTAAATTATCAAGAAAGAAAAAATACAATTTTAATGGTAAATTCTATGTTAAAGATTTAGACCAAAAGAAAAACAATAACGACTATCTCCTTGTTTCGCTTTTAAACTTAAAATTTAACACTTTCTTTTTAAATCGCCTTTCTAAAAGTGTCCTTTACACTTGCGAGTTTTTGGACCGAGAGAATGCTCTGCATAATATGTGCGATTTTCACGACAACAAATGTGCAAAACACCGAGCACGAGGGTTCGAACGTTCTACAGGCTGTTGTCCAGCAACTTGTAAATTTATGAACAATTGCCCTTGCAAAACTAAGAACCTTTCGTGCAAACTAATAATGTGTGACTATTTAGTTGATATGGGCTATTATTTCACCCCTCACACCATTCCAACGCTAAAACTTCATATGAACCAGCTTGAACGCCTTACATCAATTGGAATGTTTTTCAAGTCTACAAAAAAAACCTATCTATTTATGTGGACAGTAAGAATACTTGAAATACTAATCTCTTTCGCATTCCTTTATGTGTTTATTTCTGAACTAATATCATTACTTATATAAAAACAAAAAAAGCAAGGTAAACTAACCTTGCTTCTTTATTTTTAACCAACAAATTCATCACATTTAACAATATTTGCAATTACAATAGCATTGACATAGAAGCCCTCTGGTAATACTTCAGTTTCTTCATAGTGCTTTATTTCTTCAAACAATTCACCTGTACTTTCTATTGTAGCCAAAGCACTAATTTTATATTGAGTGTTCTTCTCAGCATCTTCTTCGTCAATTTTATAAAAGTGCAAATAAATATTTGGATTTTCTTCAATATTTGCCCTTGATGTTACCATTTGGACTACTGGAATTATAATCCTATCATTTTCAATTCGGCTTGGTTCAACTATTGTGCAATGTGGCACAGCATCTTTACTTGCAGTTGCTATCATACACGTGCCTATTTCTCTTAAAATTTTTACTTGTTCATTTGTTAGCATTTGTTAATCTCCTCTTATTAAATTATTATAAACTAATCGTTGACTTTGGCGAAAGGTCAAGCCCTGCGGGGTCTTTCCCTTCGATGTAGTTATAATAGCCTTGACTTGCAATCATTGCTGCGTTGTCGGTGCAAAGTTTAAGTGGTGGATAATATACTTTAACCCCTAATGGTTCAAGCCTTTCTTCCAGTTTTTTCCTAAGTGCTAAATTAGCTGAAACTCCACCTGCTAATATTAGTTTTTTATAGCCCGTTCTTTTTAATTCTTCTTCACACTTAACCGCAAGTTGTTCAGTTGCTTGTTCTTGAAAAGACGCACATATATCAGGCACAGAAATTTCTTCATTTTTCTGTTTTTTATTGTGAATATAATTTATAACAGCCGTTTTTAAACCACTATACGAAAACCCTTGCAGGTTTGTATAATCATTTTTCACAAACTTGATATTTGCAACACCTTGTTCTGCCATTCGTTGAACATTTGGTCCACCCGGGTATTCTAAACCACACTCACGAGCAACCTTGTCAAAGGCTTCGCCAATAGCATCATCAGTCGTTGTTGCAATAAGTTTTTTTTCGGTATGACTTTTCATTTCAAATAATGCTGTATGTCCACCGCTTACAACCAAACACAAAAATGGTGGTTCTAAGTCTTTATGTGCAATAAAATTTGCACTTATATGCCCTTCAATATGATTAACTGCATATAATGGTTTCCCACTTGCATAACTTAACGCCTTTGCAAAGGATACCCCAACAATTAACGCTCCCAAAAGCCCCGCTCCATAAGTCACCGCTATTGCATCAATATCGTCAAAACTAATACCAGCTTCCTTTAATGCAGTATCAAAGCAATATTTTATATTTTTAGTGTGGTTTCTTGAAGCAATTTCAGGAACAACTCCACCATACAATTTATGTATATCAATTTGCGATGAGATAACATTTGAAAGTACTTCTCTGCCATTTTTAACAATAGAAACCGAAGTATCATCGCAAGAACTTTCAATACCCAAAATTAAGATATCTTTTTTCTTTTTCATTATTGTTCTACCTTTAAAAATTCGTTAATAAATTCCTGTATTTCGCCATCTAGCACAGCTCCTGAGTTAGATGTTTCATAATTAGTTCTGTGGTCTTTTACAAGGTTGTATGGATGCAAAATATATGACCTAATTTGACTGCCCCATTCAATTTTTTTATTCTCGCCAAGTTTTAGTTGGCGTTGACGTTCTTTCTCTGCCAAATCTTTCTCTAAAAGTTTTGAATATAGCATTTTCATTGCCATTTCTCTATTTTGAATTTGGCTTCTTTCATTTTGGCATTGAACAACTATTCCAGTCGGAATATGCGTAATTCTTATTGCACTTTCAGTTTTGTTTACGTGTTGACCACCCGCACCGCTACTTCTGTAAGTATCAATTTTCAAATCGCTTGGATTAATATCGATATTTGGAGTATTATCAACAAATGGTGAAACTTCCAACGACGCAAACGAAGTGTGTCTTCGGTTATTTGCATCAAATGGAGAAAGCCTTACAAGCCTATGTACGCCTTGCTCTGTCCTTAAATACCCATAGGCGAAATCGCCTTCAACCAAAATTGTTTGACTTTTAATTCCAGCCCCATCACCCACCTGATAATCAAGTACTTGAACACCCCAATCACGTTTTTCAGCATACCTTGTATACATTCTTGCAATCATTTCTGCCCAGTCCTGTGCTTCTTCGCCACCAGCCCCTGAATGAAATGTTAGAATTGCCGGCCCGTCGTCATATTCTTTATTTAAAAGCGTTTCAATCCAAATAGCAGACAACATCTTTTCGGCGTTTGATTTATATTCTTCAATTTCGCTAAAATCTTC
The DNA here is from genome assembly GCA_045655005.1 of Clostridia bacterium. Classification (GTDB taxonomy): domain Bacteria; phylum Bacillota; class Clostridia; order Christensenellales; family UBA1242; genus UMGS1908. The sequence continues at coordinate 73,961 of JAZOOJ010000019.1, read as the reverse complement.
AACAACGCTTTCACTTGAAAGTTCAAGAATTGCTTTAAAATCAGCAATAGCATCTTCGGTCTTCTTCAAGCCATCAAGTTTTTTTTCTAAAACCTTTTTTCTTTTGCTAACTCTTGTGGCTTCTGCAAAGTCTTCCCAAAAAGCCGGGTCTTGTTGCAATTGTTCTAGGGCGTTAATTTCTTCATCAAGCCCAACAAATTTATTTTTGACTATATCAAATCTTTTATCTAACTCATCTGCAATAATTTTATAATCATAAATGTTCATAATTTTTAATTACTTCCTTTCAAGTAAGTATTTTATCACATAATTTAAATTTTGTCCATAAAAAAAGACTTATATGTAAGACCTGTTAAAGGTATAAAACAAATAAGTCTTTTTATAATATTAGTTGTTATTGCGTCGGTCTACAATCCTTTGATCAGTTCCAAAGTTTCCACTTTCCAGGTCTTTTGCAAAAGCGCTGTTTGAAGAACTTTTTCTGAAAGAAAACTTCTCTTCAATTGGCACATCGTTTGGTTGGTTCATAATATCTACAAAATCCCTTTCAACCTCTCCACCTTGGAAAATTATATTAATATTTTCTTCAAAAACCGCCAATGCTTCAACCAACATCAACTTTTTATCATTTGCCGATATCGCACGCAACACACAATTCCCAATTGCCTTTAAAAGCGGATAAATAAATCCATTCGAAACAATAAAAGCGTGTTTGATATCCATTTTACAATTATAGACTTCTTCAAAATACATTCTTTTCAAATAATCAGCATTTGCTTTTGGAAGCCTATCTTTTTCAACTAATCCGTCAAGTTTCAAAACGATAAACTCTTTCGTCGCCTTGATTATTGCCGAAATCTTCATTTCATCAACTTTGGCAAGTTTGATTGGCCTGAAATCACTTCCTAGTCTTGCGAGATTATCCATAATAATTGTTTCTCCTTTCTTGAAAAATAGTTTAACTTTTCTATCTCAAATAGTTTTCTATACGCTTTGTAAAGTCATTCACGAAATCAATATAGAACTTATACAGTTCTGACCTTTTATTCACTTTCCCCATATCAATCTTCAAGTCGTTGTATTTAGTATATACTTTATCTTTAAACTTATCAGAATAATATGAAGACGATAATTGATTATCAATTATAGAAAACATATAGTCAAAAATCATATTTTTTTCTTCATCGCTTGCAACACGATAAGCATACTTTTCACCATCAAAATCTAAACCAAATTTAGCCTTGCAAAGTTTTTCAAAAGGTTCAAGTTTATCAACCATTGAAAGATAGAATTTATACATTTTCAATTGGCTTGTTTCTTTAACAATCGAATTTTCCCTTGATTCACTTGAAAGTTCATTACAATAAATATTTATAATCTCGTTAAATTCTTCTGAATCTGTTTCGCCATTAGCCTTAATAGAATCAGTTATAAGTCCAATTCTAGCAATTAAGTCAAGGTTGCAATTTTTCTTTTCTATGCCCGAAAACTCTTGTTTGTCCCAACCCTCTATTTCAATTTCTTTTGATTTCTTTATGACTACTTCACTGTTAGCCTTCTCTATTGCTTTGTCTTTTTTGTTTTGTTTCGATTCTTTATCGTCTTCGACTTCTGAAGGCTGTTCTTCTTGATATTCAACAAATTGATTATCTATTCTTAAAAAGTAATTCAATTTATCAACACCTTGCAAATTGCCGTCAACAAACTTCACAAGCTTCATAGATTCAATATACTCATTGAACATAATCTTTGACTTTTCTATTTTCTTTTCAAGTCTTTGAATTTTACCAATCTTTGAACCAATCAAAATGTAAACATTGAAGGCACGGCTAATGCCTTTTCTAAGTGTTAGCCACAAAGTCAAAAGACCAATAAAAGTTGTTCCGCAGAATATTGGTAAATATAGTGCAAGCGTCTTATTCTTTATTAAATAACTAGTTAAATCAATGTCAAATTTAGATAGAATTGGATAGGTAATTGCAATTGAAGCAAGACCAATAAGAAATGCACCAAAAAACAATGCAAACACATTAGACTTCAATTTTTTAGCCACCGGTCTTTCAAGCACCGACAATTCTTTTGATGAATACAAAAATCCGTCATCAGTCATATGTTTTGTTGATGTATAATCATTTTCGAGGTCAACGATTGTTTTATAAAGTTCTTTTGCAGTCTTATCAACATTCTTTATATATACAGCAATTATCTCGTCAAGCTGTAAAAGAGAAGGGATATTCCCCTCTTTGGTAAAAGTCTTGGCAAGTCTTCTAAACTCTGCCAAATCAAAGAGTGGAATATCCTTATTATACTTTGCTCGGATATAATCACGAACATCTAATTCAAGAATGTCGTCTGATTTTTTTTCGATTTCATTATAGATTCTGATGTACAAGCAAACATTTTTCATCATTGCCAGCGACTCTATTTTGTCGAATCTATACATATAATTTCTTTCTCCTAAAAATTATTTCCCCCGATATTATTTAATTTTACCCCTTTAAATTCTAAAATTCCTGAGGTGGAAATTCATCTCCGCCTTTGCGTCTTCCACTTTCGGTATACATTTGACTTTCAATAATCTTGTCAAGTTTTCTAAGTTCTGCGTATGTAAGCTCGCCACCTTCAACAGTTACAATAGGTTTTCTTCCTTCAAATGTTAAAGAAATCTTTTTGCCTGTCCCATTTAAAACTTGACCATTGAATGTTTTAATTATGTAGTTTCTTAATTTAATTTGGCCTTCTTTTTCTTCTTGTGCATTAACCTGAACGCCCTTCTTTTGCCTGAATTCATCACGCCTTTCACGGTCTTTTACAATATAAGACGTTGCATTTACAATTGCTTCACCCAAATATTCAAGATTAACTGAATCTTCATCATTGTGTCTTGTTTGTTCATGTTTCATATCAAGTTCAGGAACCTGGTAAACAACCTTTTTACCATCTCTACTTACCGTGTAACTTTCTGTTCTGTTTAAGATAGACTCACTTCCCTTTATTACCACTGTATCAAGTAACGCTTTGCCAACTTTTGAATCATGGGATATCAATCCTTCTACCTGCTTATAGAATGCAAATTGTTCAATCGCACCTTCAAGCAAACATCTTGCAGCATTGTCTTTTACTCCAGCATCTCCAGCTCTTGAAACTGAATTCTCTGGCCTTCTCTCGTTAATTGTTTTTTGAAGTTGAGCTTGGAATTTGCCAACATACTCGCCAAGCCTTACAAGTCCTTCAACTGACTTATTCTTTGCTAAGTCTTCCATTGAATTTTCAAACATTGCAACTGTTGAAAGCTTAACCAATGCATCAACACCATAAGATCGTAATAACTTTGCATTTTCCTTTAAATCATTTTTCAATCCTTGAATCTCAGCTTTCAACTTTGAATATCTTTCTTCGTATTCACCCAATGCATTAATTACTGTTACATTTGCTTGCTCAGTGGCCTGACTTAAAGAATCTTCTAATCGCTTAACATCTTCAATAGAAGTTTCTCCATTAACCATCTTTAAGCCATCTTGTACACCTTGAATAACTATCACATTTTGTTGAATGATCATTATACTTTGTTGACTTGCACCCATTCTTTGCATTTCTTCAAGTTTGCCTTGGATTTCTTCAAGTGTTTTTTGTGCTTCTTCTAATAATGCTTCAGCCCTTTTCTCTGGATTATTAAGTTCAAAACGTAATGGTGTGTCATATTCAGCATATTTTGAACCAGCTCCACTTATAACTATTGCACCATCAGCCTCTTCTGGTGGCAGATACTCAAAAGTTGGTGTATGCCTATCTTTCTTTGTCTCAATAGTTGGTTTTTCATAAGGCATACCTGGAGTTGGAACATTTTCATCATCACCTATTAGAAAACGCATAACTCTTACTCCCATTGGTGTTTTCATATTCTTTGGTAACAATTGCTCAGCAACTTGTTCTTCTGGGTTTTCAACCCCATTTGCTTTAAGTTCTTCAATCTTCTTCTTTGCATGAATAGCAAACGCTTCAATTGCCTTTTTATCAGTAGGTGTAAGACCCGAATCTCTTGCCATCATCTCTTCAAAAGACATTTGTGGCTCAGGTTCCAATTCTATTTTTGCTTCTTCAAGTCTTGGGGTGTCTTCCAATTTTTGTGTTGCACTTCTTGCTTCATCATAAAGTTCACCAAATCTTTCAATTGCTTTTAAGCCCCTGATTCTAACTTCGTCACCCTCTGGAAGTTCTTTTTCAAGTTTTTCATTTAAAGTTTTCACAATGTCACCCCCTAATGGAAGTAATTGTGCACGACCTTCTGGCGATAACCCTTCAAGAATTTGGTTGTACCTTTCAACGTTTTCAATAAATGCTATACATTCTTGTTTTGTCCAGTATTCATCGCTTAAGTCATGTTCTCGTTTTTGCTCAGCTTCGAGTTGTTTATTGTATTCATCGATTTTGTTATTAATATTTTCTTCGGTTGGAGCAAAATCCTCAGGCAGTTCAGCTTGCAGTTCAGCATCTTGTGCTTCTTGCTCTCTTCTGCGAGCTTCCCACATCATTCTTTCTTGGGTTTCTTTTCTCTCTTGTTCAACACCAGCTCTTGCTTCTGCTTCAACATCTCTCTTTAACTCTTCTTGAACGTCTTTTAACACATCAAGCGGATACTCTGTCCAAGAGAAATCTTCATCACCATTTTCCTTTGCGTATGCTTGTTGTTCTTTTAGAAGAACAAGTAGTCTTTGTGCTTCTTCATTAATAAGTGCAAGAATCTCACTTCTGTTTTCTTTCTGTTTTTCAAACGCCCTATCCCTTAAAATTTGAGTTTTTCTTCGGATTTTCTCTTGTGCTTCTTCACGGTCTTCATAATCTCTTCCACCGTTTGAAACAAGTCTTCCAGTCTCTTTATCATAAGCAATTCCATGCATAGCTTTTAAGTCTTCAATTTCTGCTTGTATTGTTAAATAATCTGTCGCATTTTCAACGGTATAAACACTTCTTGCCTCATCGACATATTCAGCCAAAGTTTTAGCCCTATCTTCAATTTCACGAAGCCTATCTTTCGCCATAATTTCCGCTTCAAGTTTTGCGTCTGCTTGTTGTTGTTTATCAGCCAAAGCTTTTGCTTCTGCTTCTTGTCTTTGTTGCTCAGCAATTCTTTCAGCCTCGGCTTTTTGTCTTTCACTTTCAGCAAGTGCCTCGGCTTGTGCATTAGCCCTTTCTGCGTTAGCGATTTCTCTTTGTTCCGCTTCGGCCTGTTGTCTTGCAAGTATATCCTCATATCTACGTTCGGCTTCTAATTTCTTAGCTTTTCTCTTTGCTTCAACGAATGGAGCATTTTTTGCGTCTCTTTGTCCTGCGTATATTGTGTCTTTTCTTCTTTTGCTATGTCTATCCTTCTCGCCTTCGTGAGCATCTAACGCTTCATTATCGTCTTCGCCATAATAATCATCGTCATGCTCAGCATCATCAGTCTCTTCATTCAATTCCGCTTCAAGTGCTGAATAATATTCATCATCAAGCCTTTCTTCTTCATCTTCCGCCCTTTGACGTTCTTCCTCAATAAGGTTAAATCCTTCCTCTAAATTTGCAGCAATTTCCTCTTCAGTTGGTTGTGGCACAATATTTGAACCATGTGCTTCCCACATTGCTTCTTCTTCGGCAACTCTTCTTTCATCAGATTCCTCATCTTCATCGTCCCCAGCATGATCTTCTTGTTCTTGTTCAACCGGAGGCTCTGGATTTGCACTTTCGCTGACAACTACTATTTCATTGTCTTTAATGAATTGCTTTGCCTTTTCAATTACTTCCAAATATTCTTTAAGACTTTCTCTCTCAGAATCTTTATCAGTTGCTCTATTAATTTTTTCATTGTAAAGTTGTTCAAGCATTGCACTTTTATACTTTAATACAAGAAGTTTATCACTTTTTTCGTCTTCATTTGCTGTTTTTACATTTTTAATTTCGTTTGTTACGCTATTTTTGTAAAGGTTCAAGTTCTCAGATAGTTCACTTTCTCTACACGGATACATCAACCTGGCGGTCTTTTTACCATCTGCATTTGCAACTCTTACAACATCCCATTCAATAAGTGCGCTTGCTCTTGCCCTTGCAGGATCGGTAATATCTTTTTTCAAATCAACTTCTGGTGTTTTGCGTTTTGCATCCAGTGCATCCAATGCATCAGCCAACTTCTTTATTTCATCGCAACATTGTTGTCTGTTATTCTTTGCATCTATATATTCTTGGCTTCCCTCAGCCTTCTTACCACCTTTGTTTATAAGTCCAGTTAATTCTACTAAACAAGCTTCTTCTTCTTGCAGAGCACCAAGTAATGCCCTTTTATTATCTTGTATAACCCTTTCAAGTTCAGCCTCTCTGAATAGCGGTACATTTTCAATTTCAACATGTGGTGATGCTTGTGCTCTTGCCTTTGCAACCTTGTCTGGTATTTCGCTGTCAGGATACACAGAATTAATTTTTTCCAATTCATCAGCAAGTCGTTCTATCTTTGTACATGCATTTTTTCTGGCCGTTATCGCATTGTTAATGTATTCAGGATTAGTAATGCCTATTTCTTTTTGTGTGCTAAGTATATAAAACGCACCTTCCTCAACAATCAACTGCCTGTCAAGTTCTTGTTTTTTCTCAGCAATTAATTGTTTAATCTCACCTTCTGTATAAGTCTTGCCGGCATACTCATAAGTTGTTGTATGTGAAGCGTTGTATTGGTCAATTACTTGCTGTGCTTTTTCAATGGTTTGTTGCGCAGTATCAACAACCTTTTGTTCTTTGTCGGCACGTTTTTCATATTCAGACTTCACAGCCTCTAATCTTACTTTTATTCCCGTTAGTGCTTTAATTTCATCAGCAGTATAACTTTCATGAGATCTTTTTATTGGCAATCCCGAGCCTGGATCTTTACCATTTTCAAGATCCCTCATTTTGTCTTGAAGTGTAGTAGTTCTGTCCACAACTGCTTGCTTAAACTCAGACTCTCTGAACGGAGCCACATTTTCAATTTCAACCAAGTTTGAAGCTTTCTTCTCTGCTTCCGCAATAGCATTTTTAATATCATCTCTTTCAGGACTAAATGTGGCATTCATCGTTCTAAGTTCGCTAATGATAGTGTTAATCTTTTGAACAGCCGCATCTCTTTCTGTTTTTGCGTCAGAATAATCGGTTGAAGTCCTGTCTGATGACTTGTTTTGTACTTTCTGCATTGCATTATGTTCTTCTTTACAAGCATTTTCAAGCTCTTGCAATTTATTTTGAACATCTGCATCTGTATAAGTTTTGGTTGGTGTTGGTGATACTGTGGCATCTCTTTCAGTTTCTGCCTCAGTAATTTTTGTTGTCCATTCTGATTTTGCTGTTCGACCAAAACCAGCTGGGGTTGCATCTGTCCACCCTTTAATTAAACCTTGAATGACTGTAAGCCTTTCCGTGATTCCATCTTCAGTAATCAATTTCTGACGTCTGTTGTACTCAGTAGTGTATTCTGCTGGGTCGGTTTTTGTAGGCAATGTAGCCGTTCTTGATGTTTTTGCATCAGCAACTATTCCGTCTAATTCACCAAGTTGTTTTTGAATCTCTGCTTCAAGTTGTGTTTGTGTATATTCAACCGAGCCAACTTTAACCGTTGGTTCTGATGTTTTTTCAGCTGGCATTCCTTTTGCATATTCGGCTTGCATAGCTTGAATTGCTTTTTCTTCTTCGCTTCCGCTGTATGAGTATGACGAATCAATGCGTTGTTTCTCAGCAACTAATGCATTAAGAATATTAATACCCCTGCCCATTTCAATAAATTTATCTCTTCTTTCAGCCAATTTATCAGTATATTCTGTGCCAGTTGCAGTCTGCATATCAGTATACAAATCTTGTGCTTGCTTTAAAACTCCGTCAACACTGCCAGGTGGTCCAACCAACGCCTCTCTTATTGTTTGCATTTCAGCATTAATATCGGATTCTCTAAATACTTTAACACCAGGTATTTGAACAAGATTAGTTGCTCTTGCTTTTGCAGCACTCACCCTAGTATCAATCCCAGGGTCTTTTGCTGAACCAAAAGCATTATTGATTGTCTCCAATTCTGTGGCTAGAGTAGCAAGTTCAGAAGCTTTTGTGTTTCTCTCATTCACCAATTGATTGTATCTTGAAATTTTGGTTGTATAATCTGGATCAGTCGTGTCAGGAGCACCATTTGGGAACTCTGTTTGGATTGAATTAAAAGATGCAGCTTCTTCGCGTGCTTTATTTAGCAGTTCAGTGCTTTTACTTGACCTTAACGCAATAAAGTCCATTTCGGTGTAATAATTCACACTGTCTATTGTATATTTTTTTTCTGCTGGATCGACTGTCGCTAATTCTATGTTTGCAGCATCACGTTCGGTTCTGTACTCATCATACGAAGAGACTATGCTACGTTTTGCATTTATTAATGCTTGGATATCCGCAAGTGTATTTCTTATATCGGTTTTCGCAATACTTCTTTCACGAACTTTATCACTATAAACACCTCTGCGATTCTCCATGTCATCACCTAGCTGTTTTGATCTTTCAACAAGCGGATCAAGGTCACGAACTAATTCACCAATTCTGCTATCGTAGTTTGATTCAAGAACTCTTTCGCCCGATGGCAAAACAACAAATCTACCAGCGAGTAATGTTTCAATAGTTGCCATATATGTTACAAGAGTGTTTCTTATTGCTACAATGTCAGCACCAGGATTTGCATATGCTGTCTCTAATGCCTTAATATGAACGATTTCTGCTTCAATATCTGTAATTTTTGTAACATCACCTGCAGCTCTTGCCTTCTGTAATTCAGAATAGGCACGAATCAATCCTGCTTTTATCTCTGCACCAACAACATACCTTTCGCACTCGTCTCTTCGGGTTGCATCTGTATTCATTGTTGCAATTTGAGTGTTGTAACCAGCCAAGTCCCTCGCAACTCTGTCATAATCATTCTTCTCGGCTGTAGTTAACCCGTTAGCCGATCCCACATTACTATTTATCCTTGCAGCAACCGCAACCGATTCAGTAAATTTTTGCCAAGCTTGTGAATAAGTAACTCTGTATTGGAAGTAAGTTTCTTTTGCCTCGTCCTCATAGTCTCTTTTAAATGTTGCATTATCTCTGAAAATTGCATCATTGGACATAGTTGTTGTAAATCCGGCGAAAACGCCTTCTACGAAATCAACAGCATCCTTTAAATCATTAAAAGCATCTCTTGCTTCACTTCTTTCTATTCCACCCAATGTCAATCCACTTAACACAGGCTTTTCTGCATTGAATTTTGCTTCAACTGCATTAGTTGCCGTAATTACCGCTCGTTGCTGTGCTTCTGCTCTATCTAAAAAAGATACTGCTGGTGTAAGGTTATGACCATTAAATGCTGTTTCTGCAGTTATTGCGTTTGTCATTTCAGTCATATATAGTGTTAAATCAAGGCTTGATGAACTTCTTAGATTATTGTAGTTAGTTATTGCGGTTTGTACATTTCTCAATTCTGCCTGCGCTTGTGCTCTCACTCTTACAGCCTCAGCATAACCCATTCTTGAATTGTCTGGGACACATCCGTTTAGTTCGGTTTGTAATGTAGATTCTATCGCGTGAAGTCTTGCACCAATATCAGCGATATCTTGATTTACTTTTGTATTGTATAACGAATCAACTGTTTCAAAACCACGGAAGTGTCTATTAAAATTGTTAAAATCGTTTTCTGCGTCCGTTTGCCTTGTTTTTGCATTATCGATTCTTTTTTCATGTCTTCGATAAAGTTTTCGTGCTTTCTTTGCGTCTTCAATTCTTTTATTAAGTTTCTTGCTGGCTCTATGTGCTAAAAAGCCACCACCACCAAGTGCACCAAGTGCAACTGCATTACCTGCGAATGCTGGAACAGCCAAAGCACCACCAGCAAGGAACGCTGCACCCGGAAGTAAAACAGCACCTGCAACAAGAACGGCAGCAGTTAATATGCCAGCCCAAATGCCAGATCTTCCCCATCTGCAATCTCTAAGTTCGGTCTTAGCGTCTTCCGCATCTAATTCAATATCTTCAAGCGACTTCCCGCCAATGCCACGCGAAGGGTCTGTAAATGCTTCATTTGCATCGGTTCTCTCTGTTTCAACAGCATTTTTCTTGTTTTCTGCAAAAGTCTTAAATTGGTCAAGAAAATCTTGTTCGTCAGCCAGAGTTGGCATAACCCCACCAGTCAATCTTTTGATGTTTGCAATTTCATCATTAACCTTTGTTGCTCCGTACAACGCACTGCCAAGTCCTGGATATCTAAGGTTGTTTCGAACATCATTAATTGTTGCTGTTGGATGTTCTTTCATATACAGGTTATATTGATGTAAAAAGTCATAAAGCCTTTTAAATTCAGTTAAGCTACCAACATTTCCATCGAAATAATATGTTGCCATAATTAAATCTCCTTTAATTTATATTTTTACCAAAGTTTTGTTTAAGTTAACTCGTAGAAATCTGGGTCATTCGGCGCTTTGTCCTTACCGTGGTCTGTTCCAGGTGACAATACTCTGTTTGCCGCATCAAAGTCTGCACGAATCGCACTTGCTGGGTCAAAAATCCCACCCGAGCCGATAAAAAAGTCTTCATATGGTTGAAGATCCGTCACATAATTGCTGTCTGTGATATTTCCCATCGCAAGTTGCTTTTTAAGTCTTGCAATTCCATATTTCAGCCAGTCCTTGCCATATGAATTTGCCCACCCTGGATCCGCCGTTTGAACATTCTGCCACTCGGCTGTCATTCTTTGAATTAAATTATCCACCGCATTCTTAGCATTTTTATTTGCCGGATGATTGTTAAACTCATTATCTGCGTCTTGCCTTTTTTGCTGGCGGTCATTAAATGTTGTTTGAAGGGCTGTTCTTTTACCCTTCTCACTGTTCCACTCCGCAATTTTCTTGCTTAATTCTTTTTGAGCTTTTTCATCTTCTTCTTGGAAGTAATTTCCTAAATATCTGTCCTTGCCTTGACCTCTTTTCTTGTCTTTATTTTCCCACCATTTTTTTATCTTATCGCTGTAAAGCCAAACCCCACAACCAAGTCCCATAAGCGTTGCACCGCTTAGTCCACCAAGCAAAAGTGCCACGGCATTAATTATTGGCGAAATAATTGCAAGTGAACCCCCTGCAAGTGCCCCAATAACTAATCCAAGCAATACAAGTTTAAAAACTATGTTAATTCTGCTTTTGCGTTTTGCAACCTTTGCGACCTTACCAGCCTTTAAAGCTTCTTGTTCGGCTTTTTCAACAACTTGGTTGTCTATATTGTCTTTAAGTTGCGTTTTAGCATCGCTTTCCTCTTGGTTTAGATTTTTCCAATAATCTTCTCGTGCTTGAATTAATGCATTTTCATTTGTTAATCCACCAGCTTTGTCTTTGATAAAATCGGCAAGTTTTTTACCCTCATCTTCGGTTATTCCAAGTTTTCCCGCAACCAATTTAATTTTGTCTTCTTCGTTCTTTGATGCATCAAAACCTGTATCAACGGCGACATATAATCTCTGAAACTCTATCGCCTTGACATATTTTTCAGCCTCTGTCATTTTGATAAAATCCCCCCTATCAAAATTCATTTACTGCACAATTTTTTAGTTGCCAATATTATACCATACTATGTCAACTAAATCAATACTATTATAAAATTAATTATTAATAAAGTCAACTTTGAATAGCCCATTTAAAATATTTGTGTAAATTTTTAATTTACCTTGCGGAATCAAAAAAATAGGTAGAAACATATTGTTTCTACCTATCATAGTTTATGCTGTTTACCAACTGGCATTCGGATTCTCAATTCCAGCCAAAGCGTCTTCGCTTCCAGACTCTGCAACCGCTTGTTCAATCACAATTTCAGCGAGCCTGAACCTTTCATTTATTTTCATTTCCTTTGGAGCCTCTGGGTTGTTCATTATCTCGCTTTCTTGCATTAATTTTTCCAACTTTTGCCTTAAATAGTTAGTATACTCTTTACCTTTTATTGTTACAATTTTTGAGTGTTTGCTCTCTCCTAACCCAATCTCGTAACTAAGTGGCGGAATTTCCACACCCTTAACACGTCTTTTCCTTGCAACAATTTCACCATTATCTTGTTCAATTGCGTCATAAAGAGAAATCTCTTTGCCGTTGATATAGTCACTTAGCCCAAGACCTTTTCTTAGTGCAAGTTTATATAAATTGTGATAAAGATTAACCTTTTGTCCACGCAAATCCATCATTTTATTTATTACACGCATATCAAAATGTTCAAGACTTCCGCCATTTTCCAAATATCTTTGAACTGCTTCAGCATAGACAATTCGCAATTCTTCAATAACATCACTTTCATCGATTGAACTTCCAAAAGTCCAATCACAAGCCTCATCTTTGTATCCATAAAAATCCATTAATTCCCCAAGACTGATTGACCCCTCTGGGAAAAGCGTAGCCAGGTTACATAATCTTAGATACAAGACCGTATCGTGCTTCTTAATGTTCACAATCAAATTCTTTTCGCCAAACTTTTGAACGAAAGCATCTAAGTCTTTACCAATTAAAGTGAATTTTTCAGTATGCACCCTTCCCTTTTTTATATGCATTCCGCTATCTGCCGGAAACATTAACGCAACAAACTCCAAACTTGTAAGCCCACACTCCAAAGCAGACAATGACGCACTCCACTCTGGATTATGTCTTACCTTGCCAACGTTACCCATTTCGTCTACACTTGAAAGTGCCAATTCATACATCTTTGCAATGCTTGACTCCCTTGTTTTTGCTTTCTCGTAATCAAACATCGACATATATAAAAAGTCGTTCTCTGTCAGTCTTTCTTCTTCGCTTTCACTTGGCGCAATGTTTGAAAAATAATAGTTTTTAACCTCATCAATTGCTTGTTCTAAATTAAGTTCTTCTGCATCTGTGTGGAATCTAAGATAACCCCTTGCCCTTTCAAAAAACGGAAGGGATTTTGCAGTCACCCCATAAAGTTTTCCACCAGCACGAATGTAGTCACAAACCTCACTTGTTAAATTTTGAATATTTACCGCCACCCTTTCAACTTTTGGCACAAAAACAAAATCTTCTTCTTTCAATCCAGAAAGCCCCATACTTTCAAAAATTTGTGGATTTTTAAAGTAAAAATCTTTTACCAATAAAACCGTACTTGCAAAATCATTACTTTCCCCGTCACTTTTTCTTACAAAAGAGCGAGAATGCTCATACATTGGCAATTCCTTTGCCGAAACATTCTTCAAACTTCCGCCATTCTTTAAATATCTTGCAAACTCAACCGTTAACGACTCAATGTCAACCTGCCTTCTGAAAGACATATCAAAATTACGACTTGCAAAATTTTGTGCACGATCTTCTTCAAATCCCCTGCTTCTAAGTTCATCTAACACAAAGTTTTTGCACAACCCAAAAATTTCTTCGCTTTCAAGCCTTTCACCAAATTGCTTAAAAAATGATTTTTTCAAACTGTCCATCGTCCAGCGAAATTTATATTGCGAAAATGACTTTTCGTTAATATCTCCACCATCAACCTCGGTTATTATTTGACCAGCAATTTTAGAAATCCTGGGTTTTAACCACTCTTTCATTTCTTCATTTAATACCAACGCCATAAATTTTCTCCTAACATAATAATTTAATTATAACACACAAAATTATTTTGTGTCAAATTTTGACAAATTAAAAGCCACAAGAAATTTAATTCTTATGGCTTTTAGTTAAAATTATTCAGATTCTTTTCCGCAACAGTTTTTGTATTTTTTACCACTTCCACAAGGACAAGCATCATTTCTGCCCGTTGCAGACTTTGTGTTTGTTACTGTTCCTTTTGCCGAATGTTCCATCGCAGATGGACGCTTTGGCATCATTTTTGGCCTTGGAGGACCCACTTCAACATTAACAGCAAGCATAATATTAGCAACTTCAATACGCATACTTTCAATCATTTCTTCAAACATATCAAAGCCTTCTCTTTGATAAATGTTTATTGGGTTTTGATTTCCATACGCACGAAGTCCAATGCCTTGACGAAGTTCGTCCATTTCATCGATATGTGAAATCCACTTTTTGTCTAAAACTTTAAGTAAAATTAGTCTTTCAATATCTTCAATATTTATGCCTTTTTCTTTAAATTCCTCAGTCTTTTCTTTGTACTTTTGGAGTGCTTTTTCAATTACAACTTCCTCAACTTCTTTTGCAGAGTTTATTTCAAGCATCTCTTGTGTAATAAAATTAGTCCCTGGCTCAATAATTCTTTGTTCCAAAGCCATATTAAATCCATCAATGTCAGCATCTTCAACTTCTTCAAATCCCATAAATTGGTTAACAATTGAACTTGCAGACTCTGAAATCATATCAAGAATTTTATCGTGCATACTGATTTTGTCTAAGATTTTGTTACGTTCAACATAAACCTCTTCACGTTGCTTGTTCATTACGTTATCGTACTCTACAACTTGACGACGAACACTATAATTTCTGCCCTCAACCTTCTTTTGTGCGGTTTCAACACTTTTTGAGAAAAATTTCATCTTGATTGAAGCATCTTCTTCAAGTTTGAACATTGAAGCCATTTTCTTCAATCTTTCACTTCCGAAAATTCTTGCAAGGTCATCATCTGCTGAAATATAGAACACAGACGAGCCTGGGTCGCCTTGACGACCTGCACGACCTCTTAACTGATTGTCGATACGTCTGCTTTCATGGCGTTCTGTACCAATAATTCTAAGCCCACCAAGAGCCTTAACTTCTTCTTTTTCAACACTTACAACTTCTTTGTGCTTTGCTAAGAACTTTTGAAATTCAAGTTTTGCCTTAATTATTTCTTCATCTGCTGTTGGAGCATAAGAGACTGCTTCTTCAATCATTTCGTCAGAATATCCAGCCTTTTTCATCTCTTCTTTTGCCATAAACTCAGCATTACCGCCAAGCAAAATATCGGTACCACGACCAGCCATATTTGTTGCGATTGTTACAGCACCAATTTTACCAGCTTGAGCAACAATCTCGGCTTCACGCAAGTGATTTTTAGCATTCAACACATTGTGTGCAATTTTTTTACTTCTTAGTATTTTTGAGATTTCTTCCGACCTTTCAACAGTTGTTGTTCCAACCAATACCGGTTGTTTCCTTTCAACACAATTTGTGATATCATTGATGATTGCACGAATTTTTGCTTCGTGAGAAAAATAGAATTCATCATTTTCATCAACTCTTATCATTGGAAGGTTTGTAGGAATTACAACAACATCAAGCCCGTAAATATCCCTAAATTCACCTTCTTCGGTCTGTGCTGTACCTGTCATACCAGACATCTTTTCGTAAAGTTTAAAGAAATTTTGCAAGGTAATTGTTGCAAGAGTTTTATTCTCCGCCTTAACCTTAACTCCTTCTTTTGCTTCAATTGCTTGGTGAAGACCATTACTGAATCTTCTTCCAACCATAATACGTCCGGTAAATTCATCAACGATATAAACTTCATCGTTTGAAACGATATAATCGTTATCTCGCTTCATGACAAATCTTGCACGAATTGCATTGTTAATATTATGATTTAAGTCAGTATTATCAACATCACTTAAATTTGCAATATTATAAAATCTTTCAGCCTTTGCAACACCACTTTCGGTCAAGTGAATAGTCTTTTGCTTTTCGTCAATTGAATAATCTTCTTCTGTTAAATTCTTAGCAAACTTATCAGCAATAGCATACTCTTGACTGCTTTCACCACTTGGTCCACTTATAATAAGAGGAGTTCTTGCTTCATCAATCAAGATACTATCAATTTCGTCGATAATAACATAGGAATACCCACGTGCAAGCATTTGCCTTCGGTCAATCGCCATATTATCACGCAAATAATCAAAACCAAATTCGCTGTTTGTTCCATAAACAATGTCACAAGCATAGGCTTGCCTTTTTTGTTCTGGTGTTTGAGCAGAATACACAAAACCAACGCTAAGTCCAAGAAATTTATGAACTTTACCCATCCACTCCGCGTCTCTTTTTGCAAGATATTCGTTAACTGTTACAATGTGAACAGGTTTACCACTTAGTGCATTTAAATAGGCAGGAAGTGTAGATATTAAAGTCTTTCCTTCACCAGTTCTCATTTCTGCAATTCTGCCTTGATGCAAGCAAATTCCACCAAGCAATTGCACATTAAAATGACGCATATGCAAAACTCTTGTGCTTGCTTCACGCACAACAGCAAAGGCATCAACCAAAATATCATCAAGTGTTTCACCAGTCTTTAATCTTTCTTTTAATACATTTGTTTGATTAGCCAGTTCTTCATCTGACATATTCAAATATTTATCTTCCAATGAATCGATTTCATCGGCTATCTTTTGTAGTTTTTTCAAACTTCTTTTGTTATCTAAATTTGTAAGCCAACCCATAAGATTCTCCAATTTTTATAGTTATTCTCATTTTATTGTACAATATTTTAAACTAAATCGCAACAAATTTAATAGTATAATATGATTAAATATTATATTCTTCCCTATACATCAATCTTTTTCCTGCTGTCAAAATATAAATTCTATCAGGCCCAGCCTTTCTAATTGTTCTACTAGCTTCAGAAACCGTTGCACCCGTTGTAAAAACATCATCAATTATTAATACTTTCTTAAATTTCAAAATATACCTTTTATCAAGCTCAAATACACCCTTCATATTTTCAAATCTTTCTTTCATTGTCAAACCCTTTTGAAGTTTAGAGTCGCTTTTCTTAGAAATAATTTTTGAAACAACTGGAAGTCCTGTAAGCGTCGCCAGTTCGTCAGCAATCAATTCAGACTGGTTAAAACCTCTTTCTTTTCTACGTTCAGATGAGATTGGAATTGGTACAATTATATCCGGTTTTACACCCCAATCATCTAAAACATCTTTCATAAGCTTTGCGAAAAATTTCGCTAAATACTTCTGATTGTGATATTTTATACCAAGAATTCTACCCTTTGTTTTATCATTATATTCAAAAACAGCCCTAGCCTCATCAAAATCATAATTGAAAAATCTGCAATTGTCACAATAATCATTTCCATCTAATACAGGATGCCCACATTTGCAACAAACAACACCAGAGATATATGGAAAATCTTTTTTACATTGTTCACACATATAATAATCTAAGTCTTTTGCTTCTCTGCCACAAACAAAACACTTGTATTCTGGAAACATTAATTCATCAAAATAATTAACTGCACTAGTAAAAATTTCTTTAATTTTCATACATTTTCCCCACTTTGCATATAACAATTATATCACCCCAATAAAAATTTTTCAATTTTTTTTAAATTTTTTGAAAAAAGTGTTGCATTATTTAAATTAATGGGTTATAATTCTAATGTTGTTGCAAGACAGCACAAAAAATATTCCTCCTTAGCTCAGTCGGTAGAGCACTCGACTGTTAATCGATAGGTCGTTGGTTCGAGTCCAACAGGGGGAGCCAAAATCCTAAGCAAAATGCTTAGGATTTTTTAATATACATTGTTATAATATAGCCTAACTACTTTTAACTTACGATATTTTTATTGCCAATTACATTTTTTATCATATTTTTGATTTTATAAATATTTTCTAAGCAAAACTAAAGCCTAAACCAAAAATTTGGTTTAGGCTTTTTGTTACGCAAAAAATCAAAAGTGTGCGTCATTATTGTTCAAGTCTTGCATCTCTACCAATTATATCATTGTTAATATGTGTATTAGAGTTGTTAGAATGTTTATTTTCAATATCTCCGTTATAAGAAACAGTAACATTTGTGACACTATTATTTTCAAGTTCAACATCATTACCAACTATTTTACCAATACAACCAATCACTTGTCCCGCATCTCTGTCTGCATCAACAGTTGAATTGCTAACTGTACAATTCTTAACACTTCCTTCTTCATCTTCTGAATCAGTAATAAAGGCAACAACTGCACCTGCTTTATCTCCACTCTCATCTCCGTTATCATACACGCAACTTATTTCAGCATTCTTAACTGTTACATTTTCAACATCTGTTCCAATCGCAAACCCAACTACAGCTGCAACAAAGTGATTCCCTTCAACTTCTGCAGTATCAACAATTAGGTTTTCAATTGAAGCATTAAAAGTATGACCAAACAAAGCAACACCTGAAGCTGATGTTTGGCTCTCAATACCGCCACCCTCAAATGTTGTAATTTTTAAATTTTTAATTGTATGTCCTTCTCCGTCAAAATTTCCATCAAACCATAA
Organism: Clostridia bacterium; assembly: GCA_045655005.1. Lineage (GTDB taxonomy): Bacteria > Bacillota > Clostridia > Christensenellales > UBA1242 > UMGS1908. The sequence continues at coordinate 55,737 of JAZOOJ010000019.1, read as the reverse complement.
AGAATTACCATCAGGTATACCATATGCATTTGATGAACCAAAGCCGATTGGAGTCCACTCTTGATTATTTAAGTCAATGTTACAAGTTAACTTAATTGTAATACCCACATATTCATTGCCACAATTAACATCTTCAGCAAACGCTGCAAATTCTGCTGCTGAATCAATAGTAATAACTCCTTCGACTGGATCAGAAACGACTCCAACCGTTCCGTCCCAAACATCAAAAGTTAATTGTGTTGCTGGGTTGTCTGCTGGTGGTGTTACTGGTGTTTCTGCTGGCGGAGTTGTTGGAGGTGCCACCGGTGTCTCTGCACTAGGTTCTGAGCTCGGTGGTGTTGCTGGCGGAACCTCCTCTTTACATGCGGTTAAAGCAAACGCACATGGCACAGTTAAACAAAATGCCAAAAATTTATTTAAAACTTTCTTTATCATATCATTCTCCTTTAATTTTCGTATAGATATATCTTATATAATAAGCACTGCCTGTGTCAAATCAAAACGATACAAAATTAATTTTTGAAAAATTTTATAAACGAACACCAATTTTAACATATCTACTTGCATTTTTACATATTTATACTTATACTTTTAGTATGGTAGCATTAAAAAGCTCAACTCTTTTTCGCATTGAGCATAACTTACACTTAAAAGGAAAACAATTATGCAAGATTTAATTAATTTGTGTGCCGATTTTATTAAAAACTTTACATTCCCAATTAACTATGACCAACTTGCAACACAATTGGCAATTATTACGAAGGCAAATTACGAATTACACAACATACCTTTTGAACCAGATATTCGTTTTGAAGAAATGAACGCTTTTGGTGCATCTGGCAAGGTCACTAATCAAAGCAAAACTATAATTTTCAACAAGAAACGAATTGAAACCATACTTAATCTAAATATTGATTGTTTTGACAAAAACCACTTAGAAACATTATGGAATTTTTATAACACCTACCAAGGCTCCACCCCTCACGATGAATATCAAGAATATTTATATGCCTTTATGCAAAAATACATTTCTTTAAACTCAACCGAATATTTCTCGCAAATGGGCAGCATAAAGAATATTCATTTCGAATTAATTGAAACCATCTTGCACGAGAACCAACACGTTTTTCAAAGTTACTTTTGGACACTATTTCTAAGTGGACAAATTGAACCGAACGAACAAAATGCAATAATGATATTTACTATGACATTCAATTCTATTTTTAACCAATTAAAAAACGAAAATGTTGAAATAAACTATGTACGCAAAAATTACATTTTCCCAATAGAATTTGATGCAAGATATACCGCAATGCATATACTCTCTCAATTACGTGACCAACACTTCCAAAACGATAAAAACTTCCAGAATTGCATTATAAACAGTAATATTATCCCTCAAGATTTCGACATAGACGCAACCTCTGAAAAGATATTTAACGACTATGTGATGTTGTATGAAAGATATGATGAACTTTCTCTTTGCGACTACTCTACTGAACACGAATTTATAATCAAAAACAAAGAAATAATCATTAAAGAAATAAAAAGAAGATACATTGAGATGATAACTACTTGTAATAAATGTAACACCGATGAACAAAATCAATAAAATAATTATCTCAAACCGAATTTTTAATAAGCGAGTTATTGATAAAAGAAAAAGATTAAAATTTAGTGTGTAATATTATTACAGACATTTACAATAAAAACCGCAAGAATTTTTATCCTTGCGGTTTTTATACTTATTTGTAAATAAATCACACAAACTGTTTCATCATTAAATACTCGCCTTTAAGTTCAGAGATATATTCTATTGAACCGTCATAATTTTTAAATATTTTATTATGATATATAATCCAATAAAGTATTGCAAATAATATACAGCCTGCAAACAAGTCAAGAATGGAATGTTGTTTTATCGTACAAGTTGATATTGAAATCAAAATTCCAAGAGTGGCACTTCCGAATTTGAACCAAGAATTAATTGTTTTTGTATCTAGGGTCGCAAATATTGTAATCAATGAGCCATAAACATGCATACTAGGCAACACATTTGTATGCGTATCTCCCGCCCATAACGTTGCAATAATATCTGTAAATATATTCTCCCTTTCAAAACTTTCAAGTCTTAAATTTTGTCCGTTAGGCAAAATTAAGAAGAAAATTAAACTAAAAGAGAACCCAAATACAAACATCTTTGCCATTCTTTCATAGGCTTGCCTATCCTTTAATAACAACCATAAGCATACTCCTAACATATATGGATACCAAAGTTCATAGAAAATTATGAACCATTCAACAAAAGGTATAATGTCGTCAATTGGCGAATATGATACCCAATAATCAAACGAGTTATCAATATAACCCTCAATCAAAAAAAATGCGACCAAATAAATTGGTAGATATAGCAAATATATCCAATACTTATTCTTAATCCAAAACAATTTCCACCTAGATATTTTCATCTTTCGTCCTTATTGTCAAACCTTTATTAATAATTGAGATGTGAGAAACATTGTCAATGCAGTCCAAAAACTCACTTCCCTCACCATCCAATGTCCACGTAACATTATTGCGATCATACACTTTTATCTCTTTTGCGTGAACAAATTTCAGTAAATCGGTATTCCAGCGTTTTCTATTGTAATCGTGGACACCTTTTGCTAGTTTAAATATATTCCTAGTATATTTTATTAGTAAAAGGTCTAAATTGCCATCATTTAGTTGTACAAATTCATCTTTAAACTTTACAATGCTTCCCATTGACTTTGTATTACACGCAGCAACAAATAAAAAGTCTTCCTCGTATTCAACCCCGTCTACCTCAATTTTTAAGTGCATCTTTCTGTACTCAAACAAATCTTGAATTCCAAGCAATAAATAAGCAATTTTCCCAAACTTATTCTTTAACTTTTGACTGGTTGTATAAGAAGTCTTTGTAAAAATACCAGCGGCTGCCACATATGTAAAATACCTATCATTAAACTTTCCGACATCAATTTCAACATCTTTACCATTAATGATATTATCTACTGCCTTGTCCCAACGCCTTGGAATCCTTGCAGACCTTGCGAAGTCATTAATTGAACCCATTGGAATATAACCCAAAGGAACTTTTTTCTCCCTTTGCATCATTCCGTTTACCACCTCGTTAAGAGTTCCATCACCACCGACACACACGACAATATCTTCATCATCAACTGTTTTTGCAAGTTCTTTCGCATCATCTTTTGCTTTTGTTAAATAAAGGCTTACACTTATTCCCACACTTTCAAACTTGCCCACAATTTTCTCTGCAAGTTCGCCGGCCTTACCCTTCCCAGAGTTTGGGTTTATAATTAACTTAATTCTAGTTTTATTCTCCATTCTACTTCCTGATATATTGTATCATCTTCCTATGTATTTGTAAATAAAATAAGCAAGAAAACACCTAATTAATTTTAATTAGGAGTTTTCTGCTAAATATTTAATTTAATAATTTTTAACAATCGCAGTCGCAATCGTCACATTCACAAAGATATTTATCCAAAGCAACCATCTTTGGGAAATTCTCTGGCATATTTTCTGTTGTATAATAACCTGCGGGACTTGCAATAAGTTCAGGCAATCTGTTTACAATTGTAGCACAAGTAAGTTCAACTGTTTGAGGTCTTTCAATAACCACTCTTGTAGAAGGTTCGCCCTCAACAGTCCAGTCGTTACAGTCACATTCGGTTTCGTCATAAACCTTTCCAATACACTCACTGACAATTTCAATACCCTCTGCAGTCTTTGTTGTAACTACAGCACTCATACCAGTTGCACAGCCTTTTGGGATTGTTAAATTTAAAGTAGAACTATAAATATCTTTATTTGCAACTTGTGGTACGCATTTTTGAGTTTGAGAAACAACTTTTAATCCAAGTTTGCTGGCAAGCCAACCATTAACGTTCCACATATAACTTGGCATAAATTCGCCTGCATTTATAACTTTCGCACGTTCTTCTTCGCTAATGTTATCAGCAGACGCAATTTGTTCATCAAATTCTTTTAAATTCAATCCAGACCCATGTGCACGTGCAAGTGCAATGCCATAGTCTTCTACATTATAACTACTTTTTCCAACAATTCTTGTAATTTTATGTGTTGCGCCTGCAAGTAAATACATTAAATTACCCCAGAATACATCTTGATAACCCGAACCGCAAATAGTACACCCATTTTCCTTCGCAAGTTTATCAATTTTCTTAAATAATTTTGGATTACTATTTTGAGGGAAGAACGCCTCTTCGCAAGTTGTAATTGCGTTAACCCCGCACTTTGCACAAGTCAAAAGAGCATCGCCCACATCACTTAACAAACTCATAGTTGTTACAATAACAGCATCTGGTTGTTTCTTCATTAAAAATTCTTCAAATTTAGACGCATGTTGGATTTTAACACCCATAGGTTTTTCGGCACCCATAATTTCTGAAATATCTTTTCCAACCTTCCCCTCATCAATATCAAAAGCCCCAACAATCTTAGCACCTTTTTCATAAACGTAGCGCATAGTATAAACACTCATTTTGCCACAACCAAATTGTACAATTTTTAAAGCAGACATATATTGTTACCTCCTAAATATATAATTCAATTATACACAAAAGAAATAAAAAATAAAAATAATTTCAGCCAATATATCAATTTAAAAAAATTTTTCATCAAATTTACACATTTTCACTCAATTTGCGATTTATGAATAAAAAAAGTATTAGCCTTTGAATTAGGCTAATACTTTTCCTCTGTGCCTGATTAATACATAGATTAGCCAGAAACCAGCTATTCCAACCAATGCATAAATAATTCTTGCAAAAAGTCCAACACCAAAAATCCAAGTTACAAGATTAAAGGTAAAGACTCCAACCAAAAACCAATTAACAGCACCGATAATTGTAAGAATCAAAGCGATAAATGTTAAAATTGCCATATATTTATCTCCTTTACAATTATAGTTTGTTATAAATTAAATAAAATATACAAAACGCATTAGAAAAAATCTAATGCGTTTTTAAAATTTATGCAACGTGATAAATTTGGAATAAAATCAAATATACTACACACAATGCAACCATTAAAATTGAATCAATAACTGTAAGCTTTTTAATTTTACCTTGCATTGATTGACCTTTGTTTCTGTTATAGAAAGTATCACTTGTGTCACCGGTAATACCTGTCATTCCATTAGTGTTCCCGTGTTGCATTGTAACAGCAACAATCATAAAGATTGCACAAACTAACAGCATGCAAATTAATACAATTTGGATAACAGGAAAAGATTTTACTACCCAATCTGGTCTTACTTTATCTGCTGCGATTAAATTATTAATTCTAGTTAACATATATTCCTCCATACACTTTTCAAAACTTGCGAACATTATAACATATTAATTTTAAAATTTCAATGATTTATTCATAACTATTTAACTATTTTGATATTTAAATGATATAAAAATAATTATAAAAATAAAAATGAATAAACACGACAAAAACAGCAATATCTTTTTCATATCTTTGTTTTTACCATATGAACCTTTACCAAACACGTCCATTATAAATACAATACTAAACAACGCAAGAATAGCCAAGCCTAAATAGGACTCAGCTTTCTGCTTCTCATTCTGAGCAAGCAATAATCGACATAATATCAAAAGGTTTTCAAGCATAGATTATCTCTTACTTTTTCATTGCTGAATTTACAATACCAATAAATTTATCGGCGTTAAGACTTGCACCACCAACCAATACACCGTTAACACTTCTGTCAGCCATAATCTCTCCGGCGTTTTCTGGGGTAACACTTCCGCCATAAAGTATTCTCATTTGCTTAACTTGTTCTTTGCCAAAAATTTGTCTTAAAACACGCTTAATACCACTATTAACCGCACCAATTTCTTCAATTGTTGGTGTTGGAGCAGGATTAATACCATCAGAAATTGCCCACAAAGGTTCATAAGCAACTATAACACTTGTCGCATTTTCAATGCCTTCCAAATCTCTTTGCAACTGTCTTTTAATTACTCTGTATGTTCTTCCAAGTTCTCTTTCTTTTGAACTTTCCCCAACACAAAGAATTGGAATTAAACCACTTTCTATCGCTTTCTTTATTTTTTTGTTAATTTTAACATCGGTTTCGTTGTCATCACTTCTTCTGCTACTATGACCAATAATTACATATTGAACACCAATTTCTGTAAGCATTTTTGCACTTACTTCACCAGTGTATGGTCCCTTGTCTTCGTAATGCATTGTTTGAGCACCGACTTTTACCTGAGTCCCTTCTGTTTGGCTCACAGTTTGAGGCAGCGCCAAAAATGATGGGCATACAACAACCTCATTTTTTGTCTTTGGCATTTTTTCTATAATTTCTTGAACTAATTGTTGGCTTTCACTATTTGTCTTAGCCATTTTCCAATTTCCACAAATTACCTTTCTTTTCATAAAACTACTCCCTAGTCTTCTTTATCATTAAGCATTGCAATTCCTGGAAGGTCCTTACCTTCTAAAAGTTCAAGAGTTGCTCCACCACCAGTCGAAATGTGTGTAATTCTTGACGCATATCCTGATTCATTAACAGCCGCAGCACTATCACCACCACCGATTACACTTATTGCATCGCTCTTTGCAATAGCCTTTGCAACCGCTACAGTACCCTTTTGGAATTTCTTAAATTCATAAACACCCATAGGGCCATTCCAAATAACAGTCTTTGCATTCTTTATAATTTTTGCAAACAACTTTCTTGTCTTTGGACCAATATCCATACTTTGACAATCAGCAGGAATCTTATATGAATCAACCACCTTAGCCTTTGCGTTTGGTGAGAATTCACGAGTTACAACTGAGTCTACTGGTAAATATACTCTTACATTTTTCTTTTCTGCAAGTTCAAGAATTTGCTTAGCAAGTTCAACTTTATCTTTTTCATAGCGACTTAATCCAATTTCTCCGCCTTGTGCAACGATAAATGTAAATGCCATTGCACCACCAATCAAAATTGAGTTGGCCTTATCAAGCATTGTTGAAATTACACCAATTTTATCAGAAACCTTTTTACCGCCAAAAATTACAACCGATGGCCTTGTTGGGTTGACTGTTGCCCTTTCAATTTCGGTAACTTCTTTTGCAACCAAAAAGCCTGCTACTGCTGGAATAAATCTTGCAATACCAGCGGTTGAAGCGTGTGCTCTGTGTGCAGTTCCAAAAGCATCAAGAACAAAAATCTCTGCGAGCGAAGCCAATTCCTTTGCAAATTCTTCGTCGTTTTCCTCTTCTTCTTTATGGAATCTTACATTTTCAAGAAGCATCACTTCGCCTTCTTTAAGTTCACTTGCAAGTTTTTTCGCAGATTCTCCAACCACATCGCTTGCCATTTTGACTGGCATTCCTAAAACCCTTTCAAGTGTTGGGTGAACAATCTTCATTGAAAAGTTGTCATTAAATACACCCTTTGGTCTTCCGAGGTGAGAACAAAGTATTACCTTTGCGTTATTATTAACTAAATATTTAATCGTTGGAAGAGCAGAAATAATCCTTGTATCATCAATAATATTATTGTTGTCGTCAACTGGTACATTAAAATCCACTCTTACAAAAACCGACTTCCCGTTAACGTCTATGTCTTTAAAACTTTTTTTATTCATATCACGTACCTATTCCTTAAAAGTATTACAAAATAATTTTATCATTTTTCAGGCCTCATTGTCAAACAATTGTAGTCAGTTAATTTGCGTATTCTTTTAATATTTTGACACACTCATCTATATTTTTAACCACTGCAACTCTTTTTTTCATTTCAATAGCTCCATCAAAAGACTTTACATAACTTAATATATGTTTTTTCATTTCACTAGATACATAGTTCTCATTAAAAAACTGACGCATCCAATTAATATGCTCTTCTATTTGTGCAATTTTCTCATTTAGCGATAAAGTTAGTTTTGTATTATTTTTAAGTTCTGCAAAAATTTCGGGTTTCCCAACCGCACCACGTCCAACCATAACAGCACTAGCTTTACACTCATCAATTAGATATCGTAGGTCAAAGAAAGTCAATACATCTCCACTTGCTACAACGGGAATAGTTACAGCATCAACAACTTTTTTAATTTGTTCCCAATCTGCACGCCCTGCATATCCTTGAACTCTGGTTCTTGGGTGAAAGGTTATAAATGATGCTCCGGCTTCTTCACACATCTTAGCAAACTCAACTGCAACATTATGATCTTCATCAACGCCACTTCTAAATTTAACCGAAATTGGCTTCGTTGTATTTTTTACGCAGGTAGTTACGATTTCTCTTGCAAGGTCAATATCTTCAAGCAACGCCGAGCCCTCTCCATTTTTTACTATTTTAGGAGCAGGACAACCCATATTAATATCTATCACATCAAAATGTTCAATTTCATTTCTTTTTAGAACTTTTTCAAAATCTTTTGGGTCATTTCCAAACAATTGTAACGCAATTGGGTGTTCATCTTCAGTTGAAGCCATTAACTGCAATGTTTTCTCATTATTATACAAAATAGCCTTAGCACTTATCATCTCAGTAAAAACTAAGCCCACACCATATTTTCTACACAAATGGCGAAAACCAATGTCAGTATAACCTGCCATTGGAGCCAAAACTAAATTATTAATTTTAAAATATTCTTTCGGATTGAAATTTGTCATACTTATATATTACAACAAACTTTTATATTTCACAACTATAATTTCACAAATTATCAAAGGTCAAAATCAGTCAATACTTTACCCTGAGATTGCATCTTTTAATTCTTTACCGGCCTTAAACGATGTTACTTTTGTTGCAGGTATTACTAACCTTTGGCGAGTTTGTGGATTAGTAGTTACTCTTTCTTTTCTGTTCTTTACTTCAAACTTACCAAATCCTGAAATTTTAACGTTATCGCCTTTCTTTAACGATTCTTTAATAATTTTAGCGAGTGCTGTTAATGCTTCTCTTGCTTCTTTTTGCGACAAATTGGATTCTTTGGAAATCCCTTTAATTAAATCATTTTTATTCATTATTATTCTCCTATATAATTGATTTAAATAAATAATCTCCATATCACTATACTTTTATACTTGACTATAAAAATTTTTTCTTTGAAATTTTTTCTTTTTAAGTTTACTAGAAATCATCAATCCAAACGCTATTACTACCATAGAAGTCATAACACTTGCAAGTATTATTGCAAATATAAAATTAACTTTATAAGCAATCAAACTATATACCACTTTTGTTAATAAAACCCAAAGAGAAATTGAAATCATTATTGCCAAATTAAGAAGACTTCCAAAATAAACCTTATTATTTATTAAAAATATTCCATTACTAACCACAAGAGTTAAATAAAACAAAACATTAGATAACTCTGCACCATATATTCCCAAATACCTAATAAAAATAATTTCAAATACAATCTTTAAAATTGATGCTATTGTTAATGAAATAATTGGCAAATGCAATTTCTTTATTCCCTGTAAAACCACTGCTAAAATTTGTGAAAGAGATGAAAATATAACTGACACTGCTCCAATTTTCAACAAATTAACGGCTATGCTTTTATCCATTCCATCAAAAGAATTTCTATATACTACCGTCAAAATTTCACTGCTAAAAGCAAAATAAATTGCACCAACAAATACGCCAAGTGCTAAAGCAAAAGACAGTGTAACCCTACATTTTTTTATAATTTCATTTTTTGTCTTTACTTTTAATAAATCAGGCAACAATAAAAACTCTATTGCCACAATTATTGTATTAGGCAAATTTAAAAGCGCCGAAATATTACCTCTTGAAAGACCAAATAGCGAGGTCGCTTCAATCTGCCCAAATCCAATTAAAGTCAAAATTCTAACTACAACAATAGAATCTATAATTTGCACAAATGGCAATAAAACCGACGATAACCCCGCAATAAATGATGATTTTAAAAATTTAGATTTGTCAAATAATATGCAAAAATCTGGAGTCTTTTCGTCTGAAGGAAGTTTAGACAAAATAATTTTAATATAAATAAGCGTTAATAATGCACTCAGTGAAATCCCTATAAATACGCCCATTACAGCATATATTTCACCCCATTTTACAAACAAAAAAGAAAAAATTACAGCCAAAATCAATTTAGAGAACTGCTCAATAATGTCAGAAACGGCATAGGCTTTAATCAATTTATTTCCACGCAAAACCGCCCTATAAAAAGTCAATATTGACACCGAAACAATAGCAATTGCAACGCTATAATAAATGTATATTATATCAGTGTTCCCTTGCACTTTTGATACAAATGGCGATATTAATACTAACAAAATGCTAGAAATTAAAGAAACGACATACGTTGATTTTTTTGCGTATTGAAAGCCACCATTTTGAAGCGTTTCTCTCCAACCATTTTCGGCTATTTGCATAGTAAGCGTAGTTCCAATCCCAACTGACGAAATCGAAAATAAAAAGACAAATAAAGGAAAGGCCAATTGGTAATAACCAATACCGACCGTTCCTATTATTATAATCAAAACTATTTTAAATAAAACACTTGTGATTTTACTGCCCAAACCCAATGCCATCATTAAAATGGTATTAAATGGACGAAAACTCTTTGGTTTATTGCTTAGCATATTATTAGTATGCTAATTTATAAATTATTTATAAATAACTGCTAAAACAATATGGATATCAGCAGAAGCGATGGACTTTTTTGTATCTGCATCAAGCCATACCGCAATTGTTATTTCTTCTTTTGTTGTAGCTTTTCCATCTCCCAAAACCTTTCCGATGTCACTACCTTTAATACTATCACTTTTATCATCAAGCAAAGCAATTCTAACATTGTCTAAATTCTCTTCACTTCCCTTTGTTAAACCGCAACTTAAAAGAACAATTTTGTAATCTTTATCACTTTTAATATTGAATGTAGTATATGCTCCCTCCGTTCCAACAGCGTCGTTAATAGTTGACGGAACATGAGTAACACTATCTTCTTCACCAGTTGCTGGTCGAACCCCAACCGCAGACGATTTAATTTCTAATTCTTGAATTTCATTACCGTTATTGTCCGTAATAAAAATGCCACTTTCTGCCTGGATTTTAATCGATTTAACCTCAACTTTTTCTTTTTGAACTTTAAAAGCTGAAAGCGTTGCTCCTGTTATAATAATAAATACCAAAATTAAAATCCCTGATATTGTTGTTGCTATAGTTTTCTTTTCCATAAACTTTTCATCTCCTTTTACATTAACAAGTATTAACAAAAAATTTATAGATAAACAAAAACTCTGCGAAAATTTCGCAGAGTTTTAATAACTAGTTAATTATATTTCTTCTTCATCGTGTTTTTGATTTACGATTTCCCTCCAAGCAGTAACTGCAATAACAATTCCAAGAACAACAACGACAGCTAATAAAATTACCGAAACCACGTCAAAGCTCCTAATTATTGCACAAGTAACACTTAAAGCTAAACAAATCAAAACTGTTACGATACTTCCAACTAAAACATTCTTTGATACCATATAAAATCCCCCTCCCTTTTTGTGAGTATATTATAACATATGCAAAAGATATTTTCAAGAGTTTTCTAAAATTTTATTGTTTCCTAATTTTATAAACAGTCCTGCTTGCGTCAACAGCAACTATCTTTTCAATTCTATCGGAAACAAACTCTTTCCTAACAAGGTTTTTTAACACTTTACCACCATGGTATCCATGTATGAATTCGATACCATCAACCGAGTTGTCTACCATATATATTTCGTGATGCATTAAACTGAACGCCTCTTCTCTTGACAACCCGTGCAAGTCCACCTTTTTGATATTACCATATAAAAATTCATTTTCTATCATTTTTTTCTCTTAACTTAAAACTTATGGCAAAGTAGCATTAATTACAATTTGCATATCGCAATAATTAAACTTGATTACATATTCTCCAGAACTTGCGCCAACACTTGAAACATTAAACGACCACAGACCATTACCACTGTCGCCAGAAGGTGACACTGTCACATTTCTTGTTTCAGTTAACTCACCAGTCAAATTATTAAGCAAATACACTTTACAAATTACGTCGTTTTGAGTAAAGTAAGAGCTATAATTTTTTTCAGCTATTTTCTTTGTTAGTGTACTATTAATGTTTATTGTTGTAGTTGTAGAAGTGGACAATGTAATCGCATTTACATTATCGCCACCAGCCGTAAAATAAACACCTTCAACATAAAAGTTTAAATCTATTTTTTGTTCTTCACCATAGTTTACAATATATCTGTTATCCCAATAGATATATTTCCATCTGAATGATATTTTTACAGCTTCGTGATCATTCTGTGTGTTAAACACATTAGATGTCGCAGAAAGCTTCATTCTGTTTGCAACTTGCGTAATAGCTATTTGGTCACCACTACCATTTGTGAATAAATAACATTCTTCTCCGTTTTCATCAACTGGGAATGCTTTAATAATTTTAGCATTAATTGCAGCATCGTACGTTGTAAACATAACAGTTTCAGAACCCTTAGAAATTGCATAGGCGCTATTTGATTCGCTTATCAAATTAATTGTTTGTCCTAATTTTGGGTTTTCTCCACTTGCAACAACTTGTTGTTTAATGTTAAATCTGTTTGCATCACCACTTAACTTGCTTTGGTCAAAATGACTAACCTCAACAACTCCTTGTGCACCAGTAAAATAATGTTCAAATGAAAGTCTTACATATTTTCCTGATTTAAAGTCCTTTGTTGCAGTTACTTTGTAATAGCAATCTCCATTATCATAAACTTTATCAATATTTAAAAGTACAATGTCGTCTTGTGAGTAACTAAAACTTTCTTCGGTGCTATTTTGAGCTACCACAACTTCATCATTAGCTCTCACAATAAAGTCTTCCATTCTAAAAGTCCCAAGATTATTAAAATCTTTATCATAAGCGATATTGACTTTTACATAGAAATCTGAAATATCTCTTACATTTTGTTGGTCAGTTGAAAGTTTTGGATCTAAATATACAAACCCACTATGATTAGAACTAAACTCACGATTTGCATCAGAAGCAAACTCAAAAGCCAAATACGCTTCACGTTCAACCAAATTTATCTGTATTCTTATATTTTTTGAAACAACCCTTTCTCCCTCGTCGGTGTCTTGATTAATTTCAACATAAACTGTAGTTGAAGCGTTTTCGATATCAGTTTTTGGAACAACAACAAGTCTTCTGTTTGCTTTATCAATAGTTACACTTTCTAAAATTGATTCATCAAAATCGATTGAAAGGTTGTCCATATTAGCATCAACTGGATTAAGGTTAAAATCCACATAATGCTCTATGCCATCTTTTTGCATAACAACACTTTGTATTGGACTGTCAACCTCACCGTCTTCGGTTGCACGCTTTACAAATGTAACATTTTGAACATCTATGTTTTTAACATTTATTTCAACACTGTCAATTAAAGATGACTTTGCAGCACTTTCAACATAAATAGTCGCTTTCCCAACACTGACAGCAGAAACTTTTACCTTTCCATCTTCGGTTATACTTACCGATGCTACATTTGCATCTGATGTTGACACCTTAAAGGCTTGGTTTGCCGCTTCTGGGAAAACAGATACAGCAAACTCAACCGATTCATATTGTGGGTTACCGATATAAATATCTGAACTTGCTCCTTCAATACTTATCGACTTCGCAACTGAGTCATTTAATTTATCAATAATCGTAAAAGCCCCAAGACCAACCGCAATTAAAATTGCAAGTATTAGCATAACTTTTGGGAAAGTTATTTTTTTCTTTTGTGGCTCTGAGTTTTGTGCGTTTGAAATTTTATTATTTTTCTTCATTCTCACTTAACCTATTTTTTTATATTAGTATGTTACATTATTAGTTTAAATATTTTAAAAATATAAGTCAAATAATTTTGAGTTATTTCATAAGAAATAAAAAAAAATACTAGGAAGATTTTTCTCCCTAGTAATTTTTCTATTAAACTTAATCTACTGCATAATATGATGGATAAGTCTTAATGCTTTTTGCTGTGCCGTTTACATTCACATTACCATAAACCTTAGTTACTATATGCTCTACATCCAATTCTGCTATAACAGCGGACTTAATTTCACCAATTAAAGCGATACGTGCACAATCTTTTGTTTCTTCGTTAACATTCAATGTGTCATTTGCATAAACAGAAACGCCAACATTAACACCTTCTCCAATATTTAAAGCACCCAAACATCTTCCAACAAAAGCACCAAACACATCAAGTGTATATTTGTAAGCAGAAATTGCTTTTGCGTTAACGCTCATCTTTGCTTCAACACTATCTATTTTCAAACTTGAGTCATTATCCATAATAGCAACAATTCCACCAATTGTATAAGTTTGAATTTTTGAATTGCCGTTTTCTTTAATTGTTCTAACTGTTGTATAAACTTCAACATTTGAAAGTTCAGCATCCACTTCGCCTTTCTTTGTCCAACCAATAGCACCACCAGCATTAACAGCTTCATACATATTAGCAATTACGTAAAGGTTTGTAATTTTTCCACTATTAATAGTTGCAATACCAGCAAACATTGAGTTTTTACTGTCAAAGTACTTTTCAGCGACCTTGTACCAATAAATTGAAGCGTTTACTGCTGTCTTATCATTTACACCTTGTATTGTGCCACGGTTATCGTTAACTAAACCAGAACCCCATAATTGAGCGTGAATCTCAACATTTACAGCATCATCACCATTTGTATATTTAATAGTTCCATTGTTCGTATCGGATAAACCGGCAACATAAACACCTTTAAGTATACCATTTACCGAACAATTAGTAATTGTACCATTATTCATTGACACAAAACCAGAAACTTGCCCGCAAGTAATTCCATAAATATTTGCGTTATTAACTTGTGCGTATATAACCTTAGAGCCACTTTCAACATAGTCAATAGCACCAGCCATTCTTATGCATTTTTCAGCATTTTTTACTACTTTGTTGATTTGAATATTAGCTTTCTCTATAATTAATTTTTTGATAGAAGAGTTGCCGACAACATTTACAACTGCACCAGCAGCCTTCGCATTTTCGTAATTACCAATAGTAATATCAGCATCTACTGTACAATTTTGTATTTGAGAACCTTTTAATACACCAACTAAACCAGCAGCGTTTGCACCATAATTAACTTCATCTTTAATATAAGCAACATCTGATGCGTTGATTACAGAATTAACGCTGTAATCTTTCATTAATGAAGCACCTGTAAGCATTCCTATCGCACCACCAACAGCTCCGTCAATACCATCATGGTCGCCAGCCGAAGATTTAATTGTTGCAGAAATATTTTTGTCGCCACCATTAATTTTTGTATTATGAGTATAGCCTGCAAGAGCACCAACAAACATTCTTCCGATTGTGTAATCCGCTCTTATATCAATATTATCAATTTCTGTTGTATCAATTGTAGCGTTTTCAATAGTTACATTGTTAATTTCAGCTGAATGTACATATCCAAAGAACCCTAAATGCATTGAAGTATAACCATGTGCATCACAGGTAAAATCTGCAATATTTTCTTCGTTAACAACGATACTCATATTCTTAATTGCATAACCATTACCATCAAAGCTATCGTTAAATGGCTTTTCTTCGTTTCCAAGAGGAATCCAGTTTTGACCTGCTAAGTCCAAGTCTGTTCTTTGAATGTAATAAGTCTTCTTTGATTTATCATCAGCAACATATTCTTCTAAGTCTTTAATTCTTATGATGTTATATGGATCTTCTTGAGTACCATTACCCTTAGCCCAAACTTTAACATCATAATTATATCTAACACCATTTGCTTCAACCACAAATATTTCTTCGCCAGATTTTTTTGCTACAACACTGTTGTTTGAAACTCCTAAAATACTTGGCATTGAGTCTGCGTTAGAAAGTAAAATTTCATCGATAAAACTATCGCCTACAATCAAATTGTATTCAATATTTTGAGTATTTACAGCATCTTCATAATTAGGTTTTGATACATCAGTTGTAGGATTATCCTTACCACCTGGTACATTTGAAGATGTAGTTTGAGTAGCTTTAGCAATAGTATAAACAACAAGTGATAAAGATACTAAGCAACATACAATTGATGAGACTATTAAGAAAATTCTTTTTTTCATAATATATATCCCCCGAAATATTATATTATTTTTTTGTGACCATATTATACAACACAACTTTTAATTTGTCAATATCTAAGGTAAAAAAAGTAGTCTCAAAATATCACATTTTGAGACTATTTTATTCTATTACTTATTTATGCAATTTTAGCGTACTATGTGAACTAAAACATCAATGGAAACGGTCTTTTCTCCATCAGTCGCTATAAACGTAACCATTCCCTCCCCTTGAGGATAAACATCACTTCCCGCCCCGGCAGGAACCACACTTGCGATTGTATATTTGTTTCCGTCACAAGATACCGAAATTAAACTTTCATCAGAAATTGTATAGGTAATATTTGCAGGGATTGTATCCTCACTGAAAAATGCAAAGGTATAAACATAAACATCTTCGCTTGAGCGAGATAAAATTGTTACTTCATCAATACCTCCAGTCATTGGAATTTTATCGATTTGGTCATTCCCATCTTTGGTTGCTTCTTGCTTTGTAGCAATAATTCCTTGCAATTCATTTCTAATATAGAAGAAATAACAGAAATATGTTCTATTTTCTTCTTTATTTATATCAGAATGATTTTCCTTTGCAACATAACCTTGTATACAAAATACTTGATTAATATCATCTGGTACTGACGATACTTTATATTTATTATCTCCGCACAAAGTAATATAATCAGCGCAAGGACCTGCGACTATGATTTTGTCATCAGAAATATCATTTGCCCTTCCTGTCATTTCAATTTTTGTACTGCCTTGTTTAAATTCACCATTGTCATACTTAACATTATAAATATATTTGCCAGTTACGGGATCATAAATACAATAACTGTTTGTATCAAAGAAATAAACTTCTCTTTCAGCATTTTCAATTTTTTTATTGTCTTCATCAAAATATTCAAAATCTATACTGAATATATCACCAGAAACAACAATTTCGTGATTTAATGCGTCACCAAGAGTTGTTTCTTTTTTATTTGACGCACTTACTTGAACCTTATCAACTGCAGCTTGAACAATAACATTTATAACAGCACTAACCTGTTTTCCATTTTCATTATAGCAAGTTGTATCTACAAATAAATTTGCCGAACCTTCTTTTATTGGAAGTAATCTAAAATACATTACATTATTAGATGCATAAGCATTCTTAATTGTAAAGACTTCTTCGTCTGAACTTCTCAATGTCATATCATAGTCAGTCTTTTTAAAGTTTGATGCATTTAACAAATATGCATAATACTCAATACCAATGTTGTCTTCTGCATCAAGGTAAAGTTTTTCACTTCCGTCACGATTCATTAAAATTTCTTCATCGCCTTCAACACTGTTAACAAATAACTTGTCAACAGTTGTATATTCGTTTACAGAGACTCTGCAAACCAACTTCTTTTCACCTTTAGCAGTCTTTAATGTAGCTGTAATGTATGAATAAGGTATATTGTCTGCATTTCTAACATTGCTGTCAATTGCTCTTAAAATTCCCTCTTTTGCATTTATTACTTCTACATTCTCAGGATTAGAAGAAGTAAATGTTATATCCTTATTTGTAACCTCTTCACTTATAAGACCATCAATCAAATAATCAACTTCAAGTTTTATGACTTGACCAATAGCAACCGTTGTTTCACCGCTGTATTCTTCATTATCTACCGGAACAATTCTTCCGTCAGATGTGTTCCACTTAATTTCATCTGGGTCAATATTTGTAACAATCTTACAAAAGTCTTCGAATCCGCCATCAACGGTACGAATTGCAATCAAAGCCTCACCAGAATCTTTTACCGTAACATGACCAGCCTCATCAACCGTTGCAATGTTTGGATCTGAGCTCCAATAAGTTACCTTCGCATTCGTTGCATTGCTTGGATAAACTTTATGTGACAAGTCCAGTTGTTCTCCAACTGACACTAAAACTTGCTCTTGATAAAAGTCTACGCCAACAACTAATATAATGTCGTCATCGCAACCACTAAGCAACAAGCCCGAAAACATAAAAATCGAAAAAGTCAAAATCAACTTTAAAAATCTTTTCATACGTTTTTCATCCATTTAAAAATTATTTGTTTAATTCTTCATTTAATTTGTCTAGTAAAACTTGAACATCAAACCCGTGAACCATACTTGCTTCTTCAATTGTTTCAGCCCTACTGCAAGGACATCCTAAACAATGCATACCAAAACCAAGCAAAATTCTTTCAAAGTTTGGATTAATTCTTAAAACTTCATCAAGAGTCATTGTCTTTTTAATTTCAGTTTTCTTTTTCATAGTATACACCTTCTTAAAATATTTATTTAATAATTATCTTTTTTTGAGCTTTCTTTTACAATTTTAGCTTTTTGCTTGTAATCCGTCAAAGCCTTTATCTTGCTGTTCACCTTTTTCTCGATTTCAACCTTTTTAGTTTTACTTGGTTCCTCATCGAGTTCAGACAAAAGACTTTCAACTTCTCCAACCGTAGTTAGAAATTCATCTTCATTCATTATCATTTGTTCAGTTTTGTGATTTTCATCAGACAACTTATTGGAAACAAGCATGGTCGTTTCTATAACATTATCCTCAGTAATATCTTCCGCATCACTTACACCCAAAACCCCCGCTTTAAGTGGAGTTAATTGGGTTTTACTTGCACGAATCTCCTCTGTTTGTATTTCATTATTTCTGATTTTTCTTGCTTCTTCAATCAACATTTGTTCAGTTTCATTCACATAGACAGACGCAATTAACCTTGCTGTGTTTCCTTCTCCTCCAAACACATCAACTAAATCAACCTTTTCGTCCAAAATGTCAACAAAATCATAAAATACTTCTACAAGTAACCTGTATTGTTGATGGCGAATTGATGTGTAGATATAGTAATTTAGCATTAACAAAATGTAGATTAAAAACGGCACCAACAACATATCTGCAATTAGTGTTGTAGTAAGCGGAACATTTGTTTTCATTACAGCTGATGTTGAGCCAATCATTGCAACAGAGCACAATCCCGCCAATACAGTAACTATTGCAATAACCGTTCTCATAAGCGAGCGATTTTGTCTTTGCAAGCCACCTTGAATTGAAAAATCAACACATTCTTCGCGTTTTAAATAATCGCTTGGTCTGCCCACCTTCTTAATCTCATATCTTTTCCATTCAAACTTCATAGCAAGTGGAAAATTTTGCCACATTCCAATAAACTTTGGGTAATTGTCAGCAGAAATTGGATTATTACGCAAAAATCTTATAATTTCCACGCAATTTTTACGCATACGTACTTGGTTATTAAATAATAACGAAAATACGCTCCAACATATCATCACAAAAAGTGCAATTAAACCACATAAAACCAACTTATTTAATGTCAAATTGGTTACTGCAAGCTTAAAAGCCGTTCTTAGTAACTCAAACATAGATTTCTCCAATTACGTGTAAATTTATAAAAATTATAACACGATAAATTTTTTTTGTCGAATATATTTTAGCCTTTTTGAAATTTTTAATAAATATTTATTAGACCTCAATAAATTTACCAAGAGTAAATGAATATAAATATCTCTTGTGTACTTTCAGTCCCAAACTTTCTCCCAACACTTGAGAATACATATTGAGTTGGGTTGCATAATTTGCAATATATCTATTCTCATCTTTCCAGTTGTTGGTTTTAAAATCTACAACTACCACACTATTCCCAAGTACTGATACAAAGTCGACAACACCTTGCAATAAAACACTATCACTACTTTTATTTGCCTTCCCGCTTGAAATTTTAGTTAGTGCAATGAATTCTTTTTCACGCATTACATTGCCCTTTGTAAGTTCTACAAATTGCTTATTAGAAAGCAATTTCCAGATTTCTTTTATATTCACAAGATTAAACTCTGAAATGTCCAAAATCTCTTTGCTTACCATATTTTGAATACAGCGTATACACTCTTCCTCACTTTTTAAATTAAAGTCAATATACTGCATAATTTTGTGATAAGTAAGACCTTTTTTGATTGCGTCTTCATTGCCAGCGCCATTAAACAATCTTGGGATATACACCTCATCTTTTTCTTCTTTTAAAAGTTCACTCACGCTTGTTTTTACCGGCATTTTGCAAGCCTCTTCAAAGGCATATTTGTACTCAACTACATTTTTAACAATTTTCATAAGCTCTTCATTTGGCTTATCAAATTGATAGGTTTGTTCAAGTTCTTTTGTTTCGTTTTCATCTATCATTCGTGACAAGTCAAAATAATTAACTTTAAAATCAAAGAAACTTGACATACCACCATTTTGCTTAGCGTCAATTACTGGATTAACCCAGTCTAAAAAAGTTTTCGCCATTGACGCTTCAGTTATTTGATTATTCTTCCCAACGCACCCGACAATTATTAGATTATTAACTGCTCTTGTTAGAGCAACATAAAACAACCTTAGTTTTTCTTCCAAGTTTTGTGCGATATTTTCAAGTTTTACAGCATTATAACAAATCGAGCCCGTTTTTATTCTTGATTCACAATCAAAAAACGGTATTCCAACTCCCAATCCTTTCGACGGAATAAAATCAGATGCGTCTTTCCTGTTTACCAACTTTTGCCCACACCCAACAATGATTACTACTGGATATTCAAGCCCCTTACTTTTGTGAATTGTTGTCACAACAACCGAATTTTCATTGGCATCACTTTCAAAAGAAATCTCATTTTCTTTTATGTTCATCAAAAATTCTGTAAGTGTTGCGTTATAACTCTTCCCATTTATGAAAGATTTAAGTTTTTCAATATCTGCAATAGTCTTAGAACCGCCATTTTTCTTCAAAATTTCATTTTCAAAACCTGTTTCTTCCAGCACTCTTTGAATTAGCACATTGACCGTTGTGAATTGGCTAAGGAAATTAAAATACGCTAACACATTAATAAAATCTAAAACTTTTTTCTTTAAAGAAATTGAAACTTTTTCGTTTTCACAAGCATTGTAAAAAGCTTCATAATAAAACTTTGTTTCTCTGTTAGATTGACGAATTAACGCAAGTTCATTTGTTGTAAATTGAAACATATTTGATTGCAAAACAGCAAGCAATGGAACATCTTGATTTTTATTATCAACAAGCTCTAAAAATGATTTCAAAACATAAATGTCAGGATTGTCAAAAATATTTTCTTTGATGTCTGATGTATATGGAATATTTGCATTCTCTAATTGTTTCAATATAGTTTGTAAATATTCACCTCTGCTTGAAGACAAAATCGCAATATCTTTAAATTCAATTTTACGTTTTACTTTATCTTTTGCACCAATTATATCTTTCGTCAAAAGTTCTTTTATAGCATTAACTACAATATTTCCTTCGCACTCG
Source organism: Clostridia bacterium (assembly GCA_045655005.1). Lineage (GTDB taxonomy): Bacteria > Bacillota > Clostridia > Christensenellales > UBA1242 > UMGS1908. The sequence continues at coordinate 34,235 of JAZOOJ010000019.1, read as the reverse complement.
GCTTTTTTTACACTTTCTTTTGACAACTCTTCACCATTTAACACACTGTAAACTGGCAATCTTTCTTCCAACAAATCTTCATCGTCATCATCACTATCTTCTTTTTCCGACTTTATGATGTTAACATTTACCACAGGGTACTGAGTATTAAAGACTTCATCTTTATCTCCACCCTTAATAAACATAGCGTCTTGAATATAGTCAACACCACCAAACGCAGAGGTCATTGCACGACTGAAAACTTCATTCGAAAAATCTAAAACATCTTTATTGCTTCTAAAATTTGCATTCAATTTTATAGCCTTAGATTTTTTTGCCAAACCTTTACTATAACTATTAAACTTGTCGACAAATATCTGTGGTTCAGAAGCTCTAAATCTGTAAATACTTTGCTTTACATCGCCTACCATAAACAGATTATTTTCTCTTGACACTCCTTGAATTATTGCCTCTTGAATTGCATTTGTATCTTGATACTCATCAACAAAGACAAACTTATACTTTTCTTGAATGGATTTTCTTATTGTTTCGTCCTTTAACAACTTAATTGTATATTGTTCCAAATCCGAAAAATCCAATGCAACTTTTTCTTTCTTTAAGTCTGCATATATTTTCTCAAACTCTCTTGTGTAATTGTAAAGAGCGATTATATGTTCTTTTGTAATAGAAATCTTTGTTTTAATTACATCTTCTGAATGCCCTGCATAATTTTCATAGGCTTCTTTTATTAATTTCTTTGTTGCGTCTTTAAGTTTATCAATATCAGGCTTTAAGTAAGCATAGTCATCTTTTAGCGTAGGCATTCTTGGTATGATTTCAAAACTTTCCGCACCCTTTCTGTTTTCAATAAACGACCTACCTTCTTTTATTTTCAAAAGGTTTAAGTATAAAGAATTTATGTATGTAACCAACTTCTCGTTTTCTCTTACAATTCCGTCTGTAAGTATTACATCAGCACACTTCCTTAAATGATTGAACTTCTGCACAAAGTAGTTGTTTATAAAACTTGCACAGACATTTTTAGTTAAATCTTGGTTGTATGTACTTTTTATCATTTCATTAAACCAAGAATCCGAATCAACCAAAGTCAATAAAAATTCATAAAATTTATTTATTGTATCTTTAAAATTGTCTTCTTTCCTGTTGATTGCAAACATATCAAACAATTGAAAAAACTTTTCATCTCCACGCAAAAATGCATTATCTACAAGTTTACTATAAGCCTTTTCTTTAAGTGTATTACTTTCAATTTCATCGATTAAAGTAAAAGCAGGGTCTATACCTAGAACGTAAAAGTAACTTTTTAAAAGTTTAGAGCAAAAACTATGCAAGGTACTTATGCTTGCATTTTGTATGTCTAATAATTGTTCTTTAATATAGTCATCTTTATTTTCTATTTTTTCAAGACCTTGAACAAGTCTTGCTTTCATTTCACCTGCAGCGGCCTTTGTAAATGTTACCACCAGAAGTTCATTGACACTTGCTTCGTGATTTTCAATCATCTTTTTGATTCTCTCAATCATTACAAATGTCTTTCCCGAGCCTGCCGACGCAGAAACTAAAAGATTTACTCCCCTTTCATTAATACACCTTAATTGTTCTTCTGTCAAAGAGGACTTTTTTTCATTTTTTTTGTCATTACTTTTTGCCATTATTGTTATTATCCTCCTTTTTTAATAAAGCAAAATTTTCAAACGCTACTTTTTTCGTTTTCCTTGCCTTTTTATTTGAAGCATACATAAGTCCGCAAATATTTTTATAGGTGCAATATTCACAGGCAGGCTTATCACCACTTTGAATTGGTGACATTTCAATGTTCCCGTCCAAAATTTCTCTCACTGCACCACAAGACAACGCCATAGTGTAATCCATCACACCTCTTAATACTTCTTCTGGCAAAATATGGTTTTGCTTTTTTATGACCAAATTATCACTTTCAGAATTTTGTTTATCTTCTTTAAGCGACAAAGTTATAACTTTACTTGTTGTATTTTCTTGATTTAAACTATTATCCATATTTCGTGCGACTTTTACATCATCAACAAAATATCCTTGCATTTTATAGGTGTACAAAAATGTGCCATAGTCTTCATCAACAAAAACATTCTTAATAGGGAGATAAAATGCCCCAACTGGTGATTTTTTTGCATTTTTCAATGCATTTAAGTACATAAACAACTGAATTTTGTTGCCGTAGTAAACATTTTTTGCCTGCAAATCTATTTTTCCGGTTTTATAGTCAATAACCCTATACTCATTACCAAGACTGTCAACCCTATCAATTTTTCCTTCAAGTTTTATGCCACACCCAAGGTCAAGTCCTTTGATTTTGCCCTTTTCTCCAAAGACAAGTTCTTCTGCGACTGGCTTAAAGTTAGACAACTCATATTGAAAAGACAATGCATCAATCAGTCTTTTAGCCTCGCCTTTAAGCGGTAAAATAATATGCCTGTTTGACGCAGTTTTAATTTTTTCTTCGTCAAACACTTTTTCAATCAATTTATTCAAAATCGCTTCACGTTTATGAATATCTTTAATGGTTCTATACTTTTCAATATCTTTTACGTAAAGTTCTGCGATTCTGTGCAACACATTACCAAAGTCAATGGACTTCAACTTGCTTTCTTCACGCTCTTTAATGCCAAGGCCGTAATTTGCAAAAAACTTATATGGACAACTAAAATAGCATTCAAGTTGAGAAATACTTGTCGTTTTCTTTGGGAAAAACAACAACTTTGGACTTGCGATTCTGTGAGTTTTTGTGGTTGGCAACAAAAACTTTTCGTTGTTTAAAGACTTCCTAAAATACCAATAAAGTGCTGAAATCATCTCACTATTGTCAGACATAGCACCACCATATGCCTGGCTTAAAAGTTTTTTCATACCAACCTCTGGAGTGCTAAATTCATAAGCATAATTTAAACTTCTATCTTCTTCATTGAAAAGTCCTCTTTTCCTCCTATAAATATTCATAGGAATAATATCAAGAGGCCTTAAATCTTCTATTTTATAAAAAATCTTAGCAATATCGAGCATTGCGAGGCTTGGTTTTTGTTCTGAACTATCTTTGTCATATTTGGGGTATATTACATAAAGTTTATCTTTAAATGACTGCAATAAACTAATAAATTTAAACCTTTCTCTTCTATTAATAGTTCGTATAGTTGGCTCGATTTTTTTACCAATAGAATCAGTCAATGCTTGAATTTCTTTATCTACAATAATTCCACAATCATCGACAGATTTTGGAATTGCCCCCTCACTTGCACCAATTACAAAAAGATACTTTGAACCTAAAAACTTACTTGATGAGGCATCTCCAATAAAAACGCTATCTACAAACACAGGAATTAACGAAACCGTTTCGCTCCCAAGTCCTGACATCAAAATTGAATAATATTCATCAAAATCAATTTGTGTTTCACCCATAATACGTTCAATTTCAGCGACAATTCCCATAAACTTTTGTTTAACTTGACGAGTGAAATCAACCATTACTTTTTCTTTGCTTTGATTAAGTTTTTCAATAAACCTTTCGGTAGCATTATCTAAGTCAAATACTTCAAAAATTTTATTAACTGCATTCGTAAAATCTTTGGAAATTCTTGCTTTTTCTATACATGCAAAAATAGGTTCAATCTTTGACATAATTTCAATTCTTGCACCTTCAACAATCTTATAGCTTTCAGTAATCTCATTATTCTTATCTAATTTGCCATACTCAAATGGTTTTTTGAATTTGTCATAATTAACGCCAAATTTAATGATATAATTTTCAAGTTCGTGTTGCTTATTTGCGTCAATTCCGCTGAAATAATTTTTTACTACTTTTAAAAGTTCATCACTTGATAAATGCCTTTTATAACACAACAGAAGTGAATTTATAAACATCATCAATGGATGAGAATTCAGATTCTCTGACCTATCTACAAAATAAGGTAAGTGATAATCTTTAAACACTGTTTGAACTGCATCGCCATAAACCCCCAAATCTGAGCAAGCAACAGCAAAATCGTTGTATCGAAGCCCTTTTTTAATAACATTTCTGCGAATAACTTCTGCAACGAACTTAACTTCTTCCAATGGATTTTTACATTCAATTAAAACAACTTCGTTTTCTATTTGCATTTTGCTATATGGGTAAGCAAACAAGTTGTTTCGTATATGCGATGTGACATCATCTTGTTTTGACACAAGTTCAACAATTGTAGGCTGAATATTTAGTTCTTCTGCTGCTTGTTTAACGCTTTCAAGCATTTCAGGTTCAATGATGTAACTATTGCTTTTGCCACTATTATTTAAGCAACCAAAAGTACATTTTTTTGCATATCGCATAACCGATTTAAGAACTTCCATACCAGAAGCAGAAATGTTATCAAAACCAAAAATAAAACATTCACTTGATTTTATCATTTCGCTTGATTCAACCATTCTTGAAAGCAAAATAAATCTGTCGCAAGCATCAATCATCCCATTCTTTTTGATATATTCTTCGTATTTAATATAAAGCAAAAGAATGTCTTGCATTTTAATACGCAAAGACTCATTAACTTTTGTCATTTTAAGTTTAAAATCTTCTGGACGAACGTTACTGTTTTTAAGATTTGAAATAGTATCATAAATTCTTTCAGCAAATCCAATAGTCCTAGCCGTTTTATTAAAGCACACAAGGCTGTCTAAATTTTCCATAATAAGTCTTTTAACTATCATAATCCCCGATTCTTTTGGAAGATAGTTATCACTTGACTTAAGCATTTTTCTAAGCATTCGAGAAAGTGTTAAAACTTGGACGTTTATCAAAGCCTTTCTTTTATGTTTAAGCAAAATTTCTCGCTCCATTGTAAGCGAAAGTTTTTCAGGCACAAGCAAAATAAAGTTGCGTGAGTTATCAACAGACTCTTCCGCAACTTCTTCTAAAATTTTATTAAATATAGTTCTATTATTGTCAGCAGTATATATTTTCATAAATTAATATTAACATAAATCATACATAGTTTTCAACTAAATTAATGTTCCTAGTTAATATATTTTAAAATTATTGTTTGCATTTCTTTAAAATTTTCAAGCATACTTTCACACAATTTATATTGAACCCTTGCACGCACCAAATTAAAATTTTTATCATCAGACACAATCCTAAAAAACACGTCGCCGTTTAAAAAGTCGGCAAAGAATCTGCATCCCAACTCAAAAGCAATTGCAATTGGTGCGACAAAGACCAATTCTTTCTCAAGATTGTCTAACTTCCTTGCAATACCACCAAAAAAGCCTTTCGTAAAAGCTTCAAACTTAGCCAAATCAAATTTTACCTTAGAAATGTCATATTCTTCTTCGCAAACACTATTGCAAGCAAATCTAACCCCATCAGCAAAATCATTAAGTATTGTTCCAGGCATAGCAGTATCAAGGTCAACCACACAAAGCACTTTGTTATTCATATCCAGCAAAGCATTATTAAGTTTTGTATCGTTGTGAACCACTTGTTTATTGAGTCGACCCCCAAAAAGTTCATCAGACAATTTAAAAATTTCGATTCCTGTTTTATTTTTACAACTTTCAATAAGTCGCTTTGCCCATTCAATTTCATCGATTGCTTCAACCACCCTGTTTTGAGAGTCATCAACTATCGCCTTCATTAATAATTCATATTTTTGTCTTGCATTATGAAAATTATCGTCACTAACTTGAACATTTTTCACGTCCAAATCAACCAAAAGATTGTCAAAATGCCCAAACCCTCTTGCTATTTCTTCAATCAATTCCAAGTCATCGGTTTCGTCTACACTAAAAGAACCACTAAAAAATGGATAAAGACGCCAAACAAAACCATTGTTATCTTTGTATGAGACCTCGCCATCTTTTGTTTTAATAAGCGAAAGCGAAACTTCCCCCATTGCCTTTATATGGTTTGAAATCACATCAATATTATGTAAGCAAGCGTCAATGTTTGGTAATGCATTCCCATTCAACCTTTGAAGCAGATATTCTTTACCACCTTCACAAACAACTTTGTATGTATAATTAATATTGCCTTTCCCTAAAGGACTTACGCTTTTAACATTTTCACCAACAAACCTGTTAAAAACTTCAACCAGTCGTATATTCTCCATAAAATTTTCTCCAAAAAATAAAAGTAGCAATATTACTACCTTTATTTTATCATCTTTTTAAATTATTTCAAAACAAATTAATTAACCACAACCTTTAATTTGCAAGAAACTTCTGGGAACAGTTTGCAAGTTACCTCATAAACTCCCAAAGATTTAATTGGATTTGCAACAACTATCTTCTTTTTGTCAACATTGTAGCCCATTTTCTCTAAACCTTCTGAAATTTCTTTATTCGTAACCGAGCCAAACATTTGCCCATTCTTTCCAGTTGACGCTTTAATTACCACTTCAACATCTTTTAAAATTCCAGCAAGTTTTTCAGCCTCTGCCTTTTCATTTGCACGTTCTCTTTCCGCCTTTTGCTTTGCTTGTGTGTTAACATTCAAATTTTCTTGGTTGGCTTCAATTGCCATACCTTGTTTAAATAAAAAGTTCTTTGCATAGCCGTCTGAAACATTGACAACATCGCCAGCCTTTCCAACATTCTTTACTTGTTTTGTTAAAATTACTTTCATAGATATTTACTCCCCTTTACGGAATTATTGTAACAAAATGAAGCAAGTCTTGTCAATAAAATTCACAAAACTGTCGGTATAATTAAATCAACTTTGTCAACAATACAATAAAAGGAGAGAAAATATATGGTAGATTTAAAATGTAAGTGTGGGAAATGCGAATATAACAATAATTGCAATTGTAATGCAAAACACATCATTATTGACAGACTAACAAAGTGTCAAACATTTTCCCCATCAGCAGACGAAAACAAAACCGAGTTTAGTGATGAAATCCCTCAACCTTTGATTCGTCCAAGCGTAGAAGTTTTGTGTAACGCCACTTGCCTATTCAATAAGCAAGGTAAATGCTTAGCAAATGGAATTGCTGTCTTAAATGAGAATGGTTCTGTTGAATGTTCCACATTCCTTGAAAAATAGCATTTAAACTTTAAATTCATAAAACATTTTTTAACTTCACACATTAAAATAAACCAATTTAAACAAAAAGCCCAAGGAATTTCCCTTAGGCTTTTTACATTTAAACTTACTTCAATTCGATTGTAGCGCCAGCTTCTTTGAACTTAGCAACCATTTCGTTAGCAGCATCTTTTGCAACGTTTTCCTTAACTGTTGCAGGAGCTCCGTCAACAAGAGCCTTAGCTTCTGAAAGTCCAAGACCTGTAACTTCTCTAACAACCTTGATAACAGCGATTTTGTTAGCGCCAACTTCTTTAAGCACTACATTAAATTCGCTCTTTTCTTCTTCTGCAGGAGCAGCAGCACCAGCAGCTGGAGCAGCAACTGCCATAGCAGCAGCGCTAACGCCAAATTCTTCTTCTAATGACTTAACAAGTTCGTTAAGTTCAACAACGGTAAGTTCTTTAATTTCATCTAATATTTTCTTAATATCAGCCATTTTAAATTCTCCTTAAAAATTATTTTTTGTTTTTTTAATTTAATTAGTTTTCTTGCTTTTTAGCAGCTTGATCCAAAACGACAGCAAGTGAACGGATTGGATTTAAAAGCATACCAAGTAATTGAGCAACAAGCACATCCTTGCTTGGGATAGACGCGATTTTCTTAACTTCGTCATATTCCATAACTTTGTTTTCGATGTAAGCACATTTAGCTTTCATTACTTTGTATTGAGTTTCGCCATCAAAGACGATTTTTGCAGGAGCAACAACATCTTCGTTATTTGTAACAAGTGCAGTTGGTCCATCATAATGTTTAGAATCAAGTTCGATACCAAGTTCATTCAACGCAATCTTAATAAGACGGTTTTTGTAAACTCTGTATTCACAACCAGCTTCTCTAAACTTGTTTCTAAGAGCGGTGTCTTGTTCAACTGTTAAGCCTTTGTAATCAACAAGTACTACTGACTTTGCGTTTTGAACACGTTCCTTAATCTCAGCAACAATAGTGTTCTTAATCTCTCTATTTGCAGACATATTACCCTCCTCTTTTATATATAAAAAATAAATTCCAGATGCGAGGAACACATCTGGAAACGAACTTTACCCTTAAAATTTCCAAAATTTGTTCCTAGACAAGATTTTATAGTGAAATTTCACGACTTGTCGTCTTTGGCACAAAAAGTCATTTATTTATTACGTCCAATATTCTACACCAAGTTTTCCCCTTTGTCAACCCTTTTATAAATATTTATAGTTAATATTTCGTTGTATAACTCAACTGGCAGAATGTTAACAATTAATTTGTTGCAACTTTTTAAAATTTTTGTTAAACTTAAGCCTTCACATGAAGTAAAACCTATTATAGATTGGTTTATACAAACTGGAAGAGCAGATATGCTTGCAAAAAGAGCAAGGCAAAACAAAAATTCAAGTGGTGACGACGACCAAACAATGTAAAAAGTACTGAAAGTTTGTTAAAAAGTGGTTCAAACCATTTATTTTAGCAATTTATGTCTGACATAACACTGCTATCAACCAAGCACTTTAACAATGTTTTGTCAAACATAATACCACTATCCCACCATGTTTTACATAAAAAAATGACTGGTAAATTTACCAGTCATTTTCATTTTTGATTTTTATGTTAAATTACATAACTCTGTAGTTAACTTTAACACCAGGTCCCATGCTGCTTGCAATGTTAACAGACTTTAGGTATTGACCCTTTGCTGCTTGTGGCTTAGCCTTAACAATAGCATCCATAACAGTGTTTAAGTTTTCAACAAGTTTTTCTTTGCCGAAAGACTTTTTACCGATAATAACATGCACGATATTGTTTTTGTCAAGTCTGTATTCTACTTTACCAGCCTTAACATCATTGATAGCCTTAACAACATCAGTTGTAACTGTACCAGATTTTGGGTTTGGCATTAAGCCCTTTGGTCCAAGAACTCTAGCGATACGTCCAACAAGCCCCATCATGTCTGGAGTTGTGATACAAGCATCAAATCCTAACCAGTTTTCGTTTTGGATTTTTGCAATCATATCTTCTGCTCCAACGAAATCTGCACCTGCATTTTTCGCTTCTTCAGCCTTGTCGCCTTTTGCAATAACTAAAACCTTTAATTCTTTACCAGTTCCGTGTGGAAGAACAACTGTTCCTCTTACTTGTTGGTCTGCATTTCTACCATCAACGCCAAGTTTTACATGAAGTTCGATTGTTTCATCAAACTTTGCAGTTGCTGTTTCAATTGCAAGTGAAATTGCTTCTTCAACATCATATGTTTTTGACTTTTCAACAAGTTTTCTTGCTTCAACTGTACGTTTTCCGTATTTCATTTATCGTTCCTCCTTCCTTATTCTTCCACGGTAATGCCCATACTGCGAGCTGTACCCTTAACCATGCTCATAGCAGATTCAACATCTGTTGTGTTAAGGTCTTTCATCTTTGTTTCAGCGATTTCCTTAACTTGAGCAAGTGTAAGTTTTCCAACTTTATCACGGTTTGGCTTTCCGCTTCCACTTTCAATTCCAAGTGCCTTTTTAATTAGGACTGCAACTGGTGGAGTCTTTAAAATAAATGTGAATGAACGATCTTGGTAGATTGTCATTACTACTGGGATAATTAAACCCGCTTGTGATGCAGTTCTGTCGTTAAAATCTTTAACGAATCCTGGAATGTTAATTCCATGAGGTCCAAGTGAACTACCAACTGGAGGACCTGCAGTTGCCTTACCTGCTGGTAATTGCAACTTAACTACGGCTTGAACTTTCTTTGGTGCTGCCATAATAAATCTCCTTTACCCATTTCTTAAATGGATAATTTGTGGTTTTAACCGAAGCATAGAAAAATTTACTTCTCCCACATATATTTTAACTGACGTTAAGCCAGATAAAATCAAATTAAATTAATTCAATTTGAGAAAATTCCAATTCCAATGGAGTTTGTCTTCCCATCATTGAAACCATAACTTTGCAAATTTGATTTTCAGAATCAACTTCAACAACATCACCAGCGAATCCGTCAAATGGACCACCGACAACTTTAACCTTGTCATTAATGTTGATCTTAATATCAACATTGACTTTTTCAAGTCGCATTCTTCTGATTTCATCTTCTGTTAATGGCAATGGACGACCTGCAGGTCCAACAAAACCAGTAACACCACGAGTGTTGACAATTGTATGCCAAAGTGAATCCCTATATCTCATTTTCACAAGAACATAACAAGGAAACATCTTTCTTTGAACAACTTTTCTTTTTCCGTTCTTTTCTTCAATGGTATCTTCCATTGGAATTTGAACTTCTAAAATATCTTCTTCTAGATTATTTTTTTCAATAACTTTATAGAGGTTGTCTTGTACCATATTTTCATACCCAGAAAAGGTATGCAAGACGTACCACTTAGCCTCTTCACGTTCGTTCATATTATCATCCATTAATATTTACCTCATTAAGACCAGACTAAATTTTTGTTAGCAGACCTAAAAGCCAGCTGATAAGTGTATCGAATCCTAAAACAACTACACCAAAAATCAAAACAATTGAAAGCACCATTCCTGTTTGCTTCATTGTTTTTCCAAATGATGGCCAGTTAACCTTTTTGAGCTCTGCAAAAACTTCTTTAAATTTGCTTTTTCTTGGTTCTCTGTTAACTTTAACTTTTGCAGTTTTTTGTTTCTTTTCAGCCTTAGCAACTTTTTTGTCAATTGCGACCGTTTCTTCTGCAACTTCTGTTGTTTCAGTTTCTTCCATTTCTACTGTTTCTTCAACCAAATTTTTGTCTTCGTCTTTAACTTTTGCATTAGATTTCTGATTGTGTTTTGCCACCAGAAATACCCCCTATTAGAAAATAATTACTTTGTTTCCTTATGAACAGTATGCTTTTGACATCTTGAACAGTATTTCTTCATTTCAATACGGTCTGGGTCATTCTTCTTGTTTTTGTAATTATCGTAATTTCTTTCTTTACATTCTGTACATTCTAATGTGATCTTTGTTCTCATAAAAAATTTCTCCCAAAAAATTAACACCCCCTAATCAAGGCGAGTGTATATATAATTTATCATACAAAAATTATTTTGTCAATGGTTTTTAAAATTTATAGACCATTTTTTTAACAAAATTTGTACGAATTTTATTAAAATTTGTTGATGAATAGTTATTTTTTAATAAAAAACTACATCTCAGATTCTTCAGAGTTATACTTTGCAACTATTCTTGCAAAACTTCTTGCACTTTCGCTCTTTCTTGTCGCATTTCTGTTATTACGAGCTTGCGCATTTCGTCTTAACCTTGCACTATTAGTAAAATTATAGTTTTTTCCTGTGCCGTAAGACATCATTGGGCTCTCATTAAACCCCATAGGTACATTTCTTCTGTCGATTTGTGGCATACTTCTGATTACGTATTGCCTTGGACTATCAAACCCTGCCCTGTCTGAAACACTTGCTTTAAAACCTTTTGGCAAATTACAATTCATATAAAAACCCCTCTTTTTAGTAAATTAATATTAGACTTGTAGTATCACACAAAATTACCAATTTGTCAATATTCAATAATGAAAAAATTAATATTTTTTATTACTATATTAAAATCATTTGCGACTATGTTTTGTTTTTGCTACACTATAATTGCTATATTGTATGAATAAAAGATTTTGGAGGTCAATAATTATGAGCCAATATATCCTAACCATCGACGAGGGAACAACCAGCGAAAGAGTCATTCTTTACGATACCAACTCAAAAAAAATCGTTGACAGCCACAGTCTTCCAATAAAAAGTTTCTATCCCTTTGCGGGCTGGGTCGAGCAAGACGCCGAAGAAGTTTGGCAAAATGTTAAAACTTCTCTCTTATATCTTATCAAAAAGCATAAACTCACCAACAAAAACACCTTTGGTATTGGAATTACCAACCAGCGTGAAGCCGTTTGTTCTTTTGATGATAACGGCAACCAACTCGCCCCAATTATTAGTTGGCAATGCAAAAGGACTACCGAATTTTGCGATAGCATAAACGACAGCACAAAAGCAAGAATTCAAGCCAAAACAGGTCTTATTATGGACAGTTATTTTAGTGCAAGTAAAATGAAATGGCTACTTGAAAACAACGAAAATGTAAAAAAGGCATTGAAAAATGGAAACTTGCATTTTGGTACAATCGACGCAATGCTAGTTTACAAATTAACCGGCGGAAAATCTTTTGTAACTGATACTTCAAACGCATCAAGAACTATGCTTGTAGACCTTACAAAACCTTTTGAATATGATGGTGAACTTTTGAAATTTTGGGGTTTAAAGCCTGCCTACTTGCCAAAAATTTTAAATTCGGTCGATAATTTTGGAACCGATGTTATCTCCGGCGAAAACCTACCAATTCTTTCCGTTATTGGCGACCAACAATCCAGCCTTGTAGGTCAAGGAACAATCATACCAAAGACTGCAAAAATGACATATGGTACCGGCGGATTTTTACTTGTTAACACCGGAAACAAAATTGTTGAAAACAACGACAAATTGTTAAATACTATTGCATACTCAATCAAAGGCAAAACAACTTATGCCATTGAGGGGAGCATTTTTAATTGCGGAAGTGCCCTAAACTTCATTAAAAACACACTAAATATGTTTGATAGTTTTTCTGAACTTGACACTATTTGTCACACAACAAAAAGCGACGGAGTTTGCTTCTTCCCAACATTTACAGGAATTGGAGCCCCTTATTGGAACGGGAATTTAAGAGGGTCAATATCTGAAATGACCTTTGATACCGACAAAAACAAGATTACAAAAGCTACGATTGAAAGTTTTGCCTTTTCGCTTCAAGAAATCCTTGATGAATTAAAAACCAAAAAAGTTAATGTAAAGGAAATCACCTGCGATGGCGGAGTTAGTAAATCCGATTATTTATTAGACTTAATCTCTTGCACGGCAAAAATAGTTGTACATCGTTCAAGCGAACCAGAAAGCACAGCAATGGGAGCGACTTATCTTGCAATGCTTGCATCTGGGGTTATTAAATCACTTTCAGATATAACAACACTTGTATCTCATTCAAAAACATTCGAGCCAGACCCAGAACTTGAAGGCTATGCAAAAAGAATGTATACCTATTGGCACAAAAAACTTCTAAACCGCCTACAATTCAATGCAAATTAATAAAAAAATTTAAGATATACAATTTAAACATATTTAATTATGCCACTTAGACAAACAGCACTCCAAAATCGAAGGGGTGCTGTTTTTTGTATGATATTTATTTTACGCTTTTAAATAAGATAATTTTTGAAATAGGCTCATTGTCAGAGATTCCCGGATTTTGGGCAAGCATTACTTCTGGTGTTACGCTTAATTTTTTCGCAATGTCAAATATTTTTTCATTTTTTTCAGGCATATAAATTACAATACTATGATTTGACGATACTTTATCTGTCAACTCATTGCATTCTGAGATATAACTTTCTATTTTTTTCTGCACTATGTCTGACATAATATTGATTTCATAGGTTAAACTCAATTCTTTTCCAGCCTTGTTTTTTGCATTTACGCATCTCGCAACAACATATGAACAACAATCGGAATCGTCTTCGATATTCAAGTTAATTTGTGTAGAATATGGTACTTCTACTTCGGTTGAGAATATATCGTCATTATCATAATTTTTGGCAATTATTTTCTGCGTAATCACTCCGCCTATCTTGCATACCGAATTTTCAGTGACTATGCTATTAATTGAAACACTGCTTGAACCAATTGACACAATCTCATCAATTCTCTTTTTGTCAGACATATCAATATTGGATAAAAGATTTTCACTTGCAAATATTGAATTATACTGCATAATATTTGTGTATGAAGAATGTTTGATTTCAAGTTCTTTTTTGGTAGAATAAACGTCTTCTAAGCAATTAAACTTGGTCTTTTCAAATCCCCAAACCGACGCAGAAATGTTGGTGTTAAAAGTAATTACCGATTTTAAGCCATCATCGCTTAAATCTAATGAAAGGCTTTCGTTTGCAAGGTAAATTTTGGAAGATATTATCGTGTCATCACTACAATTTAACAGAGCAACTTCTTGCGTAAAGTCGTTACGCTTTTGCAATTTTTTTGTTATCCCCTCTGAAACATAAAGTACATCTCTGTACAATTCGCCGTCCACAATTACATAGTTTCCATTTGGAACCACCTTGTTGATAGCAACGGTTGTATAGTTTGCAATAACTCTGTCAATATGGTCAACGCTTTCAATTTCATCGTTTAAATTAAATGTAGTATTATTGAAGCACAATAAACTTTCAGCCTCAATCACTTTGGTCTTTTCTACCAATCCTACATTTCCAGCATCAACATACGCAATTGTTTCTTGCAAAACTCCATAAATTTCAATAGTTAAAATTATTGTGCAATCTACATAATTTGAAGTTTCTCGCCTTTGTTTAACCGAAATAATTTTGGGGATAATTGCAGTAGCATCAACATCACCTATTTGCACTTTCTCTGAAAAATTACTTTCGATTTTTTCGCTACCAAGTTGCTTTTCGCTATCTACAAAAACACTTGTTAAATTTACTTTTCCTGCGAACTGCAAAAAGTCTCCCACTTTTTCACTTGTTTCAATAGAAACACTTGCAATTCCGTCCAAAATTTTATCTATAAACTTCCCATCTTCTGTTTGATAACTGCAACTGGTCTTCAATTCAAGAGTTTTTACCAAACTCTTATTAGCCACTTTCTTTGTCGATGCAACACTTGCCACCCTCTGTCGTCCTCCTTAAATTTTGTGATAATACATTCTAGTATAAAGGACCGGCTTTTATGACTAACTTAATTTAATTTGTTTTTGTTTTATTTTAACATCACCACATAAAACATCTGAATAACTATAACTTTGATTGTTATTCCCAGCAGGTTCTTTGATTGATACCGTAAAAACGCTTGGATAGATTTTATCTATAACCGCTACGTATTTTTCAATTCTTTTTCTTCCCCTGTTTACTTCCATATCAACATCTTTTCCTTGCATAGACTTAATTTTGTCTATGATTTCGCTTATTGTTTGGGTTGCTTTTCTCATAAATTCAATCTCCTTCAAAAGCAATCTTTCCCAAAATCTTAATTTTTAAACACTTTCTACATTTAATTTATAATAATTGTCTTTCCTTATTCTCTTTTCAAACTTCTTTTCGCCATTTTTATAGTAATCTAAAAAACTCTCATATTTTGAACTTATTTTTGGAAATTTCTCACTATCAAAGTCAACAATTTCCGAGCGTCTTACAATATCAAATTCATTTTCCGAGCCAAAGATAGTTGCCCCACAACTGTCGCTATTACAAAATGTCGTAATAAACAATGGTCCACCCGTATTGTTTTTAAAAATCAAGTCACTTATACCATAAGAAACCATAGCATCAAAAGCACCCTCAACATAACCCACTTTTAAACTATGCGGATTTGCTTGCATTACCTCAACATCGGCCAAAAGTAATGCATTGTAAAGAGTTGTTGACGCCTGACATACTCCACCACCAAAGTCATCTTCATACTTTCCATTAATTATTACTTTTGCAAGTGCATATCCATTCTCTTGCGTTGTATTACCAATAACTTTATTAAATGAAACAACCTCGTTTGGTTCAATTCTCATTCCATCAAATTTAGATAATGCAACTCCAATATTGTGTATTCTCCCCTCTTGGTTTATGCCCCTTATTGGGGTTGTAAAATAAGATTTTAGATTACAAAACGCCAAATTCTCAGCATATGTGCTTGACGCTTCAATTGTTTCAAAAGGAACTTCTAAAAAAGGCTCATTTGAAAGCACTTTTGATACAATTAAACTATCAAGTTTGTCGATTTGCACAATTTTTCCATTTGATTCTTGCGTTGGATAAATTCTATTTCCCTCTAATACAATTTCAGAATTAACAACTTCGATATTCTCAGCCTGCAAAGACTTAATAACTTCTTCGTAGTTTGTGAAAAGATACTTTGTAATTACACTATCATTAAAACCCATACTTTTCAGTTTTAACGCCATTTTATCAAGTCTTTCAGTAATTCCGTCACGGACTTTAAAATACACTCTTTCAACCGACACACCCTTTGTTTCAATCTCATATTTTCTTGAATATGCAAAATTATTGTTTACCACAAGTGTTGAACCACTTACGACAAAAAATGCAATTAAAACAAAAAATATTGATATGATTTTCTTTTTCATACCAATATTTTTGTCAAATTATTGTATTTTTATGTCAAAATATTAGATTTTTTGCACAAAACCTATATTTTTTGTATTTTCGTTTGTTTTAATATCGTTAGATATCTCTACCCCTGCAATTAATAGGCATTTATTCCCCACGCACAAACATGGTAATATTTTTCTTCTTTCACAGTCTACTTTTTTTGAAACTAAATAGTCTTTTACCTTTTTACTTCCGCCACCAAACTTTGTAAAAACATCATCACTGCAATAATTTCTCCATACAGCATCTCTTGGAATTTTATCTAAATCAAAATATAGACAATTATTTCCTACATCACTTGCTTTATTTGTAATGTTTACCTTATATTGTTGACCACAAAATGTGAATTCGCCTAATTGAAATGACAATGTCGCTTGTTTTTCAAATATTTTCTTTTTAAATAAAACTCCGTCATAACATTTAACCGCAACAACACCATTTGGCATATCAAGTTTTTTGCCAATTTGCGTATCAAACAACTTTAAAATGGCTTCAATATGAAAACACTCAACATCAACAATAGCATTTAGTTCAATAAAACATTTTCTTATTAGTCTTGAAACAATTGCAAGATGACAATTTTTCACTTCGGATAAAAGGATTACACCATCTTCTCTTGACTTAATCAAATCGCAAGGCAAAATTGACTGAATAAAGTCTTCATCTGTACTCGCAAGTTTAGATAATTTTACAAGATTCAAAACTGCACCAGAATAGGCATTTTCAAAGGATTTAAGCAAATTATGTCTGACATAGTTCCTTTTATAATCATCACTTTCATTTGAACTGTCTTCTACAAAGTCAATTTTTTCGTTTTTAAGATATTCTTCTATCTCAGATTTAGAAATATCAAGCATTGGACGAATGAAATTTCCAGACTTATACTTCATTCCAACTAATCCACTGACTCCACACCCTCTTCCAATATGCATCAAAACTGTTTCTGCTTGGTCGTTTTGATGATGAGCAAGTGCTACTACATCTAAACCTTCGCTTTCTACTATATCCCCAAACTCATTATACCTGAGTTCCCTTGCAGACTGTTCAACCGTATGTTTGTTGTCTTTTGCAAAACCAATTACATCAACACTTCTTACTAGGCACCTAATTTTATGTTTTTTACAAAAATTCTCAACAAAGTTAACATCTCTTAGAGCTTCTTCTCCACGCAAATTGTGATTTATATGAATTGCAATAATTTGAAAATCAATTTTTGCCTGCAATTTTATTAAACACGACATCAACGCCATAGAGTCGCCTCCGCCAGAAAGTCCAACACCAACCCTATCGCCATTTTTAATCAAATTATTATCTAAAATACACTTTAAAACCTTTTCTTCCATAACTGACTAAATTATACACGAAAAATTTATGTCTTGCAATAGTTTTTAAAAGTTAATAATCAACAAGCCAACGAAAAGCCACAACTGTTAAATCATCTTTAATTTTCCCACCATTTAATTTAATAGATTCTTCTAATAAACATTTTGCCAACATATCCATATTTAAAAGTCGTAAATTGTTAACAAAACCAGCAAAATTTTCAGGGCTGTCAAAACCATCAAACACGCCATCGCTCGTCATAATTACTATATCTCCAACCGATAAGAATTCTGATTCGTAAAAAGCAGTTGCCATTTTCGAAACTCCCATTGGAAGCCCAGAACCTGAAATAATTCTAACCTTTTCACCACGTTTAATAAGCGTTGGAGTTGAGCCAAGTTTTACAAAATCTGCCCTACCATTGTTTTGGTCTACTATACATAAATCAACTGCACTAAAATTTTCAGTACTATTAAATGAAAGTATTTGATTTACGCTTGTAACAACAGTTTGGGTTGAAATATTTGCTTTAAAAAACTTTTCTATTAACGAAATTGTCAAGTTACTTGTTTTCTCCGCCACTTTTCCATGTCCTTTCCCATCTGCGATAGATAATAGATACCTATCCCCACTAAGTTGTATACAAGAATGAGAATCACCATTTACAATCTTTCCATTATGCCCCACAGTGGCACTTCCAAACACGAATCCATACCTCGGTTTTTTTGTAAGCGAAACTATCTGCCATCCGCTATTATCAGAATATTTGCTCTCGCTAATCTTTAAAAAACATTTAAAAAAGTTTTGCGTAACACATAAAAATTTACTTTTATTATTTGACATCTTTAACAAAATCGATATCGATTTTAATTTCCCATCTGAACAAAAAATAATTTGGCAATCTTCGGCAATAATGTCATTATACAATAATTCTTTTATATACTTTTGTTCATATTCTCTATCTGCACGATAATCTTCTGTTAACGAAGAATTGAAATCCCTTAACGAATCTGCAACACCTTTTAGCTGATTTCCTATCGTGATTTTGCCCATATTTTCTGCACTTGCTTCACGAATTAATGCTAAATATTTTTTTGACGCTTGATTTATGTTCCCAACCAATAAACTATAATTAGGGCACCTTGCAAGGCTTGCAGGCATATCAATAACCTTTATTTCACCTTTTTTTATCGCAATTTCTAAGGAACTTTCAACTGCGAACTCTATTCCTGACACATTCTTATCATAACAACTTTTTCGATTTATACAATCTTTGCACACCCTTTTGCACACATCTTTAGCAATTTCTGACTTTGCACTAGTAAAATCACTCATAGGTCTAACCATATCTTTATAAATTGAATCAATATCATAAAGCAAACCCACAAACGATGATAACTTGTTTTTAACACTTTGTCTAAACATTTCATCAAGTTGTCCTGGGTCTGGTCGCACATATTCAAGTTTATTTTTTATTTGATTATTAATTTTTTTAGGAAGACAAAAATACGCAACCCCCATAATTGCAACCATTAAAAAATTGGCAAAGCCGTAATTCAAGTAAACATTAAAAACAACCCCCAATAAAACATCCGATAATATAATCATTATAACAGTTATCAACTTATAACTGTCTTTAAATAACGCCAAAACTAATGCCCATACAACAAAAATCACAAAATAGTTAGACTGATTATAAGCCAACATAAAGGATACTCCTGACGCCACCGCATAAAACATCATCGGATATACTGATGTTAAATTAGATAAAAGCAATAACGCCATCAAGGTCACAACCAGTGCAAAATTAAAGCCTTTAAGTTCAACAGCCCCAGTCCCCAAAGTAATGCCCACCACCAAAATAAAAACACCAAAAAGTTCATCGACGGTAAACGATGATTTAAGTCCCCTATTTTTAACAGCGTAAATCAATCTTAAAAATAAATAATAGAACAAAACGGATAGTATTATTGAGATTAAGAAATTAGCAAGAACAAGTCCATTGTATCTAAAAATAAAAATTTCTGGCATTTGAGATATTACTAAAACCACACCAAACACCAAAGGTTTTAATTTGGTCTTTATAAATCTTTCGAAAATAATTAATGCAAAAATCAACGTAACTTGTAAAACTATTATCACTATGCCAAGCGGAGTCAAATGACTTAACAGCCCACTTGCAAAATAACTTAATAAAAACCAAAAATTGGGGCTTTCAATACAAAACAATGCAAAAATAAATGACACTGCAAAGGGAGCAATGGTCTCAGCAAGTGACGCCCTTTGTAAGAAATAGAAAAGAGTAAAAAACCCAAATAATGCAAATATATTTTTTAAAAGTTGTTTCATAATGCCAATAATTTAAAACAAATCAAAAAATAACCAAAGAAAAATAATAAAATAATTTGAATATTTTTGTGGAAAACATATTTGAAGTAAGACCTTCATAATTATTACTATGGAGGGAACTAAATGGCAGAAAATATTAAAAATATTGAACATAAACTTGAATTAAATGCAAGAAGAAGTTTAAAAATCACCGGAGTAACCGAAGTCGTGAGTGCAACAACGACAGAAATCATTGCAAAAACTGAATGTGGTCCGCTAAATATTACCGGTAGTGGACTAAGAGTTAAAAGTTTACTAATCGCCGAAAAAATCCTAGAGGCAGAAGGCGAAATTGCAAAAATTGAATACGCCAAAGCAAAAAAAGGTCTTCTTTCCAAAATAATAAAATAAGGTTGCGTGCTGATGCAAATATTGTACATTTCTCTTTTTTTTGGTCTTATTTCAGGTATAGTTTACACCCTGCTCAAAATACCTGTAACTCTTTTAAATTCTAGTAAAAGCGCACATATTATATCTGACATAATATCAATGATTATACTTGGATTTCTTTTCACCTACCAACTTATTAAATACAACAATGGAGTTGTCAGATTATATATAATTTGTGCTTTTGCTTTTGGTTTTTTAATTGAAATTGTATCAATAGGAAATTTAGTTGATTTTTTGACTAAATTTATCTATAATAAGATTAGATTAACAATGAATTGCATCAAAAACAAACTAAAAACAAGGAGAAAACAATATGGAGCAAAAAAAATTAAACAATCTCATTAAAGCCATAACTGTTCTTGCAACAGCGTTTTTAGTTGTCCTTGTTGGAGTTATTACTTATCAAAGAATTTTGTACACCAAATATGACAAACAAGTTGTTGAATTGCAAACCGAAATTAATGCATTACAAGAAAAACGCTCAAATCTTGAAGACGGCATTGAAAAACGCTCATCATTGATTTACTTAGAAGAACTAGCAAGAAGCGAACTTTTAATAAAAGATGGTGAAACATATTTTGAAATAACCGAAAAATAAAACAATAAAAAGATGTCAAATTTAATTGACATCTTTTACTTTGTTTAATAAATTTTTGCTTGTGTCAGAAAACGGCGGAACAAAAGTTTCATCAGCACTTGAGTTGTCTTGAATATATGCCCTATCAAACTCTAAAGTTAGTGCTTTTTGTACTACTCGCTTATACTCAATAGCAGAAACTTTCCTATTCATTTCTGGCATATCTTTAGCATTATAAAACGGCAAATATTGGTTCATTATGCTTAAAATAGTATTTTTGCCCAAATTCTCTGCTACCCACTCTAAAATTTTAATGCTGTCTGCACTATAATTTGGCAAAACAAGATGACGAACAATTATCCCTTTTTTCATCATACCATTTTCAATTATGTCTTCACCCACAACTTCTCTCATTTTTAAAATGCTTTGACTTGCACAATCGAAATAATTTGGAGCTTTAGATAGTTTATTAGACAACTCGGCGTCATAATACTTTAAATCTGTTAAAAATATATCTACATAACCTTTTAATCTTTCAATAACCTCAGGCTTTTCATAACCACTGGTATTCCATACAATTGGAATATTTGGTTTATAAATTTTCAATGCGTCAATTATCTTATCAGCAAAATGAGTTGGTGTAACCAAATTTATATTGTAAGCCCCTTGTTTTTCAAGAAATTCCATAAGGTATGCCAGACGTAATACCGACACTTCCTCACCTTTTGCGTGATGAGATAGGTCATAATTTTGGCAATATACACATTTCATATTGCATCCACCAAAAAAGATTGTTCCACTGCCCCTTTCATCACACGGCTCACCACTTATGATTGGTTCTTCAAAATGGTGCATCATAGAATAGGAGATAATCAACTTATCCCCCGTACCGCATACACCTTTTTGACTCTCTCTGTCCACCCCACAATTTCTTGGGCATAAATAACATTTTTTCATAACAGTATTTTATATTCTACCCTAAATGATTGTCAAGTTAAATTTGTCACAAAACTAAAAGAACCCATATAACCATTTTTATGGTTATATAGGTTCTTTTTATTTTGTTAATTAAAATTAAAGCTTAATCTTGCATTAACAAACTCCTTATTTTTATGTATGCTTACTTCTCAGCCTTGATTGCAGATTGTGCAGCAGCAAGACGAGCGATAGGCACTCTGAATGGAGAACAAGAAACATAATCTAAGCCAATCTTGTGGCAGAACTCGATTGAAGATGGGTCTCCACCGTGTTCTCCGCAAATACCAGCGTGTAATGTCTTATTTGCACCCTTTCCAAGTGTAACAGCCATATCCATAAGCTTACCAACACCAACTGTGTCAAGACGAGCAAATGGGTCAGATTCGTAAATCTTATTAGCGTAATATGATGGCAAGAATTTACCAGCATCATCACGGCTAAATCCAAATGTCATTTGAGTTAAGTCGTTTGTACCGAAGCAGAAGAAATCAGCTTCTTTTGCAATCTCATCAGCAGTTAAAGCTGCTCTTGGGATTTCAATCATGGTACCAACTTCATAGTGAAGTTCAACTCCAGAAGCCTTGATAACTTCATCAGCAGTTTTAACAACAACGTCCTTAACGAACTTGTATTCTTTAATTTCGCCGATAAGTGGAATCATAATTTCTGGGTTAACTTTCCATTCTGGATGACGTTTTTGAACGTTTATGGCAGCCTTAATTACAGCCTTTGTTTGCATAACAGCAATTTCAGGGTATGTAACTGTTAGACGGCAACCACGGTGACCCATCATTGGGTTGAATTCATGTAAGTCGTTAATTAATTGCTTGATATCAGCAACTGTCTTGCCTTGAGTTTTAGCAAGGGTAGCAATATCTTCTTCGCTTGTTGGAACGAACTCATGTAGAGGTGGATCCAAGAAACGGATTGTGCAAGGCATACCATGAAGAGCTTCCATAAGTCCTTCGAAGTCTTCTTGTTGCATTGGTTCAATCTTAGCAAGAGCAGCTTCTCTTTGTTCAACTGTATCTGAACAAATCATTTCTCTGAACGCACCAATTCTTGATGGATCAAAGAACATATGCTCTGTACGGCAAAGTCCAATACCCTCAGCACCAAGTTCAACTGCTCTTTGAGCATCTGATGGAGAGTCAGCGTTTGTTCTTACGCCAAGCTTTCTGTACTTGTCAGCAAGCTTCATAATTCTTCCAAAGTAACCACTGTTAGGGTCTGCTGGAACTGTTTTAATCATACAGTCATAGATTGTACCGGTTGATCCGTCAAGAGAAAGAGAATCTCCTTCCTTGAAAGTTTTGCCAGCAAGAGTGAACTTCTTGTTTTCTTCGTCCATCTTGATTTCGCCACAACCAGAAACACAGCAAGTTCCCATTCCACGAGCAACAACGGCAGCGTGAGATGTTTGACCACCACGAACTGTTAAGATACCTTGTGCATACTTCATACCTTCGATATCTTCTGGACTTGTTTCAAGTCTAACAAGAATAACCTTGTTTCCTTTCTTGCCTTCTTCAACTGCATCTTCTGCTGTAAATACGATTGTACCAGCAGCAGCACCAGGAGAAGCAGCAATACCCTTACCGATTACATTGTTCTTGTCTGCATCTTTAAGTGCAGCACTATCAAATGTTGGGTGAAGTAACATATCAAGAGTTTTAGCATCAATTTGCATTAGTGCTTCTTTCTCTGAAATCATTCCTTCATCGATTAAATCGCAAGCGATTTTAATAGCCGCAGCGGCTGTTCTTTTACCATTTCTGGTTTGAAGCATATAAAGCTTCTTGTCTTCAATAGTAAATTCCATATCTTGCATATCACGATAGTGATTTTCAAGAGTTTCGCAGATATCAAGGAATTGCTCATAAACCTCTGGCATAACTTCTGCCATCTTAGCGATTGGCATTGGAGTTCTAACACCAGCAACAACGTCTTCACCTTGTGCGTTCATTAGGAATTCACCCATAAGACCTTTTTCACCAGTAGCAGGATTACGTGTAAACGCAACACCAGTACCACTTGTTTCGCCCATGTTTCCAAATGCCATCATTTGAACGTTAACAGCAGTTCCCCAAGAATAAGGAATGTCGTGGTCCATACGATAGATGTTTGCTCTTGGATTGTCCCAAGATCTGAATACAGCCTTGATAGCCTCGAAAAGTTGTTCCTTTGGGTCGGTTGGGAAGTCTTTTCCTAATTGGTTTTTATATTCAGCCTTAAATTGATTAGCAAGAGTCTTAAGGTCTTCAGCGTCAAGGTCAATGTCGCTTGTAACTCCCTTTTCCTCTTTCATTTTGTCGATAAGTTTTTCAAAATATTTCTTACCAACTTCCATAACTACGTCTGAGAACATTTGAATAAATCTTCTGTAGCAGTCATAAGCCCATCTTGGGTTTCCACTCTTCTTAGAAAGAGTTTCAACAACTTCTTCGTTTAAACCTAGGTTAAGAATAGTATCCATCATACCAGGCATAGATGCTCTTGCACCTGAACGAACTGAAACAAGAAGAGGATTTTCCTTATCACCGAACTTTCTGCCAGTGATAGTTTCCATCTTTTCGATGTTTTCCATAATTTCGTTTCTGATTGAGTCGTTAATTTGTCTGCCATCTTCGTAGTATTGAGTGCAGGCTTCTGTTGAGATGGTAAAGCCCTGAGGAACTGGAAGACCGATTTTGGTCATTTCGGCAAGGTTTGCACCCTTTCCACCAAGAAGTTCTCTCATAGTAGCATTACCTTCACTAAATAAGTAAACGTATTTCTTTGCCATAAAAATCTCCTATAAATTTTTGTTTTTATTCGACCGAAGTCATTATATCACAGATACAAACTCTTGTGCAAGATATATTTCTGAAATTTTTAGAGAAATTTTTTAAAATTCAATGCAATTACAACCCCCATATGATATAATAATTGCGTTAGGAGAAAATAAATGTCAAACATTAAAATTTTTGAAGATAGAACAGTTCGTACACAATGGAATAGTGAAAAAGAAGATTGGAACTTTTCTGTTGTAGATGTAGTTGGTATTTTAACCGATAAAGATTATGAAGATGCTCGTAAATACTGGAAGGTGTTAAAAGGCAGATTAAAAAAAGAAGGAAGTGAACTGGTATCAAATTGTTACCAGTTGAAATTACCCGCACAAGACGGCAAATTAAGAGAAACAGACGCCCTTAACACAAAAGGCATTTTAAGACTTGTACAATCTATCCCAAGTAAAAAAGCAGAACCTTTTAAAGTGTGGTTGGCACAGGTTGGAAGCGAAAGATTGGACGAAATTGCTGACCCTCAAAAAGCAATTGATAGAGCCATTGAAACTTACAGAGAAAAAGGTTATCCAGAAGAATGGATAACTCAAAGAATGATGACTATTAAAACCCGCAAAGAGCTTACCGCTGAATGGCAAGACAGAGGGATAACCCAAGAAAAAGATTATGCAATTCTTACTAACGAAATGACAAAAGCTTGGTCTGGACTTTCTGTCCAAGAATATAAACAACTCAAAGGGCTAAAAAAAGAAAACTTGCGTGATAATATGACGGACATTGAATTAGTCCTTAATATGCTTGCAGAAGTTACAACTACCGCCATTAGCAAGCAACAAAAGCCACAAACATTTAGCGAAAATAAAAAAGTCGCACAAACGGGCGGGCAAATAGCCAAAAACACAAGAACAGATATTGAATCCAACTTGGGACATTCAGTGATTAGCCCGCTTAATGCAAATAATAAAAAATTATTAAGAACTAAAATCGATGAGAACTAACTAAAGCTAAGCATAAAAAATATACAACTTAAATCAAAAATGAGCCTTGTAAAAACAAGACTCATTTTTTTATTTACAAAACTTTTCTAATACTTCAAATTTTTCATCTAATTTTGTTTCAAAGTAATTAGTTATCAGTTTTAACAGGTTTTTAGAAGTTTTAACACTTTCGTCAATTATTGATTCATCACCACTTAATAAAAGAATTATACCATTGACATCGTTTTCGTTTAGGACAATTGATTCTTCACTTCTCTCGTTTGTTATAAGTCCTAAATCATAGTCAAAATACGCTTGTTTATCCATTCTTAGGTTGACATCAATATTTATTGCAAGCCCGCAAAATTCTAAGCAATTTAAGACATATTTTGTTAAAAGAGCAATCATATTTTTATTTGTATAAGTAAGGTCTTGCAAGACTTTAAGAAGCGACACAAATAATCCAGTGCAAGATTGATTTTCTTTGGCGATTAACCTGGTTATCTCTAAAATCGCTGAACCTGCATAAAATTTATTCAAATCATAAGTTAATTCACTGAAATTATCTATGAAATTACAATTTATAACGGTATTAAAATTATTCCCTGTTTTAACAAATATATACTCACCCAAAGCAAAAGGAAAACTTGCAAACGAAAGTTTTGCCTTAGGCTTTTTTACTCCTTTAATTTTAGCCTTAATAAGCCCTCGATTAATAGATAGCATTGTTAAAATTCTATCATAGTCACCCGAATCTTCGACTTTCAAAACTATGGCATTTTCTTTTATTTCTCTGTCCATTTCTTCCTCTTTCGCCAGACATAATACTACTACTTACGAGAGAACTTAAAGCCTTTATTTATAAGCGTTTCACTTCCCTCGTAAGAGCTTTATTATATTACACATAATATTATTGATTTAGAGAATCTTCTTCATTTTTTAAATCTGAATATAGCCTATAATAATTAATATTTCCAGATTTTTTGAATAGTTCCCACGCAACTTCTTTTGCTGTAATCTTATTTGTGTTATTTTCCTTGCTGATTTCCATATTCCGCACCCCTTTCTTCTTTATAATTAGAGTATGCCCCGAAAATTAAAATGTAAACAGCAGATTTCTCTTTTGTTATATGCCCTTTTTGTCGTAACCAAATTCACGTAAAGTTGATAAATTATCTTGCCAATTTTCTCTTACCTTAACAAACAGTTGTAAATTAACCTTTTTGCCAAGCATTTGCTCAATTTCAACCCTTGCAGAACTTCCAATACGTTTAAGCATTTCGCCGTCTTTACCGATAATAATAGGCTTATGGTTTTGTTTAATTGCAATAATTTCGGCTTCTATGTGTACTATTTTCTTCTTTTCATCAAACTTTGGTATATCAACAGCAATTCCGTGTGGTATTTCTTCTTGCAAGAACAGTAATGCTTTTTCACGAACTATTTCGCTTGCCAAAAACCTTACCGACCTATCCGTTATTTGGTCACCGTCATACATATAGTAGCCTTTTGGTAAATATTCAACAATTTTTTCGATTAATTTATCAACATCTTTTCCAGTTTTAGCTGAAAGGCTCACAAACTCGGTAATATATTTAAGTTCATTTAACTTCTCTAGTTTTGGATACACTTCGTCAAACTTAGAAATATCAGTTTTATTTAAACAAACAAAAATAGGAACTTTTATATTTTTATATTTTTCAATAAGTTTAAAGTCTTTATCGGTGATTTTTGAACTATCTAACACTATTAAAAGCAAATCGATACCTTCAACGGCTGTATCAATGCTTTTTTTCATATAATTTCCAAGTTCATTTCTTGGGTTTATTGCCCCAGGTGTATCAACAAATACAATTTGATAATCTTCACCTGTTTTAATGCCAATAATTTTATTTCTTGTTGTTTGTGGTTTTGGACCTGTAATACTAACCTTACTTCCAACCATAGTGTTAACTAATGTACTTTTGCCGACATTTGGTCTTCCTACAACCGCAACAAAACCCGTCTTTTTATCTTCATTCTTCATATGTTTTCCCCTTTATTCTTCAAATTCATATCCACAAAGTTTAGCGACACCAATTTCCAACTTGTGCATTATTTCAAAATCTGCATCTTCTATATGGTCATACCCCAAGCAATGCAACAAACTATGTAATGAAAGCCTTACAAGTTCATCTTTTAGACTATGTCCAAAAGATTTTGCCTGAGCCTTTGCCACTTCCAAGCAAATTATCATATCGCCAAGAGAAAATGCCTCATTTTCAGGATTAATGTTATATTTATACTCATCTTTGGTTACATCAATTACTTCACCAACCTTTACGTCGGACGCGGGAAATGATAAAACATCGGTCGGAACATCTTTATCACGTTGCTCAAGGTTTACCGCACGGATTTCATCAGCGGATACAAAGCCAACATTAATTTCCAATAATGCTGTTTGTTTTAATACTTGCAAAGCCTTTTCCATAACTCTTACCATTTCATCACGAGTGGTTTTTGGAACTTCTGTTTTATTTAAAAAGTTTACTATCATAACTTTTGTACTCCTTTTTTAATTATCTGCACGTTTTGCTATATCGACCCTTGTTTCAATTGAGCAAACAACTTTATGTAATGAGCCTTCTTGAATGGTATTATAACTTACAGCCAATTCATCAGAACCTTGTGGCAAACGGCTTTTTGCTATGTTATATGCACTTGCAGAAAGTTGCTCAATCAATTGTCCATAATCTATTGTAACACATTTTTCTTCAATTTCATAATATCTTAACACAATTTTTTTAATTGGTAGCAAATTATTTTGTGTTAAAACCACTTCTTCTTTTTCAACCTGATATTTTCCATATAAATTCTCTGCCACATTTTCAGTCACGTCACTTGAATAAAATCTTTTGCCAAACGCTTCCAAATACACAACTTCTGTACAGTTCCCAGTCCTTATCTCGCTAACTTGCTCCAAACATCCAACCGCATCACCTTCAATTTGAACCCTTGCTATAATACTTCCATGGGCCTCCATAAAAACATCTCCAACTTTTCCAGAAGTTATTAACACATCTCCTTTTGCGACCGCATCACCAATATTGACAATTAAACTCCCACTTACCAGATCAATTTCCTCAATAACACCGCCAAAATTTGCAACAATCCCCTGCTCTGATAAATTCATTTGCTTAACAGCCTCTTTGATAAAGACTTTTAAACTGACACCCTGTTGTTTAACTACAACTATTGATGCATCTTCAATATTTTCTAAAATAATACGTTCTAACGACCTTGATTCAATCTCTTTTAAGGGTTCACCTACCGCAATTCCTTGTTCGGTTAAAAATGTTTGAACTTGTGTTAAAACCTCACAATTTCCACTATCAATTTCAACTTCTACACTCCAATAATACTTCGTGGCAATGATAAAACCCGCTATCGATAACAACAATCCAAAAACAATACCAAATCTATACCAATAAGTTCTTAAAAAATATAAAATCCCACTTCCACCAAGAATTTCATATCGTAAATTATTTTGTTGAATATATTTTTTTGTTTCTTTCAAATTGAAACTTTGAATTGAGAGTTCTATATCATTATAACTAATTCTTTCCAAATCAAATATTTCAATATTTTTTGCATTTAAGATATTTAAAAGTCTGTTTAGATTTAAACCTATTATTTTAAGACGAAATTTACCCATATTAGCCACCTAGCCTTTCAAGCGAGAGCAATTCACCATTTATTACAAGTTCGGCTTTTGCAAGTTTTTTTATAACTAATTTTAAGCCTTTAATAATTATTGTTAGTTTGCCTTGACATTTAAGCACTATTTCACTATCTGAAAAGCTTATAATCTTTTCATATCCATTCACCACTAAAACATTCATTGCAATTAAATATAAGCTAAATTTAGAACGAACTTCATCTACATTAAATAATTTCTCTACTTCATCATAAAAACTCATATTAATAAATATGAGAGAACCAATTTTTATATGCAAAGAAAAAATTCACTTAAAATTAAGTGAATTTTTTATGTTAGACTTCTTGCTGACACCCATTTACTACCGACCTACCGTCCGCAAACATTGCTGGATACAATTCAAACAACTTTTGCACAAATGACTCATTGCAGAGATTAAGCCTAAAAACACTTCGTGGACTAAATTCATCTCCTTGACTTAATGCATCTTCTTGATTACTCTGGTACAATCTCACAACTCTCCTATCACTAAAAAGTTTTTCAATATCTTTTCCCTTGGTGCTATAATAATCAAATAATATACAGCCACCATTATGATATCCAAAGGTATTGTGAACATCCACCAACAAGTCCTTGTAATACTTTCCATTTTGCCCATCAAACCTATCTATAAGCTGTTGTACAAGTGTTTGTGATACAAAACCAGACAGTTGCTCATCATAATTGTCATTATCGATGTATATTTTTGTCAAAAACGCATATAATTCTTGTTTATTTTCCATCAAGTCACAAATCTTCTTTGCAATTATTTGTTTATCAGTCGTTTTCATTATTGTTTCCCCCTTTATTTTTTTCTTGATTTTTCTTCCATTTTTTATAGCGTTCACTAAGCTCATCTAAAAATTTCTTCAACTGAGCATCCGAGTCGTAGGCCTGTCCATTTTCGTCTTTTCTACCCCTTAGAAGCCTAATCAAAAACGTTCTATATTGTTGATTAGCCAAATTAGTTTCAACGTCTTTTTTAAGTTTGTGCAAATTTTTATCGGCTAACATACTTGGTGACGCATCTGTTACTAACGACAACACAGCCAACGCACCAACCATTTGTTGATATATATTCTTGGAAACCTCACCATGATTCGATAATTCAAAAGATATTAAATCATCAAACACCATGTGCGAATATATTCTATGACTACCCTTTCCCCTTCCTGGCTTTAGTTGAAAACCATATATAGAAAGAGCATCTTTCACTTCTGATAAACTATAAGTCATCATTCCATGTTTCTTTGACATAAATTTAGTAATCTCCTATATTTTGTATTATTATAAGACATTACAGTATAAATGTCAAATTTTTACAAAATAAAATGCACTTTCTCGTTTTAATTGCAGCATGTTTTTATTTTTAAAATTTTACAAATTAAATAGCATTTATACAGAAAAGATATTCTGGTTTTTGTGCTTAAAAATGTTCATTGAAGTTCTTCCGTGCTTATTTCATCATCTAAAAGAAAAAGAGAATGATCTATTGGAACCATATTTTGTAAAGTTTTGTCAGTATGACAACTTTCAAGGCATCTTACAATAGCCATTAGATCGTTATAGTGTTTATGATCCCAATAGTTCTTATCTTTGTAATATGGAAGTTGTTTTTTCGCAACTTCTTCATTACAATACTCTACATATTCACGACATTGTTCATAATCATCAAATACGGCATCTACTTCGCAATAATTTGGGACTGGAACATCCAATCTATAGTCATAATTACCAGGCTTTGACACTACGCTCCTCATTTCATTAGGCGTTATAAAACTTACGGAATAACGGCAATATTTTTGACCATTACAATAAAATCCAACTGTCACACTATTGAATTTTGCTTTTGATACAAAATAGGCCTGTTTCCTATAACGCGTATTCTCTACGACCCTCGCCACCCAAACTTCCGGTCTATTATCTTGCTCTTTCATACCGTCCCAAGGCATTCCCATCGACGATTCACCCCAAAAATTTTGCTCTTTCATACCCAACCTCCTTAAATCTATAGAAAGTATAACATTTCCACACAATAATTACAATACTATTCGTAGATTTTTGACACAAAGAAAGGAACTAGCACTACTTTAATCTACATAGTTATAAAACAAAAACTGTTGCAATTAAAATGAGAATATAAATTTGCAAAATAAAAACCTCATCTAATTTAGATGAGGTTTAAACTTAACTTAAATAACTTGAATTGATAGGTCTATACTTAAAAGTCCTTGTACAGTTGTTCCTCTGTGTGTTTACTGTCCACAGAGACTTCTGTCGGTTTACAGAATAACAGGTTCTTCATTTGGTTTAACACCAAAAGTCGACAAGATGTTGCATTAGGTATTTATACAAGATAAATCTAATAAGCAACTCCTTTAAAGGAGGTGATCCAGCCGCACCTTCTGATACGGCTACCTTGTTATGACTTAACCCCAATCATTGGTCTCACCTTAGACGCTGCCCTCCCTTGCGGGTTAGACTGACGGTTTTGGGTGCTCCCAACTCTCATGGCTTGACAGGCGGTGTGTACAAGACCCGGGAACGCATTCACCCCGACATGCTGATTCGGGATTACTAGCAAATTCAGCTTCATGAGGGCGGGTTGCAGCCCTCAATCCGAACTGGGACAGCCTTTTTGAGATTTGCTCCACATTACTGTATTGCGTCTCTTTGTAACTGCCATTGTAGCACGAGTGTAGCCCAAGGCGTAAGGGGCATGATGATTTGACGTCATCCCCACCTTCCTCCGTGTTATCCACGGCAGTCTCACTAGAGTTCCTAACTTAATAATGGCAACTAGTGACAGGGGTTGCGCTCGTTGACGGACTTAACCGAACATCTCACGACACGAGCTGACGACAACCATGCACCACCTGTCTCGCAGTCTATTGCTAGACCATTCTGATTTCTCAGGTGTTCTGCGGATGTCAAGCCTTGGTAAGGTTTTTCGCGTTGCGTCGAATTAAACGTCATGCTCCTCTGCTTGTGCGGGTCCCCGTCAATTTCTTTGAGTTTCAACCTTGCGGCCGTACTACTCAGGCGGGATACTTATTGCGTTAGCTACGATACAGGCGGAGTCGATACCGCCTACATCTAGTATCCATCGTTTAGGGCGTGGACTACCAGGGTATCTAATCCTGTTTGCTCCCCACGCTTTCGAGCCTCAGCGTCAGTTATGTTCCAGTAAGTCGCCTTCGCCACTGATGTTCCTCCTAATATCTATGCATTCCACCGCTACACTAGGAATTCCACTTACCTCTCCCACACTCAAGTCTTCCAGTATTAAATGCAGTTCTGAGGTTAAGCCTCAGGATTTCACATTTAACTTAAAAGACCGCCTACACTCCCTTTACGCCCAGTCATTCCGGACAACGCTTGCCCCCTACGTATCACCGCGGCTGCTGGCACGTAGTTAGCCGGGGCTTTCTTCTAAAGTACCGTCACTTTATTCTTCCTTTAGAACAGAAGTTTACAATCCGAAGACCTTCATCCTTCACGCGGCGTTGCTGGGTCAGAGTTTCCTCCATTGCCCAATATTCCTAACTGCTGCCTCCCGTAGGAGTTTGGACCGTATCTCAGTTCCAATGTGGCCGATCACCCTCTCAGGTCGGCTACCCATCGTCGCCTTGGTAGTCCGTTACACTACCAACTAGCTAATGGGACGCGAACCCCTCCTATACCAGTAAACCCTTTCACCCCTTCCTCATGCGAGGATGTGGTCATATCCGGTATTAGCGTCCGTTTCCAGACGTTATCCCAGTGTATAGGGCAGGTTGTTCACGCGTTACTCACCCGTCCGCCACTCGGTCAATTTAAAGCAAGCTTCAAATTAACCTCGTTCGACTTGCATGTTTTAAGCACGCCGCCAGCGTTCGTCCTGAGCCAGAATCAAACTCTTAAAAAATTTAAGATTTTTATTCTAACTTAACGAACATTATTACTGACGTAATAAAGTTTGTATTTGCTAAACTTTTAATGTGTGAATATTAATTCACGATTGACAAGGACATGATTAGTTGAAAAATTCTTCAACACGAATCTTGTATAAAACCTATCAATTCAAATTATTCAATTGTTAAGTTGCGATTTGTTGTGCCCTGATGTGTTAGGTGCGACAACATCAACTAGTTTATCACTGTTGTTTTGATTTGTCAACACTTTTTTTAAAATTTTTTAAAAAATTTTTTCGGAAGCAATTAAATCAATTTAAATCGTCTAATTCAATGCCTCTGTCGTTGACAGCGACACTATATTATCATTAATTTTTTTGTTTGTCAACACCTTTTTTAAAATTTTTTAAAAAAAATTTTTTTGCAAAAATACATACTTTTTTATCATGTATTTTTACATTCGATTATTAAATATTCCTGTGAATATGTCCTTTTTATAAATAAGACCATATCACTATTTTCATTTGTTAAATTTTTATAATCAGCGTTATTGCTATTCTTAATATCTTCAACCCTATAAGAATAACAATTACCTAACATATCAGTAAAAGTAATCGTATCTGAAACAAAAATACTTTCCGTAAAATCGATTTGGCCTTTCTGCTCTGTTGCTCCTATAATGACAGTACTGTCATATACGCTACCACATAATCTACAGGGAAAGGAATTAACATCCTTCCAAGTAGCACAAACAGGAAAAACAGATTTGTTTTTTTCAAAAGTTAAAAGCCCTATAAAATCGTTATTTTCGATAGATAACACTGCCATAGAATAACCACTTTTTTCTTCTAAAACAGCACTCTGCGTTTCAGGAAGGCGTTCGTTTATTATTGCAACATATTCCTTTAACTTC
>JAZOOJ010000018.1:0-35682 GCA_045655005.1 Clostridia bacterium | reverse complement strand
TTTGAGTAATGCTTTGCATATCTTTCCATGCAAGTTTTAATTGAGTCTTTAGCATAAGCACAGTCGTAGAATTGGCTTATTTCGGTCTTCTTGCCTTCAAGTTGTTTGTATACT
The DNA here is from genome assembly GCA_045655005.1 of Clostridia bacterium. Lineage (GTDB taxonomy): Bacteria > Bacillota > Clostridia > Christensenellales > UBA1242 > UMGS1908. The sequence goes on along the minus strand of JAZOOJ010000018.1, from coordinate 35,568 downwards.
CTTAAAAAGTGCATAAGTTCTTCTACTAAATGTGGTGGAAGGTCGGTAATCTCGTGATAGTTTGAGTAGGTTGGATCGCCAAGAGGAACGGCGATAATTTTTGTGTCTATTTCATTGTTATCAATCATATCAATAGCACCAATTGGACGGCATTCTACCAAACTCATAGGTAAAATTTCTTGTGTGCAGTATACGAAAACATCAAGAGGGTCTCCGTCTTGACTTAGAGTTCTTGGAACGAATCCATAGTTTGCTGGGTAGTGTGTTGAAGTGAATAGAACACGGTCTAATATTAAAAGTCCGGTTTCTTTGTCTAATTCATATTTATTTCGACTATTTTTGCTTATTTCTATTACAGCGGTGAATTTGTCTTTGGTTATTCTTTGAGGGTTTATATCGTGAAATATATTCATAATTTTCTCCTTTTTGTAATGCCTTGCTAAGTCAATAGCAAGCTATGTATATTATAGTAGATTTTTAAATTTTGTTAATGTTTTAAAGGGATGACTTAGTTTTTGGACAGCTTAGATGTTGCTTGCTTTAATGTCTTATAATGCAGGTAAGCTGGTAAAATTGCTTTACGGACTTTATTTTTGTGCTTATAGTTATTTAATTATAACTTTATTTAATTTAGTTGTAAATTTGCACGAAATGTGTTATATTTATTATAGGCTGGTTTATTATTGCCAAGAATTATATTGACTTATAAAATTGCAGGGGGTAAAGAAGACTATGAAAAGGATTTGTAGAAATTGTTTTAATTCGGTTGACAGAACATTGTCAATCTGTCCATACTGCAATAAGCCTGTAAGTGGCAAGCCTGCAAAAGTGAAGCCAGATGAAGTTAATAAGGTAAAAACCAGAACAGCAGAAGATATTGAGAATATCAAACAAAAAACAGCGCAAGCACAAGTTGATGCGGTTGATGAAAATATCAAAGAAGAAAGTTCTTATTTTCAAAGACCAAAGTGGGTTCCAAAGAAAAAGAGAGAAAACTTTGAAGAAGAACAAAAACAAAAAAATGGTACACATATTCGTGTCAAGGGAAGACATATTGATGTAAGTAAATCTTCGTTTTTGCAAGGCAAGGTTGGAAACAGAAATAACTATAAACCAAAAACGGCAGGCGAAGAAATTGATTACCGCCAAGGGAAACTTGAATGGTGGGAAATTTATAGGTTTGCTGACAGGTGGCTCGTTAGACGTGCAATCAACAAACACGTGAAAAAAGCATCGGTTGTAAGGCCAGAGAAGGTATCTTATTGGGGGTTACTACTTTTGTCAATATTTACAGGCTTTGTTGGTGGGCATAATTTCTATGCAAAAAATTACAGACGTGGAATTGTTTCGCTTTCACTGTTTTCGTTCTCGCTTTCTATGGTTGCATTGATGGACGTTTTCCCATTCTTGTTGAATTTTCAATATTCGCTTTGTGCATTGCCTGGACTAGTTTGCTTGATGATGTGGGTGTGGGATATTTTGCTTGTTTTGTTTAGAAAATATAAATTTAGAGAGTCTAAACTGAACTTTATTTACAGTTTAGATGTTGAAACCAGAGCAAGGCTTCACAATAAATATATTGAAGTTCCTAACTGGTTTGAGTATAAAGGGTAGTAATTTATGATTGTTGTTGGAATGAGTGGTGGCGTTGATTCGTCGGTAGTTGCAAAACTTTTGAAAGATAGTGGTGAAAATGTCGTTGGACTTTTTATGAAAAATTGGGAAGAAAAGGATGAAAACGGCGTTTGTACCTCTGAAAAAGATTTTGCAGATGTAAAAAATGTTGCAAGTCAGATTGGGATTCCGTACTATTCAATTAACTTTGCAAAAGAATATATGGACAGAGTTTTCGTTCACTTTTTAGATGAATATAAGGCTGGAAGAACTCCAAATCCTGATGTTTTGTGTAATCGTGAAATTAAGTTTGGTCCATTTTTAGAGTACGCTAAAAAACTTGGGGCTGAAAAAATTGCCACCGGACATTACGCAAGAGTTGAAGAAAAAGACGGGTTGTTCTATTTAAAAAAGGCGGTCGACCAAAATAAAGACCAAACATATTTTTTAAATCAATTAAATCAATATCAGTTAAGTCAAGTAATTTTTCCAATCGGGCATTTGACAAAACCAGAGCTAAGAAAACTTGCCGAAGAATATAATCTTTCGACATCGGATAAAAAGGACAGCACAGGCATCTGCTTTATTGGGGAGAGAAACTTTAAAAAGTTTTTAAGTGAGTATCTGCCTGCAAAGTCTGGAAAAATTAAAGACGCAAGGACTGGTGAAATCTTAGGAATTCACGACGGGCTAATGTATTATACATTAGGTCAAAGAAAGGGGCTTGGTATCGGTGGACAGAAAAATGGAAGTGGCGAAGCCTTCTTTGTTTGTGAAAAGGATTTAAAGAATAATGTGCTTTATGTTACACAAGGTGAGCAAGATATTTTGTTTAGTGACGGGCTTATCTCTGGTGTTATAAATTGGATTCCTAAAAAGCCTGAGAATAATGATTTTGATTGTTATGCTAAGTTTAGGTATCGTCAACCAGAGCAAAAGGTTCGCGTGCATATAAACGAAGATGGCACAACTAATGTAACTTTCTATGAAAGACAAAGAGCAGTTACTCCTGGGCAGTTTGTTGTGTTTTACGATGAAGAATATTGCCTTGGCGGTGGTGTAATTGAACAAGTTATAAAGGAAAAATAAAGGGAAATATTATGGAAAAGAAAAAAAGATTTTTAACAGGAACAAGACCAACAGGGAACTTGCATATTGGGCATTTGGCAGGTGCGGTTTCGATGTGGGTAAAACTTCAAAACGAAGGAAAATATGACCCATTTGTGTTTATTGCAGATGTTCAAGCATTGACAGATAATGCAGATAATCCAGAGAAAATTAAAAATGGCGTGAAGTCGTTGATGCTTGACTATTTGGCGTGTGGACTTGACCCAACGAAAACTACGCTTTTTATTCAAAGTCAAATCCCTGCACTTAATGAACTTAGTATGTACTATATGAATCTTGTAACACTTGCAAGATTGGAACGTAACCCAACAGTTAAAACCGAAATTCAAAATAACAAGTTCGGAAATTCTATTCCTGTTGGATTTTTGACCTATCCAATCAGCCAAACGGCAGACATAACCGCTTTTGATGCGGATTTTGTTCCGGCGGGAGAAGACCAATCTCCAATGATTGAACAAGCACGTGAAATTGTGCGTTCGTTTAACAGGATTTATGGAGAGTGTTTGGTTGAACCAGATTTGATGCTTTCAGATGTTAAGTCTGCAAGACGAATTCCTGGTACTGACGGAAATGCTAAAATGGGCAAATCGCTTGGGAATTGTATCTACTTAAATGATGAACCGGAGGTTATTCAAAAAAAGGTTATGGGAATGTATACAGACCCTAATCACATTAAGGTAACCGACCCGGGCGACACAAAAAATAATCCTGTATTTATATATTTAGAAGCATTTGCCAAAGACCAAGAAAAGGTTGCCGAAATGAAGGCTCATTATGAGCGTGGTGGGCTTGGTGATGTCGTTTGCAAAAGATATCTAAATGAAGTTTTGCAAGAGTTAATTGCTCCAATTAGAGAACGCAGAAAAGAACTTGAAAAAGATATGGACAAGGTTTATAAAATCTATGAAGAGGGATCGAAAAAAGCCAATGCTATTGCTGAAGCAACTTTGAAAAGAGTGAGAAAGGCTATGGGTGTTGAGTATTTTGATGGGAAGTAAATATCGTGATTGATAATACAGTTGATAATCAAACAAGAATAAAAGACTTGCTATTGCAAAAGAAACAATTGGAAGAATTAATTCAAGAGATGCGAAAAAAGCGTCATTATGGAATGGATGATGATAGAGCTGAAGATATAGTTGAAGAATATTATAGAGAACTACTTGAAGTTGAGCGTGAATTGGAATTTTTGAAGAGAAATTAGAAATGATAAACGGATGGTGAAGAATGGTAAAAGATAAACATCAAGCAAAAAAAGTTTTTGTTGTCGTTAATGAAAATGGGAACACAGTTAAATTATGTACTCTTGAAAATCAACAAAAACAGAATGGCGGGAAAGAGACTCTTGGCAATTTTAACGATATTACAACGGATAAAGAGTTGTGTTATGTTGTTGTTACGAATTTAGGCTCAACAAACGCCAGAAAAAAACCTGAGTATAAATTTGTAGATTCTGATGGGAATGAACTTTGCGGATGCAGATGTGATGGTACGGCTGATGTTGTGTTCGGTTTAGATTTGATATACACAAAAGAAGCAAGTGCAATTTGTAATGGTTATGCAAATAAACTTACAGAAAGTGCAAGCGAGAATGCATAAAAGACGATAAATTTGAGACTAGTAATTACGCAGTTTGTCAGTCGATAAAAATAGGTGCTATTGACTAATTGCGTAATTAGTAGTATAATGTATTAAAAAATTTTAGGGGACAAAAAGATAAATGAAAAATAAAGCAATTACTTCAAGAGATGAAGATTTTGCAAAGTGGTATACCGATGTCGTTAAGGCTGGTAAACTTGCAGATTATTCTAATGTTAAAGGCTCTATCGTTTTTGAGCCTAATGGTTATGCTTTGTGGGAAAAGATGCAAAGTGTGCTTGATAAAAGATTTAAAGAACTTGGACATCAAAATGTTTATATGCCACTTTTAATTCCAGAATCATTAATGAAAAAAGAAGGTGAACTTATTGCTGGGTTTGCTCCAGAAGGGGCTTGGGTTACTATTGGTGGAAACAATGAGTTGGAAGAAAAGTTGATGATAAGACCAACTTCTGAAACTCTTTTCAGTGACTATTATGCAACCAAGGTTAAGTCATATAGGGATTTACCGCTTCTTTATAACCAATGGTGTAATGTTATGCGTTGGGAAAAAGAAACAAGACCTTTCCTTAGAACAAGAGAGTTTTTGTGGCAAGAAGGACACACTGTTCACGAAACGCAGGCAGAAGCGGAAAAGGAAACTTTACAAATGCTTGAAGTTTATCGTGATTTCTTTGAAAATTATTTGGCTATCCCAGTTGTTACTGGCAAAAAGACCGAAAAGGAAAAGTTTGCTGGGGCTGAGTATACTTGCACTGTTGAAGCATTGATGTATAATGGCGTTTCGCTTCAAAGTGCTACATCGCACTATTTTGGGCAAAAGTTCTCATCGGCTTATGGTATTCAATTTGTTAATCGTGAAAATAAACTTGAAAATGCTTATCAGACATCTTGGGGTTGTACAACAAGAATGATTGGGGCTTTAATTATGGTACACTCTGATGATAATGGTTTAGTACTTCCACCAAGAATTGCACCACGTCAAGTTGTTGTTGTTCCAATTACCGCAGACGAAGAAGTTATGGCTCTTGCTAATTCTATTAATGAAAAATTGAAAAGTGCGGGCATTGTGTCATTTGTTGATGATTCTGACAAATCTTGCGGGTTTAAGTTTGCTGAGCACGAAGTTAATGGTATTCCAGTTAGAGTTGAAATTGGAAAGCGTGACCTTGAAAATAACGCTATTACTCTTGCAAGACGTGATACAAGAGAGCGTATGATGGTAGATAAAAATTGCGATATCGTCAAGGTAGTAAGTGAGTTGATGGAAACTATTCAAAAGAATATGTTTGAAACCGCTAAGAAAAGAAATGACTCAAAGACTTATGATGCAACAACATTTGAGCAAGTTCGTGAAATTATGGAAAATCGTCCAGGATTTGTTAAGGCTATGTGGTGCGGGGATACCGAGTGTGAACTTAAAATGAAAGAAATTCGTGGCACTAAGTCAAGGTGTATCGTTGAAGGCGAAGAAGCAATCTCAGATAAATGTGTTGTATGTGGAAAGCCTGCACATCATAAGGTGATTTGGGGAATACAGTATTAATTAGGTTCCGCCTCTCTACCGAACCGGCGGAACAGACCGTCCGTAAAAATATTTATCTTTTTGATTAGAAAAAACCGAAGCAGAACGCTGGTGTAATAATACAACCAGCAACCTGTTTCGGTCTTTTTAATTCAAAAATCTAAACATTTTTAGTGCTGTACAAACATAGCCGTGGGAATGTTTTTGTTGTGAGCGTTTGGGGTTGGGTGGTGAACCTGTTTTGGACTTTTTATCTCTAAAACTCAAATATTTTTGCTACTGTACAGATATAGCCGTTAAGTATGTTGTAATGTGAAATGTGAGCACACAATGTTGACACAACTAGTTATTTATGTTATACTATAATATAGTATAATATAGAAGGAGAATGTCTTATGAAAGATTTAGAAACAATGTCTGAAAAGAAAGAAAACCGTCCAGAAGATTATGTTATTTTAACGGAAGGTAGAACTCCATTAGAGATTGCCCAAAATCTTATTGCTTTGTCAAAAGAAAGATTAATAATAGAAAAGACAAGAAGTCAGGGAGATTACGAGGCGCTTGCGAAACTTTCTAACATGGCTATTGGAATTGCTAAAACGATGCAAGGATTAGACGAAAAGACCTTACAGCAGGTCATTAAAGAGATAAACGAGTGCAGAAAGGAAGCAGCAATGCGTGTTAAAGAGGAACATGGAGGCGTATATGGAGACTTTCCTGCGGCTGATACAGAGAAAGCGTGTAATTGGGTGATAAGTGTGGATATAGCCGAAAAGAAAAAACAAGGACGTTTAAGAGATCGCACATTTGATGAACTAATGAAACAAGGTGATATGCTGACCAGCTATGAATTGATGGAAAAGTATGGCGACCAACAAGAAAGTGAATAATTAATTATAGTTTTAAAAGATTGAAGAGATTTCTTCAATCTTTTTGTTAAATTGTAAAAAAATAGCAATTTTAAAAAGCACGAGATTTGGATATTTCTCCAAATGTCGTGCTTTTTGATGTTTTTACAATTAATATTGGTGGCTGTTATTGATCAATTTCATCGTTGGTGTTGGTGTCTTTTGGTCTCACTATTTCAGTTACCCTATTTGCATCTGCTTTCTTTTTTGCTCTGTCTAAAAGATTATAATATGCATTTAATAATTCTTTTGTAAGTAAATGTTTATTTTCTTCAAAAAAGGCTTTTATATTTTCAAGAAATTTATTACTTTGTGTATAATCTGTCATTTGGAGCCAAGTGGCAATCATCTCTTGAAATTTGCGGTTTGTATAAGTTTTCAATTGATAATATTTGTTTAATTCTTGAATGCTTGCTGATTGCTTTGGTTTTAAGTTTTCAATAAACTTAATGTTTTCAAATAGTTGTATTTGTTCTAATGAAAATATTTCACGATATTGTTTTACGATGTCTTGCAACATTTGGTATGTATGTGTTCTTGCGTCTTGGGTTTGGCAAGAAAATAGATATTGAAAGCGTAATTCGTCAAATTGTCTTATTATAGATTCGTTTGTATTCATAATATAATTCTCCTCAGAAAAAAATATTTATAAGTTAAACCCGTATGGCTTAATTACGATTATATTATACAATAAAACCACTAAAAAGTCAAGAGTTTGTGTTCAATGCATTATATAAAAGCCTATTGAAAAAACAAAAACTATGTGGTATAATAATGAAAATTAAGCGTGTTTGTTTTTCGGGGGTGCAAATGTTAGAAAAAATTGATTTTAGTAAAGATTATGGTGAGATTTTTGCTGAGGCTAAGAAAAAGGCGGAATATGTATTTGCAAATCCACTTTCTGATGATGTCCTAGAAATGGCTCATCGTGGAGAGAATGATGCTTTTGAACAAGTTTACTATTACTATATGCCGGTTGTTGAGTTTTTCTATTTAAGGGATATGCCGTGGATTGATAGCGAATATGAAAGAAATGAAATGCTTCAGGTTTATTCTGATACTTTCATTAATGCTATTAGAATGTATAAAAAAAAGACATATTATAATCTTTGTAATTGTATTCGTATATTGTTGGACACTCGCAAGAAGCGTGGACATAACAAAATTCAAAAGGAAGAAGAATGGGATAAGAATGTTGTGTCTAATGATATAGACAGCGTTGGAATAGATAAAACTGTATCGAATGAAATTGAAAGCCTAATAAAAATTATTGATTTCTTGCCTAATGATAAGGATAGAGAAATTATTGAGTGGGTTGCTAATGGAAGACCTTTGTCTGAACTGGCAAGAAACATGGGGTGTACAAGGCAAGCATTGAGTGATCGCTGTAAGAAAGCACAAAATAGGTTAAAGAGATTGTACGCAACTTGTCAGAAAATTGATTACCAACGAAATGTTTTAAATAAGCCAATACTTCAAATTTGTATGGATATTGGTATTCCAAGAATAGAACTTTGCTATTATCTAAGAGTGCTAGATTATATGAGTGGAAAAACAGATGTTTTGCCAAAGCATTTTGAAAGTGCTCAAGATTTTGAGAAAGAAAGGGGCTTTCTGTGTTTGGGAAGCGAAGTACCAAAAGCTTTTAAAAGTGCTGAAAATTTCGAGAGAGCAAGGGTCGCCGAGTGTATGTTTAAGTCTTCTGAGTATAGGGTGTATAGTAATTTGCTTTTTCATTATGGAAATAATTTTAAAAAAGTGCCAAAGCATATATGCTCTACTTATGAAGATATGTACAGCCTTGTTGATATTGCGAGAAGATATATGCGTGCGGTTGTAGATTCAAAAGATGGCGGTAAAAGATACTGGACTCAAAATGGGATTGATGCAAATAAACTTCAATCATGTGAATTTGAATTTTTTGTTAGGTTATATAACTATGTAATGTTTGACGGTGCGAAGCCTTGTATGTCGCGCAGACTTAAATCAAAATTAGATGAAAAGGTTCTATGTTCGGCAGGAATTAGTTGGGATATAGATTAATGAAATGAAAGTGGTGTATAGATGGAATTAATATTCATTTAATGCCACTTTTTTTGTGTCAAATTTTTGTGTCAAAAACTATGTGCAAAAATGCATTTTGCTGTGAACTTTGCTAAATACTGAAAAGAGTGACTTTTATTTTGGCTTTAAAATTGCCCTTTTAAGGCGATGTGTTGTCGTTGCGGGTAAATTATTGGCTAGATGCAGCGCTGGTGTAAAGACGTACAAAGTTTTTGCAAAAAACTACCCCTAAACCAATTAAGAGTGGTTTAGGGGCGTGATTGTTATTATGATTATTTTACAGTTGAAGTGATTTGTTTTGTGATTATCTTACAAGCGAAAATGTCATTTTGACTGGGTTGTGGTCGGAGTTTTTAAAGCCTGCGTCGATAACTTCGTAAGCCGAAACATTGACGTTTGCACTGACTATAAATCCGTCCAATGTGATTTCAAAGGTTTCTCCTTTAACGTATGGGGCTCCTGTATCTCTGCAACTTGCAACTGGATTTTCTGCATTATAGCCAGATACAAGTTTGAAACCTTCTGGTACAATTTCAGTTGGGAAAGGTTTTGCCCAAGAATAGTCTTCGCCTGAAACTCCAAAAATCTCGCCAGAGTTTCCAAGTAGGTCTTTGTTGAAATCTCCGCCGGCGATGATATATTTTCCGTTTGTGTATTCGGTTTTCATATCTTCAAACAAGACTTTTAATTGCTCGGTTGCGATACTTCCGTCAGCAGAATATGCCGATAAGTGTAGGTTGTATAATACCAATTCGTTGCCGTCGTCAGTCTTGATAATGCTTTTTATGTAGCATCGGTCAAGGTCAACAAATTTTCTTAGACCCTTTTCAATAGGCAAGCTAAATCTGATTGATGAATCAATTTTGTAATTTGTCATTGTAAGTAGTCCTGCCTTTGATTTGCCGTGTGGTTTTAAAAATGGGTAGAATAGATATGGTGAATCGTAGTTTAGTGCAAAGGTGTGTGATTTGGTTGCGAAGTATTCGGTATACATATTGGCTTGGTTTACGTGGTAGCTTCTTGTTGCGTCTATGTCTACCTCTTGTAAAAGTAATAGGCTTGGATTTATTTCTTCAATGGTCGCAATCATTCCGTTTACATTTTTATTTGCCTCGTCTTTAGAATAGGCTCTTGAATGTTCTCCGCCGTCCATAAAGAAACTGTAATCTTCGGAGTAGGCTCCAAAGCCGGTGTTAAATGAAAGTATGGTAAGAGTGGTGTTTGTTTCGATTGCCCCAGTTGAATTGTTCGTTACGGCAAGGGCTAAGTTGTCTTCAATTCGGTAGTAGGCAATTACTACATAGGTTAGATAACCAAAGACTGCAAGCAAAAGAGCAAGTGTGAGTGATAAAACGAGTTTTAATAGTTTTCTTATCATAAAAATTCTCCTTTTGTTTGGTAATTTAAGAATATCACGAATGAAATTTGTTTTGCAAATAAATATGTTAAACTTTCTGGAAATATGTTTAATATGCAATGCACTTGGTTGACTTTTTTTGCATATTATAATACAATGACTTAGAGAAATTTGCTGGGGAAAAATCTTCCTCTATTTTATATATTTCTAATAAAATCATTAAAAGGGAGATGTGTTGAAGTGTTTAAATTGATAAAGGGACTTAGGACAAGAGATTGGTTCTATATGTTTGGTGCCGTTGCATTTATTGTTATTCAAGTTTGGCTTGATTTAACATTGCCTGACTATACCGCAAAACTGACAACTGAGATTTCTAGCAACGGTCAACTATCTATGGGGATTGTTTTTAACAACGGCTTTATGATGTTGCTTTGTGCTTTGGGAAGTATGTTGTCGGCTTTTGCTTGCGGATTTTGCACTATCAAAGTTGCAAGTTCATTTTCCTATATTACTCGTGAGAGAATGTTCGCGAAGGTAACATCTTTTTCAAATTTTGAGATGAAAAAATTCAGTACTCCAAGTTTGATTACAAGAACCACAAATGACATAAATCAAGTGCATATGTTTTTAGCTCTTGGATTTCAGATGCTTATAAAAGCACCTCTTCTTGCTGTGTGGGCTATTTGTAAAATATCTGAAACAAGCATTGAATGGACAAGGGCAACAGTTGTTACTGTGCTTATTATTTTGGTGGTTGTTGCTGTTTGCATTTCTTTATGCTTGCCAAAGTTTAAGAAGATGCAGTCGCTTACAGACAATCTTAACAGTGCTACACGAGAAAGTGTTTCTGGTGTCAGAGTTGTAAGAGCATTTAATGCAGAAGATTTTCAAGAGGGAAAGTTTGAGAAAGCAAATGTTGCACTTACTAAATCTGGACTTTTTACTTCAAGAGTGATGGGAATTTTATCTCCTGTGATATCTTTGTGCCTAAATGGTCTTTCGCTTGCAATTTATTGGATAGGTGCCTATCTTATAAGTGCTGCTGTTATTGGTGAAAAGGCAATAGTTTTTGGAACTATGATGTCATTTATGCAATACGGAATTCAAACAGTTGTTGCATTTATGATGCTTGTAATGATTTTTATCTTTCTGCCAAGAGCTATGGTTTCTGCAAAAAGAATAAATGAGATTCTTGACACAAAGCCTGTTATTGATTCAAGTGGAAATAAAAAGAGTCAAGTTGATAATGTTGGCTGTGTTGAATTTTGCAATGTAGATTTTAGATATCACGATGGAGCAGAAGATTGTATTTCTGACCTTTCTTTTAAGGTAAATAAAGGCGAAATAGTTGCAATAATTGGTGCCACCGGCTCGGGTAAGACTACTGTTATTGACCTTATCCCAAGATTTTATGATGTTACCAGCGGAAAAGTTTTAGTTGATGGAAAAGATGTTCGAGAATATGACTTTGAAAGCCTTCAAGAAAAAGTTGCTGTTGTGTCGCAAAAAGCAGTTCTTTTTAAAGGCGATGTTAGAAGTAATGTGTCTTATGGGGCAGAAGATGTTGATGATGAAAAAATTAAGACTGCTTTAAAGCTTGCCAAAGCGGATTTTGTGTTTGAACTTGAAGATGGTCTTTCGGCAAATGTTAGTCAAGGTGGAACTAATTTCTCTGGTGGACAAAAGCAAAGGCTTTCTATTGCAAGAGCCATTTACAAAAACTCAGAGATTATTATTTTCGATGATAGTTTTTCTGCTCTTGACTACAAAACAGATATGGAAGTTAGGGCAAATATTAAAGAATCTCTTGATGAAAAGACCATTATAATTGTTGCTCAAAGGATAGGAACGATTAAAAATGCTGACAAGATTTTGGTACTTGATGAGGGCAGGCTTGTTGCAGAGGGCAAACATGAGTGGTTGATTAAGAATTGTGAACTTTACAAAGAAATTGCTCTGTCTCAATTATCGAAGGAGGAGTTATAGTATGGCGGGAATGATGGGCGGAGGCCCAAGAGGAATGTCAAAAGAAAAACTTGACTTTGGTGCTTTAAAAAGAGTTGTTAAGTATGCCAAGCCTTATTATGCAGTAGTTGTACTTAGTTTGATTTTTGCTTGTTTTGGTGCCGTTGCTACCATTATTGGACCAGATAAAATTAGCGAGATTGCTGATATTATTGGTATAAGTGTCAAACTTGGTTTGCCAATGAATATTGACAGGATTCTTGAAATTTGCTATTTTTTGGTTGTTCTTTATGGGGTTGGGGCGTTATGTTCTTATGCTCAGCAATTCATTATGAATACAATAGCACAGAAAATGTCAAAAATGCTTCGTGGCGATATAAGTGAAAAGATAAATAGGTTGCCACTTTCTTATTTTGACTCAACAACAAAAGGGGATATCTTAAGTCGTGTTACAAATGATGTAGATATGATTGCACATACCTTAAGTTCGTCAGTTGCAAACCTTTTAAGTGCAGTTGTCTTGTTCTTTGGGGTTGTGTTTATGATGTTTAGAGCAAATTGGATTTTGGCACTTGTGACTATTTTTACAGCAATAATTGGATTTGCGTTTATGTCAATTATTCTTGCTAAATCGCAAAAGTATGTTAATAAAAGGCAAGTTTATATTGGTGATATTAACGGGCATATTGAAGAAGTTTATTCAAATCATCATGTTGTGAAATCTTACAATGCTGTTAATAATGAGAAGGAAAGATTTAAGGCTCATAATGATAACATTTTAAATGTTGAGTGGAAGGCAGGTTTTATGTCTGGTTTGATGCACCCAATTATGTTGTTTGTTGGAAATCTTTCTTACGTTCTAATTTTTGTTGTAGGTGTTGCTTTGATTGATGCTGGTAGTTCGGCTGTTTCAATTGGAACTCTTATTTCGTTTACAATCTATTCAAGGTTATTCAGTCAACCTTTGCAGACTGTGGCACAAAGTATGTCGCATCTTCAACAATGCTCGGCGGCTTCTAAAAGAGTATTTGAAATGCTTGACGAAAAGGAAATGGAAAATGAAAGTTATAAAAAAGCATACCTTGACCCAAAGTCAGTTCGTGGTGATGTTGAATTTGTAAATGTTAAATTCAGTTATAACAATAAAGATGTCGTTATTAAAAATTTCTCAGGTAAGTTTAGTGCTGGACAAAAGGTTGCTATCGTTGGGCCAACGGGAGCAGGAAAGACAACTCTTGTAAATCTTTTGATGAGATTTTATGAAGTCGATGAGGGCGACATTCTGATTGATGGGGTATCTACAAAAAGTTTGACAAGAACTAATGTTCACGACCTATTTGATATGATACTTCAAGACACTTGGCTTTTTAGTGGTACAATTAGAGAAAATTTAGTGTACAACAAGAAGTTGGTGTCTGATGAAGTGTTGGAGCAAGTTGCAGAATCGGTCGGTTTAAAGCATTTTATTAATACTTTGCCAAATGGGTTTGATGCACTTCTTGATGAGAATACTTCACTTTCAGAAGGTCAAAAACAACAATTAACAATTGCAAGGGCGATGATTAAAAACTCTCCGCTTTTAATTCTTGACGAAGCAACCAGTAATGTTGATACAAGAACCGAACTTGTTATTCAAGAGGCTATGGATAAACTTTGTGAGGGAAGAACATCGTTTGTTATTGCTCACCGTCTTTCAACAATTAAAAACGCCGATGTAATATTGGTACTTAAAGACGGCGATGTGGTTGAACAAGGAACACACGACGATTTACTTGCTTTGAATGGGGCATATGCTGAACTTTATAATAGTCAATTTATGGACGAAAAGGCCGAATAATATCGGTCTTTTTTATATTTGACCATTGCTTAAGATTGATGTATAATTAAATATGAAAATAAATTATGAGGTGTGATTGTAAGTGGCTAATATCCAAAAGAAACCAACTAATATTTCGTCGGCGGATATGGAAAGAGCGGTGAAAGAAGCCGAGTTGTATATCACTAATACTTTAAGGCTTGATGAAAGCAAAATGACGCAAGAAGAGATATCTGAAAGAAAAAGAGAGTTGGCGAAGAAAATCCGTCTAGTGGTTGCAAGTGAGTTTGGTATAAAACCATCTTCTATTAGAATTGGAATTAAAAATAATGATACAAATACTTTCTATGCTGCATATTGGGATAAGCATAAACCAGGCTCTAAATTTTATGGAGAGATTGTGTACGATAAGCAATTTTTTGAAAGGTCTAGTTTTGAAAGGTTTATTGAAGTAACAGATCACGAATTAGGACACGTTGGACAATCGTTAAAGGAAGATTCGGGCGAAAATGTTGATGCTGGATTAAATATTATGGATCAGGCAATAAGTGAAGGCGATGGGTCTGAAACGGATTTAAGACATAGCGCTGACAAGGGCGAATTTGATGCCGATATGTTTGCATATGGTAAGTCGATGAAGTGGATTATTGAAGCCAGAAAAAAGGGTATTGGTGGCACTAAGAAAACATTAAATCAGTTGTATAGAGTCGCAAAACGTGGTGGAGGTCGAATCATTGATTTTGTTACATCAAAGGTGACACTTGCAATGCTTGGGTTTATGGATAGCGTTGGAGATATTGTAAAACCATATCGAATGGGCTCTGTGTTGAATCCGAGAGATATGTATGAACGAAATTTGAAAAATGAAGCAAATGGTCACAGAAGTGTTGAAGAAGCAGAAAAATATCTTAAAAATATCTATGGGCGTACAGGCTTAACACAAGGTGAAAAATTAAGAATTGCAGACTCAATGAGTGTTGTTTTGGCAGATAGTATTGGAATGGAGCCAAGAGATATGGGAACGGTTGTATTTTATGGTACAGGGCAAGGTCTTGGCTATTCAAGGGTTGGTGAAGGTGACAAGAAACAACAAGATGGACAAAAGGCGGTAAATGGCTTTGTGTTTATTGGTGATGGAATGCTTAGACTTGACGGGAAAGAATATATGGAACAAATGCGTGAATATTATAAAACGGTTGAAAAAGGGATTAGAGAAAATCCACAAGCAAGAGAGATTGCTGTTGGATTTGAAGAGCCTAAGAAAGAAGAAAATAGCCAAAAAGAAGCTCAACCAATGCCAATTTTAGAGTATCTTTAAAATTAATTTTGTATAAAAATAGTCAATTAGGTCAATATTGACTATTTTTTACTTTTGTGGTATAATATTCATAATCAAAAGTATGTTAATTAAGGAATTTTATAGGTGAAAGAGAAAAGTTTTTCGTTTGAGATTACAAGTCGAAGTGAAGAAATGAAACAGAAGGTGCTTGATGCTAAGAAATTTGTATATCAAACACTAGGCGTTGAAGAAGCAAGTTTTAGTGAACAAGAATTGACTAAGATTAAGTTGAAATTAATGGAGTCACTTAAAATAATTGTTGCCGATAAAATGTTGGTAACTCCCGATTGTATTCAAATTGAAGTTGATAAATATGGAGAGGTCCCAGACCATGCTAATGCTGTTTGGGTTATGGCGACTGATAAAGAAGTTGACAACGGTCAGCTTGGTAAAGCCTATTTAGATAAACAATTTTTTAGGTTTAGCGATTTTTATGATTTTATTAGGGTAACATTACACGAACTTGGTCACGCATTTGAAGATTTGTGCTCTTTAAAAACCGATAGCTACCCAAAGCTTTTAGAGGCTCTTGATGTCGATGAAAATAATAAATTAGACTTAAATTTATACTTAATAAAACACTCGGCTGATAAAGTTGAGTTTATTGCAGATATGTTTTCTTACTATATGCTTTATACTTTCGTTCGTGAAGCAATTGATGTTGGGTTTGATACGCCAAAGCTTAGGAAAGTTGCAGGTTGGGTGTTAAAAGATGATTTGAAACGAAATTTAAATTTTGTTAAGGGAAATATTTTGAAATTTGTAACTGCTCCTATTGATTTTATAAACAAGAAATTAAAAAGAAGACAATATTCATCTTTTTATTCGACGAACGCTTATGAAATTTACAGAAGAAATCAAATTAATGCCGACAGGGGATTTAGGAACAGGCTATACTCAGAAGATAGGATACCGCAACTTGAATCAAAGCACGATATGACAAAGCAAGAAAGGTTTGAGTATGCAGACCTGATGATTTTGTATCTTGCGAAGTCTTGTGGAATTGATCCTGAAAGAATTGGACTTGTTATGGGGTGTGACACTTTTAAACGACCTATGAGTTATATCCCAAATGAAATGTCGGAAGAAGAATGTGATGATGAAATCATTGGAACAATTGTGTTTGGAAGTGATATTTTTGAAGTTGATAAAGAAGAATTTATTTCAAGGATAAAAGTAGGGTTGGGAGCTCTTAGAGATAGTCATGCCGTAAAAGAGCAAATAACTTTTCATATCGCAAAGTTTAGAAGGAACAAAAAAGTTGTAGTTGATGAAAATGAATAAGAAGATGACCGTAAAAGTTAAATTTTGCGGTCTTTTTTTGTAAGAGGTCGCTATTGACGACTTTTGTATATTATGATATAATAATTTAATGTAAATAAAAAATTTTTAGATTGCTAGAAATTTAAAACAAATTAAAGGGTGCTTTGGTAAATATTGGGGGAATATGAAAAATAATAGAATTGAACTTTTTAAGATAAAGGTGGGTGACGCTGAGAGAAAAAAAGCGTTAACATACAAGCGGTTCATATATAAAACACTAAAAGATTGTGAAGATGGCGTAAAGTATGACACCGAAACCGACCTTGAAATCAAAATCGATTTAATCTATGCAATTAGGTATATTTATTGCGTTGAGCTTGGGTTTAATCCTGAGGGTGTTAAAATTGATTTTGTTGACGATATGTCAATAATTTCAGGAAAGAAAGGCTCGATTGCAATTTCTCGTATCTTGAAGGACTTAGAAAAAGACCATGAGAAATACTTTGCTGAGGTGGTGTTTTCGTCAAGTAATGTTGCAAGTAGGCGTATGACAACATTTACCTTTATTGTTGCTCATGAGATGCATCACGTCTACCAAAAGGTATTAAGGGCATATGGAAAGTTTGCTTTTGCTGGGGATAATAAAATCCCCCGATATGGTACTGACCTTGAAAAGTCTTGGTGCGAGTTGCTTTATGATATAAGTTTGTGTGAGTTGGACGCAAACGTTGGGTCGTTGCAAAATATTTTAAAATGGCTTGAAGAAGTGGAATCGTTGGGTCTTGAAGATGTTGGCGGTTTAGATATGTTTAAGACTAACACAAAACGCTGTCAAAGGGAATTTGCAAAAAGGTATATGGGAAGTGTTGCTAAAACTGGTGGATTTTTGTTGGTTAATTGGCTGTCTTTGATTGTTTATGGCACTATGGATATATTTGAGTATGATTTAAGGATGGGATTTTGTAACAGCGAAAAAATTTATAAGAGAAATGTTAAAAATCTTTTAAATGGGTCAAGGACGATTAAGTCGGCGAATAAAACAATGAAAAAAATAAAAGAGAAAAACGAATTGTATGTACTTGATAAAACTCGATATTGTGACGCTATGGTGGTTTTGCTTGCAAATAAATATGGGATTAATCCGCTTGCTTTGGGTCTTATGTTTGCAAGAGATTCAAGTAAAGGTGTTCAATTTATTGATTGTATGGGGAAGAATGAAAGCAAACTTTTGGGTTGCATTAAAATAAATGTTGATTATATAGAAGATCTGGGGACAAAAGAATTTATTATAACAATTAATGACTTAATGCGTAAAGTTGAAAAGGATAAAAACTTTTTGAAAGCGGTCGAAAGATATAAATTAGAGAAGAGATGCAAAGATAAAGGAAATGGAGAACTCGGGGAAGAATGAAAATAAGGAGAGCAAATCCAGATTTTAAAAAGTTTGAAGCAAGTGAAGAAGATTTTAGCAAAAAAGATGTCGAAAATTGTGCAAATACTTTAATCTATATATTAAATAGCGATAGTGAAGCTCTTAAATCTTTACAGCAGACAGTCCCAAATCTGAAAGAAGTTATCAATTATGTTGTGAAAGTCTTGATGTGTTATGAATTTAAGATTAAACCCTCTAGTATAGTTATAAAAAATGAAGAAGTTAATGCAAGAACAAAGAAATCGAATACGGCGATGTCTTTTGGTCGGGTTAATAGGTATTGGAAAAATAAAGGGGTTTATGGCTTTGTCAACATTTACCCTATAATGCAACAAACTGACAACCTTATAGAATATATATTGTGCTTACTTCACGAGTTTCGTCATCTTTGGCAAAATGTCCAAAAGGAGAGGGGGTATTTTGTTTTAGGGTTTGTTGACGGGTATGAAAGAGTTGAAAACGACCTTGACCGCCTTTGGGAAATTTTGAGATACAGTACAAATTTTAATGAATTTGATGCGAATATTTTTGCATCGTCTGTTTTAAAGAAGTTTATGAAAAGGGGCGAAACAAAAAAATATTTACCTAAAAATGAATATAAAAGGGTGAAGTCTTTTGTTAATGTTAATATCGCGACTACTTGGATTACCTTTGTTATTGGTTCTATTGATAGGGCGTTTGTTGGAACTTTATTATTGCCCTATTTAATTGGAAAGAAGATTTCACAGAAGACAGGTTTTCAATATCCCTTAAATTACTGTTTTGATTTGGTGGATGAGTGTAATAAAATTAATGAGGCTCGTGGGTATAGAAATAAAGATAAAGCACAACAATATTTAAGACATTCAAGAGTTCCACGTGTTCTAAGTGAGAGAGAAAAGTTGAGGATTATTGATTCTATGCTTGTTGTGTTCGCAACAAAGCATAACATTAACCCAGCCAGTTTTGGGCTTCTTGTAACAAATGCAGAAAAGAAAGGAAAGGGCTTTGTTTTTGTAAGTAAAGCAGAATCAAGTGGTGATGAAAATGTGTTTGGGTATATTGTTGCAACGAAAGATGATATTAGAAAATATCAAGGCGTAGAGTTTTTTGACAAAATGGTTGAGTACTTCGCTGATTTGGAAAAAAATAATGATTTTGTTCAGGCGTTGAATGATATGAAGAAAGATTGCGATGCTGTCGAAAATGACAACATTAGTTAGTCTAAATTTGGTTAAAGAATAGTAATTGTTTGACAAAAATATTTGTTTGTAGTATTTTATTTATTGTAAATTTAAATGGGAGAATCCATATAATGCTTGAAATATTAAAGCACGGGTTGATTGAAAGTTTAATTGCTTTACCTGTGCTATTCATAGTTTACATTTTGCTTGAACTCCTTGAATATAAGGGAGTTATGGGTTTTGAGAAGTCTAAGATGCTTAAAGGCAAGGCTTCTCCTGTTTTTGGTGCGGTTTTTGGTTGCGTGCCTCAATGTGGGTTTTCGATTGTTTCAACCGATTTGTATGCTAAAAGAAAGTTGTCAATTGGTGCGTTGATTGCTGTGTTTATTGCAACCAGCGACGAGGCAATTCCTATGATGATTGCTGATGTTACCGCAATTCCGGCTCTGCTTTTAATGATTGCAATTAAAATTGTTTTAGGTGTGGCGATTGGATATTTTACAATGTGGCTTTATCCAAAGGTGTTTAAAAATGAGATTGGTTCGGAGCGTTTGCTTTCTGTTGAAGAAATCAACGAAAATCAAGAAACAGTCTTAGAATTGGAAACTAGTCAAGAACATCATCACGAGAATGATGACCATCATTCGCACGAGCACGAAGAAAATGGAAATGAAATAGAAGCCTTAGGGTGTTGTCATCATCATATTGACAATGAGAAGTTTGAGTGGAAACATCCAATTTTACATAGTTTAAAAATATTTGCTTTTATCTTGGTTGTAAACATCATATTTGGTGCGGTTGTGCATTTCGTTGGTGAAGAAAGTTTGACTGCGTTTTTAAATAGTTCAAGTCTATTTCAGCCAATATTGGCAGTTGCTGTTGGGCTTATTCCAAATTGTGCGTCAAGTGTTGTTATAACTGAACTTTATTTAATAGGTGGGCTTTCGTTTGGGGCTTTGCTTGCGGGCTTGTCTGTTAATGCGGGACTGGGACTTGTGGTCCTATTTAAACAGAATAAAAATATTAAGGAGAACTTGTTTATTCTTGCTATGCTTATTATTCCAAGCCTTTTGGTTGGATATGGCTTACATTTTATATTCTAAGTTTTAATTAATAGTTTTATAAAAAATTAAATAAAATATAATAGGAGGGAAAAGTATTATGAATCGTTGGGACATTAAGGCTGCGGCAAAGGAAAGGTCTGTTCAAAATCTTTGGCTTATGGTAGGAGTTTTTGGGTTGTATACAATAATCATTGGCCTTTTAGCGTATGTTAAATTCGGCTTTGTTTTTACTGGCATATTTGCTTTTGGTTGGACAACAATTTTGCTTCATATTATGCGCAGAGAAGAAGCTGGAGTTATGGACTTGTTTAGTGCTTTTAGTAGTGATTTTGTGAGAAGTTTTCTTGCAGGTATTTTGCACACAATTTACATTTTTTTATGGACTTTGTTGTTCATTATTCCGGGTCTTGTAAAGAGCTATTCTTATGCGATGACTTATTTCATTATGAATGATGATAAGTCTGTTGGAGCAAACGATGCAATCACAAAAAGTCGTGAAATGATGAATGGTCATAAAATGGAATTGTTTATGCTTGATTTATCGTTTATCGGTTGGATGTTTTTGTCTTTATTTACCTTTGGTATTTTGTTGTTCTGGGTTATTCCTTATATGAACCTAGCACACGCAGAATTTTACAGAAGACTTAAAGGCGAAGACAGTGTTGTGGTTGAAGTTGAAAATTCAGCAAATAAAGAAGTTAATCAACAAGCGTAGTTGAGATGCATTAATTTTAAATGTTATTCAAAGTTTTTTAAAATACAGTTGACAACAGCATATCTTTTGTGGTATATTATTTGTTGTTATACGAAATAATAACTTTGGGTAGCATTTTGGCACCATAGCCAAGTGGTAAGGCAGAGGTCTGCAAAACCTTCATCCCCAGTTCAAATCTGGGTGGTGCCTCCAAATGCCGATGTGGCGGAATAGGCAGACGCAAGGGACTTAAAATCCCTCGAGGGAAACTTCGTGCTGGTTCAAGTCCAGTCATCGGCACCAATAAAATAAGACAGGCATTAAGCCTGTCTTATTTTATTGATTCAGTGAGTTGGAGTTGTAGCAACAAAAGAAGTTTATTGTTGGGGAAATGTTTGTTGGTGAAATTTTGAAATTAAATAGGGGTTGGAATTTTGTTTGAAAAGTCTGGTCGCTGTGCTATAATAACTATGCTATAACAAAAGTGAAGGAGTGTGATTGCTGTGGAATTTGTGAATGGTAAAGAAATGTATCTAATTGTGCAAGATACCGAATTTAATAGAAAATATCATAACTATAAAGTGGGTGATTTATGCGATTGCTCTAAAAAACATAATGCTAAATATGTTAAATTTAAGCAATCCAAAAGAAAACTTTTTAAATCTCCAAGAGAGAAGAAGCTTGTCTTTATGGAAAGCTTACACGAAAAGGTGAGAAAAAGCATAGACCCAGAGCTCCCAAGCAGGCTTGAATCGATTATTCTTTATGACAATATTGAGGATTGCTTGAACCTCGCTAAAAGATGGAAGAAAAATGCAGGTATTTCGCCTTTGGGTTTATTTAAGGTCAGTTGCGAGGGAAAGTTGCACGCTTGTGCTACTACGCTTGACGAAAAGAAGCCTGCTGAACTTTCCGAAGAAGCTCATATCCAAGGAATTACAAGGTTTTGGAGGGGCGACGAAACCGCTGAGGAGCAAGAGTATTTCTTTCAGGGTAAAGCAAAAATTATTGAAGTTTTAAGTTTTTGAAGGGAAGTTTATGGATAATAAAAATGTTGTATATCATGGAAGTAGTTTGTCAGGACTAAAACGATTGGAACCTTTTAAGTGTAAACACGATAAACCTTATGTCTATGCAAGTACAGACTATTGGGTGGTATTGTTTTTCTCAGCCAAGGGACAAGGGAAGTTTGATGGTTGGATGGATGAGAATGATGATGGCGTCCCTACCTTTTATGAGGCAAGGCCAAATTCATTTAAAGAAAGATATTCTGGACAAAAAGGTTTTTGCTATCAATTGCCAGCAGACACATTTACAGATGCGACTGGCGACCCAATGGAAGTTGTAAGCGAAGTTGGTGTTGATGTTTTATCTTGTAAAGAGATTGATGATGTCGCAGAGGAGTTTGGAAGGCTTATTGCAGAGGGGAAATTTGACGTGGTGTCTTATAATACAAGTGAATATAATACCGAAGAGAAATGTAATGAGTATATCTTAAAAGTTTTAACCAAGAAAGGATTCTTTAGTGGTAGGGACTTTAAGCAGAAGTCTTGGGCTGGCGAATATTATAAAGAGTTAATAGAAAACTATATAAACCAAGAGCAACTCTGAAAAAAAAGTTTAAAGATGGTCTTATTTTTTGTGCCATGCTTATATTTGTTTTATGAAATTAAAATAAAGGTTGGTGTGGATGTAAATATTTTCATAAGACCTCTATTTTTTTTGGCTGAAATTGTTTTAGACTATGTGTTATAATGAAAAAGTAGTGGGGTTAACTTTCATTCAATAAAGGGGGCTTTTGTTGTGGTCATTTAATGAACGGTAACCATAGGCATAGCCGTTAAGGTAGTGGATAGTTTTTGCGTTGTTGCGGGCGAGCGAAACTACGCCCCTACGAGATATGGAAACCATTTTTATAGAGAGCGAGTTAAAATCGTTCTCTTTTTTTGTGTGTTCTGTGGGGTTGTGTCGTTTCGGGGTTGGTGGAAAGATGAAAAAAAGGAAAGTGGTGGCGAAAAAAATGGTGGAAAATATTTTGCAAAAATTACACAAAGGGGTTATTTTAAATGGACTTTGGGTTTCGTTGTGGTATAATGAATATGTCTAATAATTTAGAATAAAATATAATAAGGAGAAAAAGGAATGAAGAAGAGATTTGCAACTTTGTTGCTGGCTTTTGCATTTATATTACCTGCACTTTTATTGTTTACCGCTTGCGGTGGAAAAGATGGTTTTGATAGTGCAAAAGTTACTAGTATTTCTGTTCAGTTGACTAATGAAAATTATTCTATGTCAGATAATACTATCACAATTCCCTATGGCTCTAAGGTAAGTCTGTCTGCATCAGATTTTAAAGTTAGTGCCGATGTTGGGGAAGGTGAATCAGTTGTGGTTTCACTTAAAACCGAAGACGAAGATGGTTTTACTTTCACGTCAGATATCCCAGACGCTGATGTCACTCCAAGAGGCGAGTATACGCTTACTTTTGCCTGTGGGGAGCAAAGTGTCGGTGTGACTGTGAAGGTTGTTAAGGCTACCATTGATATGAGCGGTGTTTCGTGGAATTACAGCGAACCATTTACCTATGATGGGGTAACTAAAACTGTGGCGGTTACAGGACTTCCAACAGGCGTTAGTGTAACCTATGAAGGTATAACAAGTGCCAGCGTGCCTAACGATTATTTGGTAACGGCTAAGTTTAGTTATGTAGATGGCGAAAATTATAACGCTATTCCAGACAAAACTTTGGACTGGAAAATAAACAAAGGAACACTTGCTGTACCGCAAATGGTTCAAAATGGCGAGTATGTTTATGAAGAAGGTACAACTCATACTCTTGCGATAAAAACTGCTGATGGGTCGACTTTACCTCAAAATATATCATACTCAATTTCGGGCGACGCAACCGCTGTTAATGCTGGTGATGACTATGAGGCTACTATAACTTTTACATATAGCGGTAGTGATGCTGAATATTATAACCCAATCCAAACTCAAACGATTGTTTGGGAAGTTCAAAAGGGTATTTTCTATAATGTTGGTGATTTAACACTTGAAGATGATAGTTTAATTTATAATGGCACAACTCAAACTGTTGAACTTGTAACAACTGGTTTGAATACAGAGATGGTTGAAATTGCAGGATTTACAGGTGCTGAAGCAAAAGACTTTGGTAGTTATGCAGTTGTTGTTAATTTTAACTATATTGGAGCCGATACAAACTATGGTTCGGTTGCAAGTTTACGACTTGATTGGTCGATTGCAAAGAAGTCTTTAACTATTAAGGCTAATGACAAGTTGACTGGTGTGACCTATGGTGACCCAAGAGCCAATGCTGGTGTAACCTATTCTGGTTTCGTAGCAGGCGAAGATGAAAATACACCAAACATTTTTGAAGGAAGTTTGGCTTATGATTATGATGGTTATGATGCAGGAGAAGATGCTGGGGACTATCTAATCACTCCAAGTGGTTTGACTTCTAGAAACTATGACATTAGTTTTGAAAGTGGAACTTTAAGAGTTGCTAGAAGGGCTCTAACTATTAAGGCTAATGATGTAACAATTGATTATAAAACAAATGCAACCAATCATGGTGTAGAACCAACAGGTTTGGTTAATGGAGATGTTGTTGCTGACCTTGGTACGGTGGTATTCAAGTTCTATAAAATGGTTGGCTCTGATGAAGTTTTGTATACCGCAGGCTCAAATGTTGGCGAATATATTATCACTCCATCTGGATTGGATGAAACAAATTATGACATTACCTATCAAAATGGAACATTGACCGTTGAAAAAATTGATGTTGATGTTGATTTAACAACTATTGAACTTGAAGATGACGTGTTGACATATAATGGACTTGACCAAGAAGGTGTGCTTGCAGTTAAAGAATCTACACTTCCAAGTGGAGTAACTGTAACTGGAATTATTGTTCGTGATGCAGAAGCGATTGAATATGGAAGTTATACCGCAGTTATCTATCTTCAATATGTTGATACAACAAACTATAACCCAATGGAAGAAATTGAATTGCCATTTACAATTGAAAAGGCTACTGTTCAACCAACTGCTTTTGATGATGTTCGTATTGTTGGCTCTGCTGACTTTGTGGGTGGTGCTTATGTGTATGGCGGGTATGTAAGACACGTTTCAGTTGATGGTGTTCCAGCAGGGGCTAAGTGTATATTAATAAGCGGTTATGAGGGTGTTGCTGTTGGTAATTATACATTAACTGTTAGATTTGAATGTTCGGATACCAAGAACTATAACACTTTTGATGCTGTAACAAAAACTTTCCAATGGGCTATTACACCAGCGACTTTAATTGTTAAAGCAAATGATAAAGAAATCACGTTTGGTGATGACGCTGACCCTAATGGCTATGGCTACGAAGTTGTTTCTGGACTTAAAATGGGAGAAAAGGCTGAAGATGTAATTAAGGGTACACCAGTTTACACATATAACTATACAAAAGGCAATAACACGGGTGAGTACACTATTTCAATTTCTGGCTTGTCGGCAGACAACTATACAATTCAATTACAAAATGGTACTCTTAGCGTTGTAGCGAAAGTTGTTGATGTGTCAAACATTAATTGGAGTGGAGTAGAAGATGAGTATACCTATACCGGCAGTGCAATTAAGCCTGAGATTGAAGGAATTCCAGTTGGTGTAAAAGCGGTTTACACATATTCTGTAACTAATCCAACTGTTGCTGGACATTATACAGTTAGTGTTGTGCTTTCGGCTGAAAATGACAATTATGAGTTGGTTGGCAATAATGGAGTAGCTGATTTTGAATTTGTAATTAAGAAAGCAAAGATTGACTTGACTGGTGTTCAATGGAATATTCCAAATGATGGTGTTTACTATTACACAGGTGAAGCACTCGAAGTTGAACTTAATAGAGAAAGCGATGATTTAATTCAATTTGAATATACCTATATGACAACTGGTATGACTGGGATACCAGTACAAGAAGCTGTTGAGCTTGGTGACTATCAAGTTGTGGTTAGTTTGATTTATGACGATGAGAATTATGAACTTGAAAATCAATCATTCTTACTTTCACAACCATTCTCAATTCAAAAACAACGTATTCAAACATCTGCATTTAGTTGGAATGGAAGCGAAACGCCAACTCTTGAATCTTCTTATATAGGAAATATGCATTACTCAGTTTCGCTTGCATATAGAAATAGTGGTTATGTGTATGAAATCCAAGGTGAAAATCTTGATAAACTCAATATTACATACTCATATAATGAATACGCCGGTTCAACCGCTCCAACAGTTGTTTATGGTGGAGATAATTATCTAGTTGCAAATATTGAATTAAAAGAAGAATATGCTGATATATATGAAATGGAAGCAAGTCCAATTACTCTTTCACTTGAAATTGAAATTGAACATCGTCCATTTAAGAATCTGGCGTTGAATGGCGAAGAAATTACTCTTTGGGAGTTGAATAATCTTCAGCATATTAAGATTGGTAGTCAAGTTACCTTTGAATTAAATGACGGCTATGTTATGAAGGGTGATGACAATAGTGTTGCCACATCTCCAATTAATTTTGATAAAGTTGACTGGGTTAACTATTCTGTATATTGTGGAGAACAATGGGTTGGAAGTTTTCATACTGAAACATACGCTGTTGAAGGAATAACAGTTAATGGCGACCAAGAAATAAGTTATCCGGTTAATGATCATATTAGTGTTAGACTTGCACAAGGTCAAACATCGCTTCCTATTTCAATTAGCGGACGTCTTGATGGAGTTACATTGAAATATACATATGGAAACAGCGACTATATTACAATTACCGGAAATTCATTTACAATTTCTGATTTGACAGATGTTTCGACAGTTGTTATTTATGTTCAAGATTTAAGTGATTCAGAAAGTTATAGTCAATTGCTTTGGATGACAATCGAAGAATATGACCCAATTGCAAGGTATGTGTTTAATGCCGTTTCATTTGATGGTGAAACTACCGAAGTTGAGGTGGATGGTTATTGGTATTCAAATATGATCTATACAGGATTTTTTGCTGTTGATGCAAATGATAGTGATATAATTTATACTAATACTAAGATTTACACCGATGAAACAAGAACAACTGAAGTAGATTTAACAGATATCAATTCTTATGCTGGCAATAATGTATATCTTGCAGTGTTTGATGATGAAAGCAATTTTATTAGTGGTAAAACTTATAGTATACATTATGAGTTTATTGATGCTAATGTCAACAGGGTTTCAACTGAATCTATGTATACATCTGAAGTATTTATGGTTGAAGATGCTTCAAGTTATTTGCTTAACTATAATGTGGAAAACGATAACATAACTGTTGTTGCTACAATTAATGGTGGTACATCAATTGATTTGACTGCTGATGTTACATATGCTGAATACAAAATTCAAATTACGGTGGGCGAAAAAGCTTATACATTTACAAGAGAAATAAGATTTGTAAAAACTTGCAACGTGTTTGAGGTCTTTGATGATACTGAATCTGTTGTGATTTATAATGAGTCAACACAATTAAATAGCGATGTTCGTAATTATGGTGATATTGGTTCAAATGTTCGCTTTGATTTGTACAACGCTTCAAACATTCGTAACTTTGAAACAAACGAACTTTCGGGACTTGAAATTAGTGGCTTGAAACAAGGCTATGCTGTTACATCAAAAGATGTATTTGAAGTAAACGGAGATTTCTATATTAAATTTGTGTTGCATTATACACCAACATCTGCTGACGGTGGACTTGTTGAATTTGACAAGACTTGGATTGTTTCGGTTGACTTTATGGGTGAATACAATAACAATACCGATGCAACGATTAAAGTTTATGGTATGGGCGACCCAATCACTCTTGATAGTGCGGTAACTTCAATTGAATTAGATATTACTTCTTATGAAGAACTTGATGTTCAACTTTCAAACTATTATGCAAGTGCAGTGATTAAAAACGGCGAAGAAATAATTGCAAGAAGTAATGACTGGGGTAGGCTTGAATTTACTCCATCGACTGCAGGAAGTTACACTCTTGTAATTATTGCAACAGATGGAACAACAAGAACTTATGAAATTACAGTAACTGGCGAAGTTGTTCCAATTTTGGAAGTTGTAATTGGAGAGGAACCATATCAACAATTTATGGGTTCAAACGGACCAGATAATGGACCATTTATTTATACTATAAACAATGAGTATAGTTATAATTTTAAACTTTATATAGGTGCGGAAGCGCAAGAATTAATTGATGAAAATGGTAAGTTTACAATTACATCTGCCAATTCTTCAATTTTTGCAGGTGCAAATGTTTACTCTACCGAAAGCAATATAACTCCAATTGGAACACTTCCGCTTGGAATGACGGCTTTAACTGTTCAAGATATAGAAAGTGATATGCCTTATGTTATGTTCTATGTTATGATTCAAATGGAAATGGGACAAGACCCAGAAACCGGAGACCCAATTAGTGAAACAATTACTGCTTATATTTATATCTATTTATGTGAGCAACCTGCCGATGCTGATGTTTATTATTTGTTTAAAGTAACAGAAGGAGATGAAGAACTTAGCGAAGGATTTAGAATGGTAGGTGAAGATATAGTACTAGTTGGAGATTTTGCTGCTGATATGGAAGAACTAGTTTTTGAAGGATACCTTGGAAATGTTGATTATGACGGAACAAGTGAAACATTTATTCTTGATTCAATTGCAGTTACAGATTTTGCAGTTTCTATGATAGAAGCAGATACTATCGTTGATAAATTTAACTCAGATGCTGTTGTTGGAAGCATTGTTCCAGGTTCGGTTAATACATTTACCAATCTTGAATTTAAAGTTGGAAGTTATAAAGAAACTCCTTGTATCTCATTTGGCTTTGGTGAGTGCGTAATCTATTTATATTTAACCGTTGACCCAAATGCTGATAATCCATCTCTTGGAGAGGGTTTGCTTCCAGAAGAAACCACTCTTACAATCACAATTGGTAGTGTTACGAAGACTTTTGCAGATATGGAATTTAACACCGACTTTAATGCTTATACGGTAGACTTTACATCGCTTAATGCAAGTGATTTAGTTGAAAATGATGTAATCCCTGCAACAATCACAACAGATTTAACAGAAGAATTCGAGTCTGCTTCAACTGGAACAGTTTATGATATTACTCAAAACATAGATAGCGAAATTACTATTGAATGTGCTGACGGCTTGTACTTTATTGTTTACGATGGTGAAGTCTTTATCTTGTTTATGTTTGGCGATGCCGTTGAGCCAGAAGTTTAAGATAGTAAAATTTTCAATATAAATTAAAGTAAAATTAATAAAAAAGACCTGTGGGAAGAAATTCTTCGTGCGGGTCTTTTTTTGCTTTTTTGTTGAAAGTTGGAAGGCTTGTGTGGTAAACTAGAAATGTAAATTTTCTCGCCTATACAACAAGTGGACTAATTATCATAGGTTCATTTCTTATAAGTTTAGTTTCGGTATTATTTGATGATTTGTGTGGGCCAATCTTACTAAAACTTTTGAGAAGGGGGTTTTTGTGAATATAGAAGAAGTTTTAAAGGATAGAGATATTTTGTATTATGCTCATGGGACGGGGAAATTAAGTGCTGACGATGCTGACAATAAAATTACAAATTCGGTGTTTGAGAATGGACTGTTGTCCTATACTCGTGGGTGTGGTGTGTTTGCAACTGAAAAATGTTTAGGGTCAACTGCAACCTGCTTGGGCTTGGGTTCGGATAGTCTATTTGAAGAGTGTAGTGATATATTTAAGTCAAATGGACATATGGGAAGTAAGCGAATTATCGTTTTGGGGTTGCCATTTGAATATATTTTCCCTGTTATTAGTTATTATGGGACTGAGAGTGAAGTTGCGTTCTTTGATAGAAAAGCATTTTTTACACCTATGGACAAAGAGTCGAGAGATGGGAAACCTCCAATTCACGAAGTGCTAATGCCTGAATTTGTCGTTGGTGCGTACGATGCAAATACTGGGCGGTTTATTGAAAATGGTAGGTACTATAAAAAACTCGACGAAAGAAGAAGAGGAGAAATTTTAAAGAAGGTTCAGCGAAATTATGTTAATCACTTAAAAGACAGGTTTATACTTGTAAGTGTTTTTGCTGGAACTAAGTTTGATTTGGATATGCATATTGGATTTATGAAAGAGCGGGGACTTGAACTGCCTCTTTCAGAAGATGATTTAATTGAATTAGGTAACCTTTCAAAAGACATAGCCATTAATCCTGAAAAATATCGTGATTATCTTCAATTGCGTGAGAATGTGGGAGCGTCGAACGAAGACGAAAATAATTGTTGAAATTTGGATTGTTGGTGTGGTATACTTAAAAAAGTAAGGATAATGACCTTGGTAGGATTTGTTTGATTGCAAGGGGGAAAACTTGAAATGGACGTGAAATTTAAACCTATTGATAGGCTTTGGGTAAGAGAAAATGATGTCGTGCAACTTAACAATGTTTTTTTGACTAATCAGGGAATGACTTTGTTTGTTGGATATGGTTGGAATGGAGATATTGTTATGACGGTTAGTGGGGGCGATTGTGTTCCAAGTGTTAATCGTAAATATGAAAAAAATTTTGTTATTTCAACGACTGATGACTATTACCCTATATTTTTAAATCTTTACAACAACATTATTAATGTTGAAATTATGGGACATAGGCGTGAAAGTCAGAAAGACCAAGAAAGATATGAAAAGTTTAGAGATAGCGTTAAGCGATTTACTCAACCAAAACTTGTAAAGTATGGCAGAGTAATTTGGCAAAGTGATGACGAGCCTTGGAACCTTAGCAACAAATTTATTCTTGAAAAGAAAAAGGAAGGAATTGCTTTGACTTTTGAAAGCCGAAAAGAGTATAGTAATGTTTTTAGGTCTAGTGAACGTGACTTTGTTGTAAACATTTCAAACTCTGGTTCAAGGTACGAGCCGTTTAATCTATGCTTTGTTCAGTTTATCAGAGAATTGCAAACGCCAATAGAAAAAACTAGTGACACTCAAACTTCTGTCGCTGGCGAAGAAGAGTAGAATTTAGAAAACACTAGGGGTATTTTTATGAAAACAGACCATATTAGATTTTTTGTTGCAAGAAATGAAGACGATAAAGACAATATTTTGTATGCTGGGAATATGATTACAGGGGATATGTTCTTTTTTGACAATGAAGAAAATTGCTGGGAGAAAAGCATTTATAGTTTTTGGAGTATAATAGAAGATGATGACTTTGTTGAAGTAGAAGAATTTTCAAATGGGTATATCTCAACAGCCGACGCTTTGGATGAAAGAGGCGTGTCAAATAGTTTGATTTTTTGTTATCCAAATCAGTTTGGAGATTTGCAATTGAATATAAGAAGCGTTGTGCCAGAAAGCGAAGAATATTCAAGTTAAAATATTTATTAATAGTTTAAATAAAAAAACATCTGCGTGTGATTGCAGATGTTTTTTGCTTACTATTTACATAGGAAAAGGGTATTGAAATTTTGGCGAAGTTGTGGTATTATATAATAAATAAGATGTGTGGTTTTAAAATAATAAACAAAGGGGGCGTAGATTATGACAAGTAATTTGATAGCAGGCTATACCGATGTGGTTAAAAGTTCGGGGAATTGGGCAAAAGATGTTTCAGCGGTCGGAGAAGAACTTATGAAGTTGGGGTTTGTTATAAGAACAGAACCTTTAAGTGTGTATACGCTTAAAAGAGAAGAAATCTTTTTTGATGTAAGGTATAAAGAAGGTCGTGGCGACGGTGGAAGAACCCAATCATTAACCCTTGAAGATACAAACTCTTGGGTAAGGCTTAGTGGGGTTCAAAATCTTACAAAAGGCGAAACAGAATTTAAATATTTTATTGACTATCGAATGGGGATTGGTGGTGAAGTTAAAAAGTTCGCTTGCCCAAAATGTCCTACTATATTTGAAATTGAAAGGGTCGCAAAGTTTTTCTCGGAACTTTCGTCTGGGTTCAGACAGGCAAGGCTTGTCCCTGTGATTGAATTAGATGTCGAAAGTTATCATATCGTTATGGTTAAGCCAAGTGAAGAAGTTGCAGGTGTCAGTGCAGTTATTGAGTTGATTTATAAAATTCAAAGAGATAAAAAGAGAAAACAAGGCGTTGGCGAAGTCGTTAGTTTTGAGATAAAAGACCGCACTGCAAAACGTGAAGGGCAAGAGGCATCAAAGATTATGGTGAATACAATCTCAGATGTTAAAACAGTTATGCGAAGATTTACCAGAGTCAATGGGAAGTCTTTAATGTGTGTGAATCCATATACTGATATTAAGCATGACTTGAAAAAACTTGAAAAGTTGGAAATTTCAGAAATTTTAGATGGTGAATAAGAAGTGTTCGAACGATTAAAGCAAATTACAATTTAACACACTATATGAATAATTTTTGCTGGAAGTGTATTGAATTGTTTGGGTTATTATGATATAATATTGCAATGAAAGGTGTTGTGAAACAAATTAAAGGAGATTTTTTATGCATTTTACAGAGGCTACCTTGATACAACTTGATGGGATTGGAGAAAGGGGTGAAAGTATTTTGGTAAGGGTTCAAAACCTTGCCGGTCAAGAGTTTGTTATGTCGGGAAGATTGGTTACTGACAACAGAAGTTATTATGGAGAGTTTTCTTCTTTAACCAGATCAAAGATTACTCTTGATGTTGGTCAAGTAAATCGTAGGGGCGACCCGATGTTTGTTAAAATTTATACCGAACCAAAAAATGGCGAAAATAGAAAGTTTTTTGTTAAACAAATCGAGTCAAGTATGGGAATGTATATTTGGGCAAATACTGGGATTAGTCGTATAAACGAAGCAATTAAAACAAGTAGTTGGCCATATAAAGAACATTATAAAGTTGAACATTTCTCTGTTGAAGCGAAAAAGATGTTTGAGTTAATTGGAAAGCCTTGTGTGATTTGTGGAGCAGAAAGAGTTATTCCTATGGCTATTTGTGAATTTAAAACTGCACGAGGACTTGAAAGATATCTACATTGTATTGCAAGTGGGTGCGACAGAGAATTTCGAGTGTCATCTGACCCAGGTGAAAGAAATTATAACAGAAATGAAGATTTCGGAACAAGGACTATTTGTGTTACCCCTAACCAAGTTAAGATAGATAAAAAAGCAATTAAAAGGGTGCCACTTATCACTGGTGTTGAAGTTGATTGGTTTGACCCAATTATGGTCGATGAGCAATAAAAATTTTTAAGCGATTGAGGAAGAAATTTTCCAATAAATCGCTTTCTCTTTGATTGATATTGATTTTATTTACTATTGAAAGTTTTAGTATAGTGTGGTATAATTTTATTATACTTTGATTTGGAGTTTATTTGTATATGAAGAAACTTTGTGAATTAATTAATAGAAAACGAGAATTAGAACAAGTTATAGAAGGGCTTAAAGATGAATCTGAAAATGCGTTGAGTTCTTTTAAAGAAAAAGAAAGAGAATTAGTCGAAAAGCGTGATAAAAAACTTGGCGAGGCAATAGACTTTAAGCATCGAATGGATATTGCGAATGGGTGGAGTTCGGCAAATCACAGATTGCTTTTTGAATATCTAAGAGTCGAAAAGAAAAGAGAAGAACAAATGGTTCCGCTTGCTGGCGAACTTGAAAGTCTAAACAATGAAATTAGAGTTCGTGGGAAAAAACTTTCAAAGAAAGTACATATATCACACGGAATGATGGCTGAAGCTCTTACAAAGTATTTTGAAAACAATGGCTGGACTGGTGAGTGGAAAATGATGCGAGTTCATCCATACTTATTTAACGAAAAATCAGCACGTGCAGAACACCGATTTGGAACATATATTGTAAGTAGTGAGAGTGAAAATTATCTTAATGATGAAATTTATACTTTGAACGACTCAAACAATGAATTTCCGCTTGCAATTTGTGTTGGGTTTGGTAAAGGCGATGCACAGGCCGTCCAAATTGCTCAAGATAAATTAGATAAAATTAATTGGTTTGATATCTATCTTCAAGATTTGGTTGGAGGTGTGGACATTCCTAAGCATTTAGCTGTCTTTAAAAATAGC
The DNA here is from genome assembly GCA_045655005.1 of Clostridia bacterium. Lineage (GTDB taxonomy): Bacteria > Bacillota > Clostridia > Christensenellales > UBA1242 > UMGS1908. Next base: position 1,553 of record JAZOOJ010000018.1, on the reverse strand, counting down.
GAGAGCGAATATTGGGATTTTGTTCAAGATGCGTTTAGAACTATCGTTTTAGAGTCTTCTGAGTTTGAATTGAATGAAGAAGATGAACAAGAATAAAAAAGAAAAACATAAAAAAGGAATTGAATAATATGAAAAATGAAATAGCAATAAAAAAAGTAATGATAAGATTTGTGGTTGAGTGCCATAAATTCGTTAGTCTTAGAGAAAGGAAAAAGGTTGCACCATTAAGTGAATCTGAACAGGTTATTTTTAATAATGCAAGAAATGTTGTTGTGGCTTATGGTGTAAAACTTAAAGAACTTGGTGTTGAACCAAAGGACGCTGCCGGTCTTATGCTACAAGCATTAAAGTCTGCAAATTTGGTGACTGATAATCCAGAACAAAGAGGTCTTACCCCAGGTCAGGCGGCTTATATTTTAAGTCAGTTTATAGATACCGACAATTTTGTAAGATCGGATAGTAGGCTTAAAGAAGATTCTATGGAATTGGTTAGAAATAGTCACACGCTTAACATCTTATCAAAATATGCACCATTTTATGGTGATCACGAAACGCTTATTAACCAAGAAATAAAAGTTGATGCACTACTTGATGATTATAGCGATAAATACCTTAACCCTGCTGTTGTTAGATTGGCTTTGATGTTTGCATCGGAACAGTTTAATAATGAAGAATTGGAAGAATATGGTCAACCAACTGACTATAAATATATCACCGCTCTTGTTTTAAGTGAAGAACACCCAGACGAAAAAGAAGATGCGAGTGAGAGTGAATAGTAAATTTTAATAAAGGGCTGTAAATTACTCTTTAGAACTATAAAATAAAGAAGTCTTCAATATTTTTGAAGGCTTTTATTTTGTTGTAATTTAGGCTTTTGTTATGGTATAATAATAATTGATTATGGAATAGAAGACTTACATCGGTCGGGGAGAAAACCAAAATGAAAGGGCGTGGAAGATTTATTTTATGCTGTTTAATGGTGGTGCTGGCAACTATTTGTTGTCTATTTTTTCCTTGTGTAAATAATTTGAAAGGACAAGTTAACGCTGATAGTGGTCTGGTGAAAATTGTTTATGTTGGCAAAAGTCATTCGGTGGATAGTTCTAAGCCTCTAGGGAATCTCTATAATCCATATCCGACAATTCAAGATGCCATTACTATTGAAAGTGGAAGTGCTATTAAAATTTGCTTGATTAGTGATTTAGTGATAAATGATAAAATATGCATTGATAATAAAAATGTAACTATTGATGGGAAAGGATTTGCGTTAAGTTTTGACGATGACTACTCTAAAAGAATTTTTGAAGTCGGACAAACTAGCGAATTGGTTGTTACAAATATAACAATTGATGGCGGTAATAAGTGGTCTTTTAATGATGAAAATCTAACTAATGCCGTTGAAAATACTATGCGTGGCGAAATTGCCTTGACTGATGAATTCCCAGTTTTTGACCTGCAAGAAGGTGGCAAGGCTTTAAGTGAACCGATGTTTGTAAACTATGGAACGCTTAGCATTTTGGGTGGGACTACTATTCAAAATTGCTATTTTTATG
>JAZOOJ010000017.1:0-16826 GCA_045655005.1 Clostridia bacterium | reverse complement strand
AATAAAATAATAAGAACCGTGAACATTTCTTAATATTTTACATCGTTCTTTATCTATCTATATATATTTTTTACATAATTAAACAATTTAAATTGCATAAAGACTATTGTAATTTATCAATTAATTTTTATATTGATTAATAATTTATAAAAAATAAATCAATAGCAACTTAATTAATTCCCTTTGCATTTAATATGAAATTGTATTATAATAGAATTGTGAAAACAATTTAATTTTATAAGGATAATTATAATGAGCGTAAATTTAAATAACCTAACAATTTTAGTAAACAGCTGTGATTCATACGAAGATTTATGGGAGCCATTTTTTAAACTTTTCAAAAAATTTGGTGGAGAATTAACATCTTGCCCAATTGTCTTAAATACTGAAAGTAAAAAATTTTCGTATGATGGATTAAATATTATTTGTCCGAATGCTTATGATAAACCAGTTGAATGGGGTCGTAGATTAAGAAGAACTCTTAACTCAATAAAGACAGATTACGTCTTCTTTTTATTAGATGACTTTTTTTTGCAAAAACCTGCAAATATTGAAATGATATCTCAATGCCTGACGTGGTTAGAAGGGAACAAAAATATCGGTGCTTTTAATTTTATACCAATAGAACCAGCTCAAAAAGAATCTATTTCATATAAGAATTTTTGCCTTATGCCAATAGATATGATGTATCGATTTAACGCACAAGCATGCTTATGGAATAAATCTATTTTAATAAATTCAATTCTTGATATAGAATCACCTTGGGAATGGGAAATTTATGGTAATATTAGAAACAAAACAATCATGAAAAACATTGATTTATTTTCACTAAAATTTAACGTAGAAGAACCATATAATTACGGTTTTGTAGATTACTCAAATAGCAATAAAGATAATATCTTAGTTCACTCGGCAATAATGCGTGGCAAATGGGACTTATCTTGCATTGATGAATGTTTCAAAAAAAATCACATAAATATTGATTATTCAATTAGAGGTTTATATACACCTGAATCATCAACACCTAAAAAACGAGGTTTTGTTTATAGATGCCTTAGAAAGATATACCATATTCTATTCGCATCTAAAATAAAAAAACAAAAACAATTATTGGAAGAAAAAGAATTAGAAAAACGACGACTGCTTGTGGATGAACCAATAAAAGAATATTTAAATAATAACGAGGTGAACAATGGATAATAGCACAAGAACTCAAAACTCTGTTAGAAACTCCATCGTTGCTCTTGTTTGTAAAATAGTAATAACTGTTTTTTCTTTTTTAACACGGACGATTTTTATTCAATACTTGGGTAAAGAGATTCTTGGAATTGAGGGTTTGTTCTCAAATATTATCACAATTCTTAACCTTGCAGACCTAGGCATCAGCACAGCAATTATATTTTTATTATACAAACATATTGCTGATAAAAACGAAAAAAAGACCGCTGCAATTATTGCTTACTTAAACAAATTTTATATAATTATTGGGTGTATTGTCTTAGGAGTTGGCTTACTACTGATTCCGATACTTCCTTCGCTAATAAATTTAGATAATCCAATTCCAAACTTAAATTTATATTATGTCTTAACTTTATTAACTACAAGTTCATCATATTTTTTTGCAAGTCGCAGAGTCGTTTTTGAAGCAAATCAAAATAGTTATATCTTAAATATTATTGACTGTATAGTTTCAGTAATAGCAACAGCATTAAAACTTATTATCTTATTTGTGTGCAATAATTATGCCATATACCTAAGTGTCACTATTATTATGCATTTAGTATCAAACATAACTATATACACACTAGGGAATAAATTTTATCCATCTCTTAAACTATACAAAAAAGAAGCTCTTTCCAAAGACGAAAAGAAAGATTTATATAAAAATGTTACTGCCGTAATGTCCCATAAAATAGGCGGCGTTTTAGTAACTGGCACCGACAATATTTTAATAAGTGTTTTGTTAAATACAATCCTAGTCGCTATCTACTCCAACTATTTTCTTATAATAAACTCTTTTATGTCGATAATTGTTTTAGTCATAAATGCAATTACCCCTTCTGTTGGCAATTTAAAAGAATGCTCTCACGACATTGAACACGATTATTCCGTCTACAAGCAAATAAATTTTGCGACATTTTGGCTTGTATCAATCACGGCAATATGTATGTTTGTTTTATTTAACACATTTATATCGACTTGGCTAGACTCTTCTTTCTTATTTGATTTACCAGTTGTATTTCTTTTATGCTTTAACTATTATATTTCTATGATGAGATTCGGTATTGGCGCGTTTGCTACTGCTGCAGGTTATTTTAAACAAACGTGGTTTAAACCATATTTAGAAGGAATTATTAACCTTATAGTTTCTATATTGCTTGCGCCAAGCCTAGGTGTTGCAGGTATATTTTTAGGAACGACATTCAGTCTTATCTTAGGAAGCGTATGGATTGATCCAGTTGTAACTTTTAAACGATGGTTTAAAAAGGCACCTATTAAATATTTTATAACTTATACATTCCAACTCATAATTCTTTGTTGTGTAGGACTTGTATGCCACCTTACAACAAACCTAATAAATATTTCAAACTCCTGGTTAAATTTTATCACAAAAGGTTGTTCTTGTTTTATTTTATCAAACTTAATATATTTACTTATATTCTTTAATACAAATAATTTTAAATCACTATTGAATAGAGTTTTAAAGAAGAAATCCAGCATAGATTAGACCAATAAAAAGAACATATTGATTGTTAAATTCAATATGTTCTTTCTTCTTTTATATTATTTTACCAGCCCATTTTGTAAGAAGCACCATCTTGTGTTTCAGTGCCCAATAAAATAGTTTTCGCTTTAACGTTGTCTTTTTCATTGTCGACACAAAGTATTGTAAATCATCATCGTGTAAAAATTCCAATATTTGCCTTCTGTCACAATACTTAGAAACATAACGGACACATTCAATTATATAAGATGCAACATATATAGAATATATGTACTCTTTTATATTTAAACCTTCTTCTTCATTTATTATTAATAATTGTTTTAATAACTTTTTATAATGTACCCAATTGTTTCTTTTCGTTTTTGAAATGGAAGTCGATAATTGCCTGTAATAATACAGAAAATCCGGAATTAGAGAAACCTTTTTAGCTTTTGACATCGCATAAAATGTCATATTCATGTCCTCACCCATTGATATTTCTGTATTTAAATATTTAATAGAATCTAATACAAGTTTTCTTTTAAACATTTTATTCCACCGGCAAGGAGCAATCGTAATACCATCCCAGTTGTTATAGCTAAACACGCAATTCTCTATATTTTCCCCTTTTGATAATACCACATTTCTATCCGATTGACTCTTCTCAACTTCTTTAGTATCATAAACTTCTATGTAATTACATACACATATATCAGCATTTACACCATTAATACCATTGTATAGTTTTTCAACGAAATTAAAATGTACATAATCGTCGCTATCCACAAAGCATATATAATCCCCAGAGGATCCTTTAACCCCATCAATCCACGCAGCCATTAGCCCACCATTTGCTTTATGTATAACCTTTATTCTCTCGTCTTTTTTTGCCCACTCATCACACATTTGGGGACAATTATCTGGACTTCCATCATCAATCAATATTATCTCTAGGTTTTTATATGTTTGATTTACAATACTTTCGATACATTGATTTAAATATTTTTCAACCTTGTAAATTGGAACGATAACTGATACTTTATCCATACTATCCTACCTTAATATTAAAAACTCCATTTTTCATATCTAACACAATAAACTTCTAAATTTCTATATATTTATTGTCTTAATGCAAAGCCACATATGCGATTATATATATCCTTTAAGCAATTTGCATTTGTTTCCTTATCATACAATTCTTTGGAATGTGTTTTTGAATTTCCTGAAAATTCCATTGCCAAATTATCATCTTTAAATATTTTACACACGTAATACGCCAACATATATTCAGCGTCAAATGGATACATGTATCCATCTTTATTATGGCAAAAAGTAGTTGTTACTCCACCAACAAAAGATGCGACAGATGGAACGCCCAACATCATAGCCTCACCCAGCGAGTTGCTTTCATTTTCTATTGACGAACTAAGGATATGACAATGAGTTTTTTTATACCTATCGACAATATCTTGTTCTGATAATGAACCCAAGAACTCAACGTTATTTTCTAGTTTATACTTTTTAATCAACGAAACAAGATACTTTTCATACGATGATTGCTTTATTTTAGCTATAAAAGAACATTTTAATAAATCTCTGCCTGTTGAATACAGTTTTGCTTCTGGGAACTGACTAATTATTAATGGCATAGCTTGTAAAACTTTATGAAAACCCTTTATAGCATAATTAGATTGTGTAACAAACATGGAATATCTTTGACTATCGCTTAAGTCCCAAGATTCACCATAAAATGAATTTCTTAGAGTCGCATTACAATGATAATAATTTACACTTGGGTTGATTTGAGTTGTACAAGCCTTGTCCCAATCTGTTCTTCCGATAACATTTTTTGCCATTTTTAAACATTCAATTTCGAGTTTCCCTCTTCTTTCAAAAGCTCTCTTTTCGGATTCTATATTCTTAAAACCTTTTAGCAACCCTTTTAAAGTATACCTTTTCATAGCTTTAGTTGGTAAATCTGCATCATAGTGCTTAGCAATATAACTACACAAACCTTGAATATTTATAACCGTTTTGTTTAATAACCCTAATTCTTCACAAGCTTTCATCATACATAATGAATGTGAAAACTCTGTTCCCCAAATATGTACTATATCTGGCTTATAGTTAGTTAAAGCCTGTTTAAAATATTCCATTAAGTTTGTATCTACTTTAAATATATTAATTGGACTAAATGAACTATATGTTAAATTTTCTATCTTCCCTTCTAATTTATTAGCACTTGGGAATAAATACATTAATTTATTATCTTCGTCTTCAATTAAAGGCGTTATTGCCCCATCAAGCCAACCGCCAAACACACTTTTTAAGTTTTCTTGTTTTGCAATGACTGACACTGGGACATTACACAACCATAACAACTTCATATCGGACCATCCTTTTTCACTTTTTTAAAAAGTCAATAATCTTTCTCGTTTGCTGTTTATTATTTTTATTTTCTAATATAAACTTCTTTGCTTTTTCACCCATCGTCTCAAGTTCTGCATCTGGCTTTTGCGTTATCTCCTTAATATCTGAACACAATCCATCAACCGACTCATCTTTAATAAGATAAATATATTCATAATAATCTTTGGGCATTGATGGTATTATCGTTGTCAACATAGGAGTGCCAGAAGCCATATACTCTATATTTTTTGACGGAAAGCTATATTTGACAAAATCTTCATTTGTAGGTCTTGGATTAACTAATAGTTTTGCCTTTCTTTGCAAACGACAAGCTTCTTCATTCGGTATCGACCCTAAGTACACAACTTTTTCATTAGATAGATTTTTTAAATCTTCTTCCATATCTCCTGTTCCGCATATCTTCAATTCCCAATTTGGAATGTTAGCTTGGATAAATGCATCTACAAGTAACTTAATACCGTATCTTTTATGAATTGAACCGGTATACAAAATTGTATTTTCTTTCTCCACCTTTTCTTCTTGAAGTTTGATACTTGAATCACACACCCCTTCAATAACCACATAACTTTTATTTGTTACGTCAATTTTTTCTTTCATTTGATCAGACAAGAATACAAACAGGTCACATTTTTTAATATTTTTTAAATATTGACTAATGTAATAATTTTCAATTATATTAAACTTTTTCTTTTTTATGTCTTGTGGTAAATCTGTTACAATTCCTACAACTTGTATGTGATGCTTTTTGCAAGTTTTCAAAACAATAGACGCATAAATAGGAGTTAATATATCAAAAAACATAATACCATCTGGATTTTCTCTACACCATTGTTTAGCAAACTTTTTTGCACTCCTTCTTAAAGAAAAACTCCTTATAAACCTATAATTTAAAAATTTTAAATAATTATATTTTACGCCTTTCTCTGTATCTGACGTGCCCAAGTATGTTTGTTTTTTCATCCCTGTAATTGGTCTACTACTTAAGACATCTACATTTAAATTGTTTAATACAAACCCCTCTGCCATCAATTTGTTGAATTTTTGTCCTTGTTGGGCTGGGAAATATTCGCTATCTTTGTAAATCTCTTTATATTCGTTCTCGCTGCATACAGACGAGACATACAATACATTTTTCAAATCACTGCATCTCCTTTAGATAAACCTTAAACAAAACATAGTAAACTTTATGCCAAATATCTTAAGCAACAGCCAAACCAATTTCAGTTTCATTGCTCTTGGCTTATGAAACAGCAATTTATTTGCTTTATATAAACCAATAAATACTTTTCTGTCTTCTTTTGATAACCTTGATGCGACTTTTAAAAACCCATAATTAACTTCAAAAATATTTGAGCAAATACTTTGCTTTTGCTTTTTGGTTAATCCCTTCTCATTAAGCACATTTGACACACTTCTCATATTTTCTATATGAGCTTGAATTTTCTTAATATTAAATGTTTGTGTGGCTGATTCATCGTTTACAAAATAGATATAATATGCAATATCTGTCATTAATGTTTTTCCACACTTGGTCGACACTCTAAAAGCCCATTCAAAATCTTCACCCATATCTTGACCCTTACCATTTGTGCCAAAAAGTACATCATTTTCTTTAATTATTTTTGATTTTATTATTCTATTGCAACATATAATAACTTGTTTCATAGAATAATAATTTGTAAACTCATCATTGTTTTGTAAATCAAATTCTAAATTATCAAACGAATTGAGTAATTTATTGCTTTTGTAATAACCAAATGAAAACATATCACATTCGGCGTGTTGATTTATTAAATCAAGTGCTTTACTAAAATCTTCAGTTACCCAATCATCACTATCTACGAAAGTTATATAATCACCACAAGCAATTTTTATACCTTCATTTCTTGCGCTTCCCACTCCGCCATTTTCTTTATGCACAACTTTTATTCTGTCGTCTTTTTTACTCCATTCATCACACATCTTTGGACAATTATCTGGAGATCCATCATCTACTAGTATTATTTCTAAATTTTTGTATTCTTGATTTATTAAACTTTCAATGCACCTATCCAAAAATTTTTCAACTTTATAAACAGGAATTATTATAGATATTAACGAGTCTGTATTTTTACTCATAGATTAATTTCCTTCATATAATCTTATGTATTCTTGAAATTTATCATTTTTATTATATTTCTTAGACTGCTCAACACAATCTTGAATTATTTGCTCGGTCTTTTGAAAAGCGTTAACTATTTCAGAGACCTTAAAAATATCACCCTGTTCAATCACAAAGCCCGTTTCATTTGTTATAGATTCTGGGCTTCCACCAGTTTTATAAGTCAATACTGGTGTTCCGCAAGCAAGGGATTCAATATTAACTGTTGGGAAATTATCCGCATAAGTTAAGTTAATAAATAAATCTGCACTTGAGTAAATTTCTGCCAATTCTTGTTGGTTTTGAGTTCTTTCAATCCCAATAATATTAGATGGCAATTTTAAAATTTGCTCTTTTGTTAGTCCCACTAAAATAATTCTTACATCTTCATTTACTTTATCTGATAATGCAATAATATCATCAAGTCCCTTTCTTCTATCCCAAACAGACGCCACACCTAGAATAAGCTTATAATCATTTAAATTTTGTTTTGTTTTCCAATTTGTGTTTTGAACTTTAAATACATTCAAGTCTATACCATTGTTAATGGTTTGGATATTATATTTGTTTAAGTAACTTTTTCTAAAGCAGTCTGATAACCATTTCGATGGTGTAACAATGTCAATAGTTTTAGGTTTCGTAAAAGCATCTTTCTTATATTTATGATTTTTAAATGAATTATCTAAAATTGACTTAGGGTAATCATTTAAATACTCACACCATTGACATTGATGTTCCCATTTGTCACAATTAAATGCATATGCACAATGCCCAGTAATTGGCCACATATCGTGCATTGTCCAAACAATCTTTGCTCTACTTGTTTTTAAATAATCGAATAAAATTTTATAGTTTATATAATATCCGTGTACATTGTGTAAATGAATTACATCTGGGTTATAAGTTTTTATAAATTTAACAAACTTTTTAGTTTCATAAGAGTTACACAATCCGTGCCTATCAAAAATTCTACTTTTAATAAAATGAATTTTGTTTCCAATAGAGTTTGTTATTTTGTAAACATTATCCCAATTTTTAGCTTCACCCCTACCATACGCAATCACACATTCGTGCCCATATTCTTTTGCGACTTTTGCTATGTCAACACAAATTTTACCAGTGCTACCAACTCCACAAACACTATTTATCTGCAATATTTTCATTGTTTTCCCCTTTTTGTGTTTCAAACATACATAACGTTGCATTTAAAATTAGAAATAAAAACATATACGACCAAAATGCACTAATAGAACAACAAACAACAAGCGAAGCAAAAGCAACCATAATTGATGATTTATTAAATTTTAAACCTTGCTTCTTCCTATGTCTAATTAAACTAATAACTACAAATATTGCAAAGATTAAAAAAACTAAACCTAAATAATAAACTAAGTCAACCATTGAATTATGAGGTTCTCTTAAAAGTTGGTTGATGTTATTTCTTATATACAATCTTTCTGCACCTTCACCCTTACCAAAAATTAAATTTATGGGCGATAACAATAAATCATTTAAATATAATAACCATAAGTCAAGCCTATATGAAGTTATGCTTGATAACTTCATACCAAACTTTGATGTAAGAAAAGTTGAAATAAAAGTAAATACTTTTAGCGGTTCATCAGCAACACCTGACCCAATTCCTGTTCCGTTTGCAGTGCCATCTGTTAATGGGGCATCTAAAGAACCATCAACATTCGGAATCTCAGGCATTACATTTTCCACTGAAAATGTGAAATTATCTACAGTAAACCGACCAAAAATCAGTGCAATATTATCTTTTAAAATCAAACTACAAAGCACAAGTATTGCAAGTACAATAGACAATTTAATCAATTTATTTTTAGTAGAATCTTTTATTACAACAAGTGCAATTAATAAATATAAGACAACACAAGCATACATCATTAAAGCTAACTTGGAACCAGTAATAATAACTAAGCTTGTAAATACTGGGAGTAAACATAAATAAAGTATGTTTACTTCTTTCCTTAGATAGAGATATGTCATAGAGGAAAAAATCGCAACTAAAAATGCACCTAGGAAATTACAGTCCTTATTGCAAGCACTAAATCTAAACAATGTTTTTGTGATATAAATTGCGACATTAAAATCATAAAGATTCTTAAATATTAAACCGATAAAACCTAATAGAGCAGATGCTAAAATAGCAATTGTAGCAGTAATTGTAAATCTTTTAAAATTAAAATTCTCCCTATATGTAAAAACAAAATACAAAACAAAACTAAAAGTCGCCATAAATGCAATATAATCAAGCCTTGTTGCACCTATTGGAAGAGCAACATAAATTATAGGAATTAATGCTATTATTAAAGGTTTAATGCTAAAAGTTATTTGTTTATTACACAAATCTCTAACGTATTTAACGCCCCAACTTAAAAAGATTATTCCATATACTAATAAAATCCAATCAAAGACAAACCAAAATGGTGTGATAAATACAAAATAATATAATCTATTAAATGTTCTTTCTGACAATATTACTACTGTGCAAACTAGAACAGGCAAAAAATTCAACACTGGCGTTATAAAACTTAAAAATAACGCTAGTGAAATCACTAAACTTTTATATAAAAAATGTTGAAAAAACCAGCTGTCGTCGTCAACTTTATATCTGTTGTATATATCAACTGTTAAAAACCAATCGTAAATTTTCGAAAACATGTTTTTTTTCTTTGCGATTACCATTTATCCATACCTTATCTGATGTATTCATAATTATGAATAAAGCACCGTTTGGTGCCCTATTCTTTTCTCCATACCATTTTATTTACTACTGTTGTATAACTTTGAATTAGTTTTACAACCTTATTTGCCACATCGTCGACATAGTTTGGTACATCTAATCCTATGTCTGAATTCTTTTGCATTTCAACAGCTAGGTCTACCGATTGCAAAATCTCGTCTGTTGTAATCCCAGCTAAAACGAAATTCCCTTTATCTAATGCTTCTGGTCTTTCAGTTGATGTTCTTATGCAAACCGCTGGGAAAGAATGGAAAAATGAACTCTCCTCTGGAAGCGTTCCGCTATCTGAAACAACGCAAAATGCATTAAGTTGTAAATTGTTATAATCGTGAAAACCGAACGGCTTTAGTGCCCTTACATTTGGATGAAATTTAAAGCTTCTTCTTTCAATCCACTTTGCACTGCGTGGGTGCATACTGTAAATAATTGGCATATCATATTTTTCAGCCATTGTGTTTATTGCGTTCATAAGGCTGAAAAAATTCTTCTCATTGTCAATATTCTCTTCTCTATGAGCTGAAAGTAAGATATATCTACCCTTTTCTAGCCCAAGCTCTTCTAACACTTTACTTGCTTGAATTTGCTTTAAATTTGCTCTTAAAACTTCTGCCATTGGTGAACCAACTACAAAAGTTCTTTCTTTTGCTGTTCCTTCATAGTTTAAATATCTTCTTGCGTGTTCGCTATAACACATATTTACATCGCTTATGTGATCTACTATTCTACGATTAGTTTCTTCTGGTAAATTTTCATCGAAACAGCGATTACCAGCTTCCATATGGAATATTGGAATATGCAATCTTTTGGCACCTATAACTGATAAACAAGAATTTGTATCTCCCAATACCAATACAGCATCTGGCTTAATTTCATTCATTAATTTATATGAGTTTGCTATAACATTACCCATCGTTTCGCCTAAATCTTTACCAACAACATTTAAATAATAATTTGGAGCTGGCAAATTTAAATCTTCAAAAAAAACTTGATTTAATTCATAATCATAATTTTGACCGGTATGCACAAGCGTTAGATCAAAATACTGCTTACATTTTTTAATAACTTCACTTAACCTAATAATTTCAGGTCTTGTTCCTATTATAATCATTAATTTTAACTTACTCATATTAAACCTCTAAAAAATATGTATCTGGATTTTCCTTATCAAACAATTCGTTAGTCCAAATAATAAATATCATATCGCCATTCCCTATATTCGTAATACTATGCGTATACCCACAAGGGATATCTACCACTTGTATTTTATTTCCAGAAACTTTATACTCTATAACCTCTTGTTCAAATGGTTTTCTAAACCTAATCAATGCCTCGCCTTGCACCACAACAAACTTTTCATTCTTAGTGTTATGCCAGTGATTCCCCTTTGTTATTCCCGGCTTCGCAACATTTACAGACACTTGTCCAGAAGTATCTGATTTAAACAATTCTGTAAAAGAACCTCTATTATCAATATTGGTTTTGACATCATAATGAAATTCATTTTCTGGCAAAAAGCTCAAGTATGTTGAATATAATTTTTTCTCAAATAAATCCGCCACATTAATAACTTTTAGTCCATCTCTACTTTCTTTAAATGAGCGAATTAATTTTGCGACCTCTCCAATAGTTTTTTGATAAACTTCCTTCACCTCACAAAACCTTCCGCTTAAACTAGGATTGCCTAATATTGCAGAATAAACTTCCTTAACAACATCATCAACATAACAAAAATTAATTTTAGCATTTTCATCATTAATTACAATAGGCAAATCCCTTGCTATGTTATAACAAAATGTTGCAATTACTGAATTATAATTAGGTATAGACCATTTCCCGAATAAATTGTTAAACCTATATACATAAACTGGAACATTGTAATCTTGGGAATACTTAAATAAAAACTCTTCTGCTTGTTTTTTGCTTTTCCCGTAATCATTATCTTTTTCTGCTTGAATCGATGAACTATAAACTATTGGAGCCTTATTGTTAAAAGCTTTTAAATAATTTACTACTGTTTCAATCACTCCAACATTTCCATAGGAAAAATCACTTACATTAGAAGTCCTATTCACTCCCGCAAAATTTACAACAAAATCACAGTTTTTGCAATAGTGCCTTAGTTCATTTTCGCTATTATCTTTATCATATAAAAACAATTCAAACTCTTCTTTAGTCTTTAAAAATTCAACTAAATTCTTACCTAAAAATCCATTTGATCCTGTTATCAGTACTTTCATTACTTACAATCCTTAAACAAATCTAACTTTAGTAGTAACTTTTTCATTCCCTCAACATCTAATCTTGAAGTGTTATGTGAATGATATTGTTGAATTTCAGCAAGTTTGTCATTACCTTTGCTAAAATAGTTGTCGTAGTTGAGATTTCTATTGTCGGCATATATTCTAAAATAATCGCCCATATCTTCAGCTCTTAACATTTCTTCAGAGGTAACTAATACTTCATATAGCTTTTCTCCGTGTCTTGTCCCAATACAAGTATAACCCACATCTGATTTTTTCAAGTCCAAAACAGCTTCAGCTAATGTTTGAATAGTTGCCGCTGGTGCCTTTTGAACGAATAAATCACCTTGCTCGCCATGTTCAAACGCATATAAAACAAGATCAACAGCATCTTCAAGAGTCATCATAAATCTTGTCATTTCTGGATTTGTAATAGTTAATTTCTTACCTGCTTCGATTTGATCACAGAAAAGTGGAATAACGCTACCACGAGAAGCCATAACATTACCATATCTAGTCAAGCAAAGAACCGTGCCATTGTCTCCTAATTGACGACTCCTCGCAACAACATTCTTTTCCATCATTGCTTTACTCATACCCATAGCATTAATTGGATATGCAGCTTTATCTGTAGATAGGAATATTGCTTTTTTTACATTGTTTGCGACGCAAGCAGAAATAACATTATTACTTCCTAAAACATTCGTCTTTACTGCTTCAAGTGGGAAAAATTCACAACTTGGAACTTGTTTTAATGCTGCAGCGTGAAAGACATAGTCAACGCCATTGAAATAGTCACAAATAGAATTATAATCCCTAATATCCCCAATATAAAATTTTACTTTTGCAAAACTGTTTGGATATTTACTTTGTAGTAAATGTCTCATATCGTCTTGCTTCTTTTCATCTCTACTTAATATTCTAATTTCCTTAATATCGCTCTCAAGGAATCTTCTTACGACTGCGTTACCAAAAGAACCAGTTCCTCCAGTTACCATTAATACTTTACCTTTAAATATACTCATTTTATCACCTCATTAAATATTTTTTCTAATTTATCAAAAAACAACTTTTTTGTAAAATTCTCATCATAATACGTCCTAGCATTTCTTGCAAGTTTCTCTTTATCTTTAAAATGTATAAACTCTAATATTTTAGTCTTTAAAGATTCAGGATCGTCAGGTTTTGCAACAAACCCACAACCAGACTCTTCAATTATGGTCTTTAATTCATTCTCTCCCGATGCAATTATAGGTTTGCCCGCTGCCATACATGTTTGGACTTTCCCCGGCAACGTCTTCGAAATTAAATCGTCATGTTTTAAAGTAACTAACATCGCATCTGCCAACTCATAGTACTTTGGCATCTCTCCTAAATCTTTCTGCCCATAAAATGTTATATTGTTTAAGCCTTTAGATTGTTCTATGCAGTTGTTGTATTCAGAACCTTCACCCAAGATATGAAATTGAACCGCCTCTTTTTCTAACATCCTTGCGGTTTCTATAATATTATCAACGCCTTGCAATTTGCCAATATTTCCAGCGAATACTAAATTACATACATCGCCCATATATTTTTTGTTAAAGTTTGGTTTAAAAATATCTTCAGAATATTGAGGAAGATATTCAATATCATTAACATTAAAATCAAACTCGGTTTTAAAATATTCTTTAAAATTCTTTGATGAAACCGCTAATCTATCACACGACTTATAAATCTTTTGCGACACTCTTTTGAAATACTTATATACGGGTCCTCCACTAATACCTCCAGCAGATAAACTCGCCGGCCACAAATCTAAACAATATAGCACCACTGGAATTTTAAACCTTTTCTTATACTTTAATGCTACGCCTGCTTGCATTACTGGAGATAGTTGATTTACAAACACCACATCAAAATCTTTATCTAGTTTTTTTACTGCTCTTTTAGATGAGAATACAAAACTATAATAGTTAAGAAACAAATTTAGTGCACCACCTTTACCACGTGGTCTTTCATAAGTCCTAAGAACTTTAACGCCGTTTATTACCTCTTCCCGCCTATTCCCTTTTTCATATCCAGGATACAATATTCCTTGCGGATAATTCGGTAATCCAGTAAGCACGGTTACATCGTGCCCACGTTTTACTAATTCTTCACATATATCATTTATCCGAAATTGCTCAGGATAATAATTTTGAGATACCACTAAAATCTTCATTTGTTCTCCAATGCTTAACTCAAAGCCATGTCTAACTCAACTATTCTGTTTATTATTCATTTTACCACAATACATACGTAAAAGCAAGAATTAATACAACATTTACATTTTATAGGCAAACAAATTTAGTATCTATAATGCAATTACTGATTAAAAATCTTGTCAACAATTAGAATTTTAACTTGCAAAATAAAAAACATATATTAAATTAATTGTAACTGATACGATTTAGAATTGAAATCTTATTCGTGATAAATTGTTCAATATACTTATTAACATAGCAAATCTAATCTTTTACCTTTAGAACAAGCAAAGCCTTCATCATGATGACCGCTCTGCCCTTCTTTGTTTTTAACGTTAAAGTATCATCGTCACAAGATTCTAAAACTCCTTCAATCTCAGAAGGTATAGCCCCACCTTCAAAAGAAGTACCAGCAAACGCAACTACCGCGATACAAGTTTTCCCCAAATACCTATCAAACATATTTTTCTCCTTTTTTAATAATAATTTTTATTTTATGGTATACGTCACACACACAATAATTATCTTTTAACATAAAACTCACTAATCTTTATCAGTTAGTTTTTCTACACAACCACAAAGACATATCTCTTTTTTGACATACTCACCTTTTGACCAATAACACTTCCACGCCTTTGCATTTTCTTTGCATTTTAAAACCTGATAATTGCCATCAACAATTTTTAACGCTGTACAATTTTCAAAAGCCAACGCAATACCCTTTGTTGATTTCATCATTCTTTTTAAATCTTCTTGCCTTGACATCTCTATATCATAATGCGGGCAAAACAGTGCAGGTATAAAACCTAGCCCTTTAACTTTAATTAATTGTGTTGAATTACTTGTAAATTTCCTTGAGTCGCTATTACCAAAGTTGTGCCAACAAATAGCACCTGCACTAATTCCGCATAAAACAGCACCTTTCACTCCAGCAAATTCCAACATTTTGTCGATTTTATATTTTCTTAAAATATTCATTAATCTTAAAGTATTGCCACCACCGACATAGATGATATCTGCATTATCTATTTTTTGCTTTACAAAATCAATGTTCTGCAAATCTTTTTCCCTTAAGTGCTCACAATTGCAACCAAGATTAATAAAATTACGATTTATTATGTTATAATAATTTTCTGCCCCATCAGGACTTTTTTGTGTAAATGATACAAATAAAAGATTAGGGTTTTTCTTTTCGGTCATTCTAACAATTTCTTCATCAAAACACTTTATTTCATAAGGCTTTCCTGGTCTACCATTCTCACCTCCACCCATTGCTAAAATTTTCATTTTAATGCTCCATTTAAATTAAATTTCGTAAAATTTCTGTAACACAACTCATATCGCTTTCGCTTGATAAAATTGTGATTAATTGTCTCTTTTTAAAATTCACTATTAAATATTGACCATTAGCCCCATCTTTAAAAGCGTAGCCATCTCTTGATATGTGCATTACATAACCAACCCCCAACTTTGGCAAAACTCTTTCAGGATTCACAGCATATGGGGTTTCAATTTTAGTTGAGCACATCTCTTTTATATATTCTGAAGAAACTATTTGTTCATTTTTATACTTTCCATAATCCAATATCAATTGCCCAATTTTAAACATATCTTTATGCGTTAAATATAAACCTGTTCCCCCTGGGCAATATTTATCATAGTTCGCCCATTCAAAATTCTTTATTCCTAATTTATGGAATATCTCCATTTCAATAAAGTCTTTAATATTTTCCTTATATAATTCTTGAAAATAAACAGAAAGCAGAAATATATCGGCATTGTTATATACATATCTTTCTCCTGGCTCATAAGCCAGTTCGTAATTAACAATATAATTTAAATAGTCCTTCGGCTCTATGCCTTCAATAAAGCGCTCAGAAAACATTTGTTTTTCAAATCCACATGAATAAGTCAATAAATGTTTAATCTGCCATTTCTTAATTTTGTATAAATTACTACTATTTTTGACAGCAATTATATCTTTAATTACAGGATAAATATAGTCATTTAATGAAACCTTCCTTCTATCCAATAAAATTCCATAAGCCAGCGCAATCATAACTTTGCTAATACTTCGCATTTCGTGCAAATTATCATTTTTATAAAAATGAGAAAACACCTTCTCATCTTCCTCAATAATAATACTGTCAATGTTTAGATTTTTACCATATCTATTAGTGATAGCATTTTTTTTGTTTAACATATTTTTTAATAAATTATTCATCTATTTAACATTTCCAAAAACATTTAATAACCTATTTTTAGTATAGCATATCTATTTATTATACGCAAGTTTTAAATATAGCAATAAATATATTTA
>JAZOOJ010000016.1:0-4834 GCA_045655005.1 Clostridia bacterium | reverse complement strand
TTTTATTAAACGCTGTCGCAATAATAAGACCAACAGCCATATCAAAGACATTACCCTTTGATATAAAAGCCTTAAATTCTTTAAAAAACTTTTTCATTTGTGTATCTCCTATTAAATTAACTGTTTTAATTATAACACAGAATTATTGTCTTGCAATAAAATATAAATAATTTTATTATATTTCTTTTAACACTGCATACACAACGCCTTTGAATCAAGCCAATATTGACAAATTTTATAATTTATGATATAAATAATTCATATTTGACCAAGGAGGAATATATAATGATAAAATACGGAAACTTATCAAAAGCAGAGGTTTTATCGACTCTTTACAATCACGCATTACCGAGAGGTCTTGGCATTTTTGCGTTTGTTCCAGGGAATATGTCAATTGAAGAAGCCGAAAAGTTGGTCGCACGAGGAACCCGTTTTGACTACGTAAAAGGCCGATGCTTAAAAATTGACCTATCTAGTGATAATAACGAATTTGACGAATGGCTTTATGATCGTGAGTATGGCAACGGAACAGCACAAAAAGCGATAAACGAAGCATCAATGGCAAAATCCAACGAAGACTCATCCGAGCAATAAACCCAAAGCACTCTGAATTTTTTTAGAGTGCTTTTTTACCAAAATTAAATACCTCACATATCTAAACCGCATTCCACAAATCATTAAACAATGTTTTCATAATTACATTAAATCTATCTTTAAAATCGATTTTTGATTGCTCGCCTAGATTATCATAATCCCCAGCAAGCCAAGTCATAAATTGCACCGGTTTAGAAAAATTATATACGTCATAACCCTACACTTTTAACACATCTTAAAGCCAGCCAATGCAATTTTATTTGTTGTGGCCAAAGTGCTATATATGATAAAAAAGTTTTTCATACGAACCCTCTTTCGTAAGGAAGCACCCCGACTTTTTTATAGCCATTTCCCATCAAAAAAAGTAGAGCAACGGAGAGATGCTGATGTAGCTCAGTCGGTAGAGCACTGCCTTGGTAAGACTTGGTTGGCACTCTCAAAAAGTCACAAAAACAACTCAAATATAGCACATGCTGTTATGGCTCAGTAGGTAGAGCACCACCTTGGTAAGGTGGAGGTCCCGGGTTCGAATCCCGGTAACAGCTCCATTGAAAACCCTTATTTTATAAGGGTTTTTTCATTGTTCAATTCCCGGGATAGATTCGAACTATTTTGCAATTTTGACAACAATTGACAACAGTTTTCCATAAAATTCACTCTCAACCCTCTCTCAAAATTTCAACTCAAAAAATTATTCGCCTAAATCCATTAAAAACCACCTAAAATCAACCTGTTTGTTGTCAAATTTGTAGTACAAACAAAAAACGGGCAAATTGCCCGTTTTTTTTATCTGATTTCAAACACATCAAGCTTTGATTCACCATTTAGAACAACTGCCTTTATGTTATCACCAGATTTTGTAATTCTTCTTATTTTCTCTTTAAAATCATCCCATTTAAGAGAACATTTTACTAGATAAGAAGATTCTGTTATTTTTTTTGCATTGACTGATGTTAAAAATTTATACAAATCTTCGTAATCATCAGTACTTGCATACTTCAAATCGTAAGTTAATACTCTAGTATACATATTGTCATCTCCTTTATTTTCTTTTGTGTTTTGTTGGGTCAACCATTACAAAACTAGTTGAACCTTTAGCTGTTGGTGGCACACGTTTACCTTGAACAAATGTAACCTCAGACTTACCACCAATTGGTCTATATTGTCCACTTTTAGGAACAATTTGACCTGTTTTAACTTTTGTCATTTTCTATTTCCTCCTTTTATCCTTTGCAATATGTTTAATTTTCAAAGGTTATATTATTAAAAGCAAATAAAAAATTATAATCTTTTGTCATAGAACTTGCATAAAGGTTGACAAGTATGTTATAATAAGTATGAAATATGATGACCAAAAAATATTTCATAAATTCTGTTACCCCATATTGTAGGTAGCAGTTTTTTTATTTGCAATTTAATTTTTCTAAAATTCTACAAATTCTCCTTCTCTATACATTTTTTCTAAATTGTTAGATTCTCTAATTTCCTTTTTAGTTAATTTACATATAGGTGATACTTTTGAATTATTGTTTATTATAAAACAACAGTCTGGTCTCGTTACTTCTTTTCTCATCAAAAATGTTGTATGAGTCGTAATAACGGATTGTAAGTTTGTATAGGAATTAACCATTTTTAACACTTTTAGACTCAAATCATAGTGGTAATATGCATCAAATTCATCAATAACTAGAAATTTAACCTTTTCAAATTCCAATAACCAACAATAAAACAACCACAATGTCTTGGTTCCTGAAGAAATAACTTGTGAAAATTCTATTACTTTATCAGATGAATATCTAACTCCTATTGCAGGAAGTCCTGCAACATTTCTTATTGGAACTAAAGAATAATTTAAGCCCATATCTCTTAAAAAATTTTGAAAGTCAGGTAATTTGTTCTTGTTTAAAATGATACTTGACAAATCGTCTGAACCAAGTCTAAACCCCATATATCGGTTACCCTCTAACAAACTTTTAAAATAAAGCATTCCATTAACAAACTCTACTAACTGCTTAACTATTGAATCTTCTTTTTGTAAAGTATTACTATAAATATACTTTATCATTGAAAGTTGTTGTTGAAGTTGTATTTTATTAAGGTTCTCTGTGCCAGGCAACTTTATGACATTATGAGAATAATCAAAATAATTATACTCTAATAAGAGTTCATCATTAACATACAACTTTTCATAACATAATTCTAAGCAAGACTTTTTAGCATACTCATAAACAACTCTTTTTTTCCCAAAAACAAAGTGGTATTTAAAAATAGCATTTGGAGTGTTGTTTTCTGCATTTAAGTAAATATTATTTGGGATTAAAAGTTTTTCTTTATCAACCAAATGAAATGTAATATCCATTAATGCTGAACACAAGTTTGATTTTCCACTACTATTAGCCCCAAAAACTAGTGCTTTTTTAATAGTGTTTTTTTCCACCATATCACTATTGCTAGAATATTTTTTGTTGGTTGTTAAGTCAAAAATAAAATTATCTTTGAAACCCATGAAATTCTGTACTTCAAACTTTTTTAACATATTATTACCTCCAACACGAGAATGATAACACACTCCAACCCGGTTAGTCAACTAATTTTGTAAAAAAAATACGGATTGTTTGATTTTTTTGATATTATTTCCTTTTTGTGTGCACTTTGTAGTGTTTTTTCTACACTTACATCTCAAAATCCTTTTCTCTTCTTCGTTTTCTTCGTTCTTCTCGTTGGCGTTTTAGTTCTTCGTATTGTCGGTCGAGTTCATCGTCGGTCATTTCTTCATAATTTTTTGGTTTTTCTTCATTAAAGGTGTTATTGTCTAGGTGGTAAGCGGGAACATCTTTTTTAATATGTTCTTCGCTCTCATATAGTGTCGTGTCGTTAAAAAGACTATCCAATAGTTCTGCACCTTCGTAGTCGAGTTCTTGGTCGATTACTGAGTTATAGTGCAATTGGGTAGTCTTTGCGTCTTTGTGTCCAAGCAAATGCTGAACATCTTTTATATTTCTTTTATTCTCAATTTGCATATTTGAAAATGTTTGCCTTAACATATGGCAATGAAGCCCAAATTCTTGCCTAAAACCATGTTTCTTAGCAAACCTATCAAATACTCGACGAGTTGCGTCATAACTGCGTATCGAGCCATCATCGTTGCAAAACACAAGGTTTGTGGACTTCGTTAAGGTTTTTCCTTTAACTTGTTCTTTGCACCATTGTATTTTTCGCCATTGTAGCAAAGCATCAATTACCAGTTGTGGCATTTTAATTGCCCGTTTACTACAAGTTGTTTTAGTGCTTGAAATAATATTTTTTCTGCTAATGATGTTAAGGTCGTTATCAAACTCAACATCTTCGGTTAAACCTTGCTCAACAAACAAAGCACCTTTTTGAAAATCTATGTTTTCCCATTTTAATGCAAGTGCTTCGCCAATACGAAGTGAAGCCAACATCATAACAAGCGAAAGCGGTTTGATAATATCTGGACCATCATCAAGAGCACGAATAAATCTTGCTCTTTCAGCAACAGGAATTGCTTTGTAGTTTTCATTGTTTTTATGTTGACCTTTGCTATCCATATATGTCTTTTTATATCTATTGCTCACTTTACATTTTAGGGTAGGATTATCATAGGCAAGACCTTGCTCAATCAAGTGTTCATAAAATTGATTTAACAAAAATTTTATTCTCTTTGGTGTGTTTGACCTACCTTTGTGGTCTTGCAACGATTTTGTCAAAATCGCTTGAACAATGTTTGTGTTAACTTCATTTATTTTCATATTTCCAATCGCTGGAAGAATGTGATTTTTAAATGTTCTAATATTACTTTCAAATGTGCGTGATGACACCATTGGTTTTTTGAAAATCCTTAACCAATTTTTCATTGTTTCGCCAACCAAAGCTGTTGTTGAAGATACTTGTGGACCAGTTACAAGTCTATGTTTTAGCACACTCATTTTCTCTAAAACTTCTGCTTGTGAATGCCCATAAACCGACTTTCTATTTATCTTGCCATCGGGTTTATATCCAAGAGTTACAACTCCACACCAACGACCATCTTTTCTTTGAACAATACTTCCTTCGCCATTTGCTCGTCTAGAATTCTTTCTTTTCTTAGCCATTAGTTTTTCCTCCTGTTGTCTTGAAAGTAAGCCCATCTTGCGAAAGACATAACACTAATAACTTTGCGCTTGCCGACATTGGTGGTTGGGAAATCATATCTATTCATAAGTGTTCTTACATTGCCTTT
>JAZOOJ010000015.1:0-76223 GCA_045655005.1 Clostridia bacterium | reverse complement strand
GTGTTTTGATCTTTTAGAATCTTATAGATTAGTGAGCTTGTTGTGCTTTTTCCTTTTGTGCCTGTAATACCTATAGTAAAAACATTGAAAAATTCTAATAATAGTTCTAGTTGCGATTTGATTTTATGAAGGTATTCTGTAGTATTTTTTTCTATAAAAGAAATACCCGCTTCTTCATTTTTTTGATTCTTTAATTTATCTTTATATAATTTAGAAGTATCAATCGGCTTTGCTGAATAATTTAGAGTTCTTACAATTTCTTGCGAACTTCCATATTTATTTCTACTTGTTACAAGCATTGTTGTCTCTAATATATCTGGAGATTCTTTAACCATTAGACCAAAATCTCTAGGAGTTTTGCCTTGAATATCCATTTCTCTAAATTGTGCCTTTAAATCTTCTGTAGCATCTAAAACAGTGTTAAAATTTAAAACACTTATTTTAGACATATAAACGCGACAAAGATTTTCATACCCAGGCCTATAACCAAACCATCTACACATTTGCAGCATAGTGTCATATGCGGAGCCGCTTCTGCTAAAATAACTTACCATCAAACCTTCTAGAGTCAATCCTCTTGATAAAACAAAACCTCCGATTGTTATAACTCGAGCACCTGAATCTTGATAGTTTTCGTAATTAAATCTATCTTTTTCTTTAATTTTATTATTGATAATAACTACTTCAAATTTACTTATTTCACTATATAACAATTCTTGAATTTTGCTCCAATCATAGAGCTGTTTAAATTCTTTATAATATTCATCATTATTATATAAATTATATATAGATAGCATGTCTTCATTTCTAATAAATTTTTCTACAGACATATTGCTCGTTTGTTCTATAATGATTTTTAATTTTTCAACATATTCATTAACGTAATATTTTATATTGTTTTGCATATCGTTAAATCGTGAGATATTTATCATCATAGTACGATGTTTCTTTATTTGTTTTCCACCTTTAAGAGTCCTTAAAACATTGTTTATTAAAAATACTTGAATTGCTTCTTTTAATGAACTTGATAACCCATAATAACCATCATCTTTTTTATGGTAAACGTCAAGAAAGTAAGGTTCATTCTCATCAATAACTCGAATAAATTTATCTTTTCCAATACCAAAAACCTTATTGCCTCCAAAATAATTATCCGGAGAATTTAATTGAATAATAAAATCGCTAGGGAATAAATCTAAATTAACTTTATCATCATCGGGACTTATAAATATATTTGCGTATGGTGTAGCAGTATATCCTACATATGATGCGATAGTAAAATTATTAAAAATATCTCTGATAAGGCCATTTATTATAGATGGATCTTCGCTAGCTTTTTTAGTATTAACAGAAGCATTATCTGCTTCATCATCAATGATTAAAATGCTATTACCTTGAATATTGTTGTGGCCAGGTTTAATCCATTCTTTTACATTTTCTAAAGTTTTTTTGTTTTTCTTTATAACCAAAATTTGAGGTTTGTTATAATCTCCACGAGTTGCGTTTAATGATGTTTTAACTTTTGTAGAAAAATCATAATTATTATTTGTTAATGGAATGGCAAAATGATTGTTTCTAACATCTAATTCGCCAACGCCAACGTATTCTATCGACTCTCCGCCAATAGTGCTGCTTTTAGCACCAATATATCCTTCATCAATACGACTTTGTGTTTGTTTTCTTAGAGATTCGGTCATGCCAGCCAAGACAACT
Organism: Clostridia bacterium; assembly: GCA_045655005.1. Lineage (GTDB taxonomy): Bacteria > Bacillota > Clostridia > Christensenellales > UBA1242 > UMGS1908. The sequence continues at coordinate 74,510 of JAZOOJ010000015.1, read as the reverse complement.
ATAACACTATATCCATAGTCACTGGCCATATTAATCAACCCCAAATAATTGGCAGTTTTACCTGATTGAACATCTCCTACAACAAGACCTTTTTTCTTTCTTGCTTTTATATCTGTTGGATTAAATGGATTTGCACAAAAAGATAAAATTTTCTCACTATTATATTCTATTTTATCTATACTATCTTCAGGAAAATCATTGTGTCTTAAATAATCTTTATATCTTTTGAAAAAATCATGCTTTTGATTTTCATCATTTTTCATTTTATAGAACCATTCTGGATCGTTTTCGAAATCTACCAATACATCTGGCATATAAGATTTAATAGACATATTTTCTTCGTATTGCTCTACAATATTATCTATTATATTTTTAGATATCTTTTCGCCTGGGAAGAATGATTGTATCATAGTTGAGGTAAATTCCAATAATTCTGTATGGGTAAAAGATCTTCCTTGAGCCCAAACTTTTAACATTTCATAAAATCTATCTATGTCTTCTGTTTTAATCATTTGAATTTAACCTCCTAATTATTTCATCAATCTTATTAGCAGCTTTTTTATATGCTTCCATATTTAACATTATTTTTAATTGTTGTTCTTTAATTTCGTCAGGCATAAAAGAAAGAATATGGACAATTTGATCTATTAATCTCTGTTCTTCAATTTCTTCCTCATTGTTGACAATATTTACGGAATCATATTTATCGTTCATTATTCTACCTTGTGGCAAATAGCACTCTAATTGAGATAGTAAATCTTCTAACAATATTTTTTCCTGCTTACCAATTTGATCGTATAATGCTTGAAATAATGGGTTAGATCGATTAACTTCATATTTAACAACACCTTCTCTTAATAATGTTCGGTTCCATACAGGAGAAATTTCTCTTAATTCCTTTGTTCCTTTATATCTGTTTGTTTTATGACTTCTATCAATAGAATCTTCTATAGCGAATCTAATTTGTTCTTTAATTAAATCCGGGATTTTGGCCGAAGATTTTTTTACATCTAGCATCCACATAGAATCTAGAGCAGATGGGATATCCACTTGAACTCTAGCCAACTTGTTTAATTCACTTTTATAGCCCATATGTAGCCAGCTTCCCCAGATAATCAAACGTTCATTTCTATAAATATAGAAACCTTGTTCATCATGAATGCTTTTAGGATTGCCAAGTAAAGCTTTCTCTTCATTTGTTAAGGTATTTGCATTTGGCAGAGTGTGAGGTATAACTCTAATTTTTATTCCTTTAATTGTAATAATGCTCTCTCTTCCTGTTTGCTTTTTTTGAGATGCGATTAAAAACGGATCTCTTTTTTCGATTCGCTTTCCACTAAAATAAATGTTGACTTTATTATAAAATCTATGAAAAACTAATTCTACATGTTTTTTTGCTTCTGCGACAATATTTCTAAAAGAGTCTTCAAAATTTTTAGCATTAATTTCCAACTTGTCAAACTCTTTCCAAATTACTAATGTTCCCGTTTTATATTTTATAAGTTCATTAAAACATTGCTCATTTTTAAACTCATCGTAACTTAGCTCTATTAATTCCCATTTATTATTTCTTTCAATAACGTCTAAATCGTATGACATGGCATTTATTTGTTCATTTTGCTTTGTTATAACAATAAATCGTCTACATTGAGATAAAGATGCAGATTTCAATCCAAGTCCAAATCTACCCAAGTCGTCAGGAGAATCAATTCTGCCAGACCTGTTTGAACCAAATGTCATAGCATTGATTAATTCATTTCTGTTCATTCCTATACCATTATCTAAAATAGAAAAATAAGGATCAGAATCTAACGGATCTGAATATATATCAATATTCGAAGCTGCTGCCGAAATACTATTATCAATAATATCTGCAACTGCAGTTGAAAAACTATATCCTATAGCTCTAATTCCATTTATAAGAGCTGTGGCTGGCGGCGATAACTCCATGATTGTACTCATACTTATTCTCCTTCATCGGTAAATTTTATCGAATTAATAGTTTTGTTTAAATAATCCAATTTTTCCACATTGTATTTTCTTATTATTGGTTTTTCTAAAATATTAGTTATAAGAAATAAATCACAACACTCATGAAAGGCATGGAAGAAAATATTCCTTTTGATAGATAAATTAAAATAATTTACTTTTGTAGATGTATTAGCAACTATCGCATATCTAATTTGTCCATTTAATTCATATCTAATATCAAACAATGAATATGGATAAAGTAATCCAACATTCTCTATGTTTTTAGCTCCACATTTTGATAACTCTTTTGAAACTATGTCCATGGATTTAGATTTATTTTCAAAAACATATTCGTAGAAATTGTTCGTATTTACACATTCTCCATAATGTTGTCTTAACGAAATAATTTCCATATCATAATCTTCAGTTAATTCGTTGAATATTAAATTAAATTTATTACCAACACCTTTTTCGTTAATAAAAACCTTTGAATAAGGAACTTTATTTTCTCCAACAATCAACGCGTTGAAATTTAAAGTTTTTGTAGCTGTATCGTATTCAAAACTTTTTACTATAAACGCATAGTCGTTTAGTGTTTTAGATACTAAATTGATTATTTCTTTATTATTTATTGAAAGATCTACATCTTCGTATTTTAAACTAGTTGGGTAATGTATTTTCAATCTTCCAAATTGTGCTTTATTAGGATCAACTTCTTCCTTTATAAAAATACAATACTGTTTTTCTGTTCTAATTTCAATACCATTGACAGAAATTTTATCAAAAACATACACATTTTTTATTACAATTTTAGATTTTGAATTCTTCAACATTTCATTTATTAGTGCAGGTTTGTCTTGAAAATAAATTTCTTTATCCTTGATTTCTAGTATTCTTCCTAGTTCTTTGTTGTAAGAATTTCCTTGTTTTAATGGTGTTGCAACAGTTGCTGTATGACCGGTTAAATTATCATTTAAAATATTTAGATATAACGACTTTGTGTCAATTGGCAAAACAATTTTACTCATCTTTTTTATCCTCCTTTAATCCATACTTCTTGGAGAATAAAAATCTAAATATTTCAACTAGAACATTTACAACAATTGAATTTCCTATAAGCTTATTCATTTTTCTGTAACTTAATCCTGTCATTGTTGCACGCTCATACTCTTCTTCTGTAAAACCCATTAGAAGAAAAGCTTCTCTAATAGTTAGCAACCTAAATGTGTCTCCTTTTTTACCTGAATATTTAAACATTGCTGCTGTATTACTTCTATCCATATTGCATGTTATAGTGTGAATAATAGTATCTTCCGTGATAGGATTCCTTTTATTTTTATTCCACATATCAACCCTAGAAATAGTGTCGTACAACTGTGCATCATCAGCTTCAGCTTTTAAAACAGGATTAGTGTAATCAAACCTTAAAAAATCTAAACAATTTAATTTTTGATTTGTTTCTACATCTTTAGGTGAAATATCAATCTTTGTATTTAAATGACTTAATAAGAAACATCTTTTTCTATCTTGCGGAATTCCAAAATTTGTTGCATCTAAAACAATTGGTTCAGAATTTTTATATCCTATAGACTCCAAAAAGTTCTTCCATTCATCAAAGTCTTCCTTATTAGAATCTGCCAAAATAGCTTTCACATTTTCCATTAATAAATATTCTGGCAATCTGTTTTCCTTATCTAATCGTTTTAATATTTTTTCAATTTCCCAAAGTAAACCAGACCTTGTTCCAGAACCCTTTTTCATACCTTCAGTTTTTCCACCAGTAGATAAATCTTGACATGGGAAGCTATAAATAAACAAATCACAATCTGGCATATCAATCTTACCATCACCAATATCAACAATAGATCCATAATTGTTAGTTCTAATATTTGATCTGTATAGTTTGGAAATTTCTTCTTCTGATAATTTTGTAATATCTTTAATTGGATTAACCGAATCTTTACTAAATGTAAATTGCTTTAAATATTCAATTTGTTCTTTTAAAGATGGTAACGGAATATCTGGCTTATTATTGTTCTGTATAGCATCATAACATTCTATGGCATTAATAAACCAATCACTTATTCCTACAATTTCGTAATTAATATTTAATCTTTTTAATGCGGATGCCTGTGCACCTATACCAGCAAAAGCCTCAAATACTCTTAATTTTTTACTTTTTTTCATTTTCTTTCTCCTTTACCAACTTTAAATACTCATCATAATCTATCATCACACATAGATGTTTATTATTTTTCATTATTACTACAGGTTGACTAAGCGATTTTTGAATTGCTTCTGTCAACTTGCCACGGCTTAAATCTCGAACGCCATAACTTACTACATTATCTTGCAAATGCTTGTACTTCTTTTTCATTACACACTTAGCCCTCCTTATGTTTATAAGTATAACAAAATGTCAAGACAAATGTCAAGACATTTTATGGTAAAACAATGGAAAATTCAAGCATTTTAGACAATTATTTCTTTTATATTTATAATTTGTTTTTTCTTTTGTTTGGCATAGGCATACGCAAGGGCGGTGCCGGATTTTGGTTGATAGTAGCCAATGCTTCTTTTGGAGTATTTTCTCATTTCGGGTTGGTAGTTTTCGTCGTAGTAAAAAACACAGCAATCGCTATCGATTATCATTGCTTGATTTCGTTCCACATAACTTGCTCTACCAGCTGTGTATTTTGTTTTGTGCTCGACTTCTGCTTCCACTCCTAGTAGTGTAACTTTTTCTTTTTTGAAATGACTGTAAATTTCTTCCCAATGTGCTCGTTCGCCTTCAAGAGTGCAGGTTTCACTTCTGCAAGTGTAGCATTTTCTTATAATATTTGGATATTTTTCTTTTAGTTCTGTAACTACTAAATGACAAAGGTAGTCAAAATCACTTCGACTACCAAACAAAAATGTTAACACATTGTGGTTAACAATTAAATCTTCAATAATCTCTTTTAATTTTTCTTTTAATTCTTCCGTAACAACAACATTTCTATGACCAAAGAAAGAACAAATTTTATGTTTTTGCATAATAAAAAACTCCCAAAGTATTCACTTTGAATACTCACACTAGTCATTATAACATAATTTTATGTTTCTGTGTATTCAAAATGGAATTTTTGAGAAAAATTTATGTGTGTGGCTTTCTAACGAAAAACCATTCTTAAATTATAATTATTGTAACAACAATTAATTAGGAGTTATTATGGAAATCAAAGAAATCTTATCAAGAATTGGTTATGTTAGAAATAAAGCCAATTTATCCGCAAGAGAAGTTAGTCAAAGAATGGGCATGAGCCCACAATATGTTGCACAACTTGAAAGTGGTAGAATTGTATTGACTGTTGAAAAGTTATTACAAATTTTAGAGATTTGTGAATTTCCTATTGATAGATTTTTCAGTTCAAACATAGCTGACTACAAGATTGACAATGAATTAAAATCTTTAATAGAGTCTTTACCAACTGACAAAAAGAAAAACATAATTGAATTCATAAAGAAATAAAAATAGCATTAGGTTAATTCCTAGTGCTCTTTTTATCCCATATTCCAAAACCCCATATATAATTTGCCATATTATATGCTTTATCTACAGCCTCTTTTGTGAAAACTTTAAGATACTTGGGTCTATCGTATTGGTCTATTATTCCAGAATGTTTAAGATCTTTATAAGCTTGAACTCTGTTTTCAATATCGAATGTCCATAAATTTTTACCATGAATACAATTTATTAGAATATAAAAATCTTCTAAATTTTGTTGAGCTTCATAAAAATTTAATCCTGCTTCAACTAGAACAGCTAATTCTTGTTTTTCTTCTTCTGACAAGCCTCTTAATTCTTTCAAATCATAAACAACTCTTCTTGGTTTAAGTAGATTGCCACTTGCATAGCCCTCTTTGTGGTCAACATATTTAGATTTGTTAATCTTTTGTTCTTCATCATTATTAACTTTATTAATTAATCTAAACAAAACTTTATCATGTGGAAAATAATTAATTGTTAGTTTGTTTGGCAATATTTCAGCACATGCATTAACAATACTTCTTATTTGACTTTTCATTTCTATTAATAACTTTGAAAAAGATTCATAATTTTTCATCTTATAAGTTTCATCAATATGTGCTGAATTTTTATCTCTTTCATAATAAAGTTGTTTTATTGTAGAATGTTCAGATTTCCAATTTGAACGAAATTTTTCTTCTTTCGTATTTATAATGTTTTTTGCATCTAAAAAAGCATCAACTACTACGCAGCAATTAATATAAAAATGGTCTTTAATTCTTTCTACATAATCTCTTCTTATAGCTAAAGGAATATCTTTTATGTTTTCTTCAATAAACATCATACTATCAATATCTTTTTTTGCAGATATTAAATATTTTGAAACTTCCCAACCTGTCATTTGTTTTTCTCCTTATTAATATTATACAGGTTTTTGAAAAAATTTTATATAATTTTATTAAATTTCTTCTTGACAACACTTGTTGTTCAGTTTTAGGCGAGTTTAGATGATTTTGGGTGGTAAAATTGGGTGTTTTGGTGGGTTAAAATGGGGCTTTTGTTGTCAACTGTTGTCAAAAATTTAAAAATTGACAACAGTTGTGAGTTTTGTGAGCAAGAAAAAACACAGGAAATATAAGAGTTTCCTGTGCTTTGAGTTCGAGTCTTGTTTTGGTAAAATTCAATACTTGGTAAGACTTGGTGAGCACTACGAAAAACTTAATATTTAACACCAAAAATCGGCAAATGCTGTTATGGCTCAGTAGGTAGAGCACTATCTTGGTCAACTAAATATGATACGCTACACTTTACCCAAGCAACAAAATAATTAATAATTAAAAATTTTTATAAATTTTTATAAAAATATTAAAAATGTTCTTGATTTTTAAAAATTTTTATTGTATAATTAACATCGCTAAATTGATAGGGAAACATTTTCCTAAACATTTTTAGCTTTTATATACATATGGAGAGATGGCTGAGTGGTCGAAAGCGGCGGTCTTGAAAACCGTTGAGGGTGCAAGTCCTCCTGGGGTTCGAATCCCTATCTCTCCGCCAATCAGAACCTAAATCGATTATCTCGGTTTAGGTTTCTTTTTTTGTGTCAATTATTATTAAATCTTTATTTTGAGATTCAATTTCTTTAATATCTTCTATTAATCTAATTAAATCATTTTCTTTCCCAACAACATATTTTAAGCTATGATTTTTTTCAGTTAAAAATGCAGCACAATTTATTGCACGTATATCAAAATCTTTTTCTAATTCTAATATGTCAACATGATTACTTTCTTTATTTAGATTTAAGCACAAAATAATATTTCTATCTATTGTTATTGCCAAATTATAGGATTTGTGAAAACTATTATAAAAATAGTAAATAACATTATGCGGACAAACAAATCCATATCCGCTATTAGATATATTGTGTATAATAGATATTTTTTTACTATTAAAACTATCATCGGTTGTTTTTGAAAATGCCAGCATTACACTATGCGAAAACCCTGATACCAACGAAACCAATTCAGACTCTTTTATAACCCCATTATACATTTCTTTATTTCGTAAAAATGAAAATTGAAAAAATCTTCTAATTATATCTAAATCTTTTATAACCAACCCTTTTGTTTCCTTTTTAGTCAACATCGTTTTTAGTTTTAAGATTGTATTTGCAAATGGAGATTCAATATCTTTAGCTAAAAATTCTTCCATAATTTCATCAAAATATTTTTCTTCTGCATCGATATCTTTAATCTTAATTTGCTTAATATCTCTAGTGTGTAAGTCTAAACATTTTACCTGTTTACCCTCTAAAGTCTTTATTTGATAAGGTCTTACTAATTGTCTAGTTAATAATACATGTGATTTATAAGTATCTTTATTTTTATCCATGTAAGTATTATAACATATTTTTTGTTGAAAATAAAACATAGTGGCGGTTTATGCCGTGAAAGGTTCTTGACATGAGATAGGAATGGTTATGCTTTCTTGCAAGGCAAAGAATAAAAAAGAGCGTAGCGATTTTGATTGCTTTGCTCTTTTTATTTTTAGTTGGTTGCTAGGTAAACTTGTCTGGCGAGCGAAGCGAAGCCACTTGTTCAAGACAAGCACACGTCCAGTCGTCAAATTTTATTTAAATATTAATTTATGCTAACCATATAAATTTAAAAAAATTTAAGATTTTTTTCTAAATTGCCAGACTTTTTGAAAATTTTATGCTATAATGGTTTCATAAATTGTAGAGGAGAATATTTATGATAAAATTAGCAACTGTTTTTAGCGGTATTGGTTCCGTTGAACATGCTTTAGATAGATTAAATTTAGACCACGAAATTGTTTTCGCTTGCGATAACGATAAATTTGTTAAGCAAAGCTATTTTGCAAATTATAATATTACCGAAGATAAGTGGTTTGAAGATGTTAAAGATTTAGACGGAACAATTTTTAAAGGACAAGTCGATTTATTTGTGGGTGGAAGCCCATGTCAATCTTTTTCTATGGTTGGCAAACGAAAAGGATTAGAAGATGATAGAGGCTTATTAGTTTTTCAATTTATAAGACTATTAAAAGAAATACAACCTAAAGTTTTTATTTTTGAAAATGTAAAAGGCTTAACTAATCATAATGGGGGAAAAACTTGGCAAATAATTTTAGATGAATTTAAATCATTAAATTATGATGTTCATTATCAAGTCTTAAATGCAAAAGATTATGGCATTCCTCAAAACAGAGAAAGAATATTTGTTATTGGATTTTTAGATAAAAATAACAAATTTCAATTTCCAGAAAAACAAGAATTAAAAATAAAAGTTAAGGACTTACTAGAAGATACTCCAAACCCTAAATATTATCTTCCCCCTAAAGGAGTTGAATTTGTTTTAGATGAAAAAAATCTAAAAAAATCTTATACTCAAGTTAATGGTGATATTGCTCTTTGCGAAAAGAGAAATCAACAATTTAATTGGCATGGCGATTTTATTATGGAAGAACCAAAAGAAATAGATGATAAATATTTCTTATCAGAAAATGTAAAAAATTATGTACTATCTAGTGGAACTAAAAACTTTTATACAAAACCTCAAACTGATTTGGAAGTCGCTAGACCATTACTATCAACAATGGCTAAAATGCATAGAGCTGGTGTTGACAACTATTATACTTATGGTTCAAGATTAAGAAAACTTACACCTAGAGAATGTTTAAGACTTATGGGCTTTGATGATAGATTTAAAATTGTTGTTAGTGATACTCAAATGTATAAACAAGCAGGCAATAGCATTGTTTCAAACTTATTTATAGAAATTTTAAAGAAAATTTATGGAGTATAATATGTCTAGTATAAATATTGTAGGTAAAAAATATGAAATTTTAGACACTAAAGAATATATAACTTTAGCAGACTCTTTCCTTTTAAATAAAATTGGCTTGGGTCATGGAGAAGCCAAACTCTATGTTGGCAACGTGTCTGATGAACTATTTGAATTTTGGGGAAATTTTAATGGAAAATGCTTTATATTAAAAAGTGATTGCATTAAATTTATGCAAGATGCAGAAGATGAATATAAAAATCCTCAACAACAATATATTAAAAAAGATAAAATGCCTGATATATTCGAAAACAATATGAATGTAATAAATTCTTATGAAAAAGAAATATTATATTTTCAAATATTTCGTTCAGATATTACACCTCCTAGAGTTTACATAAATTCAAATTCAGATATTTACACACTAATAAGAATGTTGGGATTACCAAATATTTCATACCTATCAATAAACAAATTAAAAGACGAAAAGACTCAAGAAATAATCTATTATTTTAAACAATTTATTGATTACCATTTAGAACCTCAAAGCGTATCCATAGATGAAATAAACGAACAAGAAAAAATAGAAACTAACGAAACTATATCAACCAAAAAGAAAGAGCAACTTATTCAGGCTAGAATTGGTCAAGGCGAATATAGAAAAAAATTATTAGAAGAATGTATGTTTTGTCCGATTACCGATGTCAATGATGAGCGATTACTGGTTGCCTCTCATATCAAACCATGGGCAAAATGTAATGATAGAGAAAAAATAGACCCAAATAATGGATTTATGTTTACACCAACATACGACAAATTGTTTGATAGAGGATTTATATCTTTCGATGACAATAAGAGAATGTTGGTATCTCCTTGGATTTCTCCTATGAATCAAAAAAGACTAAATATATATGAAGGTAAAAAAATAGATAAATTACAACTTAATGACAAAAGAAAAGAATATCTAGTTTATCATAGAGAAAACATTTTTAAAGGCTAACAATCTTATTCTTTTTACGTCACTAACTCTCCGTCAATCGGAACTGCGTTCGCACACGCAGTTCTTTTATTTTTGTCTAAAAGGTATTCCTGCAATTATAATACCGAGTTTAAGAGATGCAGATATATTTATTCATAATACACACTTTCGTTTATTGCATTAATTTGAGAGTTTTAAAGGCAAATGTTCTAATATTCGCTTCCCTGTGCCATTAAGCAATCCGAAAATAAGTATTGATATTTATTTGCTTCTTTTAAATTTAATTTAATCGATTATTCTGCATAAATTTTATCACAAAAAATTTTAAACCTTCATCGTTGTTGGTATGACAGATTTCGCCAATATTATATTCTTTGAATCTTTTAAGTATTTTTCGGCCAACATATTAATGCGTACAAAATCATTTATGATAATTATTTGAAAAAATTATTGTAATTTCATATGCATAATGATATAATCAAGTCAAATTATAGGGGGTGTGACATATGCAAATACGCAAAATTAAAGAAGATGATTATGTAAAGGTTGCAGAAATGATAGCCCGCTCGGTATCCAACTCTGCGTTTACAAAATTTTATCCGGTGGGTTCAATAGAATATATTAAAGAATCGCTAAATGAAGATGGCGTAAAAAAGCGTGCTTCGTGGACACATTTTTATATTGTTGAAGATAATGACAATATAATTGGTTGTGGTGCAATCGGACCATACTGGAATAGTAAAACCGAGAGTTGTTTATTCTCAATTTTTGTTGACCCAGACTACCAAGGTAAAGGTGTTGGAAGAAAAATAATTGAAACACTTGAACAAGATGAATATTTTAAAAGAGCGACCCGTGTAGAAGTTCCAGCAAGTATGCCTGCTATTCCATTCTATCGAAAAATGGGATATGAACATAAAAACGGTGAACTTATTTACGACGACGGACATTTCGCATTAGAAAAGTTCCCAGACAAAGATTAGTTTAAAGCGTTCTATTTACAACATAATTGCTAGAATTAAAATCAATTCAACGGAGAAAGCAAAATGAAAATTTTATTTACCAACGATGAAATTATTAAAATGTGCGAAGCTATTGGACAAGAAATCACTCATGATTATACCGGAGCAAATCCGATTATTGTATGTGTATTAAAAGGAGCAAAGCCTTTCCACTCTGAACTTATTAAACATATTAAAACAGAATTTGATATTGATTCAATTCGTGTTAAAAGTTATGAAGGAACACAAAGTAAAGGTTCAATTGCCTTTTTACAAGATATGACACTTGATGTAAAAAATAGAAATATTATTTTAGTTGAAGACATTATTGATACTGGAATAACAATGAGCGAACTTGTTCCAACTCTTGAATCGCAAGGTGCCCTTTCTGTAAGGGTTGCCACTCTTCTTGATAAGCAATGCAACCGCAAGGTTGAATTTGACGCCGATTATATTGGTGCAGTAATCCCAAATCACTTTGTAATTGGTTTTGGCCTTGACTTTAATGAGAATTTCAGAGAGCTTCCTTTTATTGGTATTTATGATGAAGACGCAAAGGAATATCTTAAATCCAACAACTCTGAATTAAACGAATAATAAAGCCTCCGTGAACATTCTCACGGAAGCTTTATTTTTTATATACTATTCCGATTGGCATTCTGAAATTAAATCGTATTTTGGATAGAATTTTTCATCTGCCAATCCTTCTTCAAGTAAAAAAATTGAACTTCCCTGCTCATAACCCGACGAAGTGATTGGATTAATTTCGCAAAGATCGAAATGGCTATGTCCTAATTCATCAACATATTCTAATACATCAACCACAAATGTTTTTTGCATATCATCTTGCATAGCTTCAATTACTTGTTTTGTAATATTCTTAACTTCTTCAGGGACCTTTTCGTTACTTGGCACCCAACTACGACTTGTAACAAACTTGCCATCTACAACAAAACTTCTGTACTCAACGGGAACATTTGCATACCTATTATCTTTTTTCAGTGTTAAAAACGGTTCAATCAGCACCGGCTCATGCATCTTCAACCAATTAAACCTGTGATCATTGCTACCTTTTGATTGATTCGTAAAGACCGCATACATAGGCTCTCTTTTTGGCACGTCATCGTATCTGCTTGGAGTTTCAGCGATGTCATCATCTGATAAAATTTCTGAGAAAAACATATCTCCTAAATCCATTACGCCTTTAACTTCGCAAGAAATATTCTTCTTCGCAGTTTTAAAAAACACCCTTCCAAATTCTTTCTCATATAGTTTAAAGTTTTTGACAAACTCTCCGTAACTGGTCAAAACAACTTTTCTGTCACGAGGTTTGATATATTTATACCATTCTTCACTTTTCTTATAGTCTTCAATCGTATAAAAAGGAATTGCACCAACCCTGAACATGTTTGTAAACAAAAAGTTTGTGTCTGAAATAATACATCTTGGGAATAAAACCTTATGAGAAACATTTAATTCTTTCCAATGCTCATCATAGAATGCATCTTTTTCTTTGCAATAAACTGCGAACTTCCCGAGCCTTTTTGCAACAGTCATATCAAACTCTAAGTTATCAAAGAAACAAGATTTATACTTTTGTTTCATCTGTGAATAATCAACTTGTCCAAACCTTTCCATTACAAAACAATAATAATCTATTTGCATAAATCAAACCTCAATTCAAAATATATTGCATATTATACATTTCCAACATACAAACTTCAATATAAAACAGAAAAAATCTTGGACAGTAAGTCCAAGATTTTATGCTTTCAAATTATTTATTATTTCATTAACCGCCTTTTCGCTTAACTCTAACGATGTATTTATAAGTCCAATCTCAGGTCTTAACTCATCAGACAAATGGAAGTCAGAGCCTATTGTTTTAAACTTGTTCAAATTCTCTGCGATTATTCCCCACTTGTTGCACTCGTCAATTATTCGGTCGTTTTTATCGGTATAGATATAATAACTTTCAACACCATCAGCATTCATTTGAACTATTAGGTCTTCAATTTGACTTTCTGTCAACCCATCTTCATATGAATAGGCAACCGGATGAGCAAGGACAACTTTCCCACCAGCGTTGTGAATAATATTTGATGCTTCAATTGGACTTATTCTAAATTTTTCTACGAATGCGGGACACCCCTCATTCATAATTGATTCAATAAACATTCCTTTACTTGGAATTTTTCCAAACTCTTTCATTAATAATTCTCTGTTGCAATCTTGACTTACCACATCCAAAGCGATGTGCGATTTTGCAACCGATGGAAGCAAAGCCAATCTCTCTACATCGATATAATACCCTAAGTTGTTTAAAGCTTTCGCAACATTAAACAAATAATCTCTTCTTGCATTTTTTAGTGTTAAAAGTGTTGATTTCAAGTCTTCATTATCTAAATCGAAACCATACCCCAAAACATGAATTCCTACGCCATAAAAGCTGGTGCTCATTTCCACCGCAGGTATTAATTGTATATTATTATCATTTGCATAATTTAGCAAATCTTTTGTATATGCCTCAATGCTGTCATGGTCTGCAATGCTTAACACACTTACGCCGTTTGCTTTTGCCAAATCAATTACTTGAAATGGATTGAGTACACCGTCTGAGCAATTTGTGTGAATATGAAAATCTACTATTTTTTTATTCATTTGGACCCGCCTAACCTCTTTTACTCTTTATATTCAAAATCTATTGAGCCATGCTTGCAAATCGGGCAAATAAAGTCCTCTGGCAGTTCATCACCATCATACACATAATTGCAAATTTTACATACATAAACACCTTTTTTTACATTTTCAGCTTTTGGCTTGATATTTGAATGGTAATACGCATATGTTACAGGCAAAGTGTCTGACAAGACGACATCATCAACTACATCTGCCACAAAAGTAATATGGGTTCCCAAATCTGTCTTAGAAATAACTTTTGCAGAAATATATGCATTTGTATGCTTTGTGATGTAAGATAAGCCATTTGATGAAATTCTATAATCTTCAAACCCTTCAAATTTATTTACGTCTTTCCCGCTTGAAAAACCAAACCTTTTAATTAAATCAAATGGAGTTGACATATCCAAAATTGAAACATTAAACATTCCACTTTCTTCTATCATTTTGGTTGTTTCATTATCTTTGTTGATAGTTATTGAAATTCTATTTGGTGTAGAAGTTACTTGCATTAAAGTATTGATTATACACGCATTATGCTTATTTGTCTTCGTTGAAAGTACATATAACCCATATGTAATGTTAAAAATTGCTTTCATTTGATTTCTCCTTAATTTTTCTGAATAAACATTGAACAAACATAAGTTCCCCTATGTTTGTTCAATCATATATTATTGATATTCTGCAACGTTAATGCATTTGTTTAAAAACTCTTTTTCTTCTTCGGTTGCTTTTGCTAATTTGGTTACTGCAACAATTGGAATCCAACGAAGTATGTTTTTAACATCAATTCCACTTTTTGTTGAAAACATTTCTATATAACGCTTTGCAAGCACTTCATCACCTTTCATTGCAAAATACAAATATGTCAATGCAACATCACTTGACGCATTACCACTTGTAACGTGCGCCCAGTCAATGATATGGTAAGAGCCATCTTCTTTTATAACAATATTTGATGGATTAAAATCTCCATGACAAAGTTTTGTATGATTTTTCATACCTTCAAGCCTTGTTAAAAGTTCATACTTAATGTTTTCAGATAAATCGCTTTCGTTTATTTTACGTTTATATTTATCTTTCACTCTGTTTAATAATGGCACTTTATGAGAAAGTACTTCGATTTGAATATCTACCATTTTTTCGATATATTCTTCAGTTCTCTCTGGACATTCTTGCATTAACTCGGCCAAAGTCTTTCCTTCTACAAAGTCTGAAACAATAGCCCAGCAATTATTAATCTTGGCTACCTCAACGAGGTTTGGGATATTAAGATCGGTATGCTCTTCAACTCTTGCTTGATTTAATGCCTCGTTTAAAATATCTGCCTTTGAATAATTCTCAACGAATAATTTAATTACTTTATCTCCGTCGCGATAAAGTGTTTTAGTACTACGCTTAGCAATAGGATTGTTTAAATTATAATTCATTATTTTTCTCCTCCATAGTATGCTTTCAAGTACATTTGTTTTATTTCTTCAATTAGTGGATATCTTGGGTTTGCACCAGTGCATTGGTCGTCAAATGCTTGTTCACTCATTTCGTCAAGTCTTGCAAGGAAGACATTTTCATCAACGCCATAATCTTTAATTGTTTTCTTAATTCCAATTTGTTCTTTTAATTCATCAATCTTAGAAATAAGTTTTTCCATCTTTTCTTCAGCACTCTTTCCGCCAAGGCTTAATGCATCAGCAACCTCTGCATATCTTTCCATTGTGTGTGGGTGATCATATTGTGGGAATGTTCCCATTTTTGTTGGAGTGTTTGAAGCGTTAAATCTGATAACCTCATTTATCATCAACGCATTTGCAACGCCGTGTGGCAAATGATGGAATGCACCAAGTTTATGTGCCATAGAGTGACAAACACCAAGAAATGCATTTGCAAATGACATACCTGCCATTGTTGCAGCATTTGCCATTTTCTCTCTAGCTTCAACATCGTTTTCTCCGTTGTTGTATGCTCTAGGTAAATATTCGAAAATAACTTTCAATGATTGGAGAGCTAACGCATCAGTATAATCTGTTGCCATCATTGATGCATAAGCTTCCAAAGCATGAGTAACGGCATCAATACCTGAAGCACTTGTTAATCCCTTTGGAGCTTTCATCATTAAATCGCAATCAACGATTGCCATTTTAGGCATCAATTCATAGTCTGCTAAAGGATATTTGGTTCCTGTTGTTTCATCGGTAATAACAGCAAAAGGCGTAACCTCTGAACCAGTTCCTGCAGATGTTGGTACGGCAATAAAATACGCCTTTTCTCCCATTTTAGGGAATGTATAAATTCTTTTTCTGATATCAATAAAACGCATTGCCATATCCATAAAATCAACTTCTGGATGTTCATAAAGCACCCACATAATTTTACCTGCGTCCATAGCCGAACCACCACCGACAGCAATAATGCAATCTGGTTTAAATTCAGACATTTGCTTAGCACCTTCTTTTGCACAAGCAAGTGTTGGGTCTGGCTCTACATTAAAAAATGTTTGATGTACAATACCCATTTCGTCAAGTTTGTCTGTTATGCCCTTTGTATATCCATTAGCATATAAGAAATTATCTGTAACGATAAACGCACGCTTTTTACCTAACACATTTTTCAATTCGTCTAACGCAACCGGTAGGCAACCTTTTTTAATATACACTTTCTCTGGTGCTCTAAACCACAACATATTTTCTCTCCTTTCTGCTACAGTTTTAATATTAATTAAATGCTTTACACCTACGTTTTCAGAAATTGAATTGCCTCCCCAACTTCCACAACCCAATGTAAGCGATGGTTCAAGTTTAAAATTATATAAATCACCAATACCGCCCTGTGCTGATGGTGTGTTAATTAAAACTCTGCAAGTTTTCATTCGTGCTTCAAACTTAGCTAATTTCTCAGCATTATTCTTAGCATCAATATAAATTGACGATGTATGACCTAGTCCACCATCAATAACAAGCCTATCAGCCTTATTGACTGCATCATCAAAATCATCGGCTTTATACATTGCAAGAACAGGAGACAACTTTTCGTGAGCGAACTCTTCTGAAAGTTCAACGCTTTCTACTTCGCCAATAAGAATTTTTGTGCTCTCTGGAACACTGACTCCGGCAAGACTTGCGATTGTGTAAGCACTTTGCCCAACAATCTTAGCATTTAACGCACCGTTAATTAAAATGGTTTTTCTAACTTTTTCAGTTTCTTGCTTGTTCAATACATAACAGCCACGAGAAATAAATTCTTTTTTGACTTCGTCATAAACATCTTTTAATACTACAACCGATTGTTCTGACGCACAAATCATACCGTTATCAAAAGTCTTTGAATGAATTATTGAATTAACTGCAAGACTAATATTGGCAGAACTATCAATAATTGCAGGAGTGTTCCCAGCACCAACGCCAAGAGCAGGCTTTCCACTTGAGTACGCACTTTTAACCATACCCGGTCCACCTGTTGCCAAAATTATATCGGAATTTTGCATTAAGTGAGTTGTAAGTTCAAGCGATGGAGTTGTAATCCAAGAAACAATGCCTTCCGGCGCTCCAGCCTTTACAGCTTCTTCAAGCAAAACTCTTGCTGTTTCAATTGTGCAACCCTTTGCACGTGGGTGTGGACTAATAATTATTCCATTTCTTGTCTTTAATGCAAGCAATATTTTAAATATTGTTGTAGATGTTGGGTTTGTTGTTGGGATTACTGCAGACACAACACCAATTGGCTCAGCAATTTTTTTAATTCCGTATGTCTTATCTTCTGAAATTACACCACAAGTTTTTGTGTCTTTATATTTATTATAAATATATTCCGATGCAAAATGATTTTTTATAACCTTATCTTCTAAAACCCCCATTCCTGTTTCTTCAACAGCCATTCTCGCAAGGCTTATTCTTAAGTTGTTAGCTTTTAACGCAACCGCCCTAAAAATTTTATCAACTTGTTCTTGTGAATATTTTGAATACTCAATTTGAGCGTTTCTCACATTTTTAATCTCACGCTCTAAATCCTCAATAGTAACAACGCTTTTACATTCTTCCATTTTTAATGTCCTTTATTAATATGATTATTAGCAATATTAACTGCCATATTTTATTATATCATAAAAGGCACTAATCGTTGCAAACTATTTTAGACGAAATTTCAAATTTGCCACAATAAAAAAGACAGGAGCAAATCCTATCTTATTATTTTTTAAGCAAGTTCAAGTGCCAATTTCATCATATCAATGAAAGTCTTTTCCCTTTCTTCACTTGACAGTTTTTCACCGGTAATAATGTTATCTGAAACAGTACAAATAACCAAAGCCTCTTTCCCAGTTTCTTTTGCATTCAAATGCAATGATGCACTTTCCATTTCAACACCAAGCAAATTATGCTCGTTAGCCAATGCAATTTGGTCTTCGTTTGTATAAAAACTATCTGAACAATAAATATTCCCTTTGTGAACATTCGAGTTTATAATTTTTTTACTTTTCGCAATTTTTTCCGCCTTTTTCAAAAGGTCGTTATTGCAATCAATAAGGCCTGCCCCATTCCTTTCATAAAAACCCGCAAAGTTGGTTTTTGTATACACTTTTTCGGCTAAAATTATATCTCTTATCTTAACGTCTGCTTGCATAGCCCCGATAGAACCTACTCTTATGATTCGTTTTACATCATAGAATTTAAACAATTCATAAGAATAAATTCCCATTGATGGATTTCCCATTCCGCTACTCATAACAGACACTCTTTTGCCCTTGTAATAGCCAGTATAACCAAACTCCCCCCTTACATCATTAATCATCACTGCGTTTTCTAAAAAGTTTTCAGCAATAAACTTGCTTCTGAATGGGTCTCCCGGCATTATAACTGTTTCAGCAAAATCTTCTTTTTTTGCCTCAATATGTGGTGTAGGTGTCATAAACTTTCTCCTTTATTTTAATAAATCTAATATACTTTCACTTTTTTCTATGTCAAAAAGATTTAAAGCCATTTTGCTTATATTATCAAAGCCTTTTAGCGTCCCCAAATTCACATTTGCCTTTAAGTTATCCCCATAAATTAGAATTGGAACATATTCACGAGAATGGTCTGTGCTTTTCGTCGTTGGGTCACAGCCGTGGTCACCTGTAATAATCAATACATCTTCTTTACCTAAACCGCATATTATCTTAGGCAAAGCATCATCAAAGGTCTTCAATGCATTAGCATAACCAACAAAATCATTTCTATGTCCAAATAACATATCCGTGTCATTAAGATTTGCAAAAATAATTCCGTCTATATCCGTCCTTGCACTATGCTTAATTATTTCTTCTATTCCATCCGCATTGTTTTTCGTATGATAACTTTCCGTGATTCCTTTGCCGCAAAAAATATCTTCAATCTTGCCAATACAAACAACATCATTACCACTTCTTTTTAGTTTGTCAAGTAGCGTATCACCCGGTGGCGACAAAGCAAAATCTTTACGTGCTTCAACCCTATAAAACTCGCCATTTTCATTTGTTGCAAAAGGTCTTGCAATAATTCTTCCTATGTTGTATTCACCTAAACAAATCTCTCTTATTTGTTCGCATAAATCATATAACTTTTCAAGAGGCAAAACATCTGTGTGGCAAGCAATTTGAAGGACCGAGTCCGCGGATGTGTAAATGATTGGTTTTTTTGTTTCTAAATGTTCCGCCCCCAATCTTTTAATAATTTCAGTACCAGAAGCGACTTCATTACCCAAAAATTCAAAACTTGTACTTTCTTTAATCAATTTAAGCAATTGTTTTGGAAATCCATTTGGGAAAGTAGGATAAGGCTTCTTTAAAACCAATCCGCAAATTTCATAATGTCCTGCCGTTGTATCTTTTGCATTAGTTTTTTCTTCCATTCTTCCAAAAGAACCAACGACGCTTCCATTTGAAAGACTTATGCCATCAATATTATTTAGTCCCAACTTTTCCATATTTGGCAAACTAAAATCATATTTTTTCTTTATATTTAAATAGGTATTGCTACCATCGTCTCCATACTTTTTAGCATCAGGCAAAGCTCCTATTCCAAAACCATCTAACACAATTAAAACAACTTTCATATTAACCGCTCCTATTAAATAGTATATCAAATCTAAAATTAAATTTAAAACTATTTTAACAAAAAACTAAAAATCTCTTGAAAAACTCACTTCATTCAAAGTATAATAATCTCATACAAAGGAGTACTTATGAAAATAGCAATAATTTCAGATATTCACGGAAATCTTGAAGCTTTAAAAAGCGTTCTAAAAGACATAAACACCTGCCAAGTAGACAAACTTATTTGCCTTGGCGACACTATTGGGAAAGGAGTAAACTCGTCAACCTGCATCGACCTTGTTCGTGCAAATTGCGATGTCGTTCTTTGCGGAAACACCGACACAAGATTTTGTGAAGACCCTAAAAATTGGGAGCACGACCAAACCGAATGTGGTCGTATTAAGTTCAATCAAAGCCTTTTATCTGAAAAAGATATTGAATATCTAAAATCTTTGCCATTTGCAGAAGAATTTTATCTGAGCGGGCACTTAGTTAGGCTTTTCCACGCACACCCAACATCATGTTTTAAGTTTGTAAATGAATACGACAAAAGTTTTCACGAAAAGTTTAAGATGTTTGAAGGTTCTGACCTAACCCCAACAAAAAACACCGCCGACATAGTTATTTACGGACACCTACACTACCCATTTATGCAAAAATTATTCAACCGAACATTGGTTTGTGCTGGAAGTGTTGGAAATTCGATTTGCACAACCTTATTTAATGGCTACAACTCCGAGCCAACTGAAATCACACAAGCACACTACATTGTTCTTGAAGGCGAATATAATTCAAAAACACCTGCAAAGTTTGATATTCAATTTAAAAGCGTTCCATATGACATAGAAAAAGAACTTCAATCCAATATTGGCATAAACCCTGAATTTGAAGCCTATGAGATAGAATTAAAACAGGGCAGATACAGAAATATGGAAAGAGTCAACCAATCATTTATCGACCAAGGCTATGATATATAAGCAAGCCCCCTTACGATATTATCGTTAGGGGGTTAATTTTATTTAATTTTGCCATTTTTAATTTTAGTATATTTATAACCATCAATTACACTTGACTTCTCTTTAAAAGCCTTGTCAAGTTTTTTATAAAACAGTTTGTTTTTTGAAATAAGTACAAGATAATCATTATTATTTTTTGAAACTACGTATGAATACACTAAGCCAGTTTTTAGCATATCTGCAACTTCAAGCGTTCCTGCCCCAATAAAGAAATCAAAAACTTCCTGCCAAAAAGTCAATTTAACTTCACGAGTTAGTCTTTCAATACTTTCACAATCAACAAATCGCTCTAAAACAAATTTATCTACATTTTTAAACTTTGAATTTTCTCTGCCAATCGTTTCTGTCATTGTGTTTGCTTCGTACTTGATTGTTTCTACTTTATAGTTAATTAATTCATCTATGGTTACATTAAGCAAAGATGACAATTTTTGTAAATTGTCTATATCAGGAAAACCTTTACCACTCTCCCACTTCGTTATAGCCTGTCTAGAAACTTCCAACCTTTCAGCCAAATCATTTTGAGTCATATTCGCTTGTTTTCGAATACTTGCCAACTTTTCTCCAAATGTCATATTTTACTCTCCTTTTTAACTACTAAGATTATAACAAATCCCCTTGTAAAAATCAAATTTTAAAATTTACATTTGGCCACTTTGCGTTGCGATAACAAAAATTTTTGATAAGTCATCTTATATTTGCGTATACTAAAAATAAAAACTTGTAGGCAACGAAAATGAAAAACATAAACGAAAAACATTTTTTTACAGCGTTTATACTAAACTTTATTATTGTCGTATTTGAATCGGCAGGGCTTGTATTAAGCGTGTTTCAATATGGACTTGGAGTTTTCCAGTTTTACACCGAAAACAGCAACTATTTTGCACTTATTGTTAGCATTATTTATTGCATATGCTTTGGCTATTGCATTTCCTTCAAGCAACCTACTCCAAAATGGATACATAGTTTAAGATATATATCAACCGCTTGTCTGTCATTAACATTTCTAATGATTTTATTTGTTTTAAGTCCACTTTACCCAAGCAGATTTATAGGCTGGATGTTTTTGGGATCTGGACTTTTTCAACACACACTTTGTCCAATATTATCGATTATTTCCTTTCTTTTCTTCGAAAACCAATACAAGCTCACAAAAAAATCAATATGGGTTGCAATTATTCCAACATTGATTTATGGAATTACCTGCATAATATTAAATCTTACAAAAACAATAGAGGGGCCATATCCATTCTTTTATCTTTATAAATTGCCGTGGTTTCTATCTACTCTTTGGCTTATGGGTGTTGTAGGTGTTGCAATTTTAATATCTTGGATTGTTTTTTATATTCATAATAAAAGATACAAAAAATTAAGTTTAATAAATGATTAATTCGATTAGTTAATTCATTTTGTGGTTGTTCATATTATGTGATATAATTCAAATAGAAATTCTATTTAGGAGGCACATTTTATGAGTCTATTTGGCACAATGTCAATCGGAGTAAAAGCTCCAATAATCAGAAAAGGAGATGACCTTGTAAACATCGTTTGTGATAGTGTTATAAACGCCTGCGATGAACACAAACTTCCTCTTGAAGACCGTGATATTATTGCTGTAACCGAAGCAATCGTTGCAAAAGCACAAGGCAACTTTGCAACTTTGGAAGATATTGCAACAGATGTCCATTCAAAGTTTGGAGATGAAACAGTTGGTTTAATCCTTCCAATTTTAAGCCGAAATCGTTTTTCTTTGCTTTTAAAAGGAATCTCTAAAGGTGTTAAAAAACTAATCATTCAACTTTCATTACCTTGCGATGAAGTTGGTAACCACCTAATCAAACAAGAAGAATTTATAACAAGTGGTGTTAACCCATACGCAACATTAACAGAAAAAGAATTTTATGATAAATTCGGCAATACATCTCACGAATTCACCGGAGTTAATTATGTCGATCTTTACAAACAATTTGGCGGTGCAAATTGCGAAATTATTTTCTCTAACGACCCATGCGCAGTGCTTCAATACACAAAATTTGTAATAAATGCAGATATTCATACTCGTGAAATGACAAAACGTCTTTTATTAAATGCTGGTGCAGAAAAAGTTGTATCGCTTTCAGAAATTTTAAACAAAAGCATAAACGGAAGTGGTTTTAATCCAGAGTTTGGACTTCTTGGAAGTAACATTTCAACCGATGACACCGTTAAACTTTTCCCAAAAGACACACAAAAATTTGTTGAAGACTTAAATACAGAATTTAAAAAACGTACCGGCAAAAATATTGAATGCATGGTATACGGCGACGGAGCATTCAAAGACCCTGTTGGGAAGATTTGGGAACTCGCCGACCCAGTTGTATCACCTGCGCATACCGACGGACTTTTAGGACTTCCAAGCGAAATCAAGTTTAAATATGTAGCAGACAATCAATTAAAAAACCTACGTGGTGCCGAAGCCGACGAGGCAATTAAAAAAATAATTCGTGAAAAATCAAATGAAACAAAAAATAAAAATGTTTCTCTTGGCACAACCCCAAGAAGACTAACAGACCTTCTTGGAAGCCTTGCTGACCTAACCAGTGGAAGCGGAGATAAAGGAACACCAATAGTATTAATTAAAAATTACTTCAAGAACTATGCAGATTAATAATGCAAAAAAGATGTTTTGATTTCTCAAAACATCTTTTTTTTATTTCTCAAACTCACCAAGCACAATTAAACCGTTTTTTGATTGTATTTCTTTTATCAGTTTGTCTAACGTGGCTTTTATAACTCCAGCATCCGCTTCTCCGCCATCATAATTAATCAACATATTTCTTAACATGTTTATAACAGGCTTAGAATATTTCGTTTCTTCTGGCAAAGATTCTATCCACTTAGAGAATTTCTCATCTCCTGAACCTTCTCCATCTAACGCCCCTATCAAATCATAAAATCTAAAAATATCAGAGACTGAAACACCTATTGCCCTAAAATTTCCATCTTGAACGAACTTTTTAATACAACTTGCATCAGGCTGTGCAAGTTTTTTAATATTACCAACATATTCGGCACTAAGTTCATCAAAATCCGGATCCATCACCACTTTATCATAAAAACCATAACTTTGACTTTTAATGATTGGAATCGCATACTCCCCATCTGTATAATTTTTTAAAGTAGCTGTTTTTACTGCATGCAATGTTCTCCACTTTCCTGCGTCAATTGCATTATAACAAACTTCTCGCTTCTTTTCATAAGGCAATCCATTTATATAAAACTCCAGCAAATTATTCGCAGCCATATTTATACCTACAACCTTTTGCATATCCCTCTCTCTAAACAGCATTGATTCACATAGGCGACACAAAATTTCAACAAAATCAGGGTCAGCAACTTCTGTTAAATCTTTTTCTATGCCTGACACTATGTTAGAGATTTTTTCATCAGCCTCTAAATAATCCAATTTTGGATGATATTGCGAAATTTTATCTGCTTTTTGAGCCATTCCAGATAACATCTGTACATGCTCATTCATTCCCTTATCGCTATACTCTTTTGCCAACAACGCAAATACAAATTGCGACATCTTCGCACCATACATTCTTGCGTCTTTTTCTGCCTTGCTATTTGTGTAATCCAAGTCTTTAAAAGAAGAAACTAAACTTTCTAATCTCCCCTTAAACTCTTCACTTACATCCCTAGCAGTGCCAGACAATAATCCAAGCAACAATAATGGAGTTTCATCAAGAGATATACCATTAAATATCTTCTCAATTCTACCTACGTAAGAATTTGGATCGTTTTGTTCGTTGCTTTTTAACATTTCGCAAATTTCATCCCATATCCCTTCCTGGCTTTCTTTTTGCAACATAGTGGTCCAAAAATAATCAAATATATGTTTTGTTTCGTGTGCTAATGTTACAAATAAAATATTTAATTGTGATTGTGCGTTTAATTCGTTTTCTGGTATATAATTTTTAAAATTCTCTTCATAAACTGAAACGGAATGCCAGCCAATCGCATGATAGTCAGCACACCCTGCTTCAGTGCCTGTTGGAGAATTTCCATTTTCGTAATCAATAGTCATTCCCATTGACAAATAAGATTTATTAATAACCGATTGAATTGCTGACGTTATCAACTTAAAGATATATTCGCTCTCTTCATCAGTTAAACACGTCTTCGATATTAAAGCATCGCTAAACATCTTATCGTTTGCAATAGTCTTGATTTCTTGCGTAATATCAACACTATTATAATCCTTTATTTTACCATGTCCCCTTGAAATGCCATTAAAGATTTTTAATATTTTCTCGAACATATCTGTATTTTCTTTAAATTCAAACACCTTAATAGGTTTTAATGATGCACCATTAAAAACATTGCCACTAATTTCTCTTGAAAGACTTAGCAAATCCTTTTCGTTACAATTATCACTAAATCCAAATTGACGCTTTAAATCATCAGTATAACGTTGTTTTTCTGGATCATTATGCCTACTTACATCTATATATTGTTTTATAATTATGTTAATAGATAGACACGTTTGCCATATCGATCTCACATACAAATCAATGTCCGGTGTAAGATTGGGATTCAAGAAATCTGACACTGTAGTATCATATCCAATTTCTTTTAATCGGTCGGCATCATCTAAAAGTCTGCTTAAATAGTCAATCCTACCTGCAATTAAATCTCTTTCATTCGAAAACAACTGCTGTGAATAATTTTCAAGAGCATTAATGATTTTGTTTGCAACAGCAATGATTCCTTCTATTTGTATAATATCGTATGATTTCACCATCCCACCAACAATTTGCTTCTTGTTTTCTTTTGCAAAAGCAATCACTTCGTCAATCACTTGTTGAACATCGTCATCATAATCAATCAGTCCATTTTCCTTCCAACTTCTCATAAGCTGTATTCTTGATATATACCACGAATAAGCCGACATATTGATTAAATCAATATTGCCTTCTTGGTTGAAGTTTAGAAGTCCATCTCTTACAGCAAATACCGTTTCAATAAGTTTTTCAACACCTTCCAATGCGGTCTCTTTTGAAATTTCTTTAACGCGTTTAGCCGACTGTTGGTCTTCACCATTGTTGCGTTCGCTTTCGTTTTCTGGTTCATTATCTACTTTGTTTAAATGAACCCTTCTCTCTTTCAGTTTGTTAAAATATTCATTAATTAATTCCATTATATGTTTACGCATATCCCACATCCTTCTTTCGTTAATACATTTTTATATATTTGTTTTTATTGACAATTCAACCATTATTTCGACATGATTTCACCAAGCCTTTCGTATACTTTACTCCATGTCGACTTTATATTTGCGTATGTTAATTTTGACTCAACTTCATCAACCGGAATCCAATATGTATCGTGTGTATCTGTGCTTTGATTATCGCTTGGCCCCATATCAAATGCAATATATGTATAACAAATACACTTTTCACCACTTGGTGTTGTATATCTTTCTTCGAATGGTGGGTAATCTTCTAATATTTTAGCAACCCTTTTTGTTTCTTCTGCCGTTTCACGAATTGCACATTCTTTTATCGTTTCATTCGGTTCTAAATGTCCTTTTGGGAAAGAAAAATCTTTTTGTCGTTCTCTGTATACTATTGCGACTTTTTTACTCTCTTTGTTAATTAAAATACACCCTGCTTTTATCGTTTCCATAAGTCACCACCGTTAATCGACAATTATAAGTTCATAATCTGTTGTGCCAACTCCAAGCCTTTCTGCACATTTGATTGTATGAAGACCGTTTCTTGATTCAATTCTTTCAATTAAATGGTCTTTTCCTGTATCACTTGAACTATAGACTAAATCTATGCACGATTGATCTATTGCAACTGGGTCTAATGATGCTAAAACTCCAACATCTTTCATACAAGGGTCTTCAGCTTTTGCACAACAGTCACAATCAACCGACATATTGCACATTACATTTACATATGCTATATTATCTTTAAAATAATCAACAACCGACCCTGCAGATTCGGCCATCGCCTCTAAGAAGTCATCTTGCTTCGCGCAATTTTGCCATAAAATATTTTGGTCTTTAACTTTGCCACCTGAATGAATCCATGCTTTACCCGCAGACGAAGCAACTCCTATCGAAAGTTGTTTTAAAGCTCCACCATATCCGCCCATTGGATGACCTTTAAAATGCGACAGAACAAGCATTGAATTGTATTTTGTAATTCCATTCCCGACATAATTTTCTTTGATAATTTTGCCGTTTGGAATTTGAAGAACAATATCATCGCCACTACCGTCCATAATATCTACATTAAAATATTTAGACCAACCGTGTTCTTCCATTAGCTGAATATGCTTTTCAGTTGTATTTCTTCTTCCTGCATACGCAGTATTACACTCTACGACTGTTCCGTTTACAAATTCAATCATTGGACGCATAAACTCTGGATGTAAATAATTTTGGTTTCCCTTTTCTCCCGAATGAACCTTTACAGCAACATTCCCGCTCAATTCTTTATTTAACATTTTATAAAGCCTTACAACCGACTCTGGGGTAATTTCTTTTGTAAAATAAACTTTTGCTTTCTCCATAACATTCTCCTCTTTAAAATAAGTATAACATACAAAACTCAAATTAGTATATTGATTTTTACTACATTATTATTTCTTGCGAATTAAAACCCTGTGAAATATGCTCACAGGGTTTGTTTTATTTGTTTTTAGCCTTCTTCGCCTTTTTGCTGTCGACATTTTCAATAGTTTCTTCTTTTTTTTCAATTACATCATTATTTTTTGAAAGATCTTCTTTTGAAACTTCATCATTATCAATTTCTTTTTTAATCATTTTCCATTCGCTTGAATTTGTCTTATCCTTTGGCATAACTTCCTTAATTAAAGATTTAAGCAATTCTTCAACTTCCTCTGCTTCACAAATACCACTCAGTCTGTAAAGAGAACCCATTTCGTCAAATGACACTTCAATATCTTTATCTTCTAAACTTCCTAAAATTATTGTTCCACATCTCTTTTTAAACAAAACATCAAACCAAATTTTCTTTAACTTAACACCCGAAACATCTCTTAAATCTATTGATTTATAATCAGCGCCAACAACTCCGCTTCTTATAATTACTCTTTTATTTGTAATACAGTAGAATTTGTTTTTATAATAAAAAATACTAAGCAACATATAAATCAAAATGCAAAATGCAGATATTGCACTAGGTGCCCAAACAACACCAAAACCATAATAATCAACCAATTCAATCATTGCACAAGTTGAAATAATTAGCATTGCAAAAAATGCGATACAAAATTGTACAACAAAAAATCTGACAGCGTGTGGTTTTTCTATTCTCTTAATCTCTTCATTAGATTCTAATATTTGACCAAATCTTTCTTCAACTTGCTTTTTCATTTGTTTTTCTCCGAAATTATATTTCTTTCAATTCTTTTGTAAAGAAGTTGCAAAAATGTGTATATCCATTCTCTTTCAATGTTTGCAATTGAAATCCGACATTCTTTGCTTGAGGAACAGCCGATGCGTTTGCAGTTTTATTGATTTCTTCAACATATTTTAAAACTTCTAAGAAATCATCTTCTGGCTTATAAAGAACTGCAACCATATTGCTTTGCACATTAATCATATTTCTTTCCATAATTAACATACAAGTTGGTTCAAAGCCAAAGCCGAGTCCAACCGCTGGGACGGCTTTTCCTGTCATTTTTTCAACCATCTTATCATATCTTCCGCCTCCGGCACAAGCACCGCCAAAGCCGTCCATATAAAATTCATAAACAAGACCTGTATAATAGCCTTGACCACGTACAATAGTAACATCAAAAACAACCTTATATTTCCCGTCAGAAAGTCCATTTGCAACAGCAAGCACTTTTTTTACAGAGTTATAAACCTCATCACTGACGCCAAATTCTTTCACAACATCAAGCCCTTGCTCGCTGATTGCCTGAACTATTTTCATCAATCTTTCTACTATTACACTATCAAACTCACGTTCTAATAATTCTGCACGAACACCATCAATTCCAATTTTGTCAAGTTTATCTAATACAACACAAACTTCGGATTCAACACTTTTTTCAAAACCTGCATTTGCAATCAATGCACTAAGAATTCTCCTGTCATTAACCTTTGCAACGAAATCTTTAAATCCAAGATTTAAAAAAGTCTTTGCTGTTGTATTAATAATATCAATTTCAGCATTAACACTTTCATCACCTAAAATATCTATGTCACATTGAATAAATTGACGACTTCTTCCTCTCTGTGGTCTGTCCGCTCTAAACGAATAATCAATTTGCATAGATTTAAAAGGCTTTGGCAAAGCGTTTTGGTTCCCCGAAAAAAGTCTTACCATTGGCACGGTTAAATCATATCTAAGACCAATGTCAACAATATCTTTTTCTGTCAAATTTTCTTTTGAAAGATCAAGTTTTTCACCACGTTTTAAAACCTTATATATAAGTTTTTCATTATCCCCACCATCGCTTCCAATTAAGTTGTCTATATCTTCAAGAATAGGTGCAGATATTTGCATAAATCCATATCTTTTGTATGTTTTTAATATTTCCGACCTGACGTATTCACGTACAAGCATTTCTTTTGGTAAATAATCATTAGTCCCACGTACAGGACTTAAATTCTTTTTCATATATTTTCTCCCGCTACTTTTATAGTTTAATTATCCAAGCATAAAGATTGGCACACTTCTTAATTTATGTCGGTCCATCTTAAATCCCTGAATTTGCCCATCGGCTGAAATTTTCAAAGCAACACCATATTTTGAAAGCGTTTTACTTGCGGCAAGCCTTCCACCCGAAAATCCGCCAGTTTCAATTAGAATAATTGCTCCTACCGCAATAATTTCGCCATCATTATTAATAACCGTTGCGCCATCAACGGACAAAAGTTCTTGGCGAAGCTTTCTGTCTAACTCATAAAATTTTCGTCCATTTATAACTTTTATTAAATTTGCTGTCTTTGTACATTTTGCTTGTTTAATAAATGAATTATATGGCTCAATTTCAGAATTATTATTACTGTTTTCATTAAAAAATGATTGTTTATTTTTTAATTCACATTTTTTTAGGTAATAATCTTCAAGTAATATATCGCTTTCATCAATATGTTTTAAAACATTAATATCTTGGTCTTTATCCAAATGGACAACACAACCACCTGTTCTTGCATTACTTACATCTAAAGCAGACAAATATATAGCCTTTCTTGTGTTGTCAGCCACTTCACTTGTTTTATCCGCAATTCTGTCTATAATTTCTTCGTGACTGTATCTTGACCACACGCCACATTTTTTTGCAAACACCAAATTCTTTTGGTGGAATAATAATATATCCCCCGTTCTTGTAAGCACAACACCAACTCTACTTCCAGAGCAAATACTTGCCATATCTATATAATCATACGGTGCATTTAAGCTTCTCTCTTTTGAGTCCGGAATTGAAAAAAAATTCATCAAATACCCATCACTGGACAACTTTAAACACGTATGAATTCCATCGGCAATTACAGCCCCAAAGTTTTCCCCTAGTATCTTTGATATATGTAAATTCGGATTTGTTTGCTTAGAGGCCTTAACATTACAAATTACGAAACCAAATAAGGCGTGTTGACCTTCGTATGTTTTATTTCCCCAATTTGTCATTTCACGAACAACCGACAATATCGTTTCATACGAACTCTCTGAAATACTTTTGCAAATTGCCTTTTCAATAATGTGCTGTTGTAAAACAGGTCTGTAATCTTCTTTTGATAACTCATTTGTATAAATTTCAAGTAATTCGCTTACAATCGCACGAACTAAGTTTACCTCAAAATTTTTAAATGGCTGTGTTCTTTTGATTACAAGTCTTGTTTCGTCTGTCTTCTTAAATTTTACTAGCAAACTTCCAGACGCCCCCATCGCAACCAACGCATCTCTTGGTGAAGACTCTTCTTCACCAACAATTTCTGAACCTGTAAAAATCGAAAGTACATTTGACTTTAAAAATTCTATAAATTGATTTTTATCCATTTTGCCCCCTAATATTTAAAATGCTGTTATGGCATTCTTTTTAATGTTTTAAAATAGATTTTCTTAAAATCTTTTACATTCACTTCTTCTGCAACAGTTACATTTGGCATTTGATTATCAAAATCAAATTTCAAAATCCCCGCATCTGCAATATCGCTATACTCAACCCAAACCTTTGCTTTTCTCATCTTAAAGATTTCCGGATTTGACACACTTAGCACCGCACACAAGTCATGCGTTGCAACACCATTTTTTACATGCCTGTCTTTGTAAGTCCTGAAAATCTGCTCAAACATTGCCCCCGTTGCATTTGTGTTTTTGGTTTTGTAAACATCTTGAAAATCTAAGTACGCTGTATGCCCGTGATTACTTGGCACAATTAAGATATCTTCGCCAGACTCTAACACAACCTTTGTTGCTTGTTCGTCAAACGCAATATTAAAACTTGAATATGGTTTTGCATGTTTCCCGATTTCTTCAAGCAAACCACCGCTAATAACTATTTTTTCAATTTTTTGTTTGTCTTCTGGATATTTTAATAATAGTTTTGCGATATTTGTTGATGGTCCGAGTGCAATAAAAGTTGTTAAACCATCATTCCCTTGAATCGTTTCGTGAATTGACTCAACCACATCTTGGTCAACAGGTTTAATTTTCAATGGTTCAAAATCATATTCGCCCATACCCGTCTTACCGTGTACTTGCAAAATAAATGGTTTCTTAGATAAAATTCCATCAACTCCCTTTGCAACCTTAACCATACCCTTTTGAATAAACTGCAAAATATCAAGAGTATTCTTTGTCACATTATCTACACCTGTATTGCCACCACCCGTTGCTATTAACGTAACATCAATATTCTTCAAATAACAAGCAAAAGCAATAGCAACAGCATCGTCCACACCAGTGTCTACATCTAATATTACCTGCGTTTGTTTCTTCATAAAAACCTCACGAAAAGTCAATCATTCCTCTAATATATATTTTAATACATTTATTATAAATTGTAAATGTTTTTAATAAAATAAAACTAAAAAAAGTAAAATAACAAAATAAAAACACCCAAACCGAACTGTTTGAGCGTTTTTGTTAAATTATCAAAACAATTTTTATAATATAGTGATTATATCATTTGGTCCGACGATGCATATGCTTCCAAATTTGCAGCAACCGTATCATCAACTTTTATTTCGCCCTCCAACACAGAACAATGATGACGAACAGAGCCAGTTGTTATTTCAAACCCACCAGCATTGACACTTAGCACTACACCCTTTTTCAACCCATTGTAATTATATATCACAGGTTTTCCAATTAATTCCTTTTGCCATTCTTCAATAGCGTCTAATTCTTCATTTTCCTTTTTGTCTTTAACTGTTATATATCTGCCCAAAAACTCATCATCGCGCTTATCTAACTCCTTTCGATAAGCAATAGCACTTTGAACCATACTGTCAACATCTGGATTTTCAAAAATAATTTCTCCTGAATTTTTCAATTGAGCTTTCTCCACAAACAATCCGTCAAGTATTGGCGAATCCCTATGGGTAATTAACCTTGTAAACATTTCTAAATTCTTTAAATTTAATTGTCCTTGAAAAAACATAAATCCGTCATCAGGCATATATGGCTTCCCGTCCTCGTCAATTAAAAGATATACGCACCCCTCCATAGTAAAAGGTATACCCTGAGAATTTTTCCCCTGCACTATCAAAACATCTCTGTTGTCTGCCAAGTTCCTTATTCCTTTCAATTCCTTTTCGTTAAATCTCATATAAATCCTCCAACTCTTCATTTCTAAATTTAATTATACACTTAGTAATAAAAAAATCAAACAATTGTTTTACTCTATATTTTTCTTTAAATTTTCCAACACTGCGTCTGTTATTTTTTTATGCTTTGATTTGTCAAAATAAGCCTTTGTATCTAATTGATATTTGTAATTTGTTATAACACAAGGTCCACCAACACAGCCACCTTCGCACGCCATGCCCTCAATAAAGTTGGCATCTAACACTCCTGCTCTTGCTTTAAGCAATGCAGTTCTGCACCCTTCAATTCCATTACCTAACATAGGCTTTACTTCAAAATTAATATTTTGTTCTTTTAAACTTTGCTTGACCGCTTCACTTAGTCCGCAATTCCTTGCAAACCTTCTCCCAAAATATGAAGCGTTTTCAAGTTTTTCGGCCTTTAATTTTTCTGGTTCAATACCTCTAGCATCAAATAACGCAAGTAATTCTTCAAATGTAATTGCAACATCAACAACTCCTTTTAGTTCAGGTTGTCTTATTTCCATTTTCTTCGCTGTACATGGTCCAATAAAAACTATTTTACAACTCTCATTTTTCTCTTTTAAATGCTTACCAAGGGTTCCCATTGGCGATAAATTGCGCGAAATATATTTTTCAAATTCTGGAAAATTCTTTTTTACATAATCTACAAAAGACGGACAACAAGAACTAAGTAAAAAGCCTTTTTCGCTTAACTCTTTTGCTTCATCTATACTTACCATATCAGCACCAAGTGCTGTTTCTACTATGTCGCTAAACCCAAGTTGCTTCAATCCACTTGCAATTTGACCAACACTTGAATTCCCAAACTGACCCGCAATAGATGGTGCTATCATTGCGAATAGCTTGAAAGATTTTCCATTGTTGCTAAGTTTAATTAAGTCAACAACCTTGCCAATATCTGAAATATCAACAATTGCCCCAAACGGACAATTTGCAACACAAGCGCCACAGGAAATACACTTGTCATAATCAATTTTAACTGCTTCTCCTAAACCCGCCGACAAAGCACCAACTTTACAAGCATTTTGACAAGGCCTTGTTCTGTTAATAATCGCTCCATACTTACAAGCCTTTGCACAAGCACCACAATTAACACATTTTGCTTTATCAATTACCGCACGTCCACTTTCAGAAATTGTAATTGCGTTGAATTTGCAAGACACCATACAATGCCTTGCTGTACACCCCCTACAAACCTCACTTATATAAAAACCGTCAGCAGGACATTTGTTACAAACTTTATCAATAATATGAATTACATTGTTAGTTAATTTATCATCTCTTGATGTTTTTGTAATTTTTGTATTGCTTACATCTTTTAATTCACGAATCTTTCTGTTTTCAAAACTGGCCTGAGCTGATTCCCTTAAAGCCAGATATTTTATATGTTTTATTCTTGTGTTAAACTTCATAAATTAAACCCCTTACACCAAAATATAACTAAATGTTTTTAACCAATTCTTCTACCGCATTCGGAATTAAATCAGAAACTTCTTTTACATTGTTATAATATTGTTTAAATATACTCTCCTCTCCACTACCCTCGACATCGGTTAAAACCTTAATTAAATAGAATTCCAGACCATTAGCATATGCAACCTGTGCAATTGCTCCGCCTTCCATATCAATAACTGTTGCACCCAAATCCCTTTGGTCTTTTAACGCCCAGTCTTTGAAAGTAAATCTGTCGCCAGTTGCAAGGGTTGAAACGACGAATTTACCACCTTTATAATTTTTATAATTTGTTTCAAAATATGTCAAATCAAAATCTTGCATAAACCCTAGATTTACATCATCAATTTCTGACAAATCAAAATCAAATTGACAAGTTTTTTCAATAAGGGCAACATCTCCAACATGTTGATTTTTAGGATCTTTGCCTCCAGCGGTACCAAAATTTATAATTTTATCGACATTAAATCTGTCAATCAAAATTTGTGTAGACATTCCAGCATTAACCTTTCCAATTCCACCAATAATTAAAACAAACTTGTGGTTACAAAATTCTCCAACAAAAATCTTTTTCCCCGCAATAGTCATTTTGTTATTTATTGTTGCAACTTCCAAAAAAAGTTTTGCTTCCTTTTCCATTGCCACTACAAATCCAATCATTTTTCTTCTCCTAAACAATAGTTCTTTATTAAATAGTATATAACCCACGTTGCATTTGTCAACTTTTATTTTAGTTATAAGCTTAAATTAACTTGATTTCAATTTTTATTCATTGTTATAATTATCAAAAGGGAGTACCTTATGCTTACACCGAAATATAAACAAAATATTATTGTTGGAATTACATATAAAAACAAATTTCATTGGTATATTCTACCAATAACACTTGCCATACTTAATCTCGACAAGCTAAAACCATCAACTAAAAATTACTATATGTCACATACAAACTTTAAAAATATGCGAGAATGTTGTGACAACTTAAATAGCGAAAGTCAAGTTGACGAATATATTAAAGTTGTAAAACCCTTTATAATTTCAACCGAGCAACTTGCCAACAGCTTAGCTCATGCTTCAAAAAGCAAAAAAGATTTCGCCAGCGATTTTTGCCCAAGCTTTTATATAAATTTTGACGAATGCGAATTTTATTATTCAGACACAGCATTTTCAATACACACATCATGTCTGCCAAACAAATTTATAAGAAAGCAACAAAACTTTTTAGAAATAATACCTAGGAAGCATCAATTTTGGAAGTTAATTTAAAATCAATAAAATAAAAGAGAAGAATTATTCTTCTCTTTCTGTTTGTTGCTCGCCAAATAATTCCGCTCTTTTCTTTCTATTCTCTTCAATTATGTCTTCTTTTTCTCTTAAAATCGCCATTGGTATCGTCCACACCAACAAAGATGACAAGCATGCAATATTTATTCCAGCATATGTAGCCCCAGTTTTTGAATATTGCTTTTTGAGTTCATCATTATAAGCAATCGTTTCTTGAACAAATTCATTGTTATATGTTCTTAAAAATTTCTCGAAATTTTCTTCGCTAGCCGTTGCTTCAATAGCCAATACAAGTGCTTCATCATCAATTTCACCGCGCTCATAACTTTCCATCACCTTGTTTCGCATTTCTGTTAAATAATCTTTATATTCTTCACAATGCTTGTACTGGTTCAACTTGTCAGTTATTACAACAGGCTTTTCCATTTGAGCAAGAGCCTCACCTGCGAAATAACCATTACTTAGATGCAATGCCACCGTTAATACATAGATCGCCCATAAATGCCTAATAATTCTTCTATATTTTTGTAATTTTCTTTCTTCTTCGGCAAATTCCTCTGGTGTTAATGGTCTTATTTCTTGTTGTTTATTCTTTTTCATTCAATCTCCCCTAATCCAATTTGATTATATCACAAAACTACTCTTTTTCAAGATTATTTTAAAATTTGCATAAAAAAACAAGGGATTTCTTAAAAACCCTTGTTTTTATTTCAACTACCTAACCAATTGAATAAAGTTGTTCCATGTTCCTGGGAAGAATTGGAAAACAATAATCAATGCAATGGCTGAATAAAAAATTATTCTTATAAAGAATGGTTGACGACTTGTGACTTGAAGTCCAACAATCAAAAGCAACGCAAGTGGGGCATAAAACTTCAAAATATTCAATACATTTATAATTCCAGGATTTGTAATAAATGCCCAATTGGCATTAATCAACAACACCAAAAATAATACTATTGTAAAAAATGCAATTGTTTCAGCAAGCAGCCCCAAAATATCAGCAAAGCCATTACCTTTTACTTTATCTCTTTTAGACATAACTTATTCCCCTTTTTAATTTTTATTTTATTATATAACCTATCTAAATATTTTGCAAATAAATTTTATATGCTTTTTCAACAATCTTTAAACATTTGTTAAAAACCTCACTACGCCAACCACTTTAACAAACATATCACTAAAATTTCACTTAAATTATTAAAACATTGTTTACAAAACTACATTTATTATGTTATCATATATATGTTTACTTTAAATTTCACATTTGACAAGGAACTCAAAATATAAATTATGAAAAAAAATAAAAGATTTATTGCTCCTATGCTTTCAATTATTGTTGCAATTGTTGGCATATTGGGCGGATATATGATAGGTTCAAGAATAGCAACTCAAAACTTTGTTGTTGATAAATACGCAAATCTTAATGCAGATGAATTATTTGATGATATTTCGAAATTAGACTACCACGGCAAAACACCAGACCAATTTTCTGCAACAGATGTATTTCAAATAAGTTCAGAAATTTTAAAAAACTCAAAATACTATAAATGCGTTGGAACAGGTAATATTGAAACCAACCTTGGCGTAACACAAACAACTTTTACACTTGACGAAAAAATTGATAACTCTATACACATTGTATTTGTAACTTCATCGTCTTATGTGAAAGTAGCACAACAATCAACTTTTGAGGTTGGTGGAAATGTTGTAATGCAACACGGTGATACAAAAGACGGAATTTATGAAAATGTCGTATGGAAAGATAAATACGATGAATATACTTGGGAAGGCTA
This sequence comes from Clostridia bacterium, assembly GCA_045655005.1. Classification (GTDB taxonomy): domain Bacteria; phylum Bacillota; class Clostridia; order Christensenellales; family UBA1242; genus UMGS1908. Next base: position 37,148 of record JAZOOJ010000015.1, on the reverse strand, counting down.
TAAAGAAAAATTTGGTAAATATGCAAATGTAAATTCAAGTTATATCGTTTCAAGTAAAACTGCCATTTCTCAAAAGTTTGATGGCAAAGAGGGCAATCTATACTCATTCACTGTCGAGCTTGACCCAACACTTGGAACCGTCGCATACGCTCAACAAATTGCTGCCAATATGGGCGTTGTACCATCTGCAATTAATTTCACGAAGACTGTTTTTACTTTCACAGTTGATGAACAATTTAGAATGATAGTCCAAGATAAAACTGAATCATATACATTACCTATGTTTGGTATGAACATAGAACTTGTAGGAAACATTCACAATGAAACATTTTATGAATAAAGGGTAAAAAAATGAAAAAAATAATATTCAATTTAATGCTGTTCATACTATGCTTTGCCGGGGCCTTAGGATGTGTACTTTACGCAAGCTGGACAAAGATGAACGATGCCACAATAGACAGCACACCAAAAACACTTGCAACCGAGGACAACTCTCTTGTTTCACTAATTCAAAATATAACTACTGCAGAAAGCTTGGGGGGAAATATTCGTTTAACAAGTGATTCGGGAAGAACAAACATTAATGGTGAAGTACAGGTTTTTAATGATGGCGAATTAAAAATACAAGCAAATGTTAACGGAAAATTTGAAAACACCAAATTATCTATCAATGCTTATTATCTATTAGACACTTTATATCTTAATTATCAAGACCTACGACTTTCATTTGCAGTTTCCGACACAATCTCTGCACTTTCTGGAATACTTAATGGAGCAACTGGTGGAGAACTTTCAGATTTACTAAATCTTGAAACGTTGCAATCTGCACTTACCGATATGAAAACTTCCGAACTTTCATCTGGTGGGAAAAAAATCGCAGTTACAATTCCATACATTGGCGATTTCCAAATCATTACAAATGCCAAAAATGTCCCAATATTTATCAGTGCCAGCAACATAAATTTAAATAACGACATTTATCATTTATCTGTAAATTTAAACACAAAAGCAACAACTTTTGAACTTGACACTTCAATATATAAAAATATTGACATTAATGATTACAGTGAAATCATAACCGGTATTGTTAATATTATTTCAAATGGCGGAGCCACTTTTAAGGGGACACTTTCTACCCCATTCACAACTAATGACATCGACCTTGAACTAACCATAAATGACAAACTTGAAATTTTATTAAATGCAAATATAGATAACACCAACTTGAAACTTTTTTACTCAGACGAAAAAGTTTATCTAGATGCCTTTGACAACTTACTATGCGTAACTGTTGAAGATTGTTTAAAATTAATCGACTACTACTTTGATGAACCAATAAAACTTTCTTTAGTTGACACAAACACATTAAGTTTTGATACAAGCATAGGTTCATTTACAATTGGGCTTAACATTGAAGAAACAAATCTTGAAGATATTTACTTCGATGGAGAAGGTTTTGCTTTTGACTTACACAAAGCAAATCGCACAAAACAAATTGAGTTTTCAACCAACAATGCTCAGAATGTATCTGCAAATAACTTAATCAACACAATTGATAAATGCTCAAAACTTCTAAGTGCTGAAAATTATAGTATTGAGATTAATGGCACTGTTAATAATCTAGCATTTAAAGGCAACACATACTTTGAACTTAATAAAACACAAACTGGCTTAAACAGTTTTGCTTTCGTAGGCTCATTTAACAATACAAACCTTGGACTTGTTTACACAGACGGATATTACTACTTCACCTACGCAGATGCAAAAGTTAAGTTCTCGAGCGAATGTGTAACCGATTTATATAACTACTTTACACAACAAACGACAGTAAGTTATATTGATTTTGAAAGCATAGTAGCCTTTATTGATGACATAACAACAAAACTAAGTTTTTCATCTAATTCAAAACTATCTATGATAAGTGGGAATTCTGAATTCTCTATATTATTAAGAGATTCGATGACAAAAATTAATGCAAACAACATTAAAATTGGAGAAAACACACTTACCCTTTCAGCAAATGTTTATGCAGATAATACAAGTTATAAAATATATGTAAATTCAATCGAAAAATCATCGTATATCGATTGTTCTAAAACAAATGACACCATTAAAGCCGTTACAAACTCCTCAAAATTATCATCAGGCAAGTATTCGGGAGTATTAAGCATTGGAATTTATAATTGCGATGTGTTCAATATTAAAATAGATGTTAAAACAACCTATTCTAATGGAAAATTTAAACTTGTCGCAAATCTCAGCAACTTACCAACTACAATAGGGATTACAAAATACAACTCGCTAACTTATAAAGACCACAAGGCAACATTAACACTTGAAAACGGAAAAATTTCAATTCAAAGGACTATTCAAAAACGCTTTAGCGGGTCCACCCTCACCGAAATAGACAAATCATACAAGTTTAATGAAATTAATGTTTCTATTTTACAAGACTTAATAGGATTTTCAAACGGTACAATGAAAACAATAACTAAAAATGCAAGCAGCCCTTCAACCAACAAAATTAACCTATCAAGTTTAATTAAGGGTATGGAGATCGCCGACTCATCACTATCCGTTTTGACAAAATCATTTGGAGCTTTTGGAATTACAGACTTCCGTGCAAATATTGAACACAAGAATTCTTATGTCACATCTCTTTCATTAGATGTCGCAATAAAAGAACTTGTAACAATTCACTTAACGCTAGATAAAAAGTAATAAAAATCTCTAAGGCTTAAACCTTAGAGATTTTTTATTTGTTTTTTATTGGCTTTGGCCCCATAAAACTATAGAATTTACATTCAATATTGGCATTGTAAAGTTTTCTAGTTTTGTCTGCCTTTCTTCCAAAACATTTTTCAAGTGACATATTGTCAGTTAAGCAATAACAACTCCATTTATTTAAAGACGCAAAAACATTACCGAAATCCTTGTATAAATCTCCAATTGTTTCTTTGTCTCCAATCCTATCACCATATGGAGGATTTGAAATAATAATACCAAACTCTTCATCACTTTTAAATTCACGCATATCTTTAACTTCGAAATTGATGTATTCATCTACACCAATCAACTTTGCGTGTAATTTTGCCAATTTAATTGCTTCTGGATTGATATCGCAAGCATAAATTTGTGGCTTAAAATTTTTAACTTCCTTTGCCTCTTCTTCAGCGATAATCTTTTTAAATAAATTCTCGTCATAACCAATAAAATGTTGAAAGTCAAATCTTCTGTGTTTATTAGGCGCAATATTTAAAGCATATAAACAAGCCTCTATTGGTATAGTTCCGCTTCCACAAAAGATATCTGCAAAAGACTTTTCTTTGTTATAAACAGATAGTTGAATTAACCCCGCAGCCAATGTTTCTTTAAGCGGTGCAGTGTAATTCATTAGCCTATATCCACGTTTATGCAAGCCGTCACCTGATGTATCAATGGAAATCGTAACAACATCGTTCACAATATTAAATACAACAATCACCCTTTCGCCCGACTCGTCTAATTCACTTTTATAAAATTTCGATAGCCTGTCAACGATGCTTTTCTTAATCACGCCACCACTAACCTTAATAGCGCCAAGTTTACTTTTTACGCAATTTCCATCCATTAAAATTCTTGCATCTTTTTTGATAAAATTTTCAAATGGTATTCTTTTCACATTCTCAAAAAGTTCATCAAAACTCTCAGCCTTAAATTCGGCGAGCTTTATTAACACCCTATCGCCCGAACGCAATGCAATATTAAGTCGCATAACATCTTCTATCGTACCATTCGCACGAACCTTACCATCTATCGCTTTTGGGTTTTCAAGCCCCAATTTCTCCATTTCACGTTTAACAACAGCTTCTAAACCAAAAGCCGATGAAACCATTATCTCCATATTAAACTTCTCCTATCTCTGTTTTCACTATAATAACAAATTTTCGGTGCAAAATCAATGCAAAATAAAAATATAGCCAAATCAATGACTATATTTTTGTTTAATTTAATGTACTTTTCTTAAATTCATCAACAACATTGTCGGCAAAAACGAATGTAGCTTCACTTGAATTTTTGATGTAAACATATCTTGCCTTATCGTCGTCTGAAAGCATCTCCCACTCAGCTGAATTTTCCAGCAATAAATCGTGATTTTCTTTTGCCTTTTGAATATATTGTTCGAGTGCTCCTGTGTCAATAGCCTCTTCGTCACCATAAACTTTATCCAAAAAACCAAATTTTTCACTATCGTTTTTTATACTGTTGAGTTGCTCAGTCTTTTTTGCCAAATCTTCGGCACTTAAAGCAAGTTGTTGTTTTAAAATTTTAGAAATTTGTTCCATTTCTTGCTTTAAAAATTCTTCAACAGTTTTTCCTCTTATGCTGTCATACCTTTCCAAAGAAATTTTAAAAGTTTCTTCCGATTCATCAATTTGCACAAGAACCAATGGCTTGATTTCTTCAGAGCAAGACTTGGCAAGTTGACGCCAGTACCTCAATCTGTGTGTTGCCAGCTCAAGCCTTAAAGCCCATTGATATTTTAATTTGTCCAACAAACCTTGCAAATCTGTTGGGGTAGGCGTTTGAATAGTACTAGACCTTAAAACGTCGTTTATTAACTCCATATATTCTCCTTAGAAGTATTTTGCGTCCGACAAAACTAGTTCAACATAAGCATTATAACATATTTTGTATATCTTGTCAAACAACAAAAAGTCTCTTCCCATTGGATATTATTCCCATAATCTAATCATTAAATACAAATTATTGCACCATTAAATATCTTAATGTAATTGACAATTTTAAAGTTAAAGCGTATAATTTTTACTATACTTATATTATTCATTAATAAAGGAAACACTATGAAAAGAATTGAAATAAGAGATTTATTTAAAACTTACAAAAATTATGACCAAAACCAAGTTACCATTTGCGGTTGGGCAAGAACTATTCGTGATTCAAAAAACATCGCATTCCTTTCACTTAATGACGGCGCCTTTAAGTGCGTACAAGTTGTCATTGAGCGTGACAAGGTTTCGAACTATGATGAAGTAGTAAAACAAATTGTTGGTGCTTCATTTTGCGTTACAGGCAAACTTATTGTAACACCAGAAGCAAAACAACCATTTGAAATTAATGCAGAAGAAATCACCGTGCTTGGCGAAAGTGCGTCAGATTATCCACTTCAAAAAAAGCATCACACCGTTGAATTTTTAAGAACCATTCCAACAATCAGACCAAGAAGTAATTTGTTTAATGCTGTATTCAGAATCCGTTCTGTTGCATCATTTGCAATACACAAATTCTTTAATGACAGAAACTTTGTGTATGTGCACACCCCAATTATAACCGCCAATGACTGCGAAGGTGCTGGCGAAATGTTCCAAGTTACAACACTTGACCTTGACCGTGTAGCAGAAAGTGGAAAAGTTGATTATTCAAAAGATTTCTTTGGTAAAAAAGTTGCCCTAACTGTTTCAGGTCAACTTCACGAAGAAACAATCACCCACGCATTTGGTAAAACATACACCTTTGGTCCAACCTTCCGTGCAGAAAACTCAAACACAACTCGCCACGCCGCAGAGTTTTGGATGATGGAGCCAGAAATTTGTTTCTGTGATATTAACGGACTTATGGACAACGAAGAAGAAATGATTAAATATGTAATTAACTACGTTATGACCGAATGTTCTGATGAGATTGCATTTTTAAATCAATTCGTTGACACCGGACTTATTGAAAGACTTAATTCAATTGTAAATAACGATTTTGTACGCCTTGACTATACCGAAGCAATTGAAATATTAGAAAAGGTAAAAGACCGCTTTGAATTCCCTGTTTCTTGGGGAATCGACCTTCAAAGCGAACACGAAAGATATATCACAGAAGAAGTATTTAAAAAACCAGTATTTTTAAAGAACTATCCAAAAGACATCAAGGCCTTCTATATGCGTCAAAACGACGACGGAAAAACTGTTGGAGCTGTTGACTTACTTGTTCCAGGAATTGGTGAACTTATTGGTGGAAGCCAAAGAGAAGAACGCTATGATAAACTTGTACAAAGAATTAACGAACTTGGACTAAACGAAGCCGATTACTCTTGGTATCTTGACACAAGAAGATTTGGCACAAATGTTCACGCTGGCTACGGCTTAGGATTTGAAAGACTTATTATGTATCTAACCGGAGTTTCAAACATCCGTGACGTTGAAATTTTCCCAAGAACCGTCGGTTCAATCCAAGGCTAATAATCAAATAATAAAAGACATCTTTTTGACAAAGATGTCTTTTTGTTTTTTAGTTGTCAGAATTTTATCCGACATCTTGACGAAAGTACCAACAATAATGTAAAATAAATATAATACACAAAGGAGAACTATAATGCAAAGAATTTATGACTTACTAAACAGATTTGGCATCACCAATGAAATTATAGAGTTTAAACATTTCAAAAGTGGCCACATTAACACAACCTGTTACATCAAAACAGACGATGGCAAAGAGTATGTGTTACAAAAAATTAACCAATACGTCTTCAAAAAGCCGGATGAAGTTATGGAGAATATTGCAAGTGTAACATCTTTCATCTCTGACAAATTGGAAAGCCAAGGGATTGACCCAACCAGAAAAGTTCTACACTTTTTGCCAAGCATTTCGGGCGAATTTTACACAATCGACGAAGCCGGCGACTATTGGAGAATGTACGACTTTGTTAACGAATCAATAACCTTTAACACAACAAACAGCACCAGCGTCTTAGAAGAAACAGGCAAAGCTTTTGGTGAATTTCAATGTCTACTTGCAGACTATCCAAGCGAAACTCTTTATGAAACCATTCCAAACTTTCATAACACTAGAAGCCGATTTAACGCTCTAAAAGGAAAGGTCCTTGAAAACCCCGTTGGCAGACTTGACGACATTAAACCAATCGTCGCAAAGTACTTAAAATATGAATTACTGGCAACACATATGACCAATATGGCAGAAGCTGGAAAACTTCCACTTAGAGTCACCCACAATGACACAAAGTGCAATAATGTATTATTTGATGAAAAGACGCAAGAGCGTCTATGCGTAATCGACTTAGACACAATAATGCCAGGGCTTATTGGGCACGATTTCGGCGATGCGATTCGTTTTTGTGCAACCACCACAGCAGAAGACGAACCTGACACTAGCAAGGTAAAAATCGACTTAAATAAATTTCGTGCATTCGCAACAGGCTTCCTTTCACAAGTTGCGCCAGCCATAACCGAAGAAGAAAAGAACACTCTTGCCCTAAGTGCAGTGACACTAACTCTTGAATGTGGTTCAAGATTTCTAACCGACTACCTTGATGGTGACAATTATTTTAAAACCGAATATCCTGAGCACAACTTAGTCAGGGCAAAAAATCAATTAGCCCTTGCCGAAGATATGCTTGACCACCTTGCAAAAATGCAGTCTATTGTAGATGAAATTTACAATGAAGTAATGCAACAATCAAATCAAGGTTAAAACATTATACGATTAACTCGCAAATATTATTTAAAATAAATTTAAAAGAGATTTTGCCTTTGGGTTTTGCCCAATTGAAAATCTCTTTTTTACTTTTATTAAAATTATGGTGTTAATCTGTCTGGACCAAATTGCCAACCATTGACATATAAAACTTTAAAACTACTCTTCTCGGCTATTATCAATAACGCTTATATATTCTTCTAACGACTTAGCTTCGCTTAATAATGTTATAAATTCTTCTTTCTTTTTTTTCATAGCAAGATATGCTTCGTCAAAAAATGCATTCTCATCTTGTTTTATTGCCTTAATACAAAGTTCAATTACTCTTACTGACGGGAATAGCCCAAGCGTAGATGCAACAGAAAGAGCTTTATTTACATCATCACGCGTAACTTCAAACTCATTTCCTTCTACTAATAATAAATGTTTATTTTTGAAATATGCTGAAGACCTAAACCTATTGTTGTATGCCATAAACCTATGTGCTATTGATCGAGGATCTTTTCTGTTGGATACAGCCTTATAAAATTGGTCTTGTGGATAATTTGCACCGCGCAAAACTTTTACAAGTTTTTCGGTTTCATCAATCTCATCTCCAAACGTGCCATATTTTAGTATAACAGAATCTTCTTGATCACGAAGAAACTCTACTTCATTTCGTGTTAACATTTTTGCAATATCGGAAGGATCAGCACTATAATCTTTGTAGCTATTAAGTCTTTTTAAAAAATACGTTATAACTCTACGCAGAAACTTTTCTCTAAGATTTATTTCCTGATTCTCTCTCATGCTGTCACAAATTTGAAGAATCCTACTTATAGTGTTTGGTGACCTAAACCCACCAGAGTTTAAAGCTTTTGCAAAATACTCTTCACTTTTTATACTTTGTATGATTAAGTTCGTTGTCGAATGATAATAATTTGTTGCAACATTCTTACGCATTGCTTCTGAACTTTTTTTAAATTCTGGATCATCTAAACATCTTCGCTCTATGGCCTGTTCAAAGCCCTCAATGTTATCAATCCTATATTTTTTGCAAAATTTTGATACAGATAAATGTTCTTTGATATATAAATCTAAAACTAAGCAATAATCGTTTTTGGATTTTATTAAACCATTTCCCATCTGAAAATAATTTATCAATTGCCCACCTTCATCTAGCCATTGATACTTTTTTGAATAATCATCCACGTAAGTTTTAATTCTATTGCTAACATTTCCGTCTTGTGTTAATGCCGAATAAATTTCTTGTGAAGATAAACCCGAGAGATTTACAAAACACGATAAATAATAAGGATGCGACAAGCCGGTAGCAAAACGTGTTATTAGTGTTTTCTTGTCAGAACTATCCATTGTTTCCAATAACCCTATAAGCATTGGCTCAAATTCTATTGTATTGAAAAAATGAATCCAAGAATAGAAAAAATCTGCACTCTTAAAAATATTAAACCTCTCTTCATTTGTTACATTCAACCTTTCCAACTCTAGGATAAAAAGTTGAACATTAAGGTCTTTCTTCTCTATTTGACGCACAAAATAGTCTATCTTGGGAGATCCATGTAAGTGCACAAGCATTCTATTCCCCATAGGTGCACGCCTCCACCAACCATCTGGCAATGACGACATATCTGGATTTGCATAAAATTCATCACGCCTTGCATCAACGCCCTTTGGATTAATAGGATTGTTAAAATTGTCAATCATTTCGAAATCGAGAGTCGCCACCGCCTCTTCCCACCATGATTCAAAAAGCCTTTCTAAGCACAACATTGATGCTTTTGATTTTGTTGAAAATTTCCCTTTCTTTAAAAAGTCACCTTTTCTTTTCCTACTAATAAGGTAAGGGTTTGTTTTAAAAAGTTTAGCAAGATTATCATAATCCCCTTTTTTAATGTAACTATAAGCTGTTCTTAGAGCCTCATCTCGTTCTTCATCATCAAACATTTCCCACCATCCTTTTAATGTAATTATTGCGTGCCTTTAAATATTGCGTCAACATTTCCAACTCGTCAAACATTAGATTATCTATTTCGTTCGGATTTTTCTGTAAGAAATCAATCCAATCATCTAATTCTTTAATATTAGAAAACTCGCCACTGTTTCCATCATTTATGTTTAAATTCATCACTTATACCCCTTTCATTTATTTTGTTACAAATATATTTACATCAATCTTTAATTAATTGCCATAATTAATAAATAGTATTTATTGTGTTATGGTGTCAATCTGTCTGGACCACGGAATAAGAACATTGCTTCTTTAAGGCTTGCAAGCTCAAGAAGATTCATTGTTGCTCTGTCAATTCCAATTGCAAATCCACCATGTGGTGGGCAACCATATTTAAAGAACTGCAAATAGAACTCTACATCTTTACCAAGACCATATTCTTCGGCTGTTTGCTTTAACACATCATATCTGTGCTCTCTTTGCGCCCCAGAAGTTATTTCTACACCCTTCCAAATTAAGTCATACCCTTGCAAAATCCCGTCCTTTCTCATGTGATAGAAAGGTCTTTTTCTTGCACCAAAATGTGTAACAAACAAAAATTCGTGTCCATACATATCCATTGCAAGTTGCCTACATAATTTCTCAGCCTCGGTTGTTAAGTCGTCTTTTTCGCACTCTGGTACAGTATACCCATACCTTGTTTCAAGTTCACTATAAATATCAGCCAATGCCATTCTTGGGAAAGGAAGACTTGGAACAACAACCTCTATCCCAAAGGCCTCTTTAATTTGTTCGCCATACTTTTCACTCACCTTACGCAAGGCATACTCAAGCATTTCCTCTTCCATCTTCATAACATCATCATACGATTCAATATTTGAAAATTCCAAGTCAAAACTTGTAAACTCTGTTGCGTGTTTTCTTGTGTGTGATTTTTCTGCTCTGAAAGATGGAGCACATTCAAAGATTCTACCTAAGCCACCCGCCATAGCCATTTGCTTATAAAATTGTGGGCTTTGGGCAAGATAAGCTTTTGTATCAAAATACTTAACTTCAAAAACCTCTGAACCTGATTCAGACGCTGTTGCAATAAATTTAGGTGTATGAATTTCTGTAAAATCTTTATCAAGTAAAAACTGCTTCATCGCATTTGTAAATTCGCTTTGAACTTTAAATATCAAAAGATTTTTATCTACTCTAAGGTCAAGCCATCTATAATTCAATCTGCTATCAATATCGCTATCTTCCGCAATAGGATTTGCTTCAGCTGTACTTGTAACTTCTACTCCGTCTGCCAAAATTTCTTGACCGCCGAGTTTAACATACTCAGATTTTACAAGTTCTCCTTCCACCTTTACAGTTGCCCCTGTAATTAAATGTGAAAAAACTTCGCCAACTTCTGGATGCGCTGTCTTGTCTACTGTAACCTGCACCTTACCAGAAAAGTCTTTTAGTACAATGAATTGCATACTCTTTTTGTCTCTGATTGTTTCAATCATACCTTGAACGCAAACACGCCCAACTTCTAATTTTGAAATTTGTGTTGTCATTTTCTTCTCCTTTTAATTTCACACTAGAACAAAAAAATCGTCCTAGTGCATATTTAATGCATTAGGACGAATAACTTACTTATCCGTGGTGCCACCTAACTTGCTGAAAAACTTTCAGCCACTTTGGTTTTTGTTTTGAATTGTTTTTAGACTCTAAAAAAGGTGTCACGCAAAGATTATCTCTGCCTTTTTCGTCAACATCTAAATATAGTATATGATAAATTAAATTATTTGTCAAGAATAAAAAATAAGTTGTGGTCTCAATTGATATATGTTAATATTATAATAACAAATAAAGAGGAGACCCACATATGGAACTTCAAGAAATTAATGAAAAATTAGAAGAATATTATACAAATAATATCGGCTGTTGGATAGGTGTTCACGACTCTCATCGTGAAGAAACTTCTCCTAAGATAGAACTAAATGGACTTATGGTATCACACAGCCCTTACGGGAAAAAAGCCCGTAGATTTATGGACGAAAATGGGAATATCAATCTTGATAATAACTTTAAAGCAACCATGTACCACTTATCAACACTCGAAGCTCCAACTTTTGAAGTTCTTCCACAAAGTCCAGTACTTGTAAATATACCCAAGGAGATTCTTGAAGCATTTGACAAACCAGCAAACATCGAAGATTCCTATAAAGATTTTTGCGTATTCGGATATCAAGAACCGCCAACCCAAAGTACCGATGAATACGGATTTCCAACCACCACACACGGAGATATAACGCCAAAAACATCAAGCAAAGGTGCAAACGTAAGAATTATTCCATCATTCTTTGTCGCAGGGCATTTCAATATGGCGCTGGGTGATTTCGTTGAAAATCCAAAACACTTTTCACATAAAACACCCGATGAGCAAAAGCGAATCATTGAATTTTACAAAGAATTTATTCAAACGCATTCTTCAACAAACGCAAGCGAAAATATTATATAACAAAAAAATCCAACAGAAATTTACTGTTGGATTTTTTTAATAAACTACGATTTCAAAACTTGCTAATCCTGAATTTGTGATATTATCAATTGCCTTACCCTCTGATAAAAGTGTTTCATAATAATTATTATTTATTACACTAAACAGTGAATTTGTTAGCGAAAATACCTTTATAACTTGAGATAATGAATTGGTCGCATTTACAAAAGTATTGTCTTTTATTAAAATTGTACAATGGTTTCCGTTTTTAATTAGTATTGCCCTATCACCCGCATTATTTTGCCCATAGACATCTTCTATGTGATTTGAAACAATATTAATTTTACCCATTAAATATTCTTCTGAAAACCCAGATTGCAAAACTATTGCATTGCTATTCGTTTGCTTTATTGTGTTTTTTTCGCAGTCTAAATTAAAAACATTTGTTGTATAAATACCATAATAATGTCCAACCACTATATTTTCTACAATATCTACATTTTTAGCATTATCGACTCTTATTGCAGGGCTTCCAACAAGCCTTTCTTGGTAAAGAGTTGTAAACCTGCAATTCTCGATTGAAATTCTATCATAATATGAGTAATCATTTTCACTGTAAGCAATATTAATTGTAGCACCAATACCATTAAATTTTAAATTTAGTAATTTAAGATTTTTTATTGTTAATTTAACCGTGTGCTTCCAGCCTGTTTCATTGTATTCAAGATTTCGAATTGGGTCTTCTGCACGCAGATTTGTGTAATCTACCACACCCGAAACAGCATCAAATCTATTTCTTAAAACCGTCCCATCAACACCAACAATTGTAATGTTCTCAAATGTTGTCTCATATAAATAGTTATAGGTTTTTTGATTTTCTACTATCTCTGCTATATCTCTAAAATTTCCACCCGCACGAATATATATTGGCTCACCAAATTCACTTCCGCCATTTTTATCAACGCTAATCTTTTGAACATTTGCAAGAGATGGTCTTAATTCAAGATATTCATAAACACCTTCATTTAAGACAACAATTTTATTGTTAATATCACCGTCTAAAACATCTTGCACTGTTGTAGGTGTTGCTATTACAGCATTAGAAACCGCCTTTCTTTCTGACCTTTCTTCACACCCATTGCTGCACGCATATGTTATATATGCAATCTCTCCTTCAACAGTATAAATTGGTTCTTGATCAAATTTGTGTATATGTACCGGAGTTGTTGAATTTTGGCCATTATTTTGAGAACCTATATTTGTTGTAGGATTATCACCACCGCCATTATTCCCATATTTATTTTCATTATTTAATATCAAAATACTGCCCACGATTGCAGAAATTATCAAAACAAATGCAACACTGATTGGCAAAATCATTTTTTTAAACATAATAATTCTCCTAGTAATATAATTTTACCATATATGAAAAAGATTATCAAGAATATTGATAATCTTTATCTTTATAACTACTCATTCTCTTCCGTTCCCTGAGCCTCTGGACAATATTTCCCATTCTTAATATCTTTTTCGGAAATTAACATATGCGGTTTATAGACTTTAAAAAGTGTAAAATTTGTCTTTTCTCTTTCATCTGTAAAGTGTGCACGACATCTATCAAATCTATTTCCCACCAAATAATGGTCAATCTTAACAGCATTTTTATCATCGGTTCTTCTAGTATTTTCATCAAAAGTGCAAATCTCAATAAACAAACAATTTGGAGATATATACACATTCTTAATGTCAGCGCTATACACTATTTGTATTGTTGTAGATAAGCGACCATTGTTTAAACAATAACATTTAGCCAAATATTTCAATTTTTTTTGTTCCATTTTTCACCAACCCAAATTTTTTTCTATTATAACAAAACTAGTGTCTTATTGTCAAGATGCATTGTGCATAAAAAAGGAAGGTTTTTCACCTTCCTTAAATTTTAATAATTTTCTTTTCTTATTTCAAAATAACTTTGAGCGTGAGCACAAACTGGGCACACGTCAGGAGCATTTGTTCCAACAACTATATGTCCACAATTTCTGCATTCCCAAACTTGCACTTCACTTCTTGCAAAAACTTCTTTATTTTCTACATTGTGAAGCAAAGCACGATATCTTTCTTCATGTGCCTTTTCAATTTTTGCAACACCTCTAAACTTTTCAGCAAGCTCAGCAAACCCTTCAGCCTCAGCCTCTTTTGCAAATCTGTCATACATATCTGTCCATTCGTAGTTTTCGCCCTCTGCTGCGTGCAATAAATTTTCAGCAGTATCGCCAAGTTCACCAAGTTCCTTAAACCACAATTTTGCATGTTCTTTTTCATTATCTGCAGTTTTCAAAAACAGCTCAGCAATTTGCTCGAACCCTTGTTTTTTAGCAACTGATGCAAAATAGGTATACTTATTTCTTGCTTGTGATTCTCCAGCAAAAGCTTCCATTAAATTCTTTTCTGTCTTTGTTCCTGCGTATTTATTTTTCTTTACACTTTCTTCGACCTTTACAAATGCACTTACAGGTTGTTTACAAATTGGACATACAAAATCTTCTGAAAGACTTTCAGCGTTATGTTCATATCCACAAATTGAGCATTTAAATTTTGTCATTAATATCTTCTCCTATTATATAATTCTAATTAAACAGATACGACTTTTCGTAACTATAAAAATAATATCATTATTTTTTGTTGTTTGTCAATAGTTAAATTGTTTGGTTTTCAACAAACATTCCACTTCTTGTTAAAAGTCAAACTTAAACCTCAACATTTAAAAGATACCCATATCTCCTGTAAAACATCTCGGCACCCAAATTCCTGTAAAAACTTTCGACAGTAACACCATCACATTGCAATACTATGTCTTTAATTTTCAGTTCGTGCTTAATATAATCAAACATCTGCTTTACAATAATTGTTCCATATCCGTGACGCCTATACTCAGGCAACACACCAATGTTGTGAATATGTGCAGTCTCCTTGTCATAGTAAACACTTGCGGCCCCAATTCCAACGCCATCGCCATTATAAAAACTATAGTGCTCTATTTTTTTAAATCCAAATATTTTATCAAAATCATTCTTGAACTCTTCTGAATATTGCGGACTGAAACAAATACTTACGACATTAAAAAAGTCTGATGACTTTGACAAGTCGTCAATATGAACCATTTTCAATTCATGTGTTTTAATAGCCTTTTTCCTTATTTTTCTAAGACGCATCCACGCTTCATTATCAAAACGTTCAAATTTGTTTTCATATAGTAATTCAAGCATTTTTGAACTAAAGTATTTTTCATCTAAATAAATTGCAGGCTGTCGACCTTTTGAAAGAAAAAACGATACAGCATCTTGAATAAATGTTTTATATTTTAAAATTGTTTGTTCTTCATTTTTCCCATCAATATCATACGGGAATGCATGGTTCCAAATACTGCTTGTGACCTTATCATTAAAGGTAAAAATTGATTCACCCGTATCAAACAACTGATTAAAAAATATATCATTTTCCAAATGATAATACTTCATTATAAATTTATTAAGCCTTCGCATAACTCACCATTTTAAAAATAATTTTACAATATTAGTATAACACAAACAAACACTTTTGTCTTTTAATTTTAATACAAATTGCAAATTATTGTTTTAATAAATTAAAAGGCATAAATTTAATTAAAAATTAAACTTATGACCTTTTTAACTTTATGCTATTTTATTCACCTTCGGTTTCTTCTTCGTTTTCAGCAATTCTTTCTTCCAAATTCTTTAATAATGCTCTTAATTTAAGGGTTGTTGCAAAATATTGCAAACTTACACAACTTTCAGTCCTGCCTGCAATATGCCTTTCAATCAGTTGCTTAATTTCTGCAAATTCTTCAACCTTCAACATATCAAAAAATGGCGCCAACTCTGATTTTGTTACTTTTGCAAATTCTAAAACAAGTCTTCTTTCAACTTGCTTTGGATAAAACTTTCCGCCAACACAAACAGCATTTTCGTCATCCCTTTCAACTGTTTTAAATGACGGCATTTTTTCTTGAATAATTTTGTATTGAACCGAAGAAAGATATGTTCCTTTTGCACAATAGGTTTCTAAAATCAGAAATCTTTCATAAGTATCTGATTGAAGAAATGTTGAAAGATAAGCCTTTTTTTGTAGCACTTCTCTTCTCTTTTTATTTTTTGCCGAAAACTGAGTCCTTCCATTATTTAAATCATTAAAATAATGCATCATTGTGTTTTCGTGCATACGTCTTTCAATATTCATAACAGCAACTTTATGCTTTGTATCACTTTCTGTCATTTGTGTCATCCTTTTATTATTCACCATCTTGTTCTTCTGACTTGTAACAGCCAAGCTCACCGCAACGTTTAATAAGTTCTAATAATACAGAATCCCTTATAAGAGAATGCGACAAGTCGTCAAAATCTTTATACGAAACGTAACTTTCGGTTACCGAAGCAGACTGTTCACCTTCTTCAATTTGATAAAATTTCTTTCTTTCTAATTCAGAAGAAATATGCATTGAAGAATAAACATTGTTTATATTAAGCAACCTATCTTTTTTATTTTTTACATTTGTAAGCAATTCTTCCATAAACATTGTCACTTGTGGTTGTGTAACCGCCATTGCTTTATCCTTTAAATCAACAATTGAAAAATGATAATAAATATTTCCAACTTGTATGCATTGAACTATCCCATTTGATGAACGTGGCAAATCTGAAGACACCACAGCTCCAGCAAGAGTTGTTTGAACAACCTCATCAACAGACTCTTTAATATACTTATTCCCACGACAAAAATAATAATCAATTAAACATAATTGTTCAAGAAGAGTCAATTCTGCCATAGCCATTTTACACGCATCGGTATAAATCCAAATCTTTTCTTCTTGTTCTGGTGCCCTAAAATTTTCATATTTAAATTTTTCACTACACTGAATAAGGCAACTTTTTAAAACTTTTGCACCTTTTTTTGAAGCTCTTTGTAAGTCTGTTAATTTTTTACTTGCCATAATAATCCCCCAAATTACTAAAATTCTTTTAAATAATATTAACACAAAACCTAAATCTTGTCAATATACACCTTTTTTTAGCTTTAATACCAATAAAAAAGACTTCCTTTTGTGGAAGTCCTTTATATTAATCATTATGCGAACGAGCCTCTTTTGAATTTGTTGACAAATTGTTTGGAATAATTGTAATGAATCTGTGAGGAGCTCTGTCTTGGCTTTCAGTTTTAACATCTCCACGCCCTTCAAGAGCCAAATGGATTATTCTTCTTTCATACGCATTCATTGGTTCCAGTTTAGAGATTTTTCTCTCTCTGACAGCCTTGTCTGCCATTCTATGAGCCAAAACTTTTAAAGTACCCTCTCTTTTTTCTCTGTATCCTGAACAATCAACAAACACTCTTTTTGATTCTTGCTTTGATTTCCCTTTGTTTATCATTTGTCCGAGCAAATATTGCACAGAATCAAGTGTTTCGCCACGCTTGCCGATAATCGTTCCAATATCAGCACCAGCGAAATCTACCTTAATGCCATTCTCATCTTCAACAACAGTTGCTACAACATTCAACTTCATCTTTTCTACAAATTCATTAACTAGCATTTCTGTCTCTGATACTTCTGCATTTGGATCGTTTACAATAAGTCTTACCTTTGCCTTGTCAAACAATCCACCCTCACTTAGTACCGCAACTTTTACATCATCTCTTGAAACACCAAGCTTAAACAGCCCAATTTCAATTGCTTGCTCTACATTCTTTGCACTAACTTCTATTGAGTTCATATACTTTCTCCTTAAAACCAATTACATTTTTCCACTTATGCTTTTATAGTTAACCATTTGCGGTTTAGAACTTTGCACTTTCTTTGCTTGATGAATTGCTTCTTTTTCAAGCCAAGTTTTGTACTTCTCTTCTTCTTCCCTAGTCATCTTATTAACTAAGAATGATGTCGCAAAATTGGTTATTATTCCAATTAGCGAACTTGCAATCAAATAGATTCCAAACGAAGCCGAGTTTGTAAGTGCAAATATTATCATCATTGCAGGAAGTAACAATCTCATAAAACGCATGGTCTTTTCCATTTGAATGTCTTGCGGTGATTTTTGTTTTAATTTCTTTTCTTCTTTTGTTTTATTTTGTAGTTCAGATAGATATTGAGTCAAAAATGTTAACAAGCCAGCAAATATAGCCACCAAGAAATAGCCGTTCCAACCATCATTTGAATCAATTACCTTGTTCATAACCTTATTATAATCTTCTTCGCTTATGTAAATCTCACTTTCAGAATTGAAATATTGCTTATACTTTTTATCACTCGCACTATTTACAGCCTTATTTAATTCTTGATAATTTGGTACAATTGAAACATTTGAGTCTTTCTTCCAAATATTTTCAACCCATAACCACTTTGAGTTTCCAGAAATTTCTTCATATTTTACAAGTACTGCATTTTGAGCCATATCCACATCATTTGTTTGAACGTAAACTTCGTTATAGGTTTGTTCAAGCGTATAATACTGGTCTAACATCTTATATGCAGAAATATCTCTTAATGTATTAAAGAAAGATATAAACACAATTAATGTAATGGCAAAGTTTAATAACGTAAACACACAAGTGCCTACCATATTATAGCCTTCTCTTTTATACAAAGCAGATATTGCTTGGTTTGCTTGGTCACGATTGTTTTTGTATTTTTCATTTAATTTGGCAACCTGACCACTTAATCTCTTTTGTATAAAATTATTTTTCTTACTTTGATACCTATTGTAAAATTCAAGCGGTAACACAATCAACTTTACAAAAATGGTAAATAAAAGTATTGTCCAACCGTAATTCCCAATCCAACTTTCAAACCAATTGTAAAGCGTAGACCATAATCCAGTAGGTGCTACAATCGCTTCCCTTAGTAAAAAATTCATTACATTAGCCATTTATAATCTCCTTTCAAATTTTGAGGCACTGTGTCAAGTGGTGATGATTTTTTCTGCATACAGCGAAACAATCTACAAACAGCCATAAAGCCACCCCTAAGTACTCCAAATCTTTCAATTGCACATATTGCATAGTTGGAGCAGGTCGGTTGCATTTTACATTTTGCAGGCTTTGATTTTGACCACTTTTGATAAACTTTAATAACTTTTACACAAAACTTTTTCATAAAAAATTTATTTAATAAAAAACCTAGTGCGATTAACTTTCATTTAACGCATTAGATTTTTTTAATAACTCCAATATTGTTTTGTTAATTTCTTGAAAAGTCGCACTTTCAACACCTTGTCTTGCCACAATAATTAGATCATGCATTGGCGAGATAAGGGAAAGATAACCTCTTAATGACTCCCTTATCAATCGCTTTACGTGATTTCTTACAACACTTTTGCCAATCTTCTTAGTTACGACCAACCCAATTTTTTGAGTTTTATATCTTTTAGGGGCAACTATCATCATCAATCCTTTAGCTTTAAATACTTGCCCTTTTTTAAACACATAAGAAAACTGTGTGTTGCGTTTCATTCTTAATGTTTTTGTTAACATCGGTTTTCCCTAAATCTTAGTATGTTAATTTTTTACGACCTTTGTTACGACGTCTTTGAAGTACATTTCTTCCGCCCTTAGTAGCCATTCTTTTTCTGAAACCGTGAACTTTATTTCTTGTTGCCTTTTTTGGTTGGTATGTTCTCTTCATCTCATTTCTCCTTGTTTTTAGTTTTATTAATGCCTATGTGAATTACCACTAGACCTTAAAAGCGATGTTAGTATTATAAAATAAAACCGCAATTTTGTCAACACTTTCAGATGAAATCTCTTAATAATAATTGACAACTACGTTATTTGTGTTAAAATAATGACTAGATTTCGGATAATTAATTTTAATGGAGGTTTGTCAAAAATATTATGTCGTTATTTGATTTAAATTCAACAATCGTAGCAATAGCAACACCTATTGGCGTTGGCGGGATTTCTGTTGTAAGACTAAGTGGCTCATCATCTGTTAAAATTGCAGATAAATTTTTCACTTCAAAGTCCGGCAAACATCCATCGGCTTTTAAAAAGCGTGAATTGGTTTTTGGCGACTTTGCAAGCGACCTTGTATCTGACGAATGTCTTTGCGTCGTTTTTGACAACAACAGCTTTACTGGTGAAGAAACCGTTGAATTTCACGCACATGGCGGAATTAAAATTGCCGAACTCATTGTTTCATCTTGCATAAATAACGGTGCACGAATGGCAAAAAATGGTGAATTCTCTTTGCGAGCTTACCTAAATGGCAAAATGAGTGTTTGCGAAGCCGAAGGTATGATTGATATGATAAACGCCGAGTCCGACGCAGAACTTAAAGCCGGTCATACACTTATGAAAGGTGGGCTTACCCAAAAGGTCGAGGATTTACAGACAAAAGTTACCGACCTTTTAAGTGAAGTTGAGGTATCTTTTGATTATCCAGAAGAAGATATCGAGTACATAGCCGAAAACGCAATTGATGAAAAAGTTGATACAATAATTTCTGATATTGACAAGTTAACTCAAACATATAAAGCAGGCTCAATTATTAAAAACGGCATAAATGCCTGCCTAATTGGAAAACCTAATGTTGGAAAAAGTTCTCTTTTAAACGCACTTTTAAATCGTGAAAAAGCAATTGTCACAAACATTGCTGGAACAACCAGAGATGTTATTGAAGATGCCTTTGAAATTAATGGCATAAAGGTTAACATCTTGGATACTGCCGGTATTAGAGAAACAAAAAACATCATCGAAAAAATTGGCGTAGACAAATCAATTTCACTCATTAGCGAAGCCGATATAATTTTATTTATAGTTGACAGTTCTTCGCAATTAACCGATGAAGATATAATTATTTTAAAACACTTACAAGGCAAAAAATATTTAACGGTTTACAATAAGTGTGACAAACTAAAAAACTCAGAAAGAAAAAAAGACGGAATTTATACATCAAGTAAAACCGGTGAAGGTATTGAAAATCTAAAAAACACCATTTATAAATCAATCATCGGTTCAAACGTCATCTCTGGCGGGCTTGTTTTAACAAATGCACGACACCTTGAATGTTTAACACGTGCTAAACTTGCTCTTGAAAATGCACACAAAAACTTAAAAAGCCATACTCTTGATTTAATTGCCATAGACTTAAATGAAGCATATTATTGCCTTGGAGAAATCACAGGAAACACATCAAACGAAACAATACTTGATGCAATATTCAGCAAATTCTGTTTAGGAAAATAAACTTATGAAAAAAGATTATAATTACGATGCAATAGTCATCGGTGCAGGTCACGCAGGTTGTGAAGCATCTTTGGCTCTTGCAAGAATGAAAAAGAAAACATTATTAATAACTCTTGACTATAACGCAATAGCATTCCTTGCCTGCAATCCATCAATTGGCGGAACAGCAAAAGGGCAACTTGTAAGCGAAATTGATGCACTTGGCGGTCAAATGGGCATAAATGCTGATGCAACAATGCTTCAGATTAGAATGCTTAATGCAAGTAAGGGTCCAGCCGTACAAAGCCTACGTGCACAAGTCGACAAAAATCTTTACCACCGCACAATGCAAGAAACTTTGTTAAAAACCGAATTTTTAAAAGTTATTGAAGATGAAGCAATTGAAATACTAAGTGACAATGGAAAAGTTTGTGGCGTTGTCACAAAAAATGGAGTTAGATATAACTCAAAAGCCGTTGTTGTTTGCACAGGTGTATATTTGAACAGCCGAACAATTACAGGCGAAGTTATAAAAGACTCTGGACCTGCTGGCTTTAAAAACGCAAAAGGATTAACTGGCAGTTTAGTAAAGTTAGGCTTTACAATAAAGCGATTTAAAACAGGAACACCACCAAGATTAGAAAAAGCAACAATTGACTACTCAAAATTTGAAGAACAAGTTGGCGATGATGATATTCGTACATTTTCATATCTTTCAACCGAACCACCAAAGAATATTGCAAGTTGCTGGCTTGGATACACCAATCAAAAAACTCATCAAATTATTTTAGATAACCTTGATAGAGCTCCTATGTACAGCGGAACAATAACTGGTGTCGGCCCAAGATATTGCCCTAGCATTGAAACAAAAATAGTTAGATTTCAAGATAAAGACCGCCATCAACTTTTCTTAGAACCCGAAACTCTTGAAAATAACGAAATTTATCTTCAAGGTATGAGCACCTCAATGCCTGAAGACGTCCAAAAACAAATGGTTGAATCAGTCTTAGGACTTGAAAAAGCAAACATTGTAAAACTTGGATACGCTATTGAATATGACGCAATTGACAGTACGGACCTATTTCCCACCCTTGAATTTAAAAAGGTTAAAGGTCTTTTTACTGCTGGTCAAATTAATGGCACAAGCGGATATGAAGAAGCCGGTGCACAGGGCATAATTGCTGGACTAAACGCTGGGCTTTACATTGAAAACCGCCCACAAATCATACTTCCAAGAAACAGTAGTTACATTGGCGTTCTTATTGACGACTTAGTTACAAAGGGAACAAACGAACCCTACCGAATGATGACAAGCAGAGCTGAATATCGATTACTACTTCGCCAAGATAATGCTGATTTAAGGCTAACCCAATATTCAATAGACAGTGGAATTGTAAGCGAAGAAAGACTTGCTAAGCTATTACAAAAAACAAACGAAATCAAAGAAGCTGAACCAATTTTAAAATCAATTTTAAAACCTACCACAGAATTAAATGCTTTCTTAAAAGAATTTGGAGAAAATGAAATCAAAACTGGGATTTCGGTAGAAACATTAATCAAGCGTCCACACATTACCGCAAAATTGCTAAATGAAAGATTTAAATTATTTGAGCATTTTTCTGACGATGCTATTAATACTATAAATATAGAAACAAAATATAATGGCTACATTGAAAAAGAGCAACGCACAGTAGAACGTAACGCCAGATTAGAAACACTTCAAATCAGCCCAGATTTTGACTATTCAAAAATCAAAGGTCTTAGAATTGAAGCCATGCAAAAACTATCAGAAATTAAGCCACTAACTGTTGGGCAAGCATCAAGAATAAGTGGTGTTAGCCCCGCAGATATAAGCGTATTACTATTTAATTTAAACAGATAAAAAGGAGGTCTCAATGATTAAGACGGGCGATTTTTTACATCGAGAAAAAACAACCATTTCTAACGACGTGCAACTTGCTGACAGCGTCTTCGTAACTGAAGAAATTATGATTCTTAATCATATTTGGGACGAATCTCCAGAAGATAAAAAAGCTGTTATTAAAGTTATTGAAGTAATGATTGAAAAATTAAATTCTGTATCGCTGAAAAATTTAAAAAACCTTTACTTTTATAACGACGAACAACTTCACAAAATTAAAACTAAATGGAAGAAAGCAGGAACAATCAAACTTGGTGGCTCTACATATAAACTTGTAAACCCAGTTGAACTAGTAACATTAAGGGCAAGACTTATGTTAAAATCGCACTTATTACAAATTATCGATTACAAAACAGAAGAGAGCTTTCATAATTTACAAAATGGTACATTAAAGATTAAAGTTGTTACATCTCCAAACGCAGAAATGAATTTCAAGCCAGATTGGATGGATTGGTAAAACGAAAAGCAAGCATTAAACTATGCTTGCTTTTCGTTTAAATAAGTTATATTTCGACAAAATACTTGTTTATTATTAAAGTAATTAATGTTAACATTATTACATATTAATAAACAGAAGGATGGTAAAGTATGGAGTCGAATTCAAGTTACAACGACGACGTTTTCTCTAAATTTATAAATAGAGCAAGGAAAAAATTATCAAAGATTGAAGAATCTGATACAAAAGAAAAAACTGAGAAATCAATTATTGGTGAATATATTTTTGAAAAAAGTAATAAAAACGAAAACTTTAGAAAACTTGAAGATAAGGTTAAATCATTACTAAAAACCGACCCAGACACTCCATACCCTATTGACAAACTTATCGACTACAATGTATTTAATAAATTAGACAATTCTGCAAAAGAAAGATATATTTTACAATTATCTAACGATTATGTAAAAATTAAGTCATCACTTGTTGGTTAACATTAAAATAAAAGTCCTACCATATGGGTTTTCTCCAATATGATAGGACTTTCTTTAATTAACCATTCTTACGGTTTCTTTTACGAGCAGCCTCAGATTTCATTTTTTTCTTAACGCCTGGTTTTACATAAGCTTCTTTCTTTCTGATATCTCCGATAATGCCATCTTTTTGACATTTTCTTTTGAAACGCTTGATTGCACTATCAAGAGTTTCGTTTTCGCCAAGTTTAACGGTACTCACCCAAATTCACCCCACTTCGTTTTTAATTCTCATTGATTTTAACAAAGATTTCACATCTTGTCAAGAGCTTTATTAGTTTATTTTTAGAATTTCAGCACATTTTGCAAAATCAATATCTTGTTTTTCAATTGACGGACAAATTTTTAGACCGTCATTGTCTTTCCTTGGGTAAATATGAAAGTGTAAATGGAATACCGATTGTTCGGCAGATTTGTCACTGCAATTTATAATATTTACACCATCAGCAAAAATATTTTTGTAGTGCTTTGCGACTTTTTGCACCGCGTTCATAACACCTGCAAGATCTTCACTTGTTGCATCAAAAATATTTTCACAATGATTTTTAGGAATGACCAAAGTGTGTCCATATACATCACCTGCTATGTCTAAAAATGCATATGTGTGTTCATCTTCATATATTTTACAACTTGATATCTCACCATTTATAATCTTACAAAACAAACAATCATTTTTTAAGTTCTTTTCACTCATAAATTATTTCTCCTTTAAGACCTGCTTTATAAATTTCTGTATATTTTATTTTAACAACTTCATTAATAATATTTTTATCGCAATCTATATAGCACTTAATGTAATTCGCACCGAAGCCAACATATTCACCGTCAGCCATTTCTTCCACCAATACTTCATCGCTTATGCCAATCTGCTTCTTTAAATAGTTTTCCCTTGATTGGTCAGCAATTTGTTTCAGCCTTGAAATTCTTTCTTTTATAACTCTTCCGTCGATTTGTGGCAACTTATCTGCAACTGTACCAGCCCTTTTTGAAAATGGAAAAATATGCATACTTGAAAAATTAATAGACTTAATATTATTTAATGCTTCAACAAAATCTTCATCGCTTTCAGTTGGAAAGCCAACTATAACATCTGTTGCAATGCTTGCGTTTGGGAAATATTTTCTAATTAAAGAAATTGCTTCGCTATACTCTTTAAAATTATAGTGCCTATTCATTTTTTTTAGAACATTATCTGAACCACTTTGTAAAGGTATATGGAATGATGGACAAAAACCCTTAGTATTCTTCAATACTTGCATAAATTCATCTGTTACAGCGTCCGACTCAAGTGACGAAATCCTTATTCTTGTTTCTTTAAAATTATTAAATCCAGCAATTATGTCTTTTAATTTAACGCCGTCACCTCTATCACTACCATAATGCGAAAGATTAATGCCTACAAGCACTACCTCTTTTGAATTTGCAATTAATCTTCTATATTCATCAAAAACAGATTTTGGCTCTCTCGACCTCTCTCGTCCTCTTGTATAAGGAATGATACAATAACTGCAAAAATTATTACAGCCATCTTGAATTTTTAGATATGAGCGAATTCTCTCACCCTTTATTTTATAGTTTTCATTATAATTTTTATCTTCTATTTCAGTTATTTCAACACCTTTGTTTTGATTTACAATAGCATCAAAAATTCTTTCTTTCGCTTCCGTGCCCGAAACAAACTGGACGTTATTTCTTGACATAAAACTTTCTGGATGTAATTGACTTGAACAACCACACACATAAATTTTTGCATTTGGATTTAACTTATTAATTTTTGCTATAACTTCTCGTGATTTATGTTCTGCTTCGTTTGTAACTGCACAAGTATTTAATATATAAACATCTGCCTCTTTTAGTCCATATATAACTTCTTCGCCAGCATTTTCAAGCATTAACCCAAGCACTTCACTTTCATACTGATTAACTTTACAACCAAGTGTATAAACACAACACTTCATTTATTTCTTTTCCTTAATTATCAAATATTTCATTTATAACCGACAACATATAAAGCCCTGCTGTTTCAGTTCTTAAAATTCGTTTGCCAAGACTGACACTTTTACCACCAAGTGAAATAATTAATTCGATTTCTTCACTTGTAAAGCCACCCTCTGGCCCAACAATTATGGCAATTGATTTAGCCTGATTGTTCTCTACCAAAACATCAACAAACTTTTTATTGTCTTCTCTTTCATTTGCAAGTATTACTAACTCAAAATCTTTTAAAACTTCACCCAACATTTTTGCATTTGTACAATCTAGAACATTTAAAGGTTTGCTTCGACCACACTGTTTAGTAGCACTGATTGCAATACGTGAAAGCCTTGCAAGTTTTCCACTTCCCTCTTTTACGTCACAATTTTTAAGATAAATTGGGCAAATAGAAGTTGCTCCTAATTCGGTTGCTTTTTCGGTAACTAAATCAAGTTTATCACCCTTTGCTAACGCTTGAACAACCATAATGTTCAATTTAGGATTTGCATTGTTTTCAAACTTTTCAACAAATTTTAATTTTGCTGAATTTTTACCAATTTCAGCAATTTCAAAAACAAGATCAAAACCACTCGGGTCACCAATTGCAATAAATCGGTCACCTGCTTTCATTCTCATAACGTTTTTGATATGATTATATTCATCTCCATCAATAATAGCATTTTGAATTTGGTTTTCACTTAAATAAAATCTTTTCATATTATCCCTTTTAAATTAAGCATTAACTCTAAAATTAATTACATCTCCGTCCTGAACAACATAGTCCTTTCCTTCAATTCTAACCTTACCTTCAGATTTTGCATTTGCAACGCTTCCATATTTAACTAAATCGTTATAATCAACAATTTCGGCTTTAACAAACGCCTTTTGGAAGTCACTGTGAATTTTTCCTGCTGCCTCTGGTGCTTTTGTACCAACTTTAATTGTCCATGCACGAACTTCTTTTTTACCTGCTGTTAGATATGAAATTTGACCAAGCAATTTATACCCAAGTTTAATAATTCGTGAAAGACCACTTTCCTTTAAACCTAAATCAGCTAAAAACATTTGCCTGTCTTCTGGCTCAAGTTCGGTAAGTTCTTGTTCAACTTTTGCACTTATTACTAAAACTTCGGCTTTTTCAATTTCTGCTTGATATTTAACCATTTTAACAAATGGCAAATTTTCGTAATCTCCCGCCAAATCTTTTTCTGCAATATTGCACGCATAAATTACAGGCTTATCCGTTATTAAAAACAAACTTTTGACAAAAGCTTTTTGCTCATCTGTATAATCAAGCGAACGCAAAGTCCTGCCATTGTTCAATGTATCGATTAAAACATCTATAATTTTTAAATTAGTATATGCGTCAACATCTCCACTTCTTGCTTGCTTTTCAAATTTAGGTCTTTGTTTTTCCAGGCTTTCCAAATCTGACAACATAAGTTCTGTGTTGATATTTGCAATATCTCTGATTGGATCAACAGTCCCATCAACATGAATAATGTCATCATCGTCAAAACAACGAACGACGTGAACAATTGCATCACATTCACGGATTGACGCCAAAAACTGATTTCCAAGCCCTTCTCCCTTACTTGCCCCCTTAACAAGACCCGCAATATCAACAAATTTTAAAGATGCAGGCGTAATTTTATCAGTTTCATACATCTTACCCAAAACTTCAAGCCTTTCATCTGGTACATCTACAATTCCAATATTTGGCTCAATTGTGCAAAATGGATAATTTGCACTTTCGGCTCCTGCATTAGTCAACGCATTAAATAAGGTACTTTTACCAACATTTGGTAATCCCACTAATCCTAATTCCATCTTTATTTCTCCCAAAAATATTTACTTCTGTTGTATTATACACCATATTAAAAAAAAAATAAAGTATATTCTATTTTCTTTAATAAAAATAAAACCACTTCAATATTCTTGAAATGGTTTTATTTAAACTATTCTCTAATTAACTGCAAGATTTAGTTGTTCTTGTTCCGCTTGTTCTGGTCTTTGTTGTTGAAAGTCTTGACTTTGTAGCACTAGCCCCTTTTGCAGAAGTTGCTCTTGTAGTGTTTTTTGCAGTACTAGCTTTTGATGTTGTTCTGCCTTTTGCCGAAGTGTTTGAAGTAGCCTTAGCTCCACACGATTTTGTTGTCTTTACAGAAGATAACTTAGTCGTTTTTTTTGCACTTGTGCAATTTGGACAAGTTGAATTTTTTGTCATAAACAAATTTCTCCTTTTTTTTAGATTTGTAATAATAGTTTATATACTTTTTCTACTTTTATGCGTTTATTCGACAATTAATATTTTTTTACGATTAATTCGATTATTCTTATCATATATTAAAAATATTTTATTGTTTTTCATTATAATTATAGTCTTCATAACACTAGACAAGTCTGCATCATTCAATTTTGCAACATCTAAAAAAATTATATTTGAATTAGATAAAATAGCCCTTGCTAAATTGAATTTGAAATTGATTATAATATCTTTATTATCAATTATATTTGCATATTCTTTTTCGCTAAGTGAATCAATATAATAATTTAATCCAAGCAATTTCAAAATATTAGATATCTCTTTCAAATTTGGATTAATTATTTGAAAGTTTTCAATTATGCTATCATCAAACATTTCATTATCATAACTTACAAATTTACAAACTTCATTAAAGTCGATTTGAGAAATATCTATATTGTTAATTTTGAAGTTTTTTGTCGGATTATTAAACAATTCACTATATGCACCATCTTTAAAAACAGCCACTGTATTTAGCGGTATTACAATACTTTGTTCTTTTGCATCAACCCTTTCATTAAACCTTGGTATTTCAATGTCTTTAATTTTTGTTAAAACCAACTTTTTGTTTTCTTCTGCAATATCAACTACATTGTTAAATCTTTCAAGCGAAGTTCCCACTTCTAAAAGCTCCAGTCTAAAATCAAAAATATTTTGGGTAATTTTTGAATACATTAATAAATAATTGTAAATGGTAAGAAATAAAGCAAGCGACAATGTTGCCTGTCTAAATTCATAAACCAAAATAGCCAAACATACTGAAATCATTACACACCAATAAACTTGCAATAAATTATCTTTAAAAGACCGATTTTTTGTCACCTTTTCATAACTTTTAACATATTCGAATAATCTTCTTTCTTCTTCGTATATAACAGCGTTTTCAAGATTGTATTTTTTTATAATGTCTTTTTTTGTTTGCATTTCATCAAACTTTTTTGTAAATGACAATTCTTTATTATAAAGCAATTTCGTTGTCTTATTCCTTTGCCCAGCATAAAATGCAATTATAAAATATGCCAATATTGCGACTGCAATAATAATTGTACCAATTGCGTAACTATAATAAAATATTACAACTGTTATAATAATTGCTTTTAGCAAGTTTGAAATCCCAAAAATCAACTTATCAATATACGCCGAAATAGTATACAAGTCATTAGCAACCACATAATCGAATTCTTCTTTATTCTTCGCCTTGGCACTATTAAGCGACGTCATTATTAACTTCTCTTGCAGATATAAATAGGTAGGAGCTATCAAACCAGTAAAATTTGAATAGTTAAAATGCCACGATAGCTGCTCTAAAATTTTAATAGCTACATCAATTCCAAGCCATAGCAATGCAAGCGAAAAATTCGCCGACGAAATAGAACTTATAAATAAAGACAACGCCAATGGCCCAACCAATGCACATATAATACAAATTAGATAAGAAATTATTTGAATTGTGATATTTTTTGAATTTAACTGAACTATTCCCATCCATAATTTTAATTGTTTAAACATTTTCCACCTGATTTAATTGCTTATTTTTCATTATTATGTTACACTTTAATTACTTTTATAATAAACAGAGGGCATTATGCAAGGGTTTAAACATTTTTGGATAGGAATAGTTGATTTTCAAAGAATGGAAAATCGAAAAGATTATTGGACTGCAATTTTACTTAATAATATTGCTATATTGTTTTTGATTATTCTTGGAATATTCATTCGTGTTGTAATGCCATATATTGCATTAATTTACGCAATAGTTTCCATTTTGCCAACAATTTCAATGACTGTTAGACGCTTACACGATGTAGATGAATCTGGATTTTATATGTTTTTTATTTTCATTCCAATAGGCGGTGCAATTATGATTTTATTAAAAACTATAAAGCCTACCCTATATTACCCACAAACAACTAACAGTGAAAATAACGAAATTATATCCAAACAATCTTAGACAACAAAAAACCATTATACAAACCAATGCACAATTGAAGATTATAAATAAAAAACAAAATTAAAAGAACCCACAAGGGTTCTTTTTTTATTTTTCGTGATATCCTGAAACTTTAAAATCCAACAACTTAATTGATAATTCATCGTCATTTTGATAACACAAATTATCTATATTTAACAAAAATTGTGGAGCCTTTAAATCATCAATGTAATCATTAACTAAAAATGTATAACTTCCTGTGCCTTTTTCACCAATTGACAAACTTGTTTGAGCATTGTAATAATAATAATCTAGTGTTGAATTAAAATTTGTTTTCGTTTTCACATTTGCAATTGTTAAATCTAATTCCAAAGTAGTTGGTGCACTTGTCTCAAAAGTGTAAGTCACACTTTCAATATACATTCCGCCAATCCAACTTTTAATTCCAATAATATCGATTGAAGTGTATTGAAAAGCCGTTGCTCCTTCACCCATTACAACTTGGCTAAGTGAAGCAGTTTTTTTATTTGTTGCTGTATATGTTGAATAATTAATTGTATCATCAAAATATACACTATTATCAATTATATTTGATTTGCTTCCACAAGCACAAAAAATAAACATACTTGAAAATATAGCAAATACTAAACACGCAAGCCTTACTAGTCGATTTCTCATAAATATTAATATAGTCCCCCATCATTTAAGTATAAAAGCCCTAACGTCCCACGTCCACAATGTGTAAATATTACACCATTTGCTTTTGTTTCAATAACTTCTTTAAATATACGTTTTGATTGAACGTATTTAACGATTTCATCAACTATTTCTGGGTCTGCATCAGCGTGAGTTACAAAGCAACGAGTTGTATCTGGATTATTATACAAAGCTAATGTGTCATCAATATACTTCTTCAATACAACTATTTGTTTACCTCTATACTTTTCATTTGCAACAATTGAGCCATTAATTAATTGAAGTTTTGGCTTGATTTTTAAAAGGTTTGCTCCAAACATTGAAAGCATAGAGCACCTTCCACCCTTGTGTAAATATTCAAGAGTTTCAACAACAAATGAGGTTTGTCCTGCATAACTCCTTTGCTTTATAATTGTAGCAATTTCTCTAGCTGTTTTCCCTTGTTCTGCAAGTTCAAGCGCACACAAAGCCAAAAGCATTGTTCCAGTAGACAAAACACCACAATCTACAACAAAAACCTTATCATTCCCAATTTCATCAGCAGCAGTTTGAGCATTCTTTGTTATACACGATAGGTTGCTAGAAATACCACAGAAAACAACAGCATCGTATCCTTCATCTAAATACCCCATAAAGAAATCTTTAAAATCTTGCACACTTCTAGCCGCAGACT
This sequence comes from Clostridia bacterium, assembly GCA_045655005.1. GTDB lineage: Bacteria > Bacillota > Clostridia > Christensenellales > UBA1242 > UMGS1908. The sequence continues at coordinate 5,543 of JAZOOJ010000015.1, read as the reverse complement.
TTGGTAGCTTCTTCGTATTTTTTACATATTCCTCAATATCTTTGGTTGTGATGTTAACTGTATCTAAGTATTCTTCACCACCAAGATTTACAATCTCAGGCAAGTAACCTATTCCATACTTTTCAAAAAACTCCGGTGTTACATCTGCCGTTGTGTCTGTTGTAATTTTAATTTTCATACTTTATCTCCTTATTTAAAAATGTATTTGTTTTTTATTGAATTGAATAATGCTACAAACAAATTTTCTCCGTATGCTCTATGTATAACCACTTTGCCAACTACGTCTTTTTGTTTTACCGTACCAAAATATTTACTATCATTTGAAACACGCCTGTTATCTCCAAGCACATAAAACTCGCCATCAGGTACAACAATCTTTTTTTGTCCAACAATTGTTTCTTGATAGATATTTTCTGCTATGTCAAGTCTTAAATACATCGTACCATCACTTTCAGGTGTTTCATCATTTATATAATTTTCATAAACCCTCTCGCCGTTTACATATAAATAAAACAAACCGCACGGAGCACCTGTTGAATCAGCATACAAATTGTTGTCTGCCTTAATAAATTGTACACTATCGCCACCCTTTGCGACAACTCTTTTTATGTAATAGGATTCACTTTCTGTATAATCAAGTGCATTCATTACAATTATGTCACCTACATTTATATCTTGCGTTTCTTTTATGTATACAACATCGCTTGTATCTTCTCTATCATCACTATTCAGAGTCGGGTACATAGAAGCACCCACGACTTGCAATGGCATTAATATTATATTAAAAATATAGGAAGAAATAATAAAGTAAGCACCTATTATAATCGTCACAATAAGCCACCAATTTGTTGGCTTTGTTCTTGGAGCATCTAAGAATAATAAGTCGTTATCTATTAATTTTTCATCAATAAGGTTACTATTCCATTCATAGCTATTTGATTGTTCTTCATCAAAATATTCTGCTTGGTAGCTTTCACCACCAACCATTTCTTTCCAACGATAATTTTCTTTTTTTTCTTCAAATTCTTCTTTTGTAAGGTTATAGTCTTCGTTATTGATAATATCATCTTTCATTTATTACTTCACCTGCATTTGTTTAGGTTCTAATCTTAATACCAATCCAGTTACCAACAATGCAAAACCCGAAATCAGTGTATAACATACCGCTTGAACTAAACCAAGAACAACTGATTGATATTCTCTTCTTAAAGCAACATTACTTGCTTCATCAATTGCATTTTGAATTTCAACAGGAATATTTGTTCCTATTACATTTACAGAACTAAGTGATGCGCATTTATAAAAATTCACAAGCATAATTATTGCAAGCACAACCGATGCTAAAAGTGCTCCGTATGCCATAATTGTTATTAAATTAGCTATCTTTCTTTTCATTTATTAACCCTCTTAAGTAAACATATAATTCTTTTGTATCACCCTCTGTTGTTAGTGGATAAACCATAACACCATCAGAAGCTTCTTTATTGTTGTACTTTCCGTCTTGTGCATAATGAATATAGATTTTATGAACTTCTTTTTCTTGTGTTAGTTCAAATATTATACTTGAAATAAATACTTGCCTTGTATTGCCATCTCGTGTAATAACAAGTCTTTGATTATTTTCATATTTGAATTCAAGATATAATCCTTTTATCTTATCTTGATCATCCCAGCCAGATTGACTTGTAGCTTCGTCAATTCCTTCACCTAAAAACTGATTTGTTGTAATTTGACTCAAATAAGACTTCTTAAAAGCGTTATTATACATTTTTAGAATTTCAACATATTCGCTATCACTTTCTGTATAAGTTAATGTTTCGCTTTGCGACCTATAATAGACATTTATTTTTTCAGGGTCTACATTAATAGGTAATTTTGAATTTGTTTGCAATGATGCAAAAACAATTAGACTGACCGACATAATTAAAGTCATTGATGTTATAAGCCATAAGTATATTTTGTTTTTCATAATTAGTCTTGATTATCCTTTGTCTTTTTTTCTGTCTTTTGTTTTCCTGAAATTGCGTCTTCCATTGTTTCTGAAATTTGTTTTGAAGGAAGGACTTCCAATTCTTTATCTTGAGCATCTTTTACCTTACAAGACTTTTCAGTTTTTGGAGTTTTTACAATGCTTGACTTTAACCCGCCCTCTGTTACTTCATCAACAACTTCTTCATTTCTACAATTAGTTTTATTTTCAATTTCTAATAAAATCTCACTTTCAGATCTACCTTCCAAAATCATATCAACTTCATTTGAGTAAATAGTATTCTTTTGTAAAAGTATATTTACCATTGTTTCAAGTTTGTCTTTATTGCCCTCAATAAGTTTTTCACTTTCCTTTTCGCAATAGTTTAAAATCTTCTTAATTTCATTATCAATAATACTTGCATAGTGTTCACTGTATGTAGTTCTTTCAACATAATCTTTGCCAAAGAAGTACGAATTTTCACTTCCTAAGTGCATAAGTCCAGTCTCTTCACCCATACCAAAATCTACCACCATTTTTCTTGCAATTGAAGTTGCACGCTCAATATCATTTGACGCACCTGTTGTATAATCACCAAGGAAAATTTCTTCTGCTTTTCTTCCAGACAACATCATTGTGATTGTGTCTAATAATTTTGTCTTTGTAATATGTGTATCATCATTTTCAGGTCGTGAAACCGTATAACCTGCAGCGTTGCCTCTTGGAACAATTGAAACCTCGTGTATTGGTTCACTATTTTTCACAAGACGTCCAACAATTGCATGACCAGCTTCGTGATATGCCGTTATCTTTTTATCTCGTTCTGTTACAACTCTACTCTTTTTTTGAGGTCCCATTGTAACTTTGTCAATACCCTCTGTTATATCTTTCATTGAAATTGAAGTTTTGTTTTCTCTTGTAGCAAGAATTGCAGCTTCGTTTAACAAATTTTCAATTTCTGCCCCAGTAAATCCACTTGTTACTCTGGCTATTTGCTTAAAATCTACATCACTATCAAATCTTTTACCTCTTGAATGTACCTTCAAGATCTCTTCACGCCCTTTAACATCTGGCACATGAATATAAATTTGTCTATCAAATCTACCTGGTCTTAAAAGTGCAGGATCAAGTATATCAGCTCTATTGGTTGCAGCGATTATTATAATTCCTTCATTTGTTTCAAATCCGTCCATTTGAACCAATAACTGATTAAGGGTTTGCTCTCTTTCATCATTTCCGCCGCCCATTCCAGTTCCACGTTGACGACCAATAGCATCAATCTCATCGATGAATACAATACAAGGACTTGCTTTTTTTGCTTTATCAAACAAATCTCTAACTCTGCTTGCACCAACACCAACAAATAATTCCATAAAGTCAGAACCGCTTATTGTAAAGAAAGGAACATTTGCTTCACCAGCGATTGCTTTTGCAAGTAAGGTTTTACCCGTTCCAGGAGGTCCAACCATAAGCACACCTCTTGGAATTCTTGCTCCCATATTAGTAAACTTTTGCGGACACTTCAAAAATTCAACTATTTCTTTAACTTCTTCTTTTTCTTCTTCTGCACCAGCAACATCACTAAATCTTACAGTACTTAATGCAATTTTTGCTCTATTTCTTGTAAAATCCATTGATTGTCGATTACTTTTTCCAATTTGACGAGTAAAGAAAGATATTACTAAAAATGCACCACCTATCAAAATGATTGGATAAAGAATGTAAAACCACGAGAACGACGATTGAACTTTTGGAATCCATTCAACCCTAAACTCACTTCCATCTTGAAAATTGCCGTTATATTTATCTATATCTTGAACAGCCTTATCCCAACCATTTACACCCATATAGTATACATATCCACCAGCATCTTCACGATAATGAATTTCAACATAATTTTCTTGTTCTACAATGTGATGAATTTTACCCGCATATAAATCTTGTTTAAACTGATCACCACCAATAATTGTTTTTGAGGTCAATGAAGTTGCTAAAAACATTACGGCTATCAAACCTATCAACAACATAATACTTATAGTGTTTTTTAACAAACTTGGTTTTTGAGGTCTGTATTGATATTCTTTATTTTGCTGCTCTTTATTTTCCAAAAAATTATCCTCCAATATGTTATTACAATATATAATATATTAACATATATTCATTATATATTCAATAAAATAACACGACAATTTTAAAATTTCACTTAAAATTCATTGTTATTTATACCCAATTAATGGTAAAATTAATCTTACAAAGGAGAATGTATATGTTTACTTATATAGATGCTATAATTTTACTTTTGTTTGCCATTTGTATCATAATTGGTATATGGCGAGGATTTTTTAGGTCTTTAACAAGATTTTGCGGTTTAACTGTTAAGTTAATTATATCTTTTATATTATGTAAGCCCTTATCTAAATGGATATCAAACGCAACAATGATAGACGAACATATGTTCGATAAGTATTCTACATGGGCAACCGAATTAACTGAAAGTTTTAATACAAACTTAAAAACTATTCCAAATAACAGTTTAAAAGCTTTTATCGACAATGCACTTGCAGACAGTGGCGTACCAAAAATTTTTCGTGGAATGTTGCGTTCAGCTTTAAACGTAACGCCTGAATCATTATCAAGCGTTGAATTAATAACACTTGCAGAATTAACAGGTGAAGCTTTGAAAAATTTAGTTTTAATTGTATCTTGTTTTCTCGCCATATTTATTGTATTATATATCATTATATTTATAGTTAACAAAATTGAAAAACATATTTTAAAATCTACTCATATAGTTTCAAAGATTGATCGAACCCTTGGCGGACTTGTTGGAATTCTTCGTGCATTTATGTATGTCTTCGGGATTTGTCTAATTCTTTCACTGTTTAGGAACGTATTCTTATTTAGTGATTTTTATACTTTAATAGACTCTTCATTTGTTGGAGGCCCAATTTCAAGATTAATGTTTAAAATTATTGACAATAATATAAACTTTAACGAAATGGTACTCGAATGGATAAAATCAAAACTTTAATAACATATCTTTAAAGAAGAATGTTTCACGTGAAACATTCTTCTTTTTTTTAATGACACTCTTATTGGTATTTAAAAGACATAACTATTGTAAAGACAAATAATTACAACGCTCAAGAATTTACAAATCTAGTTGTATTTATTTTGAGTTCATTTTTTGTTTTATAAGAATCAATATTTTTAAATAATGTTTCACGTGAAACATTTACTTGTTTGTACCCTAATTAAAATTGACTGCTTCAATGTTATGTTTATTAAATATATAAATCGCAAAACAGCCCATCTTAATATTAATACAAAAAATATTTTAATCTATCAAAATCATCACGAATACAAGTATAAATGTTTCACGTGAAACATTTAAAAATTTCTCAGAATAGGATACAAAAAACACTCCGTCCTTTAGTGTATATTCTGTCTGAAATCGTTTAAATGGCTTTATGTTTTATTTAAAGCATTTGAGGCTTGTTTTTTATCAAATTTTAATATATTAATGTAGATTTATAATAAAAATGTTTCACGTGAAACATTTTTATTGTTTGAG
>JAZOOJ010000014.1:0-20841 GCA_045655005.1 Clostridia bacterium | reverse complement strand
ATTGTTTCTTCACTGTCTAAATGGAAGGCTGCAATTAATGCCACTTCTTGTGAATCAAACTTGGTTTTTGTTACATTCCCTGTTACCCCTTTCTTTGTCACCGTTCCGTCCGATTCAATCCAAATTTCGCCTCTTTGATTCTCAGGTAATGCTGAATTATGTCTGTTGTTACAGTAAAGTACATCGCTAAATTTATCGTAAATCATATATTCCGCTTCGTAATTGTTAACATTATTTACTGCGCTAATGTAATCGGTTTTATTGTAAGTTTCTTCTTTTGCGATTTCATAAATATATTTGATGTAATCCAAAGCTGAAACAATTTCAATCTGTACTGGATAGGTAAATGTGTTGTAATTAACGATTACAGTCTTAGTACCAACTGTCGAATCATCGTAGCCAAGCACTGTATAATCTCCGTAGTAAAGCGGATATGTTTTACCATTTAATGTAAATTCCAAATTAAGGTCTTTATAAGAACCTTCACCACCTATTGGAGCACTCTCCATACCAGATCCGGTTTTAACAGGTAATTTACTTCCCGACTTTACCGAAACAACTCCCTTATCTTGTGCTGTTGGAACAGCTGGGACTTCTTTTGATTCAACTGGCTGATTTACTGCAAAATCCATTACGCCATCAACTGGGATGTTGGTTGCTGAAATAAGATTTCCACTCGCCAAATCAATTGTGACAGAATAACGAACTTTGCATTCATTATGTCTTAAATCTATAATATCTATTGCAAATGTAAACATTCCATTGTCTGTCTTATATGAGTCAAGGCGATTTTGTTCACCATGCTCTGAATTTTGATAGATTTTAGTAAGAATTGCAACAAGCATTTGATATGTTGAAGATAAACTATTCCTTGAGTCTAAAGACTCGGTAAGTTCTTCTATGCTATTAAAGTCTGCCACATTAAAAAACGGTAAAGTTGAATCGTCTAAATAAGAGGTCTTTTGAATTAGTGTTAATTCCTGATTGTCGACCCAAAGTTCCTGCATTAATGATTTGTCAACTCCAACTGCATAAACTGTATTTACTCCTGTTTGTACTATCTTCGCGAAAGAATAAGAGCCAACAAATTCCCACTGTAAAGATTTTACATCAAAATTTTTATTGTTCGCATTTAAAATAACTTTTTGCATAACCTTGTCAATATATGCATCAACTGATACCACATTAACTGCGATATCATATCTGAATGACTGATATTCAACCACCAAAGTTTTATTGCCTTCTTCGTTATTATTGCAAGAAATAATTTTGTAGTCAGTTATTTCTTTTGCTTCACCGTTTGTTGGTGTGTGTTTAATTTTTAAAGCACTTTCTTCGATGTCTTGGTCAACATAAAACAAGTTGTCACTTACAAGACTTAGTGTTCCTTTGTCTTTTACTTCAACGGTATATGTTGCATAGTCTTTTTCATCAACAACTACCTTAATTTCATACTTGCCCACCGTGTCAGCTTTAAACGCAGAACTGTCAACAGTGTAATCAACGATTTCTTCCATAACACCGTCTTTTTTAGATGTTTCAACTTTTAAACCCTCTGCTGAAAACTCTTCATTTAAATCATAAATAATTTTAACGTTATCAGTATTTAATTTTATTGTTGCAACATTTGTAAGTCCGATAAAACTTATTGCAACAGGTACTGCGCACACAGCTAATAACAATGTAATTATCGCTGTAATAATAACTTTTTTCATTTGCTTTTACCCTCACTATGTTTACGAATTTAATTATAATTATATATATTTGAAAGTCAAGTAAAATGTTTAAGGAAAAACCATTTTATTTAATTTATTAATAAAGAGATTGGATGAAAATTTCCAATCTCTCTTTTTTAAAGTATTAATTATTTTCGTTTGACTTTGCCAGTGGTGTTTTAGTTGCTAATATTATTACAAATATTGGATAAAGTAAAATTAAGCCAACTGTAAACCCCGTGCCGTAGCCATAAGCCTTTGCCATTTTTGCGTAAAGCATAGCACATATTGTAATCATTATAACTAAAACAATTATACCTAGGCATATAAATAATCCATTCGCATTATTAAACAATAATCCCATTAAGAATGACAACACAAAGAATGCCCAAAATTTATTTTTATCCCAAAAGATATCAAATAAAATATACATATTAACTAATGGTACAATCGCAAGCCATCCATTACGGTTGTTTTTTCTAAAAATTACACTAAGTGCAATAATTGATGCTATGCATAATAACAATACAAGCATAATAAAAACTGGTGATAAAATATTAAAAATGCTCATTGCTTCTGACTGTTGAACTACTTCCATTTTAAATTCCCTCCTTTATTTTTTTCTTTATTCTAACCTTTTCGTTAATATTTTGAGTTGCAATTGATTTAACGTCAAGGTTTGGAACTCTATTTGCGAAATTTGATAACTTTTCTGTTGTTGTTTTAAGCGTTGTTGCTTTTTCTCCAAAATATGAAAGCAACGCTCCTTGTTTATATACTTCACCAATTATACTTGTTGTTATCACATACAATCCATTGTTAATCTTTGTTGCATACAACCTGAACACATCGTCTTTTTTCATAATCTCCAAGTCTTCGAGTAAGTTTTCGGAATAAATCACATCAGCATTATTAAAATTAACGCCATTTATTCCTTTTACAATTAAAGATTTAACCCAATAGAATAATGAAAGTATTAATATTACGCCAGCAAATAATATAACAAAAAAAGACGCCCCAGAATCACATATTAAATTATTCATTCTTTATCTTCCCCCATTTTATATATCTTTTTTCTCGATATTGTTTATATCGTCTTCTTCTTTTTTAAGTGTGTTCAAACTTTTAGTATAAACAACAATCAAATATAACGCTGTAATACAAATAAAGACCATCGGTAGTAGCCAACTAAAAGGAACTTTCTTTATATACTTGATAACTTCAATTGCAATATATATTGCAGTTAAAACTAAAATCGCCCTCATTATAGTCGCAAATTTAATTTTAGAGTTTAAACTTTTTTTTGTGCTTTTTACATCGATACTATTTGTATTTTTATAAGCCAATGCAATAACAGTTGGACTATCTAACTCTGCAATAATTTCATCTTCGGTTTTGCCTTTGCTCATTTTCGATATGAAAATTTCTTCATAATCTCTTAATACGTCTTCAATTTTGCTTACTTCATTCTTTTTTAATTCTTTTTCAAGAGCGTTAAAAAACTCGATCCTTTTCATATTAAATTTCCCCCAAAAAATTTAAAACATTTTTATTAAATAACAACCAATCTTCTTTTACTAGTTGATACCTTTTGCATCCACTTTCGGTAATTTTGTAATATTTCCTTGGTGGACCATCATTTGATTCTTTTAGATATGACTCTACAAAATCATAATCACTAAGTCTTTTTAAAACTGGATAAATAGTTCCCTCTCCAACATCTATATACTTTGCAATCTGTTCTGTTATGTCATAACCATAAGAATCACCTCTGTTTAAAATGTGTAATACACACATCTCAATGGCACCCTTTTTTATTTGTGCATCCATATCTCAACTCCTATGTTTTGTTTAGTACTGTGCATAGTATAATACTAAACATTGCAAATGTCAATACCAAAATTAAAAAAAGTTTAAAAAATTTTTCGAAACTCAAAGATTATACATTTCGCTACAAATTTTTTATACTAATATTAATACAATATAAAATATCTTTCCTTGACAAAAATCGACAATGGGTTTACAATAAGATAAAAAAGGAGCGTGTTATGGAACCTAAAATTCATCAAATTGTAACCAAACTTCAAAGATTGTATAAATCATTAAAAATTAATGAAGTTGCGTTGGAAAGAGCCTATGTTTACGGAATTGAACAAGTCCCTATGATTGAGCAATGTATAGCGGACCAAAAGGCATTAATTAATGAATTATTAGCTACTAATGTAGATGTAGCATTAGGTAAATTTATTTATGACCTAGCTGTTGCTTGGCGTGTTGATGAAAGAGATATTATTGTAACACCAAAACTTAAAACAACTCCACAGGAATGCGTTGACATTTATGATTTCTATGGTTTTTATGATTACCACAAGAGTATGGATTTAATTTTTACCAACAATCAAAATCCCGAACAAAATCTGACTCTTACCTGCCCTATTGACCCAAAGAAAAAGATGCTTGACAACAGACCATTAGAAAAACATATCAAATTACATATTGATGATTTTGGAAGTACACAAGACGTATTAAATATTCAACCTGAATTTGATAGAAAAGGTAAAATTGTTTTTACTACTGCAATTGAAAATTTTATGTTAAGCCCAATAATTGACAGAAATGATGAGCCTCAGCATATTCGTATGGCCCGTCAAGCTCTATTTAATTCTGCTGTCGATTTTCAAGACAGGCCAGCCTCTCAAAATCAATGGAGTTGATTAGAATATTACGAATAAAAACAGTTAAGGAAATTACTTAACTGTTTTTATTTGTCCAGTATTTAGTTGCAAAAGTAAAATTGAAAATGTTATAATTAATTTGTAAATAATTTTGGAGAATTAACATGGCAAATTTATCAAGCGAAGAATTACAAAGTCTAATTAAAGAAATATCAATTGCGGTAGTACCTTTTATGGAAGAAGAAAGTGCTGAAAAAATACAAAAGGTTTTAGAACTTTTAGAATCTGAAGAAGTAGCAAACCCAGATTGGGAGCATAAATTTAAAGAAGAAAACTTCTTTCCTACTGTCCACTATTACAACTTTTTTAAGAATGAACAAACTGATTTATATACAAAAAGAAACAGCGTTGGAATATCTGTTTTTGACCCAGATTCTAAAAATCATGCAACAAACCTATCTTATCAAAAACAAGTTAGACCTCACCAAAAACCACAAGCACCAGAGAAAAAGACGGGTATTCTTTCAGGGTTAAAGAATAAACTTTTAAAGGCACAACAAGAGAAAGAAACACCCGTTCCGAAATCTGAGCCAGACGAACCACTAAGAGAGGATTCGCTCTTTATAGACGTTTCACCAATGGGAGTTAAGGTTTCAGATATTAGAACACCCGTGGTCGGTGGCGAAACAAGAAAAGTTGATTATGTATTAGAAAACGGAATTTTAACTAAACGCATTAATGATGAAGTTGTATCAACAACCCAATTAAATGCTCGTGAAAATAATTAATTTGGAGTATAATTATGAACGATGACAATAAAAAATACCTATCCTTTTTAGGTCGTATACAAGAGTATATTGATTCCCTACCAAACGAAGAAGCAAAAGCGTTGGCAAGCCAATATTTATCACAAATTCCAACGGACGAAAACGCTCAAAGAAGAAATAAAGTGTTTTCGTCTGATAAAAATCTGTATTCGTGTTCATTTGATAATATGGACGAGAATCATACAAAATCATTTCTTTTGTCAGCATCAAAAGGTTCTGCTCAAACAAGAATATCATTAACCCTTAACACCCACGATAATCATCGTGAAAATGAACAAAATGCATTAGACTCTCATAAAATGGATGAGCCAGAAGGATTAAAAAGACTTAATCCACTAACTATGAAAAAATGGAATACAAGAAATCAAGAACTTTTAGACCAACTTTATGCCCCAGGCAAAAAAGAGTCCTTTGCGGAATTTTCACTTCAAATCACAGAAACGCTTATTAACGGCAGCACAGATGTAATGATAACTTTTAGCGAAAACACGACCGACAACATCATTACACCAGACAAAAAAGATGAAGCAAAAAAATCCGGCTCTGCGTATACATTTAAAAATGGACAACTTGTTCCAAATGAAAAACAATCTGGAACCGAAACTTCGTTATAATAAACCTAATTAAAACCACTACCCTTATTGAGGAGTAGTGGTTTTAATTAATCTTCTAATCCAGCTAAGTAGTCAATTGTTACATTAAAAAATTTAGCAATTAAAATTAACTTCGTCAAAGTTGGTTCACATTGGTCTTTTTCCCATAGACTAATTATGGACTTACCCACCTGCAAATGTTTAGCCAACTCTATTTGGCCAATTGCCTTTTCCATTCTTAATTGTTTTAATCTTGTTCCAAAACTTTCCATATACATATTATTCCACAATACTGGGAAAAATGCTTGACTTCCCAGTATAATGGGAATATAATGTTAAATATAATTATAGGAGGTAGAAACCTTATGAAATGTGCTAATTGTGGAAAAGAAAATATGTTATACCACAGACAACCTGCAAAAACACCGGGTTGGGCTATTGCTATTGCAATCCTGTTTTTTCCGCTTGGATTAATTGCATTGTCAGCGAAAAAACCAGCAAAAAATGTTTTTAGCTGTGACAACTGTGGCTATGAAACTAAAAATGAAGTATAATTTTTAAATTCGTAACCCCACAACCTTTAATTAGGTTGTGGGGTTATTTATTCTAAATTATTGTTTCTATTATCATTCTTCCGATTGTGGTTCTTCTAGTTCAATTAATCCAAGTTCTAATGCTTTTTTATATTCCTCTTCGGTCGCTTGTAACGATAAATCAAAATCAAATAATGTTAATAAGTCTGCATCGTAATCTGGCTCGTTATTTACGAAAAAGTCTTGTGGCATACTTTCAATCAACGACCTAAATTCTGCCTTATCATCTGCATTTATTCCAAAACTTGAATAACCGCCAAGATATTCTTCGTCTATCTTTTCCCAGTCTATTTGCTTAAATATATCTATGCAATTATAGTAAATAGTAGTGTATCCTTGTTTTATAGCACTAGGAATATTAGAGTCATTCATATACAATTTAAGACGATTATACTCCTTATTCAATAAGTCAAAAAACTCCTCAACAATATTTTTAATTTTATATTCTGGGTTTTGACAAAGTTCAAGGTATAAATTTTTATTAGTTGGAGTTTTTATAAAAAAGTTTTTATAATAATCTTTATCTACTACAACACCCGTTAATTTATGGCTTTGCCATAATTCATACAGATTTCTCAAAGCATGACCATTCACAATTCGCTGACGATATTCTCCATTAACCTTTTCATACTCTCTACCACGAATTTCTGATTGTTCAACTTCCCACTCTTGTTGGATTTGTTTTATTTGTGAGATAAAATAATTGTATACAATTCTTTTCACTAATACTGCTTGTGCAGGGTCATCAACTACAAATATTTTATGACAAAAACCAGTTAGGGTTTCATTTACAATTTTTGCAGTCTGCTCAAAATTTAAAGACGATGGCAACATAGAAATAGCCCTTCCACCAATATCCCAATGCCTACCCTCTAATTTTTTAAGGTTTTCGTGCCTTTCTGCAACATTTCTTCCAAACTCGTAGCCATTTCTTCGAGTGTATTTTTTTATCTTGTCAAAATCAAACGATGAAACACCCGGTTTTACCATAAGCAAACTGTACAACCATCTACTACTTTGCGAACCGGTATGGTCTCTGCCATATCTGATGAATGCTGGCTGACTCATAATGTTTCCCCAGTTTCCATTCTCTTGTGAAAAAGATTGTATAAGTTGCGAGGCAGGAGAATTTACTATTTCTTGATAAATCTTGATTTGTTTTTTAAGTTCTGTAAGTTGCATTATAAGGTCGATTCCCCTTTCAAACTCTTCACCATCTGTTAGAAATATCCAACCTAAACATGGTGAATCTGGAAGAAAACTTAATATCTGACCATAAAAGGTATAGTTATAGTGGTCAATGTATTTTTCCCCTCTATAATATGACCAGTCTTCATATTCTCTTACACTCAATGGTGTCCCTAAATCTTCAAGCTGTACTTCTCTTATATGTTTAATTGCCCCAATAGTTGTGTCCGTTTCAATTACTCTGTCAACAAATGTTTCAAAGTCAATTAAATTTCCATCGTCGTCATACCGTAAAGCATATGTAAATGGATTTTTTGTAATAAGCTTTTCCCACCAATAATCAAGTTTCTGTGGGTATTCATCAGAAACGAAGTCGGGAATAGTTGATAAAATTTTAATGTACTTTGCTCTACTCGCTTCATAATGCCTTTTTGCATTGTCTAGTCTTCTTGTATAAACCTCTCTTATTCTTGATTGAATAGCATTCTCTCTTTCTTCGTCATCATCAAATGCATTTGAGTCAAGACCGAATATCTTACGTTTTTTACTTAGTGCGTTTTCGTACACTCTATCACGCCTATCAATTTGCGCCTTATAATTTTGAACATCTTGAGCAATTTTCTCTTCTTCCTGTCTAATACGATTGATGATATTCACTAGTAAATTATATGGTTTTGAATTTTTAATAACTGGAAATATGTTTTGGGCTTTGACATCTATTGCAGGTACCAATAATTGATTTATGAATTAAATATTAAAATCATCAATCTCTAACTGCTTTGACACAACATCTTTTATAATGCTAAGTACATTACTTGTGCATACACTTAACTCTTGTGTTTGATGAATTACTTTGGGCAAGTTGTAAATAAAAATAGTTTTAAGATTTTCATCAGCCACAAAATCAAGAGTTCCATTGTAAGTAGTTTCTCCTATAATAGGACTCATTGCAATTACACTACGCCCCGCACCACTTGCCTTAGGATAAATTTCGACCTTTATATCCCAAACTCTAAACTTATAAACACCACCATCTCGTTTTTCAAAGGTTTTATATGACGTAACAAATTCTACATTAGTCTTGTTTTGTTTATTTATCTTATCTGTATAATCTGCAATTGCAGTATATAATGGGTTCTCAATAAATAATATAAAACGCTCTCCTTTGTTTGTATTATATATATTAGATAAAAATTATTTTCAAGGTCAATCTTTATATTCAATACAAAAAAATAAAAGTTGAACAAATATCCAACTTCTATTTTAAACCATTTATTATTCATTTTCGCCTGTGCTTTCAGTACTTTTAGCATATACTGGGTTTGTATTAACTTTGTACAGTCTTCCACAAAATCTTACGACCTCAACCACTTCCGCACCTGGTATTACTTCTAAATCTTGTCGCTTTGTTGTCATTGATAAAATTCTTCCGCCCTTATCAACTGTTGCAAAGCATGTATCCATAAGCTGTCCCTTAATTGAATAGCTAATGCTTTGGTCTTGATATATCTTTCTTCCCGCTGTTGTGTAGTTAATAAATTTATGTTGTGGGTTTTGGAAATCTCTATCTGACCTTTTTACAACAGCCAAATCTTTTTCTGCAATTTCTCTTGACTTATAAAATGCATAAACATTAAATGCTTTCTCTTCTGAAGTCATTGTATAAACATGACTCTCTCTTCCGCTTTTTAAAACCTCGTAATGTCTTAATTCTTTTTTTTCTGTTCTTGTAATAAAATATAAATACATAAGTCATCTCCCCGTATCATATAGATAATCTAAAAATAAGTATAACATACCATATTACATATTTCAAGGGCAAATAAAAAACACCTTAACAATTTTGTTAAAGTGTTTTATGTTTATATTTTATTTGTCAACAACTCCAAGTTCTTTTAATACATCACTTATGATGAATGCAGCCTCATCCATAAGTTCTTTTGTGTGAGTTGCTGTATAACTTGTTCTTATTAAACATTCGCCTGGTGGGGTTGCTGGTGGTAATACTGGGTTTACATATACACCTCTGTCAAACAACATTTTGCAGGCTTGGAGTGTAATCTCTGGCTCGTATGTATAAATTGGAATAATTGGAGTATTTGACTCTCGGATTTTAACTCCTCTTGACTTCAATGCATTTCGCATATAATCAGCAATAGCCAAAAGATTTTCACGTCTTTCAGGTTCTCTCTTAATAATTTCTAATGATTTCCTTACCGCAGCTATACTTGATGGCTGAATTGAAGCACTGAAAATAAATGGTCTTGAATTATGACGAATATAGTCAACAATCTTTTTATCCCCGGCACAATATCCGCCAAGACTTGCAAGGCTTTTTGAGAATGTTCCTGCAATCACATCAACTTCGTCCTCTAAATCAAAATGTTCTGCAGTTCCTCTACCGTTTTTACCCAAAATGCCAAGACCATGGGCGTCGTCAACCATAAGTCTTGCACCATATTTTTTCTTCAACTCAACAAGTTTCGGAAGGTTACATATATCTCCGCCCATACTGAATACACCATCAGTAACAATTAGAATACCTTTTTCTTTTGGAATGTTTTTTAATTTCTCTTCAAGGTCTTCCATGTCTGCATGTTTAAATCTTACCATATCTGCGTAACTTAGTTTAATTGCATCATAGATACTTGCGTGGTTTTCTTTATCACATACAACAACATCACCTCTGCCACAAAGTGCACTTATAACACCAAGGTTTGTTTGGAAGCCTGTGCTCATTGTAACACAATCTTCTTTATTTAAAAAGTCTGCAAGTTCTTTTTCCATTTCAATATGTCCAACAGTTGTTCCGTTTAGGAATCTGCTTCCACTACAACCAGTACCAAAGTTTTCGGTAGCCTCAACAGCCGCACCAATAACTTCTGGATGACTTGTAAGTCCAAGATAGTTGTTTGAACCAATCATAATTTGACGCTTTCCTTCCATTTCAACAACGATATCTTGTTTGCTTTCAAGCGAATGAAAATATGGGTAAATCCCCATTTCTTTATATTTATCCGCCAATTCAAAATCATAGCATTTCTTAAATAAATCCATAATAGTTCCTCTCTTATATATCTAGAATAAAATAATATTACCATAATTCGATAAAAAACACAAATAATTCTTATGATTTTTTTAGCAATCATTAAAAATTCATTTATTTTGTACTCGATATGAATTATAATTTAATCATATGTTGAAATACTTTAAAGTAGGAGAAAATAATGAAAATTAGTAAACGCCATAAATTTTGGTTTAGTGTCTGCCGTCCAATTATGAAAACATACTTAAAACACAAATTTAATTTTAGTTGTGTACAAAATGACATAAAGCCTCCGTTTATAGTTTTATCTAATCACACAACAGATTTTGACCCATTTTTTGTTGCTATGGGTTTTAGTTGTCCTATATACTTTGTCATGAGCGACCACGTATCAAGTTTAAAAACAGGTAAACTTATAAAACACTTTGTTTCACCTATACCAATAACAAAGTCAGGTGTTGACGCTGAAACTGTAAAAGGAATTTTCTCTGTTATAAAGCAAGGTGGTGCTGTTGGGTTATTCCCTGAGGGAAATAAATCATTTGACGGAGATATGTCTTGGATTAAACCTTCTACTGCTAAACTGGTTCGAAAATTAAATTGCCCAATAGTTATCTATAAAACCGAGGGCGGATACTTTTCTTCTCCTAGATGGACAAAAAATAAACGTAAAGGTAAAGTACATTCATATATTAGTAGAATTATTTATCCTAATGAAATTAAAAAATTTAAAGATGATGAACTGTATAACCTTATTATTACATCTTTAAAGGTTAACGCTTACGACAGTCAAAAGAAAAATAAAACCAAATTTATAACCAAAAACTACGCTAGAAACATTGAGGCTTTTTTATACGCTTGCCCTAAATGTGGTAGCCTTTCTACTATTTATGGCGTCGGAGATTATATAAAATGTAAGAACTGCGATTTAGATGCCGTCTATAATGAATATGGCGAAATTGAAAATTGTGATTTTGATAGACTGGATAGTTGGGACGAATTCCAAAAACAACGTCTTACAGAAATGCCGTTTGAGGGCTTTGATAATACTACTCCCATTTTTCAAGATAGCAATTGGGAAATTCAACAGAAACGAACAAAATATAAAAGTAAAGTTTTGGGCAAGTTTAACTCAACGATTACCAATACAACCCTTATTCTAAGTAATAAAAAACAAAATATTAAAATCCCTATAAAAGACATCATTGGCACCGCCATTGAGGGCTCGTGCGGAATACAACTTCAATTGCAAGACGGCACAGTTTACAGAATGAAAAATGGAGAAAATATAAATGGACTAAAATACGTTAATTTAATTTCTAGGCTGAATAATATTCCGTATAAATTTTAAATAAGCAAGTACAAATCAATGTACTTGCTTATTTTTTTAAGAAATTTTTAACCCTTGTTATAATTTGGTCTTTTTGTTCTTTTTCAAACCATTCAAGATTCTTCATTGTTCTCATAAATGTTAATTGACGTTTTGCATAATTTCTGGAGTGTTGCTTTATAAGTGCTATCATTTGCTCTTGACTTATTTCACCTTTAAAGTACTCCCAAAACTCCCTGTAACCTATGGCACCTGCACTTTGCATTGATGAGTTCAACCCAAAATTGTTTACTAAATTAGTCACTTCATTTTCTAAGCCATCTAACATCATTTTATCAACCCTTAGGTTGATGTTTTCATATAGTTTTTCTCTTTCAGTAGTTAGACCAATTAAGCAATAATCATACTTTTGTTCTTCGTCTTTTACTTTTAAGTCAACGTCGCCACTTTCTAAAATTTCCAAATACCTGATTATTGCGCGTGATTTTTTGGGGTCAACTGTTTTAGCAAATTCATGGTCCTTTTCTTTAAGCATTTGGTACAATTTTTCTACGCCGTCTTCTTTTAATATTTTTTCATATTTTGAAGTAATTTCAGTATTTCGTTCAGAATTGTAAAATTGATAATTGTTGATTAATGCGTTTATGTATAGACCCGTGCCACCAACAATAAATGGAATTCGACCACGACTGGAAATTTCTTCAATTTTTTCTTCGGCTAAAATTTTCCATTCGGCTACTGAAAATTCTTCCGTTGGTTCTACAATATCTAACAAATGATGTGTGATGCCATTCATTTCATTAGGCATTATTTTTGCTGTTCCGATATCCATATGTTTATATATTTGCATACTATCGGCTGAAATAACCTCACCATTAAACAATGAAGCAAGTTCTAGGCTGATTGCAGTTTTTCCTACACCAGTCGGCCCCACAATGCACACTATTTTTTTCTTTGCCATAACTCCTCTCTAAACAATTCGTTTAAACCATTTTTCGACTTCGTTTTTTGATACTTCTACAACAATAGGACGTCCATGTGGGCATAATAATTTTGTATTTTGTATAGCAAATTCTTTCAAAAGATGTTCTATTTCGCTTGGAGCAAGTTCGTCACCTGCTTTTACTGCCGACTTACACGCAAGTGTAGCAAATCGATTTTTTATAGTTTCATCATATGTTTTAATTTTTACAGACTTAATATCGCTTAAAACATCGTCAAAAAATGCTTTTAAATCCATTTCTGCAAGCATATAAGGGACAGCGGTAACTTTGAAGCAATTATCTCCAAAACTGTCAATTTCAAAACCAAGATTTTTAAGGTCTTCAAGATTTTCAGTCAAGTAATCAAATTCTAAATGGTTAACATCAACTATAAATGGAAACAATAAACTTTGAGTTAGTTTGTCGGTGTCGTTATTAACTTTATTCATAAATTTGTCATACAACAATCTTTCGTGTCCAGCGTGTTGGTCAATAAACAACAATTTATTATTATACTCAACAATTATGTAGGTTTTAAATGCAACGCCAATAACTTTATAATCAATTTTATTTTTGTGTTCTACTATACTTTGTTGTTCAACAATTTTATTGTCATATTCATATTGATTTGACGTCTTTTTAGCATTAGAAATGTTATCTTCATATTCTTTTTGCATTTGTTGAAACAACCTGCTTCCAACGGTTACACCATCTTTCATAAGCGAATTATCAGCAGTTATTGCAATAGCAGATAATATAGTCTGCATTTTCTTATTTTCTTCGGCTATAATACGTTCGCTTTCATCGCTTAGTTTATGATTGGCTTCTTCGACTGTAATAGATGTATTTAACCCTTTAAAAGCTTCTTGCTTTTCAATTTCTACAATGTTAGGTTCTGCGGTCCCCGATGTCTTATGCGACGAACTTTCCATAATCACAATTTCAGCTTCTTGTGTTGGGATAGGAGTGCTGTAATCAATCCCCAAATCAGATGTAGATAAAGTTTTTGTAAAATCAATACCATTAATTGCTCTATTTACACTTTCAAAAACTTTTGAATATATTGCTCCGCCATTTTCAAATCTTACTTCCATCTTATTTGGGTGAACATTTACATCTACCGATTCATAGTCTATATCTACATACAATACATAAAACGGGAATTGCTTTTTCATTAAAATGTCACCATAAGCATTATGCACGGCACTTGCAATAGTTTGGTTTTGAATGTATCTGTTATTTAAAATTATAGTTTGATAGGTCTTATTTGGTTTTGTAAAAGCAGGTTTACCAATATAACCATAAATTTTTAAAGCACCAAAATCATTCTCTAAGTAGATTATATTATCAATAGCTTCTTTTCCATAAACTTCATAAATAGAATCGGTCATTCCACCGCCATTACTTATATATTTTATCTTTCCGTCGATGACATATTTTATACTGACACATGGATTAGCCAAAATAAAACGCTCAACAAGATTTGTTATTTCACTTTCCTCAGTTTTTGGTTTTTTTAAAAACTTAGCACGTGCGGGCACATTAAAGAAAAGATTTTTAACAGTAATGTCTGTACCACTATCTACCCCACAAATTGTAGGTTCTAAAATATCTCCACCGGAAATCTCAATTTTACCACCGACATCAGAGTCTTTGGTTTTGCTTACTAATACAACTTCTGAAACGGCACCAATTGAAGCAAGTGCCTCACCTCTAAACCCTAAAGTTTTAATTCCTATCAAATCATTTTCAGAGGATATTTTACTTGTTGCGTGAGGCAAAAATGCTTTCTTTAAATCTTCAAATTCTATGCCACAACCATTATCTGTTACTCTAATTTTAGTAATACCACCATTTTCAATGTCAATATTTATTTTAGTCGAGCCTGCATCAATACAATTTTCGACCAATTCTTTAATAATAGATGCTGGGCGTTCTACAACTTCTCCAGCAGCGATTTTATTAAAAATACGTGGCTCTAAAACATTAATTCGCATATTGAAAATATCCTCCTTAAAATATTTTTACTTTTTTATTTTTTCAACCACATCTTGTAAAATTGAAAATGCAACAAGTGGCGAAACGTTGTTTATATCAATTTCTTTTAAAATGTTTATGATTTCATCGGTATTTATATTGTTTTTTTGCTGACCTTTTACAGCATCAAAACTTATTTCTGTTGCTTTTGAGTTCGCACTTTCTTGGATATATAGAAGTTCTTTTGCACGTGAGATAATTTCAGCAGGAAGTCCTGCTATACTTGCAACTTCTATTCCAAAACTTTTATTTGCACTTCCTCTTGCAATTTTGTGTAAGAAAATTATAGAATCATTAATTTCTTTAATCAAGACCTTGTAATTCTTTACTCCATCAATCTTACCCTCAAGGTCGGTTAGTTCGTGATAATGTGTAGCAAAAAGAGTCTTTGCATTTAAATGTTTAGATAGATATTCAACAACTGCCCAAGCAATAGACAAACCATCATATGTTGATGTCCCACGACCAATTTCATCTAAAACTAATAGGCTTTTACTCGTCGCATTATGTAAAATATTTGCAACCTCTGTCATTTCAACCATAAATGTACTTTGACCAAAAGCCAAATCATCACTTGCTCCAATTCTTGTAAAAATTCTATCTGTAATTGCAATTCTTGCTTCTTTTGCAGGAACAAATGAGCCGATATGGGCAAGAAATGTAATTATTGCAACTTGACGCATAAATGTACTTTTACCTGCCATATTTGGCCCAGTAATTATCATTGTTCGATTTTCATTTGTATCAAGAAGACAATCGTTCGACACAAAACTTCCACTCGCTAATAACGACTCAACAACGGGGTGTTTACCCTCTTTAATTGAAATTTCTTTTACAGAATCATTAATTGCTGGCCTTACCCAATTATTTTCAAGGGCTACAACAGCTAACGATATCAATGTATCAATAATTGCAATCGCATCAGAAACATCTTGTAAACCTCTTATATATGATTTTAAAATGTTCTTAATCTCTGCATAAAGTTCGGACTCTAACTTAATTGATGTGTGACTGCTTGCTAGTATTTTATCTTCCAAAACTTTAAGTTCTTCATTTATAAATCTTTCACCACCAACCGTTGTTTGTCTTCTAATCCAATTCGCTGGTACCAAAGATAATTGAGAATTTGTTACTTCAATGTAATATCCAAAAACCCTATTGAAAGAAATCTTTAAGTTTTTAATACCCGTTTCTTCTTTAATTTTAATTTCAAGTTCTGCAAGCCATTGTTTGCCCATAGTGTTTGCCATCTTATAGGTATCTAATTCGTCGTGATAACCTTGTTTAATATACCCACCATCTTTTAAGTTCACTGGTGGCTCATCAATAATTGCACGATCAAGCAAGTCAATAAGTTCGTCAAATTCACCTAAATTTTCTATACACTTTAAGTTAATTGGTGATTTTACGCTTCCAGTTAATAATCTTTTTAGTTTTTTTGCACGCTTCAATGACTCTCGCAAGGTTACGCAGTCTTTTGGCATCACGCTTCCATAGGCGATTTTCCCTGTAATTCTTTCAATATCATAAATGCTTGACAAGACTTCAATCAGATTATCAGTAAGCATTTTATTGTTTAAATATTCTTCGATACCATCCAGTCTTGAATTAATAGTTGACGAAATTACCGAAGGTTGCTCAATAAACGCCCTTAATTTTCTTGCGCCCATACTTGTCTTTGTTTTATCGATTAACCCAATAAGAGAACCTTTTTTCTTTCTTGTGGTCATATTCTCGGTAAGTTCAAGGTTTTTTCTTGTATTACTATCAAGATGCATATAAATTTTAGGTCTTTCGACTTCAACACGATTAATATTGGCAAGACTTCGTTTTTGTGTTTCAGTCAAATATTCAATTAATCCACCAGTAGCCATTACGCCAATTCTATTATTTTCAGCAATATCAAAGACGGTTAAACTGTTTACATTAAAATGATTTTTTAATACCTTTTCTGCTTTTTCAAAGCCATAAGACGCTGTTTCAAAAATTGCAAATTTAGGTACAATATTTAACTTAATACCAACAATAAATTCTTCAACCTCTTTTGCTTCTCTGTTGCAAATAATTTCAGCGGGGCAAACCCGTGCTATTGCGTCTTCTAAATCTTTTGGACTTTCTACATTCAAAAGATTTAATTTGCCCGTTGTAATATCAGCATATGCTAAAGCAATTTTTTCTTTTTGCTTTGCGATACTCATAATGTAGTTATTTCTTTTATCGTCAAGATTATCAGTCAATGTACCTGCTGTGACAATTTTTACAATATCACGTTCTACCAGTTCTTTACTTTTAGGATTTGGTTCAGATACTTGGTTGCATAAAACAACTTTATAACCAGCTTGAACAAGTTTTGGTAAGTAATTGTCAATTGCGTGAATTGGAATACCACACATTGGAGCCCTCTCAGAAAGCCCACAATCTTTACCTGTAAGGGTCAAATCTAAAACCTTTGAAGTAATTATTGCATCATCAAAAAACATTTCGTAAAAATCGCCAAGTTGATAAAACAAAAGTGCATCTGGATTTTTATCTTTTGTTTCTACGTATTTTAACATTGCTTTTGATAGTTTATTTCTGTCTATAATCATTTAAATAATTTCTCCATAAAGTACGGTAAGTTTTGAGCTTGTAATCTTAACATCTACAAAGTTGCCTACCAATTCTTCAATTTTTGTGTTTTCTGGCATTACAATGTTTACGTTTTTATTTTGGTCTGTTGAACCAACTAAAAAGTTTTTATTTGTTCCTTCAATCAACACTTCAACAATCTTTCCAACATAACTTGCCGAAATTTCACTTGCTATTTCTCTTTCGAGTTCAATAAGCCTTGCGAGTCTTTCTTTCTTGACTGGCAAAGGTATTTGATTTTGCATTTTTTCAGCAACTGTTCCACGGCGTTTGCTGTAAATGAAGCCGAAAATTTGTTGGTACCTTGCAAAACGTATAAGGCTTAAAGTATCTTCAAAATCTTCATCGGATTCATCAGGGAAACCAACAATAATATCAGTTGTAAGTTCTACATCTGGAATTTGTTCTTTTATTCTTGATACAAGACCAAAATAATGTTCCCTTGAATATTTTCTGTTCATCTCTTTTAAGACTTTTGTACTTCCACTTTGTGCTGGAAGATGAATTGAATGACAAATATGTTTACCCTCTTTAATAGCCCTAATCACATCATCATTCAAATCTTTTGGATGACTTGTCATAAAACGTAATCTAAACTTAAAATCAAGTTTGTCAATTTCACGCAAAAGATTTGCAAATGTAATATTTTCATCTTCGATATCATTACCATACGAGTTTACATTTTGACCAAGCAATGTGATTTGCTTATAGCCTTTTTCTAATAGTCCTTTTACCTCTGAAATTATATCTGGCATTGGCCTGCTAATTTCCCTACCTCTAACATATGGAACAATACAATATGTGCAGAAATTATTGCAACCAAAAGATATGTTAACCCATGCATTAACACCACTTGTTCGATTGATTTCTTCAATGTCTTTATTCGTCCTTGCCTCTAAAATCTCTATTTGAGATTTGTTTGAGTTTCCCCATTCAAGGAACAATTCTTTGAAATTAGATAAGTTCATTGTTCCTATAATCAAATCAACAAAAGGAAATTTCTTCTTAATTGATTCAGCACGCCCAGTTTGCTGTGTCATACAGCCAACCAAAACAACGCACTTTACAATACCTTTTGCCTTTGGATTCTTTAAGTTTCCGATAAAACTTTCAATCTTTTTTTCGGCACTTTCACGAATAGCACATGTGTTTATAACAACCACATCTGCTTCAGTAGGGGAAACAGCCTCTCCCATTCCTAAGTTTTTTAATACGCCTGCCATTTTTTCACTTTCGTGAACATTCATTTGACAGCCAAATGTTTGAATAAAATAATTCCAATTTTTATAATTTTTTTCCATAATGTGTATATTATACAATGAATTTTGATATTTTTCAACAAAATATTCAATTTTGAATAAATCACTTTATATCGATAAATACTAAGGTTATGAAGCGTGGCAAGGGTAAAAAAATATTCAAGTATATATTTATTTCAGGTATAATATTGTGCATTGTTGGCATATTGACTTGCTATTGGATATTTCATACCTCCACAAAAGCATTTACCTTAAACCACAATAATTTAACGGGCAATATTAAAAACACCACTTTTTCAAGTTTTGACGGGAACCAAATATCTTCTATTGCTTCTGAAATTAAAATAGAAAATTTAAATGACTTTACCATAAATGCTTTTATCGCAAAAGAAGATAAACGATTTTATAAGCACAGTGGATATGATATAGTAAGAATTTTTGGTGCATTAAAAAACAATATCAAAGCGAATGGTATAGTCGAAGGAGGCTCGACAATTCCTCAGCAACTTATTAAAAACACACATACAAACAGCGAACGCACCATCAAAAGGAAGTTAACTGAAATTAAACTTGCATCTGAATTAGAAAAAAATTACACTAAAGATGAAATATTAGAGATGTATTTAAACACAATATATTTTGGCAACAACTGTTATGGTATTCAAAGTGCAAGTCTTTTATATTTTAATAAAAGTGCAGAAGAATTATCTCTTGCAGAAAGTGCAATGCTTGCAGGAATAATATCCGCCCCAAGTACATACAACCCAATAATTAATCTTGATATAGCAATTGAAAAAGGGAAATTGGTCCTTTCGCTTATGCAAGAGCAAGGATATATTTCTGAAAATGATAAAATCATTGCAATTGATGAACTTGAAAATATATCGATTAATAAAGAATCAACTAACTTCAGCAATTATATGAGTTATGCAATTAAAGAGGCTTGTCAAATATTGGGAGTTAATGAACTTCCAAGTAATAAAAAGGTAAAGATTGCTACATACCTAAGCCCATCTTTACAAACTGAAGCTGAAGATATGGTCAACAGCAAAAAATATATTGTAAAAAATATAAATGATTACGAGCCAGATATCTCGTCCATTGTAATAGATAACAAAACTGGCGGAATCATCGCATTTGTTGGTAATAGCAAATACAACCTTATGAAACTAAGGCGACAACCAGCAAGCACAATTAAACCAATTTTAGTTTATGGACCTGCCATTGAATATAACGGCTATGTGCCATCTTCGCTTATCTTAGACGAACCAATCAATATTGACGGATACACCCCACATAATGCAACAAAACTTTATTACGGATATACAAGTTTAAGAGATAATGTTGTAAGAAGCACAAACATTCCTGCCGTTAAATTATTACACGAAGTAGGTCTTTCAAAGGCAAAACAATTTGCAGGGAACGCAGGAATAATATTCAGCCAAGATGACAATAACCTTGCTATTGCACTTGGTGGGTTTACTGATGGTATTACAATATCCGAACTCGCAGGAAGTTATGTTGCAATTGCACGAGGCGGAAGTTTTGTAAAACCAACCTTTATAAAATCAATATCAATAGATGATAAAACTGTGTATGAACATAAACCAGAAGAAATTCAAGTTATGAGCGAAGAAACAGCATATATTTTGACCGATATGCTAAAAAGCGTTGCAAATTATGGTACAGGAAGAAAAATTAAAAATGTAGGCGATTTTGTAGCTTCAAAAACTGGAACAAATGCTACAAATGAATCAAATATGGATGCTTGGAATGCATCATTTACAACAGAACATACTGCCGTTTGTTGGATTGGAAACACGACAGGTATTGATGGCTCTATGCATGAAACAATTAAAGGTAGTACCTACCCTACGCTTTTTGTAAAGAAATTATTTGAATTACTTTATAAAAATAAAACCCCAGCGAACTTTCAACAACCAAACACTTTAACATATGTTGAAATA
>JAZOOJ010000013.1:0-36088 GCA_045655005.1 Clostridia bacterium | reverse complement strand
TAAGCAAGAATATGATAAAAATCATAAAATATATTTAGCAGACGAAAACTCTGAATGTACAATGTCTGAATTATTTAATATAAACAACCTGCCACAACATAAACCTGCACCACAAATGGACACAAAAAAAGCCGAAATCGTTGACTTTGTCAACAACTCCGACTCATTATTCAAAGTTAGGTTTTATTAATTTTTTATTAATGATTTACCCGTCATTTCAGATGGTTGTTCTAAATTAAGCAATTGAAGTAACGTTGGAGCGACATCACATAATCTACCGTCATTTGCAAGTTTACAATTTTTATATTCATCGCTAACTAGTATAAATGGTACTAAATTGGTCGTATGTGCTGTGCACACTGAACCATCTTCCATTTCCATAGTTTCAGCGTTGCCATGGTCTGCAGTAACGATAGCACTACCACCAATTTCTTTTATCTTGTCAACTACTTTACCAAGACATTCGTCAACAGTTTGAACTGCTTTGATTGTTGCTTCAAAACTTCCAGTATGTCCAACCATATCACAATTTGCATAATTAAGTATTAAAACATCTATCCCTTTATCTAAAACTTCTAATGCCTTTTCTGTAACTTCATATGCACTCATTTCTGGCTGTAAGTCATAAGTTTCTACTTTTGGACTTGAAACTAATATACGTTCTTCATTTTTGTTTGGAATTTCTACTCCACCATTAAAGAAAAATGTTACGTGAGCGTACTTTTCAGTTTCTGCAATTCTTGCTTGGGTTAAACCTTTGTTTGACAAATATTCTCCAAGAGTATTCTTTAACTGTTTTGGTGGAAAAGCAATTTCGCAATTTGTAAATGAAGCATCATATTGTGTCATACAAACATAGCAAATATCTTTTAGTTCTCTTTTTCTTTCAAAGTTGTTGAAGTCTTCAAAAATAATTGAACGAGTTATTTCTCTTGCCCTATCTGTTCGATAATTGAAGAAAATAATTGAGTCTTTATTATTAATTCCATCATAATCACCAATTATAGACGGAAGGATAAATTCATCTGTAATTTCTTTTGAATAATTATCTCTAATTGCATCTTCAAAAGAATTATATTTTGTTCCCTCTCCGCAAACTACAAGATTATAACCTTTTTCTACTCTTTCCCAACGATTATCTCTGTCCATAATATAGAATCTTCCG
The DNA here is from genome assembly GCA_045655005.1 of Clostridia bacterium. Classification (GTDB taxonomy): domain Bacteria; phylum Bacillota; class Clostridia; order Christensenellales; family UBA1242; genus UMGS1908. The sequence goes on along the minus strand of JAZOOJ010000013.1, from coordinate 34,923 downwards.
ATTATGGTTGCAATTTGTCCAATTCCAATTTCATTAATTTTGTTTTGTAATTGGCTTAAATAAATTTTTGAGCTTGTTGGAGATACATCTCTTCCATCAGTGATACAATGCACAAAAACTTTTTGTAAATTATTTCTTTTTGCTAGGTCTAAACACGCAAAGCAGTGTTCTATTTTAGAATGTACACCACCATCGCTTAAAAGACCAATAATATGTAATGCAGAGTTGTTCTTCTTACAGTTATTAACAGCCTTAACAAATGCTTCGTTATCAAAAAAACTTGAATCGTTAATTGAATTTGTGATTGCGACACTATCTTGATAAACAACTCTACCACTTCCAATATTTAAATGCCCTACTTCACTATTCCCCATTTGCCCATCAGGAAGTCCAACCGCAAAACCACTTGCGTCGATTAATGTGTTTGGATATTCATTTTTTAATTTTTCTAATACTTCAATTTTTGCTTTTTTCACAGCATTGCCTTGAAATTTGTTCGATTCTCCTAATCCGTCTAATATTATAATTGCCTTTGTTTTTTTCATTCTAATCTCCTAGTTAATTTTTAATTTTATTTTCTTTAAAATCCTTTTATATTTACTCTCTTTTTGTTGGATTTGATTTTTTTGTGTTATATAGTATTTTGCTATTGACTCATTGTCAACATTGTCTTTATACATAAGCATTATTGTTCGCTCTAACTCATTATATTCAGCGTGTATACCAAGCAGTATATTTTTTTTCATATAATGCTTTTTAATCGCAAGTGGAGCACTTCCATTTTCCCAAAGAAGTGACAAATATATCGTCTTTAACTCTTGTGGAGCTGTTGCAAGAACCTCCAACTTCTTTTTATGTGTCAATGAATAGCCTACATTGTTTCTTACACAAATGATGTCAGTTAAACGCCTTTCCCCACGCAAAACCTGTAATTGTAATTTTTTTATTGCACAAATGTACAACAATTCTGTAATTATGCAATAAATTAAATATGTAAGCGGGATTAATATGAATAAGAATAAGCCTATTGGATTAGTTAAAAATTCTATAAAAGAAGCAATTAATTGTGCTGTGGTTGAATTGTCTAATCTTCCAATAACTAAGTCTTGTCGAACCAACCATTCGTCTGTATATTCATTTGATGACCCATAGGTTGAAAACCAAACAATTCCTTCCTCGTCTTTATAGATATCTTTTATATGATGAATAACTAATATTGAATTAGATTTACCTGCTTCATTAATTATTCGAGATTGAAAACCTAAAAATCTTTTGAAGGTATTTTGAGATTTTAGTGTTTTAATATCTTCCGTGCTTATAACATTTAAGTCTTTCAAATAAATGTCTTCGAGTGTTTTGTTGTAAACAAAAAATGCTATGATGTCATCTTTCTTCAATTCGCTTGTATTAACGCTTGTCACAATAACACTATTCCCTTTATAAAGGCCACTGTTTTCCATACTATGACTTTGAATAGTTAATGTGCTGTACCCTGCAAACATTGGCGGAATATTTCTTGCTCTGTTTGCAACACTGGTTATACATATTAATGTTGCAGATAATAAAATTGCAATGCTTAAAAAATTTAATGATATAGTTAATGCTTTTTGCCACCATTTTTTTTGTTGTTTAAGTTTTATTTCTTTCAAGCGTAATTTAGACTTCTTTAAAGACCGCCTTAGTTTTTTTGAAGTCTTTTTTAGAAGTCTTTTTACGCTTTTATCTTCTTGAACTACAATGTTTACGATTTTATCGTTCATTTGTCTACCTTGAAAAATTTATTACCTAACTTTATCTTTATTCTCTTTTCTGTCTTTTTTGATTTTTTCAACCCAATGGTAAATACCTATACCAAGACCAAACACCGCACAAACCGAAAGTGTTACAATTCCAAGAATTGCGAGTGCAGGCAACCCCTTTGGTGTATTTCTAGGCGATTTAGACGCTGGTGTTGATATTGCACCGATGTTCCCAGACCCTAAATACTCTGACACTTTAATTTCTTCAATATGTGTTAGTGTTAAATAATTATTTGTCCCCGGAACGGTAAATCTTACATAATACTCACCTGTTTGTTCAGGTTGTTTTGTGGTGTAGTCATTATCAGTGGTTCCATCTTTTAGCCTATATTCAACAACAACCTCATTCCCAAACTTTGTTCGTCCATTTTGTATTATTGGAGTTTCACCTAAATGCCAATTATGAATATATGGGGTTATCACCCAAGAATTGTTTGCTTGTTCAATGTTAAATTTTACTATCAACTCATCTGTACTTGAGTTTACCCATCTCCAATTCGATGTGCTTTTTAGTTTTAAAACAACATCATATGCTCCAACATTTGTTCCCCCATTGTTTCTAATTACATCATATATTGTACTTTCAAGGTCAACCTCTGCAACTTGATTACTGCCAGTATATGGTTTGCCCTTTATATTAGGATTTCCTAAGAGGGCTCTCTCAATCGTAAAATTCACTGTTGCACTTACACCATTAAAATTAATGGTTGCATTGTAATTCCCTGCATTGGTTGGAGCATTATTCGAAACATAACTAGACCCACTATTTAAGACGCCAGTATATGATATTTCAAGATTTAAGCCTTCTTCTGTTGTAGTTATTGTTGCAGGTTTACTAGCTGAATCATAAACGGCATTTTGTGGTGCGTTAACGGTTATGTCAAAAGCTTTTTTACAAATATCACACTCTACCGATAATTTATTTTGATTTTGCTCTATTATATAATAATGTTCTTTTATGTGCTGAGTATTACTAAAATTTATTAGCGTTGTTCCATCACAATCTACATTTTTGTATACTAAATCTGCACTGAATACTGGATGTAAGTCTTTGGTTCCGCTTTTATCAATATTTTGTCCCCAAACATAATTTTCTTGTTGGTTTTCATTATTTAATAAAAATGTTGTTTCTCCATTTGAAATCGCTTGTAGACTTTGCGTAAATGTTTCACCTAAAAGATTTTCGACTGATTCACCATTAACAGCACTTCCTACTCCATTATGAATTATTACTCCATCTGTTGCACAATCTTGCAAATAATAGCAGTTTATAATATTGGCTCCACTTTGACGCCTTCCAACTACTCCCCCTACGTAGGTATTCCCAGCAACCGCTCCCATATTTAAACTGTTTGACACACTGGCATTTTCTACGGTTAAAATACCAACAATTCCACCAACGGTATTACTAGCCTCAAGAACACTTAAATTATAACAATTCTCAATTTTCCCATAATTAGCTCCAGTAATACCACCAAGTTTAGATGTTGCTTTTAAGATACTATTTTCTGTATAACAACAATTTATGGTTGTTGACTGCGAATTTTGCCCCACGATTCCACCAACAAATTCTTCTCCACACAAATATGAGTCCACAACAGATATGTTTTTAATAGTTTTGGGATTGTTAGAATTTCTAACAGCACCAAAAAGGCCAACATAATCTATACTTGAATTATTGAAATACAAACCACTGATTTTATGATGTTGTCCGTCAAAATATCCATTGTATGTTATTAGCGAATAGCTTTCAGGATTTACAGTATCTTGGACCATTCCACCAATTGGTGTCCAAATTCTAAAATCATCAAATATGTCTTCGTTTAGCGTTATATTTCCATCAATGTCTTCAATCAATACATCTTCATTGACAATTATATCCGCAGTCAAAACAGCACTTGCTGAACCATATGAGCCATTTTCATTTCTAACTTTGTCAGCAAACCAATATAATTGCCCAGCATTTGAAATCTCATATACTGTTTCTATTTGAACCACTTCATCTAAGTCATATTGCCCTGTTGTCAACTTTGCCTTTTGATATCCACCACAATGGTTACAAAATCCGTTAATATAGCTTCCAAAACAACCCTCTTCTGGGCATAGATAGTCTTCTTGTGCATATGTTTTAGGTAATATTATACCGCTATTAAATGACACACCTATAACGAAAAAAGAAAATACACATATACAAGCAAATACTTGAAGTAGTTTCTTTATATTTTTATTCATAAATTTCTCCCTAATATGTCTATTATTTTACAAAATTTGAGCAATTAAGTCAAACAAAAACCTTTAATAAACATACTAATTGAAATTAATTTTAATATTAAGATGTGGCAATTTAAATATAAATATTATAAAAAGCATTAAGTTAAATTCACTTAATGCTTTTTGTGTATTAACCAATTTTTTCAATTAGTTTTAAATCAATTCTTTCTTTTTCGTCAATCTTGATTACTTGAACTTTTACTCTGTCTCCAAGTTTTACAACATCTTCTACTTTTTCCACTCTCTTTTCAGCAAGTTTAGAAATATGAATCATTCCATCAACTCCATGTCTGATTTGTACAAAAGCACCAAATTGCATAATGTTTACAACTGTACCCTCATATGTTTCACCAACTGTTGGAACAAAACAAATATCTAAAATCATTTCTTTTGCACGACGAGCTGAATCTTCATCATTTGTTAAAATCATAACCTTACCTTCATCGGTAATATCAATTTTAACGCCTGTTTCATCAATAATCTTGTTTATTGTTTTACCACCACTTCCGATAACTTCTCTGATTTTTTCAGGGTCGATATTAAATGCGGTAATCTTTGGAGCATATTTGCTTAAAGAAGTTCTTGGTTTATCAATTGTAGCAAGCATTTTTTGCATAATTTCAAGTCTGCCAATTCTTGCTTGTTCAAGAGCTTTTGTTAAAATAGCTTTATCAATACCCTTAATCTTGATGTCCATTTGAATTGCTGTAATACCCTTTTCAGTACCAGTAACCTTAAAGTCCATATCTCCATAGAAGTCTTCAATTCCTTGAATATCTGTCAAAACAGCAACTTGGTCATCTTGTTTAATAAGACCCATAGCAACACCTGCAACAGGAGCCTTAATTGGAACCCCTGCGTCCATAAGTGATAGAGTTGATGCACAAGTACTTGCCATTGAAGAACTTCCGTTAGATGAAAGAACTTCACTTACTAAACGAATTGTGTAAGGGAAATCTTCTTCACTTGGAATTACTGGTTCCAACGCACGTTCAGCAAGCGCACCGTGGCCGATTTCACGTCTTCCTGGTGCTTTAAGAGGACGAGCTTCACCTGTTGAATATGGAGGCATATTGTATTGGTGCATATATCTTTTTTCTTCTTCTGGATCCAAACCTTCAAGTTTTTGTACGTCGCCGATTGAGCCAAGAGTTAATGCATTCATTACCTGAGTTTGACCTCTGGTAAATACGCTACTTCCGTGAACTCTTGGAAGCATTCCCACTTCACACCAAATAGGTCTGATGTCTGTAAGTTTTCTGCCGTCTGGACGAACTCCTTTGTTAAAAATCATATCACGCACGATTTCTTTTTTCAATTTGTAAAGTGTATCATTAATTTCTCTTGCATTGTCAGGGAAAATTTCTGCAAAATGCTCGTGAACATCTGCTTCAGCTTCATCAACAGCATTGTGTCTTTCTTCTTTATCAGTTGTTGGAGAAAGCGCAACTCTTAATTTATCAGTTGCATATTCACGAACTGCATTCTCAATTTCTTCTGGAACGTGATAGTATTCGATAACAGCCTTTTCTTTACCAACTTGCTTTTGAATTTCTTCAATAAATTCAATTTCTTGCTTAATATATTCGTGTGCATACATAATGGCGTCAAGCATTGTGCTTTCGCTAATTTCATTTGCACCCGCTTCAACCATCATTATTGCATCTTTTGTTCCACTTACAGTTAAGTGTAAGTCACTACTTTCAAGAGTTGAAGCTGATGGGTTTAGAATAAACTTGCCGTCAATCATTCCAACAACAACAGAGCCTGTTGGTCCACCAAATGGGATGTCTGATGTTGTAAGTGCAACGCTTGAACCAATCATCGCAAGAACTTCTGTTGGAAATTCATTATCAACAGAAAGTGGTGTAGCAACGACTGTAACATCGTTGTAAAAACCCTTTGGGAAAAGTGGTCTTATTGGACGGTCGATAAGTCTTGAAATTAAAATAGCTTTATCACTACCTCTCCCTTCTCTTTTCTTAAAACCCCCTGGAATTTTTCCAACGGAGTACATCTTTTCTTCAAAGTCTACTCCAAGTGGGAAAAAGTCCATACCTGCTCTTGGAGCCTTGCTCATTGTAGTGTTTACCATTACAGAGCTTTCGCCACAAGAAACGACACAAGAACCATTTGAAAATTCGGCATATTTACCCATAGTTACAACGATTTCTTTGCCGTCTAAATTCATACTAAAACGATTTCCTTCCATATCTCCTCCTTAATTTTTAGCGATTGTCGCTAATATATATTCGTTTTTTAGTTTGCTAATTGATAAATAACTTAAAAAAAGGGCAAACGGAAAAAACCGTTCACCCCTTTATTTAATTGTTACTTTCTGATTCCTAGTTTTTCAATTAAAGCACGATATCCATCAAGGTTAGTTGATTTGTAGTAATCAAGAAGACCTCTTCTTTTACCAACAAGTTGAAGCAAGCCTCTTCTTGAATGGTTGTCGTTTGGATGGTTCTTTAAGTGTGCTGTTAAGTGATTGATTCTTTCAGTCAAAATAGCAATTTGAACTTCTGGAGAACCAGTATCACCTTCTTTTCTTTGATAACTAGCAATGATTTGATTTTTTGTTTCTTTTTCCATTTTTTTTACTCCTATAATATAAATTCACTAAAATCTAAGTATTCGTCGGAGTAATCGAGAAACCTAGATTAAAGTACATCAGTAATATTAGCATAATTTTACAAGTTTGTAAAGACTTTTTTACAAAATTTTACTATTTTCTAAATACTGACTGAACACCATCTATTTGAGATAATTTATTGATAATATCTATCACTTGTTTTTTATCTGGGATTACAACAGTTAGTGTAATTGTTGCTTGAGAATTAGTCGCCTTTGCATTCACGGCGGTAAGTGATACATTTTTAATTGATGAAAGTTCAGTTGTCACTTTATTGAGAAGATTTGGGGAATCAATAGCCTTAATATAGATTATTGCGTTATATAATTTATCTTCGTAATCTGCCCACATAACTTTAACAAGCCTATCACCTGACGATTGCTGGCTTCTTATATTATGACAATCTGCACGGTGGACAACAATTCCTTTCCCAACTGACACAAAACCAACTATATCATCACTTGGAAGTGGATTACAACAACCGGCAAGCCTTATTGGTAGTCCGTCAATACCTTTAACCTTTACACCGCATTGAGCGCTGTGCTTAATCTTGCTTAGCCCATTAATATCTTTATATTTTTTCCTTTCTTCGGCTTTAATTTCACTTATTAATTGATTTATGATATGTGTACTTGTCACACCACCATAACCAACGGCAGCATAAGTGTCTTCAATGCTTAAAAAATTATGCATTTGTAAAACTTTTTGATTTACACTTTCACTTTGAAGTAATGTGTTTAATGATAATCCCTTTCGTTTTGCTTCAATTTCTAGCATTTCTTTACCAATCTTTACATTATCTTCTTTTGTTTGCTTTTTAAAATAGCCTCTAATTTTAGTTCTTGCCGATGATGTTTGGGCAATTTTTAGCCAATCTCTGCTTGGACCTTTTGAAGTTGCTGATGTGATAATTTCTACCACGTCACCTGTACTTAATCTTGAAGTCAATGGTGCCATTTTGCCATTAACTTTTGCACCAACACATTGATTACCAATATCAGTGTGTAATGCATAAGCAAAGTCTATTGGAGTTGACTTTTCAGTTAATTCTATTACTTTATTTTTTGGTGTAAATACAAAAATATCATTTGCATAAAGGTCTGATTTTGCTATTGATAAAAATGTTGAAGTATCTAATGTTTCAGCATTTTCTTCAATCATTTGCCTTAAAAAGGTTAATTTTTTGTCTAGGTCACTTGCTTTAGTCGTCTTATTTTTGTACATCCAGTGTGCCGCAATACCATACTCACAAACTTTATGCATCTCGTGAGTTCTTATCTGTACTTCAAAAGGCATTCCTGATGGTGTTAACAGTGTTGTATGCAAAGATTGATAGCCATTCGCCTTTGGGACTGCAATATAGTCCTTAATCCTTCCAGGTATAGGCTTCCACCTGTTATGAACTTCACCTAATATAACATAACAATCTTTTATATCGTCAACTAGAATTCTATGAGCCAATATATCATAAACTTGATCTATCCCCTTTGATTGTTGCTTCTTAAAAATGCTAAATTTTCTCTTAAATCTGCTCTTTACTTCACCTTTAATTCTAAGTTCTTTTAGCATAATTCTTAGGTCTTCATTGGTTTTATCTAAATCTACTTTATGCTTTTCATAGGTCTTTTCTAAAAGTTCAGTAGTCGCTTTGTAGTCGGCTGGATACAAATATTTAAAGCATAAATCTTCAAGTTCACCTTTAATTGTACTAAGTCCTAACCTTTCGGCAATTGGGATATAAACATCTCTGGTGTCAAGAGATTTTCTGATTTGATGTTCAGCAGGAACGCTGTCAAGAGTTCTCATGTTGTGAAGTCGGTCAGCAAGTTTAATAAAGATAACCCTTATATCTTTTGCCATTGCAATAAACATTTTTCGTAGTGATTCATTGTTTTCGTTTGCACTACTTTTATATCTTAAAGTCTTTACTCTTGAAACACCATTTACAAGTTCAGTTATATCATTACCAAACAATTGCATAAGTTCACTTTCTGTAACCTCACAATCTTCAATTACATCGTGCAATAACGAGGCACAAATAACCTCTTCATCAAGTCCATATTGACAAAGTATAGTAGCAACAGCAATCGGATGAATTATATATGGTTTTCCGCTATCTCTTTTCTGACCAGAGTGTTTTTCTTCGGCGAACTTTAAAGCGTTGAATATTTTTTCTTGAATTGGAGCTTTAAATTTACCTTTAATTAAAATTTTAAATTCTTCAATCTCTTCCAAAAATTCCATAACTCCCACCTCTACATTTTCTATTTATTTAAAAACAACTTCATTAGTTCAGATGTTGATAGGTCTTTTTTCTCTTTCTTATCTATGTGTTTCAATTCACACACATCAGATAGTGTTAAATCTATAAAACCAAGTTCTGCACAAACTAGAATTGTAAACGCCATTTGCAATAACGAAAATTCTTCTTTTGCACATACTAATTCAGCAACTTCAATTAAATCATTTCCTGCTGTTGGTAATTTTGACATCAATTGCTTATAATACTTTGCAAAGGTTTCTCTGGTGCAGTCAATATCATTTTGATTGATAGCTTTATCTTGAACCAAAACATTCGCTCTTAAAGAATTAAATTCACCATCTATCCTGCAACCATCGAGAAAAACTAAGTTGTTATATTGTACTAGGCAATTATAATCAATACATTGCGTTGGATTATAAATTAAAGCAGTTTGACCACTTGCAAGTGGAAATACATTGGCTTTTAATTTATACTCTTTACTCAAATTGTTAAATAAATTAAAATCATCTGTTATAAAGAGAGTTCCTGATTTTGAATTTAAAAGACCTTTGCTCTCTTCTAAATTTTTAAACTTAATAACGTTTTTGACAGATGAGCCTGTCATCATTTCTCTATACTTTCTTTCAAGTGATTTAATTAGTGAATATTGCTTTGCTTTATAAATTTCTGTAATGTCAGATGTCATAGTTTTTAGCATTGCTTTTACTTTTGGAGTTTTAAAGAAGGTATCTCTTTCTAGGCTAAAATACAATTTTTTCGTACCTTTCATTCTAAAGTATGGTGCATATTTTACCCCAAAAAATGACATTATTTCTTTTCTGGTTGGGGTTACAATTTTAAAGTGTTTGAAACTTTTTGTTTCATAGTAATAAAACCTTTCACCTTTTAATAAAAATACAGGCTTGGGATTTTGGAAGCCAAATGGCTCTAATTTTTCAATCGCTTCAACAAACTCTAAACTTATCTCTTTTTCGGTAATTTCTTCATCATACTCAATTTCGTCGTTATCTTCAAGATTATCAAATAACTGTTTAATCTCTCCTTGCATTATTGCTTTAAATTGAATATAGTTATCTTCTGCAATGGTTAAACCACCCGCTAGACTGTGCCCACCTACATCAATCAATAAGTTTCTATATTTATCAAGTATTTCAAAAATATTAATTCCTTCAATACTTCTAATTGACGCCTTTAAATGTCCACTTTCATCTTTGCTAAAAATAAAAACTGGACGATTAAATTGGCTACATAACTTTGATGCAATGATTCCAATTAACCCTAAGTTGATACTATCATTGCGGATAAAAATTGCTGGTTCTGAATTAAAATCTAAATTTTTCAATTCTTCATTTACTTCAAGTTGAATATCTTGTGATTGTTTAAGTCTTTCACTATTATCAAGTTCAATCTCATTAAACTTGTTTTTAATAGTGTCTTCATCTTCTCCAATCATAAACTCAAAACCTTTAAATGCACTGTCCATTCTTCCACTTGCATTTAATCTTGGAACAATCTTAAAAGTCACATCAGTTGAAGATAGTTTATCTAGTTTTAGATATTTTTTCAAATATGCAATTGATGGACGACAATTTTTATCGTTGATTTTTTCTAATCCTAATTTCGTGATAATGCGATTTTCATCAAGTAATGGAACAATATCGCCAATTGTCGAAATAGCACAAATATCGATATATTTTATCGCTTCTTCTAACCCACTCATCGCTTGGATAAGTTTAAAAACCACGCCTGCACCGCTAAGGCCATTAAATGGATAATCTTGACCTTGAATCTTGGGGTCTACTACAATACATTGAGGAATGTTTTCAGGCGGCTCGTGATGATCTGTAACAATAACATCAATACCACAATCTTTTAATTCTTCAATTTCAGAAAAAGCAGAAATACCTGTATCAACAGTAATAATTAAATCTGGGAAATATGTATTAACAATTAATTCAATAGTGTCTTCACTTAAGCCATAACCATCTGTGTGTCTGTTTGGGATAAAAGCAATCGGCTCTAACCCCTTAGATTTTAAGAATAAATAAAGCATACTGACGGAACAAATTCCGTCAGCATCATAGTCGCCATATATTAAAACGGTTTGTTTCTCATCAATTGCAAGGTTTATTCTTTCACACGCCTCTTTCATAAAATTTAATAAAAAAGGATCGTGAAAATCATCAATTGACGGATTTAAGAAACGGCGGATTTCATCATCTGACGAAATCCCCCTTCTCTTTAAAATATTTCTAATCTTGTCTTCGTATAAAATCTTTTGTTCCATAAAACCGATTTAGACTGAAATATGCCTCTCCTTACTTTTCATTATTTATTGTGTTATTTCTTGATAGGACCTTCTTTTCTCTTTTGCTTTCAGCATTAACAACTGAAACAAAATATGAACCTGTGACAAAAATGGATGTCCACACAATTGAACAAATGCAAATTATGCCAGCCAACCCTAAATGCATTAATGAATGATTAAAAGTAAATATTAACCCTGCAAAAACTGCAAGTATTGCTGATGCTGGAAGGATTGTTATAAATTTATTTGCAGATAACGTATCACAGAACAAATCAGATAATTCTTTTTTCTCAGAATGGATCGTGTTTTTCTTTGAAAAAGCATTTACTGAGAAATAAGTGAATATAAGGGCTGATAACAATGCTGAAATGAACAATAATGAAAGTGATGACAATGATATCATCGTTCTTGTTAGAGCATATAATGAAAGTCCGACTAAGATAGTTGAAAGATAGGCAATCACCTCAGCAACGCCATAAAGAATATTTCTTCTGAACCAACCAAAAGCAAATAATCCAACTAAAAGAATTGACATAGGAATTAATAAGTTCGCAATCTTATGTGATGCATAAGTTGAAGACATTTTATCTACTGATAGCAATGTACTTTTTTCGTCAATATTGAATTTGGAAATAATATCTGTTTTTATGTTTTTAGCATCATCTTCTGAATTTGATTCATATCTTACGCAAAGAGTTGGAGTGAAAGACTTTTCACCTTCCATTGTATAATGGTCAACAGTATATCCATATTTATTTAAGATTTCATCTATGCCATTGATGTATTCATCTTTCTTTTCCATATCAAGGTAATCAATGTTAATTTCATAATAACCACCAAATTGATATGATTTATTAAAACCAAAGAATGCAACCAAAATTACGCCTAACGCCATAATTGTTGCAGTTATTAATAAAGTATAACTTAAAAGTTTTCTTGGAGATTTAAATAGTTTATTCATTAATCTCGCCCTCCGTACGTTCTGGCAAAGCATAAAAAGAAGCATCGGTTGAATTAAATGCATAATAGCAATTATTCAAATATTTCACACCAAGCAATAATACCATACCAGAGAAAAATGCTGATAATGCAAGAGTTGTTCCAATTGTAACAAGTTCAAATTTGCCAGCGATTGCGAATGACAACCCGCCAAGCAAGCACACTGTTAATACATCTAAAATTACAGATAAAGTTCTTTTATTTGCATCTTCAAATGAAGTTTCAATTGACTTGCCAAGCATATATTCTTCTTTGACACGTTTTTGGATTGTTGCAAATAAGATGAATTCAACCATCTTCATTAAGCCAAGTGTAATTATTGAAACGATACCAAGTTCTGTCCAAGGCATTGCTTGCAATAAAAATAACAATAAATAAGTTGATATATTAGATAATACCACATACATAATTGCAGGCACTCTAAACTTGACAATTGCATAAACATATAATGCTAATACTATTAATGATATTGCAATTGAAATATATGTTAGCGCTGTTGGATTTGCTTTTGTATAAATAAATTCAACAGTTTCTGAATCAAGATGTAATGGAATCATTCCTGATTCAAATGTATTTTTATAATACTCGATGTATTCATTTGATGAGAACCAAATTGTAAAAGTTGTTGCTTCACTGGTTAATTCAACTTTATTATAGTTATCACTTGGGAATGCCTTGTTATTTACGTAAATATAGGCATTACCACCTATCATCATACCGAATGTGTTTTTGCCAGATTTAGTAAAAGCAACTTCGATACCATAACTACCTTTATAAGTTTTTGTTGAAACAGACTCAATATCTTTCCAGCCATCAATTTCAAGCAAGTTTTTGTTTTCTTCAATATTAGCTGTACCACTGCTGTTGTTTGTGATTTTTAATCTTCCAGAAGTAAACCCAGCTAAATATTCTTCTATTTCACTTTCTCCAGATGCTGTAACTGGCTTAGATACGTCAACTCTTATTCTGTTGTCACTAAGTTTATATACATTAACAGAATTTTTACCAAACTTCCCTTCCAATGACTTACCCATTAAGTCAATTGCTCTGTTCACATCTGTATTTTCGTCTTCTGTATACTTGTAGATTGCAGACACCGTGTCTGTGCAATCGTTAGATAGTGCCATAGCACCTAAAAAAGATTCATAATCCTTTGAGCCAAAACGCATTGGAACAAACGAAAGTATTGTTCCAATTGCGAAAATTAAACCAAAGATAATGAAAATAATTGTACTTTTAGTCTTACTATAATTATTCATTTTGTCCTACCTTAAAAAAACATATAACCTTATTATATAACAATTATATAATTCCGGTCAAGAACATTTTTAGTCTTCATCAGACTTTATTTCACTTTCTTCATCTTGTCCTTTGCATTTAGCAATAATTTCTGCCAAAATGTCTGGGTTGTTGATTAAGAAATTGCGGGCATTCTCTCTTCCTTGCCCAATTTTTTGACCATTGTATGCAAACCAAGAACCACTTTTTTCAATAATTCCTTTATCACTTGCGACATCCAAAACGCAACCTTCTTGGCTTATACCAGCACCATAAATAATGTCAAACTCTGCAATTTTGAATGGTGGTGCAAGCTTATTTTTAACAATTTTAACCTTTGTTCTGTTTCCTACTGAATCAGAGCCGTCTTTTAAAGTGTCAGTTTTTCTTACATCAAGACGGATGCTTGCATAGAACTTTAATGCCTTACCGCCAGGAGTTGTTTCAGGCGAACCAAACATAACACCAACTTTTTCACGTAATTGGTTAATAAATATTACACAAGTCTTTGTTTTGTTTGTGATTCCAGCAAGTTTTCTTAATGCTTGCGACATAAGTCTTGCTTGCAAACCAATGTGATTATCACCCATTTCACCATCAATTTCAGCCTTTGGTGTAAGAGCGGCAACCGAGTCAATTACAACAACATCTAATGCACCAGAACGAACCAACTCATCAGCGATTTCCAAACCTTGTTCACCATTGTCTGGTTGTGACACATAAAGATTTTGAAGGTCTACACCAAGCCTTGCAGCATATGTTGGATCAAGAGCGTGCTCAGCGTCAATAAACGCACAGGTTCCACCAGCTTTTTGAGCCTCTGCAATAATGTGTAAAGATACCGTAGTTTTACCAGACGATTCAGGTCCATAAATTTCTACGATTCTTCCCCTTGGGATTCCACCAATGCCAAGAGCTTCGTCTAATGCTAAGCAACCAGTCGAAATTACATCAATTGGAGCGATTGACTGTTCGCCTAATCTCATAATTGAACCTTTGCCGTGAGCCTTCTCGATTTGTGCAATTACTTGGTCTAATGCCTTTAATTTGTTTTGCTTTGTTTCTTCTAATTCTTTTTCAATGTCTTTTGCCATATTTAAATCTCCTCTTACTACCAATTATAATTGAAATAAATTAACATTTCAATAGGTAAAATATAATTTATTCATTATTATTTTGTGAGTCGGTTTTGGTCTTTCCAATAATAGTTCCCCAAGCAGACTTTGTATAGTTGACGCCTGACATAACTGAAAAAACAGCAGAAATTGCAAGCAGAACAAGTCCAACACAACCAATGTAACTAAGTTTTACATCGGCGAACAACAATGTTTGTCTGCCGTTTGGTAAAAATTCAGCAAGTGCGATATAGAAAAATAATATTCCCATTGATAAATCCATTAAAATAGATTTGATTTTACCCCAAATATCAGCAGCAATAATTGTTCCCCTTGACGCACATAATTGACGTATTGTACTCATCCAAGAATCTCTTAAAAGTATAACCAAAATTAGTACTAAATTAATCCACTCACTTACTACATTATAACTACTGGTAAGTACCAAAATTAGTACACTGGTTTGTAAAAACTTGTCAGCCGCAGCATCTAAAAGTTTTCCAATATCGCTTACTAGATTGTATTTTCGAGCGATATAACCATCAACAAAATCCGTGCTTGATGCAATTACATATACACCAAAAGCTATAAATTTTAAAATACCATTTGAAGGTATTAAAAATAATGCAATTACAATAGGTGTTAAAAAGATTCTTATTATAGTAATAATGTTTGGTAGATTTTTATTTATTGTCTTCATTTTGTTTCTCCTCATTAGTTTTAATCTTCGACGTGTCCAAATAAATCATAGCCTTTTACTTTGTCAATTTTAATATTATAAAAATTGCCAACCTCAATAGGTTTATTAGATGTAAAATAAGTTAATGTATCAATGTCTGGTGCTTGAAATTCACTTCTTCCGTAATAAAAGTTTCCGTCAGGCGTTGTTCCCTCATATATAACTTTAAGAGTTCTTCCAACTAGTGACTTGTTATACTCAAAAATTACTTTCTTTTGCACCTTTACTGCTTGTAACAACCTACGTTTTTTGATACTGTCGTCAACTTGACCATCTAATCTTCCAGCGACTGTACCAGACTCTCTGGAATAAGTAAAGAAGCCAACATTTGGTAGTTTATAGTCGTTTAAGAATTTAATTAATTCATTAAAATTTTCTTTCGTTTCACCAGGGAAACCTAATATAAATGTTGAGCGAATTGCAATCTCTCTGTTCCCATTTTTAAGCTTTTCTAATAATCTTATTATATCTCCCTTTTCGACTTTTCTATTCATAGCCTTCAAAATGGCATTGTTTACATGTTGGAATGGAACATCAATATATCCACATACTTTTGGATTGGTAAGAAGTTCTTGAATTACGCCCTCGGTTAAATGCTCTGGATAACAATAAAGCAATCTTATCCATTCCAGTTTTTCGATTTTAGATAATTCTTGTAAAAGTTCCGCTAATTTATTTTCACCATAAATATCTTCGCCAAATTTAGCAACATCTTGTGCAACCAACAAAATTTCCTTTGCCCCATTCTTAACTAAATCATTTGCTTCTTTTACAACGCTTTCAATCTTTCTTGAACGAAATCTTCCTCTAATATACGGTATCAAACAATAAGAACAAAAATTATCGCAACCATCAGCAATCTTTATATATGCGTAATGTGCTGGGGTTGTAATCAATCGACCCTCTTCAATGCAATCAATATTAAATGGTGTATCAACTGAAATTATATCCCTGCGGTCGTCATTACTATAAAATTGCTTTACTATTTCATATATATTTGCGTAATCATTAACACCTAAAAAAATGTCAATTTCTGGGAAATCATTTTGTAATTCCTTTACTCTACTCTGAGGAAAACAACCGGTCGTTATAAGACAAGTACAACGACCTGTTTTTCTAAATTCAACCATTTCTTCAATTGTTTGATAAGTTTCTTCTCTTGAAGATTTAATAAATGCACAAGTATTGATTATGATAATATCTGCCTGCGATGAGTCAGCTGTAAAAGTCATTCCATGTCTTGAAAGATGCGTCATCATATTTTCGGTATCTACCCTGTTTTTATCACAACCAAGAGAAATAACTCCTACAAGCATTGAACTCAGCATATTATCAATTTGTTCTTTTTCCATAATTTATCCTCTTTAACTTAAATATCTTCACCAAATTTTTCTTTAAACTCACTCATAGACATATGAACAGTTCTTAATTTACTGCCATTGCCCGCAGAAATGTATCCAGCGAGTTCCATTTGGTCAATAATTCTTGCAGCTCTTGCGTAACCAACCCTAAATCTTCTTTGAACCATATTTATCGAAGCACCGCCCGTTTCAATACAAAGTTTTAGTGCTGCAGGCAACAATTCATCTAAATCTGGAGCATTTGGGTCATAGCTTCCGCCGTTGTCAGAACCTGCAATTTCTTCTTTTTTATCAGCCAAGATTTCTTTTTCAAGTTCTTCATCAAAATAAGTATCGTTATTATCTTTAATATACGCCACAACTTTCCTAACTTCATCCATACTCATAAAGCCACCTTGTAGACGTATTGTCGTGTTGGAATCTTGCGCAGAAAGAAGCATATCTCCGGCACCAAGCAATTTTTCGGCACCTGTCTCATCAAGAATAACCCTTGAATCGACAGAACTTCCAAGCGAAAATGCGACTCTTGTTGGCAAGTTGTTCTTAATGGTACCAGTAATAACATCGGCAGACGGTCTTTGTGTAGCAATAATCATATGTATACCACTGGCACGACCAAGTTGAGCAAGTCTTGTAATTTTTTCTTCAACTTCTTTTTTCCCAACCATCATCAAGTCATTCAACTCGTCGATTACAATAACCAAATAAGCCATTGGCTCTTCTTCGTGAGTTTCTGTAACCGCCTTACAATGGTTAAAGTCTTGTATATTTTGCACTTGATGTTGTTGTAATTTTTTAAATCTGCGGTCCATTTCTTTAACTGCCCAACCAAGAGCGTTTATAGCTTTATCACACTCGCAAACAGCGTTTGGAAGCATCATATGTGGCATACCACTGTATGCAGTAAATTCAACTCTTTTTGGGTCAATCATTATAAAACGAAGTTGCGTTGGAGAACACTTAAACATCAAACTTAAAATTACACTATGCAAGAAAATAGATTTACCCGAACCAGTTGAACCAGCGACTAGGCAATGCACCAGTTTTGGAAGGGCTTTAACAACCACCTCACCAGTAATACTTTTACCAACAACTATTGGCAAATTAACCGTCGTGTTTTGAAATTCTTTTGATTCAAGCATTTCTCTTAATCCAACAGTGCTTCTTTTATCATTTGGAACTTCAACACCAACTGCATTCTTTCCTAAGATTGGAGCCTCAATTCTAACTCCGCCCCTACTCATAAGAGCCGCCGCAATATCACTGTCATACGCCAAAATCTTTTTAACTGATGTACCATATGGCATACTTAACTCATATTGGGTAACAGCCGGTCCACGGACAACATTTGATACTTTAGCGTCAATATTAAAACTACTTAACACTTGTTCAAGGGCAACACTTTTTGCTTGATAATCTCCACCATAAGAACTTTCATCATCTGACCTAAATTCAAGCAATGTCGTTGGTGGGGCATTATATTTTCTATCTCTTTCTTGACCATATTTCTTTGGCTTTGACATATCAAATAAAGTCCCTTGCCTTGGTTCTTCATTTTGTTTCGGTGTCGAATTAAAAAATTCTTTCGCTGGACTTTCAAAAATCTCATCCGAACCACGCCTTTCTCTACTTCGATTAGAATCCGCAGTTGAGAATGAAGAGAATGGATTAGCATCAAAAGCATTTACGTTTTCTCTGCCACGACCCCTTGAATCGTCACTTCTTGAATCTGCAAATTCAGAAGTTTTTAAACCTGCTGTAAATATACTTGTATCAACCTCTTCGTCTTCTCCATTTACATATAGGTTTTCATTCTCTGAATCTTCATCATTACCAGTAAAGTTATCAATGGATTCAAAAGTTTCGCCGTTATCAAAACTTAAAGTATAGTTTGGTTCTTCTTCATTTTCTTTATAAATTTGATTTTCTTCAATATTCCCTGAGTCATCTACCTTGTTTTTATTTCTATAAATGGTTGGGTCGTATGGATACTTTATATATTCTTCTGCACTTGAAAATTTGCTTGGGTCATAATGTGAGCGTGCCTTTTCATCATCTTGCAAATTATACCCAGTATTTTCGCTTTCTCCTATGTCTTTGATGTTGTTATTAAAGTCATCACCATAAGAGTTAAATGTATATGGCTCTTCTTTGTTCCCATTCTCATCTTCTTCACTCTCTGATGCGTCAAAATAGGCTTGCCTTGCCGAATTTATTGAAGTTTCATTAGCAAATTTTGAATTTGAAATTGTACTTCCAATAGTATCATTCGTATATACTTGGTTGTAATCACCCGACTCATTCCTTACGGCCTTTGTTTTTACCTTTGACACGACCTCAAACTTACTTGCAATTAAGTAATAATCAACACTAAGAGCAACAAAAACTGTAAGCATAATTGCAAAGAAAATGCACGCACCCACCGAACTTAGAAGACACATTATCGGATAAGTAATAATCGATGCAATAAGTCCACCTACCGTCAATCCACTTTCAAATGTTGCAACACTACCAAGGAAATCAAAATAATGAGATATTCTGACACCTGTTTCGCTTGCAAACCTTGCAACAAACGCAGTATGTAGCAAAAGTTCAAGACTTATTGCCACCATAATTAAATATGTAAGATTTTTGGCAGACATTGAATACTTCATATTAAGTGCTACACCTAACGAAATTAATATACCAAGCACAATCAATGGGTAAAAGATTAATCCAAAAATACCAAGTATTATATTTGTAAAATTTGAAGCAAAGTTAAAAAAGGTAATTAACCCAAGAATAGCAAAAAGTGAAGCAGTTAAAAATCCCTGCCACTTCGGTTTCTTTGCTTTTTTTCTTGATTTATAATACACTAAACAAACTCCTATTTAATTCCTAATATATAGTTTAACACACTTAAATTACTTTTTGCAAATAAATAAACTTAAATATAATAAGGAAATATGCTATTTTACGATTGAAATAAAAAACTTTTCTGGGGAGATATACTTTCTGAAAATCTCTACACATTCTTGTTTTTGTAGGTTTCTTATATCATTCTCTCTAAGTTTTGCATCAAACAATTCACCAGTATATGCCACGTATGAAATATGTGATTGTGGTATATCTTGGCTCATTAAAAAGTTATTAAGTAAAACATTCTTCGCAAGTTCAAACTCTTCATCTGTTATGCCGTTTTTTATAACTTCACTTATAACTTTTTTTACTTCTTCAATAGCTTTGTCACAAAAAGCGTTTGATGTTGAAAAATCAATCAACATAAAACCATTGTTTTTATAATTTAAATGGTCAGCGTAAATGTTGTAACAAAGAGATAATTCGTTTCTAAGTCTTATAAATAGTCTTGAACTCATACTCCCGCCAAGAACGAATAAAATCACCGCCAGTTTTAACCTGTCTGGATTTTCATACCCTGTTGTATACGCACCCATCATTACATTTGCCTGGTTAATTTTTTTATCTTTTACAACAATCTTTGGTGTGTTCTCTACAATGCTTGTCCAAACTTTTTCCTTTGAAATATTATCATTTATCTCATAAAATCTTGAAACAAAATATTTTTCTACATGAGTTTCTATATCCCTTTCGTTAAAATCTCCAACAACTGAGACGATTGTATTTTGCGGAATATAATGTTTATTTCTAAAATCAATTAAATTTTGTCGTGTAACTTTCTTTAAAAGTTTTGCATCGCCTGCAATATCAAATCCCAATCCAGTTCCTGCATACATAGTATTCGTTAATTGATCAAAAGCACAGTCGGACGGAACGTCGTTATGCATTTTAATTTCTTCTAAGACTACTAATTTTTCACTTCCAATTCCTTCTTCGTCAAATGTACTTTCAAATATCATTTTTGAAAATAGCTCAACTAATCTTTCAATATTAAACTTTGGAAATTTCGCCTCGTAAATTGTAAATTCTGCTGATGTACTTGCATTTGGTATTGCCGAAATTTTATCTAATTCAACCGATAGTTCAACTTGTGAATATTCTTTTGTCCCCTTAAACATACAATGTTCAAGCAAATGAGCCAAACCTTCTTCTCTTTCTTCATCTTCTGAACCAACTAAAAAAGCAATTTTTAATGATGCTTGTACCATATTTTTAGGTTTTTTTATAAACTCTAACTTTAATCCATTCTTAAAAGTTATCAGTTTTGAGTTATCCATTATCTACCTCCAAATAATTCAAACGGATTAAAGTTTTCAATCTTTCTTCCAAGGCACACGACAACCATACTTGAAAAGTCTAATGTTTGTTTACAAATATAAATAAAGTTGTTATATGAAAGAGAGTCTATTGCAATTAATTCATTTTGAAGATTAAAAACTTTGTCTTTTAGATATAGCCATTTATTAAATCTAAGTGCTAAATCGGTGATTTTTTCGTGTTTTAGTGCAACTTGTGTTTTATATTTGGTAACTAGAGAATTAAATTCTATTGTTGTTACAGTTTCGGATTTTACCTTCCTTAACGCTATAACAACTTTATTGTACACCAACTCTGCTTTGTCTTCATCAACCGCAAAAAGAATTGATATGTGACCATTCCCTTTAAATTGCGAAATTACAACATTCACACCATAAACACCCTCTGTATTAGCAAGCTCCATTCTTAGATATGTAATCAAATAGTCTTCAAGCAATTTTCCATATTTATAACCTGCCGAATCATATGGCGCAGACGGAAAAGAAATTTGAAACCTTGTCTGATTTAGGGTTTTATATTTTTGAACAAACCCTCGCTCTGGCACAGTGTATTTTGTTTTTTTCTTTCTTTTTGGATTTTTTAATTCTAATGTTCTTACATAAAAATGCTTGTTAACAAGGTCTTGAACATATGAAAAAGATGGAATCATTTTTGTATGTTCAGGATTATCACTTTTTAACCTATCAAGAGATGGAATTACCCATTTTTCATCTAAAACACTATCTTTTGAGTTGTTCTCAACAATAAAATTATTACCAGAATTGTTAGCGTTTACACTATTCTCTATAATTTGCCTATCAAAAATATCTCCTACCATTGACAAAATTATTGAATCGGCTGACAAGATTGACTCATAGTATTCTTTTACAGCATCAAGAGTTAATGATGAAATGGTTTTTTCGTTCCCTATTACATCTGTTGCAAGCCCAGTTCCTTTATACATCTGCTTTTGTGTAATTGACATCAATAAGGCAGTAGGATTAAATTTTGCTTTTTCAATTTCTGATAAAATTTTAGCTTTTTCCCTTTCAAAACTTGATAATTTAGGTGTAAAATCAAAAATTGCTGAACTTAGAGCAATTAATGTATTTAAAATATATGGACGAAGGGTCGATACGGTTATTTCAATATGCTCAAAATCTGTTCTTGTTTCAACAACCCCTCCAAACATTGTTATATTGCTTAATATGTTTTGTTTTAAAAGCCTTTCAATTAGATGCGTAACACCACTCATATTTTTAGGCTCTTGCTCTGCCCCTGCACAAATACTAACGGATATTGCGACGACTGGCGAATTTTTTCCTGCATATACAACTCTAAACTTATTTGGGTAATTTACTAATGATTGTTTCATAACTTAAAATCCTTTAAATAAAGATAATTACATATAGTAATTATAACCAATTTATTTTAAAATTCAAAATAAAAAAGTATTAGAATTTGCTTTCTAATACTTTTTATTTAAAAATTAAGCTTTAATTGTAAATGATTGTATATTTTTGTAAACTTCTTCAACTAGTTCATCAATAACTCCAAGCCTTGATTCTTCTCTTTTTACCCTGTCAAGTCTTGGCTTAATGACTGGTGAATCAGGCAAAAAGACTGTGCAACAATCATCATATGGTCTGATACTTATCTCATAACTTCCGATTTTTTCAGCAAGTCTTATTGTTTCAATTTTATCAAATCCTATAAGTGGCTTATAAAATGGTTTATTTGTCTCCCACGCCTCACCAATTGTAGTCATACTTTCAAGAGTTTGACTTGCCACTTGTGCAAGGCTTTCACCAGAAATTAAACATCCCAACTTTTTATCATCAGCAAGTTTATGTGCAATTCTGAGCATAAATCTTCTAACTAATGTAATCATATAGTCTGGATGACAATTTTCGTGTATTGCCTCTTGAATTTTTGCGATGTTTGCAACATATAATTCAATTTCACCATTATATCCGGCAAGAATACTTGCGAGTTCTTTTGCTTTGTCAAGAGCTTGTGGACTTGTATATGGGAAACTTTCAAAGTGAAGTGCTGAGATCTTCAATCCTCTTTTAATCATCATATAGCCAGCGACAGGGCTATCAATACCGCCGGAAAGCAAAAGTAATCCATTCCCAGCAGTTCCAACTGGCATCCCACCAACACCCATAACTTCTTCAAAATAAATATACGCTTTATTGTTCGTTCTTATGTCAACTTGAAGATTTGTGGTAGGATTATGTAAATCAACTTTGAGTTGGTGGTTACTTCTTAAAATTACAACACCCAATTCTCTTGAAAACTCCATAGACGAAATTGGAAAACTTTTATCTGCTCTGGTTGTTGTAACCCTAAAACTTCCTGTCTTTTCACTCATTAATTCTCTAACTGTATTTTTTATAACTTCTACATCTGCATCAACTGTAATTGCAGGAGATAGCGAATATATTCCTGGCACTTTTTCTAAAATTGATAGAATTCTGTGTTTATAAACCACATCAAATCCGCTTACAATATATCTGCCCGATAATATTTCTAATTTGGTACCAAAAGGCTCTAATCTTGAATTGATTTCGTTTTTCAAAACTCTTTCAAAATATCCCCTGTTTTTACCCTTTAAAAAAATTTCAGAATATCTTATTAAAATTGCATCTTGTTCCATTTTTATTTCCTCTTAATCTTTGTAACACACTCTATTATTTTATCTGTGATATACTCTATATCATAATTTAAACTTTCTTCACTAAAAGATATACGAATATTCCCTTCTACTTCTAAATCAGTCTTACCCATACCTGATAGAACTCTATTGCCTTTGTGTTTAGAATTACAAGCCGACCCAGTACCTACAAAAATATCAAAAACTTCTAAACTATGCAATAAAATCTCTGCTTTAACTCCTGGGAAAGAAAGACTTAAAATATATGGTGATGAGTTTTCAAAACTACCATTTAAAACCAATTTTATATTGTTTTGCTCCGCTTTTTTTGATAACTGATTAAAAAATAGATGTTTAAATTCAAGAATTTTATCAAAACTCTCTTTAACTTGTCTTGACTTCTTTTCTGCCGAATTTACAAAACCTAATATAGCAGGCAAATTTTCAGTCCCCGACCTGTTGCCATTCTCTTGTCCACCACCAAGTATTTGTGGAGAAATTTTAGTCTTTTTTTTCGTTATTAGAGCACCAACACCCTTTGGTCCGTGAATTTTATGACTTGAAATAGTTATGTAATCTGCTCCAAGTTCTTCCAAATTTATATAAATCTTGCAATAACCCTGCACAGCATCGATGTGAAATAATACATTAGGATTTACGGATTTTGCATAAGCAATTAATTTCTTAACATCATTAATTGCACCCGTTTCATTGCTTACAAGTATTATTGAAACAAAACCAACTACTGGAGTCATTTCTTCTTTAAATGTATTAAAGTCTACCACTCCATCTTTATTTAGTTTAAGTTCACCAATATCATAACCCTTATTTTTAAATTGCTTAATGGTTTCGAAAATTGAAGAATGTTCACCAAGTGAAATTAAAGACTTATACGACTTATTACAAGCAGAATTTAAAACCAAATTGTTTGCTTCGGTTGCACTTGACGTAAAAATTACATCAAAATTTATTGCAAATAATGTATCCAAAATTTTCTTTCTGCATTCATTTAATGTCGTAGACAATTTAACCGCGGGAGCATACTTTGCCGACGGATTAAAATAATCATCAATTAAAGCCTTTTTTACAATTTCTGCGGACTCCTCATCACATCTAGTCGTGCTTGCGTTATCTAAAAAAAACATAAATTTCTCCTAAAAATTTTACAAAATGTATGATAACACATATTTTGAAAATTTACAAGGATTTTTTCTAACCAGCCATATTTAATAAATCACCCTTTTCCTCTGCCATTAAATATGTATCAGGAACTTCTCCTATTATTAAACTTTCACAAATTAATACTTCGGCTGAATTTTCGCAAACCAGCTTATTTAATGGTAACACAACAGACACTTTTGTATCTACTAGCGCATAAATTTTATGAATAGTTTGATTAATTCCGCCCGATTTAAACTCACTTACAAACTTGCAATTAACATTACCATATGGAGAAATTTCAATTGATATTATCGGACCCCAATTAGAAAATGCAGGAATACCACTAAATGACCCAAGTGGAATATATAATGGGTCATAAAGCCTGTTAAAAAGTAAATTATAGGTTTTTTTAATTACTTCTTGTGTTAAAGTATTTATAATTATTGAATTTGCTTGAAGCATTGTAATTTTTCCGTTACCATCTGTAACAATATGAATTAAGTCGTCATAACTTACTGTACCAAGCATAACTTGACTGATAGACTCATTAATTGCCTTAGTGCTCATTTCGTCAATCTTTGATTTACCTGTTTTTAAAATTATAGGACTTACCAAAAACTTCATAACTATTATAAGTAATGAAATTAGAGCTAAAATAACAGCAAAAAACATTAATAATTTTCGCCTAGAAAAAATATTTACCACAACAAATTTATGTTTACGCTTTGGCTTGTTATATACAAACAATCTTGGCATATTAAATTTTATGTGATAAATATTTTTAAAATGCTATCTTTTATGACAAATTAACTTGTCGTTGTCTTCATCATATGTAACTAAAATAAATTTCTTGACTTCTCTTTCATCTTTCAAATTTAATTTCTGTATTACCCACGACTTATCCTTCCCTATATCTGTTAAACAAGCCTCAATAATTTTCCCGTCAATAATTACATCAGAAGAAAGCGCTGGTTTCGGTGGCATTACTCCAACATCTTCGGCAACGACAGGCGACTTATTTGCTTTTGGAAGAATAGATAATTCACCATTTGTTTCAAAAACAGCAAATGCAATGTCATTAATATCAAAGTAATCTTTTTGTCTACACAATGCAAGCAATTCATTTACATCCAGCCTATTTTTGTTTAATGCTTTAACATTAATTTTACCCTCTTCAATAATCACATCAGGCTTACCTCTTAGTATATATTTTAGCACATTTGCTTTTCTTTCAATAATATTTGCAATAAGACTAAAAATTGAGAATAAAATTATTGCTATAATAAAAAGATAAAAAGGTATTTCTTCATCAATTGTCATTTGTGCCGCTATTGAGCCAATTGTTATTCCGTAAATATAATCAATCAACTGCATTTGTGCAATTGTTTTCTTACCTTGCAACCTTGAAACTATAAAAATAATAATAAACGCAAGAATAGAATTTATAGCAACCCTTAGTATTGGATTAAGTTCACCAATAAAGTCCATAAAAAACCTCCTTATATTTTCATATAAATATTGTGAACTTAAATAAAAATAAATATACCCCATCACATTAATTAGTGTTAGGGTATATTTTTAAATTATTTACAAAACTTTTTTAGCATTTTTAATTTTTTTCTTGTATATGGCATATATTTTAAGCCAATATCAAATTTTGAATTTCTAACCAACACACTTTTGTAGTGAGAAAAAGTTTCAAAAGTCTTTTCTCCGTGATAACTGCCCATTCCTGAATCGCCAACCCCACCAAATGGAAGATGGCTGTCGGTTAAATGCATAATGCAATCATTGATACAACCGCCACCATATAATGCATTCGACATAACATATTCTTGTTTTTCTTTGTCGTTAGTAAAAAAGTATAAAGCAAGAGGTTTGCTCTTATTTTTAAGTCTTTCAATTTCTTCGTTAATATTTGTATATGAGATAATTGGAAGTATTGGTCCAAAAATTTCTTCTTGCATTACTGGGTCATCAAAGGATACATTGTCCATAATTGTTGGCTCTAATACAAGCCCATCAAATTTACCACCGCAAATAATCTTTGTTGGGTCAAGTAACTTTTGCAGTCTTTCTTTTTGTCTTTCGTTTACAATTTTAACAAAGTTTTGAGTTAACAACTCGTCAAAGTAAAATTGTTTTTTTATTTCTAATTTTAATTGTTCAAGGAATTTGTCTTTTACCATTTCATGTACTAAACAATAATCAGGAGCAACACAGGTTTGACCGGCGTTTAAAAATTTACCCCAAACAAGTTTTCTTGCTGTCATCTCAATATCTGCTTGGAAATCTACAATAACAGGAGATTTGCCTCCCAATTCCAAAACACAAGGAGTTAAATTTTTTGCAAGTTTTTCATAAAGTTCAGTTCCTGCAACCTTTCCACCTGTGAAAAATGCAAAATCATAATTCTGTTCAAACAAACCAGCCGTTTCTTCACGACTACCAACAATACAAGAAATATATCTCTCATCAAAAACGGAGAGAATATCATAGATACATTTTTGAATATTTGGCACAGCCGATGATGGCTTTATTACAACAGTATTTCCAGATGCCATTGCACCAATAAGCGGAACTAAGGACAACTGCAATGGATAATTCCACGGTGCAACAATTAAACATACACCGTAAGGCTCAGGAACTACACGACCTTTGCCAAAGATGTTAATTAAATCAACTTTTGTCTTTTTAGGTTTAGCAAGTTTTTTTAAATGTTTAATCATATGATTTAATTCGCTGTTTACAATAAAAAGTTCTGTTAAATATAAATCATACTCTGTCTTGTTTAAATCTTGCATAAATGCATCAATTAATTTTGGCAAGTTAAGTTTAATGCTTTGTTTTAATCTTTTTAGTTGTTCAATTCTAAAATCTAAATCAAAAGTTTGATGTGAATTAAAATATGCTCTTTGATTTTCAACTATTTTTTCCATATCCATAAATTTTATTACCTCAAAAATCCTTTAATAATTTGATTTTGTGCTTCTTCTTCTGTTAATCCAAGCGTCATCAATTTTACAATTTGTTCGCCTGCGATTTTCCCAATTGCCGCTTCGTGAACTAAACTTGCATCTGTTGATAGCGCATTCACCTCAGGTGTAGCAAAAACTTTTGCATTATCCATAACAATACAATCACATTCGGTATGACCAAAGCATTTATTTTCTCCATTTAATATCGATTTAAATGTTTGAGTTGAAGTCCCTTTTGCGACGGCTCTTGAAACTATATGTGCAGACGAGTTCTCACCCTTTAACTCTGCCACGAAAATTGTATCAGCAGACTGTGCATCTTCGGTTAATATTTTTTCATTAATATTTATGCTTGAATTTTTATATGCCACTAAGGTAGTCTTCCTAACAGACTTTGAAATTCCGCCAAGTTGCGTTGTATCCATATCAAAACTTGCGCTTTCGCCAAGTTCAATAATAGTTTCTGGATGCATTTCTGTTTTTACAGTTTTCCCCAAACCTAAATGTTTTTCCAAATATTTAACCTTAGAGTTTTTCCCAATAACAAACCTATGTATACCACTATGAGAAGACAATTTATCTCCGCCGTTATGAATACCACAACCAGCAACAATCGTTACCGAACAATTTTCACCAATATAAAAATCATTCTTTACCGATTCAGTTAGCCCACTTTGCGTTATAATTACCGGAATGTGCACGCTTTCGTTTTTTGTGTTATCTTTAATTTTTATAACTAAGCCATCGCCACTTTCATTCGTTAAAATATCAATATTAGAACTTGTTGCCCTGCCAACAGACTTTCCGTCTTTTCTAAGATTATACGCTCCCTGTGGCACAGAGTGCAAATCTGCAACAGCCTTTAATAATTCATTGTCAATGTGTTGTAATTCCATATTAGTTCACACCCCCTACAATCTTTTTGCAGGCAGAAACGGCATTTACCGACGATAAAATATCCTCTGGTTTACCAACACTTTCAATATTTCCATTGTTTAACAATACTACTTCATCTGCAATTGAAATAATTCTTTCTTGATGCGAAATAATAATTGTGGACGTTGCTCCATTTTTTTGATGTATTTTTCTAAATACGTCGATTAGATTATTAAAGCTCCACAAGTCTATTCCAGCCTCTGGTTCATCAAATAAAGACAACTTTGCCTTTCTTGCTTCAAGCATAGCAATCTCAATTCGTTTGAGTTCTCCACCACTTAACTTATCGTCAAGTTCTCTATTGATATATTCTCTTGCGCAAAGACCCACATCAGACAAAAATGAGCAAGCTGTATTTATATCAACTTTTTCACCGGCTGATATTTCAATTAAATCTTTTACTGTTAAACCTTTAAATTTTACAGGTTGCTGAAAAGCAAAACCAATTCCAAGTTTTGCTCTTTGCGCAATAGATAAATTCGTTATATCTGCTCCATTAAAAATAATTCTTCCACTTGTTGGATTCTCAATACCCATAATTAATTTTGCAAGCGTAGACTTACCGCTTCCATTAGGACCTGTCACAACAACGAATTTACCATCTTCTATCTTTAAATTAATATTTTTTAAAATTGTCTTAGGTGTCTTTTGTGCTTTATCTTCAACTTCAAAGCACACATTTTCAAGTACTAACATAAAAACCTCCACCAAGAATTATTGTAGCATAAAGATAAGAGGTTTTCAACCAAAAATAATGATTACTCAGATTTTGTTTTTGGTGATGAAATTAATGCCATCAAATATGAGAAAGCCACAGATACCGAAACCCCTGCACTAATTGACGCCAAACCATTTGCCAAAGCACCAAGAAGTCCATCGGTTTTTGCTCCTTCAATTGCTCCACGAGCTATATTATACCCAAAGCCAACAATCGGGACTGTTGCCCCTGCTCCTGCCCATTCAGCCAAGTATCCATAAATTCCAATACCTCCAAGGAAAGCCCCTGCCATTAAAAATATTACAAGAATACGTGCTGACGTCATTTTTGTTCTTATGATTAAAATCTGGGCAATCAAACAAATAAGACCACCAACTAAAAATACCTTTAAATACATTAATAATGCTGTTAACATAACTAATCTCCTTGACAATTTTCAAACACAACTAATTGAGCAATGCAAGGAATTGAATCTCCTTGCTGATTAGTGGTTGTGCTCATTAATGCACCAGTTGCAACAAAGACAACATTTTTAAGTTCGCCTGCAAACAATTTGTCTAAAATATATGAATTAAGAACACATGCCGAGCAACCTGCACCACTTCCACCTTGAAAAGTTTTTTGTTCATTATTGTAAATAGAATGACCACAATCCATATAATTTTTACCAAGTGGATATCCCTTGCCAATCATCAAATCCCTTAATATATCCGAACCTAATTTCCCTAAGTCCCCAGTAACTATTAAATCATAATCATCTGGACCGCTATTAGTTTGCTCAAAAAACGCAACTAATGTATTCATTGCGGCAGGTGCCATTGCAGCCCCCATATTCGCAATATCTAAAACACCATAATCTGTAACATTCCCTATACAAACCATAGTTATTTTTACATCACTTTTTTCAATATTTGAAAGCACGGTTGCGCCCATTCCTGTAACCGTCCACTGTGAATAAGTTTGACGCTGGCAACCAAGTTCAAGAGGATTCCTAAATTGTCTTTCAGACGCTGAGAAGTGGCTCCCTGTTGTACACACGGCAGTATTTACCCCACCACCGTCCATAATAAGACTTGCCACTATTAAACTTTCCGCCATTGTTGAACAAGCACCATACACTCCAAGAAATGGGATGTTGTAACCACGTGCCGTATAGTTCGTTGTAACAAGTTGATTTAATAAATCTCCACCAACAAGTAGGTCAATATCTTTTTCGTCCTTTTTAGCATCAGTAATTGCATTAAACACCGTTTCTTCCATCAGTCTTCGCTCTGCCTTTTCGTAAGTTTCTTCGCCTAATGTATCATCAGTTGCAATGTGTTTAAAATATTTGCCTATTGGTCCATCTGCCTCTTTTTTACTTGCGGACGACGCCTTTCCTATTACGTAAATTCCTTTTTCTAATAAATATGTACTTCTGCCAAGTTGTTTACTCATAATTTACACCCCACAAATCCAATATATAATACCTACAATTATTGAAAAAGTTACTCCATTCACAATAACTGGTCCTGCGACGTAGAACATTTTTGCTCCAAGCCCAAACACTAAGCCCTCTTTTCGGTATTCCATAGCACTACTGGTAATAGAGTTTGCAAAACCTGTAATTGGGATTACCGTTCCAGCACCTGCAAATCTGCCGAGTTTGTCAAAAACACCTAAGCCAGTTGTGATTGTTGTCAAACTTATAATAATTATGTTTATCCAAGCCGACACCGTTTTAAAATTCATTATTGGGTCAAAAGCTTTAAATATATCACCAATAAGTTGACCAAAGCAACAAATTACACCACCTACTAAAAACGCGTGAAACAGTGGCTTTACCCACGATCCCTTAGGAGATTTCGCCTCTACATAACTTAAATATTCATTATTACGTTTCTCAAAATTACGTTTCTCTTCGCTTTCTAATACTGACTTAATAGATTTGGTTGTTGACTTTGGTGTTTTCTTTGAATTCTTTGTATTTTCTGAAGTCACTTTAAATCCCTCCGTAAAATATTTATAAGTCGATTATCGCCAAAAGAAATAAAATCATACCAAAATTTGCGAATTATTTTAAAAGCGAATACAAACACTATGTAAAAATATAATTTTAACTTTTGGAGGTATTATGAAAAAAATAATTGGTGCAATTATCGTTATTACGCTTACGGTATTATTTTGCACAGGGTGTGAAGTTAGCAACACCGAACTTGCCAATTCTCTTGACGGAAATATGACAAGACTTGTATATTCTGTTGGATATTTAGACAGTGTTTCAAGCACAGATATACAAGACCTTACTATGAACACATCATATTTTGGTGGTAGTTCATATAACTTAAATAAAACTACATCTTCTGGTGTAAATAATTTAAGAGATTCAAATTATAGAAGCAACGTGTATACTAATTCAAATTTGAATGGCGGATATACAAACTACGGAATCACTTCTAGTTCTACATATAATAATTTAAACAGTATAGGTAGTAATTGTTCTAACTGCAGTACCCCAATAACATCTGCAACAAACCCTACTACAAACAACTTAGTTGAAAGTAGTAATAGTACCAACACAGGAAACGCTACAACAACTGAACTTGGCGGACTTTGTAACGAATGTAAAAAAATAAATACATCTACAATTAATAATTCAATTGTAAATCGTTCAGAAAATTTAAATTTAAGTACAGAAACTAACACCAGCACCTCAAATTATGTTGATATCAGCCTTATTGAATCAAGTGCCTCCGACCTTAATGACATTCTGCTTCGCATAAGCCAAAAACGTGGAATTATTATGCTTTATTGCACAGATTTAAGGTCTGGTAATATTGCTTTAAGTGTAGATGATAAATTAGCAATAAGTGAGTATATTACAATCATTAAAGAAACAATTAACTATTTAAATAACAATTCAACTACACTTACTGCACATATGAATAATATCAAAAACGTTGCATATACAGAAGGGGTTCAAGAATTAATAAATGCAAAATTAATACGTGTAAATGAAGTTTTAAAAACAAGGTACGCAAAACTTGACACCTGCATAGATTCTCTTGATGCAATAATTTCAATTTTACAAAGAAATGTTGGTGTCGATTATTCAACAAGTTATCTTAATAACAGTACATATTTGAATACAACTTTAAATAATAGCGCAACAAATAACACTAATAGCACAATTACAAATACAACCCCTACACAAAATAGTACTATTGTTGACACAAATACAACAAGCAACTCATTAAACAATAATAATATGAATAATTTATCAACACCAAACAACATTTCCCAAACACAAACTCTTCCTCCGTGCAATAATACCGACATATGTAAAACACAAGTTATAGACAATACACCATCTGATAATACCATTGTAAACTACAACTATGCTGGCAGTAATAACGAAAGTTATAATGTCGACAATCCACAATTATCTAGCGGAGCTAACACTTATACGAATCAAATTACAAGTAAAGAAATCGCATCAAACAATTCTTTGAACTGCAACACAAATGAATGTTCTAATCAGGCAAATAATTTAAATAACGATGTAGATAACACAACTAATATTTTAAATGGGCTTGGCAACACTACCTATAACACACATACGACCAACATAAACCCAAGAGGTATTGGTGTTCAAGCAACCGAAAACTCTCCATTAACTGGAATACCTTACAATTCGACATCAGTAAACACTCCTAAACCAGGAGCCTTAATTTCTTCAATAGGTATAAAAAATGAAGCCTTAGAAAATTCAACTACACCAATTAGTACCGAAGAACTTTCTCGAAATGACGACCTAAAACTTGTTGACACTAAAAACAAAGCCACGCAAAACAACAAAACTACCGAGAACAAAACAGCAGAAAGTATTGAAGAAAAAAAGTTAAACCCCAATGAAGACAAAACAAATATAATTCAAGAGGTGCCTTTAAATAATAAAAATAATAAAACAACACAAGACGACTCGACAATTTCTTCAAGGCCATTCATTATAAAAGAGTTGGGTACAAAGTTTGTTCAGCCCGAACCAATCTACTCATCTGAAAACACTTTTAAGCTTTTACCATTTAAGCAAAATAAGAACTAGGCAGAATAGCCTAGTTCTTATTTCGTTATCATAAATAATATAGTGTTTTTAACTACTAAGACGCATTTCTCCATTGTTCGGGGGTTGTCCGATTTGCTTTAAACCATTCAGTGTCTTTAAGTCGTGTATCGTTGTTTGAAAATTGGAATGTGTTCTCTTGGTCTTTGTTTGCACAAATAACGATATTTCCGTTCATTGATTCAAACTTCCCTTCTTGATAATTTATACAAATAGTTGTTACATATACATTTTCAGTAAATTGTGCGACATTATTGATAAAAATTTGAGTTGGAAATTGATTTTCTAATTTTGAAGTATATTGACTGCTTCCAGCACAACAACAAACACATACAGCCTTTGGTCTTATAACTTCAAGAAGAGCCAAAGACGACGATGTCTTTGAGCCATGATGCCCTGCTTTATAAACTTCAACTTGTGGTAAGTTATTGTTCATCGCTGGTGAAACTAAAGATTCTTCTCCATCTGCTTCTAAGTCGCCAGTAAACAAATAATGCTTATCTTTATCGTCGCTTGAACCCTCTTGACTTATTAATAGACAAACCGAGTAATCATTTTCACTTTCAGCTTCGGCAGTATAAAATTTATGATTTAATATCTTCATTGAAACTCCGGTGTCGGTTCCAAGTTGTACAACCTGTGAAGCCACATTCCCTGTTTTTTCATCGGTTGCCCCATTAATACAATCTAATGCTGTAAACCAAGTTGCCCCACTTTCACGTTCTTCTTCACGCTCTCTTACATAATTAGCATACATTTTATTAGATAAAGTTTTATTAGTCTTGGCAAATTCAATAATTGTTCCAACCTTATAGATATCAAAAAGACTTTGCATTGAATCGTTTGTTGCAAAACCTGCGTAGTGGTCCTCATGAGCGTGAGTAACAACAACATAGTCCAATATCCCATCTGTTAAGTATTGGTCTACATATGCTTTTATTGTTGGAATACTTGTAGACTTTGAACCAGCGTCAATTAAAATATCGATATCCGATTCGCCATTGTCTACTTTAATAAATGTAGAATCTCCTGAATGCTTGTTACCTAGTTCTAAAAAATGAATAGATAATTCACTTTCTTTAATTACTTCTGCATTTATTTTACCTGTTGAAAAAGTATGGGATGTGCCCTGAATAACTCCTGGGATTTGGTAAGAATCTGGAAGACCAACAACTACATTTGCAGAAAAACCGATTACTGCACCAAGAATTAAAGCAATAATTGATAAAAATATGGTTTTTGGTTTGCTTAATTTATTTTTCTTTCTTCTTCCCATACTAATCCTCTACCCCCATTACAATTATATTTCTAATCAATTTTACCGACTTAAATTTTTTCGCAGGAGATTCATAAACCGCATAATATATACCCGGCACATTTTCATCCACCTCAGGCACTTCAATTTCT
>JAZOOJ010000012.1:0-40003 GCA_045655005.1 Clostridia bacterium | reverse complement strand
CAAGTATGGAGAGATTTTTTATAAAATCGAAAAAGTTA
This sequence comes from Clostridia bacterium, assembly GCA_045655005.1. Classification (GTDB taxonomy): domain Bacteria; phylum Bacillota; class Clostridia; order Christensenellales; family UBA1242; genus UMGS1908. Next base: position 39,965 of record JAZOOJ010000012.1, on the reverse strand, counting down.
GGAAGGAGTGAGTTCATGGCAAGACCAAAAAGCAAACGCACAATAACAGAGGAACAGCTAAAGGAACAGCTCCAAGCAAGCGGTTATGATAAACAATTCTATTTAGATCAGATTCATGAATATATGCTTTATTATGATAACTTGGTTGTGCTGAATCATAGACTGCTAGAAGTCAATGTTGATTTCAAAACATACAATGAAATTTTGAAAGAGAAAAGACAAGTGACAAAAGAAATGAGAAGTATCTTATCATTCTTAAAATTACGACCTAGTGCTGACGAGATAGGCACAATGGGAAGTGATGATGATGAAACATTATAGCAAGTATATTAATCCTTATATTAAATTAATCAAAGAAAACAAAGTTGAGCATTGTAAAGAACAAGAATTAATGATTGATAATATTGTTATTCCTGTTCTTAATCGTGATGATGTTTACATTGATGAAAGAAAGATTGAAGAATGTTTAAGCCTTCAAAAATATTTTCCTTATGAGTTGATCGAATGGGAAATATTTTGTGTTGCTTTAATTGTCGGTGTATTTCATAAAGCACCTAATGGATATATTGATGTATTTTTCAAGGATATTAGAATCATTGTTGGTCGAGGAAGTGGCAAAAATGGTTTAATATCTTTTTTATGTTTCTATTTCATTTCTCCTTATCATGGTGTTCGAGGTTATAACATTGATTTACTTGCAAACAGCGAAACGCAAGCAAAAACATCATTCAAAGATGTGTATGATGTTATTAAGGACAATCATGATAAATCAAATGAAAAAGCATTAAAAAGCAATTTTAAAGCTACTAAAGAAGAAATATTAGGAATCAAAACAAAATCTATATTGCGATTCAATACAAGTTCAACACGTGGTAAAGATTCAAAAAGAACAGGTTGCGCTATTTATGATGAAAAGCATGAATACGTTGATTCAACAAATATTAATACGTTGCGAAGCGGTCTAGGTAAAATGCCTTTTGGTAGAGAAATCACAATCACAACAAATGGACACGTTCGAGGTGGAGTATTCGATAAAGAAGCAGATGAAAATATTGCAATTCTTAAAGAATACAATCCCTTAAATAGAACTTTGGTTTTTTGGTGTAGGATTGAACATGAAGACGAATGGGATAAGCTTGACAAGTTAGTTAAAGCTATTCCAAGCTTGAATGATTTTCATCATTTAAGAACAGAAATTCAATTAGAAATTCAAAAAATGCCATACAACATGGATTATTTTCCTGAGTATATGGCTAAAAGATGTAATTTTCCTATTGGAAATAAAGATGTTGAAGTTGCTTCATGGGAAAATATCAAAGCTTGTAACAAAGAATTGATTGATTTAAGCGGTTGTGATTGCGTTGGCGGTGTTGATTACGCTAAAACAGATGACTTTGTAGGATGTTGCTTGTTATTCAAGCGCGGTGGAAGATATTATTTGATTCATCATACTTTTGTTTGTATGAAGTCAAGAGATTTACAAGGTATTAAAGCACCTTTAAAAGAATGGGAAGAAATGGGGCATTTAACTTTTGTTGAGGATGTTGAAATATCGCCTAAAACTATTGCTAATTGGTTCAAACAAATGAAAGAGAAATACAACATTTTAAAAATTGGCGTTGACAATTACAGATATTCATTATTAAATTCTGCTTTTAAAGAAATAGGGTTTGATGCCTATGAATCAAAGAACATTGTACTTGTAAGACCAAGCAATATTATGATCACGAGTCCAATTATCAATAGCGTATTTGTCAATCAAAATTTATCATGGGGAATTGCTCCTATTATGAATTGGATGACAAACAACACTAAAAAGATATTAAGTAATGGAAATATTACTTATGGAAAGATTGAAGAAAATTACAGAAAAACAGATACATTCATGGCAACCGTGAACGCATTTTCACTTTGGGAAGAAATTGAGAATGAAGTAACGGAAGTATTTTTTGCCGAAACATTAACATTTTAGAAAGGAGGCGAAAATATGAAGTTGTTCAATTGGCTAAATGGACGTATTGATTTATCAGACAGCGAACAAGCAAAAACAATTGTTGGAGAAATTCGAGAAAGATTATCCACAAAGGCGCTTGCTTGGTATGTTGCTTCTTCCTATGTTTCAGAAACAATTGCAAGGTGTCCGATAAAAAGATATGTCAAAGGTAAACCCGTCAAAGATAAAATGTATTATCTTTGGAATGTTTCTGCAAACGTCAATGAATCGGCTAGTGTGTTCAAAATACGAATGATTAACAAGCTTTTATATGAAGGCGAAGTGTTAGTGTTTGAACACAACGGAAATTTATATATTGCTGATGGATTTAACGTTGAGAAGCTTCCAATTGAAGGAGATGTCTTTGTTGATATTTCTGTAAATGATGATACAAGAACATTTATTAGACGTAGGGAAGATGTTGTTTACCTCAATATTGATGATGGAAAACTAAAAGCATTAGTTAGTGGAATGCTAGATGATTACGCAGAAATATTGAATTATGCTTTTGAAGTCTATAAATCTTCAAATAGTGAAAAATACAAGTTAGTTCTTCCCAATGTTGAAGCAGGCGATCAAAAATTTATGCAAACATACAATTCTTTCATTAAAGAACAATTGTCTAGTTTCATAAACAGCCAAAAAGCAGTATATCCACAATTCAAAGGACAATCATTAGAAAAATTTGTTGAACCTAACGGAACAACAGATTCAAAAGATGTGCGTGAATTAAGAAAAGAAATTTTTGAAATTACTGCACAAGCATTCAAAATGCCCGTATCAATGCTATATGGAAACACAACAAATACGAATGATGTTATTACAGAATTTATTACCTTTAGAATTGACCCACTTGCTAAATTAATTAGTGAAGAATTAACACGAGCAACGGGAACAATTGAAGATTATCTTGAAGAAACATACATGGACGTGGATACAACGTCAATTATGCACATTAACATCTTTGAAAAAGCACCTAATATTTACAACTTATTAGGAAGTGGATTATACAACATTGATATGATTTTAGAAAAACTTGGAGAACAACCATTGAATACTGAGTTCTCAAAACAACATTGGATGACTAAAAACAATTCAAGAGTTGAGGATGTTTTGAATGGCGAAGTTGAACAAAAAGGAGGTGGGTAAAATGAAAAATGTGCCTAAATATTATTCATTAATTAAACATGACAATGAAGCAGACCTAAACATTTTTGGTGATATTACTTCATGGGCATGGGAAGAATTTGGAGAGGTGAGTGCTTACACACTTTCAAAACAATTAGAAGAATTAAATGATGTTGATACGATCAACGTACATATTAATTCATATGGTGGAGAAGTTGCCGAAGGACTTGCAATCTACAATTCTTTAAGAAATCACAAAGCAAAAGTAAGAACATTTTGTGATGGTTTTGCTTGTTCAATCGCTTCTGTTATTTTCATGGCAGGAGATGAAAGAATTATGTCCAAAGCTAGTTTATTAATGATTCATAACGCATGGGTATGGGCGAGTGGAAACGCAAAAGAATTGCGTAAACAAGCTGATGACCTTGACGTTATTACAAAAGCTTCTATCAATGCTTACATGGAAAACGTGAATATCACGGAAGAAGAATTGAAAGAATTGATGGATAACGAATCATGGTTAGACTATGAAAAAGCTATTGAAATGGGATTTGCAACAGCTATTTCAAAAGAAAATGCTGATAAAAACCCAAGCCAAAGCGTTAAACAAAAATTATTTAATTTAATTATGCAATCACAACAAGCTGAAACAGATGAAGACGAAGATGAAAATGATGATTCATCTAAAACTTCAAATGATGATGATGTTGATGATGATAAAAAAACATCTACCGAAGATGAAAATGAGGATGATGAAAACAAAGATGATTCTGAGGAAGATGAAAAAGCAAATGAAAAATTTGTACAATTTTTAAATTCTATTTTAGGAGGTATGTAAAATGACTATGAATGTAAACAAATTTAATGCCGCTAAATTAATGGAAGCTATTAAGAGCGGTGACAAAGAACAAATTGAACAAGCTTCAAAAGAATTCCGTCAATCAATCGTTGATTCTGTTAAAGAAGAATTAAACGTTATGGACAAAGTGATGGATAAACAAATCTTATTACAAAGAGGACAAAAACAATTAACAACACAAGAAACAAAATTCTATGAAAAATGGATTGAAGGAGCTAAATCAAGCAATCCAAAACAAGCGATGATTGACTTATTAACAACAGAAGGTGGAATGCCTGAAACAATCATTGAAGACGTGTTCACAGATTTAACACAAAACCACCCATTATTATCAAGAATTAATTTCCAAAACGTTAAATACTTAACACAATGGTTATTAAATGATGCCGAAGAAGATATGGCAGTATGGGGCGAAATCAACGCTGAAATTACTAAACAAATTGAAGGTGGCTTCAAATCAATCAATGTAACACAAGGTAAATTATCTGCATTCTTTGTATTACCATTAGATATGTTAGATATGGGACCAATCTTTATTGACCGTTATGTAAAAGCTATCTTAAAAGAAGTTATGGCTTGCGGTTTAGAACACGGAATCATTAAAGGTAAAGGTGTTAAAGGCGAACCAATCGGAATGATTCGTGATATTCACGAAGGTGTATCAGTAAACACAGATACAGGATACCCTTTAAAAGCAAAAATTTCTGTAACAGATTTCACAACTAAAAATTATGGTGAACTAGTTGGTAATAACTTAGTTAGAAAAGAAAATGGTAAATATAGAGTTATTACAAAATTAGCTTTAATCGTAAACCCAATTGATTACGTTGTGAAAGTAATGCCTGCCACAACTGTTCAAAACGTAAACGGGCAATATGTTCATGATTTATTCCCAATTCCAACAGAAACTATTCAATCAACTGCAATTGATGAAGGTGAAGCAGTATTAACAATCGTTGAAGAATACTTCTTAGCAAGCGGTTCTGCTAGAAAAGGACAAATCGAATATTCTGATGAATTCAAATTCTTGGAAGATAAACGTGTATACAAAACAAAAATGCACGCATTCGGACGTTGTAAAGACAACACTTCCGCTGTTTACTTAGATATTTCTAAATTAGAACCAACTTATATTTTAGTGAAAGAAGTTGTTCAAAGTGCTTAGTTTAATCTAGGCACTTTTCCTTTTTATTTAAGGAGTGATTTAAATGTTTACCGAAACATTAATGGCAGAAGTAAAAGCCAAATGTTATTGCACGGATGATGATGAATTAACGAATAAAAAGATTAATAGAACAATCACAAGTGCAACTAAAAAAATTATTCATTTATTAGGCGTTTCTGATGAATTCGATTTTGAAGAACAAGGAAATGAAGATGAAATGGATTTGTTCTTGAATTGCTGTTGGTATATTTGGAATGATAGCGGAAATGAATTCAATGATAATTACATTGATGATATTTACAGATTAAGGGATAAACACAAGGTGTTGAATTATGTTCAAAAAGAAGAGAACTAGTTATAACGGTGGCGTTCTTAGTGTGTACGCTGAAAACATTGACAAATTAACCAATGCGAATTTCAACGCAAAAAGAAACGCAAGAACAAAAGATGATTTTATTTTCATTCAAAATTTTTTCTATGAACCAATGACAATTAGAACAGAGGATTATACCTTTGCCGAATCAATGGGAAGAAAAATTACAATGAAAGTGAAAGTACCATTAACTGATAAAATCAAGAACAATCATAAGGTTGTTTTGAAAGGTATTGTTTACGATATTTTCAAATTAGATTCTGATCAATTTAACAAACATTTATATATCTATTTAGAGGGAGGAAGAAAACTTGAGGAATAAAATTAAAGAAAAATTGCTTGAAATTGATTCACAAGTATTCTATGGAATCGTTCCAGAAATAGATATTGATGAATGGAATTATATTGTGTTTGGTCAAAGAAGAATCAGAAAAAGCGGAACAAGTTCAAATGATTTAAATGGTTATTGGTACGTTGCTATTGTAAGAGAAAATTGGATTGATGATGAAGTTGTTAAGCAAGTTCTTTCTAAAATGCTTGAAATAAGCGGTTTAAGACTTGCTAACGAGGATATGACATATGAATACACTATTAATGGTAACACGAATAACGTTGTTGAAATGCTTATTTTGACGTTTACAAAGACCAAGAAAGGATTAATTGAATAATGCCTAGAAATAGAGTTGAGTTTCAATTGCGTTTTGAAGACGTTGAACGAATTAATCAAGCAATTGCAAATGCCGGTCATACTGCTGAAAAAAGTATAAATGTATACTTGCATGGAATTGGTGCTTATGTAATTGCTGATGAGATTACAAAATTCATGCCACGTTCTGTTGTTGATAAGATTCACGCAAAAGATAGCGAATGGTGGGAAATACAGCCATTTAACTTAGCTGTTGAAATTTCAAACAGTTTAAAAGGTAAGCGTGGCACAAGTTTCTACTATTTGTATTATCCATCAACGGGAACGGGAACTTCAAAAAGAAAAGGACGAAACTTATTCATGGAACAAGGTTTGAAATCAAAACAAGATACAATTGTAAACGGAATGATTGAAGCAATTCTAAAAAATATAGATAACGCTATGGAAATTCGTGATAGCAACTTAAAAAATAGGACGTATTCCACAGAAAAAAGTAAAAAAAATAAAAAAAGGAGTTGAATTATATGGCTACTTATGAAAAAGTCTATTCAGATTTTGAAGTTAAAAATTCATCTATTAAATTTAAAGATGATGAAAAAGCCACAAGAGCCGGTTGCGTTGGTTCTTTAGAAGAAACAATGAACGCTAAAATTACAACAAAAAAATGCGAAGGTGTTGTTGTAAAAAAAGTTGTAAAAGGTGATGGAACGGGCGAATTAGCTTTATCATTACATATGCGCTATGATGTTTATTTAAAATCATACGGAATGTTAAGTGATGGATTAAAAGACGGAGTTTATGCTTATGGTAGAAATTCTGTTCATAAATCATTCTGTTACACTTGCGAGGTTTTTGATGAAGATGGTGTTGCAAAATTAAGAGCATATCCAAATTGTATCATTGAAAGCGGAATTGCAAGAAAAATTGAAAACGGTGCTGAAGAAGTTGCAGAATTAGAATTAAATGTTTCAGTAATGCCTGACGAATTCGGAAACGGTGTTTATGAAGCATTAGTTGAAGGATTAGATGAAGTGATCAAAACAGCTTGGTTAGAAAACTTTACACCTTCATTAGTAAACGTTGCAACAGCTTAGGAGGAATAACTTATGTATAAGATTTTAGTTAGGTTTAGGGATAAACATACCAACAAAATTTATAACGTTGGAGATGTTGTAAAATTCACTAAAAAACGAGTTAAAGAAATCTTAGAAGTTGGTCCTTTTATCGAAGAAATCAAGGAAGAAAAACCAACTGAATAAGCAATTTAAATAGATAGACTTCATTCGAGGTTTATCTATTTTTTTGTATAAAAACGGAGGAAACTATATGAATGAAACTGCTAAAAATAGTTTTATTTCTTTTCCATTAGAGAATGGCGAGGAAGTTAAATTAACATTAACTTTTCAAAAATTAAACATCTTGAAAAGCGTTGATAATGAATTATATACACGATTCAATAAAATCTTTTATCAAGGAAAATCAGATGATGTTTTGGACATGGTAACAGTTATTTATACAGCTTATTGGTGTGCAAATATCGGCAACAATGAGAAATATAAAGAAGCTGAATTTGTTGATCAAGTTCCTTTCGATATTCCATTGATTGAAAGAACATTCAACGCCTTAACAAAAACGAAAAAAAAGTAGGATTCCGAAAGCCTTTTATTGATAAAACAAGAAGCATACCAAAAAGAATCAAAATGCCTAAATTTGAACTTGAAGATATAGAAGATTCATATACTTATTATGTTATGATTCTAGGATTAAGTGAGGATATATTTTGGAATGCTGATATTAGTTTTGTTTTATCTGTTATTGAAAATAAAAGTGCTTTTGAAGGATATGTAAATTATATGAGATACAAAGAAGAAAGTAAGCGTTAAAACCTTATAATTTTGGGTTATAACGCTTTTTTTATTTTATAAAGAAAGGAGTGAGGGATATGGCTAAAAGTAAAACACAAGTTCAATTTGAAGCAGATACGAGCGGATTCAATGACGGGATAAAAGAAGCGAATAAAACCCTTGTAACTTTACGAAATGAATTAAGATTAAATGACGCCCAATTAAAAGGAAATGCTGATAGTGTTGATTTATTAAGCGAGCGTAAAAAAGTCTTAGAAAAACAAAGTGAAATAACAGCTAACAAAGTTCAAGCGATAGAAAACAAGCTAGAATTTGCAAAAAAAGCCTTTGGAGATAATTCTGAGGAAGTTAGGAAATTAAGTAACGAATTACTCCGTGCAAATACAGATTTTCAAAAGATTCAAAACGAAATTCAACAAACAGATTCTAAACTTGGAGCGTTAGAAAGCGGATTGAATGAAACAGAACAAAAAATAAAAGATGTTGATAAAGCAACGGATGAATTAAGCGACGGATTCACAACTTTAAAAGGCACAATGGCTTCATTGATCGCTGACGGAATTCAAGCTGTTGGACAAGGTTTAAAGGATTTGGCTGTTGATAGTGACACAGCTTTATCAAATCTTCAAGCACAAACGGGATTGAGTGCGCAAGAAATGGAAAAATTTGAAGGTGCAATGGAAGAAATTTATAGAAACAATTTTGGCGAAAGTATGAACGACATTGCAAATTCAATGGCACAAGTTAAACAACAAACAAAAGAAGTCGACCCTACTAAACTTCAAGACATGACACAAAGCGCTTTAATGTTAAGGGATACATTTGATTTTGATGTTGCTGAAAGTATGCGTGCAGTCAATTCTTTAATGAATCAATTCGGTTTAGATAGCAATGAAGCGTTTAATTTAGTTGTACAAGGTGCGCAAAACGGATTAAATGCAAATGGCGATATGTTAGATGTAATTAATGAATATTCCGTTCAATTCGCAAATATGGGCGTTAGTGCCAATGATATGTTCAATATGCTTGTAAATGGTGCTGAAACGGGAACTTGGTCAATTGATAAAATGGGCGATTCTATGAAAGAGTTCAATATTCGTATGAGTGACGGAACCGTTCAAGAAGCACTTGAAAAGCAAGGAATCAAGATTGATGATGTTGCAAGCAGATACGCAAAAGGCGGAGAAACTTCAAAGCAAGCCATGAATGATGTTATTAATGCAATTATGGGCGTAGAAGATGAAACAGAACGTTATAAATTAGGCGTAGCAACATTCGGAACAATGTGGGAAGACCTTGGAGAAGATGCCATTGTATCATTATTCAACACAAAAGGTTCTATTGATTCAACTAAACAATCAATGGATGAATTAGCACAAACAAAATATGACAACGTGACTTCACAACTTGGAGAAATTGGGCGCATTATTCAAATGGATTTATTTGTGCCTTTAGTTCAAAACTTATTACCACCATTAAAAGAAGGGTTGCAATGGGTTTCTGATAATTTAGATTGGTTAGTTCCCGTTGTGACAAGTTTAGGAATTGCTTTTGGTACTTATTTTGCAGTTAGTAAGATTTTAGGCGTTATCAATGTATTTAAAACAATGTTTACTTTAGTCAAAAGTGGAACAACAATTTTCGGCGCATTAAATACAGTAATGGCGTTAAATCCTATTGCTTTAGTTGTTGCGGGTATTGTTGGTTTAATTGCAATCTTTGTATTGTTATGGAATAAATGCGACGGATTCAGAAACTTTTGGATAAATCTATGGAACACGATCAAAGAAAAAGTTTCAAGTGGAATTCAAATTGCAAAAGAAAAATTCAATTCTTTCAAAGAAACTATTTCAAATGTTTGGGAGTCTGTTAAAGAGAAAACAACAAAAGTTTGGAATAACATTAAAACAGCTATTGAAACACCAATTAAAAAAGCGAAGAAAATTGTTGGTGACGCAGTTGATAAAATTAAAGGATACTTTGATTTTGATTGGAGTTTACCAAAACCAAAATTGCCTTCATTCAAAGTAAGCGGTGGAGAAGCTCCATGGGGATTCATGGGAAAAGGTAAATTGCCAAGCGTTTCTATCAAGTGGAATAAAGAAGGTATTATCTTTAGAAAGCCAACAATTTTTAGCACAAATCAAGGATTGCAAGGCGTTGGAGAGGCAGGAGCAGAAGCAGTTCTTCCAATTGAAAAATTAGAAAATTGGATGAATAACGGATTCAATAGAATTGTAAATCAAAACTTCTATTCAAATGACAAGATTGATAGATTGATTCAAATTGTTGAAGAAATTCTTGAAAAAGATACAAACATTTATATGGATAAAGACAAAGTTGGAAGCAGTATGAAAGAAACAAATGATAGATACAGCGGATTGTTGTTAGCATTAAAAGAAAGGGGATTGATAGTATGATAAAAGAACTAATTATTGACGGGAAAAGAAGTTATACAGATTTCGGTTTAATGATTGCCGAAAGACATATTTCTAACCCTAAAAAGAAGTCAATCAAAGAATCAATCCCTTTTTCAAATGTTGTTTATGATTTTTCAAACATCAATGGAGAAATCTATTGGGAAGAAAGAACATTAACATATAAATTCGATATTGCTGAATTAACAACAGAAGAAATGGAAGTTATTAAATCAGATGTAATGGATTGGTTTATGAACGTTCAAGATTCTGATATTTATGACCCATACATTGGCGATTATCATTTTCACGGTTCTTTTGATTCTGATTCATGGGAAGAAGATTTTGGCGGTGGAACAATTACAGTTTCATTTACTGTTTATCCTTATAAGATTGCAAATACAGAATTAAAAAAATCAATTGATGAAATAGGTATTTCTTATGACGGAACTATTGAAGGAAATTATAGTGTTGTTGGATTGAAGATTGATGGTAAGAGTGAACAAGAAATAAGAGAAGGTACAAACTTATTTGATGGAAGTAAAATTGCAAATACAAATATAATCGTTAGTGATAATGGCCAAAGAATTACAATACCATTAGCCACAAGTGGAAACGGATTTGTGGATACGGCGTCTACTTTAAAAACGTTATGCCCAAAATTAAAAGTGGGAGATGTTGCAATACTACTTTTTGAAAGAAGTAGTGGTTCAAACAATAATTATATATATTTTGTTTCAATGGATAGAACGTGGGTTGTGAATACGAGTTTAACAATAACCCAAGAAATGTTAGATTCTCCAGTAGTTTTATATGGAAATAGATATATCGCCGGAGAAACGGAACAAATATCGCTACTAAATTTTAGAATAAATCTTGATACTGTAAAAGAATGGGAACAATTCGGTGCAAGTCCTAGTCCTGATTATCCAAGTGAAATAAAAAGCGTTGGTGATGATAGAAGTGTTGTAATTGAATCCTCAAATGGAACAGATGTCAATACAACAACAATCGCATTAAATGAACCGTTAAGAAGTTTACCAAACGGAATTTGTGATACTTTTGAAAATGGAGTTATTACAAGAAGAATTGGAAAAATTGTTTTAGATGGTAGTGAAGAATGGTTTTTAAGTTTATTGAAAACATATCAAGTATTTGGGTTGCATTATGATGGAATTAAACAAGGTTCACAATTTTACAGTAGTCATTTTTTGGATAAAATAAAAGTAACTATTTTAACAAATGAAATTGGTATTGCTAATAACAATGCTGAAAATCGTATTTATATATCAAATGGTTCCACAACAGTTGAAGAATTCAAAACGTGGTTATCATCAAATAATGTAACTGTTTTATATGAACTAGCAACGCCAACAATTGAAACAATTGAATTACCAACAATACCAACATATGATGATGTAACAAATATCATTGTTGATAGTGGGGTAGAAACAACGTTTGAAGTTTATTATAACCAATCAAAAACAATCACGGTTTATAACAATTCTTCACATAGAATTTCTCCAAAAATTGTTTGTGACGGTCAATTTACAATCACAATGAATGGAGTAAGTTATTCAATCGCAAGCGGAACATATGAAAGCACAAGATTCTATTTAGAAAAAGGAAGCAATACTTTATCAATTGTTGGGTATGGAACAATTAGCTTTTCATTCAAGGGGGAAAGATTCTGATGTTTAATGTTGAAATTAAAATTAATGATCAAACTTTCCCTATTCATGATGAAAAAGAAAAATTAATCAAAGGTCAAATCAAACAAGGAATTAATTCAATTGATTCCTTTTCTTTTGATATTCTACCAAACAATATTGGATTCAATAAGATTTATGATTTTAAAACCTTAGTAAGTGTTTATAATCATGTCCGTGATAAATACGAATTTCAAGGGCGTGTATTATATTCAACAGATTCAATGGACGAAAAAGGATTAATTTCTAAAACGTGTATTTGTGAAAGCTTTCTTGGATTTCTTCAAGATACGGAACAAGATTATATTGAAGAAAGAAATTGGACTCCAAATGAATTATTAACGCATTTATTAACAGTTCATAATGAATTATTAAATGAAGAATTAGAAAAACATTTCAAAGTAGGAACAATCTTTTCAGATGAAAATATTTATGTTGGAATTCAACGTGAAACAACTTGGAAATGTATTCAAGATAAGCTTATAGGTCAAATTGGCGGTGAAATTGCGCTTAGAATCGAGAATGACGGAATGTATATTGATATAGTCGAAGAACGCGGAACGCTTGCAGAAGCCGAAATTTCACTATCTAAGAACATGAAATCAATTAAGAAAGAAAGTAATCCCACTTCATATATCACACGTTTAATTCCTTTAGGTGCAAAGATTAAAGATGATGAAGGAAATGATACAGAAGAACGCGTGACAATTGAAGCGGTAAACAATGGAATTAAATATGTTGAAGATACTGTTGCAAAGTCAAGACATGGGATTAATTACAAATACGTTTATTGGGATGATGTTCATGAGCCAAGTAATTTATTAGCAAAAGCAAAGGATTATTTGATAAATAACAATAAAGTTCTTCAAAAGTATTCAATCAATGCTTTAGATTTAGCCATGTTAGAAATTGATATTGATTGGATTGATGTGTGCAATTATCACAAGGTTACAAATTCATTAATGAATATTGATGATACATTAAGGGTTATTGCTAAAACGATTGACATTATTAATTATACAAACACAAATGTGGAAATTGGAGATAGATTTAAAACATTAACCGATTTAGAAATTGAACGCAATGACAAAATCAATCAATCAATTAATACAATTGAAAAGATTGAAAGCAATTATGTGACAAACCAAAAAATCACTAGTGTTACCAATGAATTATATTCTTCAATCAATCAAACAGCACAACAAATAGAATCAACGGTTTCACAGAATTATACCAAAATATCAGACTTTGAAACTTACCAACAATCAATTTCAACGCAGTTTACACAAACGAATGATAGTTTTCAAATGATATTTAAAGATGTTGTCCAATCAATAACAAACGTTGATGGAACATATAGTAGTGAATTTGAAGAATTAAAAAGCTATATAGAATATAAAGGCGGAACAATCAAGTTAGGGAAAGAAAATAATGATTTAACACTTACATTGACGAATGATAGACTTTCTTTCCAAAATAACGGAACTGAAATTGCTTTTATGAGTGGCGATAAATTATATATTTATGATGGAGAATTCATTAATACATTAAAATTAGATCGTTGGGTTTACTTAGTTCGCCCAAGTGGAAATTTATCATTAACATACATTTAGAAAGGAGAATAACACATGGCATATACAAATTTAGGAACGGTTTCATGGGGAAGTTCTCCAACTAATCCAATCACTATATCGTATGACCGTCAACGTAGTGGAGCAGATATGCAATACAAAATTAAAATATCTGTTGCTCCTTGTACGGGTGCTTCATATTTCGGCTATCCGATTTATGCGAAAATATTTTTAGGTGGAGTTCAAAAGGCGTCAACAACATTGAAATCCGCTTCCCCTAGCCAATGGTCGAATGCAATTGTTTATGAAACAGGATGGATTACTATTTCAAGCAAGACAAGTGGAACAACAGCTTTAAAAGTACAAATTTATAGTGGAAGTGGTTCATCTAGGGATAGTTCATACAGTTACAATTTAACTGTTGACCCTGCCACTTCTGTATTAGGAACAATTAGCAACTTCACTTTAGGAAATGCAATTGATATTCCTATCACAAAATATTCAAGTTCATTCACAGATACACTTGTTATTTCTTTGGACGGAAAAACGATCAAAACTGTTAGTCCTATCACGAATGGAACAGATGTTTCTTTCACGAGTGCTGAACTAACAAATATTTATTCATTATTACCAAATGCCACAAAAGGAACATTCACATTTAAACTAACAACAAAAAGTGGAAACACAATTGTTGGAACATCTTCTGATACAGCAGAAGGAACAATTCCTACAAGCGTTAAGCCTACAATTTCAAAAGTAACAGTAAGTGAAGAAAACACAGACGTTGTTCCAAGTGCATGGGGTGTTTATGTTCAAGGAAAATCAAAATTAAAAATTGTAACAACTGCAAGTGGTGGAAGTGGAAGTTCAATCACAAGTGTTAAAGTAACAATTGATAGTGTAACGTACACGGGGAGCGAAGTCACAACTGGATTAATGAATAACACAGGTGAAAGAACAATTACGGTTCTTGTAACAGACCAACGCGGAAGAAGTACAAGCACAATAACAAAAGTAACAATTATTGCATATTCATTGCCTTACATTTCAAACATCATAGCAAGAAGATGTGATGAAAATGGAAATGCAAATGAAAATGGCGAATATATGAAAGTAAGTATAAAAGGCGGATTTTCTTCTGTAAGTGAGAAAAATAGCGGTTCATACAAAATTCAATATATGAAGTCAACTGACGGAAATTGGACTGATTATCCTTTAAGCTACACAGGAAGCTATTATGATACAGACCAAATAATAAGTGGAATAAGCACAGAATCAACTTATATGGTTCGCGGTGTTGTATCTGATTATTTCACAGAAGTTCATAAAAATGCTCAAAGTGTTTCAAGCGTGTTTGTAACTGTTGACCATTTAGTTGGTGGGCATGGTATAGCGTTTGGAAAAATTGCTGAATTAGAAGATTATGCTGATTTCAATTTTAAAGCATTGTTTAGAAAGTATTTAGATTTAGCCAATGATATAAGCGTTAGAGGAAAAACAACAGATGGTACAACGCTAAATATGGTGGGAATGAGTACTTCAAATAATTCGATATTTGGATATGGTGGATATAGCAACAAAATAGGACAAACAAATATTTATGGTAATAATATTGCAATGTTCACAAATGGAACGATTAGTGGGAATGCTTCATTTACCAATACTTCTGATAAGCGCTTAAAAAAGGAAATAGAAGATATTCCAAGCGTGTATATTGATATTTGGAAAGAGTTATTGCCGAAAGTTTTTGAGTGGAACGAATTAAATAATGGCAATGGTAAAAAACAATTTGGTTTGATTGCTCAAGATGTTATTGAGGTATTTGAAAAATACGGATTAGATTATAACGATTTTGGTCTAATTTCAAAATTCCAATTTGAAAATGACAAAACAGAATATTTTGCAATCTGTTATGAACATTACCACATGATGACAGCATACGTTTTGAAAGATACACTTCAAACAATCGAGAATTTGAAGAAAGAAATTCAAACTTTAAAAGCTGTATAAAGCACTTATAACGAGTGCTTTTTTTATACAGAAATTTAAAAGAAAGAGAGGTTCACGTTTATGGAAATGAACACATTAATTGAAATGTTGCAATGGATTGCGACAATCTTGCTTGGTGGAATTAGCTTATATTTAAGATATTCCATTAAAGCCAAAACAAAAGCAAAAGAGATTCAAGAAGTTATTGCTGAAATTACTGCAAAGGCAGTTATTTTCATCAAAGAAGCTGAAGAAAATTACAAAGACACAACAAATAGTGGTGGTGTTAAATTTAATGAAGTAGTTTCAAAGCTTCATGCAATTGTTCCCGTAGCATTGCAAGGAATCGTTACAAAAGAAATGATTGCTGATATTGTTCAATCAACTTTTGATCAAATTGAAGAATACGTTAAATTGCAATTAGACAAAGCAATTGAAAACGTGCCAAGCTAGGCGGTGGTTCCAATGGATTTTGCAATTACAATTACATCAACTCAAATTCTTGGCTTTTGTGCTTTAGTCACAAGTGTTTGGAATGTATGGGATAGAGTTGTTAAAGCGAAAAAAGAAAAAGACAAGCCAACAAATGACCTTAGAAAGCAAGTAGCAGAGCATGAAGAAAAACTAACACATGACAAAGAAGAATTGGAGTATTTAAAGAAATCAATGCAATTAACTTTGAAATGTAACTTGGTTATGATCGAACATGACATAAGCCACAATGGTTATCCTGAACTAGAAAAAGCAAAAGCAGAATTAATTGATTTTTTAACAGAACAATAAGGAGATAGTTTAAAAGCTATCTTCTTTCTTTTTAGAAAGGAGTGAAAATATGGCTCATATTCATAGCGTGTATGATTCTGATGTTCATTTCAAGTTAGATATTAAAACACGAACATTTTCAAATGAAAACGAGTTGAAAACCTTAATTGCACAAGGCGATCATAATTCAGAACGCTTTACATTTGAAATTCCAAGATATATTGAAAATCATGATATGTTGACTTGCAACAAAGTGGAAATTCATTTTATAAATATCGACAATACAACAAAAGAAAGTTCAATTGATGTATATGAAGTTGATGATGTGCAAGCAAGTCCGAATGATGATGAGATTGTTATATTCAGTTGGTTATTATCGAATATTGCAACCAAATATAACGGAAATTTAAGCTTTTCAATTAAATTTAAATGTATTACAAATGAAACTATTGATTATCAATGGAGTTCTTTAATATATTCAAAAATTCAAGTAGGAGCTACCTACAATAATTAGAAAGGAGTGAAAATATGGCTCATATTCATAATGTTTATGATTCTGATATTCATTTTAAATTAGATTCAAAAACGAGAAGCTTTATTAATGAAAGTGAATTAAAAACACTTGTGGCGCAAGGCGACCATAATTCAGAAAGATTTACTTTTGAAATGCCAAGATATATTGAAGGGCATGATATGACAACTTGCAACAGAATTGAAATTCATTATATTAATATCAATTCAACAACAAAAGAAACTTCTGAAGATATTCATATTGTTGATGATATGCAAGCAAGCACAGATGATGAAAACGTTGCAATCTTTAGTTGGCTATTATCAAACAACGCTTCAAAATATAGCGGTATTTTAAATTTCATGATTAAGTTCAAATGTCTTACAAATGGGGAAATTGACTACCAATGGAGCACATTAATTTATTCTAAAATTCAAGTTGGCGCAAGTTATGATAATGCTGAACAAGTTATTACACCTTATTCAGATGTATTAGAAGCATGGAAGCAAGAATTAATTGATGATATTAAACAAAATACACCAAGCGCAAGAATAGGCGAAGTTACACTAACAGCAAGCGGTTGGATTGGCAATGCAAGTCCATATTCACAAATTGTAAATGTGAATGGAGCAACAGAAAACAGCCAAGTTGATTTAACGCCAAGCGTTGCACAACTTTCAGCGTTTTGGGAAAAAGACCTTGCTTTTGTTACTGAAAATGTTGGTGGTGTAGTTACTGTTTATGCAATTGGGCAAAAACCACAAAATGACTATACAATCCAAGTGACAATTACGGAGGTGGAATAATGGCTAGGAAAATTATTGGTGTTACAGTTGGCACACCTATGAAGCCACAAGCAGTTATTGAAAAAACTGAACAAGCAAAACAAATTGAACAACATGAAGCGCACACAAAAAACGGAGATGTACATATTACCAATGAAGAACGCAAAACATGGAACAATAAATCAAATTTTAGCGGTAGTTATGATGATTTAAAAAATAAACCTACTATTCCAACAAAAACAAGCCAATTAACCAATGATAGTAACTTTGTTAAAAAAGAAGTAACTGATCAACTTTATGATGAGATTGTTGACTTAAATGGTGTGGTTGTTGGAAAAGCAAACAAAGGATATGTTGACGAAGAAATCGTAAAAGCAAAAACTCAAATGGCAAAAGGAAATCCTATTTTTGTGAATAGTGTTGAAGATTGCACAGATATAGAAGAATTATATTTATTACCTGATGGTTATATTTACGCACATCAAACAAAAGAAGTGACGAATGAAGAAACTATCATAGTAAAAGGAAAAGTGGCACGACTTGAAAATATGAGATATTCAAATAGTAGTGCTTCATTTAAAAGTGCGAGTGGTTATCATACTTTGGTTATTCCTATTGAATCAACAGGAACAAATGATGTTATCACGTTAGCTTTTACCAATGCTACTTGGACATCTTATTATGATAACTTGTTATATGGTGAAACGAATACTAAATTTAGCGGAACCGCTACAAGAAAAAGTGGTAATACAGGTGACTCAACATTGACGATTACAAATATTTCTAGTGGTAAATGGTTTATTGAAGCACTTGTTATATCAGATAACTTTGCTAATATTGGGGTTGCGGTAGATGGTGTATCACTTGAAGTTATAACGAGCACAACAGGAACAGAAGCAACATTACCATCTACAACTACAACATCCGAAACAGTAACACAAGAGGGATTTTTCACTACAGGAGTGAAATATACTTCAAACAACAATCCTACTGAAATTATTGTAAAAAATGATATATCTTCATGTATTGGAACTATACAAGCACCAATTCCGCAATTATCTGCTAATGGAAGTGAAACATCTGATTTAAACCTTAACACTTGTTTATCTGATGATTTACACGCTTATTTAAATGATGTTGTGGCACGTTATCCAAATTATATTGTTAGAGAATTAATGGGGAAAGACGAAAGCAACACATACAACATTTATAGATACACATTAAGCAAACACAGTTATACCGCATGGCAAAAAGCGAATTATCCTAAAATGTATGGGTGGGTAAATGGTTCAACTATTATCTATTCATTGAGCGTTTCTCCACGAATTGGAGATACAATGTACTCAACAAAATATATTGGAACATCTTATGGAACAGTTAGTGCGGTTTCATCTGCAAATAGAACTAGAACAGTAAACGGAACAGTTTTCACAAGAAGCGAAAGTAATGATGTAGAACCTACACTTGCATATAGCCAAAATATCGTAGTTGGCACAAGTTTAAGAAATTCATCATTAGCAACAATCGACAGTATTTCAACAATTAATGGAAATACAGTAACATCAGCAAATGGTGTCACTTATTATCGTTATCCATTCGGAGATTTAGATAAAAACACAAAGAAACGCATTCCAATGACAATTATCGCAAACGAACATGGTGGAAGTGGAGAACCTAGAGATTGTGCCTTAATCGTTGCAAGATTTATCAGAGATTTATGCGAAAATAAACACCAAGACAATCCAATCTTTAAATACATTAGAGAAAACGTGAACCTTACAGTTATTCCTTGCGTAAATCCATATGGTTGGAATATGTACAATAGTGCAAACGGATATAGAAATGCAAATGGTGTAAACATCAATAGAAACTATGACACACAAGGGTGGGACGTTTACCTTGCAGAAAATTCAGATGAAGCAAGCACAATGGGTGCATACGCAGGAAGTGAAAACGAAACACAATATGTTATGAACACCATGACAGAAATTGGCTCAAAAATCGCTATGAGTGTACATGGAATTGATGTAGCAAGAGAAAATCTTGTGGTTTATTATCAAGGACAAAATCCAAATGGTGCTTATTCAGAAGATAAAATTGCAGAAATCTATGAGGATTATTTAAGTCGATATGGATTAAGATTTGTGGCTTATAATCCTTTAGAATGTCCACCAAGCACAACTTCAAAATCGCCATCATATATCACTCAAATGGGTGCATATGGCGGAATTATTGAGTTTAACAATAATGATGCACAAATTAAAGAGGGCGAAGCAAACAGAAGATACACTTCATGGACAATGGAA
Organism: Clostridia bacterium; assembly: GCA_045655005.1. GTDB lineage: Bacteria > Bacillota > Clostridia > Christensenellales > UBA1242 > UMGS1908. Next base: position 19,886 of record JAZOOJ010000012.1, on the reverse strand, counting down.
CAACAATACACATTGTTATTAAAATTCTTAGCTATGTGGATTTCAGACTATGAAGAAAGTCTTTAGTCAACAATCTTGACCGATTGCTAACTTAATTTATTTATAAAAGCACTCAAAACGGGTGCTTTTTCTTATAAAAAATTATAGAAAGAGAGGAAAAAAATTATGTCAAAAGCAAAAAAAGTATTTATTAATCCAGGACATGGGGGTTCTGACCCAGGAGCAGTCGCAAATGGTTTAAGGGAAAAAGACTTAAATCTAACTATTTCATTAAAAGTGAATGAAGTATTACAACGTCATGGCGTAACAACATTAATGTCACGTTATAAAGATGAAGATGATTCATTAAATGGTTTATGCGTGGATTGTAATAATTTCAATCCTGATTTAGCAGTGTCAATTCATTTAAACGCCGGCGGTGGAGATGGAGCAGAAGTGTTCTATTCAATCGTAGGCGGAACAGGTAAAACTTTAGCACAAAACATCCTAAATGAAATCGTTGCATTAAAACAACAATCACGAGGCATTAAAACAAGAAAAGGTTCTAATGGATATGATTATTACGGATTTATTCGTATGACAAATGCTCCGGCTGTAATTGTAGAGGGTGCGTTCTTAGATACCAAAGATCATGAATTAGTTGACACGAAAGCAGAACAAGAAGCTATGGGTATTGCTATTGCTAAAGGTATCTTAAAAACATTAGGTATCGCTTATAAAGAAGAAGTAAAAGAAGAACCTAAAAAAGACGGTAAATTATATCGTGTTCAAGTTGGCGCATTTGCTGTTAAAGAAAATGCTGATAAACTTGCAAAAGAATTAAAAGAAAAAGGCTATTCAACATATATTGTTGTTGCCTAAATCAAATTGCCTATTCCTTAATTGGAGTAGGCTTTTTTATTTTGTTATAAAAAAAGTAAATATTTAGTAAAAATATTATAGCAATATATTGACATTTTTTGACATTTCCTTTATAATTAATAGTGTAGAAAGGGAGCTGACATAGGTTAGCAAGTCGGTAATATAAAATGAAAAGAGCAAAAAAAAGATTCGTAGTAAGATTCAAAAATGATTTAGGTTCAAACCAATTAGGAACATTCACAAAAAAAGATAAAGCTGAACACGAAATTGAAATGTTAAAAGCAAGAGATAGAAACGACATTGTTCAAGGCTATCAAGATTTACACACAACATATTGGATTGAAGAAATCGTGATCTACTAAAAAACAAAGTGAAGCGATAACACTTGAAACACCAACCAAAAGAAAAGGAGAAAAGAATATGAAGCTTGAATTAATAACAAAAAGCAAAGAAAAGTTTGAAAAAGCAAAAGAATATTGTGAAGCAAACAAGTTGAAATTTATTGATTTAGGAACACAAAAACAATTAGGTGTTACTGAATATTTATTTGATGTTATTGGAACAAAAAAACAAATTGAAAAATATGAAGATGATCACATCATTGTTTATTGACATTAAGTGATGTGATAACACTTCAACACCAAATGCTTCAAATAGTAAATTAATATAAAAAGGGAGAATTAATATGAACTTTGAAAAAGTAAATCAAAATCCAAAAGGTAGAAAATCAGCAGATTGTGTTGTTAGGGCATTATCTTATTCAAGCGGTAAAACTTGGGACAAAGTTTATGAAGAACTTTGCACAATAGGATTTAAAAAGAAGGCTATGCCTAATGAAAAGGTCACATATGAACATTGGTTAAAAGAAAATGGTTACATCAAGATGAAGCAACCAAGACACGCAAACAGAACAAAGTACACTGTTGAAGAATTAATTGATGAATTAGACAACAGTGAAATGTGGGATAAAGCTGTTGTTATATCTGTTGCAAATCATTTAACTTGTAGCCAATATGGAACTTTATATGATACATGGGATTGTTCATATAAAACAGTCGGTAACTATTGGGTAAAAGAGAAATAGGAGGGTAAATAAAATGAAAAAACGTGTATTAAAAAAAGGCGTACAAAACGCATTAGAAAAAATCAATATTGCAATTATAATCATTCTTTGTTGCGTACAAGATTTCACGCTTCAAGGGTTCTTTGTATTAATGGCAATGTTCATGTTGTTATTGATCAATTGCTATGTATTAGACAAATATAAAAAGCCTTTCAATTAAGAAAGACTTTCCAAAAAAGAGATAAACATGGTAACTAAAATACCAAACACCAAACCACATTAATATTATAAAGAAAATTCAGAATATTGTAAATATAAGAAAGGGATAAATATGAAATTATATAAAAAGTATGCGCAACAATTAGCGCAAATGAATGATATGTTAAAAGACTTAGAATCCGTTGGATACGATTCGGAAACATGGTTAGAAAGTACAATTCACACATTAAGACAAACGTGGTTCTATCACGTTAGATTGAAACTAAAAAAAGCATACTATCCATCGGACTTTCAAGTAAATGAACATGATATTGTTTATTTCAATTTAGGGCGTGGCTATCCGACAGAATTGCAAGATGGACACCATTGTTATGTATATAAAAGAGTAGGAGCAAAAGCGTTTGTGATTCCATTGAGAACAAAAAGAAATATAAACAATTCGCCTTTACAGTATGAAATTGAAACAAAAACAAACAACGGTATCAAAGCAACTTCAACAATGATGTTTTCTGAAATGCGTTCTGTTGATTTAATGCGAGTATATCCGAATAGAACTTGCTTAACTTGTGCAACACCAAGAAAAGAAATTGAAGATAAATTTATTTCATTAATGAAAGGGGGCGAGTAAATGGAAGATTTATTGCAAAAGTGTAACGAATTAAGAAAGGAGTTGACTAAATGGTATAAAGAAAACGTTGCACCACTAAAGGAAGAAAACATACAGCTAAAAGCGAAGATCAAAACGCTAGAAGCAGAAAGTCAACGATATAGAGAAATTGCGCAAAAGTTAAGGCGTGAAAACAATCGCTTGCATGATATTTGCGAATATCAAGAAGAAAAACCTAAATACACAATGACAAGAAAGGGTAGAAAATGATGAATGATGAAACATTTTGGGAAGTGCATATTAAATATCCCAAACGAACAGAATGGCTTGTTATAAGCAAATATTCACGCTACGAGCTAGCAAAGAAAAGATATGATGAATTTATCAAACGTAATAACAATTATGGTGTGCGCATTGCTAGAGTTGAAATACATAGCGTGGTCATTTTAGAAGATTTGAAAGGAGATAAATATGCTTGCTAGATTTATTGGAACGCATGGAAGCATGGGTTTAATTTATGGGAAAATGTATCAAATTATTGAAATTAATAATCGTGGACCATATCCAATTGCGATTCAAATTATTACACAAGGGAAAAGCGTGATTTGTACATATAACAGCTTAACTAATTTTTTAAACAATTGGAAAGTGAATCAATAGAAAGGAGATATATATGGATTATAAACAATGGCTTGAATTGATTTGTTTGAAGTGCGTTGATCGACATCCGAATTGTCATGTTTCTTGTATCAAGAAAGCAAAGGCAGAACAATTGATTCGAGAAAATCAAACATACAAAGAAAACTTATTATCTGAGGATGAAGTATATCAAATTGAATGTTGCATTGAAAGTTCAATTTATTTTGATGAAAGCTATCCTAAACAATTAATTGAAAAAGTAAGAAAATTAGAAAAAGGAAGTGAAGAAAATGCCATTAAACAATTACGTTCAAAAGCAATTGTTATTTAAACAAAAAGCTGAAATCATGAAAGAATTATGTGATAGATACGAGCAAATGAAATTTATCAATGATGAACATACAGAAAAAATTGTTGGTACATATATCTTTGAATTGGAAATGAAATTGTTTGATTTATTAATCAAAGATAAAAAGCTTTATGTAAAAGGAGAAAAAAATGTATAGAATGTATAAGTACATTGTCTGCTTAAAAGATACGGGTGAAAGAGTATTTGTTGGAACTAGTTCTGAATGCGCTGAATTTCTAGGATATAAGGATATCAGTTCCATTTCTGACTACTTTACAAAGCAAAGAGGAACAGCCAAGAAAAAATACATTATTAAAAGGGTAAATGATACGAATGAAATCAATCGCAAGAATTCAGAGGTGTTAGACAAGTTCTATAAAGATTTCAAACGCTCCCCAAGAAAAAATGAATTCATTGCGTATGGTGGCGATTATTTAGGAGCAATGCGACAAGGAAAAAGAGAATATACAGCATTTCTTGAATTGAACGGATACGAACACGCAAGCAGATTTAAAACTGTTGAAGCGTGGGATGAAAACAATAATTATTTAGGTTTTGGCACTTGTAAAATGATGTCTGATAAAATAGGCTATTCGGAAATTACAATCCGCAATTTAATTGCAAAAAACAAAAGAAGTAAAGAAGGATTTTTATTCAAATATAAAGAGGTTAAGGAATTGAAAAATGAGTAAACAAGAAGAAAAATATTTTGCCATCAATTGGTGCTATTGCAGATTATGTTTAGCATTAGAAGAAATTAAAGAATACAAAGAATATAGTGCATTGGTGCATGATATTCAAGTTTTGATCAACGCAACAAAAAGACTAAAAGAGGAGGCTAAACCAAATGATTATAAGACCTATTGATTCAGTAGGAAGAATTGTACTTCCTAAAAAATTTAAAGAAAAATTAAGATTGCAAAATGGGGATAATGTGAATGTTGATATTGAAGGAGATAGAATCATTATTACCAATCCAAAAGAAGCTGATAAGATTGAAGAATTAAACAATGCAATTTTATCTGTTGCAGAAACATACAACATGGAACCTAATGATGTTAAAGTTTTATTGGATTTAGTGAATAACTAGTTTAAAAGCTAGTTATTTTTTATTGTACTTATAACTTATATCATCATTGTACACTTGAGTATAAACAATAATCCTATAAGTCATTTGTACGATAATAAAAGAACCCTTATATATCAAGGGTTCATGATGGTTTTATAATTTTAGTTCAATGTGAATTTCTGTATCATCATCTTCATTTTTTCGCCAATTCAATCGTTTTGTTTTGGAATAAGTGATTTTTTCAATGATTGATTTCAAAGCTTCATTCTTTTGTGGTATACTAAATTTGTTATATTGTTTTAGGCAATTCGCTATTATAGGGATTGCTTTTTTATATTTAAATAGTGTATCACTTTCTTCAGTATTTTCAAATTCTTCAAGTTGCTTTTTTAGTTCTTCCATTTCATCTTCAATATCTTTTTTATCTTCCATATATTCTTGATAGGTAAAAACTTCTTTTGTATATTCTCTGCGTAACACTTTCAATTCTTGCTTTAATCCATCAAGTTTCTTGTTTATTCGTGCTATTGTTTTTTCATTATCTGTTCTTTCTTTTACAATTTCAACTTCATAATTATCAACGTAATAATTAAAATCTTTCAATTGATTTTTAAGTTCATCAAGTATGCCTTTTTCTAACACTTGCAAGCAACAAGAAACCATATCGCAATTTTGATTTGAACACATTAAGGTATCATTCAACGGTTTTGGATTAACGTATGTTAGAATTGATTTATCAAAATCAGATGTTTCAATTTCAAGAAAGAATTTTAGTTCATACCATTTTTCAGAAAATAATTCATTATAATAAACACGTTCTATATTTGGTCTAAACCATGTAAAAACGCTGTTTTTAGAAACGTTTAGGAAATCTGCTATTTCTTGTATGGATACATTTTTTCTTTCTTTAGAATCCCTTAAAAGCTTATTTAACGCTTCTTTATCAATTTCATATTTTCTAACCTTTTTCCGCTTTTTATCTTTTCTTGCATTTTTAATTCTAACAAGTGAATAACCGCATTTTTTACAATACACAAGACCTGCCAAAGGATTCTGCAATTCTTTACTTGTGCTATTCCTAGCGCATTTATGACCTTTGATTTTTTCTTGTGCTTGATCATACACTTCTTTTGAAACGATTGGTTCATGCAATCCCCTTACAAGCATATATTCATCTGAACTTGTTCTGAATTTGTTTAATTCGCCATTTATTAGTTTTTTTATGATTGGTCTTTTTCCCCATGTAATAGAGCCATAATATACTTCATTCTTTAAAACGCTTCTAACCATTCCGTAATTCCATAATGATTTTGTGCGTGATAGCAAATGATGTTTATTTAAATAATTTGCGACTTCATGGGTTGTTAAGTTGTCATTTACAAATAAATTAAAAATAGTTTCAACAATCGGCGCTTCATTTTTATCTTTGATTAACATGAATCCTTTTTCAAGTGGCTTTCTATCATATCCAAAAGGTGGTGTTGAGGCAATATATTTTCCTTCAAGAATTGAAAACATCTTTCCACGGTCAGTTATTTCTTTATAGTATTCAAGATATTTTGCACCTTGCAATAATTGATTTTCAAAAAGTTCACGATCAAATTTATTGTTTATGTCATATGTTTTTGTAACTGTTGTAACAAGTGTATTTGTATATTTAAGAATTTGAACAACGCGCCCACAATCAAGCATATCACCACGGGATATACGTTGAGGTTCCACCACAAGTAATATTTTTATATCTTCTTTTTCAAGTCGATTGAATACTTTCTTTATTTCAATACGTTCATCAAGTGTTTCACCACTGACAACTTCCCTATATATATTTTCTTCAGGAATCTTTTGTCCAAAAGTTTGAATTGCGAAATCTTGAAGGATTTTTTCATGCCTTGATAATACTTCTTCAATTGTTTCGTTTAATTCTGAACGTGATAACCTTAAATAAATGATTATTTCAAACACGTTAAAATTCTTTAGGTCATGCGGTGTTATGAATTTCATGGTAGAATATACCTCTTTTCTAATTGTTGTTTTTGGATTATGCTTCAAATAGTAAACTTTCATAAATTCATGAATACATACATATTATTTGTTGAGGTGACCAACATGAAAATTACTGTATCAAGAAAAGCTCCTACAAAAGAAGTATTAAAAAATGTTTATGATGTTTTTAACAAAAATATTAGTAACCCTAAATGCTTTTATACTAGCGATCAAACTAAAAAAATGAAGAAAGATAAAAACAACACATGGCTATAATGTTCATGTGTTATTTTTTTATTTGTTCCTTTGCACTTATATATAATTTCATTACTTCTTCATAAAGTTCTTGTTTTTCGCTAAGTGGTATTGATTCATTTTCAAAAAGTATTCTTGCGCGTTGTAATAAATCAACGGTTTCAATTTCATTTGTTTTTACTCCTAATGCTTCAAGAGAAACGCCAAAAAAGTCTGCTAGTGTTTTAATCTGATGAATATTTAAGTTCCTTTTTCCCGTTTCAAGATTTGAAATTTGTCCGCGTGATAACCCACCTAAAACTTCTCCAAGTTCATCTTGCCTTAGACTCCTAGCCTTTCTTAACTTCTTAATTTGTTGTCCAATTGCTTTTGTATCCAAAGAGTTTTGTATTTTCATAAAAAATTCTCCTTTCTTAATAACATATTAATATTAACAAAAAATATTCATATAGTAAAATTGTTTGTGTTTTTAGTGAAAAAAAGTATTGAAATTGTAAAAAAATTATAGTAATATAATTATTGTGAAAAGAACGTGTGTTCTTATAAATGAATATAGAAAGTAGGGCTTTTAATGAATGGATTTGTTGAAGTAATTGATGAATTAGGAACACTTATGAAGAAGTACAAAAATGAAATCAAGTTCAAAGATGATGAAATAGAAAGCCTTAAAAGAAAGCTTGAAGAACTTGAAAGCTTGTTTGCTTTCTATAATCATGAAATATCAGAAGATGAATACAATGAAATTGTGAGAAATCACAATTCATGTTGATTCAATGCTTCAAATAGTTGAAAGGTGGTGATTAAATGAAACGAAAAAAATTGAAGCTATGGCGAGTTGAAAAAGATTTAACACAAACACAACTTGCTGAAGAATTAGGCGTAACTGTTGCCTATATCAATCAAATTGAATTAGGTAAACAAAAGCCTTCTTATGAGCTTTTATGTAAGTTCAAAGAAAAATATGACGTTGAGGACGTGCTTGAATTATTTGAAAGAGAGGAACAAGAATAAACATGAAAATCACAAACAAGCTAAACCTACCACAACCATTGGTTGAAGCAGTCACAAGGGATTATCAACCAAAACCAAAGCAATATTCAGTTACAACGATCTTGAAAGGCGTTTGTCAAGTCATGCTTGAAAGAAGACATGGAGAAGAAATTGAACAAGATGTGTCCGATATGATTTGGGCATTATTCGGAACCGCTGTTCATAGCGTTCTAGAAAATGCAAAAGAAACTGATACACAACTAAAAGAAGAATATCTATTGATTGATATTGGAGATGGCTACAAATTAAGTGGAATTTCTGATTTATATGATGAAGCTGAAAAGAAAGTAATTGATTACAAAACAACAAGCGTTTGGAAAGTCATTTATAACAATTGGGATGATTACAGAAAGCAATTATTAATGTATGCGTGGATGTTCAGAAAATTGGGATTTGAATGTGATAAAGGCGAGATTGTAGCAATCTTAAAAGACCATTCAAAAACAAAAGCTGATACAGAAGCAAGCTATCCACCATATCCCGTATATCGCAAAGTGTTTTGTTTCAAAGAATCAGAATTTGAAGACATTGAAAAATACATATTTACACGTTTTGAAGAATTAAAGAAAGCTGAATTGATTAATGATCAAGATTTAGAACCATGTAATGAAGAAGAACGTTGGGCAGAATCTGATAAATACGCAATCATGAAGAAAGGGCGCAAAACAGCATTAAGAGTTGTTGAAAGCGAAAAAGAAGCAAAAGAATATATGGAATGGAAAGGTGTTACTGAAAAAGACCATTACATTGAAATCAGAAAAGGAAAAAATAAACGTTGTGAAGATTATTGCAACGTAACAAAATGGTGTCCATTTTATCAAAAAATGAAAGGAGAAAATGAAAATGAATGTGCCTAATAACTATGTTGAAAAAATCATTCTTACAAGAAAAAGCTATGATGAATTGCATGAAAGAATAGCTGATTTAGATGAAGAAATTCAAGTCTATAAAAAGACATTACAAAAAGCGGAAAATCAATTAGAAAAATTTGCAGATGAAATTCACGCTTTGAAACAATTGTTATTAAAAAATAGCATAGCAAGTGATTGGATTTTCAAAGAAAACAGTTTAGAAAAAGTTTTAGATTTTGAAAGCCCATTTTGTGGGATTGATTACACAAAATTGAAAGAACTTAGAAAATTGATTTCTGATGAAGAAATTGAAATTGCAATTGAAATGCGTTGGCGAAAATTAAATAACAAAGAAGAGGAATGTGAAGATGTTATGTTCTAAAGATTTTGATAAAGCTGTTGATGAATGGCTAACAAGGGAATATTTTTCTTCATTTGATCATGATGAAGAATACAGAAAGGAGAAAGAACGTGAACAATATTTATGCGAAACTATCAAATATCCAAGCAGAATTGAAAGCTCCAAAAAGTCAATATAACGATTTTGGAAAATATCCATTTCGTTCATGTGAAGATATTTTAGAAGCTGTTAAACCTATTTGTAAAAAACATGATATAACTTTAATTGTATATGATTCTGTTGAAATGCTAGGCGAACGATATTACATAAAAGCAACTGCTGAATTAATTGATATTGAAAGCGGAGAAAGAGTTCAAGGATTTGCATACGCAAGGGAATCTTTACAAAAGAAAGGCATGGATGAGGCACAAATAACGGGTTCAACGTCTTCATATGCTAGAAAGTACGCTTTGAACGGATTATTCAATATTGACGATAACAAAGACTTTGATACAAATGAAATTCAATATCAAAGTGGGAATCAAATTAACATCAATGATGAATTAAACAAGCGTGGTAAACGTTTATATGAATTAGGCGTTGATTTAACAGCTCAAGGTTCATTGAATTTTATCAGTAAATACAACAACGGAAAAACAGATATAAATGTAATGAACTATGATGAGAAATTAAATTATATTCGTGTATTAGATAAGATGATCGAAATTAAGGAGAAAGAAAATGCTAAATAGAGTTGTATTAGTAGGGCGAATGACTAGGGACCCCGAATTAAGAAGAACAGGAAACGGAACACCCGTAACAAGTTTTACTTTGGCAGTAAATAGAGCGTTTACGAATCAAAGTGGAGAAAAGCAAGCTGATTTCATTCAATGCGTTATTTGGAATAAAGGTGCTGAAAATACTGCTAAATATTGCAGTAAAGGAAGTTTAGTAGGCGTTGATGGAAGACTTCAAACAAGAAGCTATCAAGACAATAACGGGCAAAATAGAAACGTTACGGAAGTTATTTGTGAAAGTGTTCAATTCTTAGAAACAAAAAATTCTAATAACAATCAAGAAACGCAACAACAAAATTCAAACAAATATCAAAACACACAAAATGCCAATGCATATATGAACAGCTTTGATATTAATAAAGATTTTGATAATTCTATGAGTTCATTCGACATTCAAGATGATGATATTCAATTTTAATTAAAATGCTTCAAATAGTAAAATAGGTGGTTAAATGATTAAAATTTTAGGAGATTATACAAGAAAAGTTGTAAATGAAGAAGGCAATCTTGAATTAACGATTGTTGTTAAGAATTACAACGATAAAAAAAGAATTGATGAATTAAACAAAGACACATATTCTTTTGAAATCAAGAAACCAAAATCAAAAAGAAGCTTGGAACAAAATTCGTTATTATGGGCGCTTATTCGTGAAATGGCTCCCGTAATGCAAATGGATGAAATGGATATTTATATTCAATTATTGGAAAGCGCAAATGCAAAATATGATTATCTATTAGGTTTGCCAATTATCGAAAACGAATTAAAACGCAATTTCAGAGCAGTCAAGGTTGAAGGTGTTGAATTTATCAATGAACAAATGATGTATAAATACAAATGCTTCTATGGTTCAAGTAAATTCGATACCAAAGAAATGACAACTTTAATTGATAAAGCATTGTCCTATTGCGCTGAATTGGATATTCAAGTTCCGCAGAATCAATATTAGAAAAGGAGAAAAACGTATGGAAGAAAAGAAATTAACATTTGAAGAAATGATTGATTTAATGAAAGAACATTTAAAAAATAATAGTGAATCATACAACTATGAATTTACTAAAGAAGCTTTAGAAAGATTGGTTAAAGGTATTGAAGAATTACAAAAGCCAAGCAATATTGAATTCTTATTGGATTATATGATTAATTTAGAAATCGAACACAATTATGGCGAAGTGCCAACAATGAAGATAGAAACAACGTTACCATTTGATATAAACGTAACGAGTTATGAAAGCTTTAAAGAAATGTTAAAAGCGCCATATCAAGAACCAAAAATCAGATTATCACAATTTGAATATGATTCATTAAGCTGTTGTGATGAGAATAAAAGAAAGAAAAAGTTCAGTCATTTCACAATGCTAAAACAAATGAAACACAAAGGATATTATAAAGGCGTTTATGATGTTTCAATGACTGTTGAAGAAATCTTGAATAATTGCGAGGTTGTAAATGAAGCGATTTAGTCTTTTAACTGATGATATGACCAAATGCTATATAACAGGAAGAACAGACAACATTCACATTCATGAAGTATTCTTTGGAACAGCAAATAGAAAGAAGTCTATTGAATGGGGTTGTTGTGTTCCTTTAACTGCTGAAATGCACAACATGAGTTCAAAAGGAGTTCATAACAATTGGGTTCTTGATCTAAAACTAAAACAAGAAATGCAAAGAGCGTTTGAAAAAAAGTATGGTCATGAAAAGTTTATGGAAGTATTTCGTAAGAATTATTTAGATATTTAAAAACCGTCGAAATTTAACGATACAAAGGGTTTTGATGAAACACGAACGAGAATTCACAATAACACAAAACCCTTTTCTAAAGTGTTAAAAACAAAGGAGAAACACATGATTAAACAACCAAGAAGTAAATACAAGAACAGAAAAGTTGAACATGACGGAATTAAATTTGATTCAGTTAAAGAAATGCAACGTTATACGCAATTGAAATTGTTAGAACGTGCGCATGAAATCCGTGATTTACAACTTCAAAAGAAATTCATGCTTCAAGAATCATTTCAATTCAATGGAAAGAAATATCGTGAAATAACGTATATATGCGATTTCTTTTATTATGATATTCGCAAGAAAGAATGGATTGTTGAAGATACAAAAGGCATGAGGACAGAAGTTTATAAGATTAAGAAAAAGATGTTCATTAAGAAGTACGGAATGAATATTGTTGAAATTTAATAGAAAGGAAGAAATCAAAATTGTCAGATGTTAAATGGATAAAGATAGTAACCAATATATTTGATGATGAAAAAATTAAATATATTGAAAGTATGCCGAACGGAGATGGAATCATTGTAATTTGGTTCAAATTGTTATGTTTGGCAGGCAAGTCAAATTCTTTCGGCTATCTTATGTTTACAAACAAAATGCCATATACGGAAGAAATGTTGGCAAGTATTTTCAATCGTGATATTAAAGAAATTCAATTTGCATTATTGACATTTCAACAATTAGACATGGTTGAAATTGAAGATAATAAAATATCAATTGCGAATTGGGAAAAACACCAAAACATTGAAGGTATGGAGAAAATCAGAGAACAAACAAGGAAACGTGTTCAAGAACATAGGGAAAGAAAGAAATTAATTGGAAATTGTAACGGTGTAACGCAAGATGTAACGCCAAATGTAACGTTACGTAACGCAATAGATATAGATATAGATAAAGAAATAGAATTAGATAAAGAAAAAGATAAAGAAAAAGATATTAAAGATATAAAAGATGATGTTCAAACGGTTCAAGAACCTATTGAACCACCAATCATTCAATTAATCTTAAATGACAAATCTTTATTTGATATTACCAAAGCTTATTATGATGAATGTTGCGAGTTATATCCTAATGTTGATGTAATGCAACAATTCAGAAATATGAAAGGTTGGTTAAGTTCTAACCCTACTAAACGAAAAACAAAAAGAGGTATTAAGAAATTCATTAATAGTTGGTTAGCAAGGGAACAAGATAAACCACGATTTAATCAACCGATAAGACAAGAACAGCTTGCAAGCTGTATTACAGAAAAACAAGAACCACAAGAATTAAGCGTTGACGACCAAAAAGAAATATTGAAATTAAGAAAAGACCTTAATCAAATATCAGAAGATGAATACAACATCTTAATGAATGAAGTACAAGCACTTATGAATGGATAATGCTTCAAATAGTAAAAAAGGAGAAATGAAATGAAGAAAAATACAAAGATTAAAATGATAACACAAATGGGAATAGTGGGTGCTTTATACGTTGTATTCACACTTGTATTCCAACCTGTTTCATATGGTCCAATTCAATTTAGACCGGCAGAAGCTTTTATTGTATTAGTTGCATTTGGAACACATTTCAAATATGGATTAACAGTAGGTGTATTTTTAGCTAATTTATTAGTAACGGGGAATCCTTTTGACATGGTTCTTGGTTCGTTGATCACATTAATTTCATGTTGCGTTGCTGAACAATTATATAAGGTATGGAAAAAACCAATTGCATTAATTCTTCCACATCTTATATTCACACCTTTAGGAGTTTCAAGCTATTTAACTATGCTTTATGATTTGCCTTATATAGTAATGGTTTTTCAATTGCTTGCTTCATGCTTACTTAACAACTTAGTTATTGGAATTGTTGTTTATGGAGTATTAAAGAATCATGAACACAGAATATAGATTCCACCATGTTATAAGCGACATGATTAAGTATAGGCAAATTAAAGAAGCTAATGTTAAACAATGCTTAGTAAGTTACTTCTATTTGATGAAAAATAAAGAACTTTATGAAACCTTGAAGAATGATAAAGATTTAAATGTGTTAGTGGACAGCGGTTTATATTCATTTTGGAACAGCGTTAAAATTGATGAAGAAAACGCAAGGGAATACGCAATTCACGGGAAAGGAGAATTACCGAATGGCTGTTAAAGAAAATTTAAAAGCGTGCCTTACAAGTGATAAGAACTATTGGGAAACGCCACAAGCGTTATTTGATGAATTGAATGAAGAATTTGAATTCACGCTTGACCCATGTTCTACACACGAAAACGCAAAATGTGAATATCATTTCACGATTGAAGAAAATGGATTATTACAAGATTGGAGCGGACAAAGAGTTTATTGCAATCCACCTTATGGAAGAAACGAAACGGGAAAATGGGTTGAAAAAGCATATAACGAAGTAAAAAAAGAAGGAACTTTAGTTGTAATGCTTCTACCTTCAAGAACAGATACAAAATGGTTCCATGAATACATATACAAAAAAGCGGAAGTTAGATTTTTAAAAGGAAGAATAAAGTTCACGATCAACAAGCAAGAAAGCCAATCCGCTCCTTTTCCTAGCATGATTGTTGTTTTCAGAAATGAGAATGAAACAAAACAAAGATTGCTTTATGCTTTGCAAAACTTCTTTGAAAGAGAATATGACCAAGAAATACAATCACTAGATGAGTTTTTATCAATTATTCCAATTGCATATACAACAACAGAAAATGAAACTTTGGAAGTTCAAGTAAACTTCAATTTAAAGAAACTTCAATGGGAAGAATTTATTGGAGATGAATTGGTGTATGTGCATGAAAGAAATTCATTGGAAGAATTTATTAATGAAATTGAAAACGCAACTTTTGATGAAATTGTGAGTGATATTCTTTATGAAGCGAATGAGAGGGAAAGAAAATGCGAAATCAAGAAATAAGAGAACAACTTCCAAAAGAATCAATCGTTTTTGATAGCGAATCATATGACAATTCAATAATCGGAACAACTTTAGATGGAAGGGTTATTTATTGCTTTGAAATGATGGTTGAAGAATTAATGATTGATGGTGAAATGACTGAAATTGAAGCAATTGAATGGATTGAATGCAACACAATAAGAGCATTGCCTTATACGGGAGATAAAGCGCCATTAATAGTTCATATATATTAAAAAGGAGTGAATCAAAATGAAAACAGCCAAAGAAATGTTTGAAGAATTAGGATTCAAGCAATCAAGAACAAGTGATGAAGAATACAACAAAGAATTAATTTTATATGTTCATGGTATTCATAAAATTGAATTTTATAAACGTGATAAATCTTACAATGCGTGGATGGGCGTTAGATTAAACAGTTTTGAAATTCCTTATGTATTACATAAAGCTATTGATCAACAATTGAAAGAATTGGAAGGAGAAAATGAACATGATTAAAATTACAAATAATTTATTCATTGATTCAGATAGTTATTGTTACATGGTCAAGAAGTTTCTTGGTTATGACAAAAACAATGAACCTAAATATGATACCTTAACATATCATTCACGCTTACATGAAGCGCTAGAAAGTATTTTAAACCGTCAACAACGTGCGCTAGTAAATGAAAATGATATGACCTTAACAGAAACATTAGAAAAATTTAAAACGCTTAGAAACGAAATTTTATGCGTTTTAGAAGGTGTGCGAGAAAAAGAGGAAATCAATGATGAATAAAAAAACAAAGACTGATACCAAAACCAACAAATGCGCAAGATGTAGAAAGTATAAAGACGTATCACAATTTTGGTTCAATAAGAAAAAAGGATATTATGATTCTTATTGCCGAGAATGTAGAACAATTTACGCAAGGTATTATAAATCAACTTTGTTTGAATTTAAATATGATTGGGTTCCGATTGAAGATGATATGCCTTTTGATAGCGAAGAAAACCCAAATGAAAGTGAATCGGTTATTTTACTTTGCACGAATTCAAAAGGATACAAGATATATTACCACAACGCAGTATATCTTAACGATCAACAAGAATGGATAAATGCAGATACGGGAAATTTTATTACATATAAACCTATTGCATGGACTATTCCAAGAAAGGAAGTGAAAGATGATGAAATTTAAATTTAAAAATGGTGTATTCCTTGCAAGAATGCAACCTTTACACAAAGCACATATGCACATTATAGAAACAGCATTGAAAGAGTGTGAACACGTTACGATTATTTTAGGAAGTTCAAATAAAAAAGATATGTTAAGAAATCCATTTGACTTAGAAAGAAGAAAGTCATGGGTTGAAAGAGCGTTGATAGATAGCAAAGATTACAACAGAATATCTATTTATGAAATTCCTGATTGGTCATTTGAAAATGATACGAATGATGTAATTACATGGGGAAGATACTTCTATTATAACGTTGTATCAAGAATTGAAAGTAAAAAGTTTGCAATTTACTACAATGATGATTTATCAATTATTCAAGGGTGGTTTGATAGTGAAGTTAAAGATTATATCACAATCAGACACTTAGAACGATCTGAAATGTTTAACGGATTATCAGCTACTAAAATTCGTGAAGCAATCCTCAAAATAGATTTAGATTATTTAGCTACACATTTGCCTGCTTCTGTATTTAATGATTTTAAATTTCTATACGATTACTATAAGCAAGTAACAGAAAGTCCTAAAGAAGATTTTTCAATGGAATAGGAGTGAAGATGATGAATAAAGAAGAAATTAATGTTGTAACAATTTCATTAGAACGTTATGAAGAATTAGTTAAAGAAGCTTCATTTAATCGAATGATAATTGATCGATTTGAAGAATTATTAAACAGATTTAATTGGTTTGAAAGTAGATTGATGGAATTGGAGAATAAAAGATGAATAAAGACTTAACTATTTGTCAATGTTGCGAATACTTAGCAACTATGATTGATGATAAAGAGTTACTTAAAACTATTGATTACATAGAAGAAAGAGCAACTGCTATGTATAACAAATTAGTTGAAAGAAAAGAGCAAGTTGAGGAATTGCAACGAGTGGTTGCCGAGTTAAACTCGAAGTTGACTCGAAAACAAAACCTTGTTGATTCTCAAAAACGATATATTCAAGATTTAGAAGAATCATTAAAAGAATATGAAGATTAAAGGAAGTGTAAAAATGATTAAATTAGAAAAAACAGAAGTATTTGGTTGGGAAAGTGCTATTCGTGGCATGAGAAATCCTATGAACTCATGGGATAAAATTGATAGTTATTATGGTTGTGAGTATTCAAGTTGTATAGGTTGTCCTAAATCTTATACTTGTAATATTTTTGCAAACGAATTGATTGTTGGCGAAAATGATTTAAAACTTATGAAAAACCTTGTTAAAGCAGGCAATGACCACTCAAAATTCATGAGAATGATTAATGTTACTGTTGATATTACTGCTCCACTTTATTGGTGGAAAGAATTTGACACATACAAAGTGGGTACTGTTGCGAATAGCTGTTCAACAATGCATAAGATTCATGCTAAAGAATTTACTTTAGATGATTTTAGTTATGAACATTTAATGACTAGCAGTAGAAAAGTATTAGATGTTGTTATTGATGAATTAAATTTCTATCGTGAACAATATTTAGCTGAAAAAACTTGCAAAGATTTATGGTGGCAAATGATTCAATTATTACCTAGCTCTTATAACCAAAAAAGAACTATTCAATTAAACTATGCAGTATTGAAAAATATGTATCATTCAAGAAAAAATCACAAATTAGATGAATGGGTTGAATTTTGCAAATGGATTGAAACTTTACCTTATAGCGAATTAATTACGGGGGTGAAAGAATGAAGCATGGAAAAAGATTGACGGTTGAAATGAAGAAAATGCTATCAAGCAATGGATATGACCATAAGGAATATCTATACATAAAAAACACAACAAACACAGTGGAATTTGTGAATGTGAAAAACGGAAAAATTATTATGATCGAAAAATAGAAGGTGAAGATGATGAATAAAGAATTAACTAAAGAAGAATGTTTAGAAGCCTTAGAAAGATTAAGCAATCCACCATTTGAAAGTACATGCGGTGGTTGTGGTGGCGATTGTGAAGATTGCGTAGACATGAAAGCTGTATGGAAATTAGAAGAATTAATCAACGAACACTTTGACAATCCACCACTCAAATTTGAGGAACTACAGGACGGAATGGTTGTGTGGGATAATCTTTGGAAAGAGTATATTCAATTAAAAAAATCTTTTAATGAACGATGGATTTATTATCTATTTGGTGTGACTGTAATGTACACACTTCTTTTTGAAGAAAATCGTTTCTATCGTCATGAAGTAAAGGAGAATAAAGAATGATAACGGAAAAGCAAGTGGCATTTATTCGAAAAATGAATAAGAAATGCAAAGAAAAATTTGATTTATCATATCCAAGAACAAAAAAAGAAGCTTGGGAATACATTTCACGAAATATGGATGAATACAAGGCTAAAAGTTGGGACTCGTATATAAGCAGTTGGGCAATAACAAATGGTTATATTTAAAAGGAAGGTGAAAGAATGAAAATAGGGCAACGTGTGATTCATGATGAATTTGGAGAAGGCGTTATTATACATATTTCTTTTGAAGATACATTCAGAACGATTTATTGGGTTAGATTTGATCAACCTAATGAAGAACTTCATTCATGTTTAGGATTATGTGAGGACTTTCACGGAAAAAGCTGTTTGAAAAATGAATTAAAGGAGTGTTGATAAAATGGAACAACATATGCGTGCTTATAATCAATTACTTCATAAGATTAATGAAAGAGGCATGGAATTAGCGCAATTGAAAGAAGATTTTGAGAATATCAGTGGTATTCGATATGATAGGGTTCAAGTGCAAGGTGGAAAGCAATATGATATTGGCGATAAGTTAGCAAGAATTATGGAGAAAGAAGAACAATTAAAAGCACTTGAAGATTATAAAGAAGAATTGAAAAAGGTTCATGAATTAGAGTTTGATAAAGTAGAAAACTTAAAACAAAGAACAATCTTGAAGCTATTCTATTTATACAAAAGACCTATCAAACAAATTGCATATAATATGCGATTATCAGAAGACCATGTAAAAACACTTAAAAGAAATGGTGTTAAAAGATTCTTAGAATTAAACGCTAAATAACTAAACACTAAGTAACACTAAATAACACTTTCTAACACTCAATAATTATATATAGAAGTTGTATAATTAGAGTGTGGATAAATCAAATTTACATACTCATTCATTTAGACATCCCAAACAAAAATTGAATGAGGTGAGTCCTTATGAATACATAAGATTTGATTTAAAAAGAGCTATCGAATAAGGTAGCTTTTTTTCTTTGAAATAGGCACATGATTATTAAAAGAAATGTTTTTACCATGCTTAGTTATGAGCGTTCCAATCCCGTATAGAATTCATTTGAATATCCACCTTTAATCAATATTTAACATAATGATCATGTGTCCATTTGAAAGAGGCGATAAGCTATGAATACAAATGAGTTAGTGCAATGGATAAGATATTTATATTCTATTAACAGAATAGATAAATTTTATAAGCACAAGACATTTAAACATCTTAGAAAAGAAGTAATGAAAGAACAGCATTATGAATGCCAAAGATGTAAAGAACACGGGAAGCTAACTATAGTTAAACCAATTGAACTATCTAAAGATAAAAGAAGAAGCGGTGTTGTTCATCATGTGAATGAAGTAAGAACACATCCTCATTTATCTTTAAGCAAATATTATTTTGATGATAGAGGAAACAAACAAAGAAACCTTATCGTATTATGTGATAGTTGTCATGAAATAATACATGAAAGATGTGCCAAAAGAGAGAAGGAAGTATTAACAGAAGAACGTTGGTAATAATATAACGTTTATATTTAACGTATAAGAAACAAATAAATAAACGTGATAATTAATTTATGTTTGATATAAACAACGCTGAAACAAACGAAAAACAAAGAAAAACAATAAGATATACCCCCACACCCCCATTGGGTACTTTTTCAAAAAGAGAACGTACAA
>JAZOOJ010000011.1:0-2855 GCA_045655005.1 Clostridia bacterium | reverse complement strand
AGTCCCTGTTGGATTAACAATCCTTGGTCTCGGCATTGTTTGGAAACTTATTAAAAAGTTTGCTAAATAATTTAAGGGGTTTTTTCTATGATTTTGGCTTTCTGTCTTGAATTTATTGTTTTGTTTATTACTTTGTATATTCTTTTTGATACCCTGTTTTATTACAAAGTAAGGGTAAATCGAGACGGAAAGCCTTTTTCATTAAAAAGTGATTTTAAAGAACAACCTTTTATTCTTCAATTTTTTGATAAATTTCCTCGGTTATTTGCTCGTTATCTTTATGATAATAAAAGTCGTTTTGATGAATTTGGAATTGTTGTTTTTTATGGTCCTCAAGGGTCGGGTAAATCAATGGCAATGACACATTATGCACAAAAATTATATGCAAAATATCCTTGTTCTTTAATTGGAAGTAATTATGATCTTTTTATTCAAGATTTTGACATTCCTGATTTAAAAACGATTTTAACAAAGAAAAATCTTGATGAAAATGGAAATAATTTACCTATAATTTTTTGTTATGATGAATTGAATCAATGGGCTCATTGCAGAGATTGGCAATCTTTACCCAAAAATGTTATTTCAGAATTGGCTTATCAAAGAAAAAATAAAAGACTTATACTCGGTACGGCTCAATCTATAAGCCAATTAGACCGTCAAATTAGGATCCAATGTGCTTCGGGCGAATGGCGAAGATGTTATACTTTTTTTGATTTTATCGGGCTTGTA
This sequence comes from Clostridia bacterium, assembly GCA_045655005.1. Taxonomy (GTDB): domain Bacteria; phylum Bacillota; class Clostridia; order Christensenellales; family UBA1242; genus UMGS1908. Next base: position 2,126 of record JAZOOJ010000011.1, on the reverse strand, counting down.
GTTCGTTTTCAACCTGAATTTGATGAAGAAGGAAACGCATTAAAGAAAAAATTTAGAGGTTTCTATATTTTCTTTCAGGATGAAGTTTTAAGATATTTATACGATACTAATAAAACGATTGAACGAATTGCAAACAATGAAAAGTTAGTTCCGCCACTCGTAACGACGAATACAGAGCCAAAAAAAGAAACGAAAAAACGAAAAAAGGGGGCTTGAGTAATGGATCTTGTAAATCTTGATGATGATTTATTATATACATATTGGTCTCCGGTAGAAAATAAATATGTTGAACATACCGGAACATTAAGAGAATTTATAAATACTTTTGCAGATGTTCGTTTTTTATATAAATATAGATTAAATTTTGTAAGATTTGAAAATAATGGAAAAGATGAAAAATGATAATAAAAATTTAAAAATTCTTGCTTTGCTCTTCTGTGCTCTTGTTCTGTTTTGGATGTTGTTTTCTTTTAGGTCTAAAGCCGCTTCGGATCAAGATTACTTTCCTATGCAACAAGGACAAAACGATAAATTTTCACAAGGAATTGTAGATAAATTGAATTCAGTTTTGGATAGTTCAAACAACTATATTTTTGTTAGTTATGCGTTTGACAGTGGGCAATATAGATATTTTAATTATGTTACAGTTCCAATGACTTCAAATAATGGTATTCCTTGTATATATGGCGAAAAAAACAATGATTTAATTCATTTCACATTGTATAAAAATCCAAATAATATAACTGTATCTTCAGGACAAATAAATTTTGACACAACAAATCCAAATAGATATGGCAATATTGGATATGGCAATACATTATCATATTTTGGGAATATGGTAAGTTCAAACTATTCAAATAGTACTTCTTATATGTCAAATTTTATTGTTTATACAAATAATACAAGTGCAAGAAAAATTGTTCTTTTTTATGATGACGGTAATTACATACCTGACGGCGATACCGCTCGAGAAGATATGGATAAGCCTAATAGTTCGGATTATTATCCAGATTGGACAAATGCACCTACATTTGATAATTCAAGCGTGGAAAATGCTTTACAATCTATTTTTAATTATTTTGTGTGGTTTGGTGGTAATATTAAAGGCACTATTGAGGGTTTAGGAAATTTCATATCTGATACAGTGCGTTGGTCTATTCAAAAAGTACTTGATAAAATGACCACAGTTGCAAATGGTATTATTTCGGGTATTAGTAATAAAATAAATGATGTTATCACAACTATTGGTGGTAAAATAGATACTTTTACAAGTAAATTAGAAGATTTATACGACGGTTTTACAGAATTTGCAGACTTATTCATACACCCTTTTGACGAAGAAGAATACGAAGAACAAATATCAAATTGCCAATTAATAAGTCAATATGATGAATTAATGGAAAATTGCGAAGATGTAAGGGCAATTTTTAACAATGCGGAAGAAAGAGACTATTTTGTTTTGTATATAGATTTTGAAAATCCTTTTGCGGATTCTGAACACAAAATCATACATTCGGAAATATCTTTTACTTGGCTAAAAGATTATAGAACGACATACCGCCCTTTTTTATGGGTTTTCACTATGATTGAATGTTTTGTCGGTGGAATGCGTTTACTTGGTGGAATTATAGGGGGAAAGGCTAAATGATAAATTTATTAGTTGATGTATTCCTAAAATTTTTAGATTGGATTTATACTCTCGGAACGGTTCAAGAATATTTTGAATTTTGGAATACTATTACTGGTTATATTGCAACTGAACAATACACATTAACACAAATTTTAGAGGGAATTTACTTTTTTGTCGGCAAGACTCTTGTTGTTTTTGTTTGGGATTTTTCAATGGGTGTTTTTGCTCTTGCGATCATTTTTGCAATAATTAACTTAATTGGTCAATTTATACCATAAGGGGGGCAATATGAAATATAAAAACCGTTCGTATAAGTTTGTAAAATTAACAATCAGAATTGACGAAGAAGAATTAAATAAATTAAAGGAAATTTCATACAATCGTGGAATATCCGCAAATAATCAAATAAACTTCTTGATTCGTGATTTTCTTCACCAAAACAGAAGTTTTTTTGACAACGAAAGTTGTCAGGAATAAAGCGAAAGAGCCACCAAAC
>JAZOOJ010000010.1:0-27573 GCA_045655005.1 Clostridia bacterium | reverse complement strand
AAGTAATATTCCTAACCAAAACACAATATATGTTGCTACTATATATCTTATAGTATAATTTTTTATTTTTTCATTAGAACGCATATCTTTCTGTCCTTAATAATTTCTTATAAATGAATTATAACATAAAAATTTAATTATTGCATCAAAAAATATAGTTGATGAAAATTATATTTGACACTGAGGCGAGTGATTGTATTGATACAAGTGTTCTTGCTTCGCTCGAACATGACAAGCACACTTAACAACTAAATACATGAAGGCAAAAGCAAAAGTGTTGATGAGTGTTTTAAACTTTCGCTTTTTGTTGTTCTTTTTTCTTCTCTTTTCTATTATGGCAAACAAATATTCTTCGTTATCAAGGTTAAAGTGCATGTCGCTTTCTGCGGCAATCCTTGACAACTTCAAAACTATTTGTATCTTTTACTGTTAAGTGAGAATAAAAAACACCTTAACCATTTACAGATTAAAGTGTTGATTATTTCACTAATTTCAAAAGTTTCTAACTAAGTTTACAACTGTTTTTATTTTATCTATTATTTTTGTATTTTTTCTTAACAGATTTGATTAAATCAACTTTGCTTTCTTTTCCAACAAGTAGCCTTTCAATGTTTTTTCTGTGAGCGAACCAAGTCAAAAGGAATATTGAAAACAACAACAAGCACACGACTCTGCTTTCTTGAAGTGGCAGATTGTTTTTAGCAACAATTCCCTCAAATACAGTTAAAAATGTAACACAAATAAACGACGCCATTGAACCATATTGAAACAAAAGCCAGCAAATTGCAGCAACAACTACCACTATTGCAGTTACTAATGGATTAGATGCAAAAAATACGCCAAGCATTGTTGCAATTCCCTTTCCTCCTTTAAACTTATACGCAACTGGGTAAATATGACCTACAATTACAGTTACACCAGAAATGTATGTCATAATCATATTTTCAAAAATGACAATTGTTAACAATACCGGAACGAAGCCCTTTAAAATATCTAAAATAAAATTAATAAGACCAACTTTAAAGCCAAAGTTTCTTAATACATTAGTTGTCCCAGGATTTCCACTTCCCATTTTTGTAATGTCAGCATTCATTTTTGCACTTATTATTCTTGCTATTGAAACATTGCCAAAAGCGTAAGAAACTAAAACTACAAGCACTATGTGCCACCAAATCATTTGATAGTTCTCCTTATATTTTATCTAACGTCCGCATTATCCATTTTATTCTTTATTACAAGTTCAATTGGTGTTCCAGTGAAATCAACTGCCGTTCTTATAGAATTTTCTATGTAACGCTTGTAACTTTCTGGCATCAAATCACCATTATTTACAAAAATTACAAATGTAGGTGGAGTAATTCCACTTTGAGTTGCATAGTAAATTTTAAGTCTTTTCCCATTTACAACAGGTGGAGCATTTGAGATGACTGCATCTTGAATTATATCGTTTACATCACGTGTTTTAATTCTCTTTGTGTTGTTCGCATAAACCTCTTCAACTGCCTGCATTAATTTTTCCATTCTTTTGCCAGTTAGTGCAGATAAAAATACAGGTTTGAAATAACGCATAAAATCCAACTCATTTTTCAATTTATTTTCATAAGCGTTCATTGTTGAAGTTTCTTTCTCAATTTTATCCCATTTATTAAAAACTATAATTGATGGTTTTTGTTGTTCGTGAACAAGTCCTGCAATTTTCACATCTTGTTCAGAAATTTCTTCGGCAACATCCATTACTACAACTACGACGTCAGCACGGCGAATACTATCAAGAGTTCTAAAAATTGAATATCTTTCAACTGTTTCGTCTTCAATAGCACGCTTTCTTCTCATTCCCGCAGTGTCTATTAATAGATATTTTTTCTTGTTGTAGTTAAAAGGAACGTCAACGCTATCTCTTGTGGTTCCAGACACATTTGAAACAATAACACGGTCTTCACCAACCAATCTGTTAACAATTGAAGATTTTCCAGTATTTGGCTTTCCTACAATAGCAATTTTTAAAACATCACTTTCTTCTTCACCTTGTGTATGGTCAAGATTTTTAACTACTTCATCCAACAAATCGCCAATACCCTTTGCCTGCTCTCCCGAGATTGGAATAGGCGCTCCCATCCCAAGCTCATAAAAATCATAAATGTTATCAGTTTTAAAAGTGTCATACTTATTCGCAACTAATAAAACCTTTTTGCCTGACTTTCTTAGTTTTTCAGCAACTTCAAAATCTGTTGGCACCAACCCTTCTTTCCCATCAACAAAAAACAAAATTAAATCCGCAAGGTCGATAGCGATGTCAACTTGTTTGTTTATATGCACAGTAAAATTATCAGCTTTATCAAACTGAACTCCACCCGTATCGATCAAAGTAAATGAATGCCCACACCACTCTACATCTGCATAAAGTCTATCCCTTGTAACACCCGGCATATCATCAACAATTGATATTCTTTTACCTACAACTCTATTAAAAAACGTACTTTTACCAGTATTTGGTCTTCCTACAATTGCCACTAATGATTTCATAAAATTCCCCAGTCCCCCATTATGTATTCATCTTATATTATACTTATTTAAATTAATTTTGCAAGGAATTTTTTAAAATTAAAAATTAAGATAAAAAGTATATGGCTTGTACACCGTAAATCCCCCTCTTGAATTATATTTTAACATTAAATAAAGAAAATTGTTTTATTAAATAAAAAAGTTCACTTACATTTAAAGTGAACTTTTATTAAACCTGTTATATTTTTATACTTTTTTCTTTCCAAATAATCCACCAAATAATTCGCTGAAAAATCTTGACACAGCGTGTCTGACTTTATTTGAAAATAGACACACTAATCCAAAAATTAATGCTATGCCTCCGATAGAACCTAAAACTATCCAAAGTGTTGAATTAGTTGCTTTTGTTCCTGCACCGGTTGAACTTTCTGCCACCAATCCAGCTTCTAATGTGTCACCTGTTGAAGCCTCTGTGTCTATGTCTTCTACACTGGAAGCGCTAGCTGACCTTGTTCCATATAAGACAACATCTATGGTTTTAGTTAATGGAACAACAGATTTTTCAACCAAACTTTTTTCAATAGTATTAGTCCCCATTTCAAACAACATCGCTCTTGGTGAAAGTTGTTGATTATAACCACCCTTCCCAATATAAATGTCTTTGATTAAGCCTGGATATACCTGATCCGCATAAGCTTTTATATTCAGTGCAAATTCTTTATTTATTCCCGACTTGACGTTGGCAGACCCTACAACCATTCTTACTTTGCTCATTTTTTCGCCGTTTACTGTTGTAATATATTCTGACCTGGGCGTTGCATCTCTGTGAATATCAAAAATTGCATCTAAGTCATTTTTTAATAATTGTGACGCTGTTTGCTCACTTCTGGTATATGCACCAGAGTCGTGTGGCAAATGCAAGGCTTCTGAATAAAAAACGGTAACACCTAAATTCTCTAAATTGTTTTTGAATTTTGCTCCAATGTCGTGAATACCACCCTTTCCATAAATACTATCTGTACCATCTGCATCGTTATAACATTCGTCATTGTGAGTATGATATAAACCAATTCTTTTACCAGTACTTGCGTTTACCGCTTCAATATTGCCTTTTTTGGTAATATTAAATACTGGCATTTTAACGGTTTCAGTAAACTTTGCAACAGCGGTCTTTTCTTCTTCATTAACAGATTGAATAACATAATGATTATTGTCCGAACTTATGTATTCATCGTCAACTTGAATTCCATCTCCTTTCATAAACACAACTTTGGTTGGTTCATCTGCATCGTAAACCACAAAGCAGTCAGAACTATCAAGATTGCTTGCAAAACATTTTGTTCCTAATACCGGTAGAGAACCTACAATAAAAAAAGTGAAACATATTAATGCACAAATTAATTTTAAGTAGAATCTATTATTTGTCATTTGCCATTCCCCCATTGTTTGAATCTTTTGAATAATAATTTTTCTTTTTATTAATACCGGTAATCTCATTTCTGTTATTTTCATTAAATTCTGTTTCTACAAACTCACCACTTTCAAAATCAAATACTTTCGCGTGAGATCTTCCAACAACTGCCTCAATCGTTTCACCCATAGCCTCGGCAAGTCCTACTGCAATTAATGTAGATAAAATTACCGTATCAAAGGCACCTGCTAAACCCAATTTTAACGGCGTCAACACACCAAGACCTGCATTGATTAAAAACTGAATTAACGACGCCAAGAATATTCCCATAACACTACAAATAAATGCATTCCTTCGGCTTCTGCCTAAAACATAAGCAACCACACCTGCCACAAGCCCATAAATCCAAGTATTATCAATTACAATATCTTCTGGCGTTTTGCTTGGCATTAAATATTGAATTAATAAAATTAATCCAGCTGTAACCAGCGACCCAAAGAATGCTCTTACTAAATCCATAGATAAGCCGGTTCTTATTAAAAGATAAATACAAACTGCAAACGGAATTAAAAACCCACCTATTGAGAATGCAAAATATTTCCCAATGGTAATTGGCGGAAGTATTATCCCAACAGCTGTTCCAACAAGAATTATTAAAGCCCACCTGTCAGTCATTCGCATTTTATCTAATACCCTCTGCCCCGCTCCACTTATAAGAGCTATTATTAAAATAGATAGTACAACCAAACTAAATGACATAAAACTCTCTCCTTTTATGATTAGTTTGGTTTAAAAGTGTTTTTTTATGCTTTTTGCATACAAGATTTACAATTTTTTATGCATTTACTATGAAACATTTTATTACATTCAAGTGAAAGTGCAATAAATATAAGTGTTACAACAAAACCGACAATTAACCCAAAAGCACTTCCAAAAGTATACAGTACAAAACTTACACTATATGCTAATAACGTTTGAACAAAAAATAATTTGAAAGCAAATCTTTTCCCAAATTCCACCTTTGCACATTTTAGTGCAGGAATACATGGAGAGTAAAGCATAATGAATAATAAAAATGATATTGTTGACATCAATGAAAGGCCAGAGAAACCATCAAACAGTGAAATTGTTGAAAGTATATTTTCTTTTGCAACTAACCCAGTCAATAACGATATGATTAAAGGCTTTTCGTTAAGACCTATTGGTTTAAAAAGTACCCCAATAACCTCTGAGCAAATATCTAATAACGACATTACTTCTCCAAACAATTTAACTTCTATTGTCATCATAAGCCATACTACCAACGTCATTAAAAAAACAGTTCCTAAAACTTTTTTTAAAAAATCTTTTAAAATCAAAACGCTTTCGATAATTAAATATTTAAACGACGGCATTGATAACCGTGGAATTTCCATAATAAATGGTGTGTCATTTTTTTGATTTATACTTCGTAAATAATGTACCCCTATCAAAAGCGTCAATATTAAAATTGCAAATACTAAAAATATATTTCCTCCAAGCCACCCATTTATTAAAAACATCAATATTGGAATCTTGGCTGAGCATCCGATAAATGGTAAAAACTTACAAGTAGTAGCCCTACACGCATTATCATCGATATTTCTTGAAGCTAATATCCCAGACGTTGTACAACCAATTCCTATCGACATCCCAAATATCGACTTTCCGCTTAATCCATATTTTGTTAAATTGATATGAAAAAGGTATCCTACTCTTGGTAAAAGACCACTTAATTCTAAAATGTTCATACAAATTAAAAGCATAAACAATGCAGGTAAAAACGATAAAACCGAACCAATCCCATTAATTAGCACCACTTGACAAAAGTCAACTAAAAAAAACATTTCACACTTAGCAAGTCTTAATATAAGCCAATTACACAGAGATTCCCAGTACCTCATAAATATTTTGCCACACCATTCACCAAATGTTGCAAAACTTACAAAGTAAATAATTCCAAGCAGAATAACAAAGATGATTTTTCCACATATCGGGTGCATTAATATTTTGTCAATTTTCTGCCTATCAATGTTTTTCACTTCCAATATTTTTAAAATTGCTTCATAACCGACTTCAAAATTTTTATATGGTAACGATGTTAAAACATTGTCTATTACCCAATTAAGAATTGACTTTCGTTTCTTTCTTGCATCACCATAAAAAATAGGAACTTGCAATTTATTTTGAAGTTCATCTAATGAGTTTTTGGTAATAGTTGTACCAAGCTCATTTATAAACAAACTTACATTAAACCCCTTTTGTAATAATTCCAAAAGTAAATTTAAGTTTTGTTTAATATTTATAGTTGTAGCAACATAAACAATTTTCGCATCTTTATTATCTTTCAAATAATCAATTGAAACCTTTTCATCTTTACCTGATGAATTTATTGAATAGACACCCGGTAAATCAACAAATTTTAATTGCTTATTATTACATTTGACACACTTTTCTCTCTCAATTACAGTAACGCCACTATAATTTGCAACTTTTTCGTGTGATTTAGTGATTGTATTAAATAGTGTCGTTTTTCCGGTATTTGGATTCCCTATAATTATTATCTTTTCCATAGATAGCAACCACCCTTATGAAATGTCGATTTTAACTAAAATTAATTTTGCCAGACTTTCATTGACTGCAAAAAGGGAATTGTTAACTTTTACTAAAAACATTTCCTTAGTTTTTGAAAAAGTCTCAATTTTAGCTCCGTTGCTAAACCCAAAATCTTTAAGCCTTTGACTTAATACTTCATCTAATATTTGAACTATGCTAAGTTTTTGCTTGGCATCAGCATCATACAATCTCAAAATAAATACCTCTAATTAACTTTATGCGTTAATTAGAGGTATTATGTTTACTTGTTATCTGTAATGCCTTTTGCAAGTATTTCAATAAATTCCTTAAATTTTGTAACATCTTCAAATTGTTTATATACCGACGCAAAACGAATATATGCAACCTTGTCAACATTTTCAAGTTCTCTCATTACAAGCTCGCCAATAGCAGACGAATCAATTTCTTTTTCAGTTGTTGACAAAACCTGCTTTTCAATCCTTGCAACCATTTCGTCTATTTGATTGCTGGTCACAGGTCTCTTTTCACAAGCCCTTATAATTCCAGTTTTTATTTTTTCGACCCTAAACAATTGCCTTTCTCCATTCCTTTTAATTACAAGAATTGGAGTTTCTTCAATCCTCTCAAATGTTGTAAAACGTCTTCCACACTCAATACATTCACGTCTTCTTTTAATAGAATTTGCATCTTCTATAAGCCTTGAATCAATAACTTTACTTTCTTCACACCCACAAGATAAACAATGCATACTTTATTTCTTCCTTTGCTATTTTATGTATAAATTATATCAAATTTAAGACATCACTAGCAACTAATTATTTGTTGATTTTCTTAAAATGTTTAGGTATATACATAAACTCACTTTTTTGGTCGTTATTTTTTTTTGCTACAAGAGTAGGAATATTTACGAGAATTACATCTTCGCCTATCAAAAAAATATCTTCTAAGTTAATAGTCCTAGATTCTCCCTTTTTAAGTCCAAACGCTCGTGCTTGACCTGGGATTGTAAAACTTTTCACACTTGTATTTTCACTATCAAACACAATATCGTCTGGGTAACCCAACTTTTTTCCATCTACTATATTTATAATTTCTTTTTGTTTTAAATCGACAAAATTCAATAACATAAGTCACTTCCAATTTTTAATTTTGCATACTTTACTTTTTGATTGGTAAAAATAACCATTAAGGAGGTGTAAAAAAATGGCAAACAAAGTAATGATATGCGGAATAGACACTAGTACTCTGCCCAAAATTTCAAATGCTGAGATGATTGAACTACTTAAAAAGTGTCAATCTGGAAATGAAGAAGCAAGAGAGCAGTGTATATTCTATAATATGCGACTTGTTCTATCAATAGTCCAAAGATTTAATCTTACAAAAGACGTTGTAGACGATGTTTTTCAGGTAGGAATGGTTGGTCTTATTAAATCAATCGACAACTTTAATGTAAATTTAGGGGTTCAATTTTCAACCTATGCCGTACCAATGATTATTGGTGAAATCAGAAGATTTATGAGAGATCGAACAAGCATTAAAGTTACAAGAAGTTTAAGAGATGTCGCATACAGAGCATTGAAAGCAAAAGAGGAAATAGAAAAAAATTCAATTGAAGAAGCTTCTATATTGGACATCGCAAAAAAAATAGATGAATCCCCTCACATTGTGTCAGATTCACTTTACGCAATTATGGATCCTGTTTCTATATTTGAAAATGTATACAGCGACGGAGAAGATAGTCTTCAACTTTTCGACCAAATTAAAGACAGTAAATCTACTGAAGAAAACTGGATAGAAAAAACAATTCTCGAAGACGGAATAAATGAACTTCCTGAAAGAGAACGAAACATTTTACATCTAAGATATTTTATAGGCAAAACTCAAACTGAAATATCTAACGAAATTGGGATTTCGCAAGCACAGGTTTCAAGACTTGAAAAAGATGCCATCAAACACGTAAAAGCATACCTTACAAGATAATAATTTATAAATTATCAAAAATACATCTATCAAAAATTGATAGATGTATTTTTTGCTTTATTTTATTTTCATAGTTTCTTTGTCTGTACCAAAACTTGGAACATACTTTTCTATTCCATTTGGATCTTGATTTGGTAGTTGATGAATAAGTATTCCTTCTTCTTTCTCTCTATATTTAACTTTTAGATTATCAAAAAATGAAACCCTAAATTCATCCAATCTAGTATAATCTGCTTGCTCCATAACAAATTCAAGCGATTGTAAATTTTCATCAATATGCAAAATATTTGTGCATTTACACAAAACTTTAACACCTTTATGCTTAATAATCCAATTAAGTATTATTTGATTTTGCGTACGACCATATTTTTTAGCAAGTTCTATTAATATTGGATAATTCATTTTTGCTGTTCTATTTCTTCTTAAAGGTTGATAAGCAACGAATGAAGATTTCGCTTTTCCGATTAGTCCATTATCTTCATAGACTTTCGTCTCTAATCCGTAACATCCCTCAAAGTGGTCGAATGGTCCGTACTTGTCGTAGTCTTCAGGAGACAAATTGCTCATTCCTATATATCTTGTCTTTCCTTGCCTTTGGAGTTCTCTTACTACTTTTAGATATTCACTTGGATCAAACCCTTCTTTTTCTAAGAAATCTAGAGTCGCTCCATAAGTGATGCAATCGACATAAGTTGTCCCAAGTTTATTTAAATAAAGATCTAAAAATTTATATACGTCATCGGCATTCTTTACACCATAAGTCATAACTGCATTAATAAATATTTTTTCTCTATCAATTTGTTTTATAAAATCTGCAACAACATCTAAACTTTCACCTGCAAGATATGATGCATTACATTCTATTGCATTCTGACCTTTTTTGAAAGAATACAAAAGTCCTTGCATATCTTTATCATAATTTGCTTTTGATATTGTCCAAGTTCCTATTCCTATTGGATGCAATTCTTTAATATCTAACATATTAGCCCCTTATAAATATTTTAACAAATCTTCAAATTGAGTATAGCCAGCACTTGCATTAAAATGTCCTGCATTGTCATAAACAACTTCTTCGGATTCTAATGATTTTGCAAAATCTTCTAATGCATGTAATTTTATATATGGGTCATTTTTTGAATAAAAACAGATGCGTTGTTTACATAAATTCTTAAAATTAGTTACATCATCAATAAACATAAACTTATTTATTTCATCAAACTCTGGAACGCCAACCTTGAAATTATTCGCCCCACTAACAGCAATTAATTTCCCAATATTTATATTATTTGTTAAGCAATATTTAATAAGAAAAATTGGAGCACTAGAATGACAAATAAATACACTTTCGTCATTTATTTTGTCTTTCGCTTGATTTAAGACCTTTGACCAATTTTCAAAATTGTGTCCTTCTGGTGTTGGATAGTTAAAATTATATACATCAAATCCTTTTTCTTTTAATGTATTTTCTAGCCACCCAAACCAATTTTCTTTATTATGACCGAATGTTCCATGTACTATAAAATAATTTTTCATAGTTACTCCTTAAAACTTAGTAAAAGTTGAATTGGCTTCTTCAAATCCCATTTTTTTGTAAAATGCTTTTGCACTTTCATTTTTAAATGACGCTGTTACTACAAAATGCGTTATTCCTTGTTGTTTAAAAGATTTTTCAAACTCTTTATATAAAGCATTTCCAATACCTTGTTTACGATAGTTGCTATCAATACACATGTTGCAAAGTTCAGCAATCTTAAAGTTATAATACGGAATATTGTTTTCTTCACCAAGTAAGTATCCAACAACATTGCTATTAATTTCTGCAACAATAACAAAGCTTTCTTTAATAGCATTTTCAAAGTATTTTTTACCTTCACTTGATAAAGGCCAATCTTTAATTAAGTATTTATCAAAGTTTGCAAGTTCTAATTCAAATAATTCATTATTTAGTTCTTGTATTCTTTGTAAATCTTTTAATGTTGCTTTTCTAATTAACATATTAACTCCTATATTATAAAGTTTTTAAATATTTATCTAAATACATTTCCCACTCGTAAGCATTTTCTTCTTTAAATAATTGTCTTAAAAAAGCTATCATAAAATTATGCCTTTCAATTGCCTCTTGTTTTCCAGCCTCAGTCAACATAAGATTTTTAAGTTTTAATAATTTCTCAAATACATGGCAAACTGAACTGCCTGAATACTTTCTTGTATACTTTTCAGCACTCATATCTTCAACAGGCCACTCATTTTTGTCAAAAAAATCTTTTCCATACTTCAATGAATATTTATGAGTCCTAAGCAAGCCATTTGCACCAATCGCATCACACATATCCGCATCAGACACAATCATTCCCTCAATTGTTTCTGGTTTTTTACCTTTTAGGCGTTTTGAGTATCCAATATTTGCAACAATTTCTAAAACAGAACTTTTTGTTTGCTCATCAACTTGAAGCATATTTAAAATATTCTTAGTATTAGTTAACTGCTCTTGATTTTGTTCCCCAAATAACTTATAGTCATCTGCATCATGAAGCAATGCGCCAAGAGCAACTAATTCTTTGTTACAATTTTCTTTTTCAGCAAAAGTCATTGCTAAATCAAAAACTCTGTTTACGTGATCCATTCCGTGTCCGCTATTTTCACCCGCCATCAATTCTTCAATAAGTTTTCTTGCTCTGTTAATCATAAATACTCACCTCTCTTTCTTATCTATTTACTAAGACAACTATATGCCTTTTTAATTATTTTAACATATAATTTTCTTAATTGCATCTTTTTTAAAGAATTTTAGACTTAATATTTTTTTACAAAAAAAGAAATAGTTTCACACTACTTCTTTCTTTATATTGTTTTATTCAGCCATAATCATATCTCTTTTTAATTTCATTAAAACCTTTTTTTCAATTCTTGATATATACGATTGCGATATGTTTAACTTATCCGCAACTTCTTTTTGAGTCAGTTCAGTTTCCATTGCAGTCAGCCCATACCTAAGTTTCATAATATATCTTTCTCTTGGATTTAAATTTTCAACAAGATTAGATAATATCTCATTTTCAATTTTATATTCAATTTCTTTATAAACATAATCGTTGTCGGTTCCAACAAGGTCCGCTAAAACCAACTCGTTACCATCCTTATCAACACTTAAAGGCTCGTCTAATGAAAGGTCGTTTTTTATTTTTGCGGATTTTCTTAAATACATCAATATTTCATTTTCAATACACCTTGATGCATATGTGGCAAATTTTATATTTTTATCAATATCAAAAGACCCTACCGCTTTAATAAGCCCAATAGTTCCAATTGAAGTTAAATCATCAATATTTACACCAGTATTTTCAAACTTTTGAGCAAGATACACCACCAATCTTAAATTTTTTTCAATCAAGGTTTGCCTTGCGTTTTCATCTCCATTTTTGTATGCTATTAAAGTTTCTCTTTCTTCATCAACTGACAGTTTCTCGGGAAGTGCATTTGCTCCGTTTGTCATATAAAAAATATCTTGTTCTTCTCTTTGAAATAATTTTAATAGAAATTTAAACATAATTACATACCCCTACTTAATAAATAATGTCAAGTCCTAACAACCCATCATAAAAAACAAATTCTCGTTCCACAATACATATCGCAACTGTTTTTTCTCTCCACCTCCCTTTTATGTGTATTTCAAAAAATGTTGGTATTACAATCAATGTGTTTTTACTTTCGCCACTTATGCCACTTATCTGAAAGTTTTCTACTCCCTCTAAATTCAAATTTCTTAACTTTTTATTTGACACAACAATTACTGGCAGTTTTTCTTCTCCATAAGTCAGCATATTTCCGCTATCTAAAAACAAATCTAAGCAAACAGCACACTCTTTAAATACTACTCTTGCATGGTAGATATACGAAGCCAACCTAACCTTTTTTACGCAAAATTTTAAAATAATTGCAATTGTTAATAACAATATAATTGAAAACAAGACAATTAAGATATTTAACCATTTTCTTTCTAATATAAAAAATAAATTATAGCACTCACTTTTTACGCCCTCAATAAATAAAATATATGATAGGTATATGAAAAATATTAAAATATTTTTAGGCGAAATTATATAATTTGTATAAAAGAATGAGTTGTATAAACACGCAAAAATTGCAACAACTACAACATAAAAAATATTTGCAGATAAAAGATAAGAAAATAAAAAGCAAAAATAAAGAATTAGCGACCCGATAACTAAGTTATACCATTTTACATTCACATTAACTGTAATGCAAACAGAAATACTTAATGTAAAAACAAGCACTAATGAAAGCACTAAAAATAATGAGCTCATAAAAAGAATATACACCCATAATCAAAATTATGAGTGTATATTTTATTTGAAATTTATCGAATTTTTTACTTTTTAAGTCTTCTTAAAAATGGAGGAATTGAATCATCATCCACTGATATTCTCGAAGATTGTATTCCCATAAAATCTCTGTTTTGAGATTGGTCATTTCTTCGTTGGTCAAATCTTTCGTTTGGATTTTGCATTTGTGGTTGTTGACCATTTTTATTGCCAAAACTTGAATTATCACTTCCAAAAAGATTTAGAGAAGTTGGTTGTGGTCTTGGATGAGAAGTTTCATCTTCTGCTCTTTCTTGTTGTTGAACAGATTTCCCAGCTAGAATATCAGAATACTTTGATCTGTCAAATGGTCTAAATTGTTCGTTAATCGCCTCTTTCTTTTCTTCTTCAATGTCTTTTTTAATTAAATTATCAAAGTCACTATTTTTAAATCCAGTTGCAATAATTGTAATGATTAATCTATCGTTATATCTCTCATCAATTGTTGCACCAAATATTGTATTCGCAGAGTCGTCAACCGCTTGCTTTACAAGACTTACTGCCGTGTTAACTTCATCAAGAGTCATATCGTGTCCGCCTGTAACATTAATAATTACAGCCGTAGCACCTTCAATTGATGTTTCAAGCAATGGACTTGCAACTGCCATACGCACGGCTTCAATATTTCTATTCTCGCCAGTTCCCTCACCAATACCCATATGTGCAAGACCTCTGTTTTTCATAACAGTTCTTACATCGGCAAAGTCAAGGTTGATTGTTGATGAAGTAGCGATGATATCACTAATGCCTTGAATTCCTTGACGAAGAACATCATCAGCATATTCAAACGCCTCAACAATCGGGGTCCCTTTTGGAACAACTTTTAATAATTTATCGTTTGGTATAACAACCAAGGTATCAACACACTTTGCAAGATTTGCAATACCAATCTCAGCATTTTCCATTCTGTGACGGCCTTCAAAACCAAAAGGCTTTGTAACGACAGCGATTGTTAAAATCCCCATTTCTTTTGCAATACTTGCAATTACAGGAGCTGCACCCGTACCAGTTCCTCCACCCATTCCGGCAGTAATAAATACAAGGTCAGCACCTTTTAATTTTTCTGCAATTTCAGTCTTGCTTTCTTCCGCTGCACGCCTGCCAATTTCAGGGTCAGCACCAGCACCAAGACCTCTTGTAAGTTTTGTGCCAATCTGTATGGTATCCTTAGCTTTACTCATCATCAAAGCCTGCTTATCTGTGTTCACAGCATAAAATTGTGCACTTTTTATGTTTGCAGCAATCATTCTGTTTACAGCGTTATTTCCGCCACCACCAACACCAAATACTTTAATTTGACAAAGTGGCATATTATTGTATTCCATATTTAACTCCTTAATTTATAAGACTAATTCCCCATAAAGGTGTTTGCTAATCCGTTTTCAACGTCAAGAGCAATATCCAAAACTCCAAGGGAAGTCGAAAAATGTGGTCTGTTTAATTGAGGTATTGGCGGAGTAACCACTTCCACCTTTCTTCCAAGCTTTTTAGATAAATAATCACGAACTCCTTTAATATAGCAAAGTCCGCCACCAGTCAAATATACTGGTATATATTCCGGAAAGTCAAATTCACATCGAGCAAAACATTTTAAAATATAAGAAACAATTATATCAACTCTTTCGGTAACAATCTCATTAGCGGTCTTCGCTGAAAATGGCATCATATAATCTTTACCAGCCACTTCATAATAATCTGAATCATCTGCAAGCAAAGACAAAACAATTTTCCTTTTTAAACTTTCAGCTTGATAAAATGTAATCTTTAAGCATTGCGATAAGTCACCTGTTATATGTCCGCCTCCAATCGAAAATGAATTCTGGAACAACAACCCATCACCACGAACAAGCATTACATTTGTTGAGATATGTCCACAATCAACTAAAAGAGCATATCTGTCACGAATTTCTGGTTCAAACAAAAATAGACTTTCTGCAAGCGTTGATGAGATATATTGAGAAGAACGAATCCCTAGGTCTTGGAGCATATTTTCAACAAAATCCAAAAAATTGGTTTCTGCAAGAGTATATGAAATCAATCCTCCAAGCCTTGTTGTATGCAAACCCCTTGGTTCAATAATTCGTCTGTTATCATCAAGAGTAAAATAAATTGGGGTATTATTTATTACAGTGTGCGTAGGATGTTTTTTATAAACATTACCAACAAAGAAAAGTTGGTTAATATCCTCGTCATTAATTTTTTTCTTCTTAGGGAAATTTATTACAGCATCTTTACAAACCACTGTTGTAAACTCACCAGGAACACCAACATAAAGTTTAGTAATCCTGCTTCTTGCTGTTGTTTCAGCATTGTTAATTGCAAGGCCAACTGCAAGGCTTACTTTTTCTGGTTCCAAAAATTCGCCCTCATAGAATCCAGCGTACTCAACCTCACCAGTTCCTTTAATATTAAAGGTGCCATTGACGCCACGCTCTGCAATTAGAACAGTAACTTTTGATGAACCGAAATCTAAAACTGCAACTTCTTTTTTTACCATAAAAGACTCCTAAAAAATAAAAAAGCACATACTAGCCCATTAATAAATACTATTTATATTATATAAATATTGCCAAGTTGTTGTCAAATTATTTTATGTAAATTAGAAAAATAGTGAAATTTTTATAAAATCAAAAAACATTGGGTATATCCCCAATGTTTTATATTTTATATCGCAGTAATTGTTCCATCAACCGAACATCTATACAGGCTATATTTACTTCCATTTGCTATGTAAAGTTTTGTAATTTCATAGATAGAATCGGTCAATGCGTCGTTATCATAAATTTCCGCCATACTTTCGCTATCTGAAAATTTTACAATCAACTTTACCTTGTCAAAAACTTCTTCATACTCTATTGTTACAGACTCAATTATGCTTATGCAACTTAGTGCAGTCTCAACATTTCCAACATAATCGGTAGTAACTGCCCCATTATAAAATGCTGATACAAAATATTTTAACTTAGCATTATCTAATAAATCGCCTATTTCAAGACTTTTATTATAATCCAAAGCAAAACTTTCTCCAATATAGTAAATCGGAGTCTTTTCTTCCGCAGTCTTTGTATTATACTCTGTCCTATTTGAAACATTATTTAATATTTTTAAATCTTCATCAAAGCAATAATAACCCTTTGTAGATGCTATTCTTCCTGCTGGTATTCTTTCCTTTATGTTAATAACCGCATAGTTGGGAAATTTTCTTTCAATATTTAAAACTTTTATGTAAGGGAATTTTTTTTCTATTTTTAAAGCATTATCATCAAAATCTACAAATAAAATATTTTTACCATATGTAAATTCCCCAGCATTGATTATATCTTCAAAATCTAAGGTTGTAATTTGCATGGTTGATGTTCTGCACTCTACACTAACCGACTTAAAACTAAAAATTGCCGACGATAACACAATCAGCAGTAATAAACTCCCAACTATTGCCGAAAATATAACAATTCTTTTCTTTCGCTTCATTTAAATTACCTATCTACTCTTTTTATCTCTGCCCCCAAAGATTGTAATTGCCCTTCTATTGATGAATAACCACGGTCTATGTATCCAATATTTTTAATCTCTGTTGTTCCTTTTGCAACAAGCCCCGCAAGCACCATTGATGCACCACCACGCAAATCAAATGCCTCAACTTCGGTGCCATAAAGTTTTGGCACCCCTCTTACAATTGCCATTCGACCTTTACACTCGACCCTAGCACCCATTTTCACGAGTTCAGTAAAATGACGAAATCTTGTTTCAAACAAATTCTCAGTCACCACAGACGTTCCACGTGCAATTGAACACAGAACCCCAAGTTGAGGCTGTAAGTCTGTTGGAAATCCAGGATAGCATTGAGTCTCAAACGAACAACTTTTTGGACGAGTTAAATTTTCCACCTTTATTTTACCACCAAAAAAGTCCACTTGGCAACCAGATTTCCGCAATTTATTAATTAAAGATAAAACGTGTTCAAAATTTACATTTGTCAATTCAATTTTACCCTTGGTTATTGCCCCTGCAATCATATATGTTCCAGCAATAATCCTATCACCAATGGGAGTATATTCCACCCCTTTAAGTTTTTTAACCCCAACAATTCTTATTGTACTTGTTCCAGCACCATAGATTTTACCGCCCATTTTATTAATAAAATTAGCCAAATCTACAATTTCAGGTTCCTTTGCGACATTATTGATAATTGTAACACCTTTTAAAAATACCGATGCCATTATTAAGTTTTCGGTAGCACCAACGCTTGGAAAATCTAAATGTATCAGTTTTGATTGCATTGAACTTCCATCACAATTAATATACCCATACTCTTCCGAGACTTTTACACCAAGTTCACGAAGTCCAAACAAGTGAAGCCCGATAGGACGACTTCCTATATCGCATCCTCCAGGATACGCAACCTTTGCTTTTTTATACATTGCAAGCATTGGTCCAAGTATAAAAATAGACGACCTTATCTCAGATGTTAGTTCATTTGAAATTTCCAAATTAAAAATTGATGAGTTGTCAATTTCCACCATATCGCCTTCTCTTTTTACAATCCCTCCAAGCGACTTTAAAATTTCAAGCATTTTATCAACATCTGAAATATTTGAAACTTTGTGCAAAACTACTTTTTCTTTTGTTAAAAGTGTTCCGGCAATAATTGGAAGAATTGCATTCTTTGAACTATCAACTTCAAGCACTCCTTCCAATTTTTTTCCACCATTTACAACCATTCTAGCCATAATCTACCCCAAACCACTTTAAATTATTACATCTTATGAAATTTATAAAATTTTTGCCATAACAAATTTTGTAAATTATTTACAACAAAATCAAAACTCAACACCCTATTGTCAAATAAAACGAACTATGTTTAAATTATAAATACAAATTATCACAAGAGGAGACAATTTATAATGATTAGTTCAGATTCCAAAACAACTGCAAAAAATATGAGAGAGGCAATCCTTAACAAGCATAATGTTAGTATCACCGTTAAACAAACCGGCATTTCAGACTATGAATACACAATAACCAATGGACACTTTACACTTGTAGTTTGCAGATTAGATTCAAATAATGAATTAGATACATTACTTCAAGCAATACGATACATAGACTCCGCCACACACAAAATAGCATTCGCAGAAGCCAAAGCATACTATATTAGTCTTATAACAATTGAAGACGCTCTTAAAAGAGAACGAAGCAAAGAAATGTCAGATGTTCGTGCTCAAATTCAACAACGTTTTCGTCAAGCAAATCAAGTTGACCTATTTAGAAACATTGAAGATTTAGGACTTCAAAACATCGATCGCCTTCATTGCTACAATACTATTGGATTAGAAGATTCAAGACGTGTATTACTAAGTCTTTATCAATCTTTAAAAGATCTTAAAAAAATTTGTGATAGCAAACTAGTGGACTACAAATCATTAATTCCACTAACCAACGCAGAATCTGAAAATAATTAAAATCTTAAATATTACCAAAATTAAAGAAGAGCACAACTATGTGCTCTTCTTTTTATTTCTTTCTTAGAACCCAAAACCAAGTAGAACCAGAGAAATCTTTTACGACCTCATTTTCTTCACAAATGTTTTCACGTTTAATATGTTCAAGTATTTCAAAATTTTCTTGACTGATAAAATCTTTCATCTCTTGAACGCTTGAAAAATGCACAAAAACTTCTTCTCCGCTATTTGAGTTAACAGTCAATCTATCGCCAAACATTTCTAATCTTTTATCTTGTGTTCCATTATCCCATTTTAATTTTTCTTCGTCCCAAATATATTGATAGTTCCCAGAATCATCTCGATTATGTGCAGTAAAAATAAAAATACCATTCGGTTTTAAAACTCTATATGTTTCCTTTAACACTTTATCCCTATTTTTTTGCCCCGGAATACACATCATTCCGTTATATGAAAAAATAACAGCATCAAACTGCTCATTATCAAAAGGCAAATTTGTAGCATCTCCATTTATAAAAGAAATGCCTAGATTATTTTTTAAGCAATAGTTTTTTGCAAACTCAATAAATTTATCTGAAATATCTAATCCAATTATATTGCAATAACCACTTTTAAACAAATTAATTGTAGTTCTGCCCGCACCACAACCTAAATCTAAAATCTTTGCATTTTTAGAGATGTATTTATCAAATATTATTTTTTCACTTTGCCACAAGCCTACTTTATCAACAGCCTCTGTATAAGTCTTTTGCACTTCATCTCTGTTATATGTTTCCCTAATATTGTTTATA
Organism: Clostridia bacterium; assembly: GCA_045655005.1. Classification (GTDB taxonomy): domain Bacteria; phylum Bacillota; class Clostridia; order Christensenellales; family UBA1242; genus UMGS1908. The sequence continues at coordinate 8,450 of JAZOOJ010000010.1, read as the reverse complement.
TCTTTAATCATAATTAATCTCCTACTACTGTATTGCGTTATTATTAATAAGATAATCCAGCAAATCTTCTTTGCTGTTTTTAACGTCGTTATTTAAAACAGCGTCTAATAAAAATTTGAGTTTAACACCAATTTCTTTGCCTGTTAAGCCAATATTTATCAAATCATTGCCGTTAACAGCAAGGTCTTTTAAACTAAATGATAGGTTCTCTTGTTCTAATTTCTTAATGATCTCATCAATTTGATTAAACTTATCAAGCCTTTCACTATGCATTGGTGCCTGTCCAAAATTATCTGCTCGTTGAACTAACACCAACTTTTTAACCATTTCTAAATTCCCAAGTTTATAACATAATCTTCTTACATATTTCTCGGTTGCTTGCAAATCCAAGTCATGGTATTCAATCAATTTTAGAACTTGATTTTTTGTATTATTATCAACTTTAAGCCTATTAAAAACCTCTCTGGTCAAATCAACACTCTTTTGTGCGTGTCCATAAAAATGTCCATTCCCATTTTTGTCCATAGTAAAACAATCAGGTTTTCCAATATCGTGAAATAATACAGCAAGCCGTATTATTAAATCACTATTAGAACCTTCCAATGCAACACAAGTATGTTTTAGCACATCATGAACATGATGCCGATTGTACTGAATAAAACCCTTCATCTTCAACAGCTCAGGAATAACGACTCCCCAAATGTCAATATAGTCAAATATAATTTTATGAGCATTTGGTTGGGTCATCGTTTTAAATAGTTCAACAGTAACCCTTTCGACTGAAATATTCTTTAATAAATATGCAAGATTAAAACAGGCATTTTCTGTTTCAGATTCAATTTCATATCCTAAAACAGCAGAAAATCTTAAAGCCCTTAAAATTCTTAGTGCATCTTCGTTTAATCTTTGCATTGGCTCATTCACACATCTAATAATCCCATTTTTTAAATCTTTCATACCATTAAAACAATCTACAAATCCAACATTCGGATTATATGCAATAGCATTTATGGTAAAATCCCTACGTGCCAAATCATTTTTTATGTCTTTCACAAATTCCACACTCTTCGGCTTCCTGTTTCCTGCATATTCACCATCAATTCTATATGTTGTTATTTCAAAAGGTTTATGATTTACTAACACCGTTAACGTTCCGTGTGTAATCCCTGTTTCTATAACATTAAAATCTTTAAAGCACTTTTTCATTTCATCTGGCGTTGCGTTGGTCGTAAAATCTATGTCATTCGGCGTTTTGTTAAGCAAAAAATCTCTTACGCAACCTCCTACCATAAAACATTCAAAACCAGCATTGCATAGAGTGTTAAAAATAATATTTATTTCGTCCGTAATTTTAAAATTTTTCATCTGTCCTCGTCATTGTTCCCATTTTGTTTCTGATTCTATATTATCATAAAAAAGAAAAAATGCATACGGTTTGTATGCATTTTGTATACATTTTATAAAATTTCTTAAACAATCTTTTACCTAGTCTGATGATCCACGTTTAGCAGAACCCCTATCGAACTCATACCAGCTAGTAAACTTGTGATACCTGCACTTATAAACGGAAATGGAAGTCCTGTTTGTGAAATTGAACCTATTATCACCAGTGATTGTATTTTTGATTTTACCACTAAATATCATTTTAAATTTCTAAAACTCGTTTATGTCGTATAATTTTGCAACATTACTAAATTTTTCATCTGATTTTGCAAATTCTAAATCGTCATAATATTGCTTCATAAAATGTTTTAAAAATTTAATACTTTCTTTATAATTATTTTTTCGAGTTCCTATAAAATCATCTGTTAAAATTTTAAATCCAAAATCACTATAAATCTTTATTGCCCTAAAACTTCCTGGTTGAGTGTGTAAATACACAGGAAATTCATTCTCGGGAATCGAATTCATAACCTCAGTTAAGATTGACCTTCCCAACCCTTTTCCCTCTTCCGTTTTTAAAGTTTTAAACCAATGAATTGTCCAATATTTATTATATGCTTTCCACGCAAAACATGTTGCAATCGGAATATCTTTATTATTACAAACAACTAAACAACTATTATAAAAAATTTCACTTTTGCTTGAATATACATTTTTAAAATATTCTTTCATAAATTCTAAATATCCCGTTTTGTCTCCATCAATAGTATCAAAAGGAAACAAAAACCAAGTTTCCAACTCATCTTTTCTTAGTTTTCTAATATGATAACCTTTTGGAATTTTTCTAGATGCAGACTTATTATATTTTTCACACATCATAAAAATATTCAAATCTGGGATATCTTTTTCTTCCATAAACATCTCCTATATTTTGATTATAGCACATAAAACAAAAATGCATACGGTTTATATGCATTTTTGTTCTCAACTTTTAATTTTATTCTCAATTCTATGCATATCCAGTCCATAACGCTCCCACAAAAACAAATGCTATTAGTACCACACTAATAAACGCAAGAGTATATAAGTACTTTTTGCGACCTAATTATTGGAATCTTTAAACCATTTACATTTACACCAACCATTTAAACACTATTAAAATATGCTATGACAACACATTGTTTAATTAAATAGTAAATATGTTAAATTAAAATTGCTATTACACAAAATCCTTGTTATTTATTTTAATTTTTATCTTCTTTGTAAAACGATTATATTTTGCAGATATTCTGTAATTATCAATTGTTTCTGAGATTTTAACAATGTTTTTCCCACTTTTAATTTCTTCTTTTTTTGCTTTTGAATAAAATAAAACATCGAATATTATAAGAAGTAACTCAAATCTGCGATAATGACCCCATTTATAATCTACAAACCTATTATACTCTTTACTTGTTTCATTTCCATTAATATAAAGCGTTAGCGTTCCTTTGCTTAAGGATTTTTTGTTTGTAAATACAGCAATTTTATTTCCTTCGTATTCTATCTCTTTAAATTTTGTTCTAGGTATAAATAATGAAAAAATTGCAATGGACAATAAAAAAGTTAACACAGAAGTCAAAAACATCAAAATAATACCTACAGCGCCAAAATTGACGCCTATATCCCAACACCCTATCCAATCTAAGACTACACACAAAATAGGATTTCCATATAGAATAATGTGAGCAAGCAAAAGATTCCTAAACTTTCTTCCACCTTTTTTATAATAGATTTTTTTTGCCTCTGATTTCATAAGCCCCCTTATAATTTTTCACTTAGCATACCATTAAGACGAATTTAGATTAATATTAAAAATATCATAACATAAAAAAACAAAAATGTATACCCTTTGTATGCATTTAATAAAAATTTTAAAATCTCACTTTTTCGTTATTGCCTGTCGACATTAAGCACAACCCCTATCACACTCATAAAAACAAGCAACGAAGTTTAATCCGCAGAGATTAACAGAATCGGAAACCCTAGTGATGGACTCGAGCCTGTTAGCATCAGTTATTGCATTGTAAATTTTTTATCTTATCGCAGATTTGATTCAAAACAAACATTCTATCATCAAAAGTATTAAAATAATAAAAACCATACTTTTTACATTCTTGTTCTATTTTTTGACTTTCATGAATTATATTATTGCAAGATCTCAGCATCCATTCATCATCTTTTTTGTGTGTCCAATCATCTTCTGTATCGTTTTTTCTAATAACTTTAATCATTTCCTCCGCAGAAGATGCATTTATTCCTAAAAACACCACGATATATTTATCTAGTTTCTCATATTTTGCAAGATTTTCAGGCAAAAACTGTGAGCCAGGAAAAACTGTGACATTCCCAGCATATTTCAAATCTTTACAAAAGCCATTCAAAATTTCAAACAAAAACGGTTCATATTGTTTTCTTGCCAATTCTGCATTTTTATGAATTATACCTAATTCAGGATATACTTTATCAAAAGCATTTACAATAGTATCGCTCTCCACCTTCGAATATCCAAACCTGTTTCTTAAAAGGTTTGCCAATGTTGTTTTCCCAGACCTTACAGTTCCACCTATTATTATATTTTTCATTAATTTCCCTCTATCATTTTAGCAATTATTTGCCAACTCTCTTTATTCTCAATACAGTGTTCCTCATCTAAATAAGTTATATCATAAGCGTATTTTCTAGCAATTTCTAAAGTGTCTTCAACTGGAACAAGAGAATCTCTTTCCCCTATAACTATTTGCGTTTTGTAAGGAATATCATAGGTCTCTGCATATAAACTATTATGGTATAAATCATCTAAAAAAGTCTTTCTTATAAACTTGTTTAAACTTCTTTTCATTATAACTTTGTCATTTTCTTTAAGTTCTGAATATTTAAATTCTTTTACTTTTTCAATTATATTTAAAATTCTAAATGCAGGATTTATATAAATTATTTTGCTAATTTTTGGTTTATATTTAATTAAATACTGCATAACTCTATAGGCTCCATAACTTCCTGCAACAAACATGATTGGTTTATTAGGTTCGACATCTAACAAAAAGTTAACAACAACATTTATCTCTTCTAAAACAAGGTCTAATCTCATATCTTCAGACGAAACCTCGCTATTTCCATGCCCACAAGAATCAAATGAACATACTAAAGAATTTTCTACTCTATTCTTTAATCCGCTATAAGCATCGCCCCATTTATCACCATTAAAACCATGAAAACATAAAACAATTTGATCAAAATTTTCCATGCCGTTAGTAACAAGCTCTATATTATATGTTTTCATACCTATCAATATATTTTTCTTCATAAATTCACACTCCATATTAATTTTACCATAAAAAAATAAAAATGCATACACTTTGATTTCAATTTGTATACATTTTTATAAAAAATATTAAATTTTTCTTTTCCTACTCTTTCTGTCAACATTCTACACAACCACTATTACTGACATAAAGACTAGTAAACTTGTTGAGCCTGCAGAAATAAACGGAAAGTGGCAAGTCTGTAGGTGTATGCTACCCATTAACACGAATTATTGCACTATAAATTTTCGGCAATAATAAAGAGCAATTCTAATGCTCTTTATTATATTCTTTTTGCAAGAATTTCACCATTGAAACCATATCCATATAAGTTCCGTCTTCATATTTCATTGCTCTTGGCATAATTCCAAATTTTTCAAAACCAAACGACTCATACATCTTTATTGCTCGTTCGTTTGCATTTGCAACACACAATTCAACTTGTTCAAAATTAGATTTTTGTGCAATATCAATTAATGTTTGCATAAGTTTTCCACCTATACCTAACCCCCAGTAGTCTTTTAAAATCCCTAAATCAATATCACATTTATGAACACTTCTCTTTTTATTACTGCAATAATCCAAATGCGCAGAACCGATAAGTTTTCCATTATAAATTGCCACTAAGTAACAATTCCTATTATCTTCTAAATAATATTCATAATTATCTGCAAAATCTTCTACACTTGGGAAAGTATCGTCAGTCCCACGAGATAAAAAAGGAGTTTCGCCTGTCTTCTTTTTATACATTTCAAGTTCTTCTTTTGCGTCTTGCTTTTCAGCACTTCTTATAATTAGTTTTTTTCCATTTTTCAAAACATATTCTTTATAAACTTTCATCTCTTCACTCCTATGCTTGCATTATAACACAAAAAAAGAAAATGTATACACTTTGATTACAATTTGTATACATTTTAAATAAAAAATTTTTAAATTTACTTTTTCTTGACTGCACATCCACATTAAGCACAACCCCTATCGCACTCATGAAAACTAACAGCGAAGTTGAACCTGCACTAATGAAAGGCAAAGGTAATCCCGTTGGTGGGATTGAACCTATTAACATCAGTTATTGTATTATAAATTTTTTTCTCAATATATTCATAGCATTTTGGAACAATTTAACATCCTCTTTATTTAAATATGATGAAAAAACTTCATACATACAATCAATATAATTTCTTTCAACAACTTCTTTTATCAAAAACTTAAATGTCAAGCAATTACACGCATTACAAAGCAACAAACATCTGTCTAATTTTGTTTTTGGCATTAATCCATATAAAGATTTCCCTTTTACAAAATTATTATAAATTTCATCAGTTACACCATTTTCATTTACTGTCATTTGCTGTGCACCATTCGCAATAGTAACTATATTGCAAAAACTATCGGCATTTTTAATTATCTCGATATATTTATTCTGCTCTTTGTTCTTTAAAGTTATTGGTTTATTATGATAATATATAACTTCTCTTAAAAATTTTTTTTGTGCACGAGTAATGAATAAATCTTTATTATTCATCTTATCAATCAAATCACTAGAAAGGCTGGCATGGTCAACGCTTAGTTGATCGTTGTAAGTCTGAAATAATCGCCATTGTTCAAATCTTCCCAAATCATGCAGTAAACCAATTAGATATAAAAACTCTCTCGTTTTTTTATCAAATTTCAAATGACTCGCAATAGAAAAACAACTCTCCGCTACTGTAAAAGAATGAATAACTTTTCGCATTAAATTAGGATTGTTCAAATCATAATTTTTTACAAAATTCCAAAAAATCATATTGTATGATTGAATAATTTGTTCCATACTTTTATTATACAGTTTTATATTTTTAAGTCAAGCAATGATCAATGTAATTTTATATTCCTACTTTATCGGTCTACATTTAGAACAACACCTATTGCAGACATAAAAACCAAGAGTGAAGTGCTACCGGCAGAGATAAATGGGAGCGGAAGTCCTGTCGGCGGGATTGAACCTGTTAACACGAGTTATTGCACTATAGATTTTAATGCGCTTAGCTCCTGTTCTACTTCTTTAACATGAATCTTTTTCCAGTCTTTTTCTTGATATTCTTCAATAGAGTGTAAATTACCATAATAAAACAAAGACCAATTTTCAACATCATCTTCAATGTCTTTCACTATTTGTTTTGCAATATCTGTCAACTTTCCTTGTGCCTGTTCCGCATTTATAAATAATTTATCATCTTTAATTTCTATCTTTATTTTTTTAGTTGTATAACATTCTGACATTTCAATAGACACTGGTCGAGAATTCGACAAACCCTCTTTTAATAAACCTATAAATTTAAGAGCGATATGGTCAATAAACTCCAAGCCATAGCGCATCTCTTTTTTATCTATTGTATATAGTTTTAAAACAGCACATTCGTCATCTATTATCCTTAAAATTTTATTTTCTTCTACTTTAATATACATCTTTTTTAAAAGTAGTTCTTTAATTTCTTCAAGTTCTGTATCTGGACGCACTTTAATTAAATATCTAGCTGATGTTAATTTCGCACTTATCTCTGAAATCGTTTCATTGTAATCAATATGTACTGGTCTATCCTTTGTAAAATTTAGTGACCAAATATAATTTGTTATTATATCAACCCTACTTTTATCCTTTGCTTTTGTAAATAAAAATCCTTTTATTGCCATACTTATTTCTCCTACGATTTTATTATACCACACAAATAAAAAAATGTATACGCTTTGATTGCAAGTTGTATACATTTTCATTCAAAATTTTAAATTCTATTCTTCCTGCTCTGCCTATCCACATTCAGTACAACACCAATCGCACTCATAAAAACTAGCAAACTTGTTGAACCGGCAGAGATAAATGGGAGCGGAAGTCCTGTCGGTGGAATTGAGCCTCTTAACACGAGTTATTGTATTATAAATTAAAACTGTTTTTTTGCCATAAAATAATAAATGCAAATTTTGTAGCCAGCATAACCATACATTTTATCTAGTCCCGTATATGTATAACCTAAATAAGCTTGTTTTAAGCCAATATCTTTTAAATATTTTGTGCCTAATATAACAAGATTTACGCCAATATGTTTTCCTCTATGACTTTGCTTAACAGTTGTACACCCCACACTTCCAAGTCCTTTAGCTTCAGTTTCATTACTAATAATTAAAGTTCCAACAACATCTTTACCATCTTTAGCAATTAAAGCTGTTTGACTATTACCATTGTTATACAATTTTTTATTTTTATAATACTGTGAAAAATCTTCGCAGGCGTCATTAGTACACTTAATTATTTGTTCCAAATCAGATAATTTCGCCCATGTATAAGTTATCCCATTTATGGATTTACCTATTTCATAATTATCTTGTTTAAAGTTTTCTAAGTCAAGTCTCATATCAAAGCAATTAGCATCTTCCCATGAATGAAAATATCCTTTGTTTTTAAAAAATTTATAAGCAGAATCATCAACATCTTTATAAATATTATCTTTTTCTAATTCTTCTTCATAAACCATTTTACTTGTTGGGACTCCTGGCATTAAATAATCATAGCCAACTCCGACATTTACTTCTTTATACCCTTGCTTTTTAATATAATCTTCAGATTCCTTTAATAATAAAGTTCCTATTCCTTGATTTCTATATTCTTTATTTACACATAACAACAATATCGTATTTTGATTTACAATAGAAACACCAATTAAATTATTATTGTTATCTCTTTTTTCG
>JAZOOJ010000009.1:0-120777 GCA_045655005.1 Clostridia bacterium | reverse complement strand
CTTCTTCGTAGTCGAAGTCATCTTCATCGTCTTCATCTTCGTCAACATCATCAAAGTCATCATATTCGAAGTCGTCTTCATCTTCCCCGCTTATTCTATCGCTGTCTTCTTCCTCGCTCTCGTCGTCATCATCAAAATCTTCATCGTCTGCAAGAGATGAAAGAGGAACCAATTCAATGTCATCATCAGAAGAGTTTGTTTCCTCATCTTCCCATTCGTCAATACTTGCTTGTTCTGAGTCGTCTTTTTCATTGACTTCTTCCATTTCATCTTCATAATCATTTTGACGCTTACAGTCTTCACACATTTTTTGGTCTGGTGAAATAAAGTTTTGACCACAAACTGGACAAAGTTCAAGATCTTCATCATCTCCAATCACACCAAATGGTTCTCCTGCAAGTTTTAGTTCTGCCATACAAACAGGGCAATACCTATCAGTACTTTTAATGTAGTTTAATTCACATCTTGGGCATTTAATGTAGGTAGGTTTTTTCATTGCTATATGTCTCCTTTGCATATATATGTAACTTGATTTAGTTGATGTTACTAATTGTAGATAGTAGTCAACTGCCAACTATTATATACAAAAGAATAAAAATTACAACTATTTTTTATAAGATTATAAAATATTTATATACCGCCCTCTAAAAGCATTTTATCTGCGACTAGCGCAATAAACTCGCCGTTTGTTGGTTTTTCGTGCGTATCATAAACTTTTAGTCCAAATACTCTATTTATATTCTCTATTTTACCTTTATCCCAGGCAACTTCAATTGCGTGACGAATTGCCCTTTCAACCTTACTTGCACTTGTGTCATAAAGGTCAGCGATTGAAGGATAGAGTTTTTTAGTGATTGAATTAATCACTTGTGGATTTTTAACAGCAATCTTAATCGCCTCTCTTAAAAATTGATAACCTTTGATATGTGCAGGAATTCCCACCGTAATAAATATGTTGGTAATTTTTTCTTCCAATGATTTTTCTCTATTAAAGTTTTGCCTGTCAACATCAGTACACACTTCAATAATTCTTCTTGATAATGATATTGAATCTACAGGCTTTATCATATAATAAAACACACCCATTTGTATTGCCTTATTGATATAAAAACCCGAATTTAATAACGATGTCATAATGAACTTAGTTTTAGGGACCTCCGCTCTAATCTTTGCAAGCAAATCAAATCCATCACACTCTGGTAAAATTACATCCATTACTATAACATCAGGCTCACAACTTACCGCAGTCTCGACAGCGTCTTCACCGTCAACGCAACACGCCACGACCTCCAATTGTTCCATATCCTCAAATGCTTTACTTAACTTACGACACTCCTCTTGATTATCGATTATCATGACAGTATGTTTTTTCATACTTCCTCCTTATAAAAATAAAATTTTCGCTCCGTTTTGTCGAACGTGCTTTCAAGTCTAACATCTGCAACGACAATTTGTTCTGTATATTTTTGTATATTTATGTCTTTAACAGGCTTAAACTTGCGATAAACTTTAAATGTCCTCAAAAAAGTGCTTTCCTTTATAAAATTTGTCGTGAAATAAGCATAAATGACACAAATATAACAAAAATAGCAAAAAAAACTTCACAATCTAATTATTGTGAAGTTTTTTCGATATTATTCATTATGAAAGCATAATTATTTTAATTTTTTCAAAAAACATACTTTTTTTCGCACCAATTCACGAGGAAGCATATCCAGAGCATTAATTACAGCTTTATTGTCTTCAAGTTGACAACCAGTATCTGCATAAATAATGTTATTCTTTTTTATTCTTTCTAACATGTTTTTAATAATTATAGCGGTTACACCCATATGTTGATATTTTGGTTTTACGCCAATAAGTGCCAACTCTAAATATTTAGGTTTGCAAATATCGTGCAACATATGAAAAATTCCAAACGGCAAAAATCTTCCCTTTCCTTTTTGCATCGCACGTGCCATTGACGGATAAGCGACTCCAAATCCAGCAACTTTGTCTTCCTTGTCAAACACAATTGACACATAATCCTTATTTATAATCAATTTAAATAAATCTATTGTTTGCTTTACAAGCTTATCATTAAATGGCATTGTTCCATAAAGTGGAGCAAACGATTCATCAAGGACTTCAAATATCTCTTTCCCGTATTTACTTATTATCTCCTTAGTGTTTTTAAATTGTTTTTCGTGGAAACCATAGCGCCTTTCAATTACTCCTGCCATTCTATCGACTTTCTCATCAATCATTTCTGGCACAGTAATTCGCCACTCTACCCACCTTGCGTCTGGTTCATAGCCATTATCTACAATATGCTTTTCATAATAATCAGCATTCCAAGAACCTTGAAAAGTCCCTATTGTATCAAATCCATAGGTTAAAAGCCCCTCCCTTTCCAAGTCATTAAAGCCAAGTGGACCGTGAATATCTTCCATTCCCATACATTTTGCCCATTCTTCAACAGCGGTTAACAATGCCTTTGCGACCTCACTATCGTCAATCAAATCAAATCTTGAAAAGCGTGCTCTCTTTGCATTATTCTTTTCATTATAAAGTTTACAAATAATACCCGCAACCCTGCCGACAACCTTTCCATCTTTGTATGCCAAAAAATAAACCGCATCGCAATCATCAAAAGAAGCATTTTTCTTTGGATTTGTCAAATTGTACTCATCTAATTCAATTGGTGGAACATAATATGGATTATTTTTATATAATTCTGTTGGGAATTTTACAAACTTTTTAAACTCTTTTTTTGATTTTATCTGCTTAACTTCAATCACCCGTAACACCCCTTACAATTTTTCTTATATATAATTTTACTACGCTTGTCAAACATTTGGCAACTATTAATTCATAACTGGCTAAATTTTTAAATATTATAAACTATGAAAAAATTTTTAAAAGCAGTTGTTATAACCACCATTCTTGGGATAATAACAAGAATTCTCGGTTTTTTAATTAAAATATATATTTCAAGGAAAATCGGTGCCGAAGCACTAGGATTTTATCAAATTTCTCTTAGTGCGTTCTTTCTGTTATGTTCTCTTGTCACCAGTGGTCTACCACTGGTAATTTCAAGAAAAATAGCAAAAGAAAATTCAAGCGAAGGGAAAATTGTAGGTGCCGGCATTATTGTCAGTTTATCTATTACATTAGTTGTTGTAGTTGCTATAATTCTCTTCCCTTCACTATTTAGTACACTTTGGGGTCAACAGCAATCGCTTAATTGTTTATATATTCTTTTACCTGCGGTGTTTTTTACTGCTCTTTATATCCCTTTTAGAGGTTCATTCTGGGGCAAAAAAAACTTTTTCACCTTGGGCTTTATTGAATTATTAGAACAAATAATTAGATATATTTGTTGCATAGTTATTTTCTCAATAGTATTAAATTTAAATGGCGAAATTAAAGCGTCAATAACCTACACCTTAGCATGCGGACTAAGTTCAATCATCGCAATTATAATATTCTTCAGGCAAGGCGGTAAACTGAACATATCACTTAAATCAGTACCACCATTAATTAAAGAAAGTTCACCTATTGCAATTGTAAGAATTGGAACAAGTCTTATTGCTATGCTGATAAGTGTAATATTTCCCGCAACACTCTCTGCAAGTGGCGTAAGCCTTACCACAGCAGTCAGCGAGTATGGAGTTGTAACCGGTATGGTATTCCCACTTATTACAATTCCAGGAACAATTATTGGTTCAATTGCAGTGGCGCTTCTTCCTGAACTATCAAGCCCAGATTTTACAGCCGTTAAGAACCAAGTCAACAAATCAGTGTCTTATTCAATTATCATATCATTAATACTCTTCCCCATCTTCTTGGTGCTAGGAGATGAGATAGGCGTTTGGCTTTTTGGAAACAAACTAGCAGGACAACTACTTCAATCCGGCAGTTTCCTTTTGCTACCACTTGGACTCGCTCAAATTACTTCGGCAATTTTAAACGCCTTAAATAAAGAAAAAATATGTCTTATAATAAATTTATTTTGTAGTGCAGTATTAATAGGCTGTGTCATCTTCTTGCCAAAATATTTAGGCATTTATGCATTAATCATTGGTTTTGGCGGAATGTCATTATTACAAACCATTTTATCTTTATTCGCAATTAGAAAATATTTAACAAATGAGCCATTTAAAGTTTTGTTAAAAAATATAATAATGTGTATTCCTGCTTGCCTATTTGCTTTGTTTATTGACGGAATCTGTACAAAGACAATGAATAGCACAATTCTTTCAATCGTCTTATCATCTGGGGTGTCAGTATCTGCACTAGCAATTCTTCTTTTAACATTTAATATGATAGATATCTCCGCCCTTCTGCCAAAAACAACCAGACGCAATAATATTTAAGACAAATTTCGACTACTATTTTCTTATACAATAGTAAATAAAAAAGAAAAACGAACAAACTATTACCATTATGATTAATATGTTTGTTCGTTCAATAATAATATTTTTATTTGTTTTATTTGCTGTAAGGTTTATGGGGAAAAGACAGGTAGGAGAAATGCAACCATTTGAGTTTGTCATTACCCTTATAATTGCAGACCTTGCGACCATTCCTATGTCTGAAATTTCTGTTCCGATATTACACGGAATAATACCTATTTTTAGTATTATTATTTTGCACTTCTTTATTTGTTTCATTTCAAGAAAAAGTATGAAGGCAAGATATTTGATAAGTGGACGTTCTGCAATCGTAATTACACCAAATGGTATAAACTATAAAGAGTTAAAAGCATTAAATATGAATCTTGACGATTTAATAGAAGCATTACGATGTTCAGACGTTTACAACATCGACGACGTAGCATACGCCATCATTGAAACGAATGGTAAACTTTGCATAATCAAAAAATCAGCCCAAGAAAATGTCACTCGTGAAGACATAAAAATAAAACCCGACCCAGCAAGCCTTCCAGTATCAATTATTATGGACAAAAGACTAATGAAAGAAAATATTAGCCTTACAGGGATTACAGATGGTCAAATTTCTGAGTGTATAAAAAAGGCAGGTGGAAAAAACCACAAAGACATTCTTTTGATGACATTAGACGCCAATGGTGAAGTTTTTGCACAAGCCATAAATGGCGAAGCCAAAAGTTTTACAATTGATTATAACGGACATGGTCGCTGGTAGGAGAAATTATATGACAAAAAAGATAATAGCAATTATATGTTTTATAGCAATTATTATAACTATGGGCATATTTGAATCAAATTACATAATAACTTCATTTGACACCCTTTCTAGCGAACTTGTTGTAATAGAGCAAGACCTTGCAAAAACACCAGAAGCAATCGACACCAAAGAAAATATTTCAACATTAAAAGACCTACATCACAGATGGCAAAACCGCACAAAAGTTCTCAAATTTTTTGTTTGGCACACAGGTATTAAAGACGTTGAGGTTGGCCTTTCAAGAATTACAAGCTACACCGAACGAAATAACTACGAAGAAGCCTATACAGAGCTAAATAATCTAATTGATTACTGCAACCATTACAGCGAAGATTATAGATTTAGTATTCAAAATGTAATCTAAGATAATGCACTTCTTAAATATTTTAAAGTTTTTGCCTCGATTCTACTTATTTGAACCTGAGATACTCCCATCATTTTCGCAATCTCTGTTTGTGTCTTCCCCCTAAAATACCTTAGTATTAAAACTTTTCTTTCTTTTATCGGCAATTTGCTTATATGCTCTTTTAACATTATCTTTTCAATTTCAACATCTTCATTTTCAATTTTTACCAATTTATCTAAAAGGTTTGGACTTGACTCGCTTTTATCCGCAGTTTTATCATAAAGATACACCAAGCAAAATGCAGAGTCCATAGCAAGTAATACATCTTGCTCTTCAACATTAAATTCTTGTGCAATTTCTTTGGTCGTTGGAGCATCTCTCCCCTCTCTTTTAAAGTCATCTAAATACTTGTTTATTTTAATTGCAAGAGTCTTAATCGACCTTGCAATTTTTATAGAGCCATCATCACGCAAAAACCTTTTAATTTCACCAGCGATCATCGGTACTGCATAGGTTGAAAATTTAACCCCATAGTCCAAACTAAAATTATTAACAGCCTTTACAAAACCAACACAACCGAGTTGGTACAAGTCATCGTATTCCAAAGATTTCCTTGAGAACCTTCTAACTATGCTTTTAATTAAAGGATAGTTGCCATTAAGCAATTTTTCTTTTGCATTTTCATCTCCACTTTGAGCAAGTTTAATTAAAGTCTCAGTTTCTTCCGTAGAAAGCAACTGAAATTCACTCATACTGCAACATTCTCCGCAGAAAGAATTTCTTTTGACATATACACAACAACTCCACCGCCAATATTTTCAACTACATCAATTTCGTCCATAAAGGTTTCCATAACAGTAAATCCCATTCCCGAACGTTCTTCATCTGGCTTAGTCGTAAAAAATGGTTGCATAGCTTTTTTTATATCCGAAATTCCAACTCCATTATCTGCAATCTTTAAAAACAAAAAGTTGCCTGAAAGTTTTGCTTGTATTGTAATAATCCCCTTACCCTTGTTATATCCGTGAACAATGCAGTTTGTTACCGCTTCACTAATGACCGTTTTAACATCACTAATCTCTTCTATACTTGGATTTAACTCAAGAAGAAAACTCGCAATCAAATTCCTCGCAAGTTTTTCATTTTCTTGCTTTGCGTCCATTTTAATTTCTATTGCATTGTCTATTTCAAGTTTTTCACTTAAAAACTTTTCTATCATTGTATAATTTTCATTCATCATATTATATACTCCTTAAAACAATTTAGGCGACCTTTGGAATAATATTATATATCCCTGTCATTTTTAAAATTCTGTCGACTGTACGATTTGGATTTTTAATCGAAAATGAAATTAACGACGGCTCAAACTTCTTATATCTTCCAATTAAAACCCCAATCCCTGTACTATCCATAAAAGATACATTTTGAAAATCTATAACAACCTGCGAAAATGGTTGAAGCGATGAAAATATTTCATCCATTTGTTGCCTGACATATGAAGCCGAACAATCATCAAGTTCTCCGCATAAATTCACTACACAACTACTTCCACTACACTTGTATGTTACTTGCATTTTTATACCTCCCTTTTCCTTCAATTACCTAATAATACTAATATTTAGAATTTCACACAAAAAATAAAAAACAATAATTTGTCGTACTTTGAAATAATGGATTTGCACAATAAAAGACTCTAAACGAATTTCTCGTTCAGAGTCTTTACTTCTATTCTTATTTCTACATCATATTTTTCTTTAACAAATAAAACACTTCTTTAAACCATACAGTATAGTCTGCTGGATTATGTAATAATTCTTTTTCAACTTGGGCTACTGACTTCCAATAAAATTCGCTGGCTTCTTCATAATTTAACACGATTTCTCCGTCATAGTAACCAACAATTACGTGGTCTAATTCATATTCAACAAGACCATCGTCAAACCTGTTAAAATAGACAAAACTTCCAATATCTGTCAAGTCGTCGACTTTCACCCCAAGTTCTTCAACCAACCTTTCTTTTGCACATTCAATAACTGATTTATTTGGTTCAGGGTGTGAACAACACGAATTTGTTAAAAGCCCGCCACTGTGATATTTCCCCTTTGCACGCCTTTGAATTAGCATCTCGCCATCTTGGTTAAACAAAACAACAGAAAAAGCCCTATGTAATAGAGCTTTTTTATGTGCCTCAATTTTTTCACATACACCAATTTCTTTATCTAAATAATCAACTAACGCAAGTTTACGCATAAATTAACCTTTAATTAAATTAATAATTTCCTTTTCGATATTTTCTGCGGTAAAACCAAAGTCTTTCATAATCTCATCTCCATTTGATGTATAACCAAAAGTATTAACACCAACAACCTTTCCATCAAGCCCAACGTATTTATAAAGACCATCATCTTTTGACGCCTCGACAAATATTCTTTTTCTAACATTTGAATTTAAAACATTGTTTTTGTATTCAACACCCATAGCATCAAAAAGTGTAGTAGACGGCATTGAAATAACATCAACATCAACACCCTTAGCTTTAAGCGATTTGCAAGCATCTACGCATACACCCACCTCGCTTCCAGACGCAATTAAAACTGCTTTAGGGGTTTTATTTTTAACAATTGGATATCCACCAAAGCCAATATCTTCACGTGTTAAATTTGGTAGGTAGTCTACAACTTGTCTTGAAAGTGCAATAACCGTTGGCAATTTTGACTCTATTGCAATCTGATAAGCCCCTTTTGTTTCATTTTGGTCAGCAGGTCTTATAAAAATTAGATTTGGGGTCGCTCTATGCATAGCGTTATATTCAACTGGCTGATGTGTTGCCCCGTCATATCCAACAGCAATACTGTCATGTGTTAAAATATAAATCACATTCAACCTCATCAACGCACTCATTCTTATAGCGTGTCGCATATAATCTGAGAAAACCATAAATGTGGAACAGGCAACCCTAAAACCACCGTGCAGTGCAATACCATTACAAATACTTGCCATAGCATGCTCTCTTATTCCAAAACAAATGTTCCTGCCCTCTGGATTTTCTGCAGAAAAATATCCGCCATCTTTAATTTTACAGCCAGTACTATCTGCCAAATCCGCACTTCCACAAATTAGATTTGGTATAAATTCAGCAAGTCTGTTAAACACACCCCTACCACTAACTCTTGTTGCTTCATCAGTCTTTGTTAATTGAATATTTTCCCAAGCAACATTTTTGCTGTAATAGTCTGAAAGCCATTTAAACAATTCATTATATTCAAATGGGTTTTGTTTTTTAAAACTTTCAAGAGCTTTTTTCTCTTTAGCAATTTCCTTTTCTTTGCTTGCTATAATCTGTGCAAAATGCTCTTTGACATCACAGTCAAGTTCAAACTCTGCAACAGATAGCCCAAGTTTTCCTTTCATCTTTAAAAGGTCTTCATGATTAAGTGCTACTCCATGACTTTTAGCCATTCCTTCAAACGTAGTCCCATAACCAATTGTTGTGTTAATTTTAATAATCGTAGGCCTTTCTTTTTGTTCTTTTGCGCTTGCAATCGCCTTTGAAATCTCATCAGAATTCTTTCCATTTTTTACTTCCAAAGTATTCCAACCTAATGCCTTATACCTCGCAAGTACATTCTCAGAAAATGTTAGATTTGTGTCGCCCTCAATCGTAATATTATTCGAATCGTACAATACAATCAATTTATTCAATTTTAAATTTCCCGCAAGTGAAGACGCCTCATTCGTAACACCTTCCATCATACTTCCGTCACCCGCAAAAACATAGGTGTAGTGATCGATAATGTTAAAGCCGTCTTTATTAAACTTGCTTGCAAGTTTTCTTTCTGCTATAGCCATTCCAACAGCCATAGGAATACCTTGTCCAAGAGGTCCAGAAGTAGCATCAATCCCAAAATTTGGATTTACACTTGGGTGACCTTTGGTTTTAGAGTCTTTTTTTCTAAAATCTTTTAAATCTTGACCCGAATAATCATACCCGAAACAATGCAATGTTGCATATTGTAAAGCCGATGCGTGTCCTGCACACATAACAAACCTATCTCTGTTAAAATATGTTGGGTCTGACGACGAGAACTTTAAATTGTTTGCAAACAACGAATAAAATATTGCACTTGCACCAGTCGCAACTCCCGTGTGCCCCGACTTTGCGTTAGATATCATTGTTGCAGAAAGATATCTTAAATTATCAATACTTTTTCTTTCAATTGTTTTCATAGTTACACCCCATAAAACTTCTTTATCTTGTTTTCAATATTATCTACAAAACTTTGAATATTGTTTTCTTCACCATAAGCAATTATTTCAGCATTTTCACACAGCATCTTATCTCTTAAAACAACACAATCATCGGTCAACCTATACAAATTTTCTTCTTCTTGTGATTTGCAATCGAATTTGTAATTTGCATTTTCAACCCACTTTGGGAATGAGCGAACATAAATAATCAAACAATGCTCTTTAATCCTTTCAATAATCTTTAATTCTTCAACCGCCCCACTTTCTATCACTATGACAGAATTGTTAAATGTGCTTACATATTTAATTGTTCCAGAAATTTCATTGCGGTAATAATCAATTCCTTGCTCTTTTATAGTTTCTGCAATAGTCCTTGGTTTTATGTCAAATTCATAAAGCCCTTGAATATCTAAAAAATACATATCAAGACTATCAGCAAGTCGCTTTGCGACATTTACGCCGATATTATAATCCAAACAACAAACTACAATATTTTCTTTTATAATTTTATCCATATTTTTACTTATTTTAACACAACTTAAATACTTATTGCAATCAAATTCAAGCCAACACATAAAAAATAAAAGAGTTAAAGTAATTTTAAGACTCTTAACACGAGTTTTTGTATTATAAATTTTTACATAAAAAATAGGAAGAAATTTTAAATTTCTTCCTAAGACCTTTTTACTCGATAAACCCATAAAGAGGTTCACTTCAATCATTTCTCTTCATAAAAAAACAAGTCATACCAATCTTCACATGTTAATGAAGGATTGTCCTCAAGGATTTGTTCTTTTTCTATTTCAAATATCTCATCAAGCAAATCTTTATCAATTAAAGATTCCCCCTTTTCATAGCTAATTTTACAATATAAATCTCCTTGGGTTTCTGAATCTAAAAAGCCCTTTTCATAGACATAACATCTTATTACTTCACCATCTTTGTTAACATAAAATTCATAAGTGTATTTATTGTTCATTGGGTAATCGCTGTTATTATTCCCACTAAACTTAAATGATATAACACAATCCCCTGCTTCATTAAATTCACATTTTAAAACATCTTCATATTTAAAACTCTTTAAAACTTTAACAAATTCATAGTTAAAGTCTTCATCTCTTACATTGGAATCTGAATAATAATTTAAAGAACCTCCACCAGTCACACATTTATATTCTTCTATATCATTTTGATATTTACATGTCGCTGTAACAACATTTGTGGGAGTTTTACCATATGCAGTTTCTCCAACAATATTTAAAGAATATCCACTAAACCAATCAATTCCCTCGTCTGGAACCGAAACCTTTGTATTATAGTTGTATTGCATGGATATTCTCATATTTAAAATATTAGTATACCACAACCATTCATCTGGATTTGCAGAATTTTGCAACCTTGGCAAATAAACACCATAATTTAAAAAACTTTCCACTATGTAATTATCCGCGTATTCATAAGACACTTTATAATTACTATTCATGCCATTCAATTTTGATTGAAACAGTTCAAAGCCTCTTTGATTAATGACTTCAACATCTACAACATTTTCTTTTTGTTTAAGATTATCAAAAGATATTAAATCTTTCCAAACGCCTTCTCCCACATATTTCCATTGAATATGAGTTTCCGTTGCCCGAAACTCAACCGAATCACCGGATTCCCCGGATTCCCCAATTAACGATTCTAACCATTCTTGCATTGTTCCTTCAAAACCATTTTCAACTGCAAGCTCATAAGCACTTTTACCTGCGGCTCCAACATCACCCTTTTCACCAGAACAACCTGTAAGCATAACAGGACTAGCCACCATTACACCGGCAAGAACAAGCCCCATTAAACCTTTCTTTGATAACACATTGAAAGACACTTTTTTCTTTTTGTCTTTTTCAAGACCATTTTTGTTTTTTCCCATTTTTTCTCCTTTAATTTAAAACACAAAAACACTAGCAATATACCGGGGCGCACCCCAAAAGTTAGACAACTTTTAGGAAATTTACTTCATACTTCGCTAATGTTTTTTGTTAATTGTTTTTTGTCGCAAGAAAAAATTACAGAACTATCCCTGTCTGTCTGTCTGTCTGTCTGTCTGTCAAAATTGTCGCAAACATATTTTCTCCTGTCAACTTTTTATCAAAAATTGACTTTTTTGACAGAATTATTATACCACAATTATTTACAAAACACAAATAAATTTAAAAAAATGTATACACTTTGATTACAATTTGTATACATTTTTAAAAAATTTTGAGATTCTTCGACTACACTCAGAATGACATGGATTATTTTCTACTTTGCCTATCCACATTAAGCATCACCCCTAACACACTCATAAAAACTAGGAGCGAAGTTGAGCCTGCAGAGATGAAAGGCAACGGCAAACCCGTTGGTGGGATTGAGCCATTTAAGACGTTTGTATTTAATCAATTACTTTATCTTTAATTTCATTGTCAATTCTGTTTGCAAACTCTTCAAGAGACATAACACCGATATCTCCAACCTTTCTTTTTCTTACGGCTACGGTATTTGCTTCAACTTCCTTTTCGCCAACTACTAATGTATATGGTATTTTTTCAAGTTGTGCTTCACGAATTTTTTTACCAATTGTTTCGTTTCTGTTATCAATTTCAACACGCACGCCATTTCTTTCAAGCACAGAAGCAACTTGCTTTGCATAGTCGCCAAATTTCTCGGCAACTGTAACAATCTTTACTTGAGTTGGTGCAATCCAAGTTGGAAAAGCTCCTGCATACTTTTCAATTAAATATGCTAGGGTTCTTTCATAGCAACCAATACTTGTTCTGTGAATGATGCAAGGGTTTTTCTTTTGACCATCACTATCTGTATAAACCATTCCAAATTGTTCTGCCAAAAGTTGATCAATTTGAATTGTAATTAATGTATCTTCTTTTCCCCAAACGTTTTTAATTTGAATATCAAGTTTTGGGCCATAGAAAGCAGCTTCTCCAACGCCAACGACATATGGAACTTGAAGATTATCAAGAATTTTCTTCATCATATTTTGAGCGTCGTCCCATTGTTCAGTTGTTCCAATGTACTTTTCACGATTATTCGGATCCCATTGACTAAATCTATATGAGGCATCTTCGTACAAACCTAATGTTTTAAGCATATAAATAGCCAATTCTAAGCAACTTTTAAACTCACCTTCAAGTTGTTCAGGAGTACACATTAAATGACCTTCTGAGATTGTAAATTGTCGAATTCTGATAAGTCCGTGCATTTCACCACTTGCTTCATTTCTGAAAAGTGTAGATGTTTCATCATATCTAAGTGGTAAATCTTTATAACTTCTTGCTTCATTCAAATATGCTTGATATTGGAAAGGACAAGTCATAGGACGAAGAGCAAACACTTCATCATCTTTTTCTTCATCTCCTAAAACAAACATTCCATCTTTATAGTGATCCCAGTGTCCAGAAATTTTATATAAATCACTTTTTGCCATCAACGGAGTCTTTGTAATCTGCCAACCCCTCTTAGCTTCTTCATCTTCAACAAATCTTTGAAGCAGTTGAACAACCTTTGCACCCTTTGGAAGCAAAATTGGCAAACCTTGACCAATATAATCAACTGTTGTAAACAATTTTAACTCTCTGCCAAGCTTGTTATGGTCTCTTTTTAATGCTTCTTCTATCATATGAAGATGGTCTTTTAGCATTTGCTTATCTAAAAATCCATATACATACACTCTTTGAAGCATTTTATTCTTTTCATTACCTCTCCAATATGCCCCGTTAATTTTATTTAATTTAAAAGCAAAGCCTCTTAAAAACTTTGTGCTTTCAACATGAGGACCACGACAAAGGTCAACAAAATCTTCACCAAGATAATAAACTGAAACAATTTCATCTTCTGGAAGTTCGTTAATAATTTCACACTTGTATGGATTAGATTGAAACATTTCCATTGCTTCGCTTCTTGATACTTCTTTTCGTACAAATGCCTCATCTCTTTTAATAATATCAGACATTTTTTCTTCTATTGCTTTAAAATCGTCTTGTGATAAACTTTTGTCTAAATCAATGTCATAATAAAAACCATCATCAACCGCTGGACCGATTGTTAAAATTGTATTTGGATATAGTTCAACCAACGCCTTTGCCAAAACGTGAGCCATACTATGCCTGTACATCTTTTGCTTTTCTTCAATTTCATTCATTTCTTCTTTCATAAATTTTCTCCTTTTTTTGAAAATAAAAAGTCCTTACGGCAAAATTATTGCCATAAGGACGAAAAATCAAACTTTTCCGCGGTTCCACCTTATTTGTGTGAAAATCACACCACCTTAATTCAAGTGTTTTCGATACACTCATCGGTTACATTTAGTATTAATCAACTATGTCAAAGTGGTTTTGCTAACTACCTAGCCATCTCCAAGACTTCCACCAATTGCCTTGCTCTCTGTTTACGGCTTCAATATGCTACTTGTCTTTGAACTATGCAACATTACTAACATCTTCATTATACTCACTTTTCAGTCATTTGTCAACGGATGGAATATAATTTCAACAAATTTATTTTGAAGAACTTTTTTTCTTATTACTGTTTGTATAAACTATTGCTGTGATAATAATAGCAACAATTAAAAGTCCAAAGAAAATATAAAGAACACTTTCTGGAATTAATTTAACGCTACCACTTCTTCCAATTGTAGTAACATCAATCTTTCCGTCAATCATAAACCTTGCAACAATTGTGCCATCTTTGTCCGTCCTGAATATTTCACTTTGTATTTCACTTAATCTATCCAGAACTTCTGTATTTGGATGTTCATATTCATTCTCTGCGCCAACACTGATTACCGAAAATTTAGGTTTCGTTAATTCTAAAAAATTTTTAGTATTTGCATTCTTGCTTCCATGATGTGCAATTTTCAATAAGTCAACAGATTTTAATCTTGTGCTAAAATAATTATTAACGCCTGCCAATTCCAATAATTTGTTCTCAATCTTCTCACTTGCATCTGACATTAACAACACTTTATTCTTTTCACTAGCAATGTAAATTATTGCAGATAAAGCATTTGAGTCTTCTGCCATTTCAAGCTTATATCCATCAGTTCTTCCACTTGGCGTCACGAACTTATCATAGCCATTCTCTGCAAACGGATAAATAACTTCTACCATAAAATATGGCTCAGTTGTTGCCATAAAAACATCTGCAATAGACTTGTTAGAAAGTGTAGATACTTTTGAACTACTTCCGTCATAACTTTCTTTGTACACGGCGTTTATAAAATTTGTATATGCAATATTATTATCAAAAAGTATTTGAGAATCTGTCAAACCCATAGTTGATAAATCATCTACTGGATTTGCATTGCTTGCAATCACAAAAGGTCTAAATATTTGCTTAACCTCAAAATTTTCAAGTACTTTCACAAGACCACCAACGTGATCGCTATCTGAATGAGTCGCTATAACACAATCTATCTTTTTGTAGCCTAAATCAGAAACATATTCCGCAACCTTTTCCCCATATTCACTCTCTCCGCCATCTATTAAAATTGTCCTGCCATTTGGTAGTTCTACAAAAGTTGAATCACCCTGACCAACATCAATGAAATGGATTGCTATCTCATCGCTTGATTTAGTTGTATTTGCATTTACAAAATTACACATTGATGCACTTGGAATAAACCCAAGCAAGCATACAAGAATAGCCGACAACAAGCCAACTAAATATGTTCTATATCTTCTTTTGTCCATTTTTTATCCTTTATCTTTGGTTTAGCATTTAAAACTTTTAAAATTTCGTCTTTTGCTTCCAATACAACACGTTCACCCTCGTTAATCATATCATCAGCATTTTCAAATGCAGTCGACTTAAATTGTGCCAACTCTGGAGCCAAAATGTAATCAGCATAATCTAAATAAAGCGTAGCATTGCTTTTTAACATTATACCAATAGTAGCATTCAAAATGTCCCCTATTCCATTAATTTCCCTGCCATCTCCCCTAGTTTTGTTTACATCAACGGCAATTACATAATCGGCTCCCATTTCCTTACAAACATTAATTGGAACTGAATTTACAAGGCCTCCATCACATAATACTTTATCGTCCCAAACAACAGGTTTAAATGCACCTGGCACCGCACAACTACTTGCAATAGCCTTTGAAACACTTCCACTTTCAATCCAAACTTCTTTCCCCGTCTTTAAATTTGTTGCAACAGCAATAAATCTTTTTTTTAAGTCCGAAAAAACCTTTTGCCCACACATTAGTCTATCTATTGTGTCTGTCATAGTATCGGTAGATGAAGGCAGAAACTTAATTGCCCCACCCTTTATATCTTTTGTTTTTAATGTTTTTAAAGCATTAATCATATCGTCAGAAGACCAGCCATATGCATACAATCCGCCCACAAAACTTCCCGCGCTTGTTCCGGCTATAACATCAAACTCTATGCCCATTTTTTCAAATGCACGAATTACGCCAATATGCCCAATCCCTCTGCTTGCTCCGCCACTTAACGCAAGTCCAATTTTAATATTTTTTCGTCTTTTAAACTTAATTTCTTTACTCTTTCTAAGCCTTGAAAAAAATCCCATACCCACTCCACTGACACATCATTGTTTTACCATATTATACCATAGGAAATTTATGAATACAATTATTTTATAAAACAAAAAAATGACTTTATAAAAAGTCATCTTTTTGGCATTAATTACTTATTCTTTTTAGCTTGTTCAATAAGCATATTAAGTTCGGTAATTTCTTCGTTATATCTTGTTTTTTCACCCTCTAAGAAAGTTTTAATCTTTTTAGAGTTTTCATATTTTTCTTTGTTCTTTGCAATATATTCATCAGCTTCTGAAATGGTTGCTTTAAGTTCAGCAATATGTTCAACCAAAGATTCTTGCTTTTGCTTTTTCTCTGGGTCTATATCCTTAATATCATTAACATTGTAAAGCACAAGATTTAAGTTTGTAAGTTCACTTGCCTTTCTGTCAAGTAATTTTTCACTTCTAGCCTTTCTCTTTTCTGTCTTTTCATACTTATTGACTTCTTTTGTTGCTTTTGCAAGGTCTTTTTCCAGTTTCACAAGACTGTTATTTATTGTTTCAAGTCTTACATTGTAATCAAATTCTGGACCAACAATTTTAGGTTCTTCAACCGTTGTGGTTTCTACTACTGTTGTAGTTTCTACTACTTCTTCAACCTTTTTGTCAACTGGCTCTACGATAGGTTCTGGTTCTGCTACTGGCTCTACTTCTTCACTTTGAACACCCTTCAATTCATTTTCTATTTTTGCAAATAATGCATCAAAATCATAATCCGACTTAAATTCAGATTCTTCTTTTACAGGTTCTACAACAGGTTCTGCAATTGGCTCAACGATTGGCTCAACAACAGATTCTTCTGCTGATTGTAATTCTTCAATTGGTGCCAAAATCTTAGTTTGATTAATTTTTTCTTCTTGTTTTTCTTCCTCAACTGCTTTTTGTGCGCTTTGTTCAAGTTTTAAAAGCATTTCATTGATGTCAAAATTATCAGTTTGTTCGTCGTCAGCCCTATGCGATGAATTTCTTACAGGTGTTAACATCTCTAAGAAAAAGGCCACAACAAATACCAACGCAATTACAATACCAGCAATTAGACAACAAATTACCGCTGTTGGAATTGTATTTGCACAAATTAAATTGTTAGTAATAGGCATAAGTACCCCCATAATTATTCTCCTTTACCCTTCATAATTGCCAGTATTATATCACCTTTAACACAATTTGTCAATAGGTGTCAAACAAAAAATCTACATCATACGACTATTATATGCAATAAATGCACCAATATTTTCAAAGTTAACTTTTTCTCGGTTTTTAAGGGTGATTTCTCCTTTCAATTTGCCAAATTTTATCCCTTTTTTATCAGCGTCTCTGCCTAAATGTAATATATGTGGCTCAAAAACAATTGAAAAACTATCATTTTGACCCAAAAATCTAAGCCCATCATCTGATTTAATCACTGCCGACGTTGCACAGAGTTTATAGGTATAACCATCATAACAAATCATTGATGAATTCACTCCACTTCCATCACTTAATGTGTCTAAAATCAGCAAAAATGGCTTGCAATTTATTTTACCCTCAGCATACACTTGAAAATCATTTTTTATCTTTTTAGTAGTTGAAATTCTTCCATTGTATGCAATTATTGCATTACTATTTTCATATAAATTGATTTTTCTTCCATCATATTTTATATAACCCTTTAAGTTGTAACCAAGTGAATTTCTTGCATAATCAAATCCATCTTCAAATTGGTTAGCAGTTACAATATTTAATGGCAACCTATTTGAGATTTCACTATCAATCTTAATTGGTTTTTCTTCCGGCGTTTTAACTTTTATAATTTTCTTTTTCCCATCTACAAAATCCAACGAAATTTCACGATTTTTTATGTGTAATTCACGTGTTTTTGACAAACTATATTTCTTACAAGCCAAAAATTCAACAACTCTTTTTTCTTTGAAAGTGCGATTTACAAAATCAAAAATTAACACTTTTGCTTCCCCAAAAAATCGTCTTCTAATAGCATTCGCAATAAAACACAAACCACTTTCATAGTAAATTATTTCAAAGTTTTCTCTAAACTTATCAATTCCTTTGCCCTTTATATCCTTTAACAAATATGATTTAATCAATTTATCCCCATACCCTACTTCGCAAAGGGTTCTTCCATCGCTTTTTAAAAGACTTCCACGGCTTAAAATCTTATTCATAATAATTTCTCCGAATATTATTGTACCAAATCTAATAAAAGGTGTAAAGAGTTATTTTCAATTGTTGACAATCAAATGATAAATATATATAATATGTATTATGTGGAGGTGCATTTATGAAGTGTAATTATTGTGGAAATGAAATTCCAACTAATGAAAAACAATGCCCACACTGCAAAGCACTTGTCTTAGATTTTGAAGAAAGCACAATCTCCAGCACAAACAATATACAAAATAAATCAACCAGCACACAAGAACAACAAGGCAACGGATTAACACTTGGGATTATTGCCTTGTTGTTTACATATTTTTCACCTATTGTATCAATCATACTTGCTTGCTTTGGACTGTCCGAATCAAAAAAAATTCAAGAAGCTTCAAAAGACGATAAAATCAGCAGAGCAATCAATACTCTTGCACTTGTAATTGCACTAATAATTATAGTTAATACGATAATAAAAACAATTTCTATTTTAACTTATGTAATTAATGGAGAATTTGTATGAAAAGAAGTAAAACAAGGTTTATTGTTATTTTAACAACTGTTTTAATACTTTTAGCAGGTGCCGTCTGTGGCGGATATTTTGCCATAGACAGACTTTTAGTTCCCAAATATTTTGGAAGGTATGGAATAAATAACTTGCCTGAACTTGTTGACTTAGTACAAACAATCTATGTAATTCCAAGCGAAGACTCTTTTATCACCAACCCATATACAAAAGCAGACGCTCAAACTATGACAGCCAAATTTACAAATGCAGGATTCCCTACAACAACAAGTGGAGAAATAGACTTTGAAACAGTCGTAAAAAATGACACAAAACGCTTTTTAAAGGAAGACGCTGAAAACATCGATGAAACACATATCACCCTAACAGATAAGGAAATTGCGACTATTTTAAATCAAATTTTGGACACGGGCGTTCTTGTTTCAAACTTTAAAAGTCTGTCATATTTAGACACCTTACAGATGCAAATTAAACAACTCTCAATTACACCTACCGACCTAGAATCCCTTGACCCTACACTTGCGAGCGACCAATTTTTGGACTTTTCTTCAAACTCTGCAAATCTTTCTTTAACAATTAAGATAACTACAGAAAGCGCAAAACAACAAATCTCTAAAAATATTGACGCTCCTCAATTTTTAATAGACTGGATTATTCCAGAAGAAATGTACATTACTGCCAATATGACAACAGAAATTGGCGAAAATGGCAAGCACTCACTTTCTAACACCTCACTTTCAATAAACTCAAAGACACCAAAACAAAGTGAAGTATTATTGTCTTTATTAATATCGTTTATATATCCAGAATCTGAAAATATGACAATAGACGAACTTGCCACAGCAATTGGCAATCTTGCAATAGAGGGAATAAACTTACTTGGCAATTTTGAATATGTCCAAGTTGAAACAAAATCTTCTTGTGCTTTTGGAATAAAACTAGAGTTGCCGCCAGCAACAATTATTCCAAACGAAACAAAGATAGAAAACGATACAAATGAAAATACAGATTAGATGTTTTAAAACAATCTTTAAAGCACCAAAAAAGCATATCAATTTTACTTGATATGCTTTTTTTTGTTTATTGCTGAACTGCTCCGATTTGATTTTCTGCCACTTTACCTATTTCTGTTTTTGCTTGGTTTAAATTAGAATTAAACGCTTCTTGCGATAATGAATCAAATTCAATCGTTGTTGGTTTCCCCTCGTCCACAACAACGATTTCTGCAAGTTTACCCTCTTTGTCCAGTTTTATAGTATAACTTTCTGGGGCATCTGGCAAACGAACACCTCCAGAAGAAACAGTATAGCCACCAAGTACCTCAAAAGAAATTTCTGTATACCTTTCATCTTCAAAAGTACCTCCGCCAACAGTTTCTTTAATGTGTCCATCAACATCATATAACTTCTGTTGGTATTGTAAAACAGAACTTTCTTCAACGACTTTACCATTAGTGGCGGTCTCTGTTCCACCCTCTGCGATAATTAAATAATTACTTCTTGCATTTATTAACTGTTTCCCTTTTTCATTTATTGCAATATATTGAGATCCTTCTCCTTCTCTTGTTGCAGAAAACTCAACAATCCCTGTTTCTTTTCGTACATTATTAATACCATTATCCAATTCCATAGCTACAATATAACGACAAATAGCATCTGACAGTTTGTTTACATATTCTAATCTTTTGCTTCCTGCTATATCAGCATTTCTTTCAAACATTCCAACTATACTTTTTGCCTCTACAAACATGGCGTTATAATCTGTTCTTATACCACTTTTTAAATCATTTTCCATCTTTGTAATATCTTCAATCAATAAATCTAATTTTATAATTAATTGCTTTCGCATTTCTTGTGCATCACTTTCTTGTAGTGGTTGTTGTGTTTCACTTACTTGCTGAGCATTTTGCATCTCTGCAATTTTATCATCTATCGAATTTTGAAGCATTTCCTCTAATTTTGCTTGCATTGTCTTCATTGCGGATTCCATTTCTTCTTTTGTTGTACATTTACCAACTCTTTCCGTTAAGGTTTTAATTTGTTCTTTTTCAACCCCGCTTTCTTGTAACACTTCGGCAAGCCTGTTTGTTACATTTTGAAGTTTTTCTGAAATCTCATTATTGCTTACCACATTTTCGCTTGCTACATTTCCAGCCACGGCGTCTACTTGTGCATCTTTTTGAGCCCATTGACCTTGTGCACGAACCCCAAGTCCGAATCCTCCCAAAGGCAATAACACCGATAATACAATAGCACTAATCTTACCTTTGTTTTTCTCCCCTTTTTCCTTAAAATCCGCAATTATCGCTTTAAAATCTTTTACCATACATATCTCCTCTATTTACTAAACTTTATTAACCATCTAACTATTCATCTCGGCTGGTGATTCTTTACCAAATTCTTTTGCCTTTTCAAGTTCTTTTTTCGCTTGACTCACATCCCTTCCGACTTCCGCAGGGGTTGAGCCTTCAAGTTCTATTGATGCCGTTTTGCCATGGTCCTTTATATACAATTGGTCAAGATCGCCGTTACCATACAATTTAACATTTATTTCTTCTGGTGCATCAGAAAGTTCAATGCCATTAGATGAAATTTTATATCCATCTACAGGGTCGTATGTAAATGAGTACCTGTCATCACCGAAGAAGTCATCACCTAAAAGCATCATTATTCTTTTTTCAATTGTAAAAATTTCATTTTTGTATTGCTTTATATCACTTTCTCTAAATTGACCAGCAGTCATTGACATCATTTGCTCTTTATCTGCGATTGCTAAGTCAAATCCACGACCTTCTCTTTTCTTTGAAAAATAGGTAGACCTTCTTTCGTCTTCGTCAAGAGAAATATAAACCATTCTTTTGCCACTTTTTACAACAATTTGACCGCAATTTTTGCTTTTGTATTTCTGTTTTAATGCCCTTTGCAAATCAAGTGCTGTTGCATATTTATAGACATTTTTTGCTGTATCCTTAAACTTATGAACTTGTCCTTCGGAAAGATTAAACTTATCTTTTGCAACATCTCCAAACGCCCTAAGTTCAACCACTCTCGAGTTAATGATATTTTCAATCGCCTTTGCCTGATTAAATATAGTACTATAATCACTACGCACCCCTGATTTTAAATCGGCAAGCAATTTATCCAAAGTTTTACCAAATGACAATATTTCTTTATAAATAGATTCTTTTTTTCTTTCACTTGCTGGTGACTTTCTTGAAGAAGTCATTTTCTTTTGTTCGGTTGCTATCTTTTTATCGGTTTTTGCAGATAAACGCTCTTGCAACTCTTTACGTAATGTTGTAATAACTTCTTGAATTTCATCTTCACTTTCACAAGCATCAATTCTTGCCTTTAAAGTTGCTATTTGTGCATCGCTATACCCAGCAGAATGAAGTTCTGCCTTTAACCTTGCAAATAATGTATTTACCATTTTTTGTGGCTGAATATTTACAACGCTTTCAAGTGTTTTTATTGTATTTGACTTTGAGCACTTGTTTGTCCAAGCCCTGACATCTATTGAAATCTCAGGTGCAACAATCGAAACAACGCTTTCGTCTCCATACCTTACACGATTATCACTGGTATTCAACCTTTTATTTTTCATTTGTTCTGAAATAGATATTGCCATAATTGACCCCTTTTGTTTACAACCTTTATTCAATTTTAGCACAACTTATATAAATCGAGCAACTAAAATTAGTTAAAAAAGAAGCAATCATATTTTGATTGCTTCTTTTTGTATTACAAAATAATTATTGTGCGCTTTCGCTTCCATTTTCTGCCAAATATGCTTTTGCTTGCTCTATCAAAGCATTCGACTCAGTAAACATTGCATTCATTTGTTCTGGTGTTAACTTATCGTATTCACAAACCGAGGTCTCCGTGCTGTGTATCGCCACAAAAGGTCCATTTTGTCCAGATTGTTCTTCATAAACCCAACCTGTTCTTTTTGTTATTTTATCAACACCACCCTCTTTATCTAATTCTACCCTAGTTACGCTAGAATTTGCTTTCCATAAACGACCTCGTTCGTCTCTATAACTTGATAGATCATCGTTTTCTTCATATGAATAACCCTCTATTGGGTTATAATCATAATCATCACCTTTATTTGCACCAAAATAAGGCACAAAACAATTTATGTCATAGATATTGTTCTCAGTACCACGCTCTAATGAATCTTCGTCTATATAAGCCCATTTACCATTATTGTCCGTTTCTGCATAAGCATAATTAAGCCCATCATAATAACCACTTGTTAAAAGATTTCCCGTGTTTTCATTTACAGTCTTCATTGCAATTCTTCCGTTTAAATCAATGCCTGCCACGCCGAAATATCGGTCCTCCTTATCTGGAGTCTTTGCTCCAGATTCTGAAAACTTAAACATCCCATTTTCTGCAACTTTATCTACACCATAATAAGTAATTAGATATAAAGCATTCTTTTGAACATCTAAAACTGCTTGTTGTACTTGTGCAGATTTTTCAGGATCAAGTTTGCTTGCATTTTGTTTTATTACATTTTCAACTTTTTCAGCATAAATAAATGTTTCGTGATAGTCTGTTCTTACACCAAGTTCCAAATCAAGAGCCATATCTGTTAAAGTTTGATAAACTGCATCTAAATTAATGCTCGCACTTTCTTCAATTTCCGGAGTGCTTGGTTTTTGTAAGTCGTTTATCGAACCTTTTAACGCGCTAATTTCAGATTGCAGTGCGTTGACAGTTGCATTAAATTGTTCTAGCGTTACGCAATTTGAAAGAGCACCATTAAGCCTTGCTATTTCTTCATTTGACGCACCTTGTGCTTTTACTAAATCAAGAACTTTCTTTTTCATATCTTCTAATTGTTTTTTCGTTTCTGCATGTGCTTCATTTTCATTATTTAGAGATTCTTCCAATGCATCTAATCTATTCTCTGCATCAGCCATATATGATTCAATTTGACCTTGCATTGAGTTAATAGCCACCATCATTTCTTCATCTGTTGTACACTTGTCAATTCTTCCTTTAAGTTCAACAATAGCATCTTGTGAAACACCCTGATTTTCCAATATTTGAATCATTCTTTCGCCCACCGCTTTTAGTTGTTCTGAAAGAGTTTGGTCAACTACTGGGTAAGTATCTGATTCTACTTGTACAGTTGTTTCATCGATACCTGATTCCAAAGTTCCTGCTTCAACATAACCTGATTCAGTACCAATTTGTACATTATCTAAATCTGCCTGCGTGCAACCAAAAAGACCACCAAGCCCTCCTAAAAAAGCCATACTGCCAGCCGCAATACGTCTTTTGGTTGAGTCCTTCATATTACCAAAACCTGTTCTAACCCCTTCTATGACTTGTTTCATTGTTTTCCTTGCCATTTATTATTCCTCCAATAATCGCATAAGCGTATTTCTATTTTTATTATATCACAACAAATCAATTTATTCCAAATATATTTTGTTCAAAAAATAAAAAACACCTATACAAAATATGCATAGGTGCTTTGTCTACTTCTTCTTTATGTAAATTATTCTTCCACAATTTTCACATTCAATAAAACCGTTCGCCTTTAATGTGTTAAGTTTACTTGCCGAGATTTCCATTCTGCAACCACCGCATTTCCCAGAAACTTCTGCAACAAATACATTAGTTTTCTCAACTGACTTTTGCTTATATTTTGAAAGCAAGGCTTTATCAACTTTTTTTGCTTGTTCAGCAAGTTTTTCTTGAAGTTCTGCAATCTTGACATCCATCTCTTCTTTATATTTTGCAAACTCATCTTTGTATTTTTGCAAGTTTGCCTTTGCCGTTCTTGCAGATTTCATTATTGAAGATACTTCGTTTTGAATTGATGCACAATTTGCCATAATTGACGACATTTCTTTATCCAACTTTGTTAAATTGCTTGCGATTGTGTCAATTGCTTCAAGTAGCCCCTCACTTTTTGAAATATCATCACTTCCAGCATTCTTTTCAGCGACTTCTAAATTCTTTGCCATTTTGTTGTATACTTCTTTGTATTGATTATAGGCTTTAATTGTGTCATCTGCACGCTTTTCAAGTTCTGCAAGTTTTGTCTGCGCATCTTTCAAAAATTGTTGCATTTTAAGTGCGTTTTTACGATTTGCATTGTCTGCTACTTGTGCTTCAATTTTTTTAATCTCCAAATCAATATCTTGATACTTTAATATTTCTTGCATAATTTTCCTTCCTTTATTTGTTATTTATGTATGCTTTGCAAAAACTAAGTTTCTCTAAATCTTCCATATCTAAAAAATCTTTAATTGCAAATAATTTTGTATAAGTATAATTTACGAACTCATTAAAGTCAACACTTATATCTTGATCACAAAATTTCCCAAAATGACATTGCACATTTGTTAGGGTTTGTGAGTTTGTTGATTTACAGCATAAAATATTTGAGTAGAACTTTCCCCTATCCTCAATTATTTCATCTTTAATAATTTCAAAACCGTTATCCGACAAATACCTTCGTAAAATGTAAAAGTCTTGTGCCGGTTGTAATAAGAATGATTTATAGTTAGTAAAATCTTCAATATTTGTTAAAATCTTTACTATTTCGTTACCACCCATTCCAGCAATTACTATACAATCACTTTTAATGGTTTTATCAAAACTATTTAACCCGTCAGACACAACACATTTGATTTTGTCTTCCATTTTTAATTTCTTAGCAAGGTTTATGGTTTTTTCAAGTGATTTTTCAGAAATATCACTTGCATAAACACTTTTCGCTTTGCCTGTTGACACCATTAACGCCGATAAAATTCCGTGATCGCATCCGACATCAAATACTATATTGCTTTCTGACGGTACTAATTCCAATAGCTCCAAAATTCTTTTCGTTTTTTTCATAATTAATCTAAAAAGTCTTTTAATTTTTTACTTCTTGATGGATGTCTTAATTTCTTTAACGCTTTTGCTTCAATTTGTCTAATTCTTTCTCTTGTAACGTTAAATTCTTTTCCTACTTCTTCCAAAGTTTTTGCGTGACCATCTTCTAAGCCGTATCTCATCATGACAACTTTCTGTTCTCTTGGGGTAAGCGAGCCTAAAACTGCAACAAGTTGTTCTTTGAGCATAGATACCGTTGCAGATTCTTCTGGTGTTGCAGTGTTTGTATCTTTTAGGAATGTTCCAAGGCTACTATCTTCTTCTTCACCTACTGGGGTTTCAAGCGAAATTGTATCTTGTGCAATTCGTTGAATTTCTCTGACCTTTGCTTCACTTACGCCCATTTCTTTTGCAATTTCTGCGTTTGATGGTTCTCTGCCCAATGTTACTGTAAGTTGACGAGCAACTCTAATTTGACGATTGATTGTTTCAACCATATGAACAGGGATTCTGATGGTTCTTGCTTGGTCGGCAATTGCTCTTGTTATTGCTTGACGAATCCACCAAGTTGCATATGTTGAAAATCTGAAACCTTTTGTATAATCATACTTTTCAACGGCTTTAACAAGACCAAAATTACCTTCTTGAATTAAATCCAAGAACATCATTCCTCTGCCACCATACTTTTTAGCAATCGAAACAACCAACCTTAAGTTACTTTCACAAAGTTTATCCTTTGCATATTGATCGCCCTCAGTAACAAGTTTACCCAGCCTTAATTCTTCTTCTTGCGTTAAAAGAGGTACTTTGCCAATGTCTTTTAGGTACATTTTAACAGGGTCTTCAATATTTGACTGATTGATAAGTTTTTCAAGCTCATCATCATTTTCCATTAGGGTTGTTTCTAAAAGTTTAATACCCTCTTCTTGTATTCTTGTTAAAATTCCATCAATTTGGTCTGCATTTAGTTTTGCAAAACTATCCGCAAGTTCTTCCATTGTAACAGAGCCCTTTTTCTTCGCCTTTTCTAGAACTCTGTTGATTTCATTTTGTATTTTAATTTGTTTTGCGTCAAGTTCAGGTTGTTTATCTTGAGCTTTCAACTCTTCTTTTTTATCTGCCATTAGTGAAGCTAAGTCAATATTTTCTTCTGCCACTTTTTGTTTTGTAGTTTTTGGGGCAGATTGTTCAGTTATTGTAGTTGATTGTACTTTTGGAGCCTTGATTTTTTGTACTGTTTTGGTGCCATCATTAAATTTTGCAGGCTCAGTTTTTTCTATAAACAATCCAGTTTCCTTTTTTACACTACTTTTTGTCGCTGGTTTATCTTCTGTTTTGACTGTTGCCGTAGCTTTTTTTGTTACAGGCTTATCCCCTTTTATTGATGATTGTTTTGTTGTTGCTTGTTTAACTGTTGATTTCTCTTTTGTTGTCATAGGTTCCACTTTTTCTTCCTTTTTTGCTCTTGATGTCTTTGGCTTTGTGCTTTCTTCATCTACCGTTGTTGTTTTCTTTGTTGTTTGTTTAACATTTTTTTCGGGTGTTAAATTATAGTCTTCACTGCTGACAATTTCCCCCGATTCATTTCTGTCAACTCTACCTTTCTTCAAAATGTCAAAAATGCTCATCTTATTCCATACTCCTATTGTTTATTCTTTGAGAAATCTGCATAACCTGTGCCATTATTTCCCTTTTTTCTTCGTTGGTTGCTGAATCAAGTTTATCAAGCAAACCTTGTTTTTCTTTTTCAAGCCCATACTTATATGCAAGCCATAAACAATCATTAAATTGCTCATTATTTATTTGTTCGTCTTCTTCAAAGTTGAAATTTACAATTTCACCAACATCTTCCGAGTATTCTTCTTCAAATGTCGCTATAAACTTTGCCACTGATTTATCATCGCTCTTTAAAAAGTTGAATATATCTTTAAATTTTTCATCTAAATGTTCTCCAAACCCGTTTGGAATATTTGCATACGGTTTATCCCGAAGCATATTTGCAAACACACAAAACATTGATTGACTTAACACACTATCTTTCTTTTCTTCACGCCTAATTTGAGCCTGCTTTATGATGTTTGAGTTACTTAACTTCAAATCATTATCTCGCCTTAATTTGTTTTGCAAAAATTCTTTATTAACACTTGTTGCATCACGTATATAGTCAAGATAAACTTCGGATTCAACTTCACTAAGCCCAGATAATACAGACATCGCTTCTTCAATATACTTCGCTTTCCCATCAAACTCTTTCAAATTAAATTGAGTTTTTAAATATTTCAATTTAAATTCTATCAGCGGTAATGCATTTGATATAATACGGTCAAAAAACTCTTTACCCTTTTTCTTAATTACTTCATCAGGATCCATTCCATCAGGCAAACTTGCAACACGAACATTCAAATTTTCTTGTTTTAAAATATCAAGCCCACGCAAAGTCGCTTTTGTTCCTGCAAAGTCGCCATCATAACAAATTATAACATTGTCTGAAAGCCTTTTAATGGCTCTAGCCTGATCGTTTGTTAAAGCCGTGCCAAGACTTGCAAGAGCATTACCATATCCAGCTTGATGCATTGCAATAACATCGATTTGACCTTCAACAATTATTATTTCCTTTAAACCGCTTATTTGTTTAGTTTTTTTGACAAGATTAATACCAAATAAATTTTTACTTTTTGAAAATATTGGAGTTTCTGCGGTATTTAAATATTTTGCATAGGTTGCATCTTTATCCATTGTTCGGCCGGAGAATGCAACGACATCTCCATAAATATTTATTACTGGGAATGCAATTCTGTCGCCAATGGCATCGTAAACTCTGCCATCTTTTTCTTTTGCGATACCTACTTCTTTAATTAAAGTTTCTGAAAAGCCTTTTGACTTTAAAAAATCTATTATCTCTTGGTATCCCGCCGAATACCCTATTCCAAACCGTGTTATCATTTCAGACGAAATCCCACGATTTGCTAAGTATTCCCTTGCTTTTGTGCTTTTCTTTAAGTTTTCGTGATAATGCTGTGCACAAACTTTCATACAACGAACCATTTCTTCTCGTTGGCGTTTTTTTGCTTCATAATCTGTTTCATCTTCAAAGGTGTTTGGGATTTTCAGATTACATTCCTCTGCCAATAACTTAATCGCATCAATATAAGATATAGATTCCATTTCTGAAACAAACTTAATTACATCTCCGCCAGCCTTACAACCAAAGCAATGATAGAACTGGTCAACCTCATTCACCGAAAAAGAAGGCGTCTTTTCAATATGAAATGGGCATCTCCCCCAATAATTATTCCCTTTCTTTTGCAGAGGGAGATATTTACTTACGACATTGACGATATTATTTCGCTGTTTCAGTTCAGATACAAAATCTGCTGGAATTGTTGACATACGTACCCTCCCCCACTAAAAAACATACATATACGCATATATATTCATAACTTTAATTCGCCAAAAATTGAGAATTCCCTTTATTTTCTTTATTTTTTTAATATTTAACGCTTTTTTCACAATATTAACTGCTTTAAACACAAAATTTTCACAAGACCAGAATATAATTATTGAAAAATTCACCAAGTGATTGTATAATCAAACGTAGGAGTTGCAAAATGGAAAAAATATTAATAGTAGACGACGAAGAAAAAATTGTTGCGGTTTTGTGTGAATACGCCAAGTTTAATGGCTTTTTAACCGACACTGCATATGACGGATTTGAAGCTATCGAAAAGGTAATGTCAAATGACTACGATTGTATTTTAATGGACATTATGATGCCAAACTTAAATGGTTTTGAAGCAGTCAAGCAAATAAAAGAGATAAAAAATATTCCTATAATAATGATTTCAGCAAAAGGCGAAGAGATTGACAAACTTAACGGTTTTGAACTTGGTATTGACGATTATATTGTTAAACCATTTTCACCAAAAGAAGTAATTGCAAGAATTAAGGCGGTACTTAAAAGAACCTGTGCTTACATTGACAAATTAAAATTCGGTTCTCTTGAAATCGACGCCGAAGGCCGAATTATTTTGGTTGACGGAGAAAGAAAAGAATTAACGAACAAAGAATATAATCTGCTTTTGTTTCTTGTTAAAAATAAAGATGTCGTTTTGTCAAGAGATAAAATTTTAAACCAAGTATGGGGTTATGACTATTACGGAGATGGCAGAACTGTTGACACGCACATAAAAATGCTAAGAGCCGACCTTGGCGAAAAAGTTGCTGAAAAAATCAAAACTATACACGGCGTAGGTTATAAATTTGAAAGCAAATAGACTTAAAAATCCAAAAGATTATCACAGTATAAAATTTAAAACGCTTGTATATTTCCTTTTAATGGCATTATCTCTTGTAACTTTTGTACTCTTCTTTGAAATTAATTTTTTTGAACCAATATATAACAGCATTAAAGCCGATGAAGTAACTTCTGTTTGTGAAAAAATTTCAATCTCGTACGACACAAGCAAATCGAAAAAAGAAATTTCAAAAATAGCACGTGAAAACGAGGTTGACATACTAATTTTTAAGATTGAAAACAACACCAAAATTATAATTTATAATGGAACACGTGATCTTGACGAAAACCTTCTAAGCAATATGAACATATTGGTCGATGTCCTAAATGGTAGAAAAAATGAGTTGACAAATTACACCTCCCAAGACAATAATAGAAATATAATCGCAACAGGCATAGCAAAGGATATCGACTCTGAAACTATTTATTTTAGTGTCAGCACCAAACTTCAACCATTGCAAAGCACAATACGAGTATTTAATCTGAGTGTATTGTTCATATTATTAGGTTCGATTATTATCGCGATTATACTTTCTTTTACTTTTTCAAAAATCATCTCTGCCCCACTTCAAAAAATGTATGCAACAGCAAAAGAAATTGACAAAAACACTTTTGATGCAAAATTTGACGGGCGGGGCTATACCGAAGTTGAACAACTCGCAGAAACCCTTAACTATGCAATAGGCGAACTCAAAAAAACAGACGAATTGAGAAATGAAGTTATTTCAAATGTATCTCACGAATTAAGAACTCCACTTACAATGATTAAATCATATTCCGAATTAATCAAAGACATAAGTGGTGATGACAAAATTAAACGTGAAAAAGATTTGAATGTAATCATTTCAGAGGCTAATCGCCTTGAATATCTGCTTAATGATATGCTTGATTTTTCAAAACTTAAAAGCGGTTTAACCGAATACAATTTTGAAACTTTTGACATTTCCAAAATGCTTTTCAAATTACAAGAAGTCTATACAACACAACACTTTGTAAACGGCTTTACATTCACATTGAATTCACCTAAAAATGTTTATATAAAAGCCGATTACAAACGTATTGAGCAAGTGATTATGAACCTTTTAAACAATGCAATTAATTATTCAAAAGAAAACAAAGAAATAATCATCGAACTGAAAAAATTTAACACAAACGCCTACAAACTTTCAATTATTGACAACGGCATTGGCATTGCAAAAGAAAACATATCCCAAATTTTCGACCGACATTTCAGAGCTACTAACGCAAAAAGAGTCTCCGTTGGAAGCGGAATTGGGCTTTCAATTGTCAAACAGATATTAGACGCTCATAAATTTGAATATGGCGTTAAAAGCGAAGAAAATAAAGGAAGCACTTTCTATATAAATTTCAAAACAGAAGACAACAACAAAGGAGAAAACAATGAGAACTAAGAAATATAAGATATTGGTATTATTACTTGCAATATTAACTTGTTTCACTCTTACAGCCTGCAATTTCTCAGGTAATTCAGTGTTGGACATTGCAACACAAAATGGTTTAGACAGCACAAAATCTGAAACAACCGAAACACCACAAACAACAAATGTGACTGAATACAACACAACAGTTAACAGAGAAACTACCGAAATTAATCTTTATGATACCTACCTTGATTTAAAGGCACACGGAAATTACAGCGGAACATTTGCAGACTTCTTAAAAGAATTTCTAAATAATGAAAACGGCATATCAACAGATATCGAATATGCATCAAACAAAGGTCTTATGAGTGCTGTTTCTGTATACGCATCATTTACAAGTTACTTCTTCCCTTACTCTAATTACACAAGTAGTGGAGCAGGAGTTTTCTATTCAATAGATAAAATGACGGGAGATGCACTAATAATCACCAATTACCACGTTGTATTTGACAACGAATGCAATACGAGTGACGGGATTTCTTCTGAAATTGTTTGTTATACATACGGTCAAATGGAAGGTGTTTCCACCCCACTCACCTGCACTTTCCTTGGCGGTTCAATGGAATACGATATTGCCGTACTTAAAGTTACAGCAAGTGAAAAATTAAAAAATGATGACTCTATGGCAATCACATTTGCAGACAGCAACGAAATTATCGTCGGCGAACCTATTGTGGCAATTGGAAATCCTGAATCCGACGGAATATCTGCAACGACTGGAATCATTTGTGTAGACAGTGAGCATATTACAGCTCAAAGCACAAACGGCACATCTTCAACTTCTCATCGTGTTATGCGAATCGACGCAGCAGTAAACAGCGGAAACAGCGGTGGTGGCATATTTAATAGAGCTGGCCAGTTGATTGGAATTGCCAACGCGAAATTAGTAGATAGTTCTGTGGATAATATTGCATATGCAATACCATCAAATGTCGTTAAATATATTACAGAAGCAATCATTCGCCAATGCAATGGAACATCAATCAGAACAATAAAAAGAGCGATTCTTGGCGTTGAAGTAAAAATAGTTGAAACATCATCATATTATGACGGCCAAAAGGCTGAAATAGTTAACACAATAATTATTTCAAGCACAACTGCTGGAGCTCTTGCTGACGGCATTTTAACATTAAATTCCGTTGTAAACAAAATTGCAATTACCGACAACTCAAACACATATAATCCAATAACAACCGAGTATAATGTTACAAGACTTTTCCACATCGAAGCGATACTACAAGCAAAGGTCGGCGATACTGTAACTTTTTACACCTCAGACGCAGACGGAAACCCGCTTGAACCAAAAACAATTACCATCACATCAGACTGCTTTATTGATGTGAACTAACAAATTAAATGATTTAAACTGAAATAATGTTTAAATCATTTTTTTAGTTTACAAACATTGGTATTTTATAATAAAATAATTACAAAATGAAAGGAGCGTGACTATGAAAGAATTAATTGTGTTGAATTTTGATGGATATAAATATGCACTGGGTTCACAAAATCAAAAACAAATCGAGATAACACTTTTATGTGAAGGCTTAAAATTAGAAACTGGAACAAAAGTGTTTCTTCACGAAGAATTATTGGATAAAAACTATGCCGAATACAATCCTCATTACTATTTTGGCGATATAAAAGAAGTCTATGGCAGAAATATTTCAAGTGCAAAAGACGTTGATGTTATTATAATTGAAAAAAATAACGAAAAAATATTTTTAAAAAGGTTTTATGGTTAGAATATGAAAAGTGATTACGATATTATTAAAAAAGCTTATGGAGAAAACTTTGCAAAACTTTGCAGGTCACTTTTCCCACAAATTTTAGAAAAAGAAGGCATGCTGCCCGATTTAATTATGAGTTTATTTGCTCCATCAAGGTTTTTATATGACGATGTAATGGCTAGCGGAAAAGAAGCCTTTCAAAACTTTGTTATGGGTAAATTCTACGAAACACACACAAACCTAATTGATAAAAGTAAAACTGAACAAGTCCCAACTCCAGAAGAATTATTTGATAAAGCTGGTTATGTTTTAACCAAATGTGAAACAGATGAAGATGTCAAATCTTTTATGCACTATTATCAACCATATGAAAGCCTTTGCACCTTCCACGATCCAGACAGAATAAAAACAAACACCATCTTTTGGGCGGTAAAAAAGAATGTTGATGAAATTAGACGTGAAAATTTTAAATCACCATTGCGACAAGATGAATATGGCACAAGTGTAATAAGCCTTCAATTTACAAAAGGTGAAACTTCTCTTCTATCAATAAAAAATCGATATAATCACACCGTCCCAAACCCTGACAATACCTTTTCAAATGACCTTGAAAATATATTCCCAGGTCTAACAAGAAGTTTTGAAGAACACTATGGCATTCACCAAGTTGAAAATGCAGGCAAATTTGAAATGTCAAACTATGTGTTAGCAAATGACGGAAGAAGATATAGATACAATTATGAAATTGACAACGTTTATTATTGTCCAAACAACATTATAATAAGAAATGGCAAGGTCGAATATTATGACAGCCATAGATATGATATTGTTGATTATTTTATAATTGATAAACAA
This sequence comes from Clostridia bacterium, assembly GCA_045655005.1. Lineage (GTDB taxonomy): Bacteria > Bacillota > Clostridia > Christensenellales > UBA1242 > UMGS1908. The sequence continues at coordinate 86,573 of JAZOOJ010000009.1, read as the reverse complement.
GAAAAAACGCTCGTTCAAGCCCCAAATATGACGATTCAAGATTCTTTCGCAGATGCCCATAAAGATATAGAAAAAATTGAAGTGGAAAAAGTTAAAGGAAGCGATGGTGAAAAACGCATTACAATTCAAATGAAAGATAGCACTAAGGCTGTTGTAACTATTAACAAATATAACCGCATCATAAGTTACTCAAACGATTCTATTACTACTTGCGGAGATAATTTTTTGAATGGTAACACTACCATTAAAGAAATTATTATGTCATCACTTATTTCTTCTGGTAGTAATTGTTTCTCTAAACACCAGAATCTTACATACATAGAACTTCCAAGTCTTACCACTTGCGGCCACGACTGTTTCAACAATTATGATAAACTCTCATCTCTAAGCCTTCCAAACCTTTCCTCTTGTGGTAGTGGCTGTTTTTTTGCTTACAACAAGCTATCTTCTCTGGATCTTCCAAATCTTTCCTCTTGCGGAGATAGCTGCTTTTACGTTTTCAATAAACTCACATCCATAGACCTTCCAAAGCTTGCTTCTTGTGGACAGTATTGTTTCAACTATGACATCCCAAATCTTCCTGATATATATTTTTGGTCTTCCAGCATTACCACATCTCTAAACCTTCCAAATCTTTCTTCTTGCGGAGATGAATGCTTTTGTGAATTCAAAAGACTTTCCACTCTAAATCTTCCATCCCTTAAATCTTTCGGAGAAGGGTGCTTTCGTTTTGATAGTTACTACTACAATAAACTTTCAAAAGTTGACTTTTACAACCTTTCACCCGATATGATTAAACAACTTCCACAAGAAATGCAACAACTGATTACAAGCAATCAAGAACAATCATACTAAAAATTTGACATACGAAAGAGAACATTGAATTTTCAATGTTCTCTTTTTGTTTTACACAAAATATATTTAAAATCGTTATTTAACCAAAAATTCCCAAAGAAGTGATGTCTTTGGCACGTGTATTTTACTTAACGAACCACAAACCCCACAAATACCCATAAGTTCATCAGCATATTCATTAGATTGTGTTATGCTTTTTAATAATTTTGGTAAGATTTTATCATACACCAATGGCTCATAAATATGGGTAGTATCTATAAACAAGTCTGCCAAGTCTTTGTATGGCGTAATAAAAATATCTTCTCCCTTGCAAACATTTCCCCACTCTGTTAATGTATCATCAACACTTCGGCCTCTTGTCTGCAAATCTCTTATAAGTCTTCTTGTAAGTCTTAATTTTCTTGGGCTTATCACGATGCTTGAACCAAGCCTAAATTCACTATTTACGCAAACAAAGATTTTAAGAACTTTATCATCAAATTTACTGCTTTTAACAAGGCTTGGGTTAAGAGCGTGGGTTCCTTCAAGTAAAATCACATCGCTGTCACTTATTTCAACCTTTCTATACTCTTCTTTTCTTCTATCAGTCGCAAAATCAAATTCGGGTAAGTCTGCCTTATTATTTTTCATAATATTTACAAAAAATTCATTAAAACATTTTGTATCAATTTTTGTTATACTTTCTTTATCCACCGTTCCGTCTGGAAGCCTTGGAGCCTTGTCTAAATCAATAAAAAAGTCGTCAAGAGATACCACTAAAGAATTCACACCCCTTAGCTTCAATTTTTTTGAAATTATATTTGTTGTAGTAGTTTTTCCAGATGATGATGGTCCCGCCAAAAACACAAACTTATATTTACCATTTATAATTTGGTCAACGGCCTTTTCAATTTGGTCGTCCACAATCTTTTCAGAAATTTCCACCAAATGCTTTATATCCTCATTTGCCCATCTGTTGACTTTTTCAACATTATAACAAGTTCTTATTATGTCGCCTAATTCAATTGCAATGTCTAATTGTTCCAAAATAATTCTCCTATTTTTTTATTTTCCTTATTTTTTATTTTAACATATTTTAACTACCTTTGTAAAATAAAAAGTCGGCATAATTTGTAAATTAACTTATTACAATTTATGCCAACCCTATTTTTTTAATTCGTTTATTTCTTTTTAGTTTTAAAGAACAACGCACGCATACTGTTTAAAATTGCAATCAACGTAACTCCAACATCTGCAAAAACAGCAAATAACATTCCGGTAATACCAAACCCACTCAATGTTAAAAACGCCAACTTTATAATCCCTGCAAAAGCGATATTTTCAATCACAATTTTTTTTGTATTTTTTGAAATTGCTATTAAATCAACAATTCTGTCTGGATTATCATCAGAAATTACAACATCGCTTGCTTCAATTGTGCTTGCACTTCCGCCAATCCCCATACTTATTCCGATGTCAGCAACCGCAAGAGATGGAGCATCATTAATACCATCGCCTACATAAGCAAAGGTACTTTTTCCACCTTTATGACCCTCAACCCAAGCATATTTATCTTCTGGCTTCATTTCACCAAAGTACTCATCAATACCAATTTCTTCACCTATTTCTCTTGCCACATTGTTGTTATCTCCTGAAAGCATTACTGTTTTCACGCCCAATGTTTTGAGCCTTTTAACACACGAATATGAGTTCTCTTTTATGCTGTCAGTCAAACTTATTTTACCGATAACATCACCATCGACTTTTACAAAAACTGTTGTGTATGCACTTGGGGTTTCTATCCTATCCATACCAACAAAAATTTCAAGTCCACTCAACTTATAACTTACACCAACGCCGGCAATCTCTTTAAAGTCTTCCACATCACGAAGTTTTACATCTTCGCCATATTTCATAATTGCTTTTGCAATTGGGTGAGTTGAATATTGCTCTGCCCAACACGCAAACTTTAAAATATCTATCAAAGAATAATTTTCATTCAAACTTTCGACTTCAACGACTTCAAAAAGTCCCTTTGTGAGCGTTCCTGTTTTATCAAAAGCAACCGTTTTAATCTTTGCACTTGCGTCCAAATAGTTACTACCCTTAATCAATATGCCATTTCTAGATGCATTACCTATTCCTGAAAAATAAGAAAGTGGAACACTGATTGCAAAAGCACAAGGACAAGACACAACTAAAAATATTAATCCACGATATACTCCAAGACTTAAATCTTTTGTAATTAATCCAGTAATTGTTCCAACCGTCAACGCAAGAACAATGACACCAAGCGTGTAAAATTTTGAAAACCTTGAAATAAATGTTTCTGTTTTACTTTTTTTCTCACTTGCATCTTCTATCAATGACAATATCCTTGACACCGTGCTTTCATGGTACTCTTTTGTTGTTTCAATTTCAATAATTCCGTCGACAACAATACTTCCCGATGCGACTTCTTGACCGACCGTTGCAATTATAGGAATAGATTCGCCTGTTAAATGCTTTTGGTCAAGTGACGCATTCCCATTTACAATCTTACCGTCTAGAGGAACCCTTTCCCCTTGTTTTACAATGATTTTTGAGCCTATTTTAACGCTTTCAGGTTTAACTTTTTTTTGTATACCATCTAATATTAAATTTGCATATTCTGGCTGGATTTCAACAAGCGTTTGTATGCTTTTTCTTGACTTGTTGACAGCCAATGCTTCCAACATCTTTCCAATTGTATAAAGCCCAACAACCATTAGTCCTTCTTGCGACTCATTTACAGCAATTGCTCCAAAAACTGATATCGCCACAAGTAGATTCTCATTTACAATACCGTGTTTTAAAAGTCTTAGTGCCGTTAAATATGTTTGATGACCTATTAAAAGTACAGCAAAAATTAAGACAACCCAATAGTAAATACTAACACTTGGAATAAAAAATGTTACAATCCCCATCAAAAGACCTACAAAAACTATAATTGATGAAAGACTTATTCTTTTCTTTTGAACTATATGGGCATTGCCTTTTTCTTCAAATTGCTCATATTCTATATTTTCATTCTTAGTTTGATTGTCTATTTCTTCAATTTCAACCTTAGAGTTGAAATCTTTAATAACTTTCATCATTTGCTGGAACACTTCATCAAAATTAGCAATATCGTTATAAGTTACACTCAATTTCTGTCTAACAAAGTTAATATTTGCATCGTCAATTCCATTTAACTTTGAAAGCGCTTCTCCTAATACCCTTGCGCAATCTGCACAATGCAAATTTTTTATTACATATTCTTTTTGCATTCCTTCCCCCTACACTTCTTTTATATGCTCAAACGCTAATTCGTAAACTTGTTTGACATGATTATCTGCAAGACTATAAAAAACTTCTTTCCCAAGCCTTCGAGATTTTATCAATCCAAGTTCTTTTAATACTTTTAATTGATGCGACATCGCAGATTTTGTCATGTTAGCGTGTCTTGCAAGTTCACATACACACATCTCTATTTTTGCCAAAGCGTCAATAATAATCAATCTTGAACGAGTTGAAAATGCCGAATAAAACTTTTCAAGTTTATTTAATTCTTCAATCTTTGCAAACCCTGAAATATTTGGATGTTTATGTTCGCAATTACACAACAATTCCATTGCTTCCTCCATAAAAAAACAGTTGAATCGACATTCAACTGTTTATATTATAGTTGAACGCTCATTCAACTGTCAATCATTTTTTATGCACTTATCTTGTTTTCTAATTGTTAATTTCTGTTTGCACGTTTTGAATTTCAGCAGTTGAATCTTTCACAACTTCTTCATTGACTCTTGCATTTTCTTTTCTCTTCTTAACAAAATGCATAATACAACAAACTATCAAGACAAGTGCAATAATTGCAAGGAAAGCAGGTGTTATATAATCAATAGCACTTGGAAATATCATACAAATAGATAAGATTATTAATCCAGCAATCATATTGCCAATAAATACGGCCAAGACACCCTTACCCCAATGCATTTTTAAGTATGAAGCGACAGCCGAACCAGTCCAAGCACCCGTTAATGGCAATGGTATTGCAACAAACGCAACAACACCCCAAAACTTTATATTTTCTACCTTTTTCAAGTCTTTTCCGCTCTTCACCTTAGTATCAATATTTTGAGATTTTTTGTTAAATCTTTTATCCAAAGCGTTTGCAAGTTTTCCAAACCATTTCGTTGTTTTCATCCAAGCAAAAATTGGCAATAACAGCGGAACAATTATAAGTGCTGGGATTGTAGAACCTACAACAGCACAGATATATGCTTGCCACCACGTCAGTTTACTTGCCCCCCACGCACTGCTCATTGCAAATGGGAGTGCCACCCTTAACTCAGTTACCGGTATCATCGCTAAAATTATAATCCCAATCCAAGAAAAGTTCCCGAATATGGTTACAATTAACTCTTGTATAAACTCTGCCATAAAACTCCTTAACTCATTTTTATTTTATAGATTAATTTTATTTTTGTGATAATGAAATTATTTCTTCATTCCACGATTTTATTTGTTCTTTAATAACGTCAACACTTGTTTCGTCTGCGACATAATCGGCAATTAACATTCTTATTTCAGAAAGTTTAATTTTTTGTTCTAACACAGATATTTTTGCATAATTATCCGTAGCAAGGTTTTCGTCATTTAATTCTTCTAATAGACTTTTCAACTGATCTTCAACACCATATCTACTCTTCAAACTATTAAACTCACTTTGCTTTTGAGCGTCTATTAAATTTTGATCGTCTGCTATACAATTAGCGTAAACATACATCTCTTGTGCGTCTACAAAAAGAGAATCAAGTGCACGCATTTTCGCTTCGAGTACATTTCCATTCTTATAAAGTGCCAAAGTTAATTCTCCTCGAAGATAACTTTCATAGCTGTCTGCATAAATGCTAAAACTTTCACCCAAAACTTTCTTAGTTTCTTTATCTATATTTTTTGCAAACTTGGCAAAATTATCGCCCTCTAACATAAGTTTAATATACTCTTCCATATCTGCGTATTCTTTGCGATTTATTGATAATTGAATGACATTATATAAATTTGCGTTTGTTTTCTCTCTTGCATAAATTCTTTTATATACCAAATAATTCGCATCATCAAAACCGCAAAACTCGAATGCTTTCGATACAATATTTGGACAAACCGCAGACGTTGAAACAAGGACAAAACCCATACTTCCAACCATTGCAAGAATTGTTACGAAAGCCGTCTTAAAAATTCCTTTGAAACCCAATTTATGGACTTGATTATTATTTTGTCTGTCAATTTTTTTCATAAGCTAAAATCTTATTCACCCTCCTTTCGTGTCTTCCACCCTCAAATAAAGTCAAAATAAAAGCTTCTGTAATGGCTTTTGCTTTTGTTTTTGAAATATTGTCTGCACCAAAAGACAAACAATTTAGATTGTTCTTTTTTCTTGCCAATATAACATCTTCAACCCCCTCGCAAAGCCCAGCAAGTACGCCATTTACCTTGTTCATTGCAATTATTGCTCCAACACCAGTTCTGCATATCATTATGCCACGCTCAACACCGCCACTTGAAACCATTTCTGCAATTTTAAATGAAAAATCAGTATAATCATCTTCTGGATTTAATTCATAGGCTCCCACATCAATAAATTCAACTCCCTTCACCTTATCCATTAAATATTTTTTATACTCAAAACCCCCATGGTCTGAACCTATTGCAATTTTCATTACAAACACAACTCCTTTACAAGCCTATCTAAAAGCCTGTTAATTAAATATTTTAAATATCTCGCAACCTCTAAATAGTCGGAAAACGCTTTCCCATATGGGTCAGGAATATCTTCACCACTTGTATATTCCGCAAGGGTATAGACATTTAACGCTCCCATACAATTTGAACGAATTTTCATTTTTATATCATTTGTCATAGTAAAAACAAACTTATTCTTTTTTAGTTGTTGCAAGCTGAACAACTTTGCCTTATGTGGTCTACACTCGGTACCAAGTTCTTTCAAAGCAAGTTTTGCGTTATCGGTGATATTTTCTCCATCAACAGCTTTAATACCTGCACTATCACATCTAATTTTACTTGACAAATTCCTTTCTTTAATCGCTTGCCTAAAAAGAGCAGATGCCATTGGCGACCTGCAAGTATTTCCTGAACAAACAAAAAGAATATTTACTATTGCCATATACATAGTAAATATTAACATAATTTATCATTCGGTGTCAAAGAAAAACTAGCCTTGTTATTTTTTAATGTGTTCTAAATAGGCTAATTCTGACGAAAGTTCAAAAAGAGAACTCTTTAATTGAGCATTATCGTTTTTTAAATACTCAATATCACGCCTTTGCACGTCTAAAAGTTGTTCATAATCGTTAATAATTTGCTCTACCTCTTTCTTTGAATACCTAAACTTTAATTTTTTCATCAAAATAAAAATCCTCTCAACCTTTTTTATTAGTTTGAAAGGATTTTATTTTTTAATACATTAAATTTAGTCAGATTTTATCATATTACTGCAATAAGGACAAATTGCTTCGTGACCTGAAAATACAACAACCGCCCCACAACTTGAACATCTAGCACTTCTTTTGCGCTTCTTTTTAATTAAACTACTTGCATAATCTCTTGCAATTTCTGTAACATTCTCTTTTAAGTTATGAAGCTGGTCTTCAATTCTTTCTTTACGATTTCTCTCTTCTGTTAGATTAATTATTCTGTCGCCATCTAGCTTAAAATTATTTATGTAATTATTATTAATCAAGAATAATAACGGCTTTTCAATTTTTTCTGGGGTCTTCCCCATTTTGTCTGCTACGGCCTTAATGGAACGCAACCCATCATAAAGAACAACATCACCAACCTTTCTTGCAAGGCTTACCTTGTTTAATCGTCCTACAAAATTTATCATCGCATAAAAACTGATAAAAGCAAAAACCGCTCCACCAATAGAATAATAAATCGCATCTTCTAAAATACCCATTCTGATGTACAATAATGAGGCAATTAAAATTCCAAATGAAACAAATAACAGTATCAAGAAAGAAATTGTCTCTTGTCTTATCTTTTTATAATCCATAAACTCTCCTATTTTTATGTTAATATAACACACAATCGTCGCAAAATCAAATTCTTTCACATAGTTTTCAAATTAACTTAAAAAAAGTTTACAAAGATTTTTTTTAATGCTATTATATATACTAGTATATTAAATTTAGGAGAAAAAGGCAATGATTAATTTATCTATCATTGGTGCAATAACACCAGGAGTTATTGTACTGATAAGTGTTCTTGGTGCAATCTTTGTTGGAACATTTACAACAAGCGTTGTAAGATATGTTAAAAACAAGAAAAAACGCCTTGAAGAAGTTTCAAGAGAAGTTGAAGATGTTGAAGTTAAAAAAGGAATCCGCTATACAGAAGACTCTACAATTGTTGACAAACTTGGCGATATGAATGTAACTTACAACAAAGAAGACTTAATTTTAAGACAAGACCAAACATACACAACTAAAAGAGGCGGAGATTTAAAGCCTGGCAAATACACAATTCTTTCAGCTCGTGAAAACGAAGATGCATTTAATGTTAGAATTGGAGTTTATGTAAAAGAATATAAACATGGTCAAACCATCGTTCTTGGAGAGGGTGAAGAAATTACCCCTGTAAGCACAGATGTGATATTAAGATAAAGGAGAATTAACTATGGGATGGTTTTCAAAAAATTTAACTCTTAAAATATTAGAATGGGAAGATAACACTTCTGACACAATTGTACACAAATTCCCTATGGACGGAAGAAAAATCTTTTTTGGTTCAAAACTAACCGTTCGCGAATCGCAAGCCGCTGTATTTCTAAACAAAGGTGAAATCGCCGATGTTTTTGAGCCAGGTATGTATACCTTACGTTCAAGCAACTTACCTATCATTTCAAATCTTTTAGGTCTTCCATATGGATTTAAATCGCCTTTCTTTGCTGACGTATATTTTGTGAACACAAAACAATTTACCAATCAAAAATGGGGCACAACAAATCCAATCACTCTAAGAGATAAAGACTTTGGTACAATCAGACTAAGAGCATATGGGACATATTCATTTAAAGTTTCAGACCCTGCAACATTTTTACGTCAATTATTTGGCACAAACTCAACATTTACAACCGAGGACATCACTGGAAGCCTAAGAAGTATGCTTATCTCTTGTATTTCAGATACAATTGCTGAATCAAAAATCAGTGCTCTTGACCTTGCTTCTAACCTACTTGAATTTAACAAGCAAGTTGTAAAAAGCGTTGCTGACCATTTTGCAACACTTGGACTTACCGTTACAAATTGCGTAATTGAAAATATTAGCTTCCCAGAAGCAGTTGAAAAAGCAATCGACACAAGAAGTTCTCTTGGTATTCTTGACGACAGTATGGATACCTATGTTAAATATCAATCAGCAGAAGCTTTGCGTGATGCTGCTAAAAACCCAGGAGTATCTGGACTGGGGACACAAATTGGAGCCGGCGTTGCACTTGGCTCAATTCTTAAAGAAAGCCTTTCAACCCCATCTCAAAAAACTACCACCACTCAACCAAAAGCAGACGACGAAAGCACTAAGGCATGTCCAAAATGTGGAGAAATGAATAACAAATCAGATAAATTCTGTTTCAATTGCGGAGAAAAACTTCCAATAAAATCCGATAAGTTTTGCCCACAATGCGGAAACAAAGCCCAAGCAAAAGATAAATTCTGCGGTGAATGCGGAACAAAATTGAATTAACAAAATATTTACATATAAATTAAAAAACACCTAGAAAATAATCCTAGGTGTTTTTTACTATAAAATTTTTATTTCGTCATTAATTGTCAAATAATTTTTACATTAAACTTATGCCTTTAATTTTAAGTTTACAAAATAATCATACAACAAAACAAGTCCTACGCTGATTAATCCCCCAGCAATAATATCGCTAACCCAATGGACGCCAGAAACTAATCTCCCGATAACCATAAAAATAGTAAATAAACTCAATAAAGTTGTTGTACAGCATTTGAATTTTGAACTTTTTATTCGTGAATTTAATTGCATTATCGCAGTTGGAATAACACACATAACAAGCATTGTTGTTGATGATGGGTATGACGCCTCTAAATAACCTTCTATCAATATTGGTCTACGATTTATAACTACAAATTCAAACAAAATGTAGATACACAATACAACAAAATAAAAACCGCCAAGAACAAATAAACTATAATCGACTTTTAATAAACTTTTTCTCTTAATCCACTGCACTAAGCCAACTACTGCAAACCCCAGCATAAACACAATTGGGATTAAGCCTAGCCAGTCAGTAATGACATATAATGTCATATTAACACCAAACATTTGATGAACAAAATTATTTGCCGTTGCAAATCCTACACTTGATTCTCTTGGGCCAATTGCTTGAACATCAACAGAACAAACTAAAACTGTCCACAGAACAAAGGCAAGCAAAAAGCCTAACGCAACATAAAGTTTTTTCTTCATTAGAATTCCTCCCCATTGATAATCATTATACTATTACATATGAGCAAAACACAAACAAAAACCAAACAAAAATTATATTTACGTAACAGTACAAAATTCAAAATTGACATAAAACAAGAATTTATAAACAAAAAAATCGACAAGAATTAACTTGTCGATTTATGGTGACCCCGACGGGAATCGAACCCATGATACCGCCGTGAAAGGGCGATGTCTTAACCTCTTGACCACGGGGCCACAAAATAAACGTATAATTTAAGAAGAAAACTATCGGTCACCAAAAGGTTTATGGTAGCGGCAAACGGATTCGAACCATTGACCTGCCGGGTATGAACCGGATGCTCTAGCCAACTGAGCTATGCCGCCAAAACCAATAGCGTTTTAAATTATACATAAGTCAATATGAAATGTCAATGATTTTTTCAAAATTTTTTAATTTTTTTTTATTTTTTTATTTTTTATAAAAATCCACCTTTTATATTAAGAAAGATTAAATTTTATTTTGTTAAATTAATTTCATTTGGTATAATATATAATAAAATTTTTGGAGGCAATATTTATGGAATTAAAGAAAATTAAAACGACTAATGATTTAATGATATTGCCAAGCGGGCTTATCAACATTAGTGAAGACAACTTTTCAAACGATATAATTTCAGTTGTTTGTCACGGATTGTATAATTACATAGACAAGCACAATCTTTTGTTATTAAAACAAATTGAAGAACTTGGCTCATTTATAACAGATGAACTAACAAAAGTCGCAAGTTTATACGAGCGCAAAAACTCCATATCTGAAAATATTAATAAAACAAATGAAGCATTAATTTCAACACACGGCGATATCGAACTCCAAAAAGAAAAACTTGTTGATACGATAAATGAATTATTTGCAACAACTAATATTTGCGATTTAGAAAAATCTCATTCACTTTGCAGTTTAGAACTAGAAAAGCTTACAAATCTATTAAGGAATCGTATTGTCGTCGAAAAATCTAAGAACCAAATGGATGAAGATTTTGATCTTTCATCTTCTGAAATGATTTCTACTCGCTCTGAAATTGACCAAAAAACTTTAAAATTAAAAAAATTGATTATTGAGTACCTTGAATTTGAAGCAAGCATCATATACCCTATTGCCAATTCAGAAAGCTCTACAATTGATACACTATTAACTTATGGCGAGAAAGCAACCAACACAACAAATTCAAACATTGTAACAAAAGCCAGCCCAATTATTTCGCTACTTGCAAAGCGTTTTCAATTGTTTATCGATTATGTAAAACTTTTGCAACGCCTTATCGAAGAATATCAACTTAAAAAAATCATTAAATCCGATGTTATCAAGACAAAAAAAATTATTAAACAAATAACAATGATTGATTCACATATGTCAAATGACCTTGGCGTAAAAATCCTCTATGCCAATATGCCAGAAAGTTTATCAAAACAAAATAAGAGCGCTATTAAATTTTACACTGATTACATCGAAAGACTGTTTAGCAATAACTGCCCATCAAACGACTCTAAAGTTATAAAAACTCAAACAAAAGATAGATTTACAAATGCAGTTGCTGTTGCAGTCAACAGCCTGTCACTTTTGTTTTAATTAAGTATAAAAATTTATTATCCCATTTACAAGTTCACAATCCAATGGTTTACCATGCCCAGGATATGCAACTTTAAATGGGATTTTTCTTATTTTCAAAAGTGACTTTTCCATATTTTCAAAGCTACCGCCATAAAGGTCTTGCCTGCCAATCGTTCCTTCCAAAATTGTATCGCCTGTAAATAAAATATCTCCAAACATATAACACATTGAGCACAACGAATGTCCCTTAGTTGTATATGCCGTAACCTCATTTCCAAATATTTGAATCTTTTGGCCATCTTCGATGCTTTTAATAGATTCTTTATTTATAGCCTTACATTCAAAGCCCCCAAAATAAGCGCTTACATTTTTAATTTTATCATAAATAAAGTCTTCACAGCCTTTTGAAATATATATGTTACATTTATCAATATCCCAAACATCAAATAAGCCCATAATATGGTCAAAATGGGTGTGTGTTAGAAATATACCATCAAGTTTACGTCTATTCAAATCAAGTTCGTTTAGCGCCGAAATATAGGCCTCTTTCTCACAACCGCAATCTACCATAAACATAACATCATCATTGTAACACAAGTAACTATTTTGCGAAAATCTATTATCACTAACAATTGTTTTAACTTTTATTTCATTAAACATATCTTAACCACCAAAATTACAAATTCCACTATATAAGATACTCAAAAATAAACAAAATTGCAAATAAAAAAATATTTTTAAAAATTTTTTAAAATGTAGTTGACAAACAAAAATAAATATTGTATCATATACTAGTCATTTGGGAGAAATCCCAATAAACCCCTTGGAAGCTTAGCTCAGCTGGGAGAGCATCTGCCTTACAAGCAGGCGGTCGTAGGTTCGAGCCCTACAGTTTCCACCATAAAAGGTCAGAACAAATTGTTCTGACCTTTGTTTTTGTTGTTTATCGGCAAATTAAAGACCTATTCTATTCACTATATTATTTAAAATTAATGAAACAAATTGTAGAGATGTTTATTTTTAAGAATCTTTTATTTTATTAATGCAAATTGACAAATTCTATGATAAACTATAATTCATAGGAGCAAAAGAAAACAATGAATAACATTTGGAATAATATCAAAATTTTAGATTTAACTGGAAAAATTATTACTAAAGAGAAAAAAGAAGAAGCACTTTGTAATGAAGTATATTTTGTCAATGCTGAAAAAGGTAAGTTTATAATAAAAATAGCACAAGGAAAAATTAGACAAAATGAACTTGATAAGGAGTTTAATATAATAAGTCAACTAAAAAGTAAAATATGCTTGCCTGAAATTTATCTTTATGAACAAGCCGAAGAATATTCATATTTTATTATGAAATACATAGAAGGAAGCAAGCCTAAACAATTTACAGATAAAGTATTACAACAAATGGCTGAAAGTTTGAAAAATATACATCAAGTGAATTTAACTGATAGTTTTGTTGATTATGAAAGTATTTTAAATATTGCAGAGCAAAACATGATAGAAAATCGTTTAGACTTAGATGAATTTATCAAAGACGATACAACTCATGAGCCAAAAGATGTTTTTGTATATTTAAAAGAGAATAAAACACAAGTAAAAGCCTGTTTATTGCATGGAGATTATCGTCCTAAAAATATGTTGATTGAAGGTGATAACTTGTATATTCTTGATTGGGGATTATCTTTTGTGGGAGATCCTTATTATGATTTAGCAATAATTAAATGGTATTTTACCAATGAAGAATTTGATAAGTTTGTTAAATACTATGGAATTGAGAAATTGGATGCTCAAAGATTAGAATATAACGAATGGCTTAGTGCATTCTTGAATGTATAAAAAGATAAATTTATGAAACTTAAATATAGTTTAGAGTTTGCGAAATCAGTAATTGATAGATTTATAAAAGTTAAAACCATTTCACATATTGGAAGCGGTAATCATAGTGAGGCATTTTTAATTAACAATAGCATTGTTGTAAAAATGCCGAAACATAAGACAGCCAGTGAATGTTTGAAAAAAGAAATTAAAGTATTAAAAGGTCTTGAAAGTAAGTTAAGTGTAAACATTCCTAATGTTGAGTTCGAAAACACATTTGAGTATTATGGACAAGAGTTTGTTTTGTTTGCCTCTAAAAAAATTCAAGGATCAAAGTTGTCAAGGCAAAAGTTTATGAAGTTACCAGCAAGAATATTAAAACAAAATGCTGAAATCGTTGCTAAGTTTTTAATAGAACTACATAATCAAAAACAAATCTTAAACATCAAAAGAAAGGATTTCGTATTGCTGCATGGAGATTTTAGCTTAAATCATTGTCTATTTAATGAAAACAATTTAATTTGTGGGGTACTTGATTTTGGAGATTCAAGAGCTGGGAAAGCTAAAAGTGATTTCGTATACTTACTTGACGCCGAAGATTGTGAAGAATTTGGCATTGAGTTTGGTAATGAAGTCTTAACAATATATAATAAAAATAAAGGAAACACAAAATGAATATATCATTTAGAAATGTAACGATTGACGACGCTGAAATGATTAGAAATTGGATTAAGACTAACGAATACACAAGGCATTGGTATTATTCTGACAAAATTCCAAGAGTATCAACAATAAAAAAGAAACTTGAAAAAAAGTTTAAAGAACCAAGAACAATAGCTATGATTGTGCTTGTAGATAATTTCCCAATGGGCTATATTCAATCGTATCCTATTGATGGTAATAGTAATTGGACAAAGCAAGTTAAAGTTGCTGAAAATATGGTAAGTGTTGATTATTTTATTGGAGATTTAAACTATATACACAAGGGGCTTGGAACAAAAATGATACTTGAATACATAGATCAAATTGTAAAGCCAGAAAAATATTCTGTAGCGATGATTTCACCAGACCCTGCAAATACAGCAAATTGTCATTGTGTTGAAAAATGTGGATTTAGATATATAAAAACCGTTGGAATTCCTTATAATTCAAGCAAAGAAAAAGAAGCCATTTATATTAAAAATATTTAAGACAAATTTAAGATGTTGCACATATTTATATCTTAACATAAATACTTTTGTTTGGACCCACAGATAAACTAACGACAAAACGAAATTAACGCATACAAAAAGCGAAGATGCCAGAACAAATTACATCTTCGCTTTTTTACATTATGGATTATTACTCGCTTTCTTCTTCGTCCTCATCTTCGTCGTCATAGTAGTCATATTCGACTTCTTTTGGTACATATGGAAGTGCAAGATTTTTATTTTTGTAATCACTGTATAACGTTTTATCGCTAACAATTGCATTTGGATCAAGCGATGAAACAACCTGAGCCATTTCTTCGTCAATATCTTCTTCTGTAAACACATCTCCGTCATATTCAATTTCAGCAAGAATCAAATCTCTGTCCAAGAAGTTATTTATTTCAACAATATGAAGTCCCGTTCTGTGCATAAATCTATCTTTAACGACCATGGTTTCAGCAAAGTTTTCAATTAGGTTTTCAGCAACGCCCATAGGAATTGTTACTTCACTTTCCTCCCTTGCCAGATTTCCGTCGCTTTTTACAGTAAAATAACACATATTACCCCTCTTGCTGTTAACAACCCGTACTCTTGCCTCAGCCACCACCATTCTGGCATTAACACCGTGATAATATTTTATAGCAGATTTTACATAATCGCACATTTTCAAATAGTATTGTTCAATATGTAATGGCTCTCCCAAACTTTCCAAAACACTTCTATCCAAATTCTCAATTAGGTACCTTTTCTCTCTTTCTATTTGCATTTTAATCACTCCTAATAATTACTCTTCATTTTCTTCTACGTTTAACATCTGGTCTTTATAGTAGTCAATATATGACTTTGTGATTGCATCTGTCAATCCAAACGCCGAAGAAAAATGCCTTGCATCAAAATAACTAGCATTGTCAAGTTCAACAAATCTTTCACCGTCACCCATTTGGTCAAGATTAATTATAAACATTCCGTCCCACCCTTGTACTGCATAAGATTCTCTATACTTAGTCAGACGTGCATCACACCTGAAACCGCTTCTAAGCATTGCCATTGAAATTTCATCTAGACTTAAATGGTCATTTTTACAAATATTTCTTAAATTATAATTGTCAATATGCCTACCTGTTGTGTTCTTTCCCATTTTAAAAGTCAAGGTTTGAACATAGCCATCAACCGCACGTATCCTTACATTAAATGGGCTTTTTCTACCACCATCAGTAAAGAAAACGTCTTGTTGAAGACCTCTACCAACTTCCCAACACGAACCATCAAATTCACTTTGTGCAGACTTATCAAAATAAACACTGTTTATAATTTGTTGATATTGCTCTTCTGTAATTGGATATTTAGTTTGAGAACTAACCCTTCTTTGTCCAACTTCCAGCGGTGTTAAACTTGCATAATGAATGTGCTGAGCCTTATTTCGTGTTGGTAAAATATACGTGTAATACGCAGGCATTACATTGTTTAATGACGATATAATAGTTATTTCCGGAAGCATTGTTGTTCTTCCTAATTGAATATCTCTGTAATATCTTCTTGCAAGAAGCGTAGGACTATCACAGTCAATAAATGCCGTTGCAACATCTTTTGGATTAAAACAGTTCAATATTTCAGGCCTTAACATATAAAGTCCTTCAACGCAAAAGACATCATATTGACTGCCATCAACTATCATTTCATCTTGACATTTATACTTTATCATATCCTGCTCGTCAAAACACTCGCTAAAATCAAAACTATACCTTGACAACGTTCTTGTTTCTCCACGAAGCAAAGCTTTTAGGTCTTTTTCAAGACTTCTAAACTTATTAGTCGAAGGCTCATCAAAATTGATATGAGAATGTTCTTCATACAATGCTCTCATAATCGGCTCAACATTCTGAACCCCTACAATTGGAGCAAGTTTTCTTGAAATCAAAACAACATTCTCCTGTTTGAATTTATCTTTTAGATCGTCATTTTTATTCACAGATAGCATTGTTGTATAAATTTGTTCGCAAAGCGGAGCAAACTTCTTAAATTCAGCTCTTTGGATAACTTTTTCGGTCATAATTCTTGCCACACCCTTATAGTACATATCTGCCTCAACGTGAAGAGCCCTAATTCCACGCTCGTTTAAATATTCAACAAGCATTTTTGTGTTTGTTCCCTTACCACTGCAAGAAGCTCCAGCAGTAAATACAAGTCGTTTTTTGTTTTGTAGTACGTCTTGATAAATTTCTTCGCACCACTCTTGTGCATCAACTAAATTAACATTGGTCATATTAACACCCCCTTCCCTTTTTTAAGTATAATTCCACGCAAATAAATTTGTCAACATCAAGAACTAAAAAGAAAAAAGATTAACACAAATGTTAATCTTTAAAAATTTTAACAAAACATATTTTAAAATATTGATAAATATGTTATAATGAATTTCCTATTGCTCTTATTTTAAAATCCTGCGTTGATATTTGGTTATTTAAATCTACATAAAAACATCGTCCCTCATACTTTCCGTCATAATACCTAACAATATTAAACCCATAACTACCATCAGTCAGATTTATAAGTAATCTTTCATAAGGCATACCATTATGAATGTAAACCTTAGCAAATAGCAACTCAATCCATACACCATATTTCATCGCATTAACCGTATCATTATGCAACGAAACACCGAATGCGGGCATCTCTTTGCAACCATCAAATATCTCTGACAATTTATCAATTACATCATCAAATCCAGCATCATCTTTGGAAATACTTCTAATTTTACCATTCTCATAGTAGTTGATAGCACAAACATAATTGAGTTGATTGATAAAATAGTTGTCACAATTTTTCATTACCACCCCACTTAGAAAAGAAATTAGTAACATTATAACACAAAACTTTTTCATATTAAAATTATTATTTAATAATCAAGTTTTATACATACAAAATAAAAACCCTCAAAAGGCTTGCCAATTGAGGATTTTTTAATATTATATTTTTTCGTGAATAGTTCTTCTGATAACGTCATCTTGTTGTTCTTTTGTCAACTTAATAAAGTTAACTGCGTAACCTGAAACACGGATTGTAAGTGAAGGATATTTTTCTGGATGTTGTTGAGCATCAATTAATGTTTCACGACTAAATACGTTAACATTTAAGTGATGTCCTCTGCTTTTTGTATATCCGTCTATCAAAGTGCAAAGATTATTGATTTGTGTATCAAGGTCTTTACCAAGAGAAGCTGGAACGATTGAGAATGTATTTGAAATACCATCTCTTGCGTTTTCATATTTAATCTTAGCAACAGATTCAAGAGAAGCAAGAGCTCCACAGCAATCTCTTCCTGGCATTGGGTTTGCTCCAGGAGCCAAAGGCTCACCAGCCTTTCTTCCGTCAGGAGTACTTCCTGTCTTCTTTCCATAAACTACGTTAGAAGTAATTGTTAAAATACTTGTTGTAATTTCAGAATCTCTGTAGGTTTTATGTTTTCTTAACTTATTCATAAATGAATCAACAATTTGAACAGCAAGTTGGTCAACTCTTTCATCATTGTTACCATACTTAGGGAAATCTCCTTCAATTTGGTAATCAACAACTAGACCATTTTCATCACGGATAGCTTTAACTTTTGCGTATTTAATTGCAGATAAGCTGTCAGCAGCACAAGAAAGCCCAGCGATACCAGTAGCAAAGAATCTGTGTACATTGTTATCGTGTAAAGCCATTTCAAGAGATTCATAGCTGTACTTATCGTGCATATAATGAATACAATTCAATGTATTTACATAAAGTTCAGCAAGCCACTCCATAACGAAGTCATATCTCTTCATTACATCGTCAAAATCAAGATAATCGCCCTTAACCGCTTCAAACTTTGGTGTTACTTGAACGTTTTTAAGTTCGTCTACACCACCATTGATTGCATAAAGTAAGCTTTTTGCAAGGTTAGCACGAGCACCAAAGAATTGCATATCCTTACCGACCTTCATACAGCTTACGCAACATGCGATAGCATAGTCATCACCCATAAATTCACGCATCAAATCGTCATTTTCATATTGAATTGCACAAGTCTTGATAGACATCTTTGCACAATACTTTTTGAAGTTCTCTGGTAAATCTTTTGACCAAAGAATTGTAAGATTTGGTTCTGGTGAATGTCCTAGGTTGTCCAATGTGTGTAACATTCTGAATGCAGTCTTTGTTACAAGTGCTCTGCCGTCTTCGCCCATACCACCAATTGCTTCTGTTACCCAAGTTGGGTCACCAGAGAACAATTCGTTGTATTCTGGGGTTCTCATAAACTTAACAAGTCTTAACTTCATTACAAAATGGTCAATTAATTCTTGTGCTTGTTCTTCTGTGATAACACCATTTCTTAAATCTCTTTCAATAAATATATCTAAGAATGTAGTATTTCTTCCAACTGACATAGCTGCACCATTTTGGTCTTTAACAGCACCAAGGTATGCAAAGTACAAGAATTGTACAGCATCTTGTGCATTCTTTGCTGGGTTAGAAATATCTACGCCATATGCCATAGCCATTGTCTTTAAATCGTTTAATGCACGAATTTGCTCAGCTGTTTCTTCACGCAATCTTAAAGCACTTTCGTCATAGCCTTTAATTCCAGACTTCAAAAACGCTTGTTTGTCAGCAATAAGCCTGTCAACACCATAAAGTGCCACACGTCTGTAATCACCTATAATTCTTCCTCTGCCATATGCATCTGGAAGACCTGTAATAATACCAACGTGACGAGCCATTTTCATTTCATCAGTGTAAACGTCAAACACGCCTTGATTGTGTGTCTTTCTGTATTTAGTGAAAATTTCTTTAATTTGTGGGTCAATTTCAAAACCATAAGACTTTAACGCTGTTTCACTCATTCTAATTCCACCAAATGGTTGAAGTGAGCGTTTGTATGGTTTATCTGTTTGAAAACCTACAATCTTTTCTAGGTCTTTATCCAAATATCCTGCACCATGACTTGTAAGAGTTGATACAACTGATGTATCCGCATCCAATACACCACCAGCCTCTCTTTCCTTAGCATTTAGGTCAAATACCATAGCACTTAATTTCTTTGTTGCTTCTGTTGGACCACTTAAGAAACTGTCGTCTCCTGTATACAAAGCATAGTTGTTGTGGATAAAATCTTTAACATTAATTTCATCACACCACTTACCTTCTTTAAATTCATTCCATTCTTCTCTCATTTATTTTTCTCCCTTTAAAATTTTATTAGCAATTTCTACTTGTTCCTTTGTTGGAACGGGTATATCTTTTAGTGGGTATTCAATACCAAGTTTTTCGTATTTTGAAATACCCATAGTATGATATGGCAAAACTTCAATCTTGTCAACATTATTTAAGCCGTCTATGAAAATTCTCAAGTTTTTTAAATATGTTTCATCGGTGGTTATTGTTGGGACTAACACATGACGTATCCAAATAGGAATATTTTTTTCATCTAAAAACCTTGCGAAGTCTAAAATATTACTATTATCATGCATTGTCAATTTTTTATGACAATCTGCATCAATGTGTTTGATGTCAAGCAAAACCAAATCAGTATATTTTATAAGCTTTTCGATTTTTTTAAACCTTTCGCCTTCTCT
The DNA here is from genome assembly GCA_045655005.1 of Clostridia bacterium. Classification (GTDB taxonomy): domain Bacteria; phylum Bacillota; class Clostridia; order Christensenellales; family UBA1242; genus UMGS1908. The sequence goes on along the minus strand of JAZOOJ010000009.1, from coordinate 66,016 downwards.
TGTAAACAAAACCCCAGATGAATCTAAGCATGTGTGAATGTTTTCATTCTTTAAAGCCTTAAACAATTCCGTTACAAAGTCGATTTGAACCATAGGTTCGCCACCTGTAACTGTTACACCACCATCATCACCAAAGTAATGTCTATACTTTCTGATTTCTGTCATCAGTTCGTCGATTGTCATCTCCTTCCCGCCTGAATAATCCCAAGTATCAGGATTATGACAATACATACATCGCATTGGACAGCCCTGCATAAAAATGACGAACCTTATACCAGGTCCATCAACAGCACCAAATGTTTCAATCGAATGTATTTTAGCCAAATTTTTACTCCTTAAAACTCCAACTATTTAGTTATATCATAAATAATGAAAAAATAAAAGTCCTTTTGACAATTTTTTTTAAATTTATTTATAATCCTCTGGCATAATATTATCATTAGCCTCAGAAATCATATTAATATAATGAGCAAGGTCAACATCTGAAACATATTCAATAAATTGATTAAGTCTGTCTATTGGTAAAAGATTTTCAAGTCCGTCAGTTGATTGTAAAACTTGTTTTCTTTTGTTTTCAATATTCTCCGCCAACTCTGGCATACTTTCAATCACTTCACCAAGTTCATATCTTTCAATCAATTCTTCGCCAATCAAATCATAACTATAATAAACATTCTTAAAAAATTCTTGAAAGCGAAATCGATTTATAATTGATTCATCAAAAAAATTGTTAAAAAATAAATAATCTGTAACCAAGTGCAAAAATACACCTATTTTATATTCGCTATCTACAACATTTTCCTTTAAATATTCGTTAAGCCTGACTTTATTTGCAAGATTGTTCCTTAAATCATCATTATACATCCCCGAATAATGAGATTTTCTCTTGTCAGCGGTAAAATCGGGTGCAATTGCTCCCTTATAAAACGCCATTTCATCGTTAATTTGCCATTTATCCAAATATCTTTTAGCAACTGCTAAATGTATACTAAAACTTGCCATATTCGCTCCTTTTTACTAACATAAATTATTTATCCAACCCTTTATTTTTCTCTTCTTTAGCTAATTCTATAATCATTTTAATAAAGTCATTTTTGTGTGCAGTATAAAGTTTTCTTTCTTGAAATTGTTCTAAAACCTTTATTTTCATTTCTTCATATTGAACTATATATTCTGGATGACTTAACAAGTAGTCCCTAAACAATATATGATTATTCCAATATTCACTTTCGAAGGGCTCAACATGAACATAGTGAGTCCTACATTCAGGCCTTCCCTTTGCACCCAAAACCTCACCCTTGTCTTCAATTGAATTTTTAACATCGTAACCAGCATCTGTTAATATTGGAATAATATTCAACAATGCTTGTTTATCCTTTACAGCCACCGCAATATCAATAATTGGTTTTGCTGAAATTCCAGGGATAGAGGTACTTCCGACGTGCTGAATATCTAATGCATAATCTTTTAATAATTCTTGAAGTATTGATTTTTCTTTTAAAAACTCATCACGCCAACTTTTATCATATCGATGCAATTCAACTTTATCTTTATGTAAACCCAACATATAACCACTCCTTTAATTTAATATTGTCAAATTTACAAAAAAGGAAGCCATATTGACCCCCTTTCTGTTTGGAGCTGATAGCCGGACTCGAACCGGCGACCTATTGATTACGAATCAATTGCACTACCAACTGTGCTATATCAGCAAATTAAAAAACTTTTCTTGCTCTTACAAAACAAATGCTAGGAACAATCATTCATAATGACGTTCCTAACACATTGATTGTTATACTTAAAACTAATTACTTGCCTACTTTTTCTTCAACGAATTTTACAAGGTCGCCAACTTTTTTAATACTTGGAAGTTCTTCGTCTGGAATAGACATCTTAAAAGTATCTTCAAGGTCCATATAAATTTCTACCAAATCAATAGAATCTGCACCAAGGTCTGCAACAAAGTCTGCATCCATTGTAACTTTCTTTTCGTCAACAGAAAGATTTTTAACAATTATATTTTTTACGGTTTCAAACATTTATTTACTCCTTTTAAACTAATTAATCTATATTATAAAACACCAAAATTTTAATGTCAACTGTTTAAAAACTATTTTATCCTACTTAATCTTAGTTGTGTTTGAAATATTGACCACTATTTGTTTTATATCTTCACCCCTTTGAACTTTAAATGTAACCTTGTCGCCAATACCCCAATTAAATATATTACTTTCAATACTCGAAATATGATTAAGTTCTACAACAATTTCCTTGCCATTATGATTGTATGTCACGGCCAGCAATTTATCGCCCACAACAAATTCTCCTGTATTTTTAGAAACAATTAATTCATATCTTGTTTGCATTCCATTGTCGCCCACAACTGTTTGCCTACTTTCCCACGAATAACCTTCACCATAAACCAAGCCAATTGATGGCATTGTTAAAATGCCACCATTTCGAATAATATTATTTGCCACGCTTAAAGCAATATTGCTTGGAATCGCATAAAACATTCCGTGCACAACTTCATAGTATGTCAAAGTTCCATCTGCACTGACATCAGAAAACTTTGCATTTACAATTCCAATCAATTCACCATTATAGTCAAACAAGCCACCACCACTATTCCCGCTGTTTACACTTGCTGTATGACTTAAATATGTGACATAAGTAGAGTAAGATTTAGAAAACACTACTTCTTCAACCCTAATACAGCCATTGGAAACTCCTAAATTTCTTCCCATAGAATTTCCAATTGCTACACATTCTTCACCTATAACTATACTGGTAGAATCAGCGATTGTTGCCTGAACACAAGAACTTTGCTTAATTTCTTCTGAATTTGCAACATATAAAACAGCAATATCATAAACATAACTTCCACCCATATACTGAGCTTTAATTGGGGTTGACGAATCCCAAAGCAATACATAATAAAACCCAAATCCATTGGCATAGCCAGAAAGGTCTGCAACAACGTGATAATTTGTAATTATATACGCACTGCCCGAACTTTTATCTAACGAATAAATGACCCCAGAGCCAAGAGAATAACTACTTTGGAAGAAATCAACTTCATTTTCAATTTTTACACTTGGGTTGCCAGATTGCGTTGCCTTTACCGCACTTACATTAACAGTCGACAGCATTCCTTTCGCAGATGCAAATGCAAGATTTGATGTTTCTGTGTCCACATTTATATTGTATGTTTCCCTTTGATTCCCTACAACATCAAGTTGATTATTAAGCATCACAACTGCAATAATCAATAGAAGACAAAGAAGAAATTGGAAAAAGTCAACAAATCCAAGTTTTTTCTTTGGCGTCGAACCTTGCGGTTGAGAGTTTGAACGCATTTTTTGATTTTGTTCATTTCTTGATATTGGCTCATCGTCGTATGGAATTTTGTAACCATCATTCCCATAATCGTTTCGTCCGAACACTTTTCCCCTCCTCTTCTTTTTTATTTTACTTCAAAGTTTTTGTGCTTCTTAATTGCTATGACTGTATTATATATTACTATTCCTAAAATCAACACAAGCGTTGCCCAAAGCATAACCTTTACGGTTGTCACTTGGTTTGCTACTTTTTGCACATTTATGACTAAATTCAAATTTTCGAGCCCATCTTCATTATTGCTGTTTATAAGCCTATCATCATAAACTTTTATAGTTATTCCTGATTCACCTTTTTTTAATCCTTTAATCTTTACAACTTGATTAACACTATCTATCTCAACAATTTCAATTATTTTATCATCATTTGCCTCAAACTCAATTACTGCATCTTTAAATACCGAATGTATATGGTATTTTAATTCGTAAACTTCATCAACATTAATTGTTACCTTATCATCGTCAAACCATACACCACTGCCATAACTTTGAGCTTTAACAACAAATCGTTTCAAAGCCACGAAATTCCCATCACCCTTTCCAACCATAAAACAAATATCATACTCGTTATTTTCAAGCAAAATCGCCTTTCCATAATATTCATTTGATGTCATTCCATTTGACGTCACTTCAACCTTATAATATTGCTCATTTTTAAAGTTATTTGAAAGCAGGTTTGTATCGCCAATCCACAGTGTTTTAAACACATCTGTAATCGCCGGTATTGTGAAATATTCATTTGTATAATAATTTTGGTTAAAAATGCTTACATCTTTCAATTCAACTGCACAAAAAGCCTGTTTTTTATCACAACTAATTGCGCTACTGTTAGTCTTTTGGATTGATAAAGAATACACATTTAATCCTAAAGTCATAATGCTATCATTATCTTGGTAAATATAAAACTCTGACAAATCCAATACCCTTTCACCAAATTCAAAGCCATCAACTATCAATCCTTCTGTAATAGTTGTGGCCGAATCAAATGGCAAACTGATTAAATTCCAACCCCAAGGTACATTGTTTGCCGAATAAAACATTATATCATACTTATAATTATCAAAATCTTTTTGTAATAATTCGTATAAACTTTCAGCATCAATCTTCCATTCAACTATCTTTGACCGGTCTTCTGACTGTAAACCAATTGTTAAATCTACCATAGTATGTAAATCAAAATATAACCACACTTGTAGGCATAGTTGGTTCTGTTGATTTTCTCCAACATTAAAACCCTCAAAAAACTTCGAAACATTTAACTTGTCATTTACAATATCTATGCCATTATTACCTTTCACAAATGCTGGCACCCAACTTGTTCCAGACATTCTTGTATTGTTTTCATTCATCGGAGTAAAATTGATTACATTATTCCCCGTTTCGTATTCTGAAAGCAAAAAAGCCCCTGTAAGTTGTTCGCTTGCTTTCGCAACATTAAATATTTGTGGACCCCTTGATAATAAAAGTGATACACAAATTAACGCAATCGATATTATTGTCAAACCCTTACAAAGAACTTTTTTCATTTATCTCACTTTAAAAAAATGTACGTGTTATATTTTCAATTTGCCAATCAATTTGTTTTTGACCAGACTGTTTTAAAATCTCATTAGTTTTTGAAAAATGTTTACAACCAAAGAACCCATTATATGCTGAAAGTGGGCTTGGATGTGAAGCGGTTAAAATTGTATGCTTGTTTTGGTCAATTAATGACGCCTTTTGCTTTGCATTGTTACCCCAAAGTAAAAACACAATCCTATTATCTTTCTCATTAAGCGATTTAATAACTGCATCGGTGAACTCTTCCCAGCCAAGTGGACGATGCGAATTTGGTTGTCCTTCTCGCACTGTCAACACTGTATTTAAAAGTAAAATTCCTTGTTTTGCCCATGGTACAAGGTAGCCATTGTCCGGAACATACCCCCCAATATCTTCTGCAATTTCTTTAAAAATATTTACAAGAGATGGAGGTGTTGGAACCCCAGGCATTACCGAGAAACAAAGTCCGTGTGCTTGCCCTTCGCCATGATAAGGGTCTTGCCCAATTATCACAACTTTGACATCTTTAAATGGGGTCAATTTAAACGCCGAAAATATTTTGTTTTCAGCGGGATAAATTTTGTGAGTCGCATATTCACGCTCAACCTTGTCAATAATAATTTTGAAATAGTCTTTTTCAAATTCTCCGTCAAGCACGACGTCCCAATCATTTTGAAAAAATTGCATATCTAGCCTCCTAAAAAAAATACTGTCAAAAACATCATTATAAGGCTATAATACCACAAGTTTTACATCTTTTCAAGAGTCTAATTACTCCCAAAGAGCATAAATTGTTGTATCATATCTAACGGCCTTATCAAAATCAAACAACTTTCTTCCCTCAGGGTCAGAATACCAGCCTTTAAACACCTTTCCTTCCCTTTCTGGAACTTCTGGAATAAGCAGTTTTTGACCTGCTTCCATTGTTTTCACATCTTGCATTTCATCACCCTTGTCAATCGTTACAACAATTTGATAGTGATTAGAATGGTCAACAATTTTGTAAAGCCCATAGCCTAGTACTACGGCAGCTATAATTCCTGCCACAACAAAAATCCAAAGTGTTTTCTTCATAAATTTCTCCAAACTTATAAATTCTATTTAATTATACAACAAATTTTAGCAATCTCAAAACAAAAATTAATGGTTGACAAATATTTATAAGTATATAGTTTGCAATATTAATTGATTTTATAAAATATAGTGTGATATAATGAAAATAATGAAATTCAAAGCAAAGTCATTTTTAATATTTAGAATCGTTGCAGTAATATTCTATGGACTGGTATTGCTGACTATGTTTATGCCTATGCTTTCGATTGATAAATATGTTGAATACGAATTTTATGACGCACAATATTATGGAGATTATCAAAGTTCCGCAACCCCACTTGCAACAAAAATCACACCTCTTGATTTGATGAAAAATGTAAAAGTTGAAGAAAAAACGGTAAGTCAATACAAAAGACAATATACAAGAATTAACAATCAACTCATAGAACGTTATGAAAACGGAGAAATAACACTTGCCGAATATGAATTACTTCTCTCTGAAGACCCAACAACTTGCATTTATTATGTTTCTGCAATATATAATGGAACGGCTGACTATGCCAGAATGCAAGACAAAATAAGCCTTATTTCTTACACTATGATTGTTATATATGCATTTGCTGGCTTAATGCTTATTTTCAACCTATTTAATCTTGTGTTTAACACAAAATTTTTGTACATAACAAATGCACAGGCCTCGTGGATTTATGCAGTTGCTACACTAATTTTTATTATTTATATCTTTTCCACCAGTTTTACAAACTTTAATTCATATGGCGACAATGCAGGAGTCTTAGAATCTACAATGGTTTGTCTTTCGGCAAATACAACATTTATGGCACTTTTGGTTGCTGAAATTGCATATTCAGTTATTTCGCTTATTATCAGCTCGAAATTTAATAAATTTTTCACCTACGTTGAAGAAGTTCCAGAATTTATTTCATATCGAATTAAAAAAGAAAGTAGAAAACCATACTTGGCACCAACAACTCAATCTAATAAACCTAAATCATATTACACGAAAAAACATAAAAAACATAAGAAGAAAAAGAAAAATGGAAAAAAACGATAAATTTTTTGGCACAGTTTGCGATATTAATGACGATGGCGACGGCGTAATTAAATTTAATAATGAAGTGATTTTTACTCCAAATACTTGGCTTGATGAAGAAATCGAAGGTGTTATCATAAACGCAAAAAGCAAATTTGCAATTGGCAAAGCAACTCAAATCAAAAAGCAAAACCAAAACCGCACTACACCACTATGCCCTTACGCATCTTCTTGTGGTGGCTGTTCGCTCCAACATATTGACTACAATGAACAATTAAAGTTTAAAAAAGAAAAATTAATTCACATATTTCAAAAAGTTGGAAATATTAACATCTCACCTAACGAAACAGTTTCGTCAAACCCTACAAGGTACAGGAACAAAATATCTCTCCCAGTTAATGATAATTTAGAAATCGGTTTATTCAGAAACAATAGTCATAAAATTTTAGAAATTGATGATTGCCTAATTTCTAAAAATTGGACAAAACCATTAATTAATGCAGTAAAAGAATATATGATTGAAAATAACATCTCGGGATATAACGAACAAACAAAAAACGGATTAATCAAACATATTGTTGCACGAGAAGTAAACAATTCTGTACTTGTCTCAATTGTTATAAATGGAGATAATCTTCCAAAACCAGAAAGTTTAGTGAAGAAATTAACGCCTATCTTTACAAGTTTTGGCTTAAACATTAATATCAATAAACTGCATAATAATGTTATCCTGGGTTCAACCTTTAAACATATTTATGGTTTAACTGAACTTACAGTTGTTGACGATGGCATTACATATCCCGTGTCAAATGCAAGTTTTTTACAAGTAAATGATGACATCGCACACAAAATCTACGACAAGGTAATCTCATATATCGACAACAGCGACATTGTCATAAACGCATATTCAGGAGCTGGCCTTTTAACCGCCAAATTAAGCAAATTCGCAAATACCGTATATGGTATAGAAATCGTTAAAGAAGCAACCGACTCCGCTAATAAACTAGCAAAATCGAATAATATAACAAATATGATAAACATCTGCGGTGATTGTACTATTGAAATCCCGAAGTTGTTAAGAAAAGGCATACAAAATCATATAGTCGTTGTTGACCCACCAAGAAAAGGTTGTGATGAAAAGGTTTTAGACGCAATCATTAAATCTAAACCAAAAAAAATTATTTATATTTCTTGCAACCCAAACACGCTTGCAAGAGATGTTAAGAAATTGACTGAAACCAATGAATATACAATTGAAGAAATTACACCTTTTGATATGTTTCCTCACACATCTCACGTTGAAACTGTTGTATGTTTAACTCAGAACAATTAAACATGTAAATACTTCCAAAGGAGAAAAACCTATGTCAATTACAATAAAAGAAGTCACAAAAAAAAGCGAATTAAAAAAATGGGTGCAATTCCCAAATACTCTTTACAAAGACAACACAAACTTTGTACCATTTTTAATGACTGATGAAATAAACACGTTTTCAAAGAATAAAAATCCATCATACGAATTTTGCGACACTAAATTGTTTTTAGCATACAAAGACAATAAAATTGTTGGACGAATTGCGGGACTTATTAATCATGCCTACAATAAAAAATGGGAGAAACAAGCAATAAGATTTACAAGGTTTGACTTTATTGACGATATTGAAGTATCTACCGCTCTATTTAATTCTGTTGTAAATTGGGGTAAAGAAAACGGATTAACTGAAATTATGGGACCTATTGGATTTAACGATATGGACCACGAAGGAATGCTTGTTGAAGGATTTGACCAATTCAATATGTCAATCACATTTTATAATCACCCATACTATTTAAAGCATATGGAAAATTTAGGGCTCGTAAAAGATGTTGACTGGGTTGAATACAAACTTAATGTCCCAAAAGAAGTTGACCCTAAATTTGAAAAAATTTCAGACTTTGTAATCAAAAGAAATAATCTTCAACTTGTAACTTACACAAACCGCAAAGTGCTAATAAAAGAAGCCTATGAAGCCCTACGCTTAATCGACGAGGCATTCTCAGTTTTATATGGTACAGTCCCATTGACCGAAAAAGTAATAGACGATGCAATCAAAAATAATATTTCACTCGTGAATTTGGACTATGTCTGTTCAGTAAAAGATAAAGACGGCAATATTATTGGATTTGGACTTTTAGTACCATCTATTGCAAAAGCACTAAAAAAATCCAACGGAAAACTTTTCCCCTTTGGCATTTTCAGGCTTTTAAAATCCTTACATTGCAAAAACGATACACTTGAAATGTATTTTGTTGGTGTAAAACCTGAATTTCAAAAAATGGGCGTAACTGGAATTTTAATAAATCAGATACTTAAAATGTGTATAAAAAATGGCGTAAAATATTGCGAAACTGGTCCTGAACTTGAAACAAACACAAACGTTCAAAGTATGTGGAAAACATTTGACGCAACGCAACACAAACGTCGTCGCTGTTATATAAAGAAGATATAGGATAAATTATGAAAGAATTTTTAAGAGTAATAAAATTTACATTGATTTCAATAAGTGCAGGATTAATTCAAATTGGGCTTTTTGCCTTATTTAATGAGGCGTTTAATTGGAATTATTGGCTAGCATACTTATTAAGTTTACTAACCTCAATTATTTGGAATTTTACAATAAACAGAAAGATTACTTTCAAATCATCTAATAATGCAAAACTGTCAATGCTGTTAGTTCTTGCCTTTTATGCTGTATTTACTCCACTTTCTACATGGATTGGACAAATCGCAGAAAATAATAATGTTAATGAATACCTAATTCTTGCAGTTACGATGATATCTAATTTCATTCTTGAATTTCTATACACACGATATCTGGTTTACAAAGGAACTTGCGATACAGCAGAAAATCACAAGAAAGATTAAAATATTTATATTAAACCATTAAAAAACACATTCACCAAATATATTGGTGAATGTGTTTTTTATTAAAACAAACCATCTATTTTTCCATTCTCATCAATTGTCATCTTTAATGCAGAAGGGTTTTCCCCAAGTGCTGGCATTAAAAGGATTGAACCACATATAATAACTAAAAATCCAGCCCCAGTTCTTATTTCAATATCCTTTACTTCAACATTGAAGTCTTTTGGGACTCCAAATTTTTCTTTATCCGCAGACAAACTAAATTGTGTCTTTGCCATAATGATTGGAAGATGTTCAAGCTTTTCGTTTTTTATTATTTTAAGTGCCTCTCTTGCTCTATCTGTAAACGAAACAGACTTCCCGCCATACACCTTGACAACCACATTTTCAATCTTTTCTTCGACTGATTGATTGACATCGTAAGCATAGCAAAGATTTACATCTTTATTACATTTTTCAATCACCTTATTTGCTAATTCAATAGCACCATTTCCGCCTTTTGCCCAAACTTCGTTTATAATAATGTCTTCATTTACCAAAGATTTTAATGCGTTAATTTCTTCATCGCTATCACTATCAAACTTATTTAAAGTGACAACCACCGGAAGACCATAAACTTGTCGCAAAACATTAGTATGGTGAATTAAATTGCAAGCCCCCCTTTTTACCGCATCAACATTTGGGGTAGATAAATTATTCGCATCTTCCCCACCATGCAACTTAATTGCTCTAATAGTCGCAACCAATACAACACAACTTGGTTTAATGCCACTTACACGACACTTAAAATCAATAAACTTTTCAGCACCTAAGTCAGCCCCAAAGCCTGCCTCTGTTATAGTATAATCTGCATAGGTCATAGCAAGTTTTGTTGCAACAACAGAATTACAGCCATGTGCAATATTTGCAAAAGGTCCACAATGAACTATGGCTGGAGTGCCTATTAGCGTCTGTACAAGGTTTGGTTTTATAGCATCTTTTAAAAGTATTGTCATTGAATCCTCAGCCTTTAAATCCCTTGCGTAAACAGGTTTGCTGTCTTTATCTAGGGCAATCATTATATTGCCTAAGCGATTTTTTAAATCCTTCAAATTCTCGGACATAGACATTATTGCCATAATTTCACTTGCTGATGTTATAACGAATCTTTCTTTTCGTTCATACATCGTTTCAATAGTTACATCTCTTAAAGCCCTTTCGTTAAGGTCAATACATCTTCTAAATAAAATTTTATTGGTGTCGATATTTAAGACATTCCCTTGAAAAATATGATTATCTATTAAACTACACAATAAATTATTTGCACTTGTAATAGCATGAAAATCACCATTAAAATGCAAGTTAATGTCTTCCATAGGTATAATTTGGCTATATCCTCCACCCGTGGCGCCACCCTTAACTCCAAACACCGGTCCAAGAGATGGTTCTCTTAATGCAAGACAAGATTTTTTGCCTATATTAGAAAGAGCATCAGCAAGCCCAATCGACACCGTTGTTTTCCCAATACCAGACTTTGTTGGATTAATTGCAGTCACCAAAACAAGCTTTCCCTTTGGGTCTAAATTTTTGACGTCGATTTTTGCTTTATTATTGCCATACTGAATAACATCATCTTTGCTTATCCCTAAATCCCTTGCAGCATCGATGATGTTTTTTGGGTTAACGCCCCTTGCAATTTCAATGTCTGACTTCATACCTTGCTCCCATTTATTATTTTTTATTAATTGTTACATTTCCACTAACCGTTTCAAATTCATAGTTGTAACTTCCATCAAGATAAACGTATTTGCCATTAGTTAAAACCGTTTCAAATCCACTATTAAAACTTCCTGAAGCACTTTTAAACTCAGCAGTAAATCCTTTATCGTTAATAAATTTTAAGTCGATATTCCCACTTACTGTTTCTGCGTCAATTGAAAGTGGTGTAGTATCTACTTCCATACTAACATTTCCCGAAACATTTTCGACGTCAATAGTTTCTGTCGTCAACTCTGTTGCTATAATATCTCCCGATGTAGAAGTTGCAGATGCACCATAAAGTACACTATTTTTCAACTTTATTTCTCCGCTAACATTGTTCACTTCAGTAATAGAAGCCCTCGAATTAATTATGGTTATTTCTCCACTTATATTAGAAACTCTAATTTTCGTCGTTTCAACACGATTAACATACACATCAGCCGAAACTGAATTAATAATTAAATTAGACTTTATAAACTTTGCCTTTGGCAACTTAATAGTCAAATCCTTTTCCTTTGTTAAATTTACTTTCTTCTTATTTGAAGCTCTAAATTTTATTATTAAAACACCATCATCACCCAATTTGTACCTAAGTGCTTCATCTTCCAAAATTGTATATCTGCTTGTTTCTTCAACTGATAGACATTCAATATCGTCAACAACTTCCACATTTACATTCCCAGAAATCCAGTCAACGTCAATTGTGTGCACCTCAGAAATATCAAATGCTACATTTCCGCTTAGATAATTTTCTGCCCCATCATAAGTATACGCAGTTTTTGTAGCGCAACCACTAAACATCAAACATACCGCAAAAATTATCATTGCTGATAAAACACCAGAAAAAAACCTTTTCATACTCTTTATCCCACCTTTGTATCGTCTTTTTGTTTTTCTAAATCGTTATTATTATCACTCAAAACTTCTCTATTTTCAATAGGTTTTGCGGTTTTTGTGTTTAATTCATTGCTCCCTTTATCACTATTAACAGCATTTGATTCTACATTAACAAATTTAGTCGTTGTGCCAGCCTTATTTTCAGAGTTGACTTCCATTTCTTCAAGTTTATCTTCAACAGATTTTTTATGTGCAAACCACTTTCTGTACAAGAAAAATCCACACACACCAACAATTATTAGCAATATCAAACTTGCAATTATCCCAGCCAATACATTATTTTCATTAATAACATTTAAAGTTAAACTATTCATACACACTTCCATATTTTTATTATTCTAATTAAAGTATATCATATATAATTAAAAAAGTGCAAATTCTTAAATAAAATTTAAATATTTATTAACAAAAAGAAAACCCTTAAATTAAGGGTCTTCTAAGCTAATCACCTGATTTTCTAGGAAAAATATCCATTAATAGTAATAACTGTCGTAGAGTTAGCCGGAACAAAAACCTGCTCTCCGGTAGCCGTAGGCATTGTGAATAAATTTGATCCATTTAGATTATAATCTTCTGTTGTTAACGGAATAATAGTACCATTTCCCTCTTGCAAAACAACCGAAGTAATTACAAAATTTGTAGGCAATTGGTCGGTCAGGCTTGTAATGTTGGCAGATGTCGAACTCCCATTAATAAATGCTAATCTATAACTAAAAACTTGGTTAGGAAAAACATTTGTTTCGCTCGCAGTTTTATCAAAAGAAAAATCTAAACTATTTTTTTTTTGAATAGTATAGTTTGCGAACCCAGTTACTGTTCCAGTACTTGTATACCCTATACCATTTACCGTATTAGTTATGCTCGTAACCGTTGGTGGAAGATTAAATATTACTTGACAACGATAAGTTAAAGTCATTGTCGCACCAACATTAAGTTGTTGAAGTGTGAAGGTTAATGGATTTGTTGCAATTGGTGTAACTGGATAAGTTTGAGTTGCCGTCGTTAGGCTTGCACTTCCAAGAACGTAAGCCAAATTCCCACCACCTAAATTATCAATAATTCTAACACCTGTTAAAAAACTAGCACTTGTATTGGTAATTGTTATTGTATAGGTGATTATATCTCCCGCAAGAAAGGTTGTAGGATTTCCTGTTTTTGTAATAGACAAGCCCTGAGAATCTTCAAGAACAATAGCATTTAAATTAGTAGTAATAGTGTTTGTTTCACCAGAGCCAGCGAATTGATAGTTTGCTGTTGCTTGATTATTTATAGTTGTAGGCATAATTCCCCCCTATGTAAAATTATCGGATATTTCCGTCATTAGCATTGTATGAGTATCACCATAATTATGTCACAAAAAAGAAAACGCTTAAATGCGTTTCCCCTTATATTATAAAATCATTTATACCGACTTCTTACTTTTAACATATTTAACCCATTTAATGAAACCATAAACAGTATTAATCATCATAGCAACAACCGTTATAAGCATTATGTAATGCCCCGAAATAATCCAAAGAATTGCATCAAATATTAAATATGCAAACCACGCATACCATTGTTCGCTGTATCTTAAAAGCAATAATACTCCATTTGCCATTCCCAAAGCACTTACAAAAGCATCTAAATAACTATCTTCACACTCTGGTATCAAACTTAAAAGCCAGCCAACAACAAAACTAAATACTGCAATGGCAACTATAATCAAAATATCTTGCCACCAATTAAGTCTTTTTACTTTTGTTATATCATCATCTTCTTCATCGGTGTTTTTCTTCCATCTAAAAAAGCTCGCAATGTCAATAGGAACCCAAAACAACAAACTAACCAAAGCACAACTATAAAGATTAAGTGATAAATAAATTATCATTTCAGTAATTTCAATAAATGCTATTGAAAACAAAAAATTATATCGGCTTTGCTTAGATATCATCAACTCGCAAATTGGATTTGCAACGATTGACACAACCGAACAAACAACAATCAATGTATTAGTGCTATCGTCAAACATTAAGTCTGGCAGAAAAATCATTGCAGCACTAAGTAAAACCACCACAGATGCAAGCCAAATCAACTCAAACTTATTAAATGATTTTATAAACGTCAAAAATGTTCCTTTTTCTTTTGCGATTTTAATTTCCATTTTCTACTCCTTCTTTTAAAAAACTTGGTCAAACCCACAGTTCTCTATGTTAAATATTACAAATAGTATTCACTTTTGAAATATTGAATGCTATTTTTATAAGCGTTTTTTAACTATGATATTTCCATATAAATTATGATTTAAGTTTAATAAATTCAAAAAACTTTGTAAAGCAATTTGACGCCATTTTTACAATTGCTTAATATCTTTTCATATAATACAATTAAAAATAATTAGAAGAACAGAAGAAAAACCTGTAATAAACAAAAAGAATGAACAATGGTAATACGTTCATTCTTTTTATTTAAATTATTTCAATTTAGTTATTTTTAATGATTCTCTTATATTTTCAGATTGTTTAAACCAATGTCTTAGTCCTTTCCCCGCATACAATTCATCAGCGTATCGTGGTATAATATGTAAATGAGCGTGAGCAACGTGTTGACCAGCGACCTCGCCCACATTCCAACCGATGTTATAACCATCTGGCTTATATTTTTTATCTATGTAGTCTTTTACCTGAATCATCAACCTTTTAGAGTCTACCCATTCTTTTTCTGACAGTTCAAATGGCGACCCTACTTCTGACTTTGGTATAATGACATAAGAACCAATCAAAGTATTATTTTTCAGATTATTCGATTTAACAGCAACCATTGTATCATTTTCAAAATGCGGTTCACCACTTTCAATATTTAAATCTATTGGTAAATTGTCCATATTACCCCTCCGCTTATAAGATACTACACAAATGCCAAACAAGTCAAATAAAAAGTACTACATTCGGTAGTACCTTTCTATTATGGTAGGGGTAGAAGGCCATCGAACCATCGACCTCAGCCTTATGCCAAACAAGTTTGGCAAATCATCATTGCAGGGCTCGCCCTGATGCAAAACTTTCAGTTTTGCTTATTTGCTTTTCGCAAATAAAAGGCTTTTTGTCGATAATTCTAAACTATTATCTCAACCATAAAAAAAACACCCGCTCGGGTGTTTCTTTTATGGTAGGGGTAAATGGTCTCGAACCATCGACCTCAGCCTTATCAGGGCTGCGCTCTAACCAACTGAGCTATACCCCTATGGGGTTTGTAGTCTTTACTACAAACTTATATATGGTGGAGATAATCGGATTCGAACCGATGACCCCCTGCTTGCAAGGCAGGTGCTCTAGCCAACTGAGCTATACCCCCAAAATGCCAAAACGAATGTAGCGGATAATAAACTAATTTTAGTCGCTTTCTTCCTTGCGACTATAATATATTACCACTTCTCATTCGTCTTGTCAATGATTTTTTAAAAATTTTCTTATTTTTCTAAAAATTCTATCGCAGAGTCAATTCTTGCAACAACCTTATCTTTTCCGATTATATTTAAAATCTCATGAAGATCGGGAGTTTGCCTTCTTCCGCTTACCGTAACTCTGATAATTGTAGAGAAGTCTGCAATACTTCCGGCAAATGCTTCTGGATTTTTCTTATACTCTTTCATATCTGTTGCAAAACCAATAGACCCAGCAACTTCTTTCATTCTTGCGAACCATTCATCTTTGCTGTCATTTTCATTATAGGCATCTTTATATGCTTTTAAAACTTTAACCAATGTTTCTTTATTAAATTTTTCATAATCATATACACTGCAATCATTTGAATATGTTTCATCAAACATATAAGAATAGAAATCAACAACTTCTGAGTATGTTGTAATATCTTTTCTTGGTCTTGCTGGATTTTTATCCATTCCAAGAACTTTAATTGCGTAATCCCTATTATTAACCAACAAATTGTAATCGTTAATATTATATTCCTTTGCCCAAGCAAGAGTCTTTTCATATAAAGTTTCAGCGTCCATTCTTGAAACGATATTTTTGCTTACATTGTCAATCTTTTGTAAATCAAATAACGCTCCACTTTTGCTCATATTTGATATTTTAAAATCAAACTCTAAAACATCAGCTTCTGGATTATTTTCTCTCCAAGGCTCAAAGTTTGAATTTATAATATTCATCAAATAATCTAAGATTGCATTGCATGGATAACCTTTTTCATGGAACCACCTTGAATCTGCCCAATTATCTTTACGCTTACTAACCTTACGAACAGTTCCTGTATCTTGGTCTATTGTGTTCACGGTTGGAGTATGTAAATATTTTGGTGCAGGCAAATTCATATACTCAAATAATTGAATATGAAGAGGAACGCTTGGATACCAACTTTCATCACGAATTACGGTTGTTGTATGCATTAAAGTGTCATCAACTAAATGTGCAAGATGATACAATGTTTGTCCATCGCTTTTTAAAATTATATAGTCATTTGAATTCACCAAAAGTAACGAATCACCAATTCTCAAATCATGAAATTTAAATCTTCTCATTCCATCGCCGTTACTTTTAATACGAATGGTAAATGGCTTCCCTTCTGCCAAGTTCTTTTCAATATCTGCAAGACTTAAATCTCTGCACTTTGCCCATCTTCCGTAATACCCCAAAGGAAGCCCAAGACGCACTTGCTCTTCCTTTGCTTCTTCATTTTCACCAGTACAGAAACAAGGATATGCTAAGCCTCTTGATACCAAATCCTTAGCAAAAGCTTGATATATTTCCTTTCTTTTGCTTTGGATATAAGGACCATAGTTTCCTTTTGATTCGGTTTCCGAAATAAACCCTTCGTCAAACTCAACTCCAAATCCACGAAGGGCTGGCACAAATATATTTGCAGCACCTTCAACTTCACGTTTGCTGTCTGTGTCTTCATCTCTTAAAAAGAAAACACCATCGGCCGTAGACTTTGCAACAGCCCTATTAATTAAACATTGGTAAACACCACCAATATGCATATATCCTGTTGGGCTTGGAGCAAATCTTGTAACTTCTGTACCCTCTGGCAAATCACGAGCAGGATATTCTTTATAATAGTCTTCTGGTGTTTTTGTTATGTTTGGGAATAACAACTCCGCCATCTTTTTATATTCTTCTAAATTAGGCATAACGCCCTCCTATTATTTTTTAAGTAAACTATTTTCATCAATATATGTTGCTGTTAAATCCGACATATGAAGCCAAACAGCAAGTGGAAATCTTCTATAACTTTCTCCAATCGCACTACCGCTTCCGCCTTGAACTCTTGCGTCAAATCCGCCCATATGCCAATTGATAGCAAGGGCTTCTTCACGAGTTAATCGTATAAATCCATTGATAATATAAACCGACTTTTCGCCATGTCCATAAGGCAACTTTTCATCAACCGAATAGTATGGTCTTTGAACCCACTCTCCATTCTCTTTTACATTTCTGAAATCTGTTTTATAAAAATCAATTTTACATAAATCATGCAAAAGTCCACAGATCGCTATGGATTCTTCGCTTATTGTGTCAAAATTTCCATATTCGTCCAACACAACTTTTCTAAGTCTATAAAATACATTTAAACTATGCTCACAAAGTCCACCTTCGTGGTCACAATGAAACCTTGCACTTGCTGGGGCTGTGAAAAAGTCTGACTTTTCAAGATAGCCAATCAATTCTTCAACCCCATCCCTTTTGATTTTCTCACGAATTATATTGATAAACGTTTCTTTATTCTTTAATAAAATATCTTCCATTAAATTTCCTTTAGTAGTTTTTAACACACCGTTGAAAGATTGTTAAAAACTATATTTTTTAAACAACAATATTAAATATCTTTCCAGCGATATAAATAATCTTTTTTGGTTCTGCTGTTAAATATTTAGCAACTTCAGGAGAAGTTTTTGCAATTTCAAAGATTTCTTCCTTAGTTGCGTCTTTCCCTGCTTTAACTACACCACGAAGTTTTCCATTTATTTGAATTGGAACCTCGATTTCATCTTCTACTAAATATTTTTCATCATATTTTGGCCAAGAATCATCAATAATATCTCCACCAAATACAATTTCATATATTTCACTTGTAATATGTGGAGCAATTGGATTTAATAAAATCAAAAATTGACGCAATTCTTCTTTTGTGATAAACCCATCTTCTTTGACTCTCTTCAAGAAAATCATAAGTGTTGAAATTGCAGTATTTAGTTTTAAGTCTTCTAAGTCTTCTCCAACTTTCTTTATTGTTCGGTTTAGGTCATAAATATGTTCTTTGCTTACTTCTTCACCTTTTACGATATCAAGTAAACTCCAAACTCTGTTAACAAAGTTCATAATTCCGTTAATGCCATCAAATGTCCAAGGAGTATTATCTTCATAGCCACCCAAGAAATGTACGTGAAGACGTGTTACATCAGCACCATATTGTGTTAAAACATCAATTGCTGGCACACCGTTTGCACTACTCTTGCTTAATTTCTTTCCTTGGTCGTCCAATATCAAACCGCTTCCCATTTTTCTGATAAATGGATCACGTGTTGGAACAACACCTATTTCATACAAGAAATTTTGCCAGAAAAAGGCATATAATACGTGACGAGTAATATGTTCGGTACCGCCAGTATAGCAGTCAACACTTCCCCAATATTTAAGTTTATCATAGTCTGCCAATACATTGTTATTGTGTGGATCACAATATCTTAACCAATACCAACTTGAGCCAGCCCAGTTTGGCATTGTATCTGTTTCACGCCTTGCCTTTCCACCACATTTAGGGCAAGAGCAATTCACCCAATCACTAATTTTAACAAGTGGAGAGTCTCCTGTATCGTTGGGCAAATAGTCATCAGTTTCAGGAAGAATCAAAGGCAAATCTTTTTCTTCTAAGCAAACCGTTCCACAGTTTTCGCAATAAACAATCGGGAATGGTTCTCCCCAATATCTTTGTCTGTTAAATGGCCAGTCTTTCATTTTGTAATTAACTTGCTTATGCCCAACTCCCATTTGAATAAGTTTTTCGCTGATTGCTTTCTTGGCTTCGCTTACTGTTAAACCTGTAAATTCTTCACTATTTACAAG
Source organism: Clostridia bacterium (assembly GCA_045655005.1). GTDB lineage: Bacteria > Bacillota > Clostridia > Christensenellales > UBA1242 > UMGS1908. The sequence goes on along the minus strand of JAZOOJ010000009.1, from coordinate 46,372 downwards.
TTTGCTGTCAATAGCCAAATAGGTTTGCTTTTCAACGGCGCAGTTTGTGCAGTCACCTTCAATAACCTGCTTCATAGGAATATTGAACGCCTTTGCAAAATCGTAATCTCTTTGGTCATGACATGGAACCGCCATAACAGCACCTGTGCCATAGCCCGCCAAAACAAAATCTCCAACAAATACTTCAACCTTTTCATTGTTTAAAGGATTTATTGCATAAACACCTTCAACCTTGCAACCTGTCTTTTCTTTGTTGTCACTCATTCTGTCAAATTCAGAACGAAGTGCTGTTTTTTCTCTGTATGCTACAATTTCATTAAAGTTTGAAATGCTATCCTTAATCTTATCTAGCAAGTTGTTTTCTGGTGCAAGAGTCATAAATGTAACACCATAAATTGTTTCAATACAAGTAGTGTAAATTTCAATATCACCAATTTGATTATTTGATGCGTCAAACAAGTTAAACTTAACCTGCATACCTTCGCTTCTTCCAATCCAGTTACGCTGTTGCTCTTTAAGATTTTCGTTCATTTGAATTCTTTCAACGTTACCAAGCAATTGCTCAGAATATTCCTTCATCTTTAAAAACCAAACCGAACGTTCTACTTGCTGAACAAGACCGTTACATCTGTCGCATCTTCCACCTTGACTGTCCTCGTTTGATAAAACAGTTTTACAATTTGGACAGAAATTTACTGTACCATACTCTTTGTATGCCTTGCCATGGTTATACAATTGCATAAAAATCCATTGAGTCCATTTGTAATAGTCTTCATCACTTGTACAAAAAGACCTGTCTTTATCAAAAGACAATCCTAATAGTGAAAATTGGTCGGTAATCTTTTTAAAACCATCAGCAACAAACTTTCGTGGGTTTGTACCATATTTAATAGCCGCATTTTCAGCAGGAAGTCCAAACGCATCTCCACCTATTGGGAATAATACATTATAGCCACAAAATCTTTTATATCTTGCCAATGCATCTGATGGCACAGTTCCCTTTAAGTGTCCCATATGAAGATTTCCACTTACATTTGGAAATTCATAAAGCATATAATACTTTGGCTTAGTTGGATGAAAATCAACCGCAGCAAAGCACTTTGAATTTTGCCATTTATCTTGCCACTTTTTTTCTATTTCTTTAAAATTATACTCATTCATAATTTTTCGTGTCCTTTTATAAATTGATAGTTTAAATTTTATCACAACAATTCTCAACTTTCAAGTATAAATTATATTAATAACACATTTTAAACAAAAAATAAGCCACGAAACTTTCGTGGCTTACTTAATTGGTAAATTAAACATTCAAAAGTCTGAATATCTTCTTGTTTAGAATCATAAATACAAGGTCCAATAACCAAATTATGTTCCAACCTAAAAGCAATCTTAAAAGACCTGCAACGATTTTACCTTCTTTTAATCTTGTTAAAACACCAAGAACCAAAGCCGTTGGTGGAATGATTGCAAGAATTACACTTACTAAATAACCAAGACCAAAGTAATCTCTTGATGAACTTTTCTTCTTTGCCATTATATAAACCCTCCATATAAGTTTTTATGTAACCATAATACTATATTCTAATGCAAAAATCAACAAAATATTCCACTAAATTTTCAAAAATGGAAATTAGCCTTGCAATTGGTCTTTGCTAATTTTGATATTAAACCCCTCAGGCGCAACCAAAAAAATATTTCCTTTAATTCTTTGAATACTTCCATTCAATGCACAAACACCACCACTAACAAAATCCAATATTCTTTGAGCCTCATCATCTGAAATGTTATCAAGGTTTAAGATTGATGGTTCAGTTTGTTTTAGATACTCAATTAATTTTTTTATGTCGTCATAACATCTAGGGGTAAAAAAGACAAAATTCTTTTGATTATAAGAGCCATATGGATTAAAGGTCTGAGTATATCCCGTTTCACCCATACTGTCAAACTCTTGTGGTCTAACTGTATTGAATTGGTCCCTATTCATTGCAAAAGAATTAGGATTTACATTTATATTAGGTTGCATAAAAGAATCAGTCATAACATTAAAACTATCGTCATAACCTCTGCTTTTATTTTTTTTATTCTTTTTTTGTTCTTTTTTTAAAGCCTTCATTTCTTTCTTTGTCAAAGGTCTATCATTAAAAGAATCTTCAGCAACTTCTTCTTCCTCTGACTCAAAACCAATACCCTTCATTATCCAATTAAAAAGTCCCATAGTCTGTTCCTTTTATATGATTTTTCTCGTTCATAAAATTATTTTAGCACAATAAATATAGTTAGTCCAATTAAATTAAATAAAAAACAAAAAAAGGATGCAAAATTTTTGCATCCTTAATTAATCTTTAATCTTAAAACAAGCCTTTCTTAGCGTAAACAACTCCACCGATTGTGATTTTTCCATCTTTGTAGGTTGCATCTCCTGACTTAAAGTCGCCAATATAGAACCCAATTGAGCCGTCATCTTCTTTCTTCCAAGTAAATCCAGCTTCTTTTTCTTCAACCTTTTCATCTGCTGGCCACCACTTTGGAGCATCAAAGCCATAATAAACTTTGCCATCTCCTTTAAGTTCAATTGTTGTACAATAAACTTTTGCGGCAATTACAGCAGCTGCCTTTTCAACAATATTTGCTTCTTCGTAATTAAATTTCTTACCATAAGATTCTTCAAATTTTTCTTTTGACGCAAATTCGATCCCTGCAACACTTGCACTTTCTACTGTATATGTTCCCTTAGCTCCACAGCCTGTAAATAAAATAGCACAAGGAATCATAACAATAAGGGCCATCATTAAGCTTAAAAACTTTTTCATAAAAGTTACCTCCAATTTGTATTTGTAGCTATAATGTTATCATATAATTTTTGTACTGTCAAAAAAATTTTCAAATTTTTGACACGATTTTTTGCATTTTCAAAAATCACAGATATAATCTCGGTGTAAATCGACAACAAGTTTATTGAAATGTCAAAAAAATTGTTACAAATCAAAACATGAAAAGATAAAATTTGTTGTGAAAAATTTAAAAAGGAGAAAATTATATGAAAATTCAACCGTTATTTGACAGAGTTGTTCTTGAAAAAATCAAAGAACAAGAGCCAAAATCTGTTGCAGGTCTTGTTCTTCCAATGACAAACGAAGAACAACCATTACTTGCAAAAGTGATTGCTGTTGGCAATGGCTTTAATTCTGAAGGCAAACAAACTGAAATGCAAGTAGAGATTGGCGACACTATTCTTTACAGCAAGTATGCAGGAAGCATCTTCAAATTTGAAAATAAAGAAGTTGTAATTATTCGCCAGAACGACATTTTAGCAAAAATTATCGAAAAGAAATAAGGAGTAAAAATGAGCAAAGAAATTGAATATTCAGAAAACGCCAGAAACAAGTTGTTGTCCGGAGTGAAAAAGCTATCAAACGCTGTCAAAGTAACTCTTGGTCCAAAAGGCAGAAATGTAATTTTAGGACGCAAATTTGCAACGCCACTTATAACCAACGACGGAGTGACCATCGCAAAAGAAATAGAACTTAATGACCCAATAGAAAATATCGGTGCAGACGTAATTAAAGAAGTTAGCATCAAAACCAATGACCTTGCCGGCGATGGAACAACAACAGCAGTTGTTTTAGCCGAAGCACTAATAACCGAAGGTGTTAAAAATGTAGTAGCCGGAGCCAACCCTATTGAACTTAAAAACGGTATTAAAAAAGCCGTTGAGTTTGTAAGCGACGCCCTTACAAAAAAATCAAAGCCAATAGTAAGCAAAGAAGAAATTGCACAAGTTGGAACAATCTCTGCTGGCGACCCTGAAATCGGAAATCTAATTGCAAACGCAATGGAAAAAGTTGGTAAAGACGGTGCAATCACTCTTGAAGAAGGCACAGGCACAAACACCGAACTAATTTTTGTGGAGGGACTTCAATTTGACAGAGGTTACCTATCTCCATATATGTCAACCGATATGAATAAAATGATTGCTGAACTTGACAACCCACTAATTTTAATGACCGACCGTAAAATTTCAAGCATTAATGAAATTCTACCAATAATTGAGCCTGTTGCAAAAGAAGGGAGAAAATTGCTAATCATCGCAGACGAAATCGAAAGCGAAACTCTTGCTTCTCTTGTTCTAAATAAATTAAAAGGAAACTTACATTGTGTAGCCGTAAAAGCCCCAGCATTTGGCGACAGACGCAAAGACTTAATGAAAGACATCGAAGCATTAACCGGTGCGACCATTATTTCAAGTGAAGTTGGAATGAATTTCACAAATGCGACACTAGAAGTTTTAGGAAGCGCAAAAAAAGTCATTATTGACGCTACTTCTACTACAATTATTGAAGGTGGCGGAAACCACGAAATTATAGAATCCAGAAAAACTCAAATAAGAGAACAACTTGAAAGCCTTGAAACTGAATATGAAAAAGAAAAGGCAACTGAGCGTTTAGCAAAACTTTCTGGTGGCATTGCAATTATTAAAGTTGGAAGTGCCACTGAATTTGAAATGAAAGAAAAGAAATTGAGAATTGAAGATGCCCTAAGTGCCACAAAGTCAGCGACCAAAGAAGGAATTATTGCCGGAGGCGGAATTGCACTTCTATCAATTCACGACGAACTAAAACATTTTATAGAAGTCCTTGAAAAAGACACGAAGACAGGAGCCGAAATCGTCCTTAAAGCACTTTCCGCTCCACTACGACAAATTGCAAAAAATGCTGGCAAAGACGCAGGGGTAATAGTGAACGAATGTTTGGCTAGATCCAAAGATAGCTTTGGATATGATGCACAAAATGACACATTTGTAAATATGTTTGACGCAGGAATAATCGACCCAACAAAAGTTACAAAAGAAGCAATAATAAATGCTGGTAGTGTCGCAGGCACACTTTTAACTACCGAGTGTATAATTGCCGACACAACGCCAGATAACAATCAATAATCCTTACAAATTATAGTTTTCTTTGTTTTAGACAATAAAAAAGACCTTAGATAAATACACCTCTAAGGTCTTTTTTTGCTATATTCTTATCCATTCAAATTTAACATAGGGATCATGCATATACCTATTTGCAATATAATTAGAAGTTAACGCCTTGGCAAACAATCCTTTATTTACTGTAATTTCTTCATCAACAATTTGACTTGGACGGGTTAATTGTTTAACCTTCCAATTGCCTGTTATTGATGCCGACTTTAAATTCTTTGAATCCCTAAAAGCATCTCCGCCAATTCGTTTCACACTATTTGGTATAACAATCGTTGTTAAAGATTCGCAATATGCAAATGCATCATCTTCAATTTGCTCTACCCCATAAGGTATCTCAAATGTCTTCAAACTCTTGCAACCATAAAACATTGAGTATTTAATGACTTTAACTTCCATACTTGATGGGAAAGTAAATTCGACTAAGCTTTCACAATTTAAAAAAACACCATTGCCCATTTCATAAACACTATCCGGCAAATTAATAGTTTTTAGTTTATAACAATATCCAAAAGCATATTTTTCAACAATCTCTAATTTACTATTGTCTGAAATATTAATTTCTTCAACATTATGACAATTTGCAAATGCATGAGATTTTAAAACCTTTACACTGTCAGGGATTTCAATCTTTATAATCCCCTTATTAAGAGCAAAGGCGTATTCACCAATCACTTCTATGCCATTTGGAATTACAGGATTAGCACCTGCAATTTGCAGTGTTTTAGTGGTGTTGTTGATTAAACAATCATTTTCTACAACATAATTGACACTTCCATTTGGAAACTTTATTTTAGAAATTGCATCTGTCGAAAAGGCACTATGTTCAATGCTTTCAATATTATTTGACAGTAGAATTTCTTTTAAATTATAGCAATTATAAAACGCCTTCATTCCGATCTTTTTAAGATTTTCACAACCGCTTGCATCTACCCGTTCTAGGCTATTGGCACCATAAAACGCAATCATTCCAATTTCTGTACACGATTTAGGTATTGCTATTTCAGTCTTTTGCTTCCCGTAATCGGTAATCCCAGACAAAACCCCACTATTGTAATATAGTACTTGAATAAATTTCGCATACACGGTAATTTCATCACTTTCACTTATATCAAGTTCGACAACTTTTGAAGACTCATCGAAATCTTCTGACAAATACCAACCAAGAAAATCATAACCCTCTTTTTCTGCATCTTCTAAAATAATAATGCCGTCGGATTTTAGATACTTTGTTTTGTTAGATGGCGAATTTACCCCTCCATCAAGTTCGTAAATAATTTCACATTTATAACTATCACTAATCAAAACAAAGCCACAAACCAACGGCGCAATTATCATTAAAATGATAAAAATAATATTCAATTTTTTCATAAATTTAATTCCCCCACTTAAATTTATACAAATATTATAACACACTTTCGCTTTTTGTCAAGATGACTGTTTTTCATCATAAGACTTAATTTTAATCATTCATACAAGATTATCACAATAAAAACCCCAAAGGAATAAACCTTTGGGATTTTTATCTTCTTCCAGTAGCAAGGGCGTCACATATTTCGTTATATTTGTCCCCTGCGTGCCCTTTCACTTTGTTAAATTTTACTTTATGTTTTTCGGTTAAAGCAATCAACTCTTGCCAAATCTCTTTGTTTGCAACTGGCTTCTTTTGCGAGTTTTTCCAATCGTTTTTAATCCAACCCTCAATCCAATTATCGTTAAAAGCGTTTACGACATAAGCACTATCGCTAAAAAGTTCGACTTCGCAAGGCTCTTTTAATAACTTTAACGATTCAACACACGCCGTTAATTCCATTTTATTGTTGGTAGTAACTTCATCACTTCCAGAAATTTCTCTTTCAATCTTTCCATAAATCAAAACTGCGCCCCAACCACCTTTCCCGGGATTTCCGGAGCAAGCACCGTCTGTATAAATGACAACTTTTTTCATTATTTACTCACTTTTCTATTTATTAGTTGAGCCAAATCCGCCAGTACGAACAGTTGTTATTTCAGCCTCATCATCTACTGTTAAAAATTTAAAGAAAAATATTTGTCCTATCTTATCTCCAATTTTAACTTCGTATGGATTCTTGCCAATATTATGTAACATAAAACCAATATTTCCGTCATTACTTTCATTGTCAGCATAATCACTTTCGATAATCCCAATACCATTTGCTAGAATAATACCTCGTTTCCCCATTCCTGAAGTTGACGCCAAGATAAAACCTTCATCATGATTACAATAAGCTTTAACATTGGTAAATATTAATTCGGTTTCCCCTGGGTTTACTGTTATATCAATAGGCGAATAACAATCATAACAAACTGCGTGTTTTGTTGCCCTCACTGGCATTTTTATATCTTCTGCTTTTTGCCCATACTTTAAAAATTCATCTTTGATTTTTGCAAATTTTCTCATAATAATTCTCCTAAGTTTTCTACTATCCTAGTATAACATAAATTGCTTTCTTACTACAAACAAATAGACAATCTTTCTGTAAAATTATTACTCCTCTGTTATAATTTCATTTTCATTATTACTCGAAATTTCTTCCACTTCTTCTTTAGTTAAATTAACAGATTCTCCCGTAATTACCTCAGGCTTTTCTAGAAGTTTAACACTTTTTGGCTTTCTTAATATAATTAAATCATCTGAAAATTCACCAGTCTTTTGCATAATAACACCACAAACTGTACAAACAACAACTGCGCCAATTGAGTCAAGCAACAAGTCTTTCATTGTATCTTTAAGAGCTTCTCTGCCGACAAATGCTTCTCCAGTAATTGAGTTTGCCCAACGTTGCATATTTCCTCCAGTTATTTCATCAGCAAGCCACTCAATACCCTCCCAAAGCACACCTACAACAACTGCAAAACAAAATGCAAATAATACAACAAACAGAGTGTTTAAATGCATATCATCTTTATCATTACTGTTTAATAGATATACTAGAGAAAAACTTAAAAGCGCTATCATTGCACCAGACAATGTATGCAACATAGCATCCCACCATTTAACTGTTGCATAAAAATTAACGATTTCCCCCAAAAAGAAATGTGCAAAACAAAACAATATAAACACAACCATTGCCCACTCAGGCATTTCTACTTTCGTAGTTTTTATTAATTTTGGCACAAGCGATGCAACTAGAAATAAAAATGATTGGGTTGCATTAAAAATATATCTGCTTCGCATTGACGCATCTTTGTCAATACAAATGCCTATAACACATACTGCAAGCATTAATGCCATTATTATTCTCAATCCAATGTAAACAATCAATGATGTGGTATTCTTCTTTTGTATGGTCTCCATCTAAATTATGCCTCCAAAATATCAAATTAAAAAGCGATGACACGCACGCCATCGCTTTTGATTTTATTAAAACTAGTCGTTCTTATATGGTAAAAGTGCCATAACTCTTGCTCTTTTAATAGCATTTGTTAGTTCTCTTTGGTGCTTAGCACAAAGTCCAGAAATTCTTCTTGGAACGATTTTACCCTTTTCTGTCATATATCTTTTAAGCTTAGCAACATCTTTGTAGTCTAATGCTTCAACTTTATCTTGGCAGAAAGAACAAACTTTCTTAACGTTCTTCTTAGCTTTCTTGACATTCTTGTCATCATAGCCTGCGTTATTTCTTTGTGGTTTCATTGTTTCTTCTCCTTATTATATTTTTTCATTTCGACTAGAATGGCAAATCATCGTCGTCGATTGGTTCAAATTTTGCGATTTTACTTTTAGCTTGTGAAGCTGATTCTCCATCGTCAAATTTAGATTTTTCAGTTGGTTCCCCATCATCAAAGCCAGAATTCTTTGCTGAAACGAACTCTACTTCTTCTGCAACAATTTCAGTCACATATCTTTTGCTGCCGTCTTGAGCTTCATAGTTTCTGCTTTGCAAGCTTCCAACGATACCAATTCTGCTACCCTTTTTGAAATACTTGTTAACAAAATCTGCTGTTGCTCTCCATGCTACACAATTAAAGAAGTCTGCTTCTCTTTCACCCTCAGCATTGGCAAATCTTCTGTTTACAGCAATAGAAAATCTGCACACGCTAAGACCATTTGCAGTTGTTGTAAGTTCTGGGTCTCTTGCAAGATTACCAACCATAATTACTTTGTTCATAAAAACTTTCTCCTAAATTACTTTGCAACAATCATATGTCTAACAACGCCGTCAGTGATATTAAGTTGCTTTCCGATGCTGTTTGCAGATGTTTCAACTTCTGAGTTAAAATTAACTAGAACATAAAAACCTTCAGATTTGTAGTTAATTGGATAAGCGAATTTCTTCATTCCAATTTTTTCTACATTTTCAATAACGCCAGCATTCTTTGTGATTACTGCATCAACCTTTTGCATAACTGCTTCTTTTTGTTCGTCAGTTAGGTCTCCTGCAACAATGTACAACATTTCATACTTTTGCATATTTTTCTACCTCCCTTTGGACTAAATCGGCTTTGACTTTCCATCAAAGCAAGGATTTCGTGCTAGTATAATAGCATAAAAATTTTAACATTTCAAGTAATAAATAAAAATTTTTCATAAATTAACAATTATTTAACAATTTAAACATTTACGTCGTCATCAACAGCACCCTTTATTGTTAATTGAATACGTTTTTTGTTTAAGTCAACACTCATAACCTTAACTTTTACAACGTCACCAACTTTAACAGCCTCGCTTGGATGCTTGATATAATCTTTACTGATTTCGCTTATATGAACTAGTCCGTCTTGATGCACTGAAATATCCACAAAAACACCAAAGTCTACAACATTTCTTACAACACCAGTCATTACCATTCCTTCTTTAAGGTTTTCAATACCCAAAAGTTCGCTTTTAAGCATTGGTTTTGGTAATTCATCACGAATATCTCTACCCGGTTTTGCAAGTTCCTTTGCAATATCAATAAGTGTAGGTTCTCCGACATTAATTTCTTTTGCAATTTTTGCTACACCTTTGCTTTCTATAAGTTCTGGAAGGCTTCTTACTTTATCACTTCCAATATCACCTGTACTCATTTCAAAGTATTTTAACAAGTTCTCGGCAACGTCATAACTTTCTGGGTGAACACCCGTATTGTCAAGAATGTTCTCTCCGCCTACAACTCTTAAAAATCCTGCACATTGTTCAAATGCTTTATCTCCAAGTTTTGGCACCTTTTTAAGCATTTGACGATTTTTAATTGAACCATTTTCGCGTCTATATTTTTCAATAGATTTTGCAATACCACTATTTAATCCAGAAACATACGACAAAAGACTTGGACTTGCAGTATTAACGTCAACACCAACTTTATTAACGCAATCTTCAACAACGCCTTCCAAAACTTCTGTTAGTCTTGCTTGTGGCATGTCGTGTTGATATTGACCTACCCCAATACTTTTTACATCAATTTTAATGAGTTCTGCAAGTGGGTCTTGAAGTCTTCTTGCAATCGAAACCGCACTCCTCAGAGCAACGTCGAAATCAGGGAATTCAGACGCACCTAATTTGCTTGCACTATAAACAGATGCACCTGCTTCATTTACAACAGCGTAAGACACTTTTCTGTCCAATTTTTTAATTAAGTTACTTACAAAAATCTCACTTTCTTTTGTCGCTGTTCCGTTACCAATAGAAATGACGTCAACTCTATGTTTATTAATTAGAGCAGTTAGTTTTTCTTCTGCCTCTTCAATCTTGCTCTGTGGTGGAGTCGGATATACAACCGCAGTGTCAAGAACATTTCCGTTTTCGTCTATTACCGCAATTTTACAACCAGTTCTATACGCAGGGTCAAGACCTAAAATCACCTTACCTTTCAGCGGTGGTTGCATTAAAAGAGGCTCTAAGTTCACTTCAAACATCTTAATTGCTTGTTCATTGGCACTATCGGTTAATTCAGTTCTAATTTCTCTTTCAATGCTTGGGAAGATAAGCCTGTTGAAACTATCTTCTGCAACTTCTTTTAAAAGTTCTTCATATGGAGAATCTTTTTTTACAAATTCATAATAAATTTTTGCTAACGCAAGTTCTTCATTTAACTCCAACGAAACCTTAATACAATCTTCGGACTCGCCTCTGTTTAAAGCAAGGATTCTATGACTTGGCATAGTCTTAATTTCTGCATCAAAATCCCTGTACATTTCGTATGTTAAATACCCTTCTTTGCTTTCATCAAGTTTAGCCTTAACTCGACCTTTTTTAAATAACAATTCACGAAGAATTTTTCTCAATTTTGCATTGTCAGATATTTTTTCAGCAATAATATCCTTAGCACCTTGTATTGCTTCTTCAATTGAAGTCACACCCTTTTCTTCATCGATAAATTCTTTTGCTTTTTCTTCAATTGACTCGCCAGATTGCTTCAAAATAAAGTCGGCCAAAGGTTCCAACCCTTTCGCAATAGCAACGCTTGCACGAGTCTTGCGTTTAGGCTTAAATGGTCGATAGATATCTTCAACTTCTGTCAAGGTGCTTGCCTTATTCAAAGCATCTTGAATTTCATCAGTCATATTGCCTTGTTCGGTAATAAGATTAGAAACTTCTTCTTTACGCTTCTCCAAATTCCTAAGATATCTTAATCTGTCATCAAATGAACGTAAAGTTTGGTCATCTACACCTCCGGTTAACTCTTTTCTATATCTTGCGATAAATGGAATAGTACAACCCTCATCAAGCAAATTTATAATATTTTCAACTTGGAAAGGTTTTAAACTAAACTCTAATGATAATAATTCTTTAATTTCCATAAAATGTTCTCCTCACCCCTTATTATACCAAACATTTTTGAAGAATGCAAAACGCAATTTCATATAAATTTGCAACTATTTTGAATTTTTTAATCTATAATTCACCTTGAAAGCCTTGACTTATTCAAATAAATTAATGTAAAATAATAATACTACTTTTTTAAGGAAAAAATTATGAACGAAGAAAATAAAAACAATGAAGAAGTAACAACTCCGAATCTTTCAGAAATGCTTTCTGAAATTCAAGAACGCCCTGAACTTAAAGAAACAGAAAACGAAACCACCGAACCAGAGCAGAAAGAAAAAACCAAAGACCAAGTTGCAATTGAAGATGCTTTTAAAGAGGTAAATCAAAACAAAAAGCATAATAAAAAGGCAGATAAGTCAAAAGAGGTAAAGTCTGAGTTTCAAAAAGAAATTGGAAAGAAAGAGAATCCAGAAACTGTCAAACAAGAAATCAAGCGTGTTAATGCAGACCCAAACAAAGGGCTTACCGTTGAACAGGTAATTGAAAGAATTAATAAAGGCTATGTAAACAAAACAACAAACAACAATGTTAAGACTTACGCATCAATATTTATTTCAAACATTTGCACATTCTTTAATATTTTGTGCTTTGCCGTCGCTGTAAGCTTGGTAATTGCCGGTTCATTTAAAAATCTTGTGTTTATGCTTGTGGCACTTTCTAATACGGCAATTGGTATTTTTCAAGAAATTCGTGCAAAACGCACAATTGAAAAACTTTCATTATTGACCGCTCCAACAGCAAAAGTTATTCGTGGTGGAAGTGAATACGAAATAACCACAGCGGAAGTTGTAATCGACGATATCGTCGTTTTAAAGAATGGTAAACAAATCGTAGCCGATGCAATTATCGTTGAAGGCTCTGTTGAAGTAAATGAATCTCTTTTAACCGGCGAAAGTGTCAACATTAAGAAAACCGTTGGCGATATACTATACTCTGGAAGTTTTATTTCAAGCGGTATGTGTAAAGCAAGAGTTGATAAAGTTGGCGAAGATTGCTATGTTGAGCAACTAAGTCAAAAAGCTAAGCAATACAAAAAACCAAAATCTGAATTATTTAATTCGCTTAATTTAACAATTAAGGTAATTGGATTTATTATAATCCCTATTGCAATTGGAATGTACATCAATAACTATATGAACACTGGCGGAAATTTCAGTGACACAGTTGCAAAAAGTGCTGGTGCCGTTATTGGAATGATACCATCGGGAATGTTTTTACTTTGCAGTATTGCACTAACCGTTTCTGTAATCAGATTGGCTCAAAGAAAAGCACTTGTTCAAGATCTTTATTGCGTCGAAATGCTTGCACGTGTAAATGTTCTTTGCCTTGACAAGACTGGAACAATCACTGACGGTTCGATGAAAGTTTATAACTTTATTGAACTTCAAAATAAAAGCGGAATGACACTTAAACGCATTATGGGTAGCTTCCTTTCTGCTCAAAATGACAATAACCAAACCAGTCAATGCTTAGTTAATTACTTTGGTTATAATAAAGAATTAAAACCACAAGCCATTCTTCCTTTCTCATCAACAAGAAAGTTAAGTGCTGTTACATTTAACGGGCTTGGCACATACATATTGGGAGCTCCTGAATTTGTACTTCCAAATATGAAAGATGGAAAAGTTAAAGATATGATTGAACAATATGCAAAAGACGGCTACCGTGTACTTGTTCTTGCAAATTGTTCAGGACAAATTTCAAACGATAATCTTCCAAGCACAAATCGTAGCCCAGTTGCAGTAATTGTTCTTGAAGACAGAATTCGTGAAGATGCCATTGAAACAATTAAATGGTTTAAAGAAAATGATGTAAAAATTAAAATTATTTCTGGGGATAATCCATTAACTGTTGCAGAAATTGCAAAAAGAGTTGGCGTTACCGATACAGAGTCTTTTATAAACCTTGAAGGCTTAAGCAACTCTCAAGTAATTCAAGCCGCAAATAAATATACAGTTTTTGGCAGAGTTACCCCAGAACAAAAAGCAATCCTTGTTAAAGCAATGAAAGCGCAAGGCAACACCGTCGCAATGACTGGTGACGGCGTAAATGACATACTTGCACTTAAAGAAGCCGATTGCTCAATTGCTATGGCAAGTGGTTCAGAAGCTGTTAGAAGTGTATCACATATGGTACTTTTAGATAGTAAATTCTCATCAATGCCACAAGCGGTATTTGAAGGAAGACGTGTCATAAACAACATTCAAAAATCTTCTGCCCTATTCTTTATGAAAACAATATTTACAGTTCTGTTCTCTGTTTTCATACTTGCGACAAGCCAAGTTTACCCGTTCTCACCATCTCAAATGTATATGCTTGAGTTTTTCGTAATAGGTATTCCAAGTTTCTTCCTTGCTCTGCAACCAAACAAAAACCGAATACAAGGACGATTTATTTACAATCTGTTTAAGAACTCAACCCCTGGTGCTTTAACTTTATTTATAAATACTGTGGCAATATACTTATTTGTATTGTTCACACAAGGTACTTGGGATGACACAATTTTAATCAGTTCAATGGCAACACTTGCAGTTACATTTACCGGACTTGTAATGTTATTTAAATTATGTAACCCAATGAATGTTATTAATGGAATTTTATGCACAACAATGACAGCTATTTGCTTTGGGCTTTCAATGTTTGCAGCCGATTTCTTTGAAATTACAACAATTGGCTTACAAAATATGTTATTCTTAATAATCTTAATTTTGATTTCTGGATACATTATTTCAATATGTGCTAAAATATTTGAGAAAATAAAAATTGGTGGAACTCCTCAACCTAAAATCAGTGCTTGGGTTGACCAACAATACAGCCAACAGCAAGAAAGAAAAGACTAATAATAAAAAGCACCGCTAAAGAATTTAGCGGTGCTTTTATATTGACATATAGCCAACTGAAATATGAAATAAAAAATACATTTAAACAATTGTTATACTTAACAAAAAATAGCCACACTAATTATCTAGCTGATACTAGTATTTAGCGTGGCTATTTTTTATTCCATTTCATCGGCAGATGAATTCCCACCCCTTGTTGGGGTATTTGAATATTTTTCGGTTATTTTATTTAGTTTGTTATGGGCATCTGTGCCATAGTGCGATTTGTCTTGGTGTCTGATTTCTGGGTGTTCTCTAAGGCTTATAGCATAAGCAACAAAAACATCTTCATATTGCGTAATTCTGTCCGCATATGGCCTTTTATGATCTTCACCATTTGTAATTTTTCTAACAGCACCTGTCGCTCCATTCAAATAAGAATCAATTAGCAACCTTTGTGATATTTCCACATCTCCCAAACCTGCATCTTTTAATGCATATTTGAGCTGCCTGTAATTTTCAATCATATTGTAAAGGTAAGCTTTGCAAGCAATTCTTGGGTCTTGAACATTGTTTTTTATATTGGTTGGATCAACACAATTCTCTCCGGTTAATGCCTGTGCGACAACATTTATTCCATCGATATACTCCTTATTAACCCCGATACTATAAGGTCCTTGGAAGTTAGGATTGTGAGTATTGCAATTAACTCCCCCTGAACTTTCAGCAATCATAAGCGCACAACCGGTTTCTGGACTAATCATACTCATATCAAAATCATACATACCGTTTGGATGTGCCTTTTGATAAGCTTCCAATTCCGCCTTAACTTCATTATACGCCCAAGTGTTAATATCAACAATATTGTCCAGCCTTAAAAATTCGCCATTTTTATTTTGGTAAGAACGCACTTCTGGGGCTTCTGTACCAATCACATATGTTGTATCTATACCGCTATCACTCTCTTGTGGCATTGTTCCGCTAACGGTAGGTATATCTGTTGACTGTTCAAAGTTACTATTGCTTTGTCTGTTAAGTAAAGAACCAGTAAAGATTCCACCAACAATTAGAGCAGCCGAAACACCAACCGCAATTCCCTTGCTTCTACGCGACTTTTTTACCTTTCCCATCTCTGTTTTATAGAATTGTTGTGTAGCCTTCATTAATTCTTCTGTTCTTTCTATCAACGCAGTCATATTTGTTTTTTCTTCATTAATAATGTTGTTTAAATTACGAGAATAATTACTAATACATTTATGTAAAATATCAAAATGAGCTGGAACTTGTCGTTCACTTTCAGGAACAACCGAAATTCTCTTCTGATATCTTTCCACAATTTCTCGTTTCAACTGTTCTCTGGCTGAAATAAATTCTTGTAGTGTTTTTGACTCTTTAATAACTTTTTCAAAACCCACAGCATAGTCTACACATAGCCCTTTTATTAAAATTTCCATTTCTTTCATGCTAAAACCTCTTTTGCTTATTGCAAAAAATATATCATATAATAAAACAAAAATCAAGGGCATAACTATTCGTCCTTGATTTTCTTTCTTGAAAGCACTTACATCTCTTCAAAATATATAATTTCATCTGTTTCTTTTTCTGGAGTAGTTTCTTCTTGATATGGTAAATTTATAATAGGTGCACGATATTTTGTATACTTTAAGTTCATTCCTGCTTGAATTAGAGAGATAACAAGCAATGAAGATACAAATGTAACCGAAGTAAAAAATATTCTTTCCCTTTTTATTAACTCGTTGTGTCTTTCTAAATTTATGGCTTTATACACATCTTCTTCCAATTGGGATCTTCTTGCATCGTATATTTCTTTTGATAGGTTTTGCTCGCCTAAAGATTTCAACCCTTCTTCTCTAACTTGATTCCATTTCGCAACAATTTTATCGTCTAAACCGCTTCTTTTACTCATTTCATCCACCTATATCCTATATATGCATTATACATTACAAAGCGTGCAAAAGTCAATAGTCCTATATTGTTTTTATAATTGCTACATCAATTTCAAAATCAATATAATTCAGATAATCTTCACCATACTTTTCATAAAACTCTTTCCATTGTTTTGGGTGTCTAGCGTAAAGTTTTTCACCTAAGTGCAGTATATCACAACCATTCTCTTTTGCCTTGTTATAAACCGCCATAGAAGATGAAATTATTTTTTCTTTTACTTTATCTTTTAGTGCGTCAGTAATAAAATCTTTTTCGGTATAATACATTTCAACCGAACTTCCCTTTTCATCAGTAATTTCCGCAATTTCATTTCGACTTGTAGATATTTTCATTTTACATTTTGGTTTTCCGTCTTCAAACCTACAACTAAATCTAATTTTTTTATCTCTCACATATAAGTCTACACTTGCATTCGTATAAATATCATCATTAACATTGTCGACATGAACAATTCCATATTGACTTTTAGTATTTAAATAATTTATTCCGTTAAAATACTCATCACCTTCGAATTTGTATTTCATTTTGCCGTCTTTAAACATATATACCGAATTATCGTATTTGATTCGTTTTGATACATTACTGCTATTCCCTCCGCCACCAGACGAACCTCCCGAACTACTGTTTGAACCAGACGATTGACCACCGCCCGACGAGCCCCCACCTGAACTTTCGCTTGATGAACCGCTAGACGAACCACCGCTTTCGCTTGAACCTCCACCAGAAGATGATTTCCCGCTTTGCCCAGAATTTCCAGACTCTTTTTTCGATTCGTCTTCAAACTTTATACCGCTTATTAAAACTGACTTCCCAATTCGATTATGGTAATTCAAAAATTGTTCCAGTTGCATCATAACACCATTCATACTCATTTCTTTATAGAGAAATAATTTTTGCATATTAATTGCCGTCGAAAGTTCAAGAGAACTAGTGTTTTTTAATTCATCTTTTGCTTCGGATTCGGAAACTAATAATAATGTTGAAGACGGGATTCTTGCATCTCTTACAAAATAGTCTATTGCAGAAAGCATTTTTTCATTTTCAATTAATGATTTCCCAAAAACCAAAGTGTTAATATGTCCCAGGCCAGCAGTTTTGCCAAGTTGAAAAGATATCTGATACAACGCATCCGCAATTGAATCAGCTTCGGTTGTCAAAAAATCTAATTGTGCAGTACGCCCACCGCCCTCACTTCCATTTTGAGGTCTTACGACTTGAGCAGTTACTGCGTATTGGTCTTCTTTATAATCTACACCTATCGAAGTGATTATAATTCTCATTTTAAGTTCAGATTGTATATTTAAAGATTGAGGAATTAATATTAAAGCCAATATCACAACGAATATTGTAAGGTGCTTTTTGAAAAAACTAATCATATTGCACACCTCTCTTTATAATACACTGCTTTATCTCTATGCTTTTTCTTTATTGCACTCACATTGCTTTTACCCGCCAGACATTTAACCAAAATAGGCATACTAATGCCAACAAACAATGCCAAAAAACTAACATAGTTATGCATAAACGAAAGTGAACTTTGTATATTTTTTAAAACGATATTATCTACAATAAACAACACAAATACCATAGAGCTTATGAACAAATAACTTCGTTTTAAATTGAATATCTCTGACACTGACAAGGTGTATGCATAAACATAAAAGGCATTTGCAATAATTGTTGAAAGAAAGACAAACAGAACCAAAAACCAATCAGGTCTTCCAACGCCAAGTCCAATTAACGAGTATTGGGTAATTGCAGAAAGCGAATTTGCTTGATACACCGAAAGACTTTCATTTATACAATAGAAAATTATATATACTGTTACGATTAACAAACTTGTGGCAATATAAGATAGCATTATTGGTTTTACTGGATTTTTGTCAATTTTGACATTCCCAATGAATAACAATATTACAAGATAATCCCCAAGCCATGGAAGATGCTTTATTGAACTTTTTGCAAATACCCCAACGTCCATATCCATAATTGGCATTATATTCCATAAATCCACTTTAAGTATTCCAAGAATTATAGATGTAATCAAACCAAACGCAATAATATATGAATACAACTCTGCACTTCTTCCTATGTTATTTAGCCCACCACCAACCATAATAATTAATAGCAGTGCAAACAATATACTGAAATAAAACCACGAAAGTTTATCAAAAAGCATATTTGCAAAGAACTCGTGAGTCCCCCTATATGTAACAACCGATTTAAAGAAAAAATAAAAAGCAACTATCACACAAATTATAGTTTTAACAACTTTCCCCAATTTTTCTTCAAGCAACTCAAAAAAAGTTTTGTCTTTAAGTTTAGTTAATGATGAAACTAACAGCCAAACGAAAAGTAAATCAAATAACAACATTAAGAGCAGATATACCCAACCATTGTTTCCATAGTCTTTTGCAATCAATGCAGGAAATCTTTGAAATTTAGTGGCAACTATACATACCGCAACAAGCATAGTACATTGCCAAACTGTCAATTGTTTTTTCATACTTATTGCTCCTCTGTTTGATTGTCTTGTTCTTTTGCGTCAAACCGACCCATTCTAATTCTATTTTTGTTTGGAATAGATTTTGGGCGAGTCTTCATATTTTCAATCCTATCTTTCACAATACCATCTTTTTTATCTTGTGGTATTCTTGGCGCATATGGTGCAAAGTAAGGCGTACCATACGAATCAAATGTTAGCAAATATGACGTTAACCATACAAATCCGACTATCAACCCATAAAAACCAGCAACTCCACCTAAAACGGTGAAAATAATGCGTAAAAACGAAGCAGTTTGTGTTTGGTCAGGTACCATATAGAGCATTATCCCACTAACCGCCACCATTATTACTGCCGGCGACGAAATCACCCCCGCTTTTACAGCAGTATCCCCAAGTACCAATGCCCCAATAATTGACAATGCCATACCTAAGTACTTTGGCATTCTTAGACTTGCCTCATTTAAGATTTCAAATAAAAACAACACTACCAAAATTTCAATTAATGGGGGAAAAGACAAGCCTTGTATACTGCTTTGCAATGTTATTAAAAAGTCAATTGGTAAAAGCGAGAAATGAAAACTTTGCAAGGCTACATAAATTCCTGGTAAAGTCATAGAAATTACAAAACCCCAAAGCCTTAGCATTCTAACAAAAGTTGCGTGCATTGGGTGAATATAATAATCATCTGAACTTTGTAAATCTTCCAGCAATGTAAAAGGCAGAGTCAATACCAAAGGCGACCCTTCAACAACAACTGCGACTCTCCCTTCCAAAAGTTTAGATACAATTACTTCTGGTTTTTCGCTGTTCCCTACTTGCTTAAATAATTTACTGTGCTTTTCTTCTAAAAATGCTTGAATGTAATAACTGTCAATTACACCGTCTATATCAATTTGTCTTAATCTTTGTTTAATCTTTTTGACCACATGATCATCGGCAATTGAACTAACATAAGCCACACAAACCCTATTTTTTGTATACCTGCCAACCGTCATTTCTTCAATTTTTAAATCACTAGATTTAAGTTTTCTTCTTAGCATACTAACATTTATTGTTATATCTTCAACAAAACCCTCTCGTGGCCCTTTTAATACTGCTGATGTTGGAGGTTCTTGAATCATTCTTTTTTCAAACCCTTGGCAAGGACAAGACAAACCTTTTGCTTCCCCATCAAGTATAATAACAACAAAACCTGCTAATATATCCGCAATTATATCTTCTACCGTTGTTTTTTCTTCACAGCCTGATATCGTAACTTTTGTTTTTAAGTCTTCAAAGTCTTTAATATTATCTAAATTGTTAAGCGGAGTTACTATTCCAACATTTACTTGTAACCTATTTATCATATTGTCAATATAAAGATAGTAAATTGTTTTATTGTTTACATTAATTTCCGAAACAACAAAATCGCTTGACCCTTTAAATCTTTTTTGAATTTGCTCTAAGATAGTTTTTTCCATAACCATATTTTGCAGTATTAATTACTATTTTATACAAAAAATAAAAAACGTACCAAGTTTAACCTTGATACGTTTTAATAAATTATTTCAAATTATTTCTTAGATGATTTATCTGTTTCGCCCAATGTTTCTTTCATTGTTGCAAGCAAGCCTGTTACATTTTGAAGTTCGCTTGGAACGATTAACTTCGAGCTTGGACTGTTAGCAAGTTGCTTTAATGCTTCAAAACCTTGCAACGTCAAATATGCCGCGTCAGGCTTTGCGTCAATAATTTTCTTAATAGCCTCAGCAGTACCCTCAGCTTCGCTCATTAATGCGATTCTTTTTGCATCAGCACGTAGAATTGCAGATTCTTTTTCACCTTCTGCACGTAAAATAGAAGACTTCTTTTCACCTTCCGCAATTAAGATAGCTTCACGTCTTTCACGTTCGGCTCTCATTTGTTTTTCCATTGCATCACGGATGTCTTTTGGTGGTAAAATATTCTTTAATTCTACACGATTAATCTTAATCCCCCATGGGTCTGTTGCCTCATCAAGTATTGCACGCATTTTTGTATTAACTGTATCTCTTGAAGTTAAAGTATCATCAAGCTCAAGTTCACCAACGATATTACGAAGAGTTGTAGCAGTCAAGTTTTCTATTGCTTGACGAGGTCTGTCAACTCCATAGCAGTAAAGTTTTGGATCAGTTATTTGATAATAAACAACTGTGTCAATTTGCATAGTTACGTTATCTTTTGTGATAACAGGTTGAGGAGCAAAATCCGCAATTTGTTCTTTTAAACTTAACGGCGAACACGCAGCCCTATCAATAAATGGTGTAATTACATGAACACCGGTATCTAATGTTTTATGGTATTTCCCAAGTCGTTCAACGACTAACGCAGTAGATTGTCTTACAATTCTTACCGAACTTGCAAGAATAATAACTGCAACAATTACTAATACAATTAAAATAATTCCAGATGTAGACATATTAATTTTTTTCCTCCTTTTTATCGTTGTTTGCCGAGAATGGCTTTACAACATACTTATTTCCTTTTAATTCAACAACTTCAACTCTTGTCCCAGACATAATTTCTGATGAACTGTCAACTGCAACAACCGACCAAACGACATCATTTACCTTAATTGTCCCACATTGATTTGGGTTAATATCAGTTAAAAGCTCGAAATTTTTTCCAATTGTCATATCTGTTTTTGAAATTTTTTCATTGCTGTTTTTAAGTAAATACTTTAAAGATACCTTTCTTAAAAGTAAAATGCTTAATATTGATACAACACCAAAAACAATCCATTGCACTTCAACCGAAAAGCCACAGCATGCAAGAATTAAAGCGACAAGACCGCCAAGCGAGAACCATACCGATGCAAGTTCAAGTGTTATAAACTCAAGCATCAATGTCACAGCCACAACGCCTAGCCAAATCCATATCCACATTCTTTTTCCCCTCCTTGTAAATTATATTTAAAATATTAACACTTTTAGAATATCTAGTCAAGAATTTACCATAAATTTTTGTATTCTACATATTCCAAAAACCAAATAACTTGTCCATATCTTTTTGCTTGTATGTAATAGGGTCTTCGTTAATCAATTCCTCTAAATATCCATATTCAGTTTCGGTTAATTTGGTATTATTTAA
This sequence comes from Clostridia bacterium, assembly GCA_045655005.1. Classification (GTDB taxonomy): domain Bacteria; phylum Bacillota; class Clostridia; order Christensenellales; family UBA1242; genus UMGS1908. The sequence continues at coordinate 24,218 of JAZOOJ010000009.1, read as the reverse complement.
GTCATCTTTAAACCCAAGTGTTGAACTTGATGAAAGCGACACTGCATAAACATATGGTGATGCTTGCAATTTTAATATAAACTCTCTCATTTCTTCTTTGCTTGCAAAGAATTTATATTCTGGTTCTGTTACATTTTCATTTTTTACACCAACTTGCACAACATCGGCGAGTTCTCTGAATGCGTCAGTTGCTTTATTTACTTCATCATCATCTGTTGGCATTTTTACAACTGCTTCATTTTCTTCGCTTGAATTAACTTCTCTGTTATAGTCTACCACGGCACCAATAAGCGACCCAACCGCTTTTGCACTGTCTCCGTCGACCCCTAGCTCTGTCAAATTCTCAGGAGTGGTTAAATCTTTAACCAACTTCCCTGTGGTATCATCTGTAAGCCCATTTAAAAGTCCTGCAATTTGGTCTTGTGGAAGTTCGGATATTTCCCCACTTTGTAAATCTTTCATCGACTGAGCAAGTTCAACTGACGACTTTAATGTTTCAAGTAAATTCGCAAAATTCACATTTTCATAATCGTTTTCAATATTATTAAGCAGACTGTCCATTCCATCTAAAACATCAAAGTATGTTGAATTTAATAGGACTAGGGTAATCTCTTTGCCCAATGTGCTTCCATTGTCCAAAGGGCTATTTAATAGTTCACTTTTCCTAAGGCTTTCCAATGCCAACGACAAACTTTGATAGTCTAACTTTTCAAGAACCTCGCCCTCTTTTTGTAAACTTATATAAGTTCTTGCAAGGCCACTAAATACATTATCCAAATATACTTTTTCGGTATCCCAATTAATCTCGTTTGACGCTTTTGAGATTTTTAAATTAGCATAGGCTTCTTCTCTTGCACCAAGTAATGGATACATCTGATGAAGTCCAAATTGAATAGCCGTTGGTATAGTGTTTTTTATCGCTCTACCACCAACCATTGCTCCAATAAATTCTTCAACAACCCCATTTTGTGAAATTGGCACTATTACATCGTCAACGGTTGTTGATTCTTTTGCGATATTAATTATATCTTTTTTTATTGCCACATCTAAAATGTTGACGGCAACTTTTAATTCATTTTTTAAATCTTCTTTTTCATCGGCTTTAAGTTGTTTTAAAAACACATCAAAAACTTCACTTCCATCGCCGTTAATAATCGGCTTATTTATTCCCAAAACAGCGTACTTTGACGCATCTCCACTTGTCCATCTGTCTGCGACTTCTGTAACAATCTCTGTTGTTATATCTCCTGTTATAGGCGACTGAAAAAACAAATCAATTGTTTCCTTTGCAATTTCTGTTTCTTCAGTTGTCCAACTATCGATTGGAATTTTTGATAACTTTTCCGCTCTAACATAAATTTTTACGACATTATCAACTTCTTTTGTTAAACTTGTTTCAACTCCATTCAACTCAAAAGAAGTCAATCCACTAACTAATCCTTTTGAAATCGGCTTGTAGCCAAACAATGCTAAACCCCTGAATTTATTATTTATTTTATTCAATTCCTCTTGGGCTTTTGCGACATCGCTTTCATCGGCATTTGTTTCATCTGCATAAACCGAAGCGTTAACTACATCATCTGAAATTGTGCCCGCTGAATACTCTCTTATGTATTTAACTTCGTCTGCTAAAAAGTAGGTTACACCTGCAATTGGACACATAACAATTGCAAAGCAAATTATTCCTTGCAATACTCCAATTCCTGCACCAATTAGCCTGTTTACATTCTTCTTTTGTACATCATCATCATTGTATTCAGATTGTTGCTTTAACTTCTTTCTTATTACAGCCCCAACAATTGCGTGAATAATGAAAACTACAAATTTTATTACAAAGAAAAGCACAATAAACAACACTAAACTTATAATGACAATCGGCAATATCGCAATTACAGATTTTAATGTTGGACTTAATTCCAAAACATCTTTAACAACAGCAATAGAACTGATTAACGATGTCAAAGTTTCCTCAACTGTTGTTACTTTTACCCCTGCGACATTAAATCCATATTCAGATAAGTCCAAAGTCAAAAACGCATCGGCAAGACTCCCTGCAATAAAGTATGCAATAAAGGCACATAAAACGATTTCAAGTAGCCTAACCAAAGAGTTTTTCCAACCTCTGATTAACCCCCATATCATTCCAACCAATATGAAAGCCATTAATATTACGCTTATTATTCCAGTTTCCATATACTTTCTCCCTAAGTATCAATAATTTTCACCAATTAGATAATTACTAAACGAAATTAATCGATTTATCATTAAAAGCTTTAACATATCCAGCCAAAATGTCAACCATTGCATCAGGGTCATTTCCAGAATTATCAATCATTATTGCATCATCGGCTGGTTTTAGTGGCGAAATATCTCGTCCTGCATCCATTTTATCTCTTTCGAGCAAATCTTTTAAAACATCTTCAAAAGACATTGCTTTACCTTTTTTTTCATAATCGCCCATTCTTCTTTTAGCACGAACTTCTGCATCTGCTGAAACAAAAAATTTGACTTCTGCATTAGGAAATACAACAGTGCCAATATCTCTTCCTTCAACAACACTATTGTTAGTTATTGCAATTTTTCTTTGAATTATTTTTGCAATTTCTCTTAATTTTGGGAGTTTTGAATAATGCGGAACTAATTGACTTATTTTGGGAGTATTTACTTCAAACGAAACATCTTCTCCGTCCATAATAATAAAAAATTCTCCCTTATCATCAAAGCCTTCTTTTATATCTATATCCCTAAGATAATCTGCAATTTCGTCTTCGCCATATTTCTCATAGCCATCATCACCAAACGTTCTTACGGCCTTAATTGTAATCGCCCTGTAAATTGCCCCTGTATTACAATATACAAATTTTAACTTTCTTGCAAGCCTTTTTGCAAGCGTACTTTTCCCAGAACTTGCTGTTCCATCAATTGCTATAATCATATCATTACCCCTATTTATTTAATTTAACAAGTCAAAATATCTTCTGCTACATTATATGATAACAAAAATAGCGAATTAATGTCAAACCATCTCAGCAGAGATTTGAAAATACAAAAAATTTCTAGTTTTATCATTATTCAAAAAATTTGTAAAATTTAACTTGATTTACCACACTCTTGTGCTATAATTTTAAATACAATTTAAAACTTAGGAGGAAAACAAAATGGATTGGAACAATATTTGGACTTCAATCAAAGACTTTTTCACAAACAACATTTGGTCAATTGTTAAATTCGTTGCAGTATTAGTAATTGGTATAATTGCAATAAAAATACTAATCAACATAATTAAACGACTTTTAAACAAGACCAAAGCCGAAAAAATTACACAAAACTTTCTTGTGGCAATTTTAAAATTTGGATTATACTTAATCCTAGTTCTTGCACTACTAAGCATCATTGGAATCAATGTTACTGGAGTAGTTACCGCACTTAGTGCCTGCGTTCTTGCTATTGGTGTTGCTTTGCAAAACATCATCGCAAACCTTGCAAATGGAATTGTTATCGTTGCAAATCATATGTTTAAGAAAGGTGACTTTATTAGCGTTAACGGATTTGACGGAAGCGTTGTTGATATTCACTTCTTATTTACAACAATTCAAACCACCGACAATAAAAGAATTACCATTCCTAACAGTGCAATTACAAACAACGCAGTTATTAACGCCGGAGCAAACCCAACAAGACGTGTTGACTTCACATTCTCTGTCGCATACGAAACTGATGTTGAACTTGTAAAGAAAATAGTTATTGACGTAATGAAAAGTAATGGAAATGTTTACGACAATGATGAGCACAAACCATTTTGCAGACTTAAAACACTTGGTGCAAGTAGCATAGATTTCTTCGCTAACTGCTGGGTTGATTCGTCAGACTACTGGGATAGCTATTATTACATTATTGAAAATGTTTATAACGAATTCAAACGTAATGGTATTTCTATTCCATATAATCAAATTGAAGTTAGAAATCGTGAAGACAATGTTGTTATGCCAGTAATTTCAGCCCCACTTCAAGAAAGAGTTGAAAAAGTTAGAAACACCAAAAAACACATAAGTCTTGAAGATGCAGGTCTAAAAGACATTTTCCACAAAAGGCATAAAGAAAGCAGTGGCGACACAACAAAAACTGCATAGTAAATCAAAACCGAGATGTTAAACACCTCGGTTTTTTATTGCAAATTTTCAAATAAAACTACTCAACCTTTTCAAATACATAACACCACGCCTGCTCGCCAAAATATCTATACCCATCACTTTTCCATTCTAAAATCAGATATTTTTTATTATTAAATTCTTTAATTGTATACGGCATTACGATTTTATTCTTTTTATCTATTAAAAGGTTTTTTGTCCACCTTAAACGCCTGTACGAATCTTCATCAACTCTGCAAACATTATCGTCGAAAAACGCCAAACTTCTCATAAAATATCTTTCGCCACTGCCACCACTTGGCACATAATCCGCCCTTTTTTCGTATGGCACATGGTCATATATTTTCCATAGCCCCAAAACTTTTGGGTCATGTTCATAGGCAACATTTAAATCATCAAAGAAATCTTGCTCGGGTTCGACCCGCTCAATGCTGTCTAATTTTTCATACACATACACTTCAAGTTCATTTGCATTAACAAACAACAAACCTTTATCTATTTCATATTTTAATGTGTGATGATAATAAACTTCTCCTTTACTCCAACCATTAATCAATTCATATCCAGCCCCATTTTTCAAAAAGTACAAATATGGAAGCTTTGACTGAACATCAAGCAAATTATTGCTAAAATAAGATTCTTTATCATTCGCAACTGCAACACACTTCCACTTACCAATCACCCTTTTGTCATTTTGGAAAAAGAAATCAATCTTTCTTGCTGTATGCGATGCAAGGTCAAGCAAATTACTTTTTGCTAATTCTAATTCTCTAAATTTGCTATTAATGAAATCAAATTGTTTATCTCTATCAATCTTTACGAACTCTTTTATTTCATTTAAAGATAATCCAAACTGTTTCAATTTCTGAACTTTTTGCGCTAACTGCACTGCACTTGCGTCAAAGTACCTGTACCCAGTAAATTCATCAACCATTTTCGGCTTAAGTAAATTAATTTTTTCATAATACCTAATAGTTTTAATTGTAGTGTCAGCAAACCTTGCCACTTCACCAATTTTATATAACTTTTCCATAATTGCACCTCTTGATATAATTATAAACTCTACCCTAAGGTAAAAGTCAATAGAAAAATTAAAATTTTTATTTTGTCAAAACAACAAAACAGCACCTCGTAATCCGAGATGCTGTAAATTATTTATTCTTCATCTAAACCTAACAAATAATCAGTGGAAACATTAAAACATTTTGCCAAATTAACTATATAACTAGCTTTTGGCTCATTTATTTCTTGCTCCAAAAAAATAATTGCACGCTTGTTAACGCCAACAGCATTTGCAACCGTTGCCAGGCTGTTGCTCCTTTCAAGCCTAAGCGCTTTAATCCTTTTCCCTATAACCATACAGATATGATATGAGAGATCTCACCATTTTTCTTGACAAGTAAGATTTCTCACTGTATAATATAACAAAATATTAATTAAGGAGAAAACCATGAAAAAATTAAAGAAAATCTTTTCTTGTGTTCTTGTTTGTTTAATGATTGCACTTCCAATGTTGACATTAACCGCTTGCAATAAGGACGATGCAACAACACCAACAACTGATACACCAACAGCCGAAGCTTCACCTACAACAAATCCAGAGAACACCGAAAACGCACCAACTGAAAACACACAAACTTCTACAAAAACTCTATTAAGCAAAGAACAAGCCGAATGGACATATTTTGAAGCATTCCGCAATTCTTCGCTTGCTACCGAAAGGAAATCAACACTTAAAGAATATATGTGTACTGAAAAAACCGGATTGTTTAAATTAGAAGACGAATGTGTGGTTATATTTAAGAATAACATATATAACATTAAACTCAACAATGAAACAAGCTGGCTAAAAGACAAAAAATATTACACAGATAGTGATAAAAAATATTATGAAGATTACCCGTCAATAAACCATCTTGACCCACTTAAATATGACACAACCGAATTCTTAAAATTCCTTCGCTGGGGAGGAACTTTTGAATTTGTTTTCCTAGGTGGAGAATGTGAAAACGATGTAACAACTATTTATCTTAATGTGTTAAACGAAAATGGAGAAGCGTACACATATCATCTTGCTGTTGAAATTAAAAATGAATTAATTACATCTGCCAAGTTGTTCTCTTACGACCATACAGGGCATGAAGGTGCCGGCTATTATGAATGCACTCTTTCTTACGAAAATATTGAATACACAACAACTCTTCCAACCGATTTAAACACCTACACCCTTTCAACCAAATCTAATGGTGGCGGTTCACAACCAATGAATTAACACCAAAATCTCAGATATAAAATCTGAGATTTTTATTTTTTCAATTTTTAACTTACTTGTTTTATTCCCGCCAAACAATTGACGACTTTTATAAATATTGTTAAAATAAAATAAACAATTTTCAATTTGGAGATATAAATGAAAAAGAAAACCTATTTATTCTTTTCTATAATTTTGATAGTCGGCATTATTGCATTTCTTGCTTATGTTTTTAATGCATCAGAAAACAACAATAATAATGTAACTTTAACTTACAACTCAACCGATTTTGAAAATAGAGTATATCTTCAAAACAATAATCTTATTGGAGATGAAACTGTTAATATTTCAAAAGACCAGCAAAATGTAAAGTTAAAATCTTCAATGATGAAAAACTTTAATACTTCTTCAACTGGTAAAAGAATTGCTAAAATAAGTTATTCTGGACAAGAAAAAGAGTTCGCCTATTACGTAATTAAAAACGCAACCGATACATCTCTAAATTGCATTTCAGAAGTAAACAACCTTTTTACAACCTACTACCTTAATGAGGGCCTAAACTTATCTAATGTTACCATTGAGTATCATGAAGTTGTTGATGGATATATGAGAAAGTCAATAATACCTATTACTCTTGATATGATACAAGGTTTTGATAGCTCCACAACAGGAACAAAGACTCTTTATATTTGTTACAATGACTATGTATATGACTTCACTTATTATGTAAAACAAAGCCCAGCCGAAAAAATTACTGCAAATAGTTTTAAACTTGGCACATATTATACGCAAAACGCAACCGAAGAAACCACTCATTTCTCAATAAAGATTAACGCAGGCTCATATTTACCAAACGACTATAAAACCATCATTGAAAAAATGTATTCAATTCAGCAAGAAGTTTCGGGATTAACTTTTGCTAACAAATTAAACATTGAAGTCTTTCGCGAGCGACACCCTTCATGTGGTGGATTAACAATATACATCAATGCATCTGAACTTTTTACTGTGGCATCAAACGCCTTTCAGCACGAACTGGCTCACGCACTTAACCACTCACAATTTGCAAGCAGTTTACCGTGCAGAACCTTAACCGAAGGCTTTGCAACCTATATGGAATATTTAACTTCAAAGAAAATAAGAGAAAGTTACCCTGAACTTAATGCATACACATATTCGCACTACGGAATCATTAACAATAATGACTTTCTTTCAACCGATATGTACTATTACGATTTTGAAAACACAATACTGAACTTAAAACAAGACGAAATTGCTCCAAATTCTCCATATGAAGCAGGTGCAAGGTTCTACGCTTACCTTCACCACAAATATGGCGACTTTTGTGGGTGGCTACAAGACTCAAACTTTAAAGCAAGCACACTTGATGAATGGAAGTCTTCAATTAAAGCCTATTATAATAACGATAACCTATTTAAAGAATTTTACGCCTACGAACAATCATTCGGCGACAAATACAACCTTTATTGCGGAGCGAACAATTTCAGTAACTATGATAAATATTTTTCTCCCAAAGATTTCTCAAATGAAAACAAATTAAATTATTATTTTAATTTTGGTTTTCAAAAAGAATACCAAGGCAATCAAACAATTATTTACAAAGACCTATACTTAAATATCAGCTCTGCAAAAGACCAATTAACAAAGTCCGGCATAGACTTCACCGATTTAAAACTTAAAACCGATAAAAACATTACAATAGAACTTTACGACGAAGCTGGCACATTAATTCAAAAAAAGACCGACACTTCCACAGAGTTTTCTATTAAAAACGTTAGTTTTATAAAACTTGTAGGAAGCGGAGTCGTATCACTTTACCTAACATACTAAGCAACAAAAACAAATTTCTAAATATGCATTAACACCAACTTAAACAATAAAAAATCTGAATTGCAGTAACTCTCTACCCAATTCAGATTTTTGTTTTTTGACATATACTATTTTGCTGTTTACTCTCTAATTTTCTTTTCCCATAATTTTCGGACAAATTTTAGCGATAGTGTTGATAAAAAGAACCCCAATACCGGCACCAATGATGATAACCAAATATTTGAAAATTTACTAATTATGTATGAATATAAAACCACTACAAAATATGTAAGTATTGCAATGCATATTTTTCTCGTCCAACTTGTTTCCCACATTTTATCTAATTCAACTTTTTGATTTCGAGTTTTTATTTGCTCAATTTCTGTTTGTAATTCATCGTTATTCACTACTTTTTCTCCTTAAATTAACAAATCAAAATTTAACATTGGTGCAGTTGAGGGGATTTGAACCCCCACGGATTTCTCCACACGCTTCTGAGACGTGTGTGTCTGCCATTCCACCACAACTGCAAAACAATCATTAGACTTATATATTTTACATCTTAAATGTTCAATCCGCAAGAAGATTTATCAGTAAAAAATAAAATTTAAAAAGAGTAGTTCCCTACTCTCTTTCTTGTTTGCCATTTTGATTATCAAGTTCATTTTCACGTGCTTCACAAAGCATTAAAAGCCTTGCTTTTAAAACAGACTTAAATTTATCTCCGCCCGGCTTAATTGAATCTCCTACCATTCCACTTATTCTTTCACCAGCAACCATCGCTTGGTAAATTTCGTGCTCATCACCATATACACCATAAGCAAGAGATATAACATCTATGTCATAAATTACAGAATCCCCCGCTTTCTCTTTTAGTCTCTCTAACATCTCTTTACATACTTGATCTATTGACATAACAAAACCCTCACCTTTTTTATACATGTATTATACCATAAATTAGTAAATTTTTCAAGCATTCTTCTTTTTATTGCAAAAATTTTTCTAGTATGATAAACTACCTTAAGAATAACAAAAAGGAACAAGTATTATGAAAAAAATAATTTTTGCAAGCAACAACCAACATAAAATCTCAGAAGTAAAAGAAATTTTATCTGATTATGAAGTTTTATCTATCAAAGACTGTGGATTTGAAGGCGATATAGAAGAAAACGCTACAACCCTAATTGGAAACAGCCTAATAAAGGCAAAAACCATTTACAAGTTTCTAGCAAGCAAAGGGACCCCTTCCCCAGTTTTAGCAGACGATTCTGGACTTTTTGTAGATGTGTTAGATGGAGCACCAGGAGTATTAAGCGCAAGGTATGCAAGCGAAGATGGAAGCCACGCAACCGACGAGCAAAATAGAGCAAAACTTTTAATTGAAATGGACGGGGCGGTTAACCGCAAAGCAAACTTTTCTTGCGCTATGGTATTATACAACGGAGATGACGACGTTAAAGTTGGAATCGGGCAAACACTCGGAGAAATTACCGAACTTGAAAGTGGCAAATTAGACTTTGGTTATGACCCTATTTTTTATTCTTATGACTTAGAAGAAAAATTTAGCGAAGTGTCTGACGAAGAAAAAAATTCAGTTTCTCATCGTGGACGTGCAATTAAGAATCTAATTGAAAGCCCTAAAAAACTTGTATGTATGAATTTAGATGCAAAACATTTTGAAAATATTAAAAAGGGAGAAAAAATTTACGAAGTTCGCTTGAATGATGAGAAAAGACAAATTCTTACTACTGGCGATTATATTTGCTTTACAAACAACTCTACGCTTGAAATTATGGTTGTAAAAGTTTCTGAACTTTTACATTTCAATACTTTTGAAGATATGGCAAAAACTCTTAATTATTCTGACATAGGATTTAATACTTTAACCGAGAGTGAAGTTCTTGAAACTTACCATACCTATTACACAAAAGAAAAAGAACACCAATATGGTGTCCTTGCAATAAAGATAGATTTAATCTAAACTTGGTATTTAATTACAGCACCGTTAGAGCATTGCATCCAAACTGCTTTTCCTTTAAGCGGAAGTTTGTTAAAATACGCATTAAAGGCATATAAATTAGATGAATGAGCAACAATTACAATTGTTTGCTCTTTTTCTTTTGTTTCTTTTAATTTGTTTTCTTTAACAATAAGGTCAAGGCCCTCGTAATTTGCTTTATAAAAATCGGTAATGGTTTCAACTTTGCCGTTTCTATAATCTAAATTTAGGTAATTATCCGCCCACTCTTGTTCAAGTGGAGTTCTTGGGACGACACCCTTTCTTTCGGTAAATTGCTTCATTGTTATATGGTCAACATTAAATGATTTTGCAATTATTTCAGCAGTTTCGCTTGCTCTTGTAATAGGTGAAGAATATACAATGGTTACATTTTCATTTTTTAAATACTCCGCAACCTTTTTTGCAGTCTTTTTCCCCTTGCCTGAAATTCCAACAGCATCTGGTATAAGTTCGCCAACATATCTTTTAATCTCTGCGTGTCTAACAAAACATATTTTCATAAAAATTAATTTCACTCCTAGTATTTAAAATTGTATAAAAAATAGTATATAACAAACTCAACCAAAAGTGAAACTAATTTTTGATAAATTATAAAGTATATTCAGCAATTTTTACATCTTTAAAGTAGAAATTGATAATATCTTCGGCAGATTTACCTTGTTCAGCCAATATCTTTGCGCCCCATTGGCTCATTCCAACGCCGTGTCCATACCCTTTACCTGAAAAGTTAATCGAATTTGCGCTTACAATTATATCGGTTATTAAAGTTGATTTCATTTCAGTTGAACCAATTTTTAGTCTAAAAGTATTTGCATCTACCTCGCTTGTGCCAACTTTAAATTTTTTAACACGACCACTATCGTCTTTTTCGGCAATCGCAAACGAACTGATTGAACCAACCGCCACTCCCATTTCTCTTAAAGCCGACAGAACTTCTGATTTTGTAAATGTTTTGCTCCATTCAAAGTTTTCACTATTCTCATCCGTTTCTACACTTTTCTTTACTTGCGTATAACTTTCTTCTTCGCCATAATTTAATCCATTCTTAGCAGTTGTTGTAACACCACCACTATTAGAATGAAACCAACTTTCAATCAATTCATCGCCACTTAAAATCACCAATCCCTTAGTTTCTTCAACGGCCTTCCTTATGTTTTCATTTATTCTACTTGCATCATATGCTTGTGCTTCGGTTACATCATTGCTTATGTCAGCACCTTCATATTTGCTAGTAAAGTTTTGCAAATAGTACAATGTGTAAGTTCTCGCAAGAATTGCCTGTGCTTTTAGCGCCTCTAAATGCCACGAATTATACATCTCACCTGCGACCACCCCCAATAAATAATCTTCTAATTCCATTTCGACAATGCCTTTTACTGCTGTATCATACACTTTTAACTTAGGCATTTTTTTATCTTCTGTTAAATTTATTGTTTCAGGCAAATCAATTTTAACTTGGCTTGCTTTTTTCCCGCACGCCGACATTGAAAAAAATGACACCAATATTAATGCAATGCTAAAACACGCTTTTAAAAACTTTTTCATAAAAAAACTCCTATCTGCAATTATTTTGCATCAAGGAGTTTATTATTATTCATTATAGTTCCAAATTGTTATCTAATAATAATTTTTTAAGCAGAGTCTTTCGTTTTACCGAAAAAGTATTTTTAATCATTGCATAGATGCAATTCATTGAACCAACCAACACAACCATCTTCTTGGCTCTTGTAACCGCTGTATAAAGCAAATTCCTTGTCATCATCATAGGATTTCCACCCGATACCGGTATAACGACAGCATCGAACTCACTTCCTTGACTTTTATGAATTGTAATTGCATAAGACAGCATAAGTTCATCAAGTTCTGCGACTGTATAAAAACACCTTCTGCCATCTTCAAATTCAACGGTTGTTTCATTAGTTTCGGGATTAATATCAGTAATAAAACCAATATCTCCATTAAAGACCCCCGTCCCCGAAACTCCTTTTTTCTCCCACGTGTGGTCATAGTTATTAACAGTTTGCATAACCCTATCACCAACCCTAAACACTCTTTCACCTTGCATTGCTTCTATCTTTTCTGGGCTCTTCGGATTTAATGCTTCTTGTAATGACTTATTTATATTTTGCACCCCAACAATACCAGCCTTCATAGGTGCAATTACTTGAACTTGACTGCTGTCAACCCCCAGAAAAGATGGAAGTCTTTTTGACACCAAATCCACAACCAATTCAAGGTTTTCATCAGGAGTTTCCTTATTCATAACAAAAAAATCGCCTGTTTTGTTATCAAACTCTAACTGATCTCCATTGTTAATATTATGTGCATTAACAACTATCTTACTCTCGCTCGCCTGACGAAAAATCTGCTTTAAACTGACCACTGGGATAGTTCCAACATTAATAAGGTCATCTAATATATTTCCAGCACCAACACTTGGTAATTGGTCTTTATCTCCAACCAAAATCAATCTCATTCCACGATTTAAAGCATTTACAAGATTATACATTACATAGGTATCAACCATACTACATTCGTCAACAATTAAGCAGTCCACTTCCAGTTCGGTCAGAGTGTTAAAAGCAGACTCAAACTCTTTTCCTTTAAAATTAATATCCAAAGCCCTATGTATTGTTTTTGCTTCATCTCCTGTAGCTTCAGAAAGCCTTTTACTTGCTCTACCCGTTGGTGCAAGCAAAAGTGTCTTTAAATGTAATCCTTTTAATATACTATTAATTGCTTTAATTATTGTAGTCTTCCCAGTCCCTGGTCCACCTGTAATAACTACAACACCATTAGAAATTGCAGTTTCCACTGCCAGACGTTGTTCGGAATGAAGTTGTATTCCATTCATTTTTTCGTACTCATCAAGTTTTGTACTTACATCTACCTTTGCAAAATTCCAGCCGTCCGACAGTGTGCAAAGTTTTGTGGCAATAACCTTTTCCATTTTATAAAATTTTGCAAGTCCAAGATAAGTTATTCCATCATCTACAAACTCTTTAATGTAGCCATCAATCAATAAATCTGCAATGGTTTGTTCGTATACAACTTGTTTTTCATCTTCTGGAAATTCTAAAAGCCTTGCCACCGCAGACTTTAATTCATTTCTCTCAACTATTGTGCTACCATTTTTTTCTGACACTTCTGAGATACAAAAAACAATTCCTGCACGCATACGAAAAGTTGAATCTTTGTCAATCCCCATTTTCATAGCAATCTTATCTGCTGTACGAAATCCAATGCCTTCAATATCTTCAACCAATTTATATGGATTTTTGCTTAAAATTTCTTCGGTGCGTTTTTTGTATCTGTCATAAATTTTAACCGCCATATTTACAGAAACATCGTAGTTTTGCAAAAAAATAACTGCATCTTGCAACTTTCTGATGTCGTTATACCTAAGTGCAATATTAATTGCCTTTTCTTTACTGACACCTTTAACATTTGACAATTGCATAGGCTCTTCTTCTATTATTTTCAGAGTATCTTCACCAAACATCTGAACAATGTTTTTTGCAGTTACCGGCCCAACACCACTTATTAAACCGCTTGCAAGATATTTTTCAATCTGCGCTGATGTCGTTGGCTTTTCTACTTTTACATGTGTAACTTTAAACTGCTCGCCATATTTAGGGTGAACAATCTTTTCGCCTTCAAGTAAAACCTTTTCTCCCTCTCCAACAACAGGAAATTTGCCAGATGCAACAATCTCATTTTTGTCAACCGCAACCCGAACTATCGAATACCCCGTTTCTAAATTCTTGTATATTATGCTATCTATTATACCTTCAATTTTCATACAACTATTATATGGCGACCATATTTTATTGTCAAGCGATAATGTGTTCGAAATTTTGAACAAGTGTTCAAAGATTTTAAAGTTTTCAACAGAGTTTTCAACACCCCTGTTAAAAACTTTTCAAACCCTAAAACCCTTTATTTTACACACTCTCAGCACAGCTGTTAGAACACTTGTTCAAAGTTTTCAACAAAGTTTTCAACACTTTTCAACTATAATCGTGAAACAAAAAATGTTTCACGAAAATTATACATTTTTCGACTTTGTTCACGAAAACCTTACCACAAGACAGGTATACATTAAATACAATAAAATTAATGCTAACCCTTGAAATCTATTGGATTTTCCATTCTTTATTATAGGAAGTGATATAATTGCCGTTATAATAAACAAAGCAGGAATTGTTAAAAACAACATTCCTTTCGAAATGTAAATTGCTCCGTTCGTACTGGCGAAGCTTGAACAAGCAATTAAAAGTGTACAATCAATAATGCTGGCACCAAAAATATTCCCAACCCCAATTTCGGGATTTTTCATTCTTATTGAAGTAATTGTTGTAACAAGTTCTGGAATATTTGTTCCAATTGCAATCACTACGAAACTTACTACATTATTGTTTAACCCCAGCAATGCACTTATTGTGTCAACATTGTTGACTAAAACTATTGCCCCAAGTCCAATTGATAAAGCTGAAATAATAAACTCTGTTATTATCTTAACCCAACTTTTGTTAACATCTATAATTTCGCAGATTTCCGCCTTTGATGCTTCAATACAATTAATTATAATAAATATAGCAAGTAAACCAATGAGTATAATTGACTCAACCACTCCAACTCTTCCGTCAATTCCAAAAACAAATAACGCTACAACACAAATACAAAAATATATCGCCTTCGAAAAGAACGACTCTGGCGCAATTTTGGACGGCAGAAATAAAAACGCAACGCCTAAAACAATAGTAAAATTGCAAACCATTGACCCTACGGCTGTACTAACACCTATTACATCTAATCCTTGCAAACTTGATACAATTGACACAGTTGTTTCTGGAAAAGTAGTAGCTATTGCAACAATTGTCGCCCCGACAACCATAGGTGGAATTTTTGCTTTATTGGCAAGAGATACTGCTGACCCCACCAAAAAATTGGCGCCTTTTAGAATTAAAACGAAACCCAATATAAACAAAATAACCGATAAAAAATTAAACATATTAAAGGTTATGAGTAAGCCTGCATAAAAAATTCATTTACAATCGATATTCTAACGCACCAAACGAAATCTACTTGCGTATTATGTAATATGGTTAGAAAACATTCTTAAAAATTGCTCTTGTTTACTTGAATTTACGGGACCCGATTTATATATTATTAATTTGACAACAAAAAGCCTCTAAAATTTAAACTTACTGAATATTTGCTTTTTCAAATTAATCTAAGTTAATATTTCTATAAAAGACAAACATCTTTTCATTATATTAACTTAATGATGGTCGAAAATTTATAATTTACAGCCACTAAATTTTCCAACTTTATATATAATTATAAAATCAAATCGACCAATTGATTGCCTATCTTAATGTTTTAAGTTGTATCTAACCAAAAATCCACGAACAAAATTGTTCGTGGATTTTATTTTCCCATTTTAATAATTTTCTTTTCTTAATTCAAAATAACTTCTTGCATGGGCACAAACTGGGCAAATTTCTGGAGCCTTTTTACCAATTACCAAGTGTCCACAATTTCTGCATTCCCACATTACTTCTTCACTCTTTGCAAACACCGCTTGCATTTCAACATTGTTTAGAAGTTTTAAATATCTTTCTTCGTGTGCTTTTTCAATTTTTGCAACGCCTCTAAACTTTTCTGCCAGCTCATGAAAACCTTCTTCATCTGCTTCCTTTGCGAACTTGTCGTACATATCTGTCCATTCATAGTTCTCACCCGCAGCTGCCGCCTTTAAATTGCTTGCAGTATCACCCAACTCTTCAAGTTCTTTAAACCACATTTTAGCGTGCTCTTTTTCATTCTCAGCTGTTTTTGTGAAAAGTTCAGCGATTTGTTCATATCCTTCTTTTTTTGCTACTGATGCAAAATATGTGTACTTATTTCTTGCTTGAGACTCACCTGCAAATGCTTCTCTTAAATTTTTTTCGGTTTTTGTTCCTGCGTATTTCATAAATTTCTCCTTATCTATTATTTATTCTTAATTTTTTCTGCAATCTGCAATGCACTTTCAAATGGTCTTTCGTTCATCATAAATTTATTCGCCCTTGGATAACCAACATTAATCTTAGCATTGACAAAGGCTTCCAAGTCGTCTAAATATTCTTTTGCAACCAAAACAGTCTTATAAGAATATTTGTGGTATTTTTCTTCTGTCTTTGCTACGTCAAAGATTTTGTCAAGACTATCAACAATCGCAGAATATATAGCCGATTGAAATTTATTAACAAAATCTTTCGGCATTCCACAAAGCAACTTCATAAATTTTTTCTTTTGATAACGAACAACTTTCATTCCAATTGCCTTTATCCTATCCAAATCAGGGCAGATTTTTTTAATGAACATCGCCTTAAAAATGAGATAGACAAAAAGCTCTTGTTTTTCTTCGTACACTCTTTCCAAGATTTCAGTAACTGTAAAAACAAATCCATTAACCACATCTTTCTCTTTGAAATTAAACAAATTAAAAAATTCAACTTTAAGTTCATCAGAATATTGTTTGGTAAAATTTGAACTTGCTTTTAACGAAAATGTAACATAAGCAAGGTCATTTAAAATGTAAAACTTTGAATTTTCAGAAAATAACATCTCTGAGTTTTTTAATAAACCATTATAGTACACCTTTAAAAGCTCCTTACCTTATTACAATGATATTTTACAAGAAAGAAAAAAAACTGTCAATCAAAAATTTTATATAAACCATAAAAGAAATTGTTAATAAAATAAAAGCAGTTGCAATAATATGTAACTGCTTTTATTTTATCATTCTCCATCATAGCATTTTAGGAATTGTTTTAGGTTGTCATAATTTTTATCTAATATTTCTTCTAATTTATTAATGCATTTATCTAAGTCGCTATTTACATTTTTATAATCATATTTATCTTTGTAGCAAGTGGTAAGTCCCATAACCGTTCCAATAAGCATTAGTTGTGTAATATGTCTTGTAGTTTTATCAAAAAGTGTTCCCATATTAATACTGAGCCACATTCTTGATTTTTCTAAAAGATTATTGTCTTCAACTTCAATTTTATTTTGGTCTGCAAACGCTTCTACGCATTTACACACGCTTTCAAATTCTGAGTATTCATTATCCAGTTCATTCCTAAGTTCTTCATTCTCAATTTTGGGCAATATGTCAGAAATTGATTGCTTGCCTACCATTGCATTTTGATAAATTGCATTTGCATATTTTTTTACTACTTCCATTTTTCCTGTTTTCATTTTAAATTCTCCTTTCATTGATTTAATAAAAGTATTTCTTTATTTGAAAGAACTATACTAAAAAACTTTAATTTGCTAATAATACTTTTAGAATTATTTGTTTTCATAAGCCTTTAATGGAAAATGGCTTTACAATTCTAAAACATAATGTTATACTTTATCTGTTGTAATAAAAATATATAATAGAAATTTTTGGAGTACACTTGAAAAAGTATTTAGTTTTGACAGTAACAGCAGGAGAAGGACATAATTCAATCGCAAGAGCAATTTCTTCCGAATTGGCTAAAAATCCTGACAATAAAATCCTGCAAGTAGATTTATTTAAACGTTTTGCCTCTATCTCAAAAGTAAAGTTAATAGATAGTGGCTATACTATGGTGTGCAAATTTATTCCAGAAATTTATAATATGGTTTTCCGCTCATTACAAAAAAGAAAACCTGAAAAAAGAGACAGCTCAATCGCACAAGAAGTTGTTAAAAAAGAAACTAAAAAACTTTTAAAACATATTGAAGATGAAAATCCTGATGTCATTATTTGCACGCACTTCTTTCCTGCAATTATACTAACAAACTTAAGAAAAGAAAAAAAGATTGACCCTAATATAAAAGTCATTTCAATACTTTTTGACTATACTGTTCACCCTTTCTTTGAATGTGCAATTGGCGTTGACTATATGGTAACTCCGGACAAAGCCCTTCACCCTTTGCTTATTAAAAAGGGGTACAAATCTGAACAATTACTTGATTATGGTCTTCCTGTCAACACCGTTTTTTCAAATAGGATTGAAAAATCTATTGCTCGTGAAGAACTTGGACTTAGCCAAGATTTATTTACAGTTATGATAATGCTTGGCGGTGGTGGTTTTGGCGGAACTGAAAAACTGGTTAAAAAACTGCTTAAATGCAAAACTCCAATACAAATATTGGTCGTCAACGGTAAAGATAACGAAAGCAAAAAACGAATTGATAAATTAATCGCAAAGGAAGGAATAATTCATACCATACACAACTATGGATATGTTAACTTTGTAAACAAACTTATGAACGCAAGCGATTTATTTACTGGAAAGTCTGGCGGTGTGTCGGTTAATGAATCACTTAATTCCAATCTTCCTATGGCATTAACAGAACATTTAGTAGCACAAGAGTATGATAATATGTTATACCTAACCCGCAATAATGCCTGCATTAAACTTACCAATAAATATACACTAGTTGACGCCGTTGAAGACCTTTCAAAAAACACTGAAGTTCTTGAAGAATTAAGAAAAAATATTGCAAAAATTAAAAAGCCCGATGCAACAGAAAGAATTTCTAAATTCTGCGAACATCTTGCACTAACAAACAAAAAAACAAAAGATGCTAACATCAGTTAGCATCTTTCTTTTTATCTTTATCAAATCTTTGCATAAACGAAAACTTTTTGTCTTTTACTTTGTAGCCAAGTACGGTATCAAGTTGTACATTATTCATAGACATAAATATGTTGTCTTCAACAAACTCATTATTCTTTTTAAGTTCTTTTATTAAAAGTTTAACTCTTTGTCTTGCAGAATCTGTTTGTTCTCCACGCTCGTTAATGTTTTCCGTCATTTTGCAAGCACATGCAATAAACTCCAATTCGTTACGCACTTTCCAATTTATTATATAATCTTCGTGCACATAGTATAGCGGTCTTATAAGTTCCATTCCCTCGTAATTTGTGCTGTACAATCTTGGAAGCATTCCTTGAATTTGTCCGCCATTCAACATACTCATTAATGTTGTTTCAATCACATCATTATAATGATGTCCTAGTGCAATTTTATTACAACCTAATTCTTGTGCTTTTTGATATAAATAACCCCTTCTCATTCTCGCACAAATATAGCAAGGATTTTTTTCGATATTTAATGTGGCATCAAATATTCTTGTATTAAAAACTGTTATAGGAATTTCCAAAAGTTTTGCGTTATCCACAATTCGTTGAAGATTTCGGTCGTTATAACCAGGATTCATTACTAAATACACCACTTCAAAGGGAATATTTGTAATACGCTTTAACATCTGAAAAAGTTTTGCCATAAGCATTGAGTCTTTACCACCAGATATGCAAACTGCAATTTTATCATTTGGTGCAATCATCTCAAAATCTTTAATCGCACGAACAAAGGGCGACCATATTTTCTTCCTATATGTCGTTTGAATTGTTCTTTCGATTTCTTGCACTTTTGTTAGTTCTTTTGCCATTAACTCTCTTCCTAAATTTATTTTGTTAGAGTATATCAAACAATTTCTGATTTGTCAATTTTGAACATTATTCACTAAGCAAATACCACTCTTCTGTATATTTTTGAACTTCGGCATTCAAGTCATCAATCTGTCCTTGAATTTCTAGAACCTTAACATAATCACTGCACACATCTGGTTTATTAAATTGTTCACTTAATGCATTAATCTTTTCTTCAGCCTCTGCAATCAGCTTTTCCAGTTTTTTCAAACGTGCTTCTTTTTTTGCCTTTTCCTTATTTTGTAAATATACATTAACTTTTGCTTTTTCATTTTTTACTTCGTCTTTAACTTTATTTTCCTTGCATTGTGGCACGATTTCAGCTTTATTATCTTGCTGTGTACTTTCAACAGTTTTTTCATACTCTGAATAATTTGTATCTTTTAAAAACCTGCCACCACCATTTTCAAACACAATTAAGCTTGTTGCAATTCTTCTTACAAAATATCTGTCGTGAGATACAAAAATTATTGTACCTTCATAACTTTCCAAAATTTTTTCCAAAGCTTCTTTGCTTGCTATATCCATATGGTTTGTTGGCTCATCAAGGATAAGAAAATTTGGTCGACGTTTAAAAATTTTACAAAGTTCAAGTCGAACCAATTCACCCCCAGACAAGTCTTTTAAACTTTTGAATACATCGTCGCCACTAAACAAAAATGAGCCAAGTATAGTCCTTGCTTCGGTTGTCGTATCATCGGAGAATTCTTTCAAATAATTATCTAAAACGCATTCATCTGAAATATTATTCGTTGCTGTCTGCTGGTCAAAGTAGCCAATTTCAACATTTGTTCCAAACTTGATTTTACCGCCAAGCAATGGCACTTTTTCAACAATAGACTTTAAAAGAGTAGATTTTCCCAATCCATTCCCACCAACAACGCCAATTCTGTCACCCTTCATAACTCTAAAAGATAGTCTTGTTAAAACCCTATCATAGCCAACCGAAATATCATCGGCAAACATAACATCATTACCACTCTCAATTCTTGGTTTATGTTTTGTGACAAAAACCTTATTGTCTGCCCCGAGAGGATTTTCTACTTTGTCCATTCGGTCAATCTGTTTTAACTTACTTTGTGCCATTTTTGCTTTTGTCGCTTTATACCTAAACCTGTCTGCCAATGTTTGAAGCCTTTCTTTTTCCGTCTTATATGCCTCAAAGTCTTTTAATTGCTTCTCGAAATCAATTGCTTTTTTCTTTACAAATTCAGAATAGTTTCCTATATATTTTTTAATTTCGTGCCTTTCTATTTCATAAACAACATTTACAAACCTGTCTAAAAAAGCCCTATCGTGAGAAACTACAATTACAGCCTTTGGGTATCCTGCAAGATATTCTTCTAGCCACTTTATTGTTGTAATATCTAAGTGGTTCGTTGGTTCGTCCAAAATAAGTAAATCTGGCTTACTCAAAAGCAACTTAATTAATGCTATTTTTGTTCTTTGCCCACCAGAAAACTCTCCAATTTTTTTTGATTTATCACTTTCTGAAAATCCAAATTTTTTAAGTGCAGTATTATATTCTTTTAAATAGGTATATCCACCTATTTGGCTGTACTCTGCAAGCATTTCTTCATATCTATTCGCATCTTTTGTTAAAACACCATCTGCCATAGATTGTTCTAATCTGTCAATTTTGGATTTAAGTTCTATGATAGGAGCAAAAACCTTTAACACCTCATCTTCCAGCGTTGTTAAATCATCTTCAAAAGCAATTTGCTTTAAATAACCAATTTCAAACTTGCCCGTCTTTTGTATTTTGTCGCCAGAAATTCCACCTACAATTGTATCAATTTCTTGTTCGCCCATTAAAACACGAAGCAATGTTGTTTTCCCACAGCCATTCCTTCCTATAATTGCAATTTTGTCATTATCATTTACTTCAAAATTTATATTTTTTAAAACTTCGGTTTCACCAAACGAAACACTAATACCATCTAACTTAAATCTCATAATGCCTTGATTATATCACACCACTTCTCTCCTTGCAAGTCAAAACTTTTAGTAAAATTTGACATTCAAGCAAAAGTGTGGTATAATATATAAAATTAAAAATTGGGAGGAGTTTTATGACTAAGGTATTTTTAAAAAGAGTCTCTGAAAAAGAAAAAGATTTAGAATCTAATATTGGGAAAGAAGGTATTATCGACGAAACTTTAAAATTATATATCAATTTATTTGTTGAACTAAGGTTTGACCGCAAGTCTGCGCAAAAACTATTAGGCCAACAAATGCATGAAGCAAAAGCAAAAGAGGAATCATCAACTGATGAACGACTAAGGGATTACTATAAAAGAAAACAACGCGTTATTGCCATGCTTCCAAAAAGACTGGAATTAGACAAACTGTATATTGACTCAATAACGCCAGCAATAAAATTTGCAGAACAAGCACCAGAAGAAGATATTCTTCAAAAACTACATTCTTTATCACATGGGGTTGTTTTATTTGACACGAATAAAAATCGACTAAGAGAACTTGTGGCAAAAATTCAAAGTGGCGAAATATCACCTGAGGAAGCAGTAAAATTACGAGCACTTCTTGAAGTTATTGCAAACGGAATCACCAATGTGTCTAAAAACACTTCAACTTCATTAAGTATGCCAAGGTACTTATTGAAAGAAGCGGTACTCACCACCATTGGTGATCCCACTGCTCAATCTGAACTGGACAATTCTTTGAATGACTCAGGTATAATAACTCCATTTAACGACGCAGAAGAAAACGAATAAGTAGGATTATATGGCAAGAGAAAAACTTGAAATATATTACAACAAATTCAATGAAGATAAAAGATTGACAAGAAGACACGGACAAGTTGAATTTATAACTTCCATGAAATATATTCACAAAATTTTACAAGAATATCACGAGCCCAAAATCTTGGATATTGGTGCTGGCACCGGAAAATACTCAATCGCTCTAGCAGAAGAAGGATTTGATGTAACCGCCATTGAGCTTTTAAAGTGCAATTTAAACGTTTTAAAAGAGAAATCGAGCAAGGTTAAAGCCCATTTGGGCAACGCCTTGAATTTGGGCAAATTTGAAGACGGAAGTTTTGATGTAACACTTCTTTTTGGTCCTATGTACCATTTGGGCTCTAAGCAAGAAAAAATACAAGCACTTAACGAAGCAAAACGGGTTACAAAAACTGGCGGAACCATTCTAGTTGCCTATGTTATGAACGAGTACGGTGTTTTAACTTACGCCTTTAAAGAACATAATGCAATTGAATGTAAAAACGATGGAAGATTAAATAATCAATTCCATTGTACATACACCGAAAAAGATTTATACAGTTTTGTTAGAATTGAAGATATTGATGAAATTAATAATGCTTGCGGATTAACACGCAAACTAATAATTTCAGCAGATGGCCCTGCAAACTATATGCGTCAAACGCTAAATCAAATGAGCGATGAAGAATTCAACTTATTTATTGACTATCACCTATCAACCTGCGAAAGGCTTGACTTAATTGGGGCATCAGCGCATACTGTTGACATTTTAGTAAAAATATAAAAAGTTAAATTTAAAATCTGATTTACTATTATTATATATCACTTTAAATTTGTTTATAAATCTTTATATTAACTTATTACAATAAAAAATCCAATTAAAAAGGTGGAATTTATATGTCAGTATTAACAAAAATCAAAGAGCATATTACTAGCAATTCAAAAAAATCACTTAAAGACTTTTTAAACAAAGAAATTACAACCACTAACATTGTCAAAATGACAACAACATCAAAAGAAATTTTAGACGGCAATGAATGCTATTACACAACTGAAGACTATTTTTTGTTTGCTGACATGTCTATAGACACAGCCGATTCAGATACCCGAGTAATTAAACTTTCTGGAGAACATTGTGGACAACAATTCAATTACATAATATCTGGCGACACTGTTATTATAGACACTGGTGATGGTGTTAAATATTATACAACCAAAGATAAAATTAAATCCGCTTCAAAAAGGGCTCAAGAAAGTACAATCCAAATCAAAGAAATTTACAAAGGTGCAGCCAAAACCAATAAGGAAAATAAAAAAATAGCTAAAGAAAGAGGTTCTGCTCGCGCTTTTTCTGACAACCATATTAATCAATCTAAAAATAATGAGACAACTTTATTTGAAAGTTAACAAACAAAAAACACATCATTACCAATGATGTGTTTTTATTGATTTAAATACTTAAAAACCTTAACTTTTTTAATTTGCTTGAAATTTATTCGCACTACTTATTATCTTTTAATGTTTGAAGGATTTGCTTCAAAAGTTCTTGTTCTGTTGGATTGTTTAACTTCTCTTCTGCTTCTTTCTTTGCCTTTTCTTCGGCTTCTAATTTCGCTTTTTCTTCTAACTCTCTCTTTCTTTCTGCCTCAAACTCAGCCCAAACTTCTTTGTAAGGTCTTTTTTGTTCTTTTGCAAGTTTCTTTACCAA
>JAZOOJ010000008.1:0-10044 GCA_045655005.1 Clostridia bacterium | reverse complement strand
CAGTTTGACTGGGGCGGTCGCCTCCTAAAGAGTAACGGAGGCGTCCAAAGGTTCCCTCAGAATGGTTGGAAACCATTCGCAGAGTATAAAGGCATAAGGGAGCTTGACTGCGAGACTTACAAGTCGAGCAGATACGAAAGTAGGGCTTAGTGATCTGGCGGTAGATAATGGAATTGCCGTCACTTAACGGATAAAAGCTACCTCGGGGATAACAGGCTGATCCCACCCAAGCGTTCACAGCGACGGTGGGGTTTGGCACCTCGATGTCGGCTCGTCATATCCTGGGGCTGAAGTTGGTCCCAAGGGTTCGGCTGTTCGCCGATTAAAATGGCACGCGAGCTGGGTTCAGAACGTCGTGAGACAGTTCGGTCCCTATCCATCGTGGGCGTAAGATATTTGAGAGGAGCTGCTCCTAGTACGAAAGGACCAGAGTGGACGTACCTATGGTGCATCAGTTGTCACGCCAGTGGCATAGCTGGGTAGCGATGTACGGAAAGGATAAACGCTGAAAGCATATAAGCGTGAAACCTGCCTCAAGATTAGATATCTCATAACATAAGTTAGTAAGACCCCTTGTAGACAACAAGGTTGATAGGTCGGGTGTGGAAGTACAGTAATGTATGAAGCTGACCGATACTAATAGGTCGAGGGCTTGATCACATACATTTGTGGTAAGTTAACTTTACTTACACATTAAATGATTTTCTATAAATTATGCAGTTGTCAATGTTCATTATTATGAACATTAAAACAATTCAGATAATTATCGAGTTTACTCGTGATTATACCATGGCGGTGTTGATGCCGAGGAGGTCCACCTGTTCTCATACCGAACACAGAAGTTAAGCTCCTTAGGGTCGATAGTACTAGTTTGGCGACGAACTGGGAGGGTAGAAAGATGCCGTCTTCAATGAAAAGCACTTATCAATTTTTGATAGGTGCTTTTCTTATATTTATAAATAGTTTAAACTTTATTCCTAATATTTCTGATGCAATTTTAAAATAGTCATCTAGTTTTGAAATTAATGAACAAGATTTTAATTGATAAATAGATGTAAATGGCTGGCAGTTTAGTTCTATACTAATAGAATAATTATGACGCTTATAGGCAACGTAATCAATATTTTTAATTACTTTAAATAATGAGTTTTCATTGTCATAGCCTGCATTTAACCTAGATTTACCTATATCAAGTTTATCGGCAAGCATCAACAGTGCAGACTCTTTAAATTCATACTCAGAGAGATTTAATGAGTTGTGGCTTGAAATAATACTGGAAATAATTTCAATGTCTTCTTCGCTGTAATAATAATGTCTGAGAATGTGTCGACAACGCATCGCTCCGAATGTGGCGTGTGAGAATCTGGAATGGGTGTAGCCAATATCGTGAAGAACGCAAGCACAAAGCAATCTGTCACATTCATTTTTATTTAAATTGACTAAATCAGCTAATATTTTGGCATTTTCAAGCGTTCTACTTATATGACCGAGTGAATGGTCAATGGGGCATTTATTAATCTTAGATTCAATCATTTCATAAGAATTTATTACTTGCTTATCATTTAATAACTCAATATATGACATAAGCTTACTTCCGATATGGTTTGTTGATATATTGTATGAAGTTAAGCAATCAATGTTACATTAAAACAACAAATTTTGCAAATATTTTTAAACAAACTTATGAAAAAGTGTTGCAAAATAGCATTAAGTAGGGTATAATATCAATGTTACAGTAATATGTAATACAATTAAATAAAAGTGTGGAGAGTTACTCAAGTGGCCGAAGAGGAGGCCCTGCTAAGGCCTTAGTGTGGGAAACTGCAGCTCGGGTTCGAATCCCGAACTCTCCGCCAAGAAAAACCTAAATCGATATCGATTTAGGTTTTTTATTAAATAATATGAAAAAACATATTAACAAAAAGATTAAGTATGATAACCGCGGGTACCACTATAAAGCATATTGACAGTATTAAAAAAGGGCTATATCATAGCCCTTTTTCGTTATCTTTTCACCCAAAAGTGAAAATACTTTGTGTTTTTTGGATAGATTGTTTTGCCATTTTTGGTAATATATGGCGTAAAAATTTCAATCCAACCCGATTTTCTTCTGTCCATCACCGACGCTCCTCCTTCTTAAATTTATTTATATAAATCTAAAAATGAAGCCCAAGGGATTGACAACAAAATACATTTGTTGTAAACTAGAATTGCGTAAAGCACCCATTGGGTTTAGAGTAGTCACAAGTTGTAGCTTTGACTGCTCTTTCTTTTTTAGAATATATAGCGTTATTGCTTTAAAATAGAAAACAAATCATAACAAAAATATGTTTTGTTTCTGTTTTTGTTGTCTGACACTAAAATGTCTGCATCTACCAATTTTGTTAAACATCTAATTGCACTTGAGGTTGGCAAATGTGTTATTTCAATCAACTTTCTTAATGTTAATATTGGATATTTATAAAAACAATCCAAAACTTTTGTTATAGTATTAGCCGATGAAATTTTAGTTGCCAGTTTTGAATGAATTTCATACAACCGATTTATATCTGAAATCATTTTAATATATTTATCACATTGTTTGGCTACTGTCGATAGGAAAAATTTTATCCATGAATTCCAATCACCATCCGTTCTTATTTCGTTTAATAATTTATAATACTTTAGTTTATCATGTTCAAAAGCTTCACTAATAAAAAAACATGGGAATTCCATTTCTTTCTTCTTGCACAAATACAAGGGAATTAACATTCTTCCAACCCTTCCGTTTCCATCCATAAAGGGATGAATGGTTTCAAATTGTGCATGAATAATTGCGGCTCTTACTAACGATCTATAATTATCGTTTGAATTATTCATGTATGCAATCAGATTTGACATAAGCCCTTTAACATTTTCGGCTTTGGGTGGAATATAAGTGATAGTTTGAGTCTTGTTTTCAGTATTTTTGTTTTGTTCTGCGATATAATTCTGCGATTTTCTATAGCAACCAATCTCAATTGAATTTTTTCTTGCAACTCCTTTTAGTAATTCCTTATTTAAAATACAGAAAAATTCATCAGAAAATTCATTTGTGCTCAAATATTGAAGTCCATTGATACATGCATCAAAATAATTAGAAACTTCAACCAAACCCTTGTCTTTATCATCTGGATTAACTTGATTCAATAGAACACCATCAAAAGTCGCTTGCGTTCCTTCTAGTACAGATGAAGCCAAAGCCTCTTTTCTTTGCAGCGTAGGCATAAACCAGGAACTATTAACTTTACTATCCTTAACTTTTTCTTTGTATATTTCTAGTTTTGAACTAGCATCAATAAGTTCATCCAAAAACAATGAAATATCAATTTCTGTAGTTTTAAGTGGTAACGTAGAAGGTATATATGCTTCTTTCATAACAAAACTCCTTTATGAACTTTTTAAGTAGTTTAACATATTATCAAACCAAAGTCAAGAGTATTTTGCAATATTTTGCTAATAATTGCATTTATATTCCCATTTTTTATAGATTTTGGCAATATGAAACTTAAAACTAAACTATAAAACATAGAGACAAAGTTAAACAAATACACACAAAAAAACAAAACATTTATTGTGCAAAATATAATAAACTAAAATCGAAGTGGCGGTTTATGCCGTGAAAGGTTCTTGACATGAGTTAGAAATGGTTAGGCTTTTGCCTAGCAAAGAATAAAAAAGAGCGAAGCGATTTTGTTGCTTTGCTCTTTTTTATAAGTTGTTGAAATTTAATATTAGATGTGGTATTATGATTATGTGGCCCGCTGTTTACAGCCACTTAAAAAAAGAATGGGTTGCAAAGCAACCTGCTAAACCAGCACTTTGAGCAATTGCAATAGAAGTGTAGCGGAACAGAACCACACTAAATGTGTGGTTGTACCACTCTTGAAGAGTATAATTTCAGTGTAACTCTGAAACAAGGGAAATAAAAGGAACCAAAACTGCCTTAAGGGTGAGTTTAGGTTTCTTTTTTCTTTCATGAAGCGACGGCACTTGTTCGCGGGCAAGCACACGCCTAACACTCACAACCCCAAATAAATCTAAAGTAAATCTAAAACTTAACCGAAGTAAATCGCTTGACTTAATATAATATTTTTGATACACTATTTTTATATGGGAGATACAAAATGGAACTTATAGCAACAAGAAAAAAAGAAAAAGATATATCGTATGTTTTAGTAAGAAATATAATTTTAGCAAGTATTTCATTGCTTATGGCTGGTTTATGCTTATTTGCTGTAAATCCACCATATATTGTAACTACTATTATTGGATTGGTTTTTGTGTTTTTTGCTTTATTGTTTGTAATATTTGGCATAAAAGATTTTAAGTTTAACAAAAGAATAAATAAACTACCAGATGAAGCTCTTTGCAAACATTACAGCAAACTAGTGATATGCAATGAAGAAGAAACAACCATTAATTTAAAAGACATACAAGACATTTCTTGTCGTAGATATATAAAAACTTCATTTGGTTTAGTTCAATATATTTCTCGAGAAGGAGTTATAAAAATTACAACAACCGAAAAAACATATAAAATTGAAAATGTGGAAGAAGTTAAAGAAGTGACAAAAATATTAAACAACCTAATTAAAAATGATTAATTCAAAAAGGTCTTCAATAAGAAGACCTTTTAAAATATTCGATTTAGGTTCCACTCGCTACGCCAAGAGAGATTGTATCCTAACACTAATGGATACAATCTTTTTTATTTCTGTCATAAAGGTATTGCGGGTTTTGTAATAAAAAAATAAATAAATAATATATTAAAAGATACACTTTTGAGAAAAATGTGCTATAATTTTAGTGGAGGTATTATAATGAATTTCCCTATCTTAGATTTTTTTGATGAGCCTGGTTTAATTGGTAAACAGAAGTATATGATTGAAGAAAAAATCAACATGCTAAAACAAAATAAAATTAATACAGCTCTTTTCATTTTTACTAAAGAGTTTGATGAGATATATAATAACCAAGATATAATAGAAGATTTTTATACATTCGGGAATGCAAGTGGTGCTTATAAGTGCTATATTTATAATAAAAAATTTATAATTGCGATAGCACCAGTCGGTGCTCCAGCTGCCGGAACCTTAATGGAGGTTTTAGGGTTTATGGGAATTAATAATTTTTTTGCTTGTGGTTCTTGCGGAAAAATTTGTTATGATATTGATTCTGACAATTTCCTGTTGATTGAAAAAGCAATTCGCGGAGAAGGAACCTCTTATCACTATCAAAAACCTTCGATATATACCGAAACAAATAAAACATTAACATCATTTATTGCTAAATATTTGAAAAAGAACAATCTACCATATATTAAAGGTACTACTTGGACTACTGACAGTTTTCTACGAGAAACAAAATCAGAAGTCGAATTAAGAAATTCCCAAGGTGCCATTGGTGTAGAAATGGAATGTGCAGCATGGTGTTCAATAGCAAAATATAGAAAATATAAGTTTGCACAATTACTTTACTTTTCTGACACTGTACAAAAACAGTGGAATTTACATTCATCAATTAAAGAAGTTAGAAAAAAGATAATATTGTTAATGACAGAATGTGTAGAAGAATTTGTTAATAGTAAAAAGTAAAACATTATCTGTTAGAATGCGATTACCATCTTTCCGCCAATTTGAACTGCGTTCGCACACGCAGTTCTTTTATTTTTGTCTAAAAGGTGTTCCTGCAATTATAATACCAAGTTTAAGAGATATAATTAAAAAGCATTATTTTAGAAAAAAGATTTAGAAAAGTAATACAAAATTTTATGGTTTATGTTATACTATTGTTGTAGGAGAATTTATATAATGATTGAAATAAAATTAGCTGAAAAGAAAGATTTAACACAATGTGCAGATATTTTAAGAGAAATTTATAACAATAATGTTTTAAATGAAGGTTGGACTATTGAAAGTTCAAATGCAATTTGTGAGTTTTATTTTAAATTAAATCCAGATTTATTCTTTGTTGCAAAAAACAATGATGAAGTTGTTGGTTTTACATTTTCATACATTAAACCTTGGGCAGATGGAAATCAACTTATGGCAGAAGAACTTTCAGTAAAAGAAAGTTATAGAAAACAAAAAATTGCTTCTAAACTCTTAAAATCAGTAGTCGAAGCTGCTAAACAAAAATATAATATTACCTGTGTAAATGGGACAACTTACAACGGAGAGAATAAAATGCCTTACTCTTGGTATGAAAGAATTGGCTTTAAGAAAGTTGAAGATTTGTTCTTAATTGAAGGAAATTCTGAAGATATTTTGAAAAACATTAAGGAGTAAATTACAGGTGAAGAGTGATTTTATAGTTAAAAATTTCTTAGAAATTGAGGCAAATAATCTTAAAACAATTGTAATTGCTGTGCATGGTTTTTCTAGTTCAAGAAATTCATTTGTTTTTGAAAAAATTGCACCAACTTTAAAAGAAAATAATATAGGTTTAGTTTGCTTTGATTTGCCTGGTCACGGACTAAGAAAAAATGAAAAACTAAATGTAAAAGCTTGCCTTGACAGTATAAAGGAAATTGAAGAATGGGTGAAATCTTTTTATTCCGGACCAATAAGTCTTACTGGTGCAAGTTTTGGTGGATTTTTATTGCTTAGATATTTAGAAAATAACACCAATCAATATGGTGAAGTTATATTGAGAGCTCCCGCCTTGGAAGAATATTATATTTGCAAGGAAGATACACTAGAAAATTGGAAAGAAATGATTGAATGCTTAGATAAAGGCGAAAACTATGTTAGAAATGGTATGGAAGTTGACGTCTCTATGATTGAAGACTATTTTAAGTTTGATATTTGGGGGTCTTTAAATATAAAAGAGAATGTGAAACTTATCTATGGAAGTAAAGATATATCGGTAAATAATGAAAATATTTTTAAATTAGCAAAGATTAAAAATTGGGATTTATATAGATTAGATGATGCAGACCATTTTTGCAGACGTCCACAAGATGTTCAAAACATAGTAAAGTTGTTTATAGACATTTTAAACAAAAATGCTTAAAATTTTTGTTTAAATTATTGTAAGCAGGATAAGAGTATATTCGCACACGAGTTTAGACCTTATATTATCGTAATTTTGCGAGGGTGAGAATTGAAATTATGTGCTAAAAGATTGTATTTTAACACAGAATACAATCTTTTCATTTCTGTAATTGCTTTGAAATTTTTGCGAAGTATGATAGTATAGATAATATGAAAAATAAATTATTAACAATTATTCATTACTTGTTTTTCTGTATAGTAATGGTAGCGTGTTGTATTTTAACTATTGTTTTACATCTTAATTGGTTAACACTATTAGCTTGTGTAACTAGTATTTGCTATATTGTTTTTTTGTCAGACAGGAATCTGATTAATTTTATTGTCGGATTTGTATCAACAACGACTTATATCTTTGTCGCTTTTAATGCTAGGTTATATGGGGAAGTGATTTTTTACTTTTTTGTCGACCTGCCAATGATATTTATCTCTTATTTTATGTGGAGAAAGAACTTGGAATCGACAATGCGAGTTAACGCGAATAAAATGACTTTTAAACAAATTGTAATTGTATTTATAATATCAACAATAGCTGTTGTAATGTATTCTTTATTCTTAAAATGTATTGGCGGAGTCAATTATATCGTTGATGCAATTTCAACTGTGGTGTCATTTGTTGCTACATTATTAATGGCAAAGAGGTACCAAGAACAATGGTTTATGTGGGTGATAGTATATATTGTATCGGTTATAATGTGGATAACGACATTTGACTTGTTAATGTTAATAATGAGTGCAAGTTGTTTAGTTTCTTGTATAGTTGGCTACGTCAATTGGAGTGTAAGTGCCAAGAAGAATATTAAGAACTAAAATAAACATATTAAAAAACAACAATTTTCCTAAACTAAAGAAATTTGGTTTAGGATTTTTATTTTTTATAAAAAACGCTTGACAAAGATATTGGCATATTGTATTATTGTGTTAGTTAAGTAATACAATGCCCATTTAAAATGTATGGAGAAATATATGCCAATTAAGTTTTCAAATGATAAGCCTATATTTTTGCAAGTCGCAGAAATTATTAAGGGAAACATTATTAGTGGTAAATTTAAGACAAATGAAAAATTGCCGTCGGTTAGGGAGTTTGCTCTAATATATTCAATAAATCCAAACACTGTACAAAAAGCACTTCAATTGTTGGAGGCTGACGGGCTGATTTTTACTGATAGGACTAATGGGAAATATGTTGCAGAAAATTCTGTTTTAATAGAGGAACAAAAAGCAATACTTATTAAAAATGAAGTAGATTTGTTTTTTGATAAAATGAAAGCCTTAGGGCTAACCGAAAAAGATGTTAAAGAATTAATAAAAAGGAGAGAAGTATAGAATGAGTTATGTTTTAGAATATAGGAATGTAAACAAAAGTTTTGGCGAAAAACATGTTTTGAAAGATATTAATTTAAAGATTGGCGAAAATAAAATCGTAGGACTTTTAGGAAAAAATGGAAGTGGGAAATCAACACTGTTTAAGTTGGCAAACGACCTTTTAACACCTTCTAGTGGAGAGGTTTTAGTCGCAGGAAAGCCAATCTCAACCGAAACTAAAAATTTGATTTCATATCTACCTGAAAGGTCTTACCTAGACCCAAATATGAAAGTCAGTGACGCTATTAAATTTTTCGAAACTTTTTACGCTGATTTTGATAAATTAAAGGCTGAAAGACTTTTATTAGATTTACAATTGGACAGGGATATGCGACTTTCAAAAATGAGCAAGGGAATGAAAGAGAAAGTGCAACTTGTGCTTGTGATGAGTAGAAAAGCAAAAATCTATATCTTAGACGAACCACTTGGTGGTGTAGATCCGGCTAGTAGAGATTACATTTTGCAGACAATTTTAAAAAACTTTGAAGAAAATGCAACACTATTAATTTCAACACATATGATTTCAGATATTGAAAAGATTTTAGACGAGGTTGTTTTTATTGATAATGGTGAAATAGTTCTTCAAGAAAACGCCGATGAACTTAGAAATAGAGAAAATTGTTCAATAGATGAAATTTTTAGGAGGAAATTTTATGTTCAGTAACCTATTAAAATATGATTTAAAAAAGAATATGCGTTGGCTTTGGATTTTATTTGCTTCAACACTTGTAGTCGCGGGAATTACAAGGGGATGTAAAGAATTAAGCGAGTCGATCGCTTTCTTTCAGATCCCAAGAATTTTATTTGAATCAATTACATACACATTAATTGCAAATGTAATTATTCAACCATTTTTACGAAGTTTTCTTAATTTTACAAAGTCTTTTTACAACGATGAGTCTTATTTAACTCATACATTGCCCGTAACAAAATCTCAGTTAATCAATTCTAAATTTTTAACAACTTTAATAGAATTAGTTTTGGCGTTTTCTTGTGTAATTGTGTCTTTACTTATCTTATTTGCTTCTCCCGAAACCACAACCATGTTAAAAATATTAATCTCGACTTTTGTAGCAGGAGAGATTTCTTTATTTGTTGTGCTATCATTATTTGTGTTACTAGTTATTGTTGAATTTTGTATGTTCATATCAATCATCTTTTTGTCAGTAGTTATTGCATATAAGGCAAGAGAAAAAAGAGTTTTAAAAGCATTTTTAATCTCAGCTGGATTAGCGTTTTCATTTCTTATAGTGCTTGCATTAGTAATGGTTGTAGTTCTTTTAATAAACAACATAGACATTTCAAGTGCAACATTGGTACTTCCATATAACACGTTTATAAGTATTATGTTAACAGGTATTGTAGTATATTCATTGGCAATTCTTTTGTGTTATATACTAACATATAAAGAATTTAAAAAAGGTGTTAATGTTGATTAAATAAAGAGGTTAATTTAAAACTGTGTGGCAAATTGGGAAAAATAGATTTAATATTTAAAAGAAATTATATTACTTAAAATAAAATTTAAACCATATCTTTTTGTTTGTGTAACAAATTAAGATGTGGTTTTTTTGCGTAAAAAACAATCTTATTCATAAATATATTT
>JAZOOJ010000007.1:0-341554 GCA_045655005.1 Clostridia bacterium | reverse complement strand
AATGTTTCACGTGAAACATTAAAATAAAAAGATGGGTTTTCACCCATCTCTTTATTTGTTTAAAATTGAATAAATTCTATCTAAATCATCTTTACTATAATATTCAATAACTATTTTGCCTTTTTTATCATTGCCTTGAATTGTTGCTTTTGTTGAAAATATACTTTGTAGTTGTCTTGAAAAATCCTGAAGTTCCAGACTTTGTGTCAACTCCGCATGTCTTTTTTTTGTTTTTGTAATATTAGACATGTTTTGTATATATTTTTCAAGCTCTCTAACACTCGCCTTACTCTCGGCAGCCATTTTCGCAACCGATAACTGGAGTTCAGGATCTTCAATTGATACTAAAATCTTCCCGTGTCCAGCTGATAATTCACCTTTTTCTATCATTGTTATAATTTCAAGCCTTAATGATAATAATCTTAATGTATTTGTTACCGCAGAACGACTTTTGCCAATTTTTTCTGAAACTTCTTCTTGCGTTAAATTATATTTTTCTATTAACTCTTTAATAGCAAGAGCAGACTCGATTGGATTCAAATCTTCACGTTGTAAATTCTCTATAAGTGCGATTTCTGCAATTTGCTCATCACTATACCTTTTGATTATTGCCGGAATGGTTTTAAGACCAGCAAGTTTTGTAGCTCTCCAACGCCTTTCTCCAGATACAATCATGTATCTGTCGCCATTTTTTACTAAAATCACCGGCTGAATGACGCCATGCATCTTGATACTTTGCGCCAATTCATTTAAAGCACTCTCGTCAAACATTCTTCTTGGTTGTTGTGTATTTCTATCAATCATACCAACTGGAATTTCTCTCGGACTCGAGTCTTCTGGTTGTTCAACCTTCTGAACTGTTTTTTGTGAGGTAGGGACTTTGGTTTCTTTTTCATCATCATCAAAATCAAACAAAGAACCCAATCCTCTTCCTAAACGATTTTGTGCGCTCATTTCTTCCTCCTTTTGGTATCAAAAACTATTTTGTCATACTCCATACCGTTTTTTGTAAAAATTTCTTCAGCAAGTGCGAGATAAGCTTTACATCCAACACAACTCCTGTCATATAAATAAATAGGAAGCCCATGGCTTGGAGCTTCAGCCAAACGAATATTTCGCGGTATAGTAGTTTCATAAACACTTGTAGTGAAATGCTTTTTTATTTCTTCGGCAACTTGAACACCAAGACTTGAACGAGAATCTCTCATAGTAAGCAGAACACCCTCAATTTTAATGTTTGGATTTAATTTTTTCTTAATCAACCTAATAGTGTTCATTAACTGGCTTAACCCTTCAAGAGCAAAAAACTCACATTGAATAGGTATAAGCACTGAATCCGCACTAGTTAGTGCATTTATAGTTAAAAGGCCTAGCGATGGCGGACAGTCGATTGTTATGAAATCATAACTATTTTTTACTTTTTCCAAAAGTTTTTTAATAATTTGTTCTCTTGTGTCCATATAAACCATTTCAACTTCAACACCAGCCAAATCAATATTAGCAGGCAATATATCAAAATTCTCAATAGGCGAGTGCTGAACAACTTCTTCAATTGAGGCATCTCCAACTATTAAATTATATACAGACTTCATAGAAGTACTTTTTTTAATACCAACACCACTTGAAGCATTGCCTTGCGGGTCAATATCAATCAAAAGCACCTTCTTACCCATAACGGCAAGCGAGGCAGATACGTTAACACAACTTGTTGTTTTACCGACTCCGCCTTTTTGATTAGCAAAAGCGATAATTTTTCCCATAATGTCTCCTTTATATATTATTATACAAATATATTATAATAAAAAATAATATCAATCGCAAACTTTTGCACTATAATAATTAAAAAATATTGTAAAAACTTTACAATTTTTATTAAATTTGCTATAATAATTTTGTTTTAACGACAATTTTAATACACCTGAATAAAACATAACTATATAAAAAGCATAAATAGTTATATAACAACTCAAATAAAAATTACTAAGACTTGCTTCCATAGTGAAATGGATATCACAATCGACTTCGGATCGATTATCGAGGGTTCGAATCCTTCTGGAAGCACCATATTAAAATTAAACGTCATTTAATCGAGTTAAGTTATATGAAAATTTATTAAATTGTACTCACAAACAACAACCAAAGTATAAAAAAATAAAAAATTGTGTTTACGAATACATAGATAAAAATAGAAACAAGTACTTTGGTATCGCTATAATATTTGAATAAGACAAAAACTCATCAGCAATTTCTTAATATCCAATGAAACGCTTGCGGTATAAATAAACGTTTATATCTTTAAATTTTTGGCAGACTAAATAACTGGAAAAACAATGTGTGTCACTACAAACTTAGCAGACATAAGAAGAAAAATATTTTAACATTAAAGAAAAAATCATTGGTAAACACGTATACAATCAAGGAAATAAATACGGGGTTAATTTAACGATTAAATAATCTTTTACTTACATAAGATATTCAACACCAGACATATTTAAAAATATTGTACCATAATAAATTCATAGGAGAGCATTATGAAAATAACTGTATTAGGTTCTGCCGGATTTGGATATCCATTAGTATTTTGCAATTGTGAATATTGCAGTAAAGCAAGAGAATTAAAAGGTAAAAATATACGAAAAAGAGCATCTTTACTTATAAACGATGAAATAATTATTGATTTAACACCTGACTGTCAAACATCTATGAATATGTATAACAAAGATATGGGAAAAGTAAAATATCTATTACAAACACATACACATTTAGACCATTTTGATATAAATCAATTTACAACCCTTGATTTGAAATACGAAACAAAAAGATATGAAAATTTGAATTTAATATGTTCCTCTTTATGTCTAAACGACATTCAAAACAAAGTTTCGCAGTTTGACAGAATGAATTTGTTCGACAATTTTTATTTAGATAAAATTGGGCTACGAATTCATACAATTAACCACGGAGAATCTATAACCATCGACAATTATATTATAAAAGCAATTCATTGTACACACGATGAAAAAATTGGTGCACAGATATATTTAATAAAGCAAGGAAGCAAAACGCTTTTATATGCTACAGATACTCCACAAATAACAGATATTGCATTACAAGAATTAAACAAAGAAAAAATTGATTGTGTTTTCTTAGATGAATCATTCGGAATAAAAAATTATATGTTTTCACATTTAAATATTGAAGGTTTTAAAGATTATATAGTTAAATTGAAAGAAAACAATTTGTTAAGTGAAAATTGCTTGGTTTATGCAACACATATGACACACGACGGCAATCCACCACATAATGATTTAGAGGAAATTTTAAGTCAAAACGGATATCATGCCTCTTATGATGGAATGGAAATTGAATTGTAAATACTAACCTCACACTAAAAAATGTAAAATGATTTTAGCAATTTACTTAAAATAAGACTGTGAGAATTTAATGTATTGCTCACAGTCTTATTTTTTATTATGTGTTTTATTAATAATTATTCAACACGTTATTATACATTTCTAAATATTTGTCAATAACTTCATCCCAAGTTAAATTCATAGTCCTTCTCGCATTTTCTGCAACACTTTTAAGATCAAGTTTTTCACTTAAAATCTCATCTATTTTTTTTGCAATTTCTTCTGAAGAACCGTCAGTTATAAAGCCATTAAATCCATCTTTTATTTGCTCAGCTGTTGCCATATTAGCAGTTACTATAGACGGAGTACCAAGAGCCCCACACTCATAAATTGTTAATCCAAAAGTGTCCGTAACAGAAGGGAATACATGAATCAACGACCTTGCACATATTGCTTTAAGTATACTATGGTCATTAATTTGACCTAAAAATTGGCACTTTTCTGCCACATTTAAAGACTTTGCTAAGTTGGTGTACG
The DNA here is from genome assembly GCA_045655005.1 of Clostridia bacterium. GTDB lineage: Bacteria > Bacillota > Clostridia > Christensenellales > UBA1242 > UMGS1908. The sequence continues at coordinate 337,664 of JAZOOJ010000007.1, read as the reverse complement.
AATCAATCTCTCCACAGCCAACAAACACCATTTTTACAGGCGATTTCACTTTTGATATTGCTTCCAAAATTATATCAATTCCCTTTACTGCACATACCCTTGCAATACATAACAAAACCTTTTCATCTGGTGCCCAGCCATAAAGATTATTAACTTTTTTTATATCTTCATCTGACACAGTTAATCCTGCATAATTATTTCCATTAGAAATAACTTCAATTTCATTTTTTACCCCCATTTTGATAAGTTCTTTCTTCATGAATTCTGACACACTAACAATACAATCAACTTTATTTAACAGTCTTATAACACGATTTTCTGCAAAATTATAAATAGGGTAAAATTTTAACGTTCTCTTATAGACCGATGGATAATGTGTGTGCACACTGGCAACAATAGGCAACCCGTATTTTCTTCTTAATTTAAAGGCATACTTCATTAATGAATATTTGGTTTGCACGTGTATAACTTGAATTTTACCACTTTTTATTTCATCTTCAATTTGCTTTTTAAACGCTTTGTCAGGCTTTGCCAAAACCTCATTCTTAGTAATACTTAAAGCATCACATCTAACAACTCTATATGTTAACGTTCCATCGTCAAAAACTTCTTTTTTTGTAAATTTGGGAGCACCAAGCAATATGTTAATTCTTTTATCCAAGTTTTCCATAAGTCTGTGTATAACCATTTCACGTCCACCCCAAACTGGATAAAACGAATCAGACAACATTAATACACCTTTCAAATCCATAACAATACCTCAATATTAATCAACCTAAATTATAGTCAATTGTTTGTTAATTTGCAACAATTTTAAGTAGTTTAACAAATGAAAAAGCCGAAGTAAAATTTACTTCGGCTTTAACACTTTTAATTCACATCATAACAAGAAACTTCATCATCGCTGAGAGATACAGAAGCTATTGAAATCTCATAAGCGACTCTATCTTCAACAGTTGCATCATCTAATCGTTTTTGATATTTTCTACTCTGTATTCTGCCAATTAAGCTTATTTTTGTCCCAACTTCAAGACTATTTATAAACCTTGCATTTCTACCCCAAGCTATACAAGGGATATAATCACTCTTGTTATAGGCACGATTGACCGCAATTAAACAATCACAAATTTCTCTGCCAAACGGTGTAGTTCGGTAAATCGGTTCTTTACACACATAACCTGTAAGCGATATAACATTAGTATTTTTATCAACATCTAAATCTGTTAATTCCTTAGCGAAAAGCGTTAAAATTAGTCTAGATTTACCATCACTAAATTTGTTATAACTTCTAAATTCTCCATCGATAGACAACTCATCTCCAACTTGAACATTATCAATTAATCGTTCAGAAATTGTCACTGGAATTGTATCCGACTCCAAACTTAAACGAGGAACCTCTAATTTCAAATTATAGAATCCTTCTCCCAAAATTAAATGCGAAAAAGTTGGTTGTTCTGCCACCTTTCCAGAAATATGCGCAACATTGTTTTTTTCATAAATACTATTCATAGTATTCCTCCTTGTATTTTTATAAATTTTTGATTTGTATTCCATTGTTATTAATAGTGTAATTGTCTTGATATATTAAATCAGAAACGTGTACAAGGTTGTATCCTTGTTCAACTAATGTATCAATTATTACCGGTAAAGCTTCTACAATATGATCAGAATTATTGTGAAACAAAATAATACTTCCATTTTCAACACTTGGCGTAATTCTCGCCATCATTTGAGAAGTTGTTAACCCCTTCCAATCAAGCGAATCTACACTCCATTGAATTGTTTTTAAATTAAGGCTTTCAGCAACATTTACCAAACTATCATTATAATCACCATAAGGCGGCCTAAACAAAGTTACCTCTTTACCAGTAATATTTTTAATTAAATCGATAGATGTAGAAAGTTCTGCTTGCATTTGCGATGAAGTTAATTTTGACATATATGGGTGAGTATTTGAATGTGTACCAATTTCAATTCCACTCTCATCTAAAGTTTTAACAAGCTCAGGATACTTTTCAACCCAAAAACCGACCAAGAAAAAAGTAGCCGTTACATTTTTCTGTTTTAATATATCTATAATCTTTAGCGTTTCTTCACAACCATAAGCAGCATCAAAAGTTATTGCAATTTCCTTTTTTTCAGTCAGCACGCCATAAATAGGAAGATTTCTGTCGGCATAGCCATTATACACGCTAGCCGACGACGACTTATAAACAGCAGTTGATGCGATTATTGCAATAAGAGCAAGTGAAAAAATAATTTTAAAAGGTTTAGAATTAAGACATAAGAACTTCATAATTAATGAATACCCCTCAATTATAAAATTTTGAAAAATTTTTCGATAACAATATCTTGTAGAAAAATACACTTATTTTGTCGATAAAGCTTGATCTACAAAATGTATTAAAGACTTAATAAACGCTATGCCCATCTAAATTAAAATATTCTTTATTCGCAGAAAACAACTATAAATTATTTAGTTTGAAATCCTTATAGATCTGCAAACAGGATACAAAACATCAACAGCCTTGTCATTTATTTCACCAACATCAATCAACTTTCCATTTGTAATAAATTCATAAGCGAAACACAATAATTCCCATTTATCTTCCTTCTTGTTACTTAAACTATTAATTAAACTAAACATATTTGTTGTTAAATTAAAAATTTTTTCACCCTTTACCATTTGTAATTCCATAAAATTTTTCTCCATAATTTTCTCCATAAAATTCTTAATCTTTAATTATTAATAAAAAATTGTTAAAAACCATTCTTAATTTTTACATACAAAACATATCGTCCTTTTCTTGACAAGTCATCATAAACATAATATAATTAAGTTACTATTTAACAGGGAAGTTGCAAAAATGTTTAAAAATGCCAAAGTGTTTTCTGGGTTTCTAGCGTTTTTATGGTCAACATTAATAATTGAGTTAATTCTACTTGAACTAACAAATATAGCATTTACTACACTCTTAATACCAATTATACTGTCATTTATTGGTAGCTCAACTTTGTTATTTTTGTTTCTCAGAACTTACTACAAATCAAGAAATAATGTTGCTAAATTAAGGAAAGAGTACTTAGAAAGTTTAAAACCAAAAAATCCATTAAGATTTTGTTCAAGCGATGAAGAGTTATTAAAAGCATACAAAACAAGTGCAAGCGAATTAACAACTGAAAAAACCATTAATCAACCTCAACACGCAAAACAAGAACCATCTCGTGTCAACAACAACGATGATGAAATGACTATGTAAATAATTTTTATAAAAAAGAAGCGTCCTTTTATTTGGGATACTTCTTTTTTATTTTTAGCATTTTACTTTTTAATGCTAAAATTTTTAATATGCAAAATCAATTAAGTCTTTTTAATTTCCCTAGGTGAAATATAAAAACCTTATTGAAAATTGCAACACACACATATTAACACAAAAAATATAAATAGCAATTTTTAATGCCATATCTGTTAAATCTCAACATAACTGAAAACATTTATTTATAATGGAAATCTAGCAATTTCAAAAATATTTTAAAAGTTTAAAAATGCTATTAAAACATAACAATTGTTTGACCGTAATTTATAATAATTAAAATAAAAAAGAGTTTTTAACAAATTTTAAAAAACTTGTTAAAAACCCTTCAAATCCCACAATTAACTCAAGACAAATAACAAATTATTCGCCTTTATAAACATCAATTAAACAAGCATTTACAACCTTTTTTTTGCCAAGTAAGGACAAGTAAAATGCTAAATTTAATATAACCGAACCAATAATCCCATAGATTACATTTAAAGCAATCTTACCAAAAGATATTGCTTCTAAATTAAAAATTAATGCCACTATCCATTTCAATAGTTCAATAAAAAATGCACAAGCAATTGTAAAAACAAAGGCAAACAGCACTACCATAATTGCTTTTGCTTTTACCTTGTTGTTCTCGTTTTTTAAATAATTATAATAAATTGACACTCCAAGCAAAGTATAAAAAGCACCAAGTATTATATTAGCAATTAAATTCACAGCAAAAACTTTATACAAATCAAATACGTTTAAGACATTTAAAACCAAAAATATCGTAAAATATATAACAGCGAATAACCAAGAATTAGCAAACAATCTGCCCTTTTGAATAGCAATATCAGTTAAAACCAAAATCGAAGTTGTTAATATTATATAAATATAATTTTTAATTAAGCTCTCGGAAAAAATATTCTTTGTCTGACTACCAACAGCAACAAAACTCATAACTATCATAACAATCATTAAGGCAAATAAAAGGCCTAAAATTGTAAATAGTACAATTTCAGATAAATCAATCTTTCTTTTCTCCTTAAAATTTGTTTCTGTGGTTTTCATTTTATCCCTCTAATTATTATACGCATATTATTTGTATATTTTAAACGTATCAAAAACTTTTAACAGTCCAAGAAAAAACTGTTAAAAACCAACTTTACAGCAAAAATTCAAAAATCAATCCTTATGAATTTTTGTAATTTTAGTATAAACAATCAACGCAAAATGTAAAGTACATTTTTTAAACTTTTTAAAAATGTTGCACATTGCACAAATTTTGTCGAATTTTAAAAATTTTATTTTTTTCGCTTGACAAATTTTTCAAAATTACTTTTCAACACACTTTTCAACAATCTTTCAACTTTTCAACACTTTTTACCAATTTTTTAATTTTCGGGCCCCTCAGACGTTCTCAGACAGAATTTTAATAATTATAAAATTAAATTTATATAAATAAAATTTTTATTATTTTGTTTAAATTGATTTAAAATATAAAAAAACGAACCACAAATTTGTGATTCGTTATAAATGTTTTATTAATTTACAATCCTAACTGGTAAAATTAAGAATAAATAATCTCCGCCATCACTTGAAGTTATTGTGCAAGGGTCTTTTGGACTAACAAAGTTAATATTAATGTGTTCATCTGTGATATTTTTTAATGCTTCACTGAAATATCTTGCATTAAATGCGATAACTAATTCTTTACCTTTTGTGTTTACTGAAATTTTTTCTCTAATGTTACCTAAATCAGATGTACTTGATATACTCATAATATCTTCGTTTACATCAAGTGTCACTAAATTGTTCTTGTTTAGTCTTGCAAGTAAACTTGCTCTTTCAATAGCTTCTTCTAAAAATCTTTTAGCAACTGTAACTACTGTAGTAGCTTGACTTGGAATAACTTGTTTATAATTAATAAAATCGCCATCAATTAATCTTGTTATAATTTTAACTTCATCGATACTTATTTGCATAAAGTTCTTTTGAATTAAAATTTCTAGTTCATCATCACTATCATCAATAATTTTATTTATTTCTGTTAAACTTCTTGCTGGAACAATAAAACTGAAATTCGCTTTCGAGTCAATTGGTTTTGAGCAAACGGCCATTCTGTAACCGTCAAGTGCAACAGCATTTACCTTTCCGTCATTGATTTCATTTAAAATACCTTTTAGTACTGGTCTTGCATCATCAAATGCTGCAGAAAATGAAGTTTTGTTAACAATTTCTTTAAAGTCAGATTTTTTGATTTTAATAGTTTCTGCGTCTTCTATTAATTTAATAGCAGGGAACTCACTTACAGGCATTGTTTGTAAAAAGCCTTCTGAGTCTGTATATTTAAATTTAATAGTATTATCATCACTTTTTGATATTTCAATTTTCTCGTTATTTAATTTTTTAATCAATTCAGCAAAGAATCTTCCGGCAACAACTGTTTCACCTTCAATTTTAACATCTGCAACTATTTTTTTCTCTATGCTTAGCTCTAAGTCAGTTGCTTGTAAAGTTAATACATCATTTTCAGCTTTAAGTTTAATTCCTTCAAGAATTGGATTTGTTGATCTGATAGCAGTTGCTTTCAAAACAGTATTAACTGCTTCAGATAATTCAAAACCATCACAAATCAGTTTCATTTTTTTGTCTCCTTATACAATATATTTAATTTTTATTTTTGTTAGTTAGTAATAGTAATAGTAGGGAGTGTTGAAAAGTTAAAAACTTGCTCAAACCCTTTATTTTAAACATTTTCCGCATCTAAAAACTCTGTGGAAAATTTAAGTGAATTTTTAACAATGTGTTAAAAACCCTGTTTAAAATTGTCGAAAAATAAAAAGCAAGAGAGTTTTATTTACTCGCCCTATAAATATTACTTAGATTCAAGAAGTCCCTTAATATCTTTTACTTGTACTTGTAATAATTTATCGCTTTCAAGTTGTTTAATAACTTTATTTTTGCAATAAATTACCGTTGCATGGTCTTTATTAAAGATTTTCCCAATCGAAGTATACGGCATTTGCATCATTTCGTCAAGTAGGTACATAGCAATTTGCCTTGCATAAGATATTTCTTTTTTGCGGTCTTTACCGAGAATCTGATTTTTTGTAATTTCAAAATATTTACAAACTTTTTCAATGATTTTTTCGCTATCATAGGTAGTTTGCGTTATTGTAACATAATTTTTCAATGCATCTTTTGCAACTTCAAGTGTAACTTTTGGTTTTTTAAGAAGTCCTGCATAGAAAACGCATCTTGAAAGGTATCCTTCAAGTTCTCTAACATTAGTTGTCATAGCTTGAGCAATGTATTCTAATACATCATCATCAACAATGTGTCTGTCCAAAATGACTTTTTTCTTTAAAATTGCAATTCTTGTCTCAATTTCAGGAACACCAATATCAGTTATAAGGCCCCATTCAAATCTTGATCTTAATCTATCTTCAAGAGGGGTTATTTCCTTTGGAGGTCTGTCACTTGATAGTACAATTTGCTTATTTTGTGAAGTCAGCGCATTAAAAGTATGGAAAAACTCTTCTTGAACACGAGGTTTTCCAATAATTGACTGTACATCATCTACAATTAGTACATCAGCATTACGATATTTATTTCTAAAACCAGAATTTAAACTTAGTTCATTTTTTCCAACAGTTTCGATAAATTCATTAGTAAATTCTTCACAAGTAACATATACGACTGTTAATTCTGGTTTATTTTCTGTAATTTGATTGCCGATTGCATGTAAAATGTGAGTTTTTCCAAGTCCGACACCGCCATAAACAAATAAAGGATTGTAATTGGTTCCAGGTTTTTCAGAAACAGCTTTTGCTGCCGCTACTGTAAACTCATTAGTTGGTCCAACGACATAATTATCAAATGTAAATTTGGGATTAAATGCGTAAGAATTTGGCTTTTCAACTTTTTTCTTTGCGTTTTCAGATTTTTTTTCACGTTTTTCAATATCTTTTAAGGTTTTTTCGTATTTTTCTTCGCCTTCAACAACAATTTCAAATCCATCAATTTCTTTTGACACTTCATTTAAAGAGTCTTTAACAATTTCAACATAGTTTTTATCTACTACGCCCCTTGCACCTAATGTTTTTGATTGAAGAATAAGTTTGTTTTCACTAACTGCAAGCGGAACAAGTGGTTTTATCCATACGTCAAAAGTAAACGCAGTCTTTATTTTGTTAGCAATAATGACTTTTGCGTCTTCCCAAAGTTGTACGTGATCTATTGTTTCAATTTTATCAATTTTCTTTTTTGCCATTTTATTTGCAGTCTATCCTTCAGTATATTTATATATTAATTATAACTAAAAATATATTATTTTGCAAGTATTAAATTATAATTAATATATAAATAATTTAAAATAAATAATTGATTATATATATTTTTTTTAGTAAAATATATAATATAAATTGAATATAAAGCGGTGCGAAATGAAAATAGATAAATTAAAATTAACAAATTTTAGAAGTTATGAATTTGCCGAAGTTTCCTTTAATGAAAACATTAATTATGTAGTTGGTAAAAATGCGCAAGGTAAAACAAACTTGGTTGAACCAATATACATAATTTCAACGTTAAAATCTTTTAGAAATTCAAAACTTGTTGATTGCATTAATGAAAATAAAGAATTTGCAGAAATTGAAGCCGATGTAATTTCTGAAAATTTTGGTAAGAAAAAAATTAGGTTTAGAATTAATAGAGAAGGAGAAAATGCTTTTTTTGTAAATGAAAACAAAATATCGCAAAAAAAAGATATGTACAGCCACTTTTATTCGGTGGTATTTTCGCCAGATGAATTAAAATTGGTAAAAGGTGCACCTGATGTAAGGCGTGAGTTTTTAGATATTGACATCTGTCAAGTAAGCAAGGTTTATTCAGATTTAATAGATAGATACGATAAAATTTTACAAAATAGAAATAAACTATTGAAATTTGGAAAAAATTCTAAAAACTTACATATAGAATTAGATGTTTGGGATGAACAGTTGGCGTTGGTAGGAAGTCAAATTTCAAAAGCAAGAGCAAATTTTGTAAAAAAAATTTCTGATAATGCAAAAAATGTAATGCAAAAATTGTCAGCAGGGAATGAATTTCTTACAATAGAATACATAGGACTTAATGGCGAAAGCAGGGAAGAAAAAACCGAATATTTTTTGAATGAATTAAAGGCACAAAGATCAAAAGATATTGAACTAGGGTATACTTCTGTTGGTGTTCATAGAGATGACCTGAAATTTTACATTAATAATTTAGAGGTAAAACCGTATGCTTCACAAGGTCAACAACGCTCGGTTGTGCTTGCTTTGAAACTTGCAGAAATGGAAACAATTAAAGATGAAAGTGAAGAACCAACCTTAATTTTAGATGATGTATTTAGTGAACTTGACTTGTCAAGACAACGACTATTATTGGAATATTTATCAACAAAACAGGTATTTATAACAAGCACAAATTCTAAAAATTTAGGGGGGCTAAATCACTCAAAAATTAGAATAAAAAATTCAAAAATTTCAATTGAAAACTAAAAATGGAAATTTAATCATAACACCCATTATATTGGGTGTTTTTTAATGCGATAGATTTTTCGAGTCAGTATATACTTGTCAAAAAACCGCAAATTTGGGGCTAATTTAAAAAACTTTTTAAAAATGCTTTTCTTTTTTATTAAGTTATGCTATAATATGCTTGTAAAATTTTGAAATACAGGAGAGGTAAAAATGGCACAAAAAAGCGGTGGCGATTATACCGAGAAGGACATACAGGTCCTTGAGGGTTTAGAGCCGGTAAGAAAGCGTCCGGGTATGTATATCGGGTCGACTGATGAAAGGGGATTACATCATCTTGTTCAAGAAGTTGTTGACAACAGTATTGACGAAGCGTTGGCAGGTTATTGTGACAGTATAGTAATCGAAATCAACAAAGATGGTTCGTGTTCGGTTCTTGATAATGGAAGAGGTATTCCAACAGGTATTATAAAGAAAGAAGGAAAAAGTGCGGTTGAAGTAGTTTTAACTAAATTGCACGCTGGCGGAAAGTTTGGAGATGGAGGCTATAAAATTTCGGGCGGACTTCACGGCGTTGGTGTTTCTTGTGTAAACGCTTTGTCAGAATGGTTGGACGTTGAAGTTTGGCAAAATGGTAAGCATTTTAAACAAACTTATAACAGAGGTATTCCACAACGTGCATTAGCAGTTGTTGGTGATGCTGATAAAACTGGTACAAAAGTTACATTTATGCCAGATAGTGAAATTTTTGAAACTACTGAATTTAATTTTGACACAATCAAAACCAGACTTCGTGAATTAGCATTCTTAAATAAAGGAATAACAATTACTGCAATTGACCATAGATCAGATAAACAAGAGGTTATGCATTATGAAGGCGGAATTTTAGAATTCGTTAAAAATCTTAATAAGAATAAAGAAAATATATTTGCAGAGCCTGTATATATTGATAAAGAATTAAAAGAAGGCGAAATTGAGATTGCATTTCAATATAATGATAGTTATAGTGAAAATTTATATGCATATGCAAATAATATTAACACCGAAGAAGGTGGAACTCATGTAGTTGGTTTCAGGAATGCCATTACAAAAATCGTAAATGAATATGCAACTAAGTTTAATATGATAAAGCAATCTGAAAAACTAAGTGGTGATGACGTTCGTGAAGGATTAACCGCTGTAATTTCAGTTAAGTTATCAAATCCACAATTCGAAGGACAAACAAAAACAAAACTTGGCAACAGTGAAATAAGAGGTGCTGTTGAAAAAGCAATGGCAGAAGGTTTTGGCGACTTTATGGAAGAACATCCAAAAGAAGCTAAGGAATTGATTTTAAAGTCAATTACAAGTCAAAGAGCCAGAGAAGCTGCAAGAAATGCCAGAGAACTTACTAGAAGAAAGGGCGTTTTGGAAACAAATGCACTCCCAGGTAAACTTGCTGATTGTTCTGAAAGGGATCCAAAGCTATGTGAAATGTACATAGTCGAGGGTGATAGCGCGGGTGGAACAGCTAAGCAAGGAAGAGATAGAAGATTTCAAGCGATTTTGCCATTACGTGGTAAAATTTTAAACGTAGAAAAATCACGTATCAATAAAGTATTAGAAAATAATGAAATAAAATCAATGATAACAGCAATTGGTGCTGGTGTTGGTAACGATTTTGATGTAACAAAAATTAAATATGATAAAATTATTTGTATGACCGATGCCGATGTCGATGGAAGCCATATAAGAATATTGCTTTTAACATTCTTTTACAGGTATATGCGTCCACTTTTAGAAGAAGGACATGTATATGCGGCTATGCCACCTCTTTACAAAATCTCAAAAAACAAACAAGAGTATTATTGTTATAGTGATGAAGAACTTAACCAAAAACTTGAAGAAATTGGAAGAAAGGGAACAGAAGTTCAAAGATATAAAGGTCTTGGGGAAATGTCAGACGAACAATTATGGCAAACAACTATGAGTCCTGAAAATCGTACATTAATAAGAATAAATATGAGAGATGCTTACGAGGCTGACCAAATTTTCACAATGCTAATGGGAGAGAGTCCAGAATTACGTCGTGAATTTATTGAGCAAAATGCAAGACTCGTAACCGACCTTGATGTGTAGGAGATGAGATATGGCAAAAAAGAAAGATTATAGTGCAGAGCACGAAAAGATAGTAGATAATACTAGGTATATTGATGTAGAAATTAATGATGAAATGAAAAAATCGTTTATAGCATATGCTATGGCGGTTAACGTAACAAGAGCTATTCCAGATGTAAGAGATGGATTGAAGCCAGTTCACAGAAGAATTCTTTATTCTATGAGTGAATTAGGGTTGTTTAATGATAAACCACACAGAAAATCTGCAAGAATCGTCGGTGACGTTCTTGGTAAATATCACCCACATGGTGACAGTGCTGTTTATTCAGCCTTAGTTCGTCTTGCTCAAAACTTTTCAATAAGATATACTCTTGTTGATGGTCAAGGAAACTTTGGGTCGGTTGATGGAGACTCTCCTGCGGCTCAGCGTTATACTGAAGCAAGGCTTACAAAAATTGCTGGTGAAATGCTTCGAGAAATAGATAAAAATACAGTTGATTTTTATCCAAACTTTGATGAAACACTTCAACAACCTTGCGTATTGCCATCAAGATTTCCTAATATTTTAGTAAATGGATCAGATGGTATAGCTGTTGGTATGGCAACCAATATTCCTCCTCATAACTTAACAGAAGTTTGTAATGCAATTGTTGCACAGATTGAAAATCCAGAGATAACTGTGGATGAGTTGATGAATTACATACCTGCACCAGACTATCCAACTGGTGGATTGATTATGGGTAGGGTGGCAATTCGTCAAGCATACAAGACTGGTCGTGGCGGAATTGTTGTTCGTGCAAAAACAGAAATCGAAGAAGAACCAAATGGCAAAAGCCGTATTATTGTAACAGAGATACCTTATCAAGTTAACAAGGCGGAGTTAATAATGAATATTGCAAACCTTGTTAAAAATAAAAAAATCGAAGGCATTACTGATATTAAAGAAGAATCAGACCGAAAGGGAATGAGAATTGTAATTGAAGTAAGACGTGATGTTCAGCCAAATGTAGTATTAAATATGTTGTATAAACACACAGCTCTTCAATCATCTTATGGTATTATTTTCTTGGCTCTTGTCAATAATGAACCAAAAGTTTTAAATCTAAAAGAAATATTATATCATTATATAGAGCATCAAAAAGAAGTTGTTGTAAGAAGAACAAAATATGATTTAAACAGAGCTGAAGAACGTGAGCACATTGTTCAAGGTTTGGTTGTTGCATTAGCGAATATTGATGAAGTTATTAAAATTATAAAGTCATCGGCTGATAGGTATGAAGCATCTGACAGATTGCAGGCAAGTTTCCATTTGTCAGAAAAGCAAAGTGGTGCTATTTTGGATATGCGTTTACAAAGATTGACTTCTTTAGAAGTTGAAAAATTGAAAAACGAATTATCAGAACTTGAAAAAACTATTGCGGAATTAAAATCTATATTGGCTTCAGATGAAAAAGTTTGTGATATAGTTAAAACTGAAATTATTGACATAAGAGAACGCTACGGCGATGAAAGAAAATCTGAAATTGTTACTGATTACAGTGAAATAGATATTGCAGATTTAATTGAAAAAGATGATGTTGTTGTTTCTATGACTCACTATGGTTACATAAAGCGTGTTCCAGTAAGTGAATACAAAGCTCAAAAGCGTGGCGGAAAGGGTATGATTGCTCATAAGCCAAAAGAAGAAGACTTTGTTGAAAATATGTTTATTACAAATACTCATAATGACATTATGTTCTTTACAAATAAGGGTAAAGTTTATTCAATAAAGGGTTATGAGATTCCAGAAGGTCAAAAAGTTGCAAAGGGCAGAGCTATTATAAACCTATTAAATTTAACAGAGGATGAAAAAGTAACAGCCATTATCCCAGTAACTGATGATATGGAAGGTAATTTAATACAGGCAACAAGAAAGGGTATTGTTAAAAAGACAAGTCTTGATGAATACAGAAAAATAAGAAAAGTTGGAAAGATTGCAATTAATCTTGATGAAGGTGATGAATTGATTTCTGTACAAATAACCTCAGGACGTGATGAGATTTTACTTGCTTCTCGTGAGGGTAAATGTATTAAGTTTAGCGAAGAAGAAATCAGAACTCTTTCTCGTGATACAAGAGGAGTTAAGTGTATTCAACTTGAAGGCGAAGATTATATTGTTGATATGATTGCAGTTAAGCCAAATCATACAATATTAACTGTTACTGAAAATGGATTTGGTAAGCGTACTGACCCAGAAGATTATAGGCTTCAAATTCGTGGAGGTAAGGGAGTTAAGGCTGGTGTGTTTAACGAAAAAACTGGAAAACTTGTTAATATGAAACAAGTTTCAGAAGATGAAGACATTATGCTTATTGCTTCAAACGGTGTAATTATAAGAACTCGTGCAAAATATATTAATGTTATTGGACGTGGAACGGTTGGTGTAAGAATAATGAAACTTACTCCAGAAAATAAAGTTGTTTGCGTTGCAGTGGCTGATGGATATGCTGAGGATGTATCGGGTGACGATATTGACGATAGTATGCCAATTGCACCAGAGGAAATTTAATTTGCTTATATGTTAATTAAGTTTTAATAGACGACGTTTTAAAAATAAACGCCGTCTATTTTTTTGTGGCAAAAATTGTAAAATGCCATAACTTACTGTGGATTTTTAACAATTTTGAAATTTATGTTTAAAACTAATTTTTATTACATATGTGTCAATTTGTAAATTTTAAGAATGAATTTAAGAATGAAAGAGAAAATATACTTGTTATAATAATTAGCTATAATTAAATATAGTAAGTAGATTTTATCATTATAAAAAAATAATAAAAAACCCTTTAAATTGCTTGCTTTTAGCGGATTTAGTGTGATACACTAAATATAGTTAAGGAAATCTTTAACTATCAAGGAGGAAAAATTAATGAACAAACAAGAAATGCTAAGAGCCGTTGCAGACAAGGCTGGTATGACAATCAAGGACACAGGAATTCTTTATGAGGCTTTCGTTGATGTATTGAAAGAGACTCTTGCGTCAGGAGAAAAGGTTTCTTTGGTAGGATTTGGTACATTCAGTACTAAGAAGAGAGAAGCTCGTACAGCAATCAACCCAAGAACAAAAGAAAAGGTTGAGGTTCCTGCTACTGTTTCTCCATCATTGAAGTTTGGAAAGAACTTTAAAGAAGAATTGGCTAAGTAATCTAAATTAAAATTCCCAAAAAATTATTTTTAAATTTTTGGGAATTTTTCTTCTAATTAAATCCAATAATTAGTATGAGGTGAAAGATATGACATATGCTGTTTTTTGTGTTATGATGGTATTTTTGGTTGCCTGTTTTATTTCGTGTAGGTTTTTACAAAATGGCAAAGGTGCAATTTTTGCAAAGACCATGGCTTCGCTTGGTTTTGTAGTAGGTGCAGTTTTGGCGTTTGGTGCAGGTTATTACTATTATAGTATGTATATTTTAATAGGTTTAATATGTGGAATGCTTGGAGATATATTTATTGAACTAAGAAAAATGTACACAGAAGAAAAACTTTCATATTTTAATGCAGGAATGGCTTGTTTTGCGTTAGGGCATATAATGTACATTATTGCTATTTTGAAAATGGTAGGAAGAGTTAATATATTTACTGACGCATTGGTGTCAATAGGAGTTGCTATTGCTTTTTCGGTAATATTATTCTTTGTGTTAGCAAAGCCAATGAAGTTGGATTTTGGAAAGTGTAAATGGCAATCATTTCTATATTGCATACAACTAACATTTACAATGATGTTAGCAATAATGTCATATATTAACCATAATTTATCAATTTATATGATGCTTGGACTTGTAAGTTTTTTACTTAGTGATTTGGTATTATCAATGCAATTTTTTGGAGACGGAAACAAAGAAGATAATAAACTTTTTGTTGCTTTGAATCATATATTATATTATGGTGCACAAGTATTAATTGTTGGCGTATTATATTTGTAAAAACTAATTAACTTTCACCCAAGATGGTAAAATCTTGGGTGTTTTTTATTTTTTTGTTAAAATTATCAATTTAAATTAATTTTGCACTTGGCTAATTGCTTTAAAATGTGGTAAAATATTACTAAAACACGGAGGTTAATTTATGATTGATATTGATATTTCAAAAACAAGATTAAAAACTAAGGATTTAACAGCAAAACCAATTTTAAAGCTTGTAAGAAAAGCACACGATAATCTTCGTGCACTTGACAGAAGTATTGGAACAGGCTGGGTAGATTTACCAACGACGACATCGAAAACTGATATCTCAAATATTAAAAAAATAGCAAAAGATATTCAGGATAAATGTGATTGCTTAATTGTTGTTGGAATTGGAGGTTCATATCTTGGTGCATACTCTGCCATAAAGATGTTAAAAAGGCATACAAAAACAGAGGTTAAATTTCTTGGTTTAGATTATAATGCGTATGAATTAATAAAAACACTTGAAGAAATGAAGCAAAAAGAGATCTGTGTGAATGTAATTTCAAAAAGTGGAACAACAACTGAAACACTAATTGCTTTTGAATTGATTGAAGCATATATGAAAAAGCGATATAAAAAGAGAGATGAGTATAAAAGCCGTATAGTAGTTACAACTGATTACGAAAAGGGTTATTTAAGAGAGCTTTGCTCCAAGGAAGGTTATCAAAGCTTAGTTCTGCCACGAAATGTTGGCGGAAGATACAGCGTGTTAACGCCTGTTGGACTTCTTCCTATGAGTGTTGCTGGTATTAATATTGAAAAGGTAATGATTGGTGCAAAAGAAGCCTATGATTATTGTTTTGAATTTGATACCGAGTCAAATCCTGCATATAAATATGCTGTTGCAAGATATATTTTGCACAAAAAATCTAAAAAGCAAGTGGAGTTAACTACAACTTTTGATGATAGAATGTTAGGGCTTATGATGTGGCATCAGCAATTGTTTGCAGAAAGTGAAGGTAAAGATGGCAAAGGGTTATTTGTTTCAACTGCAAGATATTCTACTGATTTGCATTCACTTGGACAATTTGTGCAAGAGGGTAGTCCAATAATGTTTGAAACAATGTTGGAAGTTAAATCGCCAGAAGAAGATTTAAGGCTTGAAAATATAACACCTGAATCTCCGATTGGTTATTTAGAAGGCAAACTTTTAAGTGAAATAAATAAATCGGCAATGGACGGAGTTGTTGATGCTCATTTTTATGGAAAAGTTCCAGTTGTTCAGATTAAAATTGATGTGCTAAATGATGAAACGTTTGGCGAACTTGTCTTCTTCTTTGAAACGGCGTGTGCTGTTTCTGCATATATGTTGGGAGTTAATCCATTTAATCAGCCAGGAGTAGAGGCATATAAAAAGCGTATGAGAGAAAGATTAACTAACTAAAACAAAAACGATTGCAATTATTTTTGCAATCGTTTTCCTTTTTATTAAACTTTATTAATTTTTTTATAATTGTCTTTAGTTTTGTCTTTTAATTTTTTATAGTGTTCTTCAATTAGTTTTGATAATTCTTCGTTTGTCATAAAAGCTCCTTTCTGTTAAATTAAACGATGTTTAAGTTAACTTTTTTAATTTTTACAGACGATAAGTCTTTTGCAAATTTTTTCATATTTTCTAGCGTTTGACCACATTTAATTATGGACTTTGTAGTCTTTTTTGTAATATTATTAAAAATTTCAGATACCTTTAATTCAAAGTTTTGGGTTGATTCCGTTGCGTTGTTAATATTTTGTAAAAGAGCAAATCTAACAGCTTGTTGAATATCCTCAACAAATTGTTCGTCTATAAAATACTTGGCAGGCACAGACATATAATTTTCTGGGTTTGAGTAAACTTTTTGAAGCCAAGTAGATTTATTGATTTCAGTTGAAGATTTTTGCTTTTTAACTCTTGATTGTAAAACTTTAAAAACTTGCGAAGCAGACAACGGTATTCCAAGAGTTGAGTAAAGCCCACAATTCCAAGCGCAATTAAATACATTTTGTGGTGAAAAAATATCCATATTTAAATCTTTTATTTCTTTTAGTTCTACGTAATTAACAAATATAGATTCCAAAATTTTAAAAGTACACGGTCTGATGTTGCACTCGATAGAGTTTAAATAAGTTGGCGAAATGCCAAGAGTTTCTGCCATATCGGCAATAGATTCGTTGCAAAGTGCTAGCCTTACACAAGAAAGAACCTTGCCAAGGTCTCCCTTTTCAGTCTTTTTATCCATAATTTTATCCCCCGATAAATTAAACAATTATTTAGTAAATTGATATTAACACAAAAAGTGTGTATTGTCAATATGGTTGTTAAATTTAATACAAAAAATTAAAGTAAACACAAAAAAATCGTCCAAATAATTGGGCGATTTTTTATTTGGTGCGACCGGAGGGAGTCGAACCCCCGACCTTTCGGTTCGTAGCCGAACGCTCTATCCAACTGAGCTACGGACGCATTTGTTTATTAACGACATATATAATATACTATTTTACACTTTTTGTCAAGAGAATGCCTTTGAAATTTATATAAAATTTAATTTATTTAAAAATTTTAATGATTTAAGTGTTTTTTTATCTTTGACTTTTTTTAGGCGAAAATGTTAATATATTATGTAGGAGAATAATTTATGAAAAAGTTTTATAAAAAGGATATTGAATCTATTTTTCAAGATTTGCAAACATCAGAGTTTGGTTTGTCTGCCAAAGAATCAGAAGAGCGCTTGATTGCTAACGGTGAAAATGTTTTAAAAGAGAAAAATAGAAAAAATCCAATCAAAATATTCTTAAGTCAATTTAACAATATGATGATTTTATTGTTGATTTTAGTAGGGTTTGTTTCGCTTGTCTATTCTTTAATTAATAATGAAAGTGTGATTGAATCTATTGTTATTTTTGGTTGTATTCTTGTAAATGCATTTATGGGTTTTGTACAAGAATTAAAAAGTGAAAATGCAATAGAATCGCTGAGAGATATGACAGAGTCAAAAACAAAAGTCAGGCGTAATGGTGCGATAGAGGAAATTGATAGTGAAAAATTAGTGGTTGGTGATATAATTCTTTTAGAAGCAGGAGATAAAGTTCCAGCAGACGCAAGAATAATAAAATCTACTTTTGCTAAGGTTGATGAATCAGTTTTAACAGGTGAAAGTGTTGCTGTTGAAAAAGTTGATGAAATATTAACGGGTGAAAATCTTTTAATCCAAGACCAATTAAATATGGTTTTTTCAGGTACTAGTGTTGTCAATGGAAGAATTGAGGCCGTTGTAATTAGAACGGGTATGGATACAGAATTAGGTAAAATTGCTGGAAGACTTGATCTAAAAGAAGAAGAGTTGACTCCGCTTCAAGTTAAAGTTAAAAAAGTTAGTGGATTTATTACTGTTATTGCTTGCGTTTTGGTAGCTACAACTTTGTGTTATGGCTTAATTAAGCAACTTGATGCTATGTCAATTATTATGCTGTGTATATCTATGGTATTGGCTTCTGTTCCAGAAGTTTTACCTGTATCAATAACTGCAACGCTAACAATTGGTGTTCAGCAGATGGCAAAAAGAAAGACTATTGTAAAACAAATGTCAGCTATTGAAACATTGGGTGCTACGCAAGTCATATGCACGGATAAAACAGGTACTATTACAACCAATATAATGACGCTTGTTGAAATTCATGCAAATGATAAAAACTACTTGAATATTAAGCAAAGCCATAGTGAACTCTTGATGTTTAATAAGATTCTGGGACTATGCAATGATACGGAGGTTGATACTAAAAACACAGGTGAGTTTATAGGTGACCCTGTTGAAATTGCTTTAAGTAAATATCTTTATAATTTACATATTGATTTAGATGCTTTGCGAAAAGAAAATGTACGTATCGCTGAAATACCTTTTGACTCAAGTAGAAAAATGATGAGTACAATCAATAGTTTTGGTGAGAAGCATTTAATGCTAACAAAAGGTAGTCTTGGAGATTTAATTTCAAAGTGTACGCATTACTACAAAAATGGGAAAGTCGTAAAGTTAACTAAACTTGAGATTGCAAGATATATGCAAAAAGAAAAGGCTATGAGCAAAAAAGCTTATAAAGTTTTGGCTTTTGCATTTAAAGAAGTATCTAAGTCAAAGACCGAATTTTCAAAAGACGATGAAAATGAATTAATATTTGTTGGTATTGCTGGAATGGTAGACCCTCCAAAAGATGGTGTAAAAGAAGCTGTTAAAAAATGTAAAGAAGCAAAAATGCGACCTATTATGATTACAGGTGACAGCCTTGCGACTGCAATGGCGGTTGCAACCGAGGTTGGAATTGCAAGAAAAGAAACAGACGGCGTTGAGGGTAACGAAATAGATGGTTTGACTGATGATGAACTTAGAAGTTTTGTTAAAAAGTATGCAGTGTTTGCAAGAGTTACTCCCGATCATAAAGTAAGAATTGTTAGGGCGTTTCAAGAAAGCGGAAAGGTTGTTGCAATGACTGGAGATGGAGTAAATGACGCCCCAGCACTTAAACTTGCTCACGTCGGTGTTGGAATGGGAAAGTCTGGTACCGATGTTACAAAAAATGTTTCAGACATTGTCTTAATGGATGACAGCTTTTCAACAATTGTAGTTGCCGTTGAAGAGGGTAGGCGTATTTATAATAATGTAATAAAGACTATTTTATATAATCTTTCAAGTAATTTTGCTGAAATATTTTTAATATTGTTTGGTATGATAATTGGACAAAATATTATTGCGCCGTTACACATTCTTTATATTGATATTGTAGCTGATACTATTCCGTCAATTGCAATAGCGTTTGAAAAAGATAACAAAAATAGTATGAAACAAAAGCCAAATGGAATAAAACGTCGAATTTTTACGCCTTTTATGGTTAGTGCAATAATTGGTTCTGCAATTATTGAAGTATTGACATCGCTTAGCATATTTTTTATTGCGAAAGATATGTTTGGGCTTGCAACAGCACAAACTTTGGCGTTATTATCAGTAGTATTTAATGAGTTTGTGTTTACCTACAATTGCAAAGAGCTGAAAGGGTCAAGTATTAAAAAGGGATTATTTGACAATAAGATTTTAAATATTTCAACACTCGTTTTATTGCTTGTACAAGTTGGGGTATTCTTTACACCGATAGGACTATTGTTTGGACTTGTTGTAATAACTCCGCTTCAATTTTTTGCAGTGCTTGGTTTAAATATAATTGCATTTTTTGCAATTGAAATATTGAAGCCAGTATTGGCAAAATCTTTTAAAGATAATTAAAGTAAAAAAGGTATCACTGTATTTGTGATGCCTTTTTTCACATATAAAAGTTTTTTGCATAAAATGTTTTATATAATCTTGACTTTTAATTTTGTGGTGATAAAATTTTATTAAAATAGGAGGTGGGCAAATGAAAAAAATATTTTTACCAATCATTGCTTTTGTATTGTCTGCAACGCTAGCGTTGTCGGGTTGTGGGAAAGAAAAAGTTGGTGTTTACATGACTAGGGCAGAAGCAAAAGATGTTACCTATTCAAGATATACGGACATAACTGTGGCTTTAGATGGTGCCTCAATAAAAAATGAAACGCTTACTAAAAATGGAAATGTTGTTGTTACAAAAGAGGTTGAGGGTCTAACCTATTACGGCGTTTTTAACGTGTTTGATGCAAAATATATTTACAAATTAGAAAGAGTAGTTGAAATAATCATAATTGTTGTTGGCGAAAAAGAAGATGTTTTTAAGGTTAAGTATGACGTTGATGGGAATTTTCGTTGTAAAATTATTCGTCAATCTGGAGAGGTGGTTTATGAAAACCTAGAAGAAGTTGAATTTGCTGGAACAAAGGCGTTAAAAAAAGTTGTTTATGAGGCTTGGAAATTTAAAAAAGATGGCTTTGAAAATTTTGAAGTTATAAAAACTAAGAATGGCAAGAAAACAGTTAATTATTCTACTAATAATGCTATTGGAAAGGAAATTACTCCAACGGACTATGTTTGGGGAGGGATGTTTTCAACTAAGTTGGTTGATTATGTTCTTATGGTAAGAGAGTTGGCCAACGGGAATTCTTTGTATATGGTTGTAAATAAAAAGGGTAAAGTGGTTGCAGAATACGAGGTAGATGTAGCTAATTTACATTCAATTGTGTTAGTTGGAAGCTCTTTAATTGTGCAATATGTATATCCAGTTGATGCATATGCAACAAATTTTGACTTCTTAGAATATGGGAACAAAAAGAATTTAGAAACGATTAAGGTGAATATAAAGACTGGAAAAACTAAAAAACTTTCAAATGTTAAATGCTTAATTGATTCAGAGATGTCGATTGGAGAAAATTTTGCTTCTGTTGGAATCAATAAAATTGAAAATAAGATGCTAGGTTCGTCGGTTGATGCTTTTATTGATGAAAATGGTAAAATAATCGAGGAGCAATATGCTTACGATAATTTTATAAAGGTGTCAGAAAATAAACTTGTTGCAGAAAATGCAAATGAAGAAATGTCAATTTTCCAAATTATCAATTCAGACGGAAGGGTTTTGACAGATTTAACTGCGTCAAATGCAAACTACGATTATGTAACGCATTGTGATAAGTTTATTGTTATAAAAGACGCAATTACTAACAAATATGCTATGATAGATTTAAATGGAAAACTGTTGACGGCATTTGTATATGATGAAAGTTTTGGCGTTGTTAACGATGTTTGGTTAGCATCAAAAAAGACAGAAAACACAAGTGAATTAACAAAAACTATAACATACTATCAAGTAGATGCGAAAGGCGTTGAGGTTAAGTTGTCCCAAAAGAAAACGAATTTAGAAGATGTTGTTACATCAAATATTCTTGGTGAAAAGGCGATTGTTGGGTTAGGCGTAGTTAACGAACTGGTTGCTGTTGTGAAGACAAATTCAGAACAAGTAGGTTTATTCAATTATGCGCTTTATGCATTTAATGATTTCACCACGCCATTGACTACTTTTGCAAATTTAAATGAGTTTAATATTGAAGTTATTTCAATTAGTTCAAGCCATAAACAAATTTTAGTTGTTGCAAATGGAAAGGTTGGTATTTTAAGATAAATGTAAGCACCTGTATTGAAAATTTTCAATATAGGTGCTTTTTATATTTGATAAAGGAATAATTTTTATTTGACTTTTTGTTGTTTATTTTGTTAAAGTTAAGTTAATAACAAATGGGAGAAATGTATATGGATAAAAAATTTGAACCACTGTTTACGCCGTGGAGAATTAGAAATCTTGAAATTAAAAACAGAGTTGTTCTTTGCCCAATGGGTGGAACATCGCTGTTTGGCTGGATGGAGCCACATCATTTTGATAAAGATGCGGCAGACTTTTTTATGAATCTTGCAAAAAATAATGTAGGACTATTAATTACGGGAATTACACCACTTAGGAATATGATTGGCGGGCAATGGCTTTACAAGAGTAAAAAACCTTTTGAAAAGTTAAAGACCTATATGGACGAATTGCATAAAACAGGGGCAAAACTTTTTGTGCAACTTACAGCGGGATTTGGACGTTCTTTTTCAATTCCTAACAGTATGATACCAATGATGAAAAACAAATTTGTAGGAGCCGTGGCAAAACCTATAGTTAATGTGCCATACATTTGTGCTTCTCCAAGTGAGTTGCCTTTGCGTTGGGCTCCGGAAATTACATGCAGGGCGTTGGAAGTTGAAGAAATTTTAGAAATGGTTGACGCATTTGGTAAAACTTCAAAATTATTAAAAGACGCAGGCGTTGATGGAGTTGAAATTCACGCCGTTCATGAAGGATACTTAATAGACCAGTTTACAACAAAATATACAAATAACAGAACTGACGAATATGGTGGAAGTTTTGAAAATAGATATCGTTTCCCTGTTCAAATAGTTCGTGCAATAAAAGAGGCTTGCGGAGAAGATTATCCAGTTTCGCTTAGATATTCTGTGGTAAGTAAAACAAAAAATTTCTGTGAAGGTGCGTTGCCGGGGGAACAATTTGTTGAAGTTGGACGAGATATGGAAGAAAGCGAGAAGGCAGTTAAGTACTTAGAGCAGGCGGGTTATGATATGTTTGATGCGGATAATGGAACATATGATGCTTGGTATTGGGCACATCCTCCTGTGTATATGCCAACAAACTGCAACTTGTCAGATGTTGCACATATTAAAAAGTTCACAAATGCACCGGTTGTTTGTGCAGGTAAAATGGACCCAGAAACTGCATCTAAGGCAATTGCCAATGAAGATATTGATGCAATGGGTGTTGCTCGTCAATTCTTAGTAGACGGCGAATGGGTAACAAAATTGCTTGAAGGAAGAATGGAAGATATTCAACCTTGTATCCATTGCCATAATGCTTGCCTTGCGATGAGTCACTATAAAGGCGTAGCAAACTCTTGTGCTATGGAAGACTCTATGCATATGTCAAGGTGTGCATTAAATCCAATGACTATGGATGGTGGTAAATTTGATATGAAGCCAGCCTCAAGATCAAAGAAAGTTGCTGTTGTTGGTGGCGGTGTTGGTGGTATGGAAGTTGCAAGAATTGCAACACTTCGTGGTCATAAAGTAACTATATACGAAAAATCAGACAAACTTGGCGGTGTGTTTATTCCAGCATCAGCTCCAAGTTTCAAAGAACAAGATAAAAGACTTATTGAATGGTATAGAAGACAAATTCAAAAACTCAATATTCCAGTTGTGTTCAATGCTGAAATTAAAGACATTTCAAAACTTGATGCTGATGAAATTGTTGTTGCGACAGGGGCAGTTGCAAGAAAATTGAAATTAACAGGGGCAGAGAGATGTATAGAGGCGGTTGAGTATTTGAATGGGAAATCAGTTGGAGATAATGTAGTTATTATTGGTGGTGGACAAACTGGTTGTGAAATTGCTCTTGACTTGTTTAATAAGGGTAAAAAGCCAGTAATAATTGAAGCAAAACAAGATTTAATGGTTGTTGACGGACTATGTCTTGCGAACTCATCATATTTAAGAGATTTCTTTAAATTACATAAAGTTCCAGTGTTCTTGGAAAGTGCTGTTGCTGAAATTACTCCAAACTCAGTAAAAGTTAACACTAAAAACGGAGGAGTTGAGATTCCTGCTGACGATGTAATTGTTTCAATTGGATATATTCCTGCACCAATAGCAAAAGCAAGCCGAAATGTACATATTGTAGGAGATGCAAACAAAGTTGGTAACCTACGTACCGTTGTATGGCGTGCTTGGGAAGTTGCTCAAAGTATTTAAAAATCAACAAGGAGTCCGGTTTTGGACTCCTTTTATTTAAAGATCAAAATAAATAGTTGCAATTAATTCATAAGTTGTAACAGGCTCAATTCCACCAACAGGATTTCCGTTGCCTTTCATTAGTGCAGGCTCAACAAGTTTACTAGTTATATGAATGCTTGGCATACTATGCAATATATGGAAAGCATGTGTTTTTAAATAAATTTTAAATTTTTACTGTTTTGTTGAAAAAATTTTTCTAATATGTTATACTTATTGAAACTGCTTAAGATAGAAATTTTTTCAAGCAGAAGATTTTGGTATAAAAGGTAATATGGAGGTTTGTGGTATGAGTAATGAAGTTAGGTATCTTATCGATGGTACTAATGAGGATGCTGCTGTTTTTAGAAGATTTTTTAAGGATTGTTATGAATTGGCTGTTTCTGAAAAAGATGTAATTAAAATTATTTCTGAGTTGTTTGACAAATATCTGCGAGAAGAAGATGATGAAATACTTGAAGCTGTGGAGTTATTGATTCACAAGTTTGGAGCTAACATAAATATGCCTACTAATGGTGGAGGAACTGGCGATAGGCGAGATTTTATGTATGATGCTGTTAAGGCTGGTAATGCAAAGGCTGTTAAGATGTTGTTTGAAAATGGATATAATGGTTCCACTTATATTGAAGGACAATATCCAATAATTCATTATGTAAATTCTTGGGGTCGCAGTCAAGAAATAAGGGATTTATTCAAAGAGTATGGGTATGATCATCTAAAAGATAAAGGTTCAGAATATTATATAGACATATGCAATGATCGTGCATGGGAAGAAGAAGATAATAGAGTGAGCACAAATATGAGATATCTTAAGGCCTCTGATTTGCGTAATATACGTAATGAAAATCCAATAGCATATAAGGCTATATCTCGCAGAATAAGATTCATGAAAGAAGATGCAAAAAATAAATTAATTGCTGAATTGTTTGAATTGGGAGCAAGTGTATATGAGATATCTACAATAATAACAAATGGTTCTTTTAACGATCCTGAGGATTTTAGAAAACATTTACCTATATATGATGTGTTTATGAAGAAACATGGGGCGGTAAAAGATGAAAGTCAACAGGATACTTTCTGATGTATGCTATGCAATGTAGGGGAAAATAAAGAATATAGCGAAGAATTTAAGAAAAGTAAGTTTGAGATAAATTGGTTTAAGAAAGAGAATTAAATATAAAATGCATGGATGATTCGTATACATTTTTATTTTTTTGTGTTATAATAATGTTATAGGAGAAAAGATTATGCGATTATTTAATATTTTTCAAAAGAAGAAAAAAGTTGAAGAAAAACAAGAAATCAATGAAGATGTTGTAGTTGAATCAGATTCTCAAATGTTTCAAGGCGTATATAATTTAGTTTCAGAACAACTTCCTGAAGGTTGGGTTAATTTAGCAATTTATTATGCAACATCTGGAACAATGTTTGAGTTTAAGTATTATGTGGATAGCGGAAATGGTTATGTAGATTGTTATAATCTTAAAGAATATGATGATAATAGTTTTTATAAATTGACTATAGATGTTAACACATTTATAAAACAAACAAGAAACAACTTGCCAGAAAATAAAAGGTGGAGTGTATTTACAATGTTTATTTCATCTTCTGGTAAGTTTAAAACCAATTTTAGTTATGATAATATTTCGAAGACATACATTGAGTATAGAAATAACTGGGAAAAAGAAAATATTAAAAGCAAATAATAAAAAAGAGCAATAATTTTGCTCTTTTTTTATTGAAAATTTTATAATACAATAACTGATGTTAACAGGTATCATTCCGCCAACTGGACTTTAGCTGCCTGTCATAAGTGCAGGGTCAACAAGTTTACTAGTCTTTATGTTGGTAATAGGGGTGGTACTAAATGTAGACCGACAATCTAGAAAAGTGAAATTTAATATTTTTTGAATATAAATGTATACAAATTGTAGTCAATTCGTATACATTTTTTATTTTTATATGATATAATGTGAGCAATGGGAGATAAATTATGATTGAAGTTATTGAATTGAAAACTGATAGATTAGTTTTGAAAAAATTATCTTTTGATGATATTGATGATTATGCAGAGTGGAAGAGCCAAGATGTTTATCATGACCATTTACCAAGTAAAGCGAAAACAAAAGAAGAATACAAAAAGACAATAGAATCAATTATTAAAGGTTATAAAGATAAAGAAGATCCAAATTTGATTTGGGGTGTGTTTTATAAAAATAAGTTGATTGGAAGTGTTTCTATTGAGGACTGGAATACAACTCATAAATGGTGCGAAATCGGTTGGGGGTTAAACCCGAAATTTCAAAAACAAGGTTTTGCTTATGAGGCGACTAAATGTTTAGTTAAATATGTTTTTGAAAAATTGCAGATGAACAGAATTTCAATAGTGATATGGGACGGAAATGAATCAAGCAAAAATCTTGCTAAAAAATTAGGTTTTGTTCAAGAAGGGGTTGAAAGAAAAGCACGATATAAAAATGATAAGTTTATAGATTTATATTGTTATGGATTGTTAAAAGAAGAGTGGGGGAATTTATAGTGCAATAACAGATGTTAACAGGCTCAATCCCACCAACTGGATTACCGCTTCCGTTTATCTCGGCAGGCTCAACAAGTTTGCTAGTTTTCATGAGTGCGATAGGGCTGTGTTGAATATAGATGTGCGGAGCAGAAAAAGTAGAATTTAAAATTTTTATTATAAATGTCTACAATTAATTGACTTATATGCATTTTCGTTTTATAAACTTGACAAAAAATATGTTTCATTGTATAATGAAATATATATTAAAGGGGATTAATATATGGTTAATGAAGAAAAAATTACAAAAATTGCAAAGCAATTGATGATGAAGGTTTCCACATTATGCAAACTAGATGGAAGCTATGCTATGATTAAGGCTATAACTGACAAAGAAAAGCAAAAGGCAGTGGATAATCAATTAAAAGCAAATTTGGGTTTAGGAATTTCAGGAAAAATTTCGACAGTTATAGAAAATAGTATAGAAAAGCAGTTAAAGGAACTTTCAAACAGTGAACTTCAACAGTTGGCCAATTTAGTAATGAATACATCTTGCGAAGATTTAGCCATGGAGAAAAGTGTTCTGTTGTTTAAGCTAAGAGTAATTTTAACCAATTATATAATTGATAGGGCGGTAGAAAATCAAAACTATTCTGAATTATTTTCTGGGTTAGATAATCAGACTCTTGATTTAATCAAAAAGGTGGCTGAAGAAAATCAACCTATACCTATAGAGGAAGTGGATCGCATAGAACATGGATTAGACGAAGAAGAGGCTAAAGAGGTTAAAAAACTTGTATATTCTGGTCAAGGGAAATATTGGGTAGTTTTAGAAGAAGTGGAAAAAGAAATTTCTGTTAGAAATGAAAGTGAATCTTAATAACCTTATACTATTAATAAACAAAGAAATTGTTGTAAACATAAAAATACTTTGTATGGAACAATCTGCAAAGTAGGAAAAGTAAAATTCAAAATTTTTATTAAAAATGTATGCAAGTTGTAATCAATGTGTATACATTTTTTTGTTTGTGTGGTATATTAAAGTAAACAATAAAAGGAGTGTGTTGCTATGATTGAAACAAACAGATTGATAATCAGAAATTTTGTAGACAAAGATTCAGTTGATGTTTATGAATGCTGTAATGATTTTGAGGTTGTAAAGACAACTCTTGGTATGCCATGGCCATATACGCTTGATGTTGCACAAGGGTGGATTTCTGGACATTCTCAAAATCAAAAAGAAGGAAAATCTTATGAATTTGCAATTTGCTTAAAAGAAAATCCAGATAAGGTTGTTGGTTGTGTTTCTTTGATTGATATTAACCCAAAGGCAAAACGTGCAGAGATGGGTTATTGGGTTGGAAGACTATATTGGAAGCAAGGAATTGCAACAGAAGCAGCAAAAGCAATGGTGGAATTTGGATTTAAAAAACTTGGATTGCATACTATTATTGCCAGATTTTTTGATATTAATCCTGCAAGTGGTAGGGTTATGGAAAAATGCGGAATGAAATATGTTGGGACAATCAGGGATCACGAATTTAGGTTTGACCAATATTATAATGTTAAGTATTATGAAATTGTGGAAAGTGATTTAGAATAGCGATAAATATTCTTGTTTTTTTAAATGTTTGACAAGATTATGCAAGAAGGTTACACTTAAATAAAAGATTTAAAGAGGACAAAAATGGATTATAAAGCAATAATTAATGAATTAGTACAAAAAATTGATGTGGTTTTGAAAAAATATGATATTGACCCCGAAATGTTTTTAATATCTGACGGTATTGACCACAAGGCTGACGAGGCGGAGGAAAAGGGTTTAAATGTTGTGCGTAATGATGAAAATCATAGGGGTGCACACGAAGAAATTATGCAAATTATTGCATCTTATATTGATGTGATTAATGAAGACAAAGAAAGTTTTTTGGGAATTGTGCGTGATAATTTGATGTCGGTAGGAAATTTTAGAGGCCAAAACCTTATTATAAGGGCATATGTTCGAGATTTCTTAGGGTGTTTGTTTAGTGTAAAAGATGGCGTTGCGCAGGTAAATGAGTCAGAGAATTTCAAACTTCCGCACATTGTAAAACGTTATGATTTTGATGAAATTAATGAAAATTATCAATATCTAGATGGTAAAATGGGAAATCTTGCCACTAACCCTAAAAGGCAAGTTAACTTATTTATTTTGCCCAATGGAGATACTTATTCTTGTCTGTTGGGGCATGCGGTGCTTGCGTGGTGGTTGTGCGTAAATGGAATATCTTTGAAAAAGGCAATAAGGGTTGAGTTCACAAAGGAAAATTATTCTGTTGATTTATCTACCCTTGGGAATGGCGGTTTTTCAATTGAAAGTAATAATGATTTTAATTTAGAATGGACTGATGAACAGGCTCAAATATTTGCTTCTTTGCATAATACATTAAGCGAAAGATGGAAGTTTTTAAAACCTTTGGAAGAAAATTTAAGAATGAGTTCGGGTTTTGGTTTTGACAAGACTGTTTTTAATGAGAAATTAGCAAAAGTGAATTTGTTTAAAATTGAAGACTTTATTCCAGATTTTAATAAAAATAAATATCTAAGAGAGTTGGCAAGCCTTTACAAAGTGACAAGATTTAACCCAGAAGAGTGGGATGGAGAATAAAAAAGTAGTAACACTTTATTTAGTGTTACTACTTTAATTTTACGAATTAAATTTTTCAATGTTTTCAGCCAAGAACATTCTTTGAAATTTTTCGTTGTTTTGATACAAGTGATCAAAATTCCCTTGGTCAATTATCTTGCCTTCATCAAGGAAGAAGATAATGTCTGAATCTTTAATGGTTGAAAGCCTGTGCGCAACAATTACAATTGTGCTTGTACCTTTAAGACCGTCAATACTCTTTTTAACTTCTTCTTGTGCGAAGTTGTCAAGAGAACTTGTTGATTCGTCAAATAGAATAATAGACGAACGGCGAAGCATTGCCCTTGCAATTGCAAGTCTTTGTTTTTGTCCGCCTGAAAGCTTAATACCGCTTTCTCCAACTTTTGTGTCAATTCCGTGTGGAAGTCCATTTACAAATTCGTCTAATGATGCGAGTTTTATTGCTTCAATAATTTCTTTGTCTGTTGCTTCTGGTTTTGCAAGTTTTAGGTTTTCTTTGATTGTCATATCAAAGATATATGGGAATTGGTTAACCAGTGAAAAGGTTTTTCTTAAAGTTGTTTTGTCAAGGTCGTTAACATTTACATCGTCAATCAATATTTCGCCAGATTCAACTTCATTCATTTTTGCAATTAAGTTTAAAATTGTAGATTTTCCTGAACCTGATTTTCCAACAAAAGCAACGGTTGTGTTTCTTGGGATTTTAAAATTCAAGTTTTCAAAGATTTTATTTTCAGATACTAATTTTTTAGTTTTTTCTTTCTTCTTGTTAGCTTTTGCTTTTTTATCTTTTTTGTTTTCTTCGTATTCATATTCGTAGTAGGTAAAAGAAACATTTTTAAACTCAATATCACCGTTAACATTGTCAAGTGAAATATTTCCAAATTTATCGGTTACAAATTCGTCTTCATCAAAAAGCGAGAACATACGGTCGGTTGAAACCTTTATGTCTACAAATTTATTTGAGATATTGCCAATACTCCAAACGATGTCGTAAATACTGTTTCTGTTAGAGTAGATTACCATAAATGATGCAAGAGTAATCAATGCTTTATCCATAAGTGCGATTGCAAGGATAAGTGTTAAAATATTTACTATTTCAATTAAAAAATTCCTTGCAGACCAAAAAGCGGTGTCGCAATTTGTGTGTTTAAGAACTGCTTTTTTATATTTATTATAACTTTCATCAGAAACAACTGAAAGCTCGTCTTCAAGTGCTAATGACTTAATATCTCTTTCACTTCTTACAATTTCGGTTGTAAGTGATGTTATTTTATCATTGGCTGTTCTGACGGCTTTCTTTGTTTTTCTTCTGACTTTAACTCTTATTGTTTCAATTATTAAGGATGCAAAAATTAAAGCCAAAATTACAATAGATACATAAACGTTCAATGTAGAGATGTAAACGATCATAGCAAATGACGAGATTATGTCGGTTATCATATCAACTATTGAAGCAAGGCTGTCAACAACTCGTTCAGGGTCGTTTACAATTCTTTGAACAAAAGTGCCGGTGTCATGAGATGTATAAGTTCTTGAATTTAATTTAAAAGCTTGTTTTGCAAGGTCTGAGTTTAAATTTGCCATAATTTTTACACTGTAGATATTGTATAGAAACGAGGCAAGCGACCAACAAATTCTTCTTGAAATTGCGAGTAAAACTCCAAAAAGCATCAGCTTAACGGCAAAGTCAAAAATTCCAAGTGTAATATATTCAATAGCGTCAGCCATGAGTATTGTCATATAAATTGAAACAGCGCCGGCGATAATCATAGACAATATGTAAACCAAAATTACGAACCAATAAGGTGTAAGATAGCTTTTAATGCCAATATTATTCTTTTTCATAAATCCTCCTAAAAAAATTACATTTGTTTTCATATTCTAGCAAGGTTTTATTTCAAAATTAAAGTTGTGGCTGATCAACAAAAATAAAAGCCTTCGCTAGAATAAGTCATACGAAGGCAAAAAGTATATACATATACTTGTATTATATACTAAAAAGAGCCGTCCGTATGACATATTAAGTTGTTAAATCTAAAAATAACCGCATTTATCATACGTTTTCCTCCTCTTAAAATTTTTCAAATTTAACTAATAAACAAAATAGCACACAAAAAGTGCTTTGTCAAGTATTGATATGAATTAATTTCGATTTTTAAAAATTGTCAATAAAAGTTATTGACAAGATTTTGTGGGATTTGTTATAGTTTTATTAAGTATTGTAATAGTCATATAATAATATGTATTTATATAATCACAGTGCTAATAAATAAAGGAGAAATTTAATGTTAGAAGTCAGAAATCTCGTAAAGACCTATAAGTTGACAGACAAGTCAAAAACTAAAGAAGTTGTTGCTTTAAATAATGTGTCTATAACATTTCCAGAAACTGGGCTTGTATTTTTGCTTGGTAAATCTGGTTCTGGTAAATCTACATTGCTTAACGCAATTGGTGGTCTTGACACTTTTGATAAGGGTGAAATTATTATCAAAGGTAAATCAAGTAAAGCATTTACTCAAAGCGATTTTGATAGCTATCGTAATACCTTTATAGGCTTTATTTTCCAAGAGTATAATGTATTGGAAGAATTTACCGTTGCGAAAAATCTTGAGCTTGCCATTGAGTTGCAAGGTAAAAATCCAAGCCCAGCAAAGGTAAAAGAATTATTGCAAATGGTTGAAATGGAAAATCTTGCAAAAAGAAAACCAAATCAATTATCAGGTGGTCAAAAGCAAAGAGTTGCTATTGCCCGTGCGCTTATTAAAAACCCTGAAATCATTATGGCGGACGAACCAACAGGAGCGTTGGATAGCCGAACTGGTAAACAAGTTATGGAAACTTTGAAGAAACTTTCAAGGGAAAAACTTGTTATTATCGTTTCACACGACCGTGAATTTGCTGAAATTTATGGCGATAGAATTATTGAACTTAAAGATGGACAAATTATTCGTGACGTAACGAAAAAAGAAGTTCAAGCAGTTAAAACATCGTCAGGAATCAGTGTCATTGACAATGAAATAATTCATATTAAAAAAGGTCAAAAGCCAAGCAGAGAAGATATGGAAATAATCTTTAAAGAGATTATGAAGAACTCAGAAGAAGGCGATACAATTATTTGCTTATCTGAAAGGGCAAATGCTGATATGAAAAAGGCAAACGCTATCACAGATGAAGGGAATAAAGAAGTATTTAAGGACACAACCCCAGAAGATGTTGTAAAACAACAATATGACCCAAAGAAATTTAAGCTTATTAAATCAAGGCTTAAATTTAAAGACTCATTTAAAATGGGTGTAAGTGGTTTAAAACATAAGAAGGCAAAATTAGTCTTTACAATTTTACTTTCGTTTATTGCGTTTGCACTTTTTGGTGTGATTGATACTTTGGCAAGTTTCAACAGGCCAAATGCTGTTTGGAGCACTGTTGAAAAATTTGATTCTCCGTATGTAAAATTATTAAAGCAAGTCCCATATAATGACCAATATGCAATGGGAATGCCTTGGACAACAGCTGATACCGAAGCACTAAAAGAACAATTTCCAGAAATTGAATTTCTAAATATTGTTAATTCGGGTCGAGCTTTTGGTACTCCTTGGGGATATTCGCAAGGAAGTTCATTGTCGTTTGAGGGGCTGGAAATGGATGGCAATGTTTTAAATTCTATATATTGTGGTGGTATGATGTATTTGCCAGAAGATAAAGTCGAAAAATTTGGACTTTCAATTTTGCATGGAAAGATGCCGTCACAAACACGTGAGATTGCTATTACCAGTCATATGTACAATGCATTAAAAAACAACAATCCTGAAAAGGTTAAAAATTATGGAGATGTTGTGGGTGGTGCATATAACAAAATAAGTATGTATGATTATACAACACATAATTCAGCTTATTATACAATTGTTGGAATTGTTGACGATAAGACGGATTTGTCTAAATATTCTTCTTATTCAACTGAACAACTAAATTCAGATTATGAATTGCAAGAAAAAATTAGGGAAGAAATTGCTGTAAGTATGGCATCTATGTTGTTTATTTCAGAACAAGACAGTCTGTCATATGCAGATAAAATGCCTAATATGAGCATAGAGGTTATGAAAGGCGAAACACATCTATATGGCGGAAGTGGTATTTTAAATGGAATTAATACATTAAGCGGTGCATTTGGTGCAAAAGTATCTATGTATGCAAA
The DNA here is from genome assembly GCA_045655005.1 of Clostridia bacterium. Taxonomy (GTDB): domain Bacteria; phylum Bacillota; class Clostridia; order Christensenellales; family UBA1242; genus UMGS1908. The sequence continues at coordinate 304,143 of JAZOOJ010000007.1, read as the reverse complement.
TGAATTGCTTAATAATGGTTACTATAAAGGTGGAAATCTTTTCAAAAATGGACAAGTTGTAGATCTAAATGAGGGTGAAATTATTCTTGATGGAAATATGATTAGTAAAATAAATAAAACAGAAAGTCAATTACAAGAAATGATTAACAGCGAAACCCCATTTAAGATTCGCTTAATGAAGGGGGCTCCTGCCTCAGTTGTAAAAGAGTATACCGTTGTAGGATATTTAAATAGTATTTGGCAACCAATATTATCTTCAAAAGATGTTGAATATTTTAACTCACATCGTTCAACTATTGAATATTCTTATGGAAGCGAAACGGGCACGGCTTATCCAGGAAATTATTCTGTTCAGGCTGGGACTGTTCAATCGACATTAGAGAATAGGAATTCAGAATGTCGATGGGATTGGTTCTATGAAAATAGGGCAAGCATAAAATACTTAAAGGCTGGCAAACAACTTGTTGGGTGTGATATTAATTTGGAAGATAATGAAATTATTGTTCCAGCAGATGTTTTAAGAAATGTTGCGGCAAATGACGAAGAACTTATTGCCTTGATTAATGAAGGGCTTACAATTGATTTAAATATTGGAGATAGCGATAATCCGACAACATTGTTTACATTTACAGTTGTTGGTTATACTTCAAATTATGATTCAAAATTCGTGTCGGCATCAACATTGGAGGCTATTAAATCAAAGTTATCTGGTTGTGCAGATATGACAATGGCAATTCTTACTGACGATAATGTGGTTAATGAAAGATTTATTAAATATTGTGAAACCTTTAATGAAGACAATACTAAGTATACAGTTCAAAATAATGCAACTGGAATGCTAGATACTTTTGGAGAAACAATATCAATTTTTACAAAATATATAGTTTGGGTAGGTGTTGGCTTTGCTGCATTTGCAGGGCTATTGCTAATGAATTTTATTTCAACTTCTATATCTTATAAAAAGCGTGAAATTGGTATTCTTCGTGCGTTAGGTGCCAGAAGTAGTGATGTATTTGGAATCTTCTTTAACGAAAGTTTTGTTATTGCAATGATCAACTTTGTTCTTGCAACCATTGCAACGTTTGTTGTAAGTGCGGTTGTAAGCGATGTTCTTATCAAAAAACTTGGAATTGAACTTGTATTGTTATCAACTGAAATCCGTCAAGTATTGTTAATCTTTGGCGTAAGTGTGTTTGTTGCATTCCTTTCAAGTTTGCTTCCAGTTTACAAAATTGCTAAGAAAAAACCAATTGATGCAATTAATAACAGATAATATCAAAATATAAAAATAAGGCTCTAAATTTAGAGTCTTATTTTTATTGTGAAAGTTTGATGAAATATTAATAAGGCTTGGAATAACAAAGCTGGTGTGCTATAATTATATTGTTGAAAGGTGATTATATGGCAAAAAAATTAGAAAATCAGAAAAAAAGAAAACTTTGGTACAGGGGAATGAAATCTTTGATGAAGTGCAGATATAAAGAGCCAAGGTTTGTATATTTGGGTGAAAAAATCGGAGGGGGTGGAATAATTCTTTCAAATCATGAAGGGACAGATGCTCCGATGTCGTTAGAGATTTACCTTGATGCCCCTATTACAATGTGGGGTGCGTATGAAATGAATTCTGGACTTGTGAAAATGTATAAATATCAAACAAGGGTTTATTATCACGAGAAAAAGCATTGGAATTTACATTTGGCAAGGCTGTTTTGTTTGCTCGCAAGTCCTTTAACAAATCTTTTCTATAAGGGCTTAGAGTTGATTTCCACATATAAAGATGCAAGATTTAAAAAAACAATTAGGGAAAGTATTGAAGCAATTAAAAGGGGTGACAATATCGTTATTTTCCCAGAAGATTCATCTGATGGATATTTGGACGAGCTTAAAGGCTTTTATGCTGGATTCGTTATGCTTGCGGAAGTTGCATTAAAAGAGGGAATTGATGTTCCTATTTACGTGACTTATTTTAAAAAGAAAGAAAAAGTTTATATGATTGATGCACCTGTAATGTATTCAGAGTTAAAAGATAAATTGAAAACAAGAGATGAGATTTCAAAGTTTTTGTTGAACAGATGCAACGAACTTGGTAAAATGGGTAAAGAAGAAAATTAAGTATAATAAAAACGAACGACAGATATGTCGTTCGTTTTGTGTTATTTAATATTGTTCGCAACATTGTTGATTGCAATCATTATCCCAAGCTTTCCGTATTCATATGTTAGCCCACCTTGCATATATGCGGTAAACGGAGCAATCATTGGTCCATCACAAGAAAGTTCAATGGTTGAGCCTGAAATAAAACTCCCGCCCGCCATAACTTCATCGTCTGGATATCCTGGCATTGGAGCAGGCTCTGGTGTTACAAAACTATCGATAGGTGAGCCTTGTTGTATGCCTTTGCAAAATTCTACTAAATTCTCAGGGGTGTTTAAGTTAATAGTTTGAATGATATCTGTTCGGTCTTCATTCCAAAGGGGGTCAACATCGAATCCTAGTTTTTCTAAGCACCTACTTGCGAAGGTCATTGTTTTAAGGCTGTTGCAAACGATGCTTGGTGCCATATAGAATCCCTTATAGAATGAAAGATTTTGGTTTAGATTTGCACCGATGTCTTTTCCAATACAAGGAGCCGAAAATCTTTCAGCGACGTCGTTGACAAGGTCTTTTCGTCCAACAACATATCCGCCAGTTTTGGCTTCACCACCACCAAGGTTTTTCATTAGTGAACCAATTAAAATATCTGCACCAACTTCGGTTGGCTCTTTTTCTTCCACGAAATCGCCATAGCAGTTATCAACCATAATAATTACATCGCTATTTACTTTGCGAATTTCTGTGCAAACCTTTTCAATTTTGTCAATGGTTAAACTTTTCCTTTGTGAGTATCCACGAGAACGCTGAATTTCCACCAATTTGACATTTTTCGCTTTCAATCGTTCAGAAATGCTGTTGTAGTCGAAGTCGTCATTTATAAGGTTAATTTGCTCGTATTTTATGCCGTTTGCCATCAATGAATTCCTGCTGTCGCCCTCGATACCAATAACGGTTTTAAGAGAGTCGTATGGATCGCCTGTAATTGAGATCATAGTGTCGCCATGTTTTAGCAGTCCAAACAAGGTAAGGGCAAGGGCATGTGTCCCACTCATAATTTGTGGGCGAACAAGTGCGTCTTCAGCCCCAAAGACTTCGGCGTAGATTTTTTCAAGTTTATCACGTCCGCCATCATAGTAGCCATAGCCAGTAACCTCGCCAAAGTCTGAAACTGATAAATAATTTTTTTGGAAAGATTTTAAAACCTTGCTTGACCAACGCATGGCATTTTCTTCATACTTTTTAAAGATTGTCGCAAGTTCTTTTTCGACATCGTTTGCAAGAGATACTATTTTTTCGTCAATATCGTAATCAAAATACATATTATTTCCTCTATTGTAAAATTAAATTTCTTTGACAATTATAACATATTTTCAACAATTTACAACCCAAACTTCAAGATTTTTCTTTTTTGCTAAGCTTATTGTTTGAAATGTTCCGCCTTCTTTTATTCCGTTAAACACGGCAATAAGAAGTGAAGAGTTTTCAACCATATAAAGATTTCTTGAAAATAAACACCCGTTGTAATAGCGATTAGATAAAACGCTTACTTTATCTGCGTTTTCAATAATTTTTTGGTAGCGTTGCTGGTTCGTTTTGGAAAATCTTGTATCCTGTCCAGAGAAGGGTATGGCACATTCTAAAAAAATAAAGGGATAATCCCATTTTGCTTCAAGAACCAATTCTGCAACCAATAAATCTACGCCTTCGGCCATGCCAGAGATAAAATGGGTAATGCCATTATCAATTGCGTCTATAATTTTCTGTTTTAATATGTCTTTCACAGCGATATAGCGTTCGTCAGTTAAATCATCAATCCAGGGGATTGATTTCGGTCGGTGACCAGTAAAACATACTGTTGAAATCGTACTGTTTGATTTGGTCATAATACTTCCTTCAAGATTAAAATTATCACATATTTTAGCATAGAAAAGTAAAAAATAAAACAATTTGTACAATATTTATATCGATAGTTGCAAATTTTTGAAATTTAATTTATAATTTGGTTATATGGAGGTGGCTTATGGAAACAAATCTTGCTGTTCTTGTACAAAGATTTTTGGAGAACGTTGGAAGTTTAGATGAGTATAAAACAATAGAGTCTTACTTGCGTGCGAAGATGAATGAAAATATTCAATTAGAGTCTAAAAGTACATATGCAGTTACGATTGAAGGACGAATAATCGAGCAAAAGAAGTTTATGGCAAATTTATCAAACTATAAAGAGATTTGCGATTACGAAGAAAAAGTTGCAGAACTTGCAGAGTTGCTTTTTGTGGACGCATATGGTATTGATGAGTGGTTTGATATTGTCAATGTCTATAAGCAAGAGGATTTTGAAGTTTTAAGTGAAATTTACAAGCAAATGACGGAAAATGCATTTTTTGAAATGAAGTATAAGGCGAATCCATACGAAGATGAAAACATTCAAAGTTATGGTGATAAAACACTTACAATGTTTCGCTTTAAAAGTATAAAAGATTACTTAACATATATTGCGTTTGAAGTAATCGAGAGAACGCAGTTAGATATAAAAGAAGATGTAAGACAAGTGGCTGAAGGGCGTCAAAGCGTTCAGCTTGACGATGAGGGGTTTCCAATTGTACATGATTTAGGGCCTTTGGGTGAGTATGACGGGGATTAATATTGAAAAGAGCAGAATTATATAAATTCTGCTCTTTATTTTTATTTTAAATTATCGCTATTTGAAGACAATGTTTGGCTTTTGCTTGCCAGTAAATCTTTAATTATTACATAAGAGATGAAAATTATGCAAACCGCTTCACCAATAATATTAACATATCCGGCATAGATGGCATTATACCAAATTGTGAAAACACACGAAGCAATACTCAAAAGTCTGAAAGTTTGTGCATTATGTTGCCATGCTCCATAAGTATAGGTAATTCCTTTAAGCGCGATAATTGCATATTCAAGCCAGTTTGTAAAAGATATAAAACTTGTGCCAAGGTAGAGGGCTATGAAAAATATTAATAGGAATAAGTTTTTAGACCAATCGTTTTTTGCGTATAAGAAAAATACAAACGTGCGAGTTACCGAAACAATCATACAAACAAGCCCCATATACGCACCAAGCAAATAAAAACTTATTGCAACTAAAATGTTTGCAATTGTCGTAAATATCATATTTGTGCTTTGTTTTTTAAATAGTCTGCCCGATGCGTTTAAGGTTAGGGCAACTCCACTGACTATTTGACTTGCTATGTACACGTCTGTATATAACTCCTTAAATTAATAAAACATATTATAACAAAAAAAAGATAAATCGCCAAACAAAACAACAAAAAACCCAAATTTAAATTTTGAATAAAAAAATCTTTGTGATATAATCTAGTTAAAAGAGGAGTAATTGATGGGAAATAGTATAAAAATGAAAAAGAATGGCTACTCAAAAGGCTTTATCAGTATGTTTCGAGAGTACGATATTCGTGGTCTTGTTAATGACGACCAATTGAATGAAAAAAGCGTTTACAGAATAGTAAAAGCGTATGCCGGATTTATAAAAGCAAAGGGAATAAGCAAGGCTGTCGTTGGTTATGATAACAGGGATTGTTCGCTTAGTTTTGCAAACAGTGCAATTAATGCCTTGACGGATATGGGAATAAATGTATATTTCATCGGATTGACGCTTTCGCCAATTGCATATTATGCACAATATGTTTATAATTGTGAAGGCCTTGTAATGATAACTGCAAGCCACAATCCAAATGGTTGGAGTGGATTCAAACTTGGAATGGGGTATTCAACGACACTTTCAAAGAACGATATAATTGAAGTTTTTAATAATGTAGATAGGCGTTTCCCAAAACCAAGGAAAAAAGGCAGAGTTATCGACTGTGATGTAAGAGATAATTATATTGATGCTGTTGTGTCAAGGATTAATATGGGAGAGTATCGCCCAAGGGTATTAATTGAAACGGCAAATGGTGGAGCGGGGTTGTTTGCATATGAAATTTTTCAAAAATTAGGCTGTATAACATTTTTGGTGAACGCTGATCCAGATACAAGTTATCCAAGGTATTTCCCAAATCCATCAGATTTAACTGCAAGAAAAAAAATGGAAGAATTGACCACTCATCCATATATTAAGGCAGATATTGGAATGTTTTTTGATGGAGATGGCGACAGAATTGGTGTTGTGGATGAAAAAGGACAAAACGTATGGAGCGATATTATCTTAGCTCTTTTGTCTGAACCAATTGTAAAGAATAAAGAAAACGCTAAGGTTGTATATGATGTAAAGTGTTCAAGGGCATTAACCGAGACTATCACAAAAAATGGTGGAACTCCGGTTATGTGGAGTACCGGACATTCTTACATTAAATCAAAAATGAAAGAAGAAAACGCCGATCTTGCAGGAGAGAGAAGTGGACATATTTTTATTGGCGGAGATAATTATTATGGTTTTGATGACGGACTTTTTGCAGGAGCAAAACTTGTTGAGTGTTTGTCGAATGCCAGAAAACCTATGTCAAAACTTGTAGACAAAATGCCAAAATATATAACCAGCCCAGAGATATACGTTGAATGTGATGATTTGATTAAATATGAACTGGTTGACAAACTTGTACAAAGATTTAAAGAAATGTACGGTGAAAGAGTTTGCGATATCAATGGTGCAAGAGTAGAGTTTGAAAATGGCTGGGGTTTGGTTAGGGCAAGTTCAAATATGCCTATGCTTGGGCTTTTGTTCGAAGCGAAGACCGAACAAGACCTGCGTGAAATTAAAAAGATTTTTAAAGGTGTTCTAAGAAGTTATAAGGAACTTTGCAAGCCTTGGATAAACGATGATGAAGAAATTTAGATAAACAGTACAAAAAAGAAACAGCAAGCACAAATAATTGTGTTTGCTGTTTTTATGTTTTTTATCTTACTTTACCATAATTTTTCTTGTGATTTCCACAATCTGCTCTAGTTCTCCTGGGTTTTTATAGCGATGGTCGGCGTTTTTAAATTGAAAAATTTCGCATCTGTTATTAAAGTGTTTGTCTACAAAATCAAATACAAAATTTGGGTCAACGATATCGTCTTTTAATCCTTGAAGTAGGTAATATGTGTTCTTTTCTTCGCTGTATTCATCCCCAATAGCATTTGCGTAAAGGTCGTCAATAAACTTTCTGTCAATTAGTAAAGGTTTGCCATATCCAAGATTTTGGATTTGAGAAAAATCTTCAAGTGTTAAATTATGTTCAGGTAAAATATTTTTCACTAGGATATTTGCCATATCAATAGCCGGTGATCGAAGAATTACATTTTTAAAATGCTCGCTGTGTGTCTTTAGGTGTTGTAATGTAAGAAAAGCACCAAAACTTGTAGCGAAAATTGAAATAGGTAAACCTTTGTAATTATTTTTTGTGTAATTAATTATTTCAGAAATACTGTTTATACAACTTTGAAGATTTAAAACAGTTTCACTGGCGTCATCTCCGTGGTTTGGAAGCTCAAAAGAAATAGTTGCAATACCGTAATTGACAAGGTTATTTGCGACTGCAACAATTACAGAACTGTCTTTATCTCCGGCGAATCCGTGAACAGCAATTAATATTTCTTTTAAATTATTCTCTGGTTCAAAAATTCTTGCAGAATGATTTTCTATTTTTGTATCAATAATTTTCATTATTCTTCTTCTCCTAATTGAACTTGGTCTTCAAATAATTTACCAACTTCGTTTTTACCAACAACTCTTTTTGGATTAATTGTTGCGATATAGTAGTCTGCGTTTGGACCCAATCCATTTTTCCCTACTTTGTGAGAATAGAAATATTCTTCGGGTTGAATGTATGTCATTTTAAGAAGGTATTCACGGAAGTCATACCCTTTGCGGTCGCAACTGGCTTCACGCTCTGGGTCGAAAACGAAATATTTTCTTCCGTGTGCGTTATATTCTACTGCTGTTACATAGTGCAACAACTGTTTTCCTTTGCCTGGCAATTTGCTAAGTAGGGTGTGGGTTTTAAATCCGCAACATTCAAGCAAAATTCTTGCCGCCTCTGCATAACCTGCGCACATTGCTTGACCTTTGCAAAGTGCAGCGTATGCTGTTCGGTATTCAAGTTCTTCAATTGGGAACTCGCTGATTACTTCACGTTGAGCAATAAAGTATTCATTTCTAATTGTTACATTTTCTTTTAAGTAATTATTAATTTCAATAATCACATCTTCTTCTGGCGTTTTTTCATCAATGTCTAAAGAGTTTAAGATTTCAGAAATCTTGTAAAGTAGTTCAATGTGCATATCTTCTGTGTAAAATTCTGCACCATGCACAGGGTCGTTTATAACTGCATTAACCCTTTCAATTTGTCTTTGATTTAACATAATTCACCTCCAAAATTATTCGTTTGATTTAAACTTATACGTATATTGTATAACAGAAAAACAAAAATTTCAATAAGAAATTTGAACAGAAGTTACTAAAAAATATTTAGTGCTCTTGAAAAGATAGGATTAATATGTTAAAATATTAAAAGAAAATAGTGGGGGGAAAAGTTTTTAATGTCTTACGAAAGCGGTGTAACAGAAGATGATATTGAAGATTTTGAGAATGAATTAGATATTGACAATCAATCTGACGCAGATATGTCAGAGAGTGATTTTGAAAAGTATGTAGAAAATAATTCAAAAGCTAAAAACGTCAGGTCGGCTGGTTCGGTTTATACGGATGAAGAAGAGAATGAAATTATTAAACGTGCACAGGCGGATGACCAAGAGGCTTGGAATTTAATTTTTAAAAAATACGCTTTATTTAGAAACTATATGAAATTCAAAATGGGGCGCAGAATTTTTGGGAAGGTCACCCCAGAAGATTTAGAAAGTTATATTGATGAAGGGATTGTAACGTCTGTTCGTGAATTTGATGAATCAAAAGGTGCAAAATTTTTTACATTTTTATTTTTAACAACTCAACACCGAGTGATGAGGCTAAACAACAGAAATTCGACAAAGCGATATCAAAACGATGTGTTAGTACAAGCGGAAATGAATGCTACATCTATGGTTTCGATAGATGCAAAACAAAAAGAGAACAATAAAGGTGAAGGAAGACTTTTAGCTGAAGTAATTGCTGATACGAGCGATGCTGAAAAACAACAAGAAGATGATATTGCAGAGTTTGCGACAAAGATTCTTGGAATGGTTAAAAATGAGATTGCAAAAGATTTCTTTGAAGGCAAAGCTAACGACGACTCAGTAACTTATGATGCCATTGCACAGAAATATGGTATATCAAGGGCAAGGGTAGAACAACTTGTAAAAAGAGAAAGAAATAATATTTTAAAAATTATCGAAAAGTGTAAAAAAGTATACACTCTTTTGGCTATTCAAAAAGAAAGCATTGAGTATGTTGCAAGTGCCACAGGAATTTCTGAATCCCAAGTTGCAGATTACTTAAAAGTTTATAAATACTTATATGAACATGGAAAACAAGTGCAACAAATTGTTAATGATAACACAAAGGCGAAAGAACGTGAGCATAAAGTTGATTCAGTAAAGTCATCTAGGCGTCGCAGTAGAAAGAAAACGGTAACTGCTCCTTCTGTAAGGCACGTAAAGAGTCTAGAACGAATTACTCAAACAGATTTAATCAAATTGGCACGAAAAGCCTTCCCAATGGATAAAGGCTTGCAGATGTTAAACAGATTTGAGGTGCTTGGAGAGAGCCTTGGGGAAATCGCAGTGTCAAGTTGTATGACTGTTGAAGAAGTGCATCAAGTTTTAATAAATGCAACAAACTTTGTTAAAGAATTTTTCGAAAATGTACAAAAAGTAGTAGAAGTTGCCCAAAATTCAGAAAGCATTAAAAATGTTTTCACAAATAAACAGGAAAAGTTATACTATGATTCAATTTTAAGAAATCTTTTAACTGGAAATATTCCCAAAAAAAATCCTGTTCAAGTTGCTATTTATTCTGGATTAATTAAAGGACAAGAATTATTAAAATTTGAAGACAAATCAAATGTTTTGACAAGTCTATACATATTGGGAGAAGATTGTAATGTTATTGCCGAACGTTTAAAAGTGACTAAGTGGTATATTCTCGACGTTGCAAGAAAATTAGTGACAGCATTAAATTGTGTAGTTGGCAAGTTTGAAGAAGTTTACGAAGGTGTAAAGGCGAATGAGTCTTTTGAACAAATTTCACAAAAAACACAAATACCAGTTGATAATATTCAATCTGTTTATGAATATGCAAAAAAGATATTTTTCTTAAATGCTGAAGATTTGGATTTGTCAAGGTATGCAAATGTGAAACAAGGGGCAGATTTTTATACAGATAACGCTGAAAAAGTCGAGATTGTTTTAAAGAAATTCAAACCGTTGCTTACAACAAATGGTATGGCAGAAAAATACGATTTAATTGTTCAAAACATAATTGGTGGAGTTTCGTTACAACAACTTTCAGGTGGTGTTGCCAGCCGTAGGACAAGCTTGCAAGGAATAAAAAGAGCAATCCTTGAAAGTGTAAAAATCAATATGGCACTTACTGATGCTTGTCATGATGTGATGTCAAAAGGGCAAGATGTTTTGGAGTTTGCTCAAGGTTTTAATTTGACGATTGAAGAAGTTGAGGATTATGCAAAACTTTATGACTATTTTTATTCTGACGGAGTACTGCCTGAAAGATTTAATATGGAAAATGAAAGGAATAAAAATTATTGGGATAGGAAAAGAGCAAAACAAAAAGAGAAAGTAGGAGTGTTGTCAAAAGGGCTATCTGATGAAAAGTTGGAAGCAAATCCACAAAATGCTTTGGGCTGGGAAGGAGTTTGTGAACAAATTGAAGATTTAACAACTTTGACAAATTCAATAAGCACAGAAGAGTTTGTTCGGATTATTAAACTTTTTGCTCCAATTTATGAGAGAACATCAAGAGCAGATGTGTTCAAAAGATTTGTGTACGACACTTATGTAAATAATTCATCAATAAAAGATATTTGCGAGAAGAACGATTTAAATTATCAAACGGCTGCTTCAGGTAAATATGTTTATACTCGAGAAGTTAAATGTTATTTAACACTTTGCAAGGCATCTATGCTTGCATTAAGTGGCGTTAAAGAGTTTGATGAGAAGTTAAAGAATGATTTGGGTTTAAACCAATTCCAAATTGAGCAATATTCAAATTTGTATTCTTATTTATATGAGAGTGGTGAGATTGTAAATGACTGGATGCCTACAAATTTGGTGCCAAAATTCAAAGTTATTGAGCAAATTCAAGAAAACTTAAATGCTAAGGTGAAAGAAACGATTGAGTCCGAGAGGGTGAATGAAAACACGATAATTCAACCAACAATAATTCAACCAATTGAAAATGCGATAAGTGTTGAAACTGTCACGATTCAACCGGTGGCTGAACAAGTGGCTGAATCGGAATCTGAGTCTGTTGTTGAAAGAAATAGCTCAACCACAGAAGTTGTTGAAAATGTAACTATTGAGCCTGCTCCTACACCAAAAAGAAGGGGAAGACCAAAGGGCTCAAAGAACAAGAAGGCTATTGCAAGAGCTCTTGAAGAAAGTGAAAAATCTGAAGAAAGTAATAATTTGCAAGGTTCAGAAGCTGAAAGTCAACCAGAAAATCTTAATGTAGAAGAAATGAATAAGCCTAGTGATGATGTTACAACAGAAGTTCAAGTTCAGTCTGTTAGCGTGGTAGAAAAAATTGCCGTTAAAGAATCCGAAAATAAAACAAAAAGTAGTTCAGAAAAGGCCAGTGCAGAACAAGAAGATGTTAAATCCACCAGAAAAAGAATGAATGATATTCAAGCATTTGCAAATCGTGAAATTATAGAAAGATTGGCAAATCTTTATGAGTATGATTTAAGAATGAAGGCGTTAAAGGGTGCAGTTGTTGACAACCTTCCAAAAGAAGAATTGGTGAAAATATTAGGTGTTGATGATTATGCAGTTTGCAAGTCGGCGATTATAGATGCAGAGATTGAATTGTTGGGATTGCTTATTAATGTAAAGAAATTTGTTGCAAGTGGCAGTCCGGCAACAAGTGAGAATGGCTATTTAAATTGGATATGTCAATATTTGGTTGGAGAGAAGACTAGGGTTTATCAAAATTACACTGAACAATTAAGGATTGTTTCAATTCTTGAAAATGACTTGGATTTTATGTTTGAATTAGGCAACTATAAAGCATTTTTAAAAATGGGCGAATCTATGAGTGTGTTTGCTGAAAGAACTGGTCAAAAATTTAGTACAATTATGAACAGGTGTGCAAGGGCTAAGCAATATATCGAAGAAGTGGTTCGATTGTCTAAGTCTGTATATGATTTAAGAACTTCAAATAAAAGCGATAGTGAAATTTGTGATGAGTTGAATATTTCAGAAAATGAAATTTTAAGATATATAAGCTTGTATGAGGCAATTTATTGGGGAAGGTCTGTAAATGATTTTATGAGCAGAGAGAAGAAAGATTTATATCTTAAACTGTTTGACTATATCGATGACGGAAAGATGTTTAACCTGCAATATTTCTTAACGACAAAACTTTCGATTGCTGAAATTGCAACTCACAATAATATTGGTGAAGTAGACCTAAAAAGAGAAATAAAGCAAGGTCTTGCAAAATTAGACGATATGCTTGAACAAATACATCGTGCAAAACAAAACGAAAATCCAGAGATGCCAAAGGTCGAAAGGCTATTTTTTACAAAAATGTATGAATATTTATATTGCGGTGGAGCAAGGCCAATAAAGCTACTTACAGAAAGTGAGCTATTAATTAAATTACGTCCTGTCTACATCAGAGATTCCAAATTTGACCTTTGGTACTCAAATGTGGTAGAAGCAAAGGAATTGGAAGACATTGCAAAAGCAGAGGGGATTGTTGAGGGCTCTGCAAGAAACAAAAGGGCACACGCCAAGAACGATTTAAATGAAGTATTGTACCAAGCCGAATTATGTTATGCGGAATTTGCCTCTGATGGAGTTGTTTCCGACAAAACAAAAACAGACTTGGGAATAACTGAGTCTAGGGCAAGTGATTTAATTAATTTGTACAACTATTTATATAATGATGGAGAATTGATTCAGTTTGAAACAATAATGCCAAGGAAAGAGCGTGAAAACAAATCTGCAACTGCAATTAATAAAGGCAACACTGATCAAAATGCAATGGTGGAACATAAACAAAGAATAGTTAAAGGTCCACAAATTGATAAAGTTGATTTAATTACTAAACTTGCTGAAATGTATCCTTATGATTTTAGATATAAAGTTTTAAAAAATGAAATTGTTGAGGGGATATCATTTACTGAAAGCCTTGCGTGGTTAAAATTAACTGAAAATGAAATTTCGGAAGTTAGGGCTTCAATTTATCGTGATTTGGAAGGGTTGACAACAAATACAATCAAAATTGGCTATGTTAAATATCCAAGGGAAACTCATTCTGCGAAGGCTGAAGAATTTGGGGAAAGCGAAGGAGCGGTTTCTTGGTATGAGAAAGTTTACAAATACCTATTCAAGGGTGAAGAAATTCCAAAAGAAAATTATTTAGAGTTAAGACGTTTGACTAAAATTTTAAGCGAGTGTGGTATTCAAACCAATAATTTGAATTTTGTGACTAATTATTACAACAACAGAAAAAATAGAGAAAGGCTAAACAGTACAGACCAGGCTAGGGTTGTTCGGGGAAGAAGAGAAGTAATGGCAGTTTTAGATGAATTAGCTTCAATTGGTGAACAGATTCGCTCGGGTGTGTCACTTGTGTCGCTTGCTCAAAGCCGTCAACAGACTCCAGATAAGCTTGAGTCATTGTTTAACATTTACAAATATATAATAGTTGGTATAAAACCAAAAATGGCAGAAAAGCAACAGGTGGCTGTGGAAGTTGAACAAAAACAACCACAAACTGTCTTAGTGAGAGAAGTGAATATTCCGAGTAGTCCGAGTAGTAATGGTGCTTCGCCTGAGCTAAAAACAAAGGAAGATGCGAGTTCGGTTGGTATGCAAAAGTTTACATCGGAACAAAAATCAGTCGTTATCGAAGGGTCTAGGTCTGAGTATAAACAAGTAGTTCAGCAAGGTTTGCCGGATGGAAGACCATACAGAAGAATGAATGAAGGGGCAGAAGTTTTGTCGTATCGTGGCCAGTGTAAAGCAAAAGTGTTTAAATTCTTAAAACCAAAAGTTAAAAAGTTGATGACCGTAAAATATTATTTTGACGGTGTAGATATTGAAATTGTTGCTAAGAAAATGGGGCTTGATATATATAGTGCAATTGACCATATTTTAAATACCGGTCAAAGGTTTATTTCTGAGGCAAATAAAAGGTCAAAGAGTGATAATACCCCAACACCGTTTGAATTATATTGTTCAATTGTTCCGTTTGACCGAGATTTATATGAAGAACCACTGAAGGCACAATTACGTTATATGGGGACATTGCCGACAAATTCATTGACAAAATTAACACGTGCGGTTGAAACTGTGATAAAATCTGAACCAATTGAAATAAGAAGTTATTTGAATGAAAAATATGGTAAAATAAACAGCAAGGGTATGATTGGTTTTGATTTTGCCGAAATGCTTAGTGGCGAAGATGAAATAGTAAGGTCATTGTATCCGAAATTTCAACAGGAATTTACACGAGTGCTAGACAAGTCAAGAAATACTTGGTCGATGTAAAATAAAAAGCAACGAGAATTGATTTCTTGTTGTTTTTTATTATCATAAAAAATTTTTGTTTAATTAAGACAAACGGAATTTTTTAATATGCAAATATTTTAATTTGTGGTATAATACTAATTAGATATAAGGAGTGTGTTATGAAACTTAACAAAAATGATTTAGAATTAATTGAGATGGCGACAAATGTTTTAATGCAAAATTTAGATTTACAAAAAGATGGTTGTACTCCGGTCGCTTGTGTGGTAAAGGCAAAATCTGGCAAAGTTTACAGAGGTATAAATATAAAAAGTTCCCATTCTGTATGTGCTGAGCAAGTTGCGATTGGTCAAGCACTTGCCTGCGGCGAAAGAGAGTTTGATACAATCGTTGCAGTTAAACTTGACGAAAACAATAAGCCAAGAGTTGTATCACCTTGTGGTCTTTGCAGATATATTTATAACAACTTAAATCTTGATATAAGTGTCATAGTTGAAGATGTGTATAAGGATATTGACTTAAAGGTGAAAGCAAAGGATTTATTGCCTTTCCCGTACAAACGAATTGACGATGTTTAAAAAATAAAGAGTCGGCTGAAAATTTCAGCCGATTTTTTTGTTTAAAAAGATGAAATTTTATCTTTCGAAGCGGAATGTGAAATGGCGTGCCATTTTCAAAAAAATGATGATTGCCAAGAGTTGTGTGTGGATTTGACGTCAAAATTTGCTGTTTTTCAGAAAGAAATATGCTTTATGGTAAAACACCTAAGGAAAGAATAGCGGTCTGTGCTGACGCTGTGATAAGTTTATGCAGGCTGATTATTACTGGGTTGGCGCAATTTTACATCTTATAAAACTCGCTTGAAAAATTGTGGCACATATTGACAAAAATATAATTTTATATTAAAATAACTCTAAATAAATTGGGGGGATTTTAAAATCGTGGACAGATTTTTAATGTCTTATGGAATAACAAAAGAGCAGTATATAGAAGTATGCAAAAATTTAAAATTAGGAGCTACTCCAGATAGTTTCTCTGTTACGCTAAGTATTTTAAAAAATAAATACAAATTGCCTGCTGAGAAGATTAGATTTCTTATTGAAAATCGTTTTGATTTAATTTCAGATAAAGATTTTGTTACAGGCTTAACAAGGCTTCAAATTAGATTTAAAATTTCAGATGAAAAACTTTCCAATGTTTTGGGGTCTTGGAGAGTAAGAGATTTTGGCGTGGATGTTGAATATTTGTCTAGCTTGCAAAAGCAAGTTGGTCTAACTGATACAGAAATGGTGTCGGCAATATGTTTCTCTAAAATACCAAGGTATAAACCCGAGCCTGAAACCGTGCAAAGAAATTTGGAAATATTAGATAGGGCAGGGTTAAAACGTGAAAATTTATGGCGAGGAATATCTGTATTAACCTGCAAACCAAGAAGACTTGTTGATGTTTTAATGCTTGGTATGGTGCAAGGGTTTGAAGTAAATGATTTTATCTTTCAAAAATGCCACAACCTTCATAGTGATTTGGTTTACGCAAGAATGTGTGCTGAAAGAGATGGTGTTATCCCAAAGGGATTAGTTTATTTAAATGATAAAGAGTTTGAAAGAAACACCAATGGGATGACAAATGAGCAATTGATGGCTAAATACAAATTTGGTTTTTATGCAAAATTAGACTTGGAAAAAAAGTTCTTGGAAATGTACCCTGAAAAATATGGATTGATTGAAGAAGGAGCTAGGTGTTTTGCTGACTACCTCGACCAACGTTTACATCAATTTTACAGCGAAAGTCCAGAGAATGAAATAGAGAACAGGCGATTGTTGTTAGAAGACAAATTGTCAAATACCTTTATTGAGTGGTTATTTGATAATAATTTAAAATTGAAAACTATGGATCCTAAATTGCTATCATACAATATCTATGTTTTACATTTTATGTTCGGCAGAGATGAGAATAGGGTCGTTTTATCCAATCCTCAGCTTGTTGCCAATCAAGATAATCGTTTATATAATTGTTTCAGTGTTTTACATAATAGATATGGTGTTTCAAAGGCAGAGTTTGCGATTATTATTCGCAATAATCCAAATATTGCGAATGATTTTGTAAATACTGAAGTTGCAAACGATAGGCTTTTCGAGGCGGAATCTTTTTATTCGTCAATTGCAGAAATGAATAAGAAATCATATAAAAACTTTTTAATGTCAGCCTATCCAGCATTCATGGATTTTGAATCGGCACAAGTTGAAAGTAAATTATTTATACTACAGGCCTTTGGAGTGGGAGTCGAAGATGTTTTAAATCATCCAGGGGTTTTAATTGGGAATGCAAACGTATTAGAATTAAAATTGAAACTTGCAACGATGAATGGGCTTTCAATTGATGAGTTTATTAATGGGTGCTATATGTATTCTCAAAATAAGATTTACGCAAGAATGATGGGCGTTTCTGATTCGCTTGTTCCTGCATATGCTGTCTATGCATCAACTAAAAGATTTGAAGAATTGGTAGATAGCGGTAAGGCGTTAAGTCAAGAACAATTGTCTTCAAAATACATTCTAAACGGCGCAAAAATATTTGAGATTAATCAAAAATTTGCACAAGACTTTCCAGAGATTCAAGCAAAATTATCAAATTCAAATTTGGTTAGACAGCAAAACATATGTGACACAAAAAGCGAAAAGAATGCTGACGACGACCTTGAAAATTTTAAAAGAAGATTAAAACGGATTTGTGGTTTGTCAGATGAACAATTATCTATACTTTTGGAAAGGATTGGGGAATTAAATTTAAACTTACTTACAAACATCATAGTGAATTTATATAAATTAAAAAATATGGGATTTTCAGTTGACGTTATTGTGAAAATGCCGAAGTTGTTAAAGAGTAAACCGGAAGATAATCAACTAAAGGCGATGATGTCAAGATTGATGGGCAAAAGTGACGAACAATTCATTAAAAGAAATCACACCTATGGAGTAGAGTCTGTGTATGCAAAATTTACTGAAACGAAAGAGCAAGGTATAGCTCCTCTGAATATCTATGATTCAAATGGGGATTTTGAAAAATATTTATTGCGAGAGGCGAATCAAGCCTGTACGGTGAACTTTTTAAAATCAATTCATAGATTAGACGATAATGCCAAATCAAAAATTTATCGGCTTTATTGTGAAAAATTTGGGGGCTTAGGTATTTTCGAGTCGGAGTGTGGTAATGAATAGTAATTTGATTATGTTTTTATCATATTTGGGTGTTTCGCCAGAAATTATTGATGATTTGTATGGAATTTATCCTCAGGTATTTAGTTATGAAGAAGAAAAAATTATCAAAAATATCACACTTACAGTATCGCTAGGATACCCTAAGGAAGACATTGGAGAATTATTGATGAGAAATCCAAATTTTGTTTTAGGTGATTACGAAGACCTTAAACAAAAGCTGGCAAGTCTTGGTGATAATATAGAAATTGAACTAAAAAAGAATCCCTTTTTGATATAATGGCAAAAGAGAAGACTAACATTATAGTCTTCTCTTCGCTTTTTGAATAAAGCAAGCAGGTTATGTGCATTAGAAAGTTTGTATGCGATTATATGAAAACCCAAACAATTTAAAGTTATGTAAAATATTAGACTACTCAGTATTAAATTTTGACAAGCAAAAAGTCAACCCAAAATGGAATTAATTAACAATTCATTAGCGATTGACTTTTTGGGGTCTCCAATGGGAATCGCGCTTTCAACCAGTCTTTAGGAGCAATAGAAAATCATTAAAATAACTTTTCTATCGTCCATTTCATAAATTATCATTAAAATTATAGCCAATATTAGAACTAATTAGCTGTATTAACTATTATCCTAGAAAGAAATATAAAGGTTTCAATAAATCTGCATATGATTATGTAAATGCGTTATATAAAAAATTATTATACTTATATCCGTTCTAAGCACCCCTAGGGGGATCTAAATCTCTAGGCGAAAGTATATTGTGAGCGGGGCGGCAGTCCCATAAAAACTTTCGCATAATCAAAAATCAAAATAAAAGGAATTATTACTAGCAAATATAAAATGCTAGTATTTTTTATTACTATAAGATTTATTTGAAAAATAATAAAAATCAAACTAATTACACTAATTCAAAGATACAAAGTAAAAAAGATACAAGAATACAAGATTACAAAATTTCAAGGATACAAAGATACAAGGATTTTATTTTAATTTATTTTGCTGTTTCACTGGACTTGTTAAGTTCTTTGCGGTACTTTTTGTTTCGCATAGAACCTCTAGTCTAGTGAGCATCAGCACACGGAGGTATCATGAAAAGAATTAGAACAATAAACGAAACATTACAAATGCTAAAACAAGAAGATCCAAACAGTGGGCTTAGCGATTTTCTTATTAGAAAACTTGCAAACAGCTACAAAATACGCTCATTCAAAACTGGAAATAAAATACTAATTGACTATGATTCATTAATGGCATATTTACGTAGTGAAGATTACGACTTGCCAATGGAACAAGTTATTATGAGATAAAAGGAGAAATAAATATGGCATGTATACAAAAAAAGAAATTATTAGATGGAACAATATCTTATAGGGTTCAAGTAAAGGCAAAAAACCAAAGGACTGGAAAGTTTGAAGCAAAAGCAATTACCTGGAAGAAACCACTAGAATTAACAGAAACTCAAGCAAAAAAAGAACTACAAAGAATAGCATTAGAACTTGAAGAAAAGTTCAATAAACAACTAAATGGACTACTTGCAGTAGATAACGATATAACTTTTATAGACTATGCTGAAAGATGGCTAGAAAAAATTAAGAATACTCGTTCCCTTAACTACTATGTTAAGGGACGAGATTGCTTAAAGAAATTCTACAAATATTTCGGCAATATAAAACTCAATCAAATAACACCAGTAATGGTACAAGGTTTTCTAGACGATATGATGATGAAAAGATATGAGAAGAAATCAGCAAGGCTTACTGGAGACCTGAACCAATACTTAAAATCTCACTGTATCAAACAGGTAGATGCCCTTAAAAAGATTGGAATATCCAAATCAATACTTGCATCGTCAAATGCTGGATATTGCATACGAATAGAAAATGCAGAAAAGATATGTGATGCACTAGGCTTAAAGTATGAAGATTACTTTACAACAGAGGTGCAAAGTCACGCCTATGCAAAAGAAACAATAATGAAACTAAAACGAACACTAGCAACAATACTCGCAGATGCAAAGCGACAACGACTGGTTGAACATAACTTTGCATCTCGTGACTATATAGCACCAATACAAGGCTATAAAAAAGAAGTTAAGATACTTAACGATAAAGAGGCTAAGATACTAGCAAACTACTTACACACAGAACCAAATCCAAGATGGAAAATAGCATTACTTACAGTGCTATTTATGGGATTAAGGCGTGGCGAACTTGCAGGACTAGAATGGAAAGATATAGACTACGAAAACAAGACAATGACAATAGCAAGATCAGTTCAAGATATTATAGGCTTCGGACTTATAACTAAAGAACCTAAAACTGAAAACTCAAAAAGAACAATATCAATGCCAGATAAACTAATTGACTACTTGAAAGAATATGAAGTATGGTGGCTAAATCAAAAGAAATATCTTGGAGATAGGCTCGGAGATACTGATAGATTATTCTGCACAGAAGATGGCACAGATATATCCCCTGGGTTATTCAGAGTGTGGCTACAAAAGACACTGGCAAAAGTTGACTTGCCAAAAGTAACTCTTCACTCCCTAAGACACACAAACATAACCTTACAATTGGTAGCAGGAGTAGATATGAAAACAGTATCTGCCCGTGCAGGACACTCAAAAGCATCAACTACAAGTGACTTCTATAGCCACTTTATAAAGAACTCAGACATACATGCAAGTGAGATATTAAATAAAATATTTGAATAGAAAAAGACGCTTTAAAAGCGTCTTTTATATTTTTAGCATCGGTTTTTCTATAACTTGTTCTTTTTTGTTTTTTACAGTATCATAAATAATAATTTGATTATGGCTTTTATGATATATTGCTTGTCCAAATTTAAGAGCAAGCGAATTACACATTATTGGGAAAATATTAATTTGTTTGTCTTTATCATAAGCAGTTCCAATTTCATCAATAGTTTGTGTACATATTTGTTGAAATTTATTTAACTCTTCTAAGTTATTAATATTATCTGTTCCAATTTTGTTTGCACGAAGTTCCCATATATCCACATCATTTCCCAATGTAGAAAATATTCTATCGGGATTAACAATTGCAGTAGATGAAATTATTAATGCAACCTTATTGCTTTTTGTTATTTGTGGGCGGATTAATGTAAATTCATTTAATTTATCAACTGATTGATTTAAAATCCATTTATCTCTATGTCTAGTGTAAATTAAATAATTTGTTTTGTCAGAAATTTTATAACCAAGATTAATAAGAAAGTATTGAGGACCTAATGCAAAGACGCAAACATCCTTCCCATAGTTATTATTGACTATAGTTTCCAGTTTTTCTTTGATAGATAAGTTTAAAGATGAAATTATTTGCTTTGGAGTTTCTACGCAATTATTTGTTGATAAGTCTATAATTGATTCCTTTGCTCTTATTCCATCCATATGGCATTGTTTTAGAAGAACAATGTCGTCAAAGTTAAATCTGTTATTGTGAATTGGGCTAAAACATTTTACACAATGAACTTCTTGTGGTGTTAAGCGATCCATAATTTCCATTACCAATTTTTCTTTCTTTTCTTTCTCTGTTTTAAGCCAATCTACAGAATATATTTCTTCTGCTAATTTGCTATCAATTGTACTATGGCATTCTCCACATAATAATATCAAATTATCTATATTATTGCGTTCATCTCTAGGCATTTTTTTATCAGCACGAGGTCCCAAATCACTAAATGCTCTTATGTGCGCTATTTCTGCTGTTTTGATATTGGTATGCGAGTATTTGTCATAGCATACTGATCTATTACATAGAGTACAATGTCCCGCAGCTTTGCCATAAAGTTGGTTTGTTGTTTTTTGATCATATTTGCGCTCATATGGTTTTTCTTGTTTTTTTGCCATTTTCATCTCCTAAATAATTTTTAATATCATTTTCAAATGATGACTTTAAAACTTTATTTTGCGAAGTTTGGTTAATAAAAGTCGTTATTTCTTCCCAATGTTTACACCGCCTTATAATATCACCACTACCACAAGGGCATAAGTTATTACCCTTTGCAAACTCATTTCTTTTTATTTTTTGATAACAATACATTAACGTGTCCATAATTTTGTTTGTAGGTATTGATGTAAAAAACTGAGAATAATAATCTATTAAACCATTTTTAGCATGAGGCCTATCTCCATCAATATATTTTCTATTTTCACTATATTCAAGATAATTCACTAAAAAAGGATCAAGTATCAAAGTTAGAAAATTAAAAAATGTATGGTTTTTACCCCAAGCTAATTGAATTTCATAATTCAAACCCAAACAACAAAGATTGTTTTTATCTTTGTAAATGTGTTCAAATTTAAATGGAATTTTTATTTTAGGTAAATACACTTCTGGTACTTTTAATAAGTTTTTAATGTCTATGTTTATCATTATTGCAAATTTTGCTTGATATATTTTATCTTTTACTTGCACATCTAAATTATAAATTCCAGATATTGTTTCGTTATTATTTAATTGAGTAAAGGTATACTCATCAAACAAAAACAAACCATCATTAAAAAATTCATAAGCCATTTTAACACCTATAAGGTTTTGGAGTTTGATTGTTAAAATTGAGAACTCTTGTATTACTTGTGTTAAAGGTTTCAAAGCTAAAATTTTCAAACAAGCTATTACCAAATCTTTCACCTAAACAATATTTTAATTTTGCTTGAATTTCAGCTGGGGTTTGTTCTAAAATATCGATTAAATCCACTTTAACCTGTTTAACCCATTTAAAGAATGCCTCAACCTTTTCTGGCTGTTCATTCCACTTATCTGCTAAATTTTCTTGCGAATTAGCAGGATTTGCTATTCTCCAATATGGCTTACCATCTTTCATATGCTTGGTTATCAATCTTTTGGTTTTGAAATTCTCATCAAAATCTGTTGTGTATCCACTAATTGTTAATTGTGAATAGAAATTAAGTCCTTCAATTACAAAATTTAATAAGTCGTAAGTTGTATTAAAAACAGTGCCGTTCTCTTCGACTATTTTGCCAACAAGAGTTGTAATAATTATCGATATCGGCGCAACCTCTTTATTATCACAAAACATAACATCTCTATGGCGTTTTAAGATTTGTATTACCTTTTGCAAAGGAGATCTTGTATATTCATCACCAACTTCTTCAGCTGATCTAAATAGATGTTGGTTTTGCCTGAATATACGCTCTTTATCTCTAGATTTTACTTCTCTATATGCTTTATAGTTTACATTATCAAACCACTGAGAGAATCCTTTTGGATTGCTTGTAAGCCATTCATAAGCATAAGGTTTTACATGTTTATCTTTTATATTTGTAATAGCCACCGACAAATCCCTAAGGTTAATAGGTGATAAGTTTAGTATTATATCATTTGACTCTTGAATGCAAGGTAAAAGATCCACGTGAAAAGGTGTGGTGGTTGAAGGAATATGTAGTGTCCAACATCTTCTTTTTTCGTCATCTAATAGTCTTTCATAGTGTTCTGATTTTAGGCAAGACCTAAGAGTGTTTTTTAATTGTGCAGGCGATACAGTGTTTTTACTTTTTTGAAATTTTACAACTAAATCAATGTCATATTCGCCATCTTTATCTTTTTTATATGGTCTAATAATTGTACCAAGTTTAAAAGATCCTTGTTTGTAAATTTCTAAATCGGGTATTTGAGAAGTAAGATGGTGAGTTATGCCTCTTATTACTCTCGTGGACTCGTTATACATGTTAGGAGTTATATCCAAAGCATGTGCTATTTTATCAATTAGTTCTTCTTTTTTTAATTTATTCATAAAAATTCTCCTATAATATTATATTTTTTGTTGCAGTTACTAATAAAACATAAATACCAATACGGCTTGACCAGTGTAATATCCCACGAATCTTTGAACTTGAGCCTAATCCACCAATCTTCCAAGCGATAGTAAATGATAAACAATCAAAAATAAAAGATAGGAAAATATCTAAAATTTTTATACCTACTATACTCATACCGGTAATAAGTGTGTACAGTGTTCCCATTCAGCACCTCCTTAAAATTTAAAATTTCTTTTGAGTGCTTGTTTTTCCGATATGAATATGTTATACTATTATTGTTTAGAGAATAGTATATATTCGAAATCGGCATACGGAGCCTCAACCGTAGTAGAGTAAGGTGCGAACTTACTCTTTTTTTAAAATCCAAACAGCTCTAATAATTTCGACTCATAAGGTAAAAGCGTTGGTTGACCGTATTCTAACCAATTATAATAATCCTTTAAACAGTTTTCAGCTAATGCATGAGAGACATTGAAGGTTTCCACTATATCGTCAACATTATCAATTTTTAATTTGTGAATTAAAGGTATTGGAACTAAAGAATATCTGGCAAAGAAATTTGCGATATCATCAGCCAGATCACTTTCTTCTTTATGATCATAAACTCCATGTGCAATTTCATGCATAATTGTATATCTTTGTCTACCAACAACCTGAGAGTCATTATAATAAATTTTTTTTATTACTTGACCATTAATCGCATAAATTGATGAACAACCCTCATTACTTTGTTGAGTTATAAGTGAATCTGCTGACAAATCAGAATACTTGACCAACTTATATCCCATTGATTGAGCTAACTTTTTACAATCGATAGGAAGTGTGTTTATTTTATATTCATTAAACACAGTAAAAACTTTTTCTTTAATTTGCTCATATAAGTAGTTCGGCATTTTCTTATATGTATAATCTTCAAGATTATTAGTCACTAAGTATTTCCTTTATGAGTTTTTGTTTTAGTTCTGGGGATAGATTTTTAGCATTTCTAGATACTAATGCAAAAAGTTGACCAAATTCTGTATTGATATATGAAGGATTTTCAACTTTCCCTAAAATGTAGTCAGATGTAGTATTTAATACTGTTGCCAAATTTGATAATACTTCTGGTCTTGGTATCCTGTCGCCATTAAGATATCTTGACATTGTTGCTTCTGTAACACCTACTAGTTCAGCGACTTGCTTTTGATTTAATTTGTTAATTTTAATTAATTCTTTTAATCTTTTTGCTACTATATCCATAAATTCCTCCTTACCGAACTTACCAAAAGTATAATTTTAATTATACAAATAGTCAAGTGTTTTTTTGCAAAATTTAAAAAAAATTAAAGACACCTCAATCGAGATGTCTTTTTTTATGTAAATTGGTGTGACTAAAAGGATTTGAACCTTCGACCTATCGCTTAGGAGGCGATCGCTCTATCCAGCTGAGCTATAGCCACATATAATGTTTTTTATTGATTTGGGTGTAATTTGGGTGACTTAACTAGCAAATCAAGTTTTGATTAATTCTCAAATGTTCGTGTTTTAGGGGTGTTTAGCGATTTTATTTTAGTACAAGTCGGTACTTAGGAGATTTGTTATATCTTCTTAATTATAGAAACAAAAAGTGCTTGTGATAGTTTTTCAATTCAGTATAAGACAATAACTTCAAACATAAAATATTCTATCATAAAAAAAGTTGAAAATCAATGAGAATGTTAATATTTTTAAATTTTGTTTAGTGTCTATCTATGATTTTATTTGAAAGTTGTCTATCGAAATGGTTTTGGTTGCTTTTGATATGTTTGGTGTGCTATAATGATTTGAATTATAATAGGAGAGTAGAAATGTTAGAATTTAAGAACTATACTAAAATCTATGACAATGGAAAAGTTGGTGCGAAAGATGTTAACTTAAAAATAGAAAGTGGTGATATTTTTGCTTTTATAGGACATAATGGGGCAGGAAAGACAACCGCAATAAAGAGTGTTGTTGGCATACACGATATTACATCAGGGGATATCTTGGTTAATGGGATTTCGGTGAAAAGAAACCCGTTAGAATGTAAGAAAGTAATTGCCTATGTGCCAGACAATCCAGATATTTATAAGGCATTAACTGGTATACAATACATCAATCTAGTGGCGGATATTTTTAGGATTTCCAAAGTAAGACGCAGAGAGTTGACTGAAAAATATGCGAAAGCGCTAGAATTAGATATGGATTTGAATAATCCTATATCTAGCTACTCACATGGAATGAGACAGAAGCTAGTCTTAATTGCATCACTGGTACACGAACCGAAACTGTTAATTTTAGACGAGCCATTTGTTGGGCTTGATCCCAAAGCAAGTTTTGTGGTTAAAGGCATAATGAAAGAATTTGTAAATAATGGTGGAGCAATATTTTTCTCTACTCACGTTTTGGAAGTCGCAGAAAAACTGTGTAATAAAGTTGCAATTATAAAAAAGGGCGAAATCATTGCCAGTGGCACAATGAGTGAAATTAGAAAGGACGAAAGCCTTGAAAAGGTTTTCTTGGATTCTGCCGATGACTAATTTATGGATTTTGTTAAAAAATAATTTCAATTTATTGCTTGGTAAATTTCAAGGAAAAAAGGAAAGGAAATCAACACTCTCGGCTTCAATGCTTTTATTTGTATGTATTGTAGTGATTGTTGCGTCTTACTCCTATCAGGCGTGGATAATGTTTGATAGTTTTGTGCCAATGGGTCTAGGGGATATGTTAATTTTCCACGCCCTTACAATAACTACAACCATAGTTGTAACAATAGGAGTAATGAGAATTTCAATATCCGCGAATTCAAATGATGAATGGTTTTTGTTGTCTATGCCAATCAAAAGACGTGATATTATAATTTCTAAAATATTAAACAGATATTTGTTTGATTTGGCTTTTATTACACTAGTTTTTCTTCCGTATGTTATTTTATATCTTATCTATGTGCAATTTTCGTTAACCTTTTTAATTCTTGGGATAGTGCTAAATTTAACACTGCCGTTATTAAGTATTGCGATATCAAATATTTTGGGGTTTATTGTTTCAAAATTATTTAATAAATTTAGGTCGGCAAATTTATACAAATCATTAATTTCAGTCTTTATTTTTATAATGATATATGGTTTGATGATAATCAAAACAACTGGCTATGGGTTTGTTGAAGCGGGGACAATGGAAGATTTTTTCAAAGACCGTCCAATTTCCTATTTGCTCCTTAAATTTTTATTAAGCCCCAACATTTTGAGATACGT
Source organism: Clostridia bacterium (assembly GCA_045655005.1). GTDB lineage: Bacteria > Bacillota > Clostridia > Christensenellales > UBA1242 > UMGS1908. The sequence continues at coordinate 277,153 of JAZOOJ010000007.1, read as the reverse complement.
GCTAGTTGGGTTGTTGGTTTTTATTCCGTTTACTATTGGACTTATACTATATGGCAATAACTACGGAAAGCAATCAATCGGTTATCATTCCAATAGCATCAATTACAAATTTAATAGCGGAAAGAGCGAGTTTGGCTCATTGCTAAAAAAAGAAATCTATACCTATACAACAACGACGGCATATATTACAAATACAATAATAGGTCCAATATTGATGCTTGGTTTGTCAATTCTGCTAGCCACGTCAAAAGCTGATGGGCTGGTTGGGCTGTTATTTTTAACAATCCCAAGTGAATATATTTCGGGACTTGTAGCCATGATATTAAGTTTTTGCAGTGTGATGGCAACTATTTCTGCTTGTACAATTTCCATGGAAGGGAAAAATATTTGGCTATTGAAATCTACCCCTGTAAATGAAAAAAAGTTGTTTTTAGCAAAGTCAACTCTGCAAATGATAATAATTTTGCCTTTTGTAGTAGTTTCTACAATAATAATTTCGGCATCAATGAGGTTCACTTTTTTTGATTGGATTGTTGTTTTAACAATACCGACATTGACTTGTGTGTTGTTTTCTTTTGGTGGCGTGTTAGTCAACTTATGGCTTCCTATGCTTGAATGGGACGATGAAACCAAAGTTGTAAAGCAAAGTATGGCAGTCATTGTAGCAATGCTTGCAGGGACGGTTGTTTCTTTGCTGCCTTGGGGCATTTATAAGCTGTTGGGTGAGTTGACTATTTTAAATATGTTTTTAGTTTTTGTTTTAATTAATGTGATTGCGATAACTATTGTCAACATAATTTTATTTACTTGGGGGGTAAAAAAATTTAGAAATTTAGAGCATTAATTAAAGAGTCCTTGCAGAAAATTTTGCAAGGACTTTTGTTTTACTTAATTTCAATGGTTGTGGTTTCGGGCTTAATTTTGGATTTAGGAATGGTAATGTTCAATATTCCATTTTCAAGTTTTGCATTAATTTCGCCTGCATCAACTTCGCCGATATAAAAACTTCGTTTGCAAGAACCGATACAGCGCTCTCGTCTTAAATAGTTTTGTCTATTTTCATCTTTTTCATTACAGTCTTGTTTTGCTGAAATTGTTAAATAGCCATCGTCAAAGCTTAGTGTAATGTCTTTTTTTGCAAATCCCGGAATATCAACTTCTAAAATATAGCATTTTGCATTTTCCTTGATATCGGTATTCATAATGTTTTGTAAGCCACGGAATTCTTTTCGTCCAAGTGGTAGATTGAAAAAGTCTTCAAGAAAGGGGTCAATTAAGCCAAACCTTGTGTTTTTCTCTTTTGTTGCAAGTTGTTTTTGTTGGTTGTTTTCCAAATTGTTTTCCTCCAATACTAAATTTTATATTACTAATATTCGTAAAAGAATTGTGAATTATGCAAAAAACAATTACAAATTTACAAAAGTGTGTTATACTATTATCAATTTATCAATATTGGAGAAAGAAAATGTTTAACGAATTAACCGAAGTAGATATAAAAAAAATGGAAGAAGAAATAGACTACCGAAACAATGTGCTAAGGCCACAGTTATTGGAGAACTTAAAAGACGCACGTGAACTTGGGGATTTAAGCGAAAATGCAGAGTATCATATAGCAAAACGTGAGAAAAATAAAAATGAGAGCCGTGTAAGATATCTTCAAAGGATGATAAGAACGGCAAAGATTATTACAACAAATCCAGATAAAGATAAAATTGGGATTTTTGATAAAGTTGGCTTATATTTTGAAGATGATGACGAAACAATTGAGTACACTATTTCTACAACGCTAAGACGAAATCCATCAGAAAACATCATCAGTAAAGAATGCCCACTTGGCAAAGCAATAATGGACAAAAAGGTTGGAGATAGAATAGAAGTTTTTGTCTCAAATGAAGTCAAATATTTTGTTGAAATAAAATATATAATAAAAGGCGAAGACGACGCATCGTTGCCAATAACTAAATACTAAAAAAGAAAAACAGATTGATGAAAAATTTTCAATCTGTTTTTTTATTTAGCAAACTTATTTAAAATATTCGTCAATTGCAATTTGCACGCTTGTTTTGTCGTTATGTCTTTGAGTAAGGCTGTTGGTTAGTGCTGATAAAAATTCAGCAAACCTTGGATTTGTCTTATCCATTTTTGCCCCACGTTGGTTAGTAACGACATAATCAATTTCTTTCTTGATTTTTTCAATTAATTCTCTGTTTTGTTCAATATTGCTGTTTTGTACTGAATTTACACTGCTTTGTGAGGCAGATACCATAACAACTTCGTGTCCTTGATGTTCTGCTATGCGGTTTTGGGTAAAGTCATACAATCTCCCAGCCTTGTATTCATCTTCAATCAAATAACGCTCTTTATTTTCAAGTGGTCTACACGCTCCGCAATGAGCACAACGAAGAAAATATTTGTTGCCAAACGAACCAATAGGAATGAAAAAAATTGTTGGACTTGTTCCGTTTTTTACCATTTGCATAGTGTCGGTGTGACTACAGTTTGTGCAAGCGTCGATTGCTTTAATTCCAGTGTTTTGTACCCTTTTAGAAAATCCCCAAATTAAAAACATATTTATAAATCCCCCAATCATTTATTTTCTAAATTATAACACAAAAAGTGCAAAAAGTCAATAGTTAATGCTGTTTAATTGGGTATATTTTAATGAAAATCCTATTAATCAAAATGTGAAATCCAGCCAATTGATGTTGGCTGGATTTTGCTTGTCTTACAAAACTAGGACTTTGTAAACTCGTTGTTAGAGCATCTTGGGCATGGTGGTACCGTGTCGTTTGCTCCTATGTCTAATTTTTGACCACAGTTAGTACAACTGTAAGTGCCATAGCCTGGCTTCTCGCCAGTTTTAATGATGTTTGCCATAAAAAATGACCTCCCTTATTTTTATTGGGTATAATATGATACCCAATGTAGTGATAGTTTGTGCAGAAATTGATTAATTATTCGTAATTTACTTTTAAAAGGTGATAAATTCAATTGTCATTTATACGATAAAGTTATACAATGTAATAAAATCAAAAAGGAGATTTTTATGAGCAAGTTAAAAGAGTTAAGGATTGTAGATAATTTTTATCAAACATCTGCATTTTTCCCAATGCCAACAATTTTGGTCGGAACACTAAGCGAGAGCGGGCAAACAAATCTTGGGGCGTATTCATTATGCTTCCCATATTACATTGCTGGGAAAGACTATTACGCAATGATTTTGGAATGTAGAAATAGTTCCAATACTGCACAAAACCTATTAAGGACTAAAAAATGCACATTGAACTTTATACCAGACGACAGAAAATATTTCAAAGAAGCCGTTCGCTTAGGCTTCCCAGGGGATACAACCGAAGAAAAGATGAAGGATTGTCTATTCACGCTTTCAGACAGTACAATAGGTGCAGACCGTCCACAATTGGTCGAAGAGAGTTATCAAGTGTTTGAATGTACTTGGGATGATTCCTTGGAAGATGCTTTTAATGATAAGGCGGGAAATTTGGAAGGTTATGAGCCACCATACAGAAATTTTAATGGAATAACCAGTAAGTTCGGGGCACATTTTATATTGAAAATAGATAAGATATTAATGCAAGAAAAATATCATAATCCAATTGTAAATGGCGTAAAGAAAAACAACTTCCCAAGCGTGCCGGTTGATTATGGCTATCGTGATAGTACTAACTTTTGGTATACAAAGTTCACAAAGCCAATTTCTGAGAAAATTCCAGAAAAAAATGACGGAGATGTTAAGGCTGTTATATATGCAGCGGATAGGATTGACCCAGGGGTTAAATTTACCGAAGAAGCTTGTGCAAAACTTGTTAAAATTCCAAGAATTTTCTTGAAAGCGGCATTGACGCAAATGGTTAATATCGCAAAAGAAGAAGGTATTACATTGATTGATGAAAAAGCCCTTGAAATCATCAACGATAAAAGAAGAAAAGAGAAGAAACAATAACAAAATATCTGTGACAATAAGTCAATTTAAAAATTTTAAAAATTGTGCGAAAATTTGTTGAAATATTTTTAATTTTTCCATTAAAAGATATTGACAAGAAAAAATTGCTATGATAGAATAGCAACAGCGTGGAATATGCCACGTTATAGTTTTTATTTGCCACAAAAATAGATAAATGGTGTGCATCGAAATTGTGAAAGTAAAAATTATTTGAATCCTCTATGGGTTGATAAGAGAATTCAACTAAATCAAAATTTAGTAGGAGGTAAAAGTTAATGCCAACCACCCAACAGTTGATTAGACACGGTAGAGAAAAACAAACTTCAAAACCAAAGTGTCCAGCACTTGAAAAGAATCCACAAAAACGTGGGGTTTGCTTATCTGTTACAACAACATCTCCAAAGAAGCCTAACTCAGCGCTTAGAAAAATCGCAAGAGTTCGTCTTTCAAACAAGATGGAAGGTACAGTTTACATTCCAGGAATCGGTCACAACTTACAAGAACACTCAGTTGTATTGATTCGTGGTGGAAGAGTTAAGGACTTACCAGGTGTACGTTATCATATCGTTCGTGGAACACTTGATACCGCTGGTGTAAAAGACCGTAAGCAAGCAAGAAGCAAATATGGTGCAAAGAGACCTAAATAAGGGAAATTCTCAAAAATTATTAACTCAAAATTTATAAGGAGGATATTATGTCAAGAAGAAATAAGGCAGCAGTTCGTGAAGTTCTTCCAGATCCAATGTATGGTTCAACAGTTGTTACAAAACTAATCAACCAAATTATGTACGACGGAAAACGTGGAATTGCTCAAAAAATAGTTTATGATGCATTTAAAGAAATCGAAGAAAAGATGAATCTTGAACCAATGACAGTATTTAACCAAGCTATGGAAAATGTTAAGCCAATGCTTGAAGTTAAGGCTCGTCGTGTTGGTGGCGGTACATACCAAGTTCCAATCGAGGTAAGACCTGCTCGTCGTCAAGCACTTGCTCTAAGATGGATTGTTAACGCTACAAGAAACAGAAATGAAAAGGGTACAAGTACCCGTCTTGCAGCTGAACTTATGGATGCATACAACCAAAGCGGTGGCGCTTTCAAGAAGAAAGAAGAAGTTCATCGTATGGCAGAAGCCAACAAGGCATTCGCATCTTATCGTTGGTAAGATGTTTTGCAGGATTATTTCTTGCAATATGTATTGAAAAATTAAATAAATTAATGTGCTACACAAATTTTTCTAAAAGGGCTAAATTCGTTTGCAATTTCGTTTTTTATAGAATATAATTTGGGTAGCAATTAATTTTAAAGTGTTAAATTGCAGACTTATTGGCAACAATTAAGTCAAACAAATTTTTATGGGAGAAAATTAAATGGCTAGAGATGTCGAATTAAGTAAAATTCGTAATATCGGTATTATGGCTCACATCGATGCTGGTAAAACTACCACAACCGAACGTATCCTTTTCTATACCGGTAAGACACACAAAATTGGTGAAACCCATGACGGTCAAGCAACAATGGACTGGATGGCTCAAGAACAAGAAAGAGGTATCACAATCACATCTGCTGCAACAACCTGTATGTGGAAAGACCATAAGGTAAATATTATCGACACCCCAGGTCACGTTGACTTTACAATTGAAGTAGAAAGAAGCTTAAAGGTTCTTGACGCTGCTATTGAATTGTTCTGCGGGCGTGCAGGTGTTCAATCTCAATCAGAAACTGTTTGGCGTCAAGCTAACAAGTACGGCGTTCCAAGAATTGCTTTCGTTAACAAGATGGACAGAGATGGTGCAGACTTCCTTAACGTTGTAAATCAAATGAACGAAATGCTAAAAGCTAATGCAGTTCCTCTACAATTACCAATTGGAAGTGCTGAAACTTTCAAGGGTATTGTTGACCTTATTGAAATGAAGGCTATCATCTATGCTGATGAACAAGGAAAGGTTATGGATACTTCTGAGGTTCCAGCAGATATGGTTGACATGGCTAATGAGTGGAGAAATAAACTTGTTGAAGCAGTAGCTGAACAAGATGACGCTTTACTTGAAAAGTATTTCAATGGTGAAGAACTTTCAATTGCTGAAATTAAGTCAGGTATCAGAAAGGGTGTTTTAAACCTAACAATGACACCAGTACTTTGCGGTTCAGCTCTATCAAATAAGGGTGTACAACCTTTACTTGACGCAGTTATTGATTACTTCCCAAGCCCAATTGATTTGCCACCTGTAAAAGGTCAAACATTGGACGGAGAAGATGCAGAACGTGAAACAAGCGATAACGCTCCACTTTCAGGTCTTGCATTCAAGATTGCAAAAGACCAATTCGGAACACTTACATTCTTCAGAATATATAGTGGTAAGTTAACATCTGGTTCTTATGTGTACAACTCATCTAAGGACAAGAGAGAAAGAATTGGAAGAATTGTGCGTATGCACGCTAATAAGAGAACCGAAGAAGAAGAAGTTTACGCAGGTGATATCGTTGCAATTGTTGGATTGAAAGATACAACAACTGGTGATACACTTTGCGATGAAAAGAATCCGGTAGTTCTTGAAAAAATGGATTTCCCAGAACCAGTTATCTCGGTTGCTGTTGAACCAAAAACAAAGGGCGACCAAGAAAAGATGGCTATTGCGTTGCAAAAGCTTGCTGAAGAAGACCCATCATTCAGAAGAACAACTGATGAAGAAACAGGTCAAACAATCATCGCTGGTATGGGTGAATTACACCTAGATATTATCGTAGATAGAATGAAGAGAGAGTACAATGTTGAATGTAACGTTGGCGCTCCACAAGTTGCTTATCGTGAAACAATCCGTAAACCTGTACGCGTTGAAGGTAAATTTATCCGTCAAAGTGGTGGTAAAGGTCAATACGGTCATTGCGTTATCGAAATGGAACCACAAGAAGCAGGAAAGGGATATGAATTTATCGACGAAATCGTTGGTGGTGCTATTCCAAAAGAATACATTCCAGCAGTTGATAAGGGTATCCAAGAATCTGCACTTAATGGTGTTCTTGCTGGATATGAAACAGTTGACTTTAAAGTTAGACTTGTTGACGGAAGTTATCACGATGTTGACTCTTCTGAAATGGCGTTCAAGATTGCCGGAAGTATGGCATTTAAGGAAGCTGCAGCTAAGGCAGATCCAGTATTGCTTGAACCAATTATGAAGGTTGAAATCGAAGTTCCAGACCAATATCTTGGAGATGTTATGGGTGACGTATCACGTCGTCGTGGTAACCTTCAAGGAACATCTATGAAGGGTTCAACTCAAGTTATTAGAGCTGAAATTCCTCTATCAGAGATGTTTGGATATGCAACCGACCTTAGAAGTAACACTCAAGGACGTGGTTCATTCTCTATGGAACCAAGCCACTATGCAGAAGTTCCAAGAAATGTTGCTGACAAAATTGTTGGCGACAGAAAGAAAGACTAATTACTTTAACTAAGTTTTTATACAAAGTTAAACGTATCAGTTAGTTGACCTTGTTGCTAGGTGTTATAGGGTTAAAGCAACAAAAATTAATTTAGTTTTATATTAATAAAATATAAAAAATCAAAAAAAGGAGAAATAAAAATGTCAAAAGAAAGATTTGAAAGTACAAAGCCTCACGTTAACATTGGTACAATCGGCCACGTTGACCACGGTAAAACTACTTTAACAGCTGCTATCACCAAGACTCTTTACATTAAGAATGGTGGTAAGGGCGACGATTTGGATTATAACCAAATTGACTCAGCTCCAGAAGAAAGAGCTAGAGGTATAACAATCAACACAGCTCACGTTGAGTACGAGACTCCTAACCGTCACTATGCTCACGTTGACTGCCCAGGACACGCTGACTATGTTAAAAACATGATCACAGGTGCTGCTCAAATGGACGGAGCTATCCTAGTTTGTGCTGCTTCTGACGGTCCTATGCCTCAAACAAAAGAACACATCCTACTTGCTCGTCAGGTTGGTGTTCCAAAAATCGTTGTATTCATGAACAAGTGTGACCAAGTTGACGATCCAGAACTACTTGAACTTGTAGAAATGGAAATTCGTGAACTTCTAAGCCAATATGGTTTTGATGGTGACAACACTCCAATCATTAAGGGTTCAGCGCTATTAGCTCTTGAAGCTGCTAACGCTAACAACATCGAAGGTGACGCTTCTAAGTGCATTTTCGAACTTATGGATGCTGTTGATGCTTACATTCCAGAACCAGTTCGTGATAAGGACAAACCTTTCTTAATGCCAGTTGAAGACGTATTCACAATCACAGGTCGTGGTACAGTTGCTACTGGTAGAGTTGAAAGAGGTGTTCTAAAACTAAATGACCAAGTTGAAATCGTTGGTATCCGTGAAACACAAAGCACAGTTGTTACAGGTATCGAAATGTTCAGAAAACTTCTTGATGAAGCTCTTGCTGGTTACAATGTAGGTGTTCTACTACGTGGTATCCAAAGAACTGACATCGAAAGAGGTCAAGTACTTTGCAAACCAGGTTCAATTCAACCACACACAGAATTCTCTGGTGAAGTTTACGTTCTAACAAAAGAAGAAGGTGGACGTCATACTCCATTCTTCAACAACTATCGTCCACAATTCTATTTCAGAACAACTGACGTTACAGGTTCTATCGAACTTCCTGCAGGTGTTGAAATGGTTATGCCTGGCGATAATGTAACAATGACAGTTAAACTAATCTCTCCAATCGCTATCGAAGAAGGATTAAGATTCGCTATTCGTGAAGGCGGAAGAACAGTTGGTTCAGGTGTCGTTTCTAAAATTATTAAGTAATTTTAGTTAAGTTAGATTATAATTTAAAAAATGTCGGCTTGCTTAGTTGTTGTAGCAAGTCGACATTTTTATACTTATGTTATTTTACAGCAACAAAAGGGCAAAAGGGGATTTGAATATGCACGAAAGACATTTATTATTAATGAGAGGTTTGATACCAGAGTTATCCGAACTGGAAGCCAATGGTTATACCATAAACAAAATATCGGTTAATGGCTCTTTGATGTTTGATGTTGAACTTGTCCACGATGATAAGCCGGCAATAACATTTTCTGGTGCATACAAGACAAATGGCGGTGAAACGGTCGTATCTTTTGAGAAGATGACCGAATGTGGTGATGACGGTGAAAGTCAAAGCGAAATCGCAGACTATAAAATCACAAGAATTACAAGAACGCATAGTTTGTTTGAGGAAGAGTATAGAGACATTGATGATGAAATAATAGACAGGCGTGCATCAATAGTATTAAATGATAATCCTATGTTTCTAATGCCTTATGTCGGTACTGTTGTAGTAAATCATTTGCACAAGTATAAGGATTATAAAACTTATAAAAAGTTTGGGGATAGAAAAATCTTAGCAAGATTTATAAGAAATCAAGGCTCGAATGTAAATAACCCTACTAATAGCTAACAAAAACAAAAACCATATTAGTTCGCCCTAATATGGTTTTTGTTTTGATACGGTTATAGCATAATTAATAATTTCATTTTTATTATTAAGAATATTATCATCGAAAGCCACAGTTAACTTTGGTCGTTCGTTTGAATTTGGTAAGTGTTAAGGTAAAATTGAATAAATATTGACAAAGTCTTGTTTTTTTGCTAAAATACTTTAAAATCAAAACTAATAGAGGACAGACAAGTGATAACTTTACCAGTAATTAAGGGACTAATTCCAGAAATTGATGCCTATATAAAAGAGGGGCATAAAGTTGTTATGGAAATTAGCGAAGACGGAAAAGTTCAATTAGATGTTGAAAAACTTTTCGATAAGAAACGTAAGTGTCCATATTACATTGTACAATTACCAATGGTAGATAGTAAGGATAATGAGAGCTATTTTATAAGCGCGAAAATTTTTTGCGTTAAAAGAGATTGTGGCAACCTTGCGACGGCAGATGGTGATTTTCTTGAAACAATTGTTTGTTATGAAATTGAGCATGACGACAAAGTTCGTAGTGTGCAAACGGTAATACAGACTATTGACGATAACAAGTGCTTGGTAGAGCGCACTATACAAAAAACACAAGCATCTCAGAAAATAGAAACGGCAAATATTTCTGAGCGTTTGATTTTTGAAGAACGAGATGGTGATAGTGTTTTAATTGAAAGAATAATGTATGCAGGGGATATTTTGGTGCCATATGTAAGTCTTGTGGGTTCAAGAAAATGGAATGAATATAAAAATAATCCTGGGAATTTAACAAAAGTAAGAAATTTTAAATATATTAAAACCAGAGGTTCTGAATCTGGTGCTTGGGAGTAAAAATAAAAACGCTTAGTGAAAATCACTAAGCGTTTCAAATGTCATTAAAAAGCTGTGCATCTTTTTTCGATACTCTACACCGAAGCGGGGACAAAACAGCTAACTCCTTCAAAGCTTCCTTGTGGCACATAGCAAATAATATTTAGTGCTGCTGCGGTCAGGCTCTGACACGGTTCATAAAACTGCTATTGCACAAGACCTTGATATCAACATCGCTCATCTTGTTCAGCCTTCCATATAAAATACCTAGAAAAGCATTCAGCCCTACTAATAGTGGATTGTAGGATTAGGGCACCACTAACTCCCCACCTAGCACAGCTTATATTATTATATCCGAAGCAAAGAAAAATATCAAGGTTTTTCCACTAAGTTTTCAACAATTTGTTAAAAAGGTCTTTGAAAATATTTATTTATATGTTATACTAACGTCATATTATGTAAAAGTATTGGAGGGTTTCCAATGGGAATGGATATTAAATCTAATGCGGGCAGGTTTATAACCGCATACAACAGGCTTGATAAGTGTATTCGTGATATTTATAATTTTAAACCAGCTTTGAGTTATTCAGACGTTATTCGTAAATCTGCGTCAGTTAATTCAATTGTTAAGAAGTATGAAGATGACTTGATTGATTATGGAAGGCTTCGAAATGCCATAGTACATCGAAGCAATGATGAAGTTATTGCTGAGCCTCATGATAATATTGTTGAGCAGATGGAAAGTATTGTAAGAATGATTACAACGCCACCACTAGCAATGCAATCTGTTGTGAATAGAAGTGTATTTATTGCAGAGGGTGAAGTAAAACTTGCCGATGTAATGAAGGAATTGTATACAACGGGATATAGCAATGTTCCAGTTTATTTGAAAGGAACTTTGGTTGGTGTAATAAACCGTAAAATGCTTATTGATGCAATTGGCAAGGCGGTAACCTTGGGTGAAGATATAAATAAAATGATGAACAAAAAAGTTGTTGATGCACTTGCTGTTCTTGATGCTGGAAACCATTACGAAGTTGTTTCAGAAAAAGCAACAATTGACAATGTTCTATATATGTTCCAACAAAACAGAAAATTGTCTACCGTAATTATAACTCCTTCTGGTGCATACACCGAATTGCCGGTAGGTATTGTTGTTACGGCAGATATAATTGATATGCAAACGATTTTAGATAACTATTAGGATTTAAAAATATGAAAATAAACAATGAATGGAAAGATTTTGAAGTAATCGCTACGGGTAAAGGCGAAAAACTTGAAAGATGGGGGAATGTAATATTACTTCGCCCAGACCCACAAATTATTTGGGGTGAAAAATTGAATGAGAAAAAAGCCGACGCACATTATCTTAGAAGTGAAAGCGGAGGTGGCAAGTGGAAATATATCAAAAATGTGCCAGAAGAGTGGACCATTGGGTGGAGAAATTTGAAGTTTTTGATTAAGCCAATGGGTTTCAAACATACCGGTCTTTTCCCAGAACAGGCGACAAATTGGGATATGATGATTGATTTAATCAAAAAGGCAAATCGTCCAATCAATGTATTAAATTTGTTCGGTTATACTGGTGGTGCTACTGTTGCTTGTGCATCTGCTGGCGCAAGTGTAACACACGTAGATGCTGCTAAGAATATGGTCGAAAGATGCAAACAAAATGCAAAGATAAGCGGACTTGCAGATGCTCCAATTCGTTACATTGTAGATGATTGCTTTAAGTTTGTTGAAAGAGAAATAAGGCGTGGGAAAAAATATGACGCAATAATTATGGATCCGCCAAGTTATGGCAGGGGAACTGGGGGAGAAGTTTGGAAGTTGGAAGAAAATATTGCAGACTTTGTAAAACTTTGCACAAAAGTTTTGTCTGATAAGCCACTTTTTGTACTTATTAACAGTTATACGACGGGTCTTGGGGCAACTGCTATGGAAAACATATTAAGAGTGTCTATGGGTGGATTTAAAGGCTCATTTGCATCGTATGAAGTTGGACTTCCAACAAAAGAGGGCTTAATACTGCCATGTGGTAACAGTTCGGTATTTATAGGGGAGAAAACAAATGGAAAATAAATTTAATATACTTTTTGAAGACAATCAAATAATAGTTGTAGAAAAGCCACAAAATGTTCCAAGTCAAGGCGATTCATCAAATGATGAAAGTATTTTGGATATGGTGAAAGAGTATATCAAGGTAAAATATAACAAGCCAGGCAATGTATATTTAGGTTTGGTACACAGATTAGACCGCCCAACGGGTGGAGTTATGGTTTTTGCAAAGACCAGTAAAAGTGCTTCAAGGTTGTCCGAACAATTTAAAACTGATGATGTGCATAAAACATATTTTGCTGTGGTTGTTGGTGAGCCAAGAGAGAAGAAGGGGCATTTGATACATTTCTTGAAAAAAGATGAAAAAAATAATATGGTAGAAATCGTTCCTGCAAGCACAACAGGGGCGAAGCGTGCTGAACTTGATTATGAGGTCTTAGAAACGAAAGAAGGGCATAGCCTTGTAAGAATCAACCTGATTACCGGAAGAAGTCACCAAGCACGTATTCAAATGAAATCTTTGGGTACACCGATTTACGGTGATGTTAAGTATGGCGGAAAAAACGCAAAACAAGGACTTTTGAATTTGTTTGCGGTAGAACTCAGATTTGAACATCCTGTATCAAAAGATGCTATGCGATTTATCTGCTATCCGCCAGAACAAGCATCGATGTGGAAACTTTTTAATCTTGAAAAATATTTGATGATTAAGTAGGAATGTTATGAAAAAGCGAATAGATGTGCTTTTAACTGAAAAAGGATTTTTCACAAGTCGAAGTAAGGCCGTTATGGCAATTAAAAATGGCTCCATAAAAGTAAATGGGGCCATTGTTTTAAAAGCGGGAGAAATGTTTGATGAACTATCAGATATAAAGGTTGTTGGTGAAACGCTTAAATATGTTTCAAGAGGTGGCTTAAAACTTGCAAAGGCAATAGAAGTATTTAATATTGATTTCAAAGACAAAGTTGTATTAGATTTGGGGGCTAGTACTGGTGGATTTACCGATTGTGCACTGCAAAATGGAGCAAGGCAAGTTTATGCTGTAGATGTTGGTTCAAATCAGTTAGTGGAAAGCTTAAGAAATGATAAAAGGGTAGTAAACCTTGAACAAACTGATGCAAAAACGTTAAAATTGGATATTTTCAATAAATGTGAATATATAGTTGCAGACATATCGTTTGTGTCAATAGTAAAAATTGTCGAAAGCATATTTGACAAAATTACAACACAAAAATTAATGTTACTTGTAAAACCTCAATTTGAATGTGGTATTGAAATTGCTAAGAAATATAAAGGCGTTATTCGTGATGAAAAACTTTCAAAAGAAATTGCCGATAAAACAATTAAAGGTCTAGAAAAATTAGGTTTAAAATTAATTGGCGTTGCTCCATCTCCAATTAGGGGTGGAGATGGTAACGCTGAGTATATTTCCTATTGGAGTAAACAATGAAGAAAAAAGAAATGGAAATTAAAGATGAACTGTATAAAGCCGGAAAGCCATATTACGTTCAATATACCGACCCAGAAACCGGAAGGTTGTGTAAGTTCGATATAAATGAAACACGGGGGAAGGTGTATGAAAATTTATATAAAAGCTGGCTAAATGAGCGAAGATCTGTGCCAAAGATGGTTAAATTTGTCACCGCACACGCATTTACAAAATTCCGTCATCTTGAAAACGGCATTATGTTGATGATAGAACGATTTTCTTTAAATTCTTATGATGAAGAAGATTTGGAAGATTTAAGATTGAAATTGCTAAGAATGTTTAAAGGCACTATTAAAAACATTCAATTTAAAGATGGTGGCAGGCTTCGCATCAAATTAAAAGATAGAACAATTAAAGCAAGAAAACTAACCGAAGTTTTAAAAGGTATAGATGAATATTTCCCCAATATTGAAACAGAAAAAAGAAAGGGGAAATGTCACGGATATGCATTAAATTTGGTTGTGCTGATGGAAGACGATGATAAAGTGGTCACAGGTATTACGTGTAGCCTTTTAGAGAGGGCAAAATACCTTCATTCTTGGGTGGAAACTAAAAACGAAGATGGGCAAGAGTTTTGTTTGGATGTGACTAACAACATTATGATGACGAAAGAGGATTTTTATTATTTGTTCAAAGTTAAGCCTTGTTCAGAAGTTACAAGGAAACAATATATTGAAGATGCTCCAAGACTAAAATCGATTTGGGGATTTGGAGTTAAACAATATTTATTGAACAGAGAAGATGCCCTGAAAGTCGCAGATAGACTTGCAAACGACCAGTCGACTCAGTCAGAAGAATAAAATACAAAATATTTAACTTTAATTATTTGCATAATAAAAACTATTATGTTATAATATTCAAAGTTAAATATATATGCGAATGTAGTTTAATGGCAGAACTTGAGCTTCCCAAGCTTACGGCGTGGGTTCGATTCCCATCATTCGCTCCATAAAAATAAAACAGCCAATTGGGGCTGTTTGTTTTTATAACGAGAATACCTATATAATTTTACAACACTTTTTATTGCAACTAACATACAGGAGAAAAAATGAAATATTTTATTAGTGATATACATTTTTCTGATGAAATGACAATGAAGTTAGAAAATCGTCCATTTAAGTCGGTACATAAATATGATAAACATATAATTAAAATGATAAATAAGAAAGCGACTAAAAACGATGATTTGTATGTGATTGGAGATTTTTTTGATTGTGACGACGAAAGTTGTGTTGGATGGAAGAAAACATTTGGCTATATTAAAAAAATAAAGGCAAATATAATCTTAATAATTGGGAATAATGAAATAAGAATAATAGATAACTTTTTTGGTGGGGATTTTGAAGCATTTAGGCAAGTTTGTACAGCAAACGGAATTAAAGATGTAAAGGTAAATGGTGTTGTTGAATTTGCTGGATTAAAATTCTTTCTAACTCACGAACCAAAGGACTACAATCCTAACTTCATTAATCTATGTGGGCATTTGCACAGGTCAAGGGGTACGTGGTACTCTTTTGGATTAAATATGAGTTGCGACTTAAATAATTTTATGCCATATTCCGAAAGTGATATTTTATTTCAATTATCACAAAGAGATGAATACTATAATTCAGATGAGAATTTTAAAATTATATAGCATATCCACAGAAAAATTTAGAAAAACGAATGTTTTAGGAGAATTATGACAAATTCAGATTTACAAAATTCAATGATAATTATAGGGCCTGCGTGTGTTGGTAAGTCTTTAATATCAACAGCGTTATCAAAGCAGACGGGAATTAAAAAAATAAGCGTTGATGACATTAAGAATGTTGTTCAACTTGAAATGACTGGAAGATTAACCCCAGACGAAGACCAACAAGAAGATTATATTGAAAGCACAATTTATGAAATTAGAGAAGAACTTGGAATTAGTGAGTTTAGGGCGGAAGATGAAGAGTATGCAAGAACTGAAAAGATGTTGGTTAGAGAAATTGTTGACGCATATAACTATTACAGAGAACTATTTGGTGGCTTAGAGCAATTTTATAGCGTGATTGAAGATTATTTTGACAAACTTAATTTTTCGTGCGAGCCAGAGATGACAAACTTATTAGTGAATAAAATGACAACAGAGGTGCTAAAAATAGCCTTTAAGTCACTAGAAGAACCAGTTATAGTTGATGCTCCGGCCCCTTATGGATTTAAAGGGAATTCAAATGCGTTTTGGAGAATGTCAGATAAGGTGCTTCAAAGTGAAATAAATGCTGAAATGTCAGAAGTATTGCAATCGCCAACAGTTATATTACTATCTCCCGGTGAAGACTATGATTCAAGAAATGCTGAAAGCACTTCAAGATCTAATCAAATATTGTTATCAGAGTTTGGAAGTTACGAGCAAGATTATGTAGATGTCAGCATTGACACATTTGGATTGTTTGCTGATGCATCAAATCCAATATTGAAAAGGCGTACGTGGTATGATGTAGATGCATACATAAAGAAGCAAGAGTTATTAAACAAAAAGAGAATAACTGAAATATGTGACGAAATCCTAGAAAACACTGAGCAAATGCAATAAAAATAACCCCAAGTCTAAGTTTTTGGACTTGGGGTTTTATCTGTTTTATATAAGGGACGTGTTTTATTCAAAATAATTAGTTTCACCAGCGAAGTTATCAACGATTGCACTTCGGTCGGTGATTCGATTTACTTTGCAATATCTGTTTTTAAACTCAATTGGATTAGATAGAAGTTCCCTCATATCTTTTAAGAATACAAGGTAAGCAGTATCTTCAAAGAACATATTCTCTGGATTTTCTTCACTATATTTTTTTGCAAGACGGTCGATGGTATAGTCAAGGTATTCTTCAATTTGCATTTCAGGCATTCTTTCTTTTGCAACAAAGAAACTTCTGATAAAAACCATATCGATTGTTGTGTTACGGTCGGCAGAAGAAATAAGTTCGCCATAAATACTTCTTGGGTCGTCTTCTTTTGATGAGCGATGGTCTTCAATTGCTTCTTTACCAATTGCTCTGTCGGTGTCGGTAAAGAATCGTCGAAGTCTTTCGTCGTTTATAAATCTTTGCCCTGCAATTAGGTGGTGATTTTTATGGTCTTCGTGTTTGCCAAGGTCGTGGTAACTTGCAATTGCATAAATAAGATTGTGGTCAAGTCCAAGCTTAAAAGTTTCATTTAATGCAAAAGAGCGACGAATAACTTCTTTAATATGTATAATTCCGTGAGCCTTGTCGTTTATTTCATATTGCGGAAAGACTTTTTCAGTTATATATTTTTTTAGTGCTGGGTCGACATTGCTTGTGTAATATTTAAATTCGTCAATGTCGCAGGCTTGTAATATTATTGGCCTCAATTCATCGAAGGTTTCGCCGTTCTTTCTTATCGTCTCAAATACTTCATAAAGAACTTCATCCAAAGAGAAGTCTGGATTTTCACGGTTAATTTTTGTGTAAAGTCTTTTTATTTCACGGCTCATTTCATGGGTTCTTATTTTTGTTATTATTTTTTGAATTTGTGGTTTTGCCCAAGTGACAAGGTCGGTGCTGTTGTAGCATTCATCTATATCACGCCAAATAACGTTAGAGTTTTCGCTTTCAAGAATTTGAATGTTTTTCATATCTTCATTTTTTACAACTACTAGGTACAGTATGTCATAATGAATGTGGGCAGGGATATAGACGCCTTTTTTGATGTGCCCTGTAACCGGGTCTGCTCCTATGGCAAAAATATCTTCGCTTACAGGTATTGCATTGACATTTGTTTCTTCTTTAACTTCTCTTAATGCAACGCTTAAAAGGTCTGATTCGCCATCGGCGTGTCCGCCAGGGAATATATATCCATTAAAAATATTGTGGTGAACAAGCAAAGTCTTTGTAAAATCTTCATTTACCACAAACGCTGATGCTGTAAAATGACCAAATTTATTTTCTCTTGTGAGGGAATTGCTGAAATTAGTCGCAAGTTCCAGCATAACTACTTTATCATTCGCTTCTTGTTCGCAAAAAGGTATAAATTTATCAAGTTCTTCAATAACTTGTGTTAATTTATTTTTTGACTTAGTCATAATATTCTCCAGATTAATAACTAAAAAAATTATACATCAAGGGCATAAATTTTGCAACCTAATCTTGAAAATTAATTGACATGGTGATATAATAACTTCAATTAAAAGAAAGGGCTTAGTTTTAATATTAGGGTTGTAAAATTGATAAATATCTTGTTAATCTTTAATCAATTTCCTAAAAATATCTAATCTTGTTACTAAGGGGGATAAAACAATGTTAGATTTGCGTTTGGGTGACATAAATATTTGCAACCCACTTGAAAATCAGATGCCGGAACTTATTGAAACATTTGTTTCTTTGCATGGGGAAGAAAGGCGTGAGCTTATAACAAATAGGTTATCGAACGCCCAATTTTTATTCTTGCCTAGATTCGCAAGTGGAGATATTGCGGGGATTGCAACTAAGTCAGCCAGCTTATTTTCACGATATACAAAAAACAGCAAGCAATTACCGTTAATTTCTGAGCAATTTATGTTTATGCAAAGTTTTTTTCAAGATATAATTGCAAAAAATAATGAACTCATAAAAAAAGAGGAAGACGAAATCAAATCGGTAATAGTTGAAAGGCTACCAGAATTATTCTCAATGACCAAGGAAGAGTTTTTCTATATGTATGCTCCAAACCAAATAGATGCACTTGCTTTGATTTATAGAGAAATATTAAAAAGAGATAGGTCAAAATTTTTAGAAGATTTCACTGCGAATGATTACCATAAAGACAATGTAATAAGATTCTTTCGTGCGATTGGTGATGATAGGGGGAATAAACTTGAGAACTATGTGAATGATGTAGCTTTTATGGATTGGGTTTATGATGAAGATTTAAAAGACGAGATAATGTATATCCAGGAGAAGTATGAGCAACTAAGGTTGGGATCTAATCCGTTTTTCCAAGATGCTCTAAATGAAATTCGATCACTAGATATTCACGGCGGAAATTTATATTTGGTTCAGAATGTATATAATTTTATGTTTAAATTTTATAATACTTCTGGGGTAGTATTGCCTTATATGAGAAAAGACGGAAGGTGTGCTAGTTTGTGTTTGCTTCCGTTGGATGTTGATATGTCAAGAAAAGTAATGCTACATGAGTGTGAGCATATCATTGAAATGTGTTGGGCAAATACAGAAGATGAGATTGTAAGCAAATCTGGGTTTGATTGCGTGCCGTATGTTGAAGATGAAGAATGTTATGATGGGACAAATTTGGATTTTGGTTTTTCAAGTTGCCCATATGAAACTCGCCCTTTAAGGAAGTTTGAAATTATCAGTGAAGTGTGGAATGATTTACTTGCTCATATTTTATATTATCACTCAAAAAACTGTGGTTTAGAGATTGGTACGGTTGGATTAAATGAATCGTGGTACGTAAAATGTATGAGGCTAATTTCGCCATTAGATAGGTATTTAGATGCGGTTTTAGATGCAAGAATGAATAGCGATTTTAATGCTTTTGAAAATTTGTTTGGCAAGGACTGTTCAAATGAATTAAATGAAGTAATAAACAGATACTACAAATTGGTTACAGATGGTGGTATTAAATTTATGGGCTTTGAAAAGCATATTGAAAGAATAACAGGCCAAACAATTGCCGAGATTGATTTTTTAAATCTTCCGCCTAAAGAACAATGGTCAGAATTTGAAAAGCAAGTGATAGCCCTACATCAAGAAATGGCAGCGCTGACTAAAAGAATTAATAAGCGTTTTACAGAAAGTGAATGGAACGAATCCGTGCAAGCCGGAAATGAAAGTGAATAAAAGGAGCGAAAGTTTTCGCTCCTTTTATATATTTATTCAATATATAACTACTATGAAATTGATTTTTGTTTTTTGGCTTTATGACACCAAAACGGTATTAGGTAAATTAATGCAACAATTAAAATTACAACTGCGATAAATGGAATTTGATAAGGGATATTGCCAGTTTTGATAGGCGTTGGATTCGTAACTATGAACATATAGTTTTCGCCAGGAAGCAAAATGTTCATAATTCCGCCGTAAATTACCATACAAGAAAGAAGAATATATGTCTTCCAAAGGTCTTTTATGTCAAGATGAACAAATCCCCACAAGAATAAGTTCATACAAACAACAAATCCAAGCCCGTGTGTAAGTGGGCTGTTTATCATTCTTATATTGAAGAATGAGTGGTCAAGTCCTTCAATTGGGTAGGCAAGGTATACCGCACAACCAATAAGACCACAAACAGCACCAAAACTTAAAAGTGAACGCTTGTCAAACAGTACTGCAAATATTAAAACCCATATCATTACCGAGCAGAAGTGAATAGGAAGTACGTCTTTTATAATTTGTTCTAAGGTCAAAATTCCCATATCTGCGTGAAAAAGCAATTTTGATATTTTTGTAAAGATTTCACAAGCAATCATAAGGCTGGCAATTGCGACCAAGAAATTTCTTTGGGCATATTCACTCTTTTTTCTGAAAGCGAAGAATACGATAAGGGTTAAAATCAGAACGCTTGCAATAATTGCCAAGTGCATTGTTTTATACAAATAAGTGCTTTGGTCAAGATATTCGACACCTTGTGCAGTGAACCACTTGTAAAATTTTTGACGAAATCCAGAAAACCAAGATTGAAAATTAAACAAAACCAAGCTTGAATTCATATTTAAATCATCTCCAAAATTGTAAATTTTAGTTATGTTAATTATAAACAAATTATAAGATTTGTCAATATCTTATAATTTTTCATTATAAAAGTGCCTAAGACCGTGTAATTTCCAAGCATTTTTAATGATTTGAAAAAATTTTTTGTGGTTTTGTAAAAAACTTGAAAAAAAGTTAGATTTTTTTTGGAAAAACTCTTGACACGGAGCCGTGTGTTTAGTATAATACCCACGATGCATTATGGGGTGATTTCGGAGGTTACTCATTATGACCTTGTGTCAAAAGAGATAACTTCGAATGACAATAGCGTTTAAAATATAGCTGACGCGACAGATGGACTACTTTATCGTAACCAAACTATGTGCATCTAGTGAAGTAGTTCAATCTGGTAAATAAAAAAAGGAGAAGAAAATGGCTACACAAAAAATCAGAATTACTTTAAAAGCATTTGACCACAATTTGATTGACAAGTCTTGTGAAAGAATTGTGGAAACTGCAAAAAAGGCTGGGGCTAAGGTTTCGGGACCTATTCCAATGCCTACCGAAAAAGAAGTTGTAACAATACTTCGTTCACCACACAAATACAAAGATTCCCGAGAACAATTCGAAATAAGAACACATAAAAGGCTTATCGATATCTACAATCCATCTTCAAAGACTGTTGATTCGTTAATGAAGATTGATTTGCCATCAGGCGTTGATATCAAGATAAAGCTGTAATACGGGCAGGAGGAAGAAGATAATGAACGCAATATTAGGTAAAAAAGTAGGTATGTCTCAAATATTTACTAGCACTGGATTGGTTATTCCTGTAACCGTAGTTGAAGCAGGTCCTTGCTATGTATCTCAAAAGAAGACAGTTGAAAAAGATGGCTACAACGCAGTTCAATTAGCATTCGTTGATGTTAAACCATCAAGAATCACAAAGCCAGAACTTGGACATTTAAAGAAAGCCAACATTACACCAAAGAAATATCTTAAAGAATTTGATATTGATGGTGCAGGACTTGAAATCGGAGCTGAAATCAAGTGTGATGTATTTAAAGCAGGCGACGTAGTTGACGTAACCGGAACAACAAAAGGTAGAGGATTTACTGGAGCTATCCAAAGATGGAATCAATCTCGTGGACCAATGAGCCACGGTTCAGGATACCACAGAGGTGTTGGTTCTATGGGTTCTAGTGCTGACCCAAGTCACGTTTTTAAGAACAAGAAAATGGCTGGTCAATATGGTAACGAAAGAGTTACAATCCAAAATCTTGAAATTGCAAAAGTCGACGTAGAAAGAAATCTATTATTAATCAAGGGTGCAATTCCTGGTGCAAATGGAAATCTTGTCTTCGTTAAGTCAGCAGTTAAGAAGTAAGGAGAAGAAAAATGCAAACTAAAGTATTAAATATAAAAGGCGAAGAAGTTGGAAAGATGAACTTAAACGATAACGTTTTCAAAGTTCCTTACAACGAAGCAGTTATTCACCAAGTAGTTGTTGCAACTCTTGCAAACAACAGACAAGGCACAAAGAGCACATTAACAAGAAGTGAAGTTAGTGGTGGCGGAAGAAAGCCTTGGAGACAAAAAGGAACTGGAAACGCTCGTCAAGGTTCTACACGTGCTCCACAATGGATTAAAGGTGGTGTGGTATTCGCACCAAAGCCAAGAGATTTCTCTAAAAAGGTTAATAAGAAAGTTAAAGAACTTGCATTCAAGAGTGCTATTTCAACAAGATTTGACGAACAAAACGTTATTATCCTTGATGAATTAACAATTGAACCAAAAACAAAAGCTATGGTTGAAATTCTTGAAAACTTAAAAATCAACACATCTGCAATCATCGTTACTGATGAAGTTAACGCAAATGTTGTATTGTCAGCAAGAAACCTTGAAAAGATTGAAACCTCAACCGCAGACATTCTTTCAACTTATGATGTTGTAAGAAATGAAAAGTTAATCATTACAAAGTCTGCTATTAAGAAAATAGAGGAGGCTTATGCAGAATAATGAGTATGTATGATGTAATCAGACGCCCAATCTTAACAGAAAAGACATATGCGGGCATTCAAGCAAAAAGATATACTTTTGAAGTTGCACCAAACGCAACAAAGACTCTTGTTAAAAAAGCCGTTGAAGAAATTTTTAAAGTTAAAGTTGATAAAGTAAACATTTCAAACGTTCACGGTAAAATTAAAAGACAAGGAAGAAATGAGGGTCTTACAGGTAACTACAAAAAGGCAATCGTTCAACTAAGTGCAGACAGCAAATCAATTGAGTTTTTTGATAGTTTAAGTTAATAATAGAGGAGTAGAAAAATGGCTATAAAAAGATACAAACCAACAACAGCTGGTCAAAGAGGCAAAACAACAGCTTCTTTCGAAGAATTGACAACCTCAACCCCAGAAAAGTCGTTGTTGGCAACTAAAAAGAAAACTGCTGGTAGAAACTCATACGGAAGAATTACCGTAAGACATATCGGCGGTGGAAATAGACAAAAATATCGTATTATCGATTTTAAAAGAAATAAAGATGGAATTCCTGCAAAGGTTGCAACCATCGAATACGATCCAAACAGAACCGCTTACATTGCACTACTTAACTATGCCGATGGGGAAAAGAGATATATCTTAGCTCCAAACGGACTTGCAGTAGGTGATGAACTTATGAGCGGTGCAACTGCTGAAATTAAAGTAGGAAATGCTCTTCCACTTGAAAATATTCCAGTAGGTTCAGTTGTTCATAATATTGAGTTCAACGCTGGACGTGGTGGAAAAATCGGAAGAAGTGCTGGTAATTCAGCTCAACTTATGGCTAAGGAAGGCAAATATGCTACACTTAGAATGCCATCAGGCGAAATGAGAAAGGTATTATTAACTTGCCGTGCTACAATCGGTGAAGTTGGTAACCTTGACCACGAACTTGTAAAACTTGGTAAAGCAGGAAGAACAAGACATATGGGTATTCGTCCATCAGTACGTGGTGTTGTTATGAACCCAGTTGATCACCCACATGGTGGTGGTGAAGGTAAATCTCCAGTTGGTATGCCTGCACCGGTTACTCCTTGGGGTAAACCTGCTCTTGGTATGAAGACAAGAAAGAAAAAGAAAGCTTCAAATAAATTAATGGTTAAGAGAATTAACTAATTTGGGAGGAAGAAATGAGTAGATCAGTTAAAAAAGGTCCATACGTGGAAGAAAGATTAGCAAACAGAATTGCTAAGATGAACGAATCTGGCGAAAAGAAAGTTATCAAGACTTGGTCACGTTCTTCAACAATTCTTCCTGCTATGGTTGGTCATACAATCGCCGTATATGACGGAAGAAAACACATTCCTGTTTATGTAACTACTGAAATGGTTGGATTTAAGCTTGGTGAATTTGCACCAACAAGAACATTCAAAGGCCATAAGGGTACAAAGACAGTTAAGGGGGGTAAATAATAATGGCTACTAGACAAAGAGAAAAGGCTGCAGCTCGTATCGCATCTAAGGATAACAGACCATACGCAGTTGCAAAGTATGTAAGAATTACTCCTAGCAAGGTTAGAATTTTACTAGACCTTATCAGAGGAAAAGATTACGCTGAAGCAGAAGCAATCCTTGAATTTAACGCAAGTCCATCAGCAGAAGTTATTCTTAATGTGTTAAGAAGTGCTGGTGCAAATGCTGAAAACAACAGCGGTCTTAACAAGTCAGAATTGTTCGTAGCAGAAACATTTGCTGACGGTGGCCCAACCCTAAAAAGAAATCAACCTGTAAGCAAGGGTAGAGCACATTCAATATTGAAAAGAACTTGTCACATCACAGTTAAACTTGATGTGAAAAAGGCCTAAGGTAGAGGAGGAGTCGTAATGGGACAAAAAGTTAATCCACACGGTCTTCGTCTTGGTGTCATTGATGGTTGGAACAGCCAATGGTATGCAGACAAGAAACAATTTGCTGAATTTTTGAAAGAAGATAATGATATCAGAAAATTTATTAAGACCAATTACAAAAATTGCGCTATTTCATCAGTTTTGATCGAAAGAGGCGAAAACAAAGTTAACATTACATTAAACACAGCTAAGCCTGGCGTTGTAATCGGACAAAAAGGTGCTGGCGTTGAAGCAATGAAGAAAGAAGTTGCTAACCTTGTAAATGGTAAAAATGTTAACATTAGCGTTGTTGAAATCAAAAACCCTGATACAGACGCTAAATTAGTAGCAGAAAGCATTGCTTTCCAACTTGAACAAAGAGTTGGTTTCAGAAGAGCAATGAAACAAGCTTTAACACGTTGCCTAAAAGCAGGTGTTAAGGGTGTTAAAATTATGGTAGGCGGACGTCTTGACGGTGCTGAAATCGCAAGAAGCGAATTCTATCAAGAAGGTTCACTTCCACTACAAACTTTAAGAGCAAGCATTGACTATGGCACTGCAACAGCACACGTTTATGGTTCAATCGGTGTTAAAGTTTGGATTTACAAAGGAGAAATCCTTGGAAAGAAAGACTTGAGCATACAAGGAGGAAACAGACATGTTGATGCCTAAAAGAGTTAAAAGAAGAAAACAACAAAGAGGCAGAATGACAGGTAAGGCTCTTCGTGGTAACACTCTTACTCACGGAGAATATGGAATTATTGCTACAACTCCTTGTTGGATTACTTCAAACCAAATTGAAGCCGCTCGTATCGCAATGACAAGATACACAAAAAGAGGTGGTAAAGTTTGGATAAACATTTTCCCACACAAACCAGTTACTAAAAAGCCTGCAGAAACTCGTATGGGTTCAGGAAAAGGCTCACCAGAATTCTGGGTAGCAGTTGTTAAACCGGGCAGAGTAATGTTTGAAATGGGCGGAATTAAAGAAGAAGTTGCAAGAGAAGCATTAAGACTTGCAACCTATAAGTTGCCTTGTGGAACAAAAATCGTAACAAAAGCAGACTTTGAAGAAAAGGCTGAAAATACAGTAGAGGAGGCTTAGGTAAATGAAAATAGAAAAGCTAAGAGCTCAATCAGATGCAGAATTAAATAAGATGTTAAACGACCTTAAGTCAGAACTTTTCAACTTAAGATTTAGCAACGCAACTGGTTCATTACAAAACCCTATGGCATTAGACGCTTGCAAAAAAGATATCGCAAGAGTTAAGACAATCCTAAGAGAGCGTGAACTTGGAATATCTGAAGCAGTTAAGCCTCAAACAGAAGTTAAGAAGACTACTAGAAAAACTGCAACAAAAAAAGTTGAAACCAAAAAGGATTAAGGGGATAACTTATGGAAACAAAAATTGAAAGAAATGAAAGAAAAACAAGAATTGGTGAAGTTGTAAGCAATAAGATGGACAAAACAATTGTTGTTGTTATCAAAGAAAAAGTTAAACACGCACTTTACGGAAAGACAATCAACAGAACTAAGAAAATTAAAGCTCATGACGCTGAAAACATTTGCGACATCGGCGATATAGTTGAAATCGCAGAAACTCGTCATTTGTCTAAGGATAAGAACTGGCGTCTTGTTAGAATCGTAGAGAAAGTTAAGTAGTAAATGGGAGAGAAAAGATATGATACAACAGGAAACAAGATTAAAAGTTGCCGACAACACTGGTGCTCACGAACTTTTATGTATCAGAGTTTTAAAAGGCTCTAAGTCAAAAGTTGCAAACATTGGTGATGTAATCGTTGCCGCAGTTAAAGGTGCAGACCCTAAGGGTGTTGTAAAGAATGGTGAGGTTGTTAAGGCTGTTATTGTTAGAACTGTTAAAGGTGTTCAAAGACCAGACGGCAGTACAATCAAGTTTGATGAAAACGCCGCTGTTATAATCAACAATGACAAACTTCCTCGTGGTACTAGAGTTTTTGGACCTATTGCAAGAGAACTTCGTGATAAGGGCTATATGAAGATAGTTTCATTAGCACCTGAAGTTTTATAGGAGGCAAATTATGGCACATACACTAAATGTTAAAACTGGTGACAACGTAGTTGTTATTACAGGTAAAGATGCTGGAAAGCAAGGCAGAGTTTTAGCTTGCTACCCAGACAAAAACAGAATTGTAGTAGAGGGCGTTAACATTATCAGCCGTCACACAAAAGCTCGTTCAGCACAAGAAGCTGGCGGAATCATTAAAAGAGAAGGAACAATCGATGTATCTAACGTTATGTTGGTTTGTCCTACTTGCGGTAAGCCTACAAGAGTTAAACACTCAGAAGTAGACGGAAAGCACACAAGAGTGTGCAAATGTGGAGCGGTTCTTGACAAGAAGTTTGAAAAGGCTTCTGCAACAAAGAAGAAAGCTCAACCAAAAGAAAAGAAAGAAAAAGTCGAAAATGCTAACGAAAAGCCTGCAAAGAAGACTTCTACAAAGCTTGAAAAAAGCAAAACAACAAAGTCAACTGCTGTAAAGAACAAGGCTGAGGGTGCTAGCGTTAAAAGAAAGCAGGAAATGTAATTTTGGAGAATTAAATAATGGAAAATAGATTAAAAGAAAAATATTTAAAAGAAGTTGCACCTGCTCTTAAAGCAAAGTTCAACTATGAAAACGTTAACCAAATTCCAAAAATCGAAAAAATCGTTTTAAATATGGGTCTTGGTGATGTTAAAGACAACAGCAAGTCATTAAACCTTGCAGTCGAAGAACTTGGGCTAATCGCTGGTCAAAAGCCTGTTATTACAAAGGCAAAGAAATCAGTAGCTAACTTTAAGCTTCGTGAAGGAATGAACATTGGTGCAAAGGTTACACTTCGTGGAACAAAAATGTATGAATTCCTTGACAGATTTATTTCTATTGCATTGCCTCGTGTTAGAGACTTCAGAGGTGTTAATCCAAATGCGTTTGACGGAAGAGGTTCTTTCGCTTATGGCGTTAAAGAACAATTAATTTTCCCTGAAATCGTATACGATAAAATCGAGAAGATTCGTGGTTTTGATGTTTGCATCGTTACAACTGCAAAAAGTGATGACGAAGCAAGAGAATTATTATCTTTAATGGGTATGCCATTTAAGAAGTAATAAAGGAGATAATTATGGCAAAAAAAGCACTTATAAATAAACAACAAGGCAAGCAAAAATATAGCACTCGTGAGTATACAAGATGTTCTATTTGCGGAAGACCACACTCAGTTTTACGTAAATATGGGATTTGTCGTATCTGTTTTAGAGAACTTGCATACAAGGGCGAAATACCTGGTGCTAAAAAATCTAGTTGGTAGAAATTAGGAGGAAAATATAAATGATAGTAACAGATCCTATTGCAGATATGTTAACAAGAATCAGAAATGCTCAAACAGCTCGTCATGAAACAGTTATAATTCCAGATTCTAAGATGAAAAAAGCCATCGCAGAGATTCTTTTGGCAGAAGGCTATATTTCAAGTGTTGAATATATCGAGGATAAAATTCAAGGAAAAATCAAAATCACATTAAAATATACAGAAGACAACAAAAAAGTTATTAGCGGATTAAAGAGAATTTCTAAGCCAGGTTTAAGAATATATGCTGGCGCAGACGAACTTCCAAGAGTTCTTAATGGTTTAGGAATTGCGATTATCTCTACTAGCAAAGGTGTTGTAACTGATAGGGAAGCAAGAAAGCTTGGTCTTGGTGGCGAAGTACTTGCTTACGTATGGTAGGAGGTAATTGAATATGTCAAGAATAGGAAGATTACCAATCGAAATTCCAGCAGGTGTTACCGTTGAAATTTCTAATGAAAATATTGTAACAGTTAAGGGTGCTCTTGGAACTTTAACACAAGAAATTACTGGACAAATTACAGTTGAAAAAGTAGAAAACACAATTGTAGTGTCAAGACAAAACGAACAAAAAGAAACAAGAGCAAAACACGGACTTTATCGTGCTTTAATCGCAAATATGATTAATGGTGTTACAAAAGGATTTTCAAAAACATTAATCGTTAGCGGTGTAGGTTTCAAGTGCTCAGTAGCAGGAAGCAAACTTACATTAAACATTGGATTTTCACATCCAATCAACGTTGACATTCCAGCAAACCTTAAAGTTACTTGCGTAACTCCAACCGAAATTAAGGTTGAAGGTTGCGACAAAACATTGGTTGGTCAATTTGCTGCTGATATTAAAGCACTAAGACCAGTTGAACCATACCACGGTTATGGAATTAAGTACAGCGACCAATTTGTTCTAAGAAAAGAAATCAAAAAGGCAGCTAAGAAGAAATAAGGAAGGAGATAAGATATGGTAAAGAAAATTGATAAGAACTCTGTTCGTAAAGCAAAGCAAAAAAGAATTAGAGCTACATTATCTGGAACAACAGCTCGTCCAAGACTAAATGTATATCGTTCCTTAGTTAATATCTATGCTCAAATCATCGATGATGAAAATGGTGTAACAATCTGCAGTTCATCAACCGAAGAAAAGGGTATGGCAGAAAAAGTTGCTGGAAAAACTAAAATGGAACAAGCATACATCATCGGAACAGAAGTAGCTAAAAAGGCACTTGCAAAAGGTGTTAAAGAAGTTGTTTTTGACCGTGCTGGTTATATCTACACTGGTAGGGTTCAAAAGGTTGCCGAAGGTGCAAGAAATGCAGGATTAAATTTTTAGGGTTTAGGAGAGAAATAAATGGCAAAAGTTGAAAGAACAAAGAAAGAAGCGCCAGAAAAGAAAGACGAATTTGAAAAGGTTACCGTTGACATCCGTAGAGTTACTAAGGTAGTTAAGGGTGGCAGAAATATGCGTTTTTCTGCTCTTGTTGTTACAGGTGATGGCAAGGGTAAAGTTGGTGTAGGAATGGGCAGAGGTGCCGAAGTTTCAATTGCTATGGACAAAGCAGGAATTGATGCTAAGAAGCACGTCATTGAAGTTCCATTAAAAGACACTACTATTCCACATGAAGTTATTGGAAAGTTTGAAAAAACTAAAGTTATCATGATGCCAGCTAAGAAAGGTAATGGTATCATCGCTGGTGGAAGTGTTAGAAGCGTTGTTGAACTTGTTGGTATTAAGGACATTACAACTAAGATGTACGGCTCAAACAACCCAGTTAACTGCGTTAAAGCAACACTTAACGGCTTACAACAATTAAGAAGTGCAGAACAAATCGCAAAACTTCGTGGCAAAAATGTAGACGAAATCTTATAGGAGAGGGAAAAATGGAAGAAAAAACAACAAAGAAAACAACTACAAGAAAAAAAGTTGTAGCTCCTGTAGAAGAAACTGCAGTAGTTGCTGAAGTAGCTGAAGCTCCAGTTGCTAAAACAACTACAAGAAAGAAAGCAGAGAAGAATACCGAAAAGATGGTTAAAATTACATTAATCAGAAGCACAATCGGTGCACTTGAAAAACAAAAGAAGACTGTTGAAGCTTTAGGCTTAAAGAAGATTCGCAGTTCAGTTGTTAAGAAAGACAACGCTTGTACTCGTGGAATGATTTATGTGGTTAGACACTTAGTATCGGTTGAAGAAGTTAAGTAAAAATTATAGGAGATTGAATTATGAATATACAAAGTTTATCTCCAGCTCCTAACTCAACCTTCTCAGATAAGAGAGTAGGTCGTGGTACTGGTTCTGGACACGGTAAAACAAGTGGTAAAGGTCATAAAGGTCAAAATGCTAGAAGTGGTGGCGGAGTTAGACCTGGCTTTGAAGGCGGACAAATGCCATTAATTAGAAGAATTCCAAAGCACGGCTTTACAAACGTGTGGAAGAAAGAATACACTGTAATTAATGTGTCTGCTCTTAATAAATTAGAACCTAACACAATCGTAACTGCTGAGATGCTTAAAGCACAAGGATTGATATCTAAGATTGAAAAGTTTGGTCTTAAAGTTATTGGGAATGGTGAAATCACAGTTCCTCTAACAGTTAGAGCAAACAAGTTCTCGGAGTCAGCTATCCAAAAAATCCAAGCAGCTGGCGGTAGTGTTGAGGTGATTTAATGTTTAAAACGTTAGCAAGTGCATTTAAAAATAAAGAAATCAGAAGAGGATTATTAATAACCTTAGCGTTATTATTTGTCTATAGACTTGGCTGTTTCTTGCCAATTCCTGGCATTGACACCACTGTCTATCTTGAAGCAGTAGGCGAGGATAAACTGGGCGTACTAAGTCTGTTAAACTCGGTAACGGGTTCTGCACTCGCAAACGGTTCATTCCTAGCTTTAGGTGTTACGCCGTATATTAACGCATCAATCATCGTACAACTTTTAAGCGTTGGTATTCCAGCACTTGAAAGACTTTCAAAAGAAGGCGATGAAGGAAGAAGAAAAATGAATACTGTAACAAAAGTTGTGGCATTGATTTTAGCAGTTGCACAAGGCGTTGGTACAGTAATCGGATTTAAGTCTGCATTAGTTAACCTTTATGGAAATGCTCCAATTTGGCTAACAGGTGCAACAGTTGTGTTGTTTATGGTAGCAGGTACCTGCTTCACTATGTGGCTAGGTGACAGAATTACCGAACAGAAGATTGGAAATGGTACATCATTGATAATTTTTGTAGGTATTATGTCAACAGCAGCAACTTCAATCGTTAACGCATTAAATGAAATATTTGGCGGAAACGTAACAGCTTTATGGGAATTAATTGGATTCATCGTATTAGCATTAGTAGTATTCGTATTTATTGTTTGGATTGATATGTCAGAGAGAAGAATCCCTGTTCAATATGCTAAACAGATAAAGGGAAGAAAAATGTTCGGTGGTCAAAGCAGTTATATTCCTATGAAGATAAACGGAAGTGGAGTTATGCCAATCATTTTCGCATCGGCAATAATTTCATTCCCAAATTTAATTATGCAACTATGCGGAGTTACCAGAAATAGTGGTTGGTTCGCAAAATTTTATTATGATTTCCTAGGTGCAGGAAGTGTTGGTTACAGCATTTTAGTTGGATTATTAATTTTATTCTTTGCATATTTCTATGCACAAATTCAATTTAATCCAGCAGATGTAAGCCAAAACATTCAACAACACGGTGGATTTATTCCAGGTATCAGACCTGGCAAGGCTACAACAGATTACTTGAAGAGAGTAAGCAACAGAATTACATTATTCGGAGCTGTTTTCTTAGCAATAATCGCAATAGTTCCATCTGTAATATTTGGACTTGTAGCAGGTGAATCAATGGAATTGTTGAATGCATTTACAGCAACAGGAATGCTGATTGTAGTCAGCGTAGCGATTGAATTTAACTCTCAATTAGACGCTCAACTTATGATGAAAAGACATAAAAATATTTTATAGGAGGATTCTAATGAATATTTTAATGATTGGGGCATCAGGATCAGGAAAGGGGACACAAGCAAAAATTTTAGTTGAAAAGTATGGCTTTTGCCATCTTTCAATGGGTGATGTTTTGAAAGAGCAAGTAAAACTTGGAACTGAAGAAGGAAAACTTATAGATGAATATCAAAAGGCAGGAAACTTAGTTCCACTTGAAGTTACTGTTAAAGCACTTCAAAACAAAATCAACAACACAACAGGTGTTAATGGATTCCTATTAGACGGATTTCCAAGAAATATGGAACAAACCAAATTGGTTCCAGTTGAAGTAGACTTAGTACTAAACTTTAAGAATGATTTGGAAAAACTTACTGACAGATTAGTAAACAGAAGGGTCTGCAAAGATTGCAATTCAAATTGTCATGTTTCAAAATTGGTTGATGGAAAGTGCCCAGAATGTGGTGGTGAAGTATACACCCGTAGTGATGATAACGAAGCTTCAATTATTAAAAGAATGAACTTCTATAGAAATGATGTAATGCCAGTTGCTGAATACTACAAGGGAATACTTCCAGTAGTAGACATTGACGCAGATAAGTCTATCGAAGAAGTCGCAAGTCAAATAGAATCTGCTATAAAAAGTGTGAAGTAATGATAAGAGTTAAATCTGAAAAAGATATAGAGTGTATGCGAGAATCTGGAAAGATTCTGGCATCAACTCTGAAACTTATTGAAAAGGAAATTCGACCAGGAATTTCCACCAAGTATCTTGACAAAATTGCCAATGAATATATAATATCAAGAGGCGGGAAACCATCATTTTTAAAATTGTATGGCTTTCCAGCAAGCATTTGCTCATCTATTGATGACATCGTAGTACACGGCATTCCACGTGAAAGCGATATCCTTCAAGAGGGTCAGATAATAGGTGTTGATTGTGGTGTAAAATACAAAGGGTTCCATACAGACGCGGCAAGGACCTTTGCAGTTGGCGAGATTAATGACGAAAAGAAAAAACTGATTGAGGTAACTGAGAAAAGTTTTTTTGAAGGCATTAAGGACTTAAAAGCAAATGACAGAGTAGGAGATATTGGTGCACGTGTACAAAATTATGTTGAAAAGCACGGTTTTTCAGTTGTTCGTGATTTAGTAGGTCACGGTGTTGGGAAGGAAATGCACGAAGATCCATCAATTCCAAACTTTGGAAGAATGGGGCTGGGTGAAAAAATTCCAGCAAATTGTACACTAGCAATAGAACCTATGGTGAACGCAGGTAGTTATGAAGTGGTATTCAATGGGATGTGGGATGTCAGAACAAAAGATGGCAGACCATCAGCTCATTACGAAAACACTGTATTAGTTACCGAAAATGGTGTAGAAATTCTAACAATAGATAATGTAGGAGAATAATAGATGTCAAAAGACGATGTTATTGAAACCGAGGGGGTCGTAGTTGAGGCACTCCCAGGGGCGTCATTTAAAGTTCAATTATCTAATGGACACGTAATTACAGCTTACTTAAGTGGAAAACTTTGGAAGAACTTAATTCGTGTTTACGAAGGTGATACAGTAAAACTTGAAATGAGTCCTTATGACTTAACAAAAGGCAGAATAGTTTGGAGACAAAAATAAATTTAGGAGATTACAAAGATGAAAGTTAGACCAAGTGTAAAACCAATTTGTGATAAATGTAAAGTTATAAAGAGAAACGGAAAAGTTAGAGTTATCTGCTCTAAATATCCAAAGCATAAACAAGTTCAAGGTTAATATAAAGGTATAAGCCACAAGAAATTTAAAAACAGTATGGAGGAATGGTATGGCACGTATTGCAGGTGTTGATTTACCTAATGAAAAGAGAGTTGAAATAGGTTTGACCTATATTTTCGGCGTAGGCAGAGTAACAGCCAACAAAATTTTAGCAGAAACAAAGATTAATCCAGACACAAGATGTAAGGATTTAACAGATTCTGACGTAAACAAAATTAAAGAGTACATTGAAAAGAACGTAGTAGTAGAAGGTGACTTAAAAAGAGACCTTGCTATGGACGTTAAGGCTTTAATGGAAATCGGATGTTACAGAGGCGTAAGACACAGAAAGGGTCTTCCTTGTCGTGGACAAAAGACAAGTAGCAACGCAAGAACAGCAAAAGGACCTCGCAACAGTTCAATTAAGAAAAAAGGTAAATAATAAGGAGAAAGTTAACAATGGCAGTTCAAAAAAGAACAGTAAAGAAGAAAAAGATAACCACCAGTGTTGACAAAGGTGTTGTTCATATTCACGCATCTTTCAATAACACTCTTGTAACAATCTCAGATGTTGCAGGTAATGTTATTTCTTGGAGTTCAGCTGGTAGCTTAGGTTACAAGGGTAATAAGAAAAGTACCCCATTCGCAGCAAGCCAAGCAGCAGAAACTGCGGCTAATGCAGCAAAAGAATATGGTTTAAAGAGTGTAGAAGTATTAGTAAAGGGACCTGGTAATGGCAGAGAAGCTGCAATCAGAGCTTTAGCTAATGCAGATTTAGAAGTTACAATGATTAGAGATGTGTCTCCAATCCCTCACAACGGATGTAGACCACCTAAGAGAAGAAGAATATAGGAGGAGGGATAGAGAATTATGGCTAAATATACACAAGCAGATTGCAGACTTTGCCGTAGAGAAGGAACAAAGTTGTTCTTAAAAGGTGAAAGATGTCTTTCTAAGAAATGTGCTATGGAAAAAAGACCAGTAGTACCTGGCCAACACGGAATGGCACGCAAGAAATTTTCTGAATATGGCAAGCAATTAAGAGAAAAGCAAAAAGTTAAAAGAGCATATGGTCTTTTAGAAAAGCAAATGCATGCTTACTATGTAGAAGCTGAAAGACAATCTGGTATTACTGGTGAAACAATGCTATCATTAATCGAAAGAAGACTTGATAACGTTGTTTACAGAATGGGGATTGGCTCAAGCCGTGCAGAAGCAAGACAAATTGTTAACCATGGTCATATCTGTGTAAATGGTAAAAGAGTTAATATTCCATCTTACCAAGTAAAAGCAGGCGACACAATTTCAATCAAGGATAACAAGAGACAAATTGAACTATTCAAGAAATTGAAAGAAGTTAAAGTTGTTATGCCTAAGTGGTTAGAATTTGATGCTACAAAGTTAGAAGGCAAAGTTCTTGATTTACCAAAGAGAGACGATATTGATTTAGCAATTGAAGAACATATGATAGTCGAATTATATTCAAGATAATAAGGAGGATTAAAGATGATAGAAATCGAAAGACCTAAAGTTATCTGTGAAGAAGATGATAACGGTGCTTACGCAAAATTTACAGTAGAACCATTAGAGAAAGGGTTTGGCGTAACCCTAGGCAACGCATTAAGAAGAACACTTCTTTCTGCACTTCCAGGTGCCGCAGTTACATCAATTAAGATTGATGGTGTGCAACACGAATTTTCAACCATTAAGGGTGTAAAAGAAGATGTTGCTGAAATTATCCTAAACTTAAAAGGGTTGTCTGTAAAGACATCATCTACCGATGAGACTTTCAAAAAGATGTTACACATATCACACAAAGGTGCTGGTGTAATTACTGCTGGAATGATTAATCCAGACGATGAAGTTGAAGTTCTTAACCCAGATATGTATATCTGTACACTTGAATCAGACGCAGATCTTGAAATGGATATTTGTATCGGCAGAGGACGTGGTTATGTTCTAGCCGACAAAAATAAGGACCAATCTGCACCAATCGGAACAATTGCAACAGACTCAAACTTCACTCCAATAAGAAAGGTGAACTTTGAAGTTCAAAGTACCCGTGTTGGTCAAAGTATCGACTATGACAAACTTGTTATAGAAGTTACAACAAATGGTTCAATGAGTGCAAAGGAAATTATAAGCCTTGCAGCAAAGCTTGTAAATGACCATTTAAGCCTATTTATTGAGCTAGTAGAAAGTATGGCAAATCAATCATTGCTTGTATCAAGTAAGGAAGATAAGGTTATTAAGTTGCTTGAAATGAGCATTGAAGATATGGATTTGTCAGTAAGATCATATAACTGTTTAAAACGTGCAAATATCAATACTGTTGAAGACTTAACAAAGAAGACTGAAGACGATATGTTAAAGGTTAAAAACCTTGGAAGAAAGTCTCTTGACGAAGTTATTAACAAATTAACAGGATATGGGTTAAGTTTAAGAACTCAAGAAGATTAATTAAGGAGAACGAAATGGAAACAAAGAAATTAAGTTTGCCAACTGACCAAAGAAACGCAATGCTTAAAGGTCTTGTTACCGACCTATTATGGTATGGAAAGATTGAGACCACTCTTGCAAATGCAAAAGCGGTAAGCAGATTGGCTGATAAAAACATCACAATTGCTATTAACGCTCACGAAGACGTTGTTTCAGAAGAAAGGAATGTGACTGATACAAAGGGCAAAGACGCTAAGGCTACCGTTGTTAAAGACGGTCCTAAGAAACTTGCTGCTCGTCGTAGATTGATGGCAAATCTTTATGATAAGCAAGAACAAAAGGGTGCAAAAGAAAAGAAGTCTGCTTATAAAGCAAGAACTGAACAAATTCAACATCCACTTATCGAAAGATTGTTTGACGACCTTGCTCCAAAGTATGCAAAGCGTGCTGAGGAACTTGGAACTAAGGGTGGTTACACAAGAGTTTTAAAAACATATTTAAGACGTGGTGATAACGCTCAAATGGCAATCGTTGAATTAGTTTAATAAATCTATTTGCACAGATTAGTTTTGCAATTGGTATAACTAAATTATGGAATTGGTTAAATTTAGCCAATTCCATTTTGCTTTATCAAAAAAAATGGAGTATAATAATTAAAACAAAAGATGAGAGGTTTTAGTTATGCAATTATTGAATGGGAAAGAATTGTCTGCAAAAATTAGACTACAAATCAAAGAAGATGTTAAAAATTGTTTTGTTAACAAAGGTTTGCCTGTTCCCACTTTGGCGGTAGTGTTAGTTGGAGAAGACCCAGCAAGCAAAATTTATGTCGCAAATAAAGAAAAAGCATGTGCAGAAGTTGGAATAAATAGTAAGACTATTAAACTAGCCGAAAATTCCACCATAGAAGAAATAATAAGTGTAATAAAAGAACTTAATCAAGATAAGTCAATAAATGGTGTTTTGGTGCAATTACCGCTTCCAAACAGGATGGATTCGACTCCGATTATTGAAGCAATTTCTCCAGAAAAAGATGTTGACGGGTTAACATACATTAACAAGGGTAAATTAGTGTCAAATTTGGGTGGCATTGCCCCATGTACTCCGAGTGGGATAATTGATCTGTTGCAGTATAATAACATCGAAATTGAAGGCAAAAACGCTGTAATAATAGGTCGAAGTCAGCTTGTTGGTCGTCCGGTTGAGATTTTGCTGAACAATTTAAATGCTACAACAACAATCTGCCACAGTAAAACACAAAATTTGAAAGAAATTGCTAGGCGGGCAGATATATTAGTGGTTGCTGTTGGAAAACCTAATTACATAACGAATGAATATTTAAAAGATGGGGCGACAGTAATAGACGTCGGAATAAATAGAGTTGACGGAAAAGTTGTTGGAGACGTTGATGCTAAAAGTTTGGAAAATTTTGATGGGTTTTTAACGCCAGTACCTGGAGGTGTTGGGCCTATGACGATAACTGAGTTGCTAAAAAACACGCTAAAATGTGCGAAACTCCAAAAATAGATGTGGAGTTTAATCAAAAAATTTAATTTTTATCAAATTTCAAATAGGGTATGGACAAATTGAAAGTTTTGTGATAATATATTGACATAAACATAAAATTTTATTGGACAAACCCACAAATATTTGATACAATATATATTGAATTAACGATAGGGGAATGTTTTATGAAAACTTATGTTTATCCTGCTATATTAACCGAAGACGCTGATGCACGCTATTATATCAGTATTCCGGATTTAAGTCTTCAAACAATTGGGGATTCAAAAGAAGATGCCTTTGTAAAAGGCAAAGGTTGTTTAGCTTCTTATTTTGAACTTGCCCAAAGATTTGAAACTGACATTCCAGAGCCTTCAACCTATGACGAAATAAAGAAGTCATATAAATCGGCAGAAGTAATAATGCTTGATATTCAAATCGATGATGACACAAAACCGACAGATGATGATATTGAATATCGTAAGTTTATGAAATTATTCTTTGACGAAGGCAATTAGAAGGAGGTTTAAGATGACAGACTATCAAATGGAATTAATGGTTTTAGCGACTGCTATTGGTTTCAGAAGCGAACTTAAAGACGGCAAAGTTTATTTGACAACAATTTACAAAAATCAAACAAAATTGTTTCCGATTGATGTAACAAATGAAGATGCTTTTTTAGGTGCTGAAAAAGAAATCTTAAGCATTATAGACGAGCGTTTAGGAGTGCATTCATATACAAAAGACTTAAAAAGAAGATATGATGTATATTATGAAGCACTAGCGGATGAAGATCACAGATTTTGGAAAAAAGCAAAATCAAAATTCTAAATCTAAATTAGGGGGGTAAAAATATGAACTTTGATGATTTAAAAAAAGCGTTTTTAAAAGGGGGAGAAAAAGCCCTAAAAACATTAGCTAGTCAATTAAAGCAAGTTATGCCTGACGAAGTGTATGACACGTTTATGAATATCTTAAAGTCGATACAAAATAAAGTAAACGAAGCAAATACTCAACGAAAAGAATGCTCAAATTGGTTAGGCGGGGTAGTGTAAAAGCTTATGAACTATCTTAGAGATTTAGCGGAAACCATTGGGTGGACCTTCGTAAATGATGACTTAGATTTTACTGTTTACGAGTACACGCACAGGGTTAGTAAGTATGAAGAAATATCGCATATAGCACGCATTTATGAGAAGCCAAATGAAATTATGCTATATGATATTTTACAAACGCTAAAAAAGGTTTTGCCAAGAAAACTTAAAAAGAAGATAGATAAAATATTAAAAAACATAAGAATTGAAGATTTGCCTAACGTTGTTGAAGTTGTAAAGTTCGCGATTGAAGAATATAAATCAAAAACTGATTACGCAAGGCTTAAAGAGTATGGAAATCTAGTTGGTGTTGATATTGAAAAGTTGGGCTATAAATTCAAATACACTTTAAAAAAACGTGAAAAATTAGATATAATCGCAAAGATTGAAAATCATATTCCGATTGAACACGCACCAAAGGTTGGAACAATAAAGAAAATTGAATATAAGATTGCTTATGTAAGAATAAATATGAATAAAATTCAGGATAAAGATTAGTCTTTATCCTTTTTATTTGTGGTCAAATTTATAAGTTTCCTTGAAAATGAGTAGGGAATATGTTATAATGTAGTTAAGTTTAAGGTGTTTAATCATAAAAATTTTTTGATGGTCAGTTTTGAAAGGCGAAAGCAATACTAGGGCTTAGGGGGAGTGGTAGATATTGATGACAGAAGAAATGAAAAAGGCACTAGAACACGATGTGATAATTATGAAGGCGAAATTTTTATTAACGCAAGACTTTGCTACAATAAAACAAGATGTGGAAATCTTTGCTGAATTAGGAATGGCTTTGCCAATGCTAATATATTGCGCGTCGGAGAGCATAGCTGAGAATGAGATAATAGACAAAATAATTGAAACATATCCAGCGATGAGTGCAAGCGAAATATTTTTGGAAAGGCTTTTGGGAATGAAAACAAAAGATTATTTAACTAAGGCTGAAATTAGACTTAGCAGGAAGCGTAAGTTTTATGGCGCAGAGCATTCTGACAGCGAAAATATGTTGCAAGTTTTAAAAAATACATCTGCGGTAATTGATGGTGCATCTACTGATAAAATTATTGAGTCTTTTGGTGAAATTGTGAATAATCCTGAAGAATTTTCAGATAGTTCGGTTATTTTGGGGTTCTCAAGTTTATTAAGACGAAATGTGTCGCCACCCTTTTCTGCATATGAGGCGTTAATGGGTGTCGCAAATCAGCCATATTCAAAATATTATTATCAACAAATTGAAGCAAGAAAATTATATTATAATTTAGATGAAGATTTTGCGGAATAAGTAAATGGGGAAATAAAAATGTTAAGTAAAAGACAAGAAAAATTAAGCCATGATTGGCAAATATTTAAAGCAAAATTTATGCTTGAGGGTTATTTTGAAAGGGTAGAACAAGATTTTATTACTTTATGTGAGTTAGAATGTTTAGAAGCACTTTCTGTATATTCCGCCACATACGACTGTGGGGTTAATGCCAAAATTGACAAAATGATTGATTCCTATCCAAATGTATCAAGCGAAGAAATGTTAATTGCTAGAGCTATGGGTAAAGCGACACAAGAAGATCATATTAAATCGATTGTAAGGCGAAACAGAGATTTAAAAGATTGCGTTCTTATGACCCCTGAGGATTGGTTGTTGCAAACGCTAATCTCCCAAGCAAAAGAAATAGGATTTAAGACAAACGAAGATTTTGAACAATTGTTTCAACAACAGACTCAAAAAGGTCTAAGTGAAGAAAATGATAATTTGTTCATAGGTTACTTGGCGAGTATATTATGCCACGGTCAAGAATTAACGCCACAATCACTTATCGCACTTATTGCAATCGCAAATCAACCATATTCAAAAATTGTGCAAAATTATTTAGAAAACTCAAATAATTATAGTGGGGAAAATGAGAGTAATTAACAGGTTTTGAAAATGAATTAATTATGTTTAAAGCATAATAAAAAGAAGTGAGTCTATTGCTCACTTCTTTTTATTATTTTTATTTTTTATTAGGAACAATTATTTCCTTTCCTCCCATATATGGCCTAAGGGCTTCTGGAACTGTTATAGTGCCATCGGCGTTGTAGTTGTTTTCAAGTAGGGCAATCAATGCTCTGGTTGAAGCAAGTACTGTGTTGTTTAGTGTGTGTGGGAAGTAATTTCCGTTTTCACCTTTCGCACGAATTCCAAGTCTACGGCTTTGAGCATCGCTTAGGTTTGAACAAGAACCAACTTCAAAATATTTCTTTTGTCTTGGGCTCCAAGCTTCGATGTCGCAAGATTTAACTTTAAGGTCGGCAAGGTCGCCAGAACAACATTCAAGTTGACGTACAGGGATATTCAAATTTCTGAATATTTCTACGGTGTATGACCACATTTTATTGTACCAAACCATAGATTCCTCTGGATTACATATAACAATCATTTCTTGCTTTTCAAATTGGTGAACTCTGTAAATTCCACGTTCTTCAATTCCGTGTGCACCAACTTCTTTTCTAAAACAAGGTGAGTAAGATGTCATTGTTACAGGTAATTGGTCGGCTTTTAGAATCTGGTCTTTAAATTTTCCAATCATAGAGTGTTCGCTTGTGCCAATTAAATAAAGGTCTTCGCCTTCAATCTTGTACATCATGGCGACCATTTCAGCAAAACTCATAACTCCAGTAACAACATCGCTTCTTATCATAAATGGTGGTATGGCATATATAAATCCTTTGTCAATCATATAATCACGAGCATATGAAATCATTGCTGTAACAAGTCTTGCCGCATCACCCATAAGGTAATAAAATCCATTACCGCTTGTGCGTCCTGCACTTTCTTTGTCAAGTCCGCAAATAGATTCTAAGATATCTGCGTTGTATGGAATTTCGTGTTCAGGAACAACTGCTTCGCCAAATCTTTGAACTTCAACATTTTCACTGTCATCTTTTCCGATTGGAACAGAAGCGTCGATAATGTTTGGGATTCTCATCATTTTTGCTTTAACATCGGCGTCAATTTTGGATTGTTCTTCTTCAATTTCAACTAGTCTGTTTGCGTTTGCTTTTACAATCGATTTAATTTTGTCGGCTTCTTCGATTTGCTTTTCTTTCATAAGTCGTCCAACTTCACTTGAAAGTCTGTTTCTTTCGGCGCGAAGATTGTCGCCTTCAACTTTTAATGCACGATTCTTTTTATCAAGGTCCAAAACTTCATCGACAAGAAAAAGTTTATCGTCTTGAAATTTCTTTTTTATATTTTCACGTACAAGGTCTGGATTTTCACGTAAAATATTGATATCTATCATAATTTTCAATCTCCTAAACAAATGGTTGTCTACATTATATTACACAAACTAACGTTTGTCAATTTCAATCTTTTTATTTTTGTTTTTAACATATTTTCAACTTTTGTTAAAAAGCCGTTTGTATCTTGACTAAATATATATGATTTGCTATAATAAAAGTACTTTAACTTGGGGGAGTATGTAGTGGCACAAAAGACAAATGAAACAAAAAAAATATCTGAAAACGTTGCTCAAATTTTGCCAAATAGTATGGACGCAGAATTGGGTGTTTTAGGCTGTGCATTAATTTCAGAAGACGCTTGTATTGGCATCGTCAGTAAATTAAAGGCGTCGGATTTTTATTCTGAGGTTAACCGCAAAATTTTTGAGGCGATGACAAATCTTTATTCAAGAAATGTTGTAATAGACTACATCACACTAACTGACGAACTTGAACAAATGAATAGTTTAAATAGCGTTGGTGGGGCACAATTTATTATGAGTTTGACGAACGTTGTGCCATCGGCTGTTAGGTGGAGTCAATATGCAGAGATCGTAAAACGATGTGCCACAAACAGAAAGCTTATAGAGGTTTGTGAAAGGGTTGAAAGAAAAGCATACAATGGCGACGAAGATTCTCTTGACAATGCAGAGAAAAGCATATTTGAACTGGCTGAAAATGGTCAGGTGTCAGAACTTGAACACATCGACCCATATTTAGATGTTGTAATTCAAAAGTTTGAAGATATCAATAAGTCTGGGGGGGATACACAAGGAATACCATCTGGATTCTATGCAATTGACGAGATTACAAGAGGTTGGCAGAATTCTGACTTGGTTGTAATTGCTGCCCGTCCTGCGGTTGGTAAAACAGCGTTGTCAATGAACTTCATTGTAAATGCGGCACTAAAAAAGAAAAAGTGTGCGGTATTCTCACTGGAAATGAGTAAGGCGCAACTTGTACAGAGAATGATGTGTTCGGTTGCGGGCGTTGATATGTCAAGAGCGTTAAGTGGAAAGCTTTCAAGTCAAGACTGGGCGAAACTATTTGATGCTATGAACACATTGAAGGGAACTCAAATTTTTATTGATGATAGTACTCTTAATACTCCATCGGACATTTTATCAAAATGTCGTAAGTTAAAAAGAGAGCAAGGCTTAGACCTAATAATGATTGACTACTTGCAGTTGATGTATAGTGATAAAAAGACAGACAGTCGTCAACAAGAAGTTTCAGATATTTCAAGAAGAATGAAGATACTAGCGAAAGAATTGAATGTTCCAGTATTGCTTCTAAGTCAGTTATCACGTGCGGTTGAAAATCGTGTAAGCAAAAAACCTGTATTAAGCGACTTGCGTGAAACTGGTGCTATCGAACAAGATGCTGACATTGTTATGTTTATACATAAGCCAGAAGAAATGAAAGGTATTGAAAAAGAAGGAGCGAGTTCAGACTATACAGCCGAAATTATTTTTGCAAAGCATAGAAGTGGTAAAATCGGTAGTGTATTTATTGGTTGGAAGGGTTCAAGAGTTAGTTTTGTTAACTTGCCTCGTGATGGAGAAACTCAAAGTCTTATCGAATCTGCACCACCAGAAACAAAACGAATAAAGGGACCAGAATTGGTTGAGGTGGGTGATTTTAACGATATTTTTGTAGACGGAAGCAATTTACCTCCATTTGACATGCCAGGTATGCCAGATATGGTTGGTGATGGTTCGCCTAATAGTGTAGATGACGTAGACTTCCCACCAGAAGATCCAAACGGGGATATATTTGATTAAAGAGAGGAAAATTTATGATTTCAAGTAAAGAATTAAGAAAAAAGTGGCTCGATTTTTATATTTCAAAGGGTCATACGGATATAGGGGCTGTTTCATTGATTGGTGATGGAACAACTGGAGTTATGTTTAATGTTGCGGGAATGCAACCACTAATGCCATTTTTGCTTGGAGAAAAACACCCAAGCGGAAGTACAAGGCTTTGTAATATTCAAGGCTGTGTAAGAACTGTTGATATTGAATCTATAGGAGATGCATCACACCTAACATTTTTTGAAATGATGGGGAATTGGAGTCTTGGCGATTACTTTAAAAAAGAAAAAACTGCTTGGACTTTTGAACTATTAACAAAAGAGTTTGGTTTAAAGGCAGAAGAATTGCGTTCAACAGTATTTGAGGGGAATGAAAGTGCTCCAAGAGATAATGAAACTGCCGAATATTTGAAAGAATTAGGAATAAAACCTGAACACATTTTTTATCTTGGTAAGAAAGATAACTGGTGGGAACTTGAAGGAACAACGGGAACTCCGTGTGGACCAGATAATGAATGGTTTTATCCAAGACACGATATGTCTTGTAGTGAACATTGTGGACCAGAGTGTGATTGTGGAAGATTTGTTGAAATTGGCAACGATGTTTATATGCAATATGAAAAGACCGCTGATGGTTATAAACCGCTTGCAAATAAGAATGTTGACACAGGTTTTGGCTTTGAAAGAATGTTGTTGTTTTTAAACAATGTTAATGATGTTTATCAAACCGATTTGTTTATTTCAACAATTGCATTGCTTGAAAATGTTAGTGGAATAAAATATGGCGAGGACGAAAAATCTACACGTGCAATGCGTATAATTGCAGACCACACAAGAACAGCAACAATGCTTATTGGAGATGTAAATGGTATTGTTCCATCAAACGTGGGTGCTGGCTATATTTTAAGAAGAATTATGCGTCGTGCTATAAGATTTTGCAGGCAATTAAATTTAGATTGTTCAATTTTAAACGATATTGCAACTATTTATATCGACGAAGTTTATAACGAAGCATATCCATTGTTAGTGGAGAAAAAACAATATATTTTAGATGAAATTTCAAAAGA
Organism: Clostridia bacterium; assembly: GCA_045655005.1. GTDB lineage: Bacteria > Bacillota > Clostridia > Christensenellales > UBA1242 > UMGS1908. The sequence goes on along the minus strand of JAZOOJ010000007.1, from coordinate 232,619 downwards.
AGTACAAAAGTTTGAAAAAATGCTCGTTCAAGGTAATAAAGAGTTTGAAAAGGTTGTTGACGGAATAAACAGAAAGCGTGAATTTATGCTTAAAAATGACCCTAATGCAGTCGTTGAGAATGTTATTAATGGCAAATCGGCTTTCAGACTTTATGATACATTTGGTTTCCCAATTGAATTAACCATTGAAATGGCAGAAGAACGTGGCTTTGTTGTTGATAAAGATGGTTTTGATGAAGCATTTAAAGAACATCAAGAAAAGAGCAAAACTGCTGAGAAAGGTGAGTTCAAAGGTGGATTAAGTGAAGGTGGCGAAATTGAAACAAGGTACCACACCGCAGTTCACTTAATGCAATCCGGTCTTAGAAAAGTTCTAGGGGATTCTGTCTTCCAACGTGGACAAAATATTACAAGTGAACGCGCAAGATTTGACTTCTCATACGACAAACCTATGACAAAAGAAGAAATTGAAATGGTTGAAAATTATGTCAACGATGTTATTCAAAAAGAAGTTGATGTAACTATGGAAGAGATGAGTGTTGAAGATGCTAAAAAGTCCGGTGCTATTGGAATTTTTGACAACAAATACGGCGACGTTGTCAAAGTTTATAGTGTTGGAGAATACTCAAAGGAAATTTGTGGTGGTCCACACGTTAAGAACAGCAGAGAGATTGGAAAGTTTAAAATAGTAAAAGAGCAAAGTAGCAGCGCTGGGGTTAGAAGAATTAGGGCAGAAATCGAATAAGAAGTTTTGTTTCAAGGAGAATAAATGAACAAAGTAGTCTTTAACATTTTTTTGGTTTTATGCAGTTTTTTGGTAATAACTGTTGGACTTGCTGTAACAATGATGATTATGCCTGGTTTAGATATTTTAGGACTAAGGTATATCCGATCAACAAGCGGAAGTTATTATGAAAAGCAATCGGTTTATTGTGCTGATTCGTCAGTTCAAGAGTTTAATATATCTTGTGACAACATTCCAATTAACATCGTTTTTGTACAAAGTTATACATTTTCTGTTGTTTTGGATGAGCAATTTAATGGCTACACAAAAACTGTTGAACATCCAGATTTAGCTGTGGACAATGCGGGGAATAAAGTAAGTATTGCCGTTCAAGAGTATGTACCGGTTGTATATCATAATAGAATTGACGGAAGTGCTTTAACTATTTCAGTGCCAATTTATTATAGGGGCGTAGTTGCTGTGCAAAGCAGAAATTCAAACATTACAATTGATGGATTGAATGGAATGCTAAGCGACCTTATAATTACAACAGGCGGAAAGGTTGATGTGAACGATGTAACACTTTCAAAGTTGCATTTAAATTTGGAGTCGAAAGCAACCAATATTAATAGTGGTGCTAAAATAAGCGAACTTTATATAGAATCAGAAAATTCAAAGATTAAAATAGCAGATCCAATTGATGGTAAAATTACTTACAAAGCACAAGGTGGTGGAATGTATTTTAATTCTTGTACAGAATTAGATGTTGAAGCAAGTTCTGCGAAGATTGCGTCGTCCACCGATGATGTGGCAAAAGTAACAGGGAACGCAAAGATAATTACCAATGCAAATGTTGTTATAGATGTTTATGGTGATGCTGAAATTACTACAAAAGGCGGAAATATAACGCTTGGTGCAGAAACAATTTCTTATACGGGAGATGTCATAATAACCACAAAAAGCGGGAATGTTAAACTTAACGGTAGAAGAAGTGGTGTTTGTACACTAACTACAAAAAGTGGCGATGTTTGGGCGGAAAATGTATCGGACTGTACAATTGAAACTATATATGGATTTATAGATATTGAAGAATGTACTAATGTCAAAATTACCGCAGGAAGCGGAAATGTTCAAGTGAATAAGTCTAACGGTAATGTTTCTATTAATTCAAGAAGTGGAGATGTGTCGCTGGGACAAAACGATAATACATTAAATGCAAATTTTGAAATAAATACTCTAGGTGGAAATGTTTTATTTACAAATGCCGTTGGTGGGAAACATAGTGTAACAACAAAAAGTGGTGATGTAACATATATCGGTTCGGCAAACAATGAAACCGAAGTTGTAGTTGTTTCAAAAAAAGGTGATGTGATTGCAGAGAATATGGCGGGTCTTATAAAAATTGAAACACAAGGTTCAGTTAATTTGAAAATGGCGTCGCTTGAAAAAGGAGTGAAGGTATTAGCAAAAGATAAACCAGTAATTATTGAAGCAATAAATAATGAATTGACATATAATCTAACAACAACCGAAGCTAATAATATAAATATTTTTGGAGAAATTATAAAAGATTATTATTTTTTAACAGATATTAACGCAAATATTGAGATTATTACAGACAAAGGCGAGATTTTTGTATGCGAAAACTATGTCAAAGAAAGTAAATAAAGTAAAAAAAATAAAAATGGCTCAGGGTTAATTCCTGAGTCATTTTTTCTTTGCTAAATTTTACATAAAGTGTTATTTGTTTGACAATTAATAATTATTTAAGTAAACTATTATAAATAATTGGGGGAATATGTTCAAAGGGGCGTTAAAATTAACGGAGCTTTTAATGGAAAAAGATAAAGCATTATACTTGTTTCAGCAAGGAACTTATTATAACTCTTATGAGTTTTTGGGTTGCCATTTGCACGAAGAAAATGGTGTTTCTGGTGCAGTTTTTAGAGTATTTGCACCAAAAGCAAAACATATAAGTGTTGTTGGAGATTTTAATAATTGGGACGAGAGTCGTGGAATAATGCAAAGAATAAATTGCGGAGATATTTGGGAAGTCTTTATTCCGGATTGTAAAATATTTGACAACTACAAATATCTCGTAACTACTCGTTTTGGTAAAAAAACTTTTAAATCAGACCCATATGCGTTTCACAGCCAAACAAATGGAGATACAGCATCAAAAGTTTACGATTTGTCGGGATATGAATGGAATGACTCAGACTATATGTTGGTTAGAGATAAGCAAAATCATTACGAACAACCAATGAATATTTATGAAGTAAATTTATGTTCTTGGAGAAGATATGAAGACGGCAATTATTTTTCGTATAGAAAACTCGCTGATGAATTAATACCTTATGTTGTTGAAATGGGTTACACTCACATTGAATTAATGCCGTTGACCGAATATCCATTTGATGGCTCTTGGGGTTATCAACCAACTGGCTATTTTTCTGTAACAAGTAGATTTGGCACTCCTCACGATTTTATGTATTTTGTGGATAAATGTCATGAAAATAACATTCAAGTTATTTTAGATTGGGTACCTGCACACTTTCCAAAAGATGAACACGGATTGATTGAATGGGACGGGAGTTGCTTATATGAGTATGAATCTTGGGACAGAAAAGAACATAAAAACTGGGGTACAAGAAGGTTTAACTATGGAAGACCGGAAGTCCAAAGTTTTCTTATTTCAAGCGCAATGTTCTTTTTGAATATTTATCATATTGACGGGATAAGAGTTGATGCAGTAGCGTCAATGTTATATTTGGATTATGACAAAAAGAATGGGGAGTGGCTTCCAAACAGTTATGGTAATAATGAGCACTTAGAAGCAATTGCCTTTTTGCAGAAATTAAATTGTGTCATTTTTGATAAATTCCCAAACACATTAATGATTGCAGAAGAGTCAACTGCGTGGCCTCTTGTTACAAAGCCTACACACGTGGGCGGACTTGGATTTAATTATAAGTGGAATATGGGTTGGATGAATGATGTTTTAGACTATTTTTCGATGGACCCTTTTTACAGAAAAGATAATCATAACAAAATTACTTTTTCTATGTTCTATGCATTTAGTGAAAATTTTATATTGCCAATATCACACGATGAGGTTGTGCACGGTAAAAAATCTTTACTAGACAAAATGACTGGCGATTATGAACAAAAATTTAATTTATTGCGTGCATTTTACGGATATATGATGGCACACCCTGGTAAAAAGCTTTCATTTATGGGCTCTGAGATTGGGCAATTTAGTGAATGGGATAACACAAAAGCTATTGAATATGATTTGTTAAAATTTGAGAAACATAAAATGCTTCAAGATTATGTGAAAGAGCTTAATTGGTTTTACTTAACGCATAACGAATTGTATGAGATTGATTTTGATTGGAGCGGTTTTGACTGGATTATTCCAAATGATAAAACAAATAACGTAGTAGTGTTTTCAAGAAAAAACAAAAAGGGCGATAAGATAATTGTTGTTTGTAATTTTTCTCCGATAAGGTTAGACAATTACAGAATATATCTTGATCAAGGTGAATACGAGGAAATTTTTTCAAGTGACGAGTTGAAGTATGGCGGGAGTGGTTTAAGGAATTCAAATTTAAAAACTTCATTTGAAGAAGAATATAAAGATAGTCATTTTTTAACAATATCAATTGCACAAAATTCAACAATATATTTAAAAAAGCGAAAAAAGCGCAAAATACAATAAAGAGGTTATATAATGAGTTTGACAAATGAGGAATTAACTAGTAAAAATCAAGCAAAAATTGAAAAAAAGATTTTGTTTGTGGCCTCCGAGTCCCAACCATTTTGTGGAACGGGAGGCTTGGCGGATATAATATGTGGGTTGCCACGATTTATAAAACACGAAAAACCAGAATATGACATAAGGGTGGTTTTACCTTATCTTTCTATTATTGCACCAAAATATAAAGAGCAATTTGAATTTCTTGGGAATAAGACAATTGCGCTTTCGTGGAGAAATGAGTATTGTGGTGTATTTAAATGTGTTGATGAGAATATTACATACTATTTTATTGACAACGAAAAATACTTTAAGCGAGATAAAGTTTATGGTTATGGAGACGATGCTGAAAGGTTTGCATTTTTTTCCAAGGCAGTATTAGAAATTTTCGATATTATCAATTTTGTTCCTGACATTATACATGCAAACGATTGGCAGTCTGCATTGGTTCCAGTTTACCTTAAAACGAACTATGCTGACGATGAAAAATATTGTCGAATAAAAACAGTGTTAAATTTACATAATTTACAATATCAAGGTAGGTATGGAATCAGTATTTTAACCGATGTGCTTGGTATTGATAATAAATATCGTTCGCTTCTTGAACATCAAAATGATGTAAACTTTTTAAAGGCAGGAATTTTATCGGCGGATAGATTGGTAACTGTTAGTCCAAGTTATGCTGAGGAAATAAAGATCTCAGAAAGCGGTTGTGGACTAAACGACATAATTAGGTCAAATGCTTATAAATTATGTGGTATTCTAAATGGCTTAGATTATAATTTTTACAATCCTAAAACTGATAAAGACATTTCTAATAATTTTAATTTAGAGACATTTGAAATTAGAAAGAAGAATAAGGAAGACTTGCAAAAAGAATACGGTCTTAATGTTGACCCTAATGCACCAATGATTTGTATTGTTACAAGAATGGCAAGACAAAAGGGAATGGATTTAATTAAAGGTTGTATGGAACGATTTATAATCGAAGACAACGTACAATTTGTAGGCGTTGGAGAGGGTGAAGATGAATATCACAACTACTTTAACTATTTGAATAATAAATTTCCTAAACAGTGTCACGTCAATATAGGATACAGTTTGGAAATAGGTAAAAAGCTTTACTCAGCATCAGATATATTTATTATGCCATCAATGGTAGAGCCTTGTGGGCTTTCTCAAATGGTTGCTTCAAGATATGGTTCGGTGCCAATCGTTCGTGAGACAGGTGGATTAAAAGACAGTATAAAAGATTTTGGTTGCCTTAGTGGCGGAAATGGCTATACTTTTGCGAATTATTCAGTTGAAGATTTACAAAATTCAATTAAGCGTGCTTTGTATGACTATAAAACCAATAAAGAAGATTGGGCAGAAAAAGTAAAAGCGTGTATGAGAAATGATTTTAGTTGGAACAAATCAATTAAAGGATATATAGAAATCTACAAAAGTTTGTAGAAATTCGGAGGGTTTTTGATGAAAGAAGTTAAAAAAGTACAAGGTAAATCTTGCGAGAAAGAATTAGAGGAGTTTTTGCTTGGAAGATTTAATGTGGCAATAAAAGATGCGACTGACGAACAACTTTTTATTGGTCTTGCAGACATAGTAAATGAAAAACTATACGATATTAGAGAAACTACGAACGCAAAGTCCAGTGTAAGAAATGCAAAGACTGTGCATTATGTTTCGATTGAATTTTTGCTTGGCAAATCCTTAAAGTCGCATTTATGGAATTTGGGGCTGGAAAAAGATTTTGCATCGGCATTAAAGAAAAACGGCAAAAATATTGAAGATGTTTACTCAAAGGAAACCGAAGCAAATCTTGGGAATGGTGGACTTGGCAGGCTTGCTGCTTGTTATTTAGATTCATTAACATCAGAAGGATATAATGCTTTTGGGCATTGTATCAACTATGACTATGGTTTGTTTAAACAAAAAATAGTTGATTGCGAACAAGTTGAACTTTCGGACGAGTGGACTACAAAAGGTGATGTGTGGTTGCAGCCAAGAGGCGATGAAAGTTGTGTTGTACGATTTGGCGGACAAGTTGAAGAAACTATGAATACCGACGGCACATTTTCGTATATTTACAACAATACCCAAGACGTTCAAGCATACCCATATGATATGCTTGTTAGTGGAGTTGGTGGAAAAAAAGTGAATATATTAAAGTTATGGTCTGCAAAAAGTCTTGAAAGCTATGATAGTAAAAAATTCAGCCAAGGTGAGTATGTTGAGGCCATGGCAAAAAAAGATGAGATTGAGGCTATAAGCAAAGTTTTATATCCGGCGGACAGTCATGAAAAAGGGAAGTCATTAAGATTAAAGCAAGAGTACTTTTTAGCCTCTGCCGTTGCACAAAACATTGTAAAATCTTCGTTGCGTCAAGGTAGAAGTTTATATGAGATTCCAGAATACGCAAGTGTACATATTAACGATACACACCCAGCACTAATTGTTCCTGAGTTTATGCGTATTTTAATGGACGAACACAGACTTGGTTGGGACGAAGCTTGGACAATAGTATGCCGTATGATTAGTTACACAAACCATACACTATTAAGCGAGTCGTTAGAGAAGAAAGAATTAAATCTTGTTGAAAGATATATTCCAAGAATTGCGATGATAGTAAAAGAAATCAATCGCAGATTTGTAAAAGATTGTCAAGATAGGCAGATTGAAAGTGGTAAAATTTACAATATGTCTGTAATTCAAAATAGTGTAATAAATTTTACAAACCTAGTTGTTGTTGCATCAACATATGTGAACGGTGTTTCTTCGGTACACAGCGAGTTAGTTAAAACAGATTTATTAAATAGTTACGCATCGCTTTATCCAGAGAAATTTTTAAATGTAACAAATGGCGTAACACACAGAAGATGGCTTTCAATGAGCAATCCTGAATTGGATAAATTGATTATATCTTTAATTGGAGAAGATTATTATACAAATGCAAGTGCCTTAGAAAAATTGAAGCAATTTGCAAATGATGAGCAAACAATTACAGAGTTTGAGCGTATTAAATCGCAAAATAAGGTAGCGTTCTCAAAATATCTTTTAAAGACACAAGGTGTTACAATTAATCCAAATTCAAGGTTTGATGTACACGTTAAAAGAATACATGAATATAAAAGACAACTATTGAATGTGCTGAAAATTATATATTTGTATTCAGAACTAAAAGAAAATCCAAATGCAAGGGTAACCCCACAAACATTTATTTTTGCAGGTAAAGCTGCGTCAAGTTATTATATGGCAAAAAGAATTATTTGTTTGATTTGCAAACTTGGAAAAGAAATTGATAAAAATAAAGTGATTTCAAAGAAACTAAAAGTTGTTTTTGTTGAAAATTATAGTGTTTCAGTATCAGAGATTTTAATGCCTGCAACAGATGTAACTGAACAAATTTCGTTGGCTGGAAGGGAAGCAAGTGGAACAGGCAATATGAAAGCTGTTATGAACGGTGCGTTGATGCTTCATACTCACGATGGGGCAAATATTGAAATAGTTGAACATTGTGGCGAAAAAAATTCTTTTGAGTTTGGTTTAAAACCAGAAGAAGTTGAACAAATGTGGAGAAAAGGTTATGATGCAAAGACATATTATAACCAGAATCCAATGATTCAGAAAGTTATAGATATGTTAAAAGAGGGTTTTGACGGAGAATCTTTTGATGATATTGCTTCATATTTACTAGGTGAAACCAGCTATCGTGATGTTTATATGTGTTTAGCTGACTTTGAAAGTTACATTGATGCACACAGAAGAATGGATAAAGTATACAAAAATAAAAAGAACTGGTATTCAAAGACTATTCACAATGTAGCAAGTATGGGGTATTTTTCATCAGATAGAGCAATTAACGAATACGCAGATAAAATTTGGAAGATAAAAAAGGTAAATTAACAAATGAAAGAATTTAGATATAGTGTTTCCACTCATACATCGCCAATTGGTGCTGTTGATGATAATTCATATATCACATATACTTTTGAGGTAGCACAGAATGTGTATGCCTCAAAAGTATTTTTCGTTTTCAATCCTGACAGGCAGTTTAAAACACATAAAATAGAGATGAAATTTGTGGGTTTTGCAGAAGGTTACAAGCAATACCAAGTATCAGTCAAATATTCAAGTGTTGGGTTGTTTTGGTATCATTTTGTTGTCGAAGGAGTGAAAACTTGGCTTATTCAAAGGAAAGGCGACCTCGATGACATAGAAATAGCACAAAAATCTACAAACGGATTTCCGCAAATAGTTACAGACGATGCAAATTTGTCAATAAGAAAACCAACTGGTGGTATAATTTACCATATTTTTGTTGACAGATTTAATAAAGTTGGCAAAGTAAAATCAAGGGAAGGTATGATTTTAAAGGACAACTGGAATGACCCTTTGATTGATACAACAGACTATAAAATTATCAATAAAGAGTGTTATGGCGGGAATATAAAAGGAATAACAGAGAAACTGAATTATTTAAAATCATTAAATGTTTCAATAATTTATTTATCGCCGATTTTTTATGCCGAAAGCAACCATAAATACAATACCGCCGATTTTAAAAAGATTGACCCAATGTTTGGGACGAAAAAAGATTTGAAAGAATTAATTGACAAGGCGAAGGAGTTGGGTATGCAGTTGATTTTGGACGGTGTATTTAATCACGTCGGAAGTGACAGTGTATACTTTAATAAATATGGGAAATTTGACGAAGTTGGTGCATATCAATCAACCGACTCGAAGTATTATAATTGGTTCAATTTTTATGAATATCCAGACAACTATGAGTGCTGGTGGGATATAAAAAGTTTGCCTTGCATTAATGAGGCGAATCCAGAGTATAAAGAACTAATTTGTGGTAAAGATGGCGTAATTGAAAGTTATATGAAAATGGGGCTTGGTGGATTTAGGCTTGATGTGGTAGATGAATTAGGAGATGATTTACTAAGTTCGATTTGCAAAAAAATTTACAAATGCAAAAAAGATGCACTAATTGTAGGCGAAGTTTGGGAAGATGCGTCAACAAAAATTTCCTACGGAAACAGGCGTAAATATTTCTTGGGCGAGCAACTTAACAGTGTAACCAACTATCCATTAAAGAAGGCCATTTTGCATTATATTAAAACTGGTGACGCAAGCGAGTATTTTAATACATTTAAAATGATAGAGCAAAGATATCCATTTTTTGTACAGAATAATTTAATGAATATAGTTGGTACACATGACACTCCAAGGCTTGCTAATGAAATATTTTCAATTAATTACGAAAAACGAATTAAATTAACAAAAATTGCCACGCTACTTCAATATATTTTTATTGGAATTCCCACAGTCTTTTATGGTGATGAGGCAGGTTTATTAAATATTAAAGATGGAAATTCAAGAACCCCATATCCGTGGGGAAGTGAAAATGATGAATTATTAAATTGGTATAAAATGCTGGGTGAATTGCGTTCTCTTCGCCCCGTCGTAAGTGGTGGCATAAGTGTTGAAATGCCAAGGGACGGTGTTTTAATTGTGAAAAGACAACTTGGAAAAGAAAGTGTTGTCGCAATTACTAATTTAAGTAATGAATCATACACAATCGAATGTGAAAAAATTTATTCCGAACTTTTAACAAAAGAGAAATCAAAAGGGAAATCCTTTACTATTGAACCATTTTGTTTAAAGGTTATAGGGAAAATTAGCAAAACAAAATAAATTAACAAGGGAGAAAAATTTATGGGATTATTTGATTTATTTAAAGCCAAAAAGTTAAAAGAAGATAACACTTTACATAATGGGTTGTATGGATACAGCGAGAAACATTATAAGTCGATTGAAGATTTCGTTGCGAAACAGTTTGGTAAGTTTGACAACGTATATCATGAAATAATGTCTTTGGGTGTGCATTTAGATATGGCAGTTATACCGCCAAGCGAAAATGCAAACTTTTATAAACTTGTAACTTTAGGTATGGGTTCATATAAAATGAATGTTCCACAATCATTAAAAAATGAAGAACTTGAGCGTGCGGAACTTGTAATGTTTTTGCCACCAGATTGGGATTTTTCCGACCTTAAAGGTAAAGATGCCTGGCCAATTACTGTGTTAAAAACTTTTGCAAGAATGCCTTTAGAATGTAATTCATGGGTAGGTTTTAATCATACTGCATCACTAGATGAAAAAAATACTCCATTTGCAGAAAATACAAAACTTTGCAGTGGGCTTTTCTTGCCCGTTTTATCTGGACAAAGGTTAGTAACGCACAGAATTGAAGGCTTGGGTAAAATCAATTTTTATGTAATTGTTCCGTTGTATGAAGAAGAACTAAAACAGATATTCAGTGAAGGGACAGACAAGATTATTGAAAAAATCGACTCAAAAGAACTTAGTTTAATCGTTGATATTAATCGTAAGAACTATGCAATTGAATAAAACAATAGGGTGCAATATGGATTCAGCAAAAAGAGAAGTGTATTTATATTTAGAAGATTTAAAATTGCTCGGTATCACTAACGAAGTGACTTATGCAAGACATTTAGAGGAAGTGTTTGGTTTTGAATTTGGTGAAGCTTTCAATATGGCAATGGATTTTTCAGAAAAGTATGATAAAATAAGTGAAGAGTACAACCTTTGCGATTTGTTTCCTGCTGTTAAATGGTTGGAACGCCAAGAAAGAATTTCAAAAAATTCTAAACAATTAGACTGGATATTAAGCAGGGCTGATAGTATTAAAATTACGCAAGTTATGCAGGAATTTAAAGTATCACGAGAACAAGCTATCGAATTGATGAAAGATGCAGTATTAGGCTATGGAGTCGCCGTGTCAAGAATGATGTTAGATGTACGAGATATTCCAAACAATGAGTCAGACTTCCCAATAATATGGGAATAAAAAGAAGTATAATAAAAACAAGGCGAAGTGTGTTATCTTTGCCTTGTTTTTTATTGTTTTTGTATTAATTTAAAGATTTTAAAACTTCTGAAACCATTTTCATATCACAACTTCCGTTGTAATTAGTTTTAAAGTGCTTCATAACATTTGGAACCGATTTGTCTTCAAGTGAATTGATAATTTTTTCAATTTCTTCACGCGTCATCATTTGCGGAAGATATTTTTCCAAAATTACTCGTTGTCCTGCAATTGTTTGAGCTTGTTCGGTGTTGCCAACTTTTTTGTAGTTTTCTTCCTCTTCGGTTAATTCTTTAATGGTTTTTGTAATAATCCTTACCATATCAGCGTCAGTTAGTTCATTTCCGCTTGTTCTTGCTTCAACACTTGCGACTAAGTGCTTGTTCATAATAATGCTGTAAATATTTCTTGCATTTTTATCCTTGTTTTTTATTGCTTCAATATTTGCTTTTTTAATGTCGTCAATAATCATAAATGTTCTCCTTTTCAAGTTATAGTTATATTATAACATAAATGCTTTAAACTCAAAACAAAATTTATTAAAACTATTGACAAATACAAATTTTGTGGTTTAATAATGGTAGAAAATTTAATAGGGGGACAAATTATGTTAAACTTATTTTTTGCAATACAGCAATATCAAATTGCTTTTGATAATTGGAAGCAAGGCTATTGGGACTATGCTTATTATCTTAGGAAGAGGCAAAGAGGACTTGAAGAAGCAAAACAGACAATTGAACCTAAATTAAGAATTCTTGAAGCAGAACTTCAAAAAGCACTTGATAATCGGGAGTTGGAAAGTATTACCAAACTTACTTCGCAAATAAAAGACTTAAATAATAAATTAAATCTTTATCAAAAGGAAGTAGATGAACGTCAATCTCTTTATAATGAAAACGCATCATACGAGCGTTATGGTGTTCGAAGGATTTTAGAGGCTCAGCAAGCTATTCAGAGTATTCTCACTCCACAAGAATTTGATGCTATGGTAAGTCAGTGTGAAAGTATTGAGAGTTGTAGTGGCGAGATTTTATATGAAATCAAAGAAAAGTTTACACTTCATTACTTGGTTGGTAAATTTCACGCACCTTACGGATTTGAGAGCCACAACAATTATGATAAGCTGTCATATGTTGAAGAAGACGGAAGAGTAGTTAGTGCGTGTTGGTCAAGAGAGGATTCATACAGCAGTTATGATGAGGACGGTTACAGAGGTGAGGAAAAGTATAGAACATATGTGTTGGTGAAACCAGGAAGTATAACTCGCTATTCTCAGTCAAAACCTTATTATGATGGTAAGGTTAGAAAGTGGCATGATGATGAGATAGAAGAATGGAGAGATGAGTGGGTTGACTATTTGTGGAAGAATATGCCAGACTGCTTTAAAAGAGTCGCCGCAAAATCCTTAGCTAGTGGTTACGAAGATAACGCAAACTATCATTTGGAAGAGGCAAAAGCATTAGAAATACAGATAAGAGAGTGTGTTGCAAAAGCAAAAGAATGCGACAAGAAAGCAAAAGTAATGAGAATGTGGGTAGAATCTGGTGGAAGTACACAAGAATCAGCCGATGAATCGGAAGGCTAAAAGTGATATATTTTTATCAAAACAACGAATATAATAAGATTAAGAATTAAAAATAGGGGGACAATATGGAAGATTTGTTGCAAAGTTTTTTAAATTACCAATACTTCGTTAGCAGAATGGTTGAGAAAATGAAAGATATTGAGAAAATGCAAAAGGAAGTTGAAACTTGCCAAGGGGAATATGATGAAATAAAGGCAAAGAAGGAAGCCATAGAAAAGAAAAAGGAAGAAGCCATAGAATCGCTTAATGGTCAAATTGCACAAGCAATGAAGGATGGGGATTCCGATACTGTTGTAAGACTTGTTAGAAAGAGGGGTATTATTCAAAACGATAACAGATGTAGAGATGACGAAGGTAGAGATATTGGATATAAATTGTCGAGTGCCGAGAATAGACTTAAAGAAGCAAAAGACAACTTGCAATATGCTTATAATTACGATAAAGAAGTTGGGCTTTCAAAACTTCAAGCAGAAATATTTGAATGTTTATCACCAGCAGAAATTGAATGTTTTAAGAGAGAAGGAATACTTGTAAAAGATACGGAAGGAACGGCATTTTATATGTTTCCGAATTTTAATTTTTCAGACATTCAAAGTGGTTTTCGTGAAGAAATTAAAAAAAATAAAGTTCATTATAATTCGTGTAGTGTAAATCCGTATAGAAGATATCTTCGTGATAAAAATGGTTTTGAGATAGATTATCCGAGTGGTACCGTTTATCCAGAACGTGAAAACCCTTACTTTATAGAGATAGAACCCAAATCATATGAATTTGTTTATCATCGTCACCAATGGACGGGATATAATGATTCTCGGGCTGAACAAGTAATAGAGTATGTTTATACTTATAAAAATGATTGGCTGAACTATGTGGCGAATCGTTTGCCAGTATTTTTGAAAGGTGCATATGCAAAAATTTACGCAACAATGCTTGAAGCCGAAGGAAAAGACCTTTTAAGGCGTGCAGATCAAGTAAGAGCATGGGCGCAAGAGTATGGCGTGCAAGAATCAGCCGATGAATCGGAAGGCTAAAAGTGATATATTTTTATCAAAACAACGAATATAATAAGATTAAGAATTAAAAATAGGGGGACAGAAAATGTCAAATATTAACAAAGAAGAAGCAAAATTGCGTCAAGAAATTGAGAAAATTAACAGTGAAATAGCAGGATTAGAGAAAAGTATTGGAATTGTTCAACAAACTTGTGGAACAACAGACTCAAGAGGTATTATTTCAGTAAGCAGATTCTTAGAGTCAATTCCTGTAATGCAAAAAAGAATTGAAAAACTTGTACAGATGAAACGAGCACTTCTTGGTTCGCAAATGACAGCAGTTGAAGCACAATGCGAGTAAACAAACAAAAATATAAAGACTTTGTATATTATACAAGGTCTTTTTTTAATGCGTTTTTTTAAATTATGATAAAATTTTCACATAATATTAATTGAATTTATATTAACATAGTGATATAATTTGCATATATTTATTAACTAGGGAGAACTTTTAATGTTAGAACTTAAAGATATAGTTAAAATTTATGAAACAAAAGACCTAAAAGTTGAAGCCTTAAAGGGTGTAAATTTAAAGTTTAGAAAGAATGAGTTTGTTTCAATTTTGGGACCTAGTGGTTGCGGTAAAACTACATTTTTGAATATTGTTGGTGGCTTAGATAAGTACACAAGTGGTGATTTGGTTATCAATGGAAAATCTACAAAAGATTTCAATGACAGAGATTGGGACGCATATCGAAATCATACTGTCGGTTTCGTTTTTCAGACATATAATTTAATTCCACACCAAACAGTTTTGCAAAACGTTGAAATTGCTTTAACCTTGTCGGGCGTAAGTAAAGAAGAAAGGAAAAGGCGTGCAATTGATGCTCTTGAAAAAGTTGGTCTTGGCGACAAAATAAAAAGTAAGCCTAATCAATTGTCTGGTGGACAAATGCAAAGGGTTGCTATTGCTCGTGCTTTGGTTAACGACCCAGATGTTGTACTTGCTGATGAACCAACAGGGGCATTGGACAGCAAAACTTCTGTTCAAGTAATGGAACTATTAAAAGAAGTCGCAAAAGACAGGCTTGTTATTATGGTTACACATAATCCAGACCTTGCGGCTGAATACAGCACAAGAATAATAAAATTCCTTGATGGTGAACTTATTGATGACAGTACTCCGTTTGATGGGGCAGAAAGCAACATTCAAGAATCTGAAACCCAAGAGGCTTCAGATAACAACATTGTTGAAATTCAACAAGAAGAAAGTGAAAATGGAGTTCAGGAAGTTGCTTCAAAGAAACCAAAACGCAAGAAAAAAGATCGTGCCTTTAAGAAAACATCTATGTCATTCTGGACAGCATTTAAGTTGTCTTTAACTAATTTATTTACTAAAAAGGGCCGTACATTGTTAACGTCGTTTGCTGGAAGTATTGGAATTATTGGTATTGCTTTAATTCTTGCTGTATCACAAGGTATGACAACCTATATTAATCACGTCCAAGAGTCAACATTGGCGTCATATCCAATAACACTTGAAAAAGAAACAATTGATATGACTTCATTGCTTCAAAGTTTTATGAATGTAGGGACATCAGAATTAAATCACGAAAAAGATGCGGTGTATCGTGACCCGGTAATTGGGGAAATGGTTGATGCATTAAGTAAGGTGCAAACAAATAAAAATGACTTAACAGCATTTAAAAACCATTTAGAAAGTGAAATGGCAAAAGAAGGATCAAAATTACAACAAGCAGTTACAGGAGTCCAATATACTTATGATTTAGAGCTAGATATCTATACCAAAAACATTGATGGAGCAATTGTAAAGTCTGACACTGGCGAGCTTATGTCGAAGATGGTAGGCGACTATATGATGGGAGTGATGCAATCGCAAGGCGGGGCAACTCAATCAGGTAGTTCAAGTGAATCAATGTCATCGATGGGCTCATCAATGTTCGCTATGGATATTTGGCAAGAGATTTTACCAGCATTGGACGGTTCTTGCATTAATGATTTAGTTTTCGAACAATATGAATTAATTGATGGTGGTGCTTGGCCAAAAGCATATAACGAAATCGTTTTAGTTGTAAACGAAAAAAATGAACTTGACGACTTAACACTTTATGCATTGGGCTTAATTAACGAAGAAGAGATTGATGCAATAATTGACGCTGCGGTAAGCGGAACAACTGTTGAGTATGACACAAACAGATGGACGTATGAGCAAATCAAAGAAAGAACATTTAAAACAATTTTACCATCAAATAAGTTTGTGTACAGCGAAGCAACGGGGACATATATAGACATCAGCACTTATGCGGAGTCTGATCCAATGTGGCTATCAACAATTTACGATAATGCGTCATTAGAGTTAAAAATCACAGGAATAATAAGGGCAAAGGACGATGTAGACGCAACACTTTTATCGTCTGGAATTGGTTACACTTCAAAGTTGACTGAATATATAATTAATGAATCTGTAAATAGTGATGCTGTTAAGGCTCAAAAGGGAAGTACGACCGTTGACTTGCTTACAGGCAAACCATTTAAATCAAATACAGGGGTTTTGACTGCTGAACAAAAAGCAACAGCATTTAAAACTTATGTTGAAAATCTAAGCGACAAAAAGAAAGTTGAAACTTTTATTGCGATTAAATCTTTGTTGTCGCCAGAAGAATTGGCTCAAAAGACAGGAATGTATTTAATGTCTAACTATCCTACAAGAGAAGCTCAAGAAGCGTTTATTATCGATGAAATTGCTGAAAAGATGAGTGTTGATAGTATAGTTATTTCGGGTTATTTCAAAGAAATGACCGATGAGCAAATTATGGGTATTGCATTTGGATTATGTCAAGAAGATGTAATTAAGGACCATAAAGACACAATCAGTAAAACTTACGAATCTGCGTTGAAAGATGATATAGATGGTTTAGTTACAGAACTGAACACATTGCTAAGTAGTGCAACAGATACCGAGTTTGAAAGATATTATGATAATGTTACCGAGTTTTCTGAGAATACCTACGAAGATGTTTTGGTTAAACTTGGTTGCTTAAATTTGGACGCTCCAAGAACGATTAATCTTTATGTTGCGTCATTTGAAGACAAAGATTTAATTATTGAAGCAATTAACGAATATAACTCAGGTGTTGGGGAAGATAAGAAGATTTCTTATGTTGATTATTTGGGATTAATGATGTCTTCAATTACAACAATAATTAACGCAATTTCTTATGTGTTGATTGCCTTTGTGTCAATTTCATTAATAGTGTCTTCAATTATGATAGGTGTAATAACCCTAATTTCTGTTCAAGAAAGAGTAAAAGAGATTGGAATATTAAGGGCATTAGGAGCATCGAAAAAAGACGTTGCAAGAATGTTTAATGCCGAAACTTTAATAATTGGTTTCACATCGGGCTTGTTTGGAGTCGTTGCGACATATCTTTTATGCATACCAATTAATATAATACTTAAAGCCTTGACGGGGCTTGCAAATTTGAAGGCTTTTTTGCCACTTTCTGCGGCATTTGTATTGATATTAATAAGTATGGGCTTAACACTGATTTCAGGGCTAATTCCATCGCGCAGTGCCTCTAAAAAGGACCCTGTGGTTGCACTTAGAAGTGAATAATTAAAAAACAAAACGCAAAGAAAAAATCTTTGCGTTTTTATAATACGTTTTTACCTAAATACAAAAAGTTTAAAAGTTTTGCTTAAATTCTTCTATTCTGATAGGTGTGATTCCGCAAGATGAAAGACTTGCAAGACAGGTTACGTTTGTGCTGAAAAAAACATCGGAATCTACAACCAAAACTTTTACTTTAAGGTTGTCGAATGTTAAATTTTGAACGTTTGAGAAGCCTTTTTCTTCTAGGAATTTAATAAATTTCTCGCCAGATTTCTTGTTCTCAAGTCTTACTAAAATTTGTTTTCTTTGTGTTGCTTTCATAAAAACTCTCCCAAAATGATTAAATTCCACAAAGAATACAAATGAAAAAACCATCGTTAGATGGTTTCCTTAAAAAATCGATATAAAACCATCATACAGCCTTTAGCACCTTGCACCAAACTTTCAGTGTAGGTTGCTGTGCGGTCAATGGGGCAGTCCCTTACGCACTCTTTATGGTGAGTATATTATAGTTGCAAATAATACATTTGTCAATAAAAAAATCCCAAGCCCGTTCGACTTTGGAATTTTTATGGTTGAACAAGATCCATCTAAGTAGAACCACGAAATTATACATTATTTATAATATATAAAAGTATCAAAAAGTCCCATTTATATAAAATAGTATAAAAACACATGAAGTTAATACAGTTAAAAATAAGGTATTGACTTTTACATCAAAATTGGCTATAATAGTTGCATATCAAGGAGATATTATGAAAAATTTATTTGCTTTAAACTCATATTATTACTACTACATTTAGTTGCTATATGTAGAAGTTTTGTGTTGCAAATAATTAAGAATATCAAAAACATCTGTCATATAGCAATATCGCTATGTGGCAGTTTTTATTTTAAAGGGAAAATCTGTCACAAGTGTAAACTTATGGCAGATTTTTTGTTTTAAAAGGAAAAGGAATTATGAATTGGTTTAGAAAAACATACGCCCTTATGGGCGAAGTGAGAATTGATTTGGAAGAATAAATAAAATATGATATAATATAAAAGGAGAAATAATTATGTTTAAAGATAATGCTTTTGAGCAATTAGAAAATCGTGGTTTTGTATTTCAAACTACACATTTAGAAGAGACTAAAAAACTATTAAAACAGGGACCTATAACATTTTACATTGGGATAGACCCCACAGCAGATGATTTGCATATTGGACACTTTTTTGGACTTCAAATGGCTAGAATATTACAAGATTGTGGCCACAAATGTATTGTTCTAGTTGGTGGCGCAACAGCTCTTATTGGAGATCCAACAAACAAAACTGATATGAGAAAAATGCTTTCAAAGGAAGAAGTTGCAAGAAATGCCAGGGAAATTAGCAGTATAATCAAAAGATTTGTCCGTACAGACGGTGAAAATCCAGCATTGGTTGTAGATAATGCTGATTGGCTAAAACAAGCAACATACATTGACTTTTTACGTCAGGTTGGCGTTCATTTCAATGTAAATGAAATGCTAAGAAATGATCTATACAAGAATAGACTTGAAAAGGGTGGATTAACCTTTATGGAAATGGGTTACATGTTAATGCAGGCATTTGATTTTATCCATTTAAACAATAACTTTGGTTGTATTCTTCAAATAGGTGGCTCTGATCAATGGGGAAACATTGTTGCAGGAGTTGATTTATCAAGAAAAATGAACTTTGCAGATGGTAAAGAAAGACAATTAATGATGGGTTTAACTTGTCCGCTTTTAACAAATGCAGAAGGTGTTAAAATGGGTAAGACTGAAAAAGGCACATTATGGGTATCACGAGAAAAAACATCTTCATTTGATTTTTTCCAACATTTTGTAAATTGTTTAGACGCAGATGTAGAAAGACTATTAAGATTTTTCACAAAGATAAACGTTGAAGAAATTAAGCAAATTTGCAAGGAAGACATTGTAAAAGCAAAAAAACTTATGGCTTTTGAAGTTACTAAACTTGTGCATGGCGAAGAAGAAGCACTTAAAGCACAGGAAATAGCAAAGAACTTATTCGAAAATAAACAAGGTGCTAGTGCAAATATGCCAACAGAAGAAATTGGAACCTCAGATAAACTCAACATTTTAGATTTCTTGGCTAAACTATCAATTATTTCATCAAAAAGCGAAGCCAGAAGACTTATTGAACAAGGTGGGATTGTAATCAACAATGAGAAAAAAACTGATATAACAGAAGTTTTAGACCTGAATTCAACCAAGGAATTTATAGTTAAGAAAGGCAAAAAGACCTTTTTAAAGGTTGTAATTAACTAAAAATCAAATTAGGTATTGAAAAGCTACATAAGGAGAAAAATATGGAAAAGCAAAAAAGAATTTTTAGAATTTATGCAAGATGCATGGAAAATGGATATAGACAAGAAATCCCAACGAATATAACATTTAATTGTTCTGTTGAAGCAGAAAAATGCGTAAATTATTTAAAAGCAAGCATAAAACCTTGTTTATATACAGATGCAGACGGGTATATTTATGATTATTTTGCGAGAGAAGACCAAACAAAATTGTTTGAAACGTTTGAAGATTATTTAAAATCTGAAAACAGTTCTCAACTTGAGTAATGAGTATGGGTTGACCTTCGAGAAGTTCTACGAAGCGATTTATCACGGGGAAAAACAAAACCCACAAGGATTACCTTGTGGGTTGTTATGGTTGCAAAAGAGCTGGTGTTTGAACCACTGACCTTTGGGTTGTGAGCGGTGGCTAGCTTCTGGGCTGTTCTATTCCGCGATATATCGCGGGGTACATAGAATAAGTAAATAAAAAAATCCCAAGCCATAAGACTTGGGAATTTTTATGGTTGCGGAGAGTGGATTTGAACCACTGACCTTTGGGTTATGAGCCCAACGAGCTTCCGGGCTGCTCTACTCCGCGATAAAGTTGGTCAAAAGATGACTAACAAGTGCTATTCTACCACTAAAATAATTATATGTCAATAGATTAAATAAAAATTCGCAACATTTATGAAAAATTTTTGAAATTTTTACAGTTTGACAAAAAATATTAAATAATTTTATATTCTCGGTCTTCTGAACAAAACCTTAAATAGGTTGCACTATCTTCGGTATACTTTAGACATTTAAAAGCATTTGCTTTTATGTTTGCAAGGATTGAGTGTTCAGTCAGGCTATATTCGCCATAAGGCGAACAAATGATGTGGTCAAGAATATTGATGTCGTTTAAAATACAGTTAGATATAATCATTGACGTTGTGGACAAATCTTCAACGCTAGGGTTTGGAGGAGTGACTGGATGATTATGTGCGATAATTATAGTTTTACAATTACATCTTAAAACATATGAAGTGATCTGTCTTACGCTTACATCAACGTGAGTTTCTGACCTGCTGGTAAAACGTTTAGTGCCAATAACATTTCCGTTTGCATTTAAACATACAACCAATAATTCTTCATTTACTGCGCCAGACAACTCTTCTACGCAGAACTTCTTAGATGCTATTTGATTATCAAGTCTTATAATTTCACTGAAATTTTGTTTATAGTAATACTGAGTCATACCGGCGATTAGTTTTAAAAGTATTGCTGTTTTATCGATAATACCGTTTATCTCCAACAAGTCTTCAATGCTTGCGTCAAGAATTCTTTTTAGTGTATGAAATTTGTTTAAAAGTCTGGTCGCAATAGGAGCCACATCTATTTGAGGAATGCAATAACTTAAAACAATTTCGACAATTTCTCTTTCAGTAAACCCAGCAAAACCTTCTTCAATAAATTGTTCTATAATTTTCTCATATAAATTTACATTGTTATTGTTGTTGTCATTTCTACTATTTTTATCCATACTCACTTCTCGTTTGTTAATGCATTAATTATATCAACTACAGCCCATAAATTGCAAGAGAATTTTAGTAGACAAGATAAATAAAAATGTGCAATAATATATTTATAGAACAATTCGAGGTGAATTTAATGAAAAATTTAGCAATTATAACAGGTGCAACTGGAGGGCTTGGTAGGGAATACTCTATTGATCTTGCAAAGCGTGGTTATGACTTAGTAATAACAGGAACTAATCAAGAAAGAGTTGATGCATTAAAAAATGAGTTAGTGAATGAATATAAAGAGATTCAGATTTACTCAAAGGCGTGCGATTTATCTTCGCAAAATTCACGCAATGAGTTTTTTGAGTTTTTAAATGAAAACAATTTAAAGCCGAACGTTTTAATAAACAATGCCGGATATATTTTAGAAGGCAGTTTTTTAGGTTGTGAAGAAAATGAAATAACAAAAGCCATAGAAGTCAATTCAGTTGGAACATTAGATTTTACATATAAATTTTTAAAACAAAGAGATGAAAACAAGCAAAATTATATTTTGACGGTATCAAGTCTTGCTGGATTTTATCCAATTCCACAAATGGCTGTTTATGGAGCAACAAAAAGTCTTTTGACTAATTTTTGCATTGCATTAAGACGAGAATTGCGTGGTAAAAAGGTAAATGTAACTGCAGTATGCCCAGGAAGTATAGCAACAAACGAAGCGATGAAAGCAAGTATTAAATCGCAAGGAATTGGTGGTCAATTATCGTTATTACCAACTGCAACCATTGCACACAAATCGGTTGACAAAATGTTGAAAAACAAAGCCAAATATGTTCCGGGTTTTTTCAATAAAATGATGTGGTTAATTACAAGATTTACAAGTCAAACATTCGTGGCAAACTTTCTATATAAGCGTTGGACGAAATGCGAAAAGAAAAGGGGGGCATATAGGTAGAATGAAAGATAAAGAGATAGAAAGAAGATTTAAAATCACGCAAGAACAAAAAGAAAATATTTTAAATTTTGTTAAAAGCCAAGCAACATTTAAAGAAGAATGTAGTCAATTTGATGTATATTATGAACCAAGCTTCAAAGAGTGGGAAAAAGATGGAAAAACGATGGAAGCATTAAGAATAAGGACGGTCGACGGCATATCTACAATGAATTATAAGTATATTCACCGAGAGATAAATCCTATTTATTGTGACGAGTTTGAAAGTGTAATCGCTGATGCTGAGCAAATGGAAAAAATATTATTTGCAATAGGTTTTCATAGGCTTATTGAAATTGATAAGACAAGACAAACTTATGCCTATGGCGATTTTCAATTTGATATTGAGTCGGTTGTTGGACTTGGAGATTTCTTAGAAGTTGAACTTAAATGTGAAGACTCCGAAGTGAATAAAATTTTTGACTTGTTAAAACCTTTTGGATTGACTGAAAATGACGTTACTTTTGATGGAATAATTAAATTAATGCAAAATGCAAATAAAAAATCCTTATAGACAATCTATAAGGATTTAATTTTTATATTTTATTTATTATATAACCATCACTTGAATCTTTAATTTCATAACCTTTTTCTTTCAATTCATTGCGAAGACTGTCGGCAATCGCCCAGTCTTTATTTTTCTTTGCTTGCCACCTTTTTTCAGCCATATTCACAATTTCTTCTGGAATATCAGTATTTTCTTCTAATAAATATTGTTCAGCATTTTCAATGTCAAGCCCAAGAGCTTTGTCAAAATTAAGCATTAATTCGTAAATTTTTTTACTTCTTGGTTTAATTTTTGCCAAATCCCACAATACTGACAGAGCAAGAGGGAAGTTAAGGTCGTCATTAATAGCATCTTTAAATTTTGAAAGATAGTTGTTCAAATTTTTAACTTCAACTTCATCTGCGTTTTTATGTTCTACAATTGCTTTATAAAGTCTTGTCAACGCTGTGTCGCAAGATTTTAATTCGTCAAGCGTGAAGTTTTGTTGTTTTGAATAGTGTGCATTTAAGAAGAAATATCTAAGAGCCAAAGGTCTAAAACCTTTTTCTTCTAGGTTTGAAACATTCCAAACGTTTCCAAGAGATTTACTCATTTTTCCGCCGTCAACCATTAAATGTTCATGATGAATCCAATGTTGAACAACTTTTTTATTTGCAATTCCATAGTTTTGTGCAATTTCATTTTCGTGATGAACCGGCTTATGTTCAATTCCACCACCGTGAACATCTACATTTTCCCCAAAGAACTTACGGCAAATAGTAGAGCACTCAATGTGCCAGCCAGGGTATCCTTTACCCCAAGGGCTTTCCCATTGCATAATGTGTTCTTTTGGGGCTTTTACCCAAAGTGCAAAGTCTGCGGGGTTCCTTTTTTCGTCATCGACATCAATTCTTGCACCCATCAACTTTTTCTCTTGGTCCATTCCTCCAAGTTTGCCATAGTTGCTGTATTTTGTTATGTCGTAATAAATTCCCTTTGTTGTTTCATAAGCGTAGCCTTTTTCAAGTAGGGCGGAAACAAATTCAATAATTTCAGGGATAACATTTGTTGCTTTTTCGATATGTGTTGGCATCATAATGTTTAACTTTTTCATATCGTTTAAGCAAATGTTTGCGTAATATTCGGCAATTTGCTCAGGTGTTTTGTGTTCTTTTTGGCTTGCGACAACCATTTTGTCGTCGCCAGCGTCTTCATCACTTGTCATATGACCGACGTCGGTTATATTCATTACAGACTCAACTTCAATATCGTTAAACATAATTGCACGACGTAAAGAGTCCATAACCACAAAGGCACGCATATTTCCAATGTGTTGAGTGGAGTAGACGGTTGGTCCGCAATAATACATTGTGGCTTTTTCTTTTACAGGTTGAAATTCAACAACTTTTTTTTCAAGCGAATCGTGAAGTTTTAACATAATCACATTCTCCTCTCACAAAAATTAGAACATTTTTGCAAGGTCTTGTGCGGTCTTTCTAATTCTTGTTTTATTTCTTAATTTATCTAATGTTTTTTCAGAATTTTTGAATTTTTCAGTAATAACTTTCAATCCAGCATCTGTAATACAATAGTATATTTCTTTTTTACTTTTTTTCTCTCTGTGTTTTTCCAAATAACCTTCTTTAATAAGGTTATTACAGATAATCGCCAAATTACTTCTTGCAATACACAATACTTCAACTAAGTAGTTTGGATTGGTTTTTTCTCTTTTTGATACCAAATGTAGAACTTTATGTTTTATATCAAATTTTTCGCCACTTTGCGATTCAAGTAAATATTCAAAGCCTATTAAAAGGTCTAAAATTTCTTCCGATATCATTGTATTCATAAATTATTTTTTACATCCTTGTGAATAATGGTTCAATGCTTGAAACGTCAATCTTGGTATTAAAGGTCTCAATTAAATTCCAAGATGGGGTAGAGTCAAGAGAAAGATATTCTCTTATTTTCTTTGCACTTTTGGGCATAAATGGTTCAACCAAATTAGATAAGTTCGCAATTAAGTAAGCACAAGTATAAATAGTGTCATTAAATGCAGTTATATCTTCTTTAATTTGCACCCAAGGCTTGCGTTCGTCGAAATACTTATTGCCGAGTTCAATCAAATCCATTACAAGACCACCGGCTTTTTTAAATTCAATATTTTCTATTTCTTTTGCTGTGTTTTTGTAACATTCTTCGATTGCGTTTTTAATTTCTGCGTCAACTACTCCAGTTGGGATTTCTTCAAGCCCTTTATACTTGAGTGTTCTGTTAACTAAATTTCCAAACTTATTTACAACTTCATTGTGTGTAGACTTATATAGGTCAAGAGAGAAGTTTGTATCTTTCTTTTCTGGACCGCTGACTGTAAAGAAGTACCTTAAAGTATCGGTGTTGTATTCATTTGCCCAGTTAAGAGCGTCAAATGAATTACCAGATTTACTTTTGCTAATTTTTTCATTATTCATTAACAAATATTCAGCAGATACCATTCTGTTTGGGGCAACCCAGTTGTCTTGTAATCCTTCAAGCATTGCTGGTAAGAACATTGAGTGGAAAACAATATTATCTTTTGCGTGGCAGAGATAAATCAATTTTTCTCTATCTTTATCTTGATTAGTCTTCCAGAAATCTTCCCAGTTTTCATTTTTCTCTTCGCAAACCTTCATACTTCCAGTGACATATCCAAGTAATGCTTCCCACCAAACCCAAACTACTTTATCTTCAAAGCCTTTAATTGGTATTTCAACACCCCAATCAAGATCTCTTGAAAAATCACGATCTCTAAGGTCTTTTAGATATTTTTCTGTTTCGTTGATGCTATTTGCACGCCAATATGGTTTGTTAACTTCTAAATGATGTTCTAAGAAGTCTTTGAATGCTGTAAGCTTGAAAACCAAAACTTTGCTGTCTTGTTGGTGTGTTTCGCTTCCGCAAATTAGACACTTACCTTTTTCAAGGTCAACCTCATTTGGAACATATCCGCAGTCGCAGTTGTCAGCTTTTGTTTTCGCACCACAAACAGGGCAGGTTATTTCAATTTCGGTGTCTGCAATAAATTTATTACACTTATCGCAGAAAGGTCTTTTAATTACTTTTTCATACAAATAACCATTTTCATATAATTTCTTAAAGATTTCTTTGCAATGACTTTTATGGTATTCGTCATATGTAATTCCAAAACTATCAAAAGAAAAATCAAACTTTTCTAATGCTTCAACAAAGTTTTCGTGATATTTATCTACGATATCTTTTGGTGAACAGCCTTGTTGTTTTGCTTTTATTGAAGGTTTTGTTCCGTGGCTATCTGTACCACTAATCATCAAGACACGATCTCCGTGCATTCGGTGGTATCTCGCTAATATATCGCCAGAAAGCGAACTTGCAATATAGCCTAAATGAAGATTGTTGTTGGCGTATGGCCATGATACGCAGATTACTACATTTTTGTTACTCATTTTGTTACCACCTTTATAAATATTTTTACTAATCAATTCTAATCTAACAACGCAATCTTGTCAAGCACTTTTCTGTCCAAACTGCGAAAAATGTAAATAAACAAATCATTGTTCGGTATAAAATTATAACAATTTTTTCATACTAAAACTATTAAAATGAGGAGAATAGTATGAAAAGAGAAGCATTAATAAATTTAATTTGCTACATTTTGGCTGGTGTACTATTTCTAACATCGGTGCTAATAATTTGTTTAAATCCTAGAAAAATAGAGAAGACGCCGGAAGGGCAATTATCAAATGAAAAAAATATAAGCGAAATTAACAATGGAAATTCAGGCGAAGATTTTACACAAGGTGAGGATGCTACAACGCAAGAAGAAAACAACTTCCCAATAAATTTATTAGCCCCATTTGTAGATATGGTATCTTGGGTGAGTGATTCAACTTATGGTATAAATGGCGTACCGAATTTGCAACAATTTTATTGGGATTGTGGCTGTAAATACTATAATTTGGGTTTCATTCGTGCTGATGACACAAAGCCTCTTGAAAGTGATGGAACAATACGTTGGGGGTGGGGCGGATATTATAAATTGAGCCCGAGAGGCAATGACGGTTTTCAGTATGAGGGAATTATTGAATCAATTAAAAGATTGCGTGCCAGTGGTGGTGACGTCATTGTGTCGTTTGGTGGGCAACTTGGAACAAGCCCTTGGACAACCACTCAAAATGTAGACAAACTTAGCAAAATGTATATTGATGTAATAAATGAATACGATTTGAAAAGAATTGACTTGGACATAGAAGAAACAAATCAAGATTATAATAACAATCTCGCAAATGCCAAGGCTGTTAAAATTGCACAAGACAAGACAGGGGTTGAAGTAACTTTAACAATTCCAATTATGCCTTATGGTTGGGATACAAAACAATTAAACATAATCAGGGCATATTTAACAGCAGGAGTTGACCTTAAACTAATAAATGGCATGACAATGTGCTATGGTTATAACGCTGTTGGTGTAAATGAAAGTTTTGGCGATGCTTCAATAAGGGCATTGCAAAATGCAAACAAACAACTAATTCAATTATATGCTAAATACGATGTAACACTTTCAGAAAGCGAAGCATATAAACTTATGGGAGCAACGGTTGATATTGGTTATGAAAACACAGCAAATCCAATTTTTACAACCGAAGAAACAAAACAAGTTGCAGAGTTCGCAAGAGATAAAGAAATGGGAATGTACTCATTCTGGTGTATGAACAGAGATGCTCTTTTAGAGTATAACAAGGCAATCAATTACACTTATACATACTATTTGGCATCAAGCTATTATTTTGATAAATAAAAAATTTAAAAATTTTTAAAAAACGCTTGAAATTAGATGCAAAACATTTTTCAATTTGGTATAATTACGTCAAAACACAAGAGAGGAGTCAAGAAAAATGGGACTTTTTGATAAAAATAAACCAGAAAATGAAAATATTTCAAGCATGCAAAATACGCCTGCTGATCAACATATTATTAACGAAGTCGAAAGCGAAGCAAAAGCCAAAGGAGTCGGCGGGGGCACTGTTGAAAGGTTAAGTGCAAACAGCGAAGAACTTCAAAGATTGTTAAATGAGTTTAAGGCTATGCAAGGAGAAGGTGTGGTTCATAATGATTACGATAACCACGAGCACGACACATCAAGTGTTACCGAGGAATATAATCACGAACAACATTCGGTTGAAGAGGGAGAAAAATATACTCTTTCAGCTGAAGAAAATGACCAAATTGAGAAGTATTTAGTTGGTGAAGAAGATGAGACTGAAGCCGAAGAATATATTCCAGTGGAAGAATCAAATGAAAGTGATTATGTTGAAATTAGCGAAGATGACGATGTAATCTATATCGACGAAGACCCAAGCGAAGAAGTTGAAGAATATATCGATGAAGAAGTTGTGGAAGCGTCAGAAGACGAACTTCACGAAGAAATCTACGAAGAATATATTGAACCAATTGAGCCTGAAAGTTATACTGATGAAGAAATTGTTGAAGAAGTTGTTGATGACGAAGTAGAAGAAATAATTGAAGAAATTTCAGACGAAGAATATGTTGATGATATAAATGATGACGAATCAGAACTAGAAGAATATATCGAAGACGAAGTATTAGAAGATGCAGAAGAAGTTGTTGAGGAAGAAGTTATCGAAGAATTTGAAGATGAAGTTATTGATGAAGTAATTGAAGAATATCCAACTGAAAGCAATAATGAGCCAAGATTAACAGACGAAGAAATTGATAAAAAATTAGATGCAAAATTGTCTGCATTTGAAGAACAATTAATTTCAAAACTTATGGCAACAATGAATTTGCAAAATCAAGCAAATAATTCTACCAACGTAATTGCTTCTGCTCCAGTGCAAGTTGATGAGTCAATAGAAGCTGAAGATTTGCATTTTGAAGGTCAAGTTGTAATTTTTGAACCATTAGAAAAAATTAAACAAGCAACTTGGGAAGATGTCGTAAGAAGAAAGGGACATTATACCTATCACGTAACAGCGTCCAGCAATGGCGGTTGGTTTATAAAACGTGCAAAATCTCCAAATCCATATGCATATCTTGAAAGAAAAGATGAAGCATTAAAACTTGCAATTGTATATGCAAAGCGTGAAAAAGCAGAGTTAAAAATGCATAATGAGAAGGGTGTTATTGAAACATCAATGAGCTTTGGGCGTGAAAAGAAAATTAATTAAAATAAGAAAAGCAAATGTCTTTAAAAAGATGTTTGCTTTATTGTTTTTTAACAAGCATTTTAAAAATGTGTTGAAAGTTGACAAAATTTTAATTGACTTTTAGATATTTGTGGTGTTATCATTAAAAAAAATGGACGGTGAAAAATGACTAAAATAAATGATTTAACAATAGAAGAACTAATAAAAGTTGCTGAAAGTGGAGAACTTTCCCCTGACCAAGAAAAAAAGGTAAAAGAATATACATTAACAAGATTAAAAGAGCGTTTGGCAGATGGCAATACATTATCTGAAGAAGAAAAATCGTTAATAGTAGGTAAAATTTCGGTATACAATGCCGATGTATATGGAGTTCAGGATATGGGGTATCCA
Organism: Clostridia bacterium; assembly: GCA_045655005.1. Taxonomy (GTDB): domain Bacteria; phylum Bacillota; class Clostridia; order Christensenellales; family UBA1242; genus UMGS1908. Next base: position 203,163 of record JAZOOJ010000007.1, on the reverse strand, counting down.
TATGTCAAGGCTAAGCCAAGCGAAAGGCAGACTCCATTAACTGGGCAAACTTCTCATGTAGATATGTATTGTGCAAGCGAACCTTTACATTCAGAAAATTAATGATATTAAATAATTAAAACTCTGTAAAAATTTGCAGAGTTTTTTCTTTTGTTAAAAGTTGAATAATTTGAAAAATGTGCTTGATAAACTATTACAAATATTTTATACTTAAAAGCACAAAATCGATAATGGTTAAGGAGTAACATTTATGCAAATAAACCTCGAATTGAAAGATTATGTCGAAAAGTATATTTTATCACAATATGACCAAAATAATGTTGGTGGACACGGCAGAGAGCATATTGAAACTGTAACAAACCGATGTTTTGAATTGATTGAAGAATTTAATTTAAATTTGGATCCAGATATGGTTTACGCAATTGCTTCTTTTCATGATTTAGGCTACAGAATTGAACCAGATAATCACGAAGATGTTTCAAGCATAATGTTTTTAGACGATGAATTTATGAAGTCGTTTTTTAATGACTTTCAAAGGAGATTAATTGCCGAAGCCATTATTGACCATAGGGCAAGTCTTGAATATGAAGCAAGAAGTGATTATGGTAAATTGGTGTCATCAGCAGACAGAGAGATTTCAGTTGAAAATATGCTGAAACGCTCAATTTTATTCCAAGCAGATAAGCATAGTGCTGAAAATCCAACAGATTTACAAGTAATAGATTATTCATACAAAAAATTGTCTAGTAAATATGGCAAGGCTGGGTATGCAAAAATGTACTATCCAGACGCAAAATATCTTGCGTACTTGGAAACAATGCAAGAACTTTTAGCAGATAAGAATAAATTTGTTGAAGCCGAACTTGAAGTTATGAGAGAGTTAAAAAAAGAAAACTCTTATGCAAGTCATGAAGCCTAAATAAAATTCATAAAGGAGAGTTGCCTGAAAATGTTTAAATTGCAATCTAAATATAAGCCAACGGGCGACCAGCCTCAAGCTATTGAAAAGCTCGTTAAAGGTGTTGAAGATGGACTAAGAACGCAGGTTTTGCTTGGCGTTACAGGAAGTGGTAAAACTTTTACGATGGCAAATATAATAAATCGTGTTCAACGTCCAACATTAATAATTGCGCATAATAAAACGCTCGCAGCACAGTTGTGTAACGAATTTAGGGAACTTTTCCCAGAAAATTCGGTCAATTATTTTGTTAGTTACTACGATTATTATCAACCAGAAGCATACATCGCAAGTTCGGATACTTATATTGAAAAAGAACTTTCGATAAATGACGAAATTGACAAAATGCGTCACAGTGCAACTTGTAGTTTGTTTGAAAGGCGTGATGTAATAATTGTTGCGTCAGTCTCTTGCATTTATGGACTGGGAGAACCAAAAGAGTACGCAAGTCAGGCAATTTCATTAAGAAAAGGTATGCAACTTGACCGTGAAATTTTAATAAGACGACTTATTGACATTCAATATAAAAGGAATGACATAGATTTTGCGAGAGGTTGTTTTAGGCCCCGTGGAGATGTGGTTGAAATTTTTCCTGCAAATAGTTCGGAAAAAACGGTCAGAGTTGAGTTTTTTGGTGATGAGATTGACGGAATTTATGAAATAGAATTGGTTACCGGAAGAAAATTATCAGAACTTGAACACGTTGCAATTTTCCCAGCAACGCACTATGCAATTAACAACGAAACAAAAGAACAGGCACTTGCTCAAATTCAAACAGATATGGAAGAGCAGGTTAAAAAGTTTGAAGATGCAGGGAAGTTAATAGAAGCACAAAGAATAAAAGAGCGTGTAAGTTATGATATCGAAATGATACGTGAAATGGGGTACACAAGTGGAATTGAAAATTATTCAAGATATTTTGATGGAAGAAAACCGGGTGAGGCTCCATATACTCTATTTGATTATTTGCCAGACGATTATTTATTGATGATTGACGAAAGCCATATAACAATTCCGCAAATTCGTGGAATGTTTAATGGTGATAAGGCAAGAAAAGATAGTTTGGTTGGGTATGGATTCAGATTGCCGTCGGCATATGATAATCGTCCTTTAATGTTTGATGAGTTTGAAAATAGGATTTCTCAATTAATTTGTGTTTCAGCAACTCCTGGACCTTATGAACTTGAAAGAACCGATCAAACGGTTGAGCAAATTATTCGTCCAACTGGATTATTGGACCCATTGATTGAGGTTCGAAAGACAGAAGGCCAAATTGACGACTTAATGCAAGAATTAGATAAAACAATTGCAAGCGGTGGTAGAATTTTGGTGACAACACTTACAAAAAGAATGGCAGAAAAGTTCTCCTCATATTTGGAAGAACGAAATTATAAGGTCGCATATTTACATAGCGAAATTACAACGCTTGAAAGAATTGAGATTATTAATGCTTTAAGAGAAGGGAAAACTGATATTATTGTTGGAATAAACTTGCTTCGTGAGGGACTTGATATTCCAGAAGTAAAATTGGTTGCAATTATGGACGCAGACAAAGAAGGTTTCCTTAGAAGTGAAGGTGCGTTAATTCAAACCATAGGTCGTACGGCAAGGAATGCTGAGGGCAGAGTTATTATGTATGCTGATACCATTACTGACAGTATGAAAAGAGCAATAGATGAAACTGCAAGAAGGCGTGAAATACAGGAAAAATATAATGCTATGCATGGCATAGTACCTAAAACAATAACAAAAGAAATAACAAACACCTTGCTTATTTCTAAGAAGATAAAAGATAAGCATATGGATAAAAAAGACTTGCCAACCATAATTAAAAAATTACATAAAGAAATGGATATGGCAGTTAAGAATTTAAATTTTGAACACGCAATAGAGTTGAGAGATAAAATAAAAGAATTAGAAGCAATTTTAAAATAAGGCGGTAAAATGGAAAAAGAATTTATTAAAGTTAGGGGTGCAAGGGAGAATAATTTAAAAAATGTAAATTTGGATATCCCAAGAAATAAATTTGTTGTTCTTACTGGACTTTCGGGGTCTGGTAAGTCATCTCTTGCTTTTGATACGATTTTTGCCGAAGGGCAAAGAAGATATATGGAGAGTTTGTCAAGTTATGCTCGCCAATTTTTGGGTATGATGCAAAAGCCCGATGTTGACAGCATTGAAGGACTTTCACCTGCAATAGCAATTGACCAAAAAACGACGTCAAAAAACCCTCGTTCCACAGTGGGAACAGTTACCGAAATTTATGATTATTTTAGGCTTTTATATGGTTCGATAGGGCACGTTTTTTGCCCGCATTGCAACAAAGAAATTAAAAGTTTAACTGCTGAACAAATTGTAGATAAAATTTTAATTTCTCAAAGTGGTTCAAAATTGTGGGTCTTAGCACCAACCGTAAGGGGTAGAAAAGGTGAATATACAAAACTGTTGGAAAGCTATAAAAAGGCTGGATTTGTAAGGGTCGTAGTTGATGGTATTGAATACGAACTTAGTGAAGAAATACCATTGGATAAGAATAAAAAGCATACAATAAGCGTTGTTGTTGATAGGTTGATTTTGCGTGAAGGGATTGCTGGAAGATTAACAGAAGCTGTTGAAACGGCGTTAAAACTTGCAGATGGTTTGGTTGTTGCAAAATATGAAGACGGTGAAACTCTTTATTCTTCATTGAATAGTTGTCCAGATTGTGGATTTTCGCTTGGTGAATTAAATTCAAGATTGTTCAGCTTTAATGCCCCATTCGGTGCGTGTGGAAGTTGTACTGGTCTTGGAATACAAACAAAAATTGACGAAAACTTGTTAATTGTCAACAAAAATCTTTCTTTAAATCAAGGTGCGATTAAGGCTTTTGGTTGGGGAGATATGGGAATGGCGACTATGTATTACAAAGGACTTGCTAAGAAGTATAATTTTTCGCTTGACACTCCAGTTGTTGACTTGCCAAGAGAAATTTTAGATATTATTTTGTATGGAACAGACGAAAAGTTGGAGCTTGCATACCAAACAGCGAATTATAAGGGTGAATATCTTGGTAAATTTGAAGGCATAATCCCAAATTTACTTAGAAGATATAAAGAAACAACAAGTGATTTTTCAAAAAATGAAATTGAAAAACTTATGGTCGAATCAACTTGTCCTGAATGTAAGGGCAAGAGATTAAACCAAACTGCGCTTAGTGTCAAAATCAACGGCAAGAACATATTTGAAGTTTGCGACATGCCAATAAGTTCAATTATTGCTTGGGTAAAGGGCTTAGAATTAACAAATAAAGAAAAGCAAATCAGCGCAATGATTGTGAAAGAAATTTTGGCAAGATTGCAATTTTTAATTGATGTTGGATTGGATTATTTAAGTCTAACTCGAGCAAGTGGAACATTAAGCGGTGGTGAAGCTCAAAGAATAAGGCTTGCGACACAAATCGGTAGTGGGCTTGTTGGCGTAACTTATATTTTAGACGAGCCAAGTATTGGTTTGCACCCAAGGGATACAAAGAAACTAATCGGGACCTTGCAACATTTAAGAGATTTGGGTAATACCGTACTTGTTGTAGAGCATGACGAAGAAACAATGCTTTCAGCTGATTACATAATTGATATTGGTCCAAAGGCTGGAGTTTTGGGTGGTCAAGTTGTTGCTGTTGGGACACCGAAAGAGGTGTCTAACAACGAAAACAGCGTAACGGGGGCCTATCTTTCTGGCAGAAAGAGAATAGAAATTCCAACCAAACGAAGACAAAAGACCGGGGAGTTGACTTTGCTTGGGTGTAAGCAAAATAATTTAAAAAATATTGACGTAGCAATACCTTTGGGGGTGATATCAGCGATTACTGGCGTCAGCGGAAGTGGAAAAAGTAGTTTGATAAATGAAATTTTGCACCCAGCACTTATGAACAGATTAAATTCAACAAGCCACTTAAAAGAGGGGAGATATGAAGACATCTTAGGAGTTGAACAATTAGACAAGGTAATAGTAATTGACCAAAGTCCAATAGGAAGAACTCCAAGAAGCAATCCAGCAACATATACGGGAGTGTTTACTGCAATAAGAGAACTTTTTGCGTCAACACCAGAAGCCAAAGCCAAAGGTTACACATCTGGAAGGTTTAGTTTTAATGTTAAAGGTGGCAGGTGCGAAGCGTGTGGTGGGGACGGCTTATTAAAAATAGAAATGCATTTTTTACCAGACGTTTATGTTACTTGCGAAGATTGTGACGGGAAAAGATATAACAGAGAAACTCTGGAAATCAAGTACAAGGGTAAAAACATCAATGATGTTTTGGAAATGACAATTGAAGAGTCGTTGGTTTTCTTTGAGAACCTTCCAGCGATCAAAAATAAAATTCAAGCACTTTATGATGTTGGCTTGGGGTATATAAGGCTTGGACAACCGGCAACAACATTAAGTGGCGGTGAGGCTCAGAGAGTTAAACTTGCAACAGAGTTGTCAAAACGTCCAACAGGAAAAACAATTTATATACTTGATGAACCAACAACAGGATTACATACCGCCGATGTTCAAAAATTATTGGACATTTTAAACCGATTGGTATCTGGCGGAAACACAATTTTGTTGATTGAACACAACCTAGATGTCATAAAAACAGCCGATTACATTATAGATCTAGGGCCAGAGGGTGGTGCAAAAGGGGGAACTGTAATAGCAACAGGAACGCCAGAAGAAATCGCCAAAGTGACAAAAAGTTATACCGGTAACGCATTAAAATCGGTTATTAAATAAATGTGTGAATTTTACAAATGAAAAAGAAAGTGCTAATTATTGTATTGCCAGTTATAATGATTTTTATGGCTGGGTGTAACTCTATGCCAAGTGCAAAGAGTCTTGAAATGGCAAACCCTGCTCTTTCAATAAATAAAGATGCTTGCGATGCTGGTGATGACAATATTGAATATGGCGATGCTCTAACTGATTCTGGTATTTACTCGGCGAATGAAGCATCAAATGAAACTATTTACAATCTGAAAAGTGTAAGCGTTTTCATTACATCACAAAATGAAGATGTTAACGAAATACAAAACCTTTCAATGACGTACATAGGAATCAAATTTGAAGATAGTGCAAATATTGGCACAGACACATTAAAACGTGAAAGTTTAAGACCAAGAAAGATTACCGGCTTTGGTGAAGTGATAAAAATTGCTTATATCAAGTCCAATCCAATTGATATAAGTAAAACGAAATTGAGTGCAGAAGTGAAATTTGTCGGTTTTAAAACAAACCAAATATTAGAAAAAGAAGAAACCATTAGCCTAAATTGTGAAGATACAGAAAGTAGTTGCTTGTCAGGCGTGTTGATTTTAAATAATCAAAGCGACTTGAAATTGATTTTTAAAGCAGAGATTGAAAGCATATAAAATTAACTTGCCAAATGTAAAAAATTTATGATACAATACAACAAATACTTTTTCAAAAGGAGAAAAAAATGAAAGAAATTTCTTATGTAATGATTAAACCAGGATTTTTACAACACGAAGATGCAATTGTTGAAAGACTTGAAAAGGTTGGAACAATTACAAAACGTCAAAAAATGCTTTTAAATGATAACATTTTAAGTGCTCACTATGCAGAACACGTTGGGAAAAGCTTCTATCCAGAATTAACCGAGTATATGAAAAGCGGTGAAGTTATTGGTTACCAAGTAGAAGGCGAAGAGGGGCTTATCGCAAGAATTCGTGAAATTGTTGGAGCGACAAAGAATCCAGCCGAGGGAACAATTCGTCATGACTTTGGGGTTGGCGAGATTACAAGAAATGTAATTCACGCCTCAGATTCGCTAGAAGCTGGCAAAGCTGAATGTGAAAGAATGTTTGATAAAGCACAAGAATATAAAATTGAAATTATCCAAGATTAAAAATAAACGCACATCGTAATTGATGTGCGTTTTAATTTATTTTCGTTTTTGATTTTGATTTTTACGGTATTGAGTTTGCTGTTGTTGTTTTTGTTTTGCTTTTTGCTTGTAATATTTCTGTTGCTGTTTTTCTCTTTTTATGCTTGCGTAATATTCTGGATCTTCTTTGTGCATTTTGTGTATCTTCCAGAATATTGCTCCAACAAATATTACGGCGAATACGGCAACGCAAATCCAAACAACTCTATAAGCATTGTTGTAAATCAAAGCCACGTAATTGTGTGCATAAAGTGTATAGTTTTCAAAAGTGATATAATTTTCGTTTATTGAGTAGAAATCTTCGCCTCTTGCTCTAAACAGTGATGGGGAATCTCCGATAACAATGGAATATTCTTTGCTTAGAAGGTTGGTGGGGAAGAAAATGCTAACTTTTGAAGGAAGTCCTCCGGAAATTCGTTTAACAATGTCTGCATCGTCAGACGAAAGTTCAATTGCAACAAGCTTTCCAATTGCTGTTTGAGGAGTATACTTTTCTTTAAATGCCTCTTTAAATTCTTCAAAAAGAGCCATATCGTTACCAATAATAGTGTATTGAACTTTAAGATTGATTTCGTTGGTATTTTTAAAAGTTACAATTAAGTCATCATCTCTAGCGTCGCTTTTACCTTTAACTGTAAAATCTGCAAGCAATGAGTTGTTAAGCGGAATAATTGGTGAATATTGCAAGCAATCAGCATGAACTTGTTTTGGTGTGTAATCAATTATTTGATTAACTGCATTAGTTTTTTCTGGTTTTGCAACAATAATTGAACTGCAAAATAGCATACATATTGCAAGGCAGATGTATAAAATAGGGGTTTTAAAAATTTTTTTCATTAACTTTTACCTCAAAATCACTATACCAAAAGAAAATTTGCTTGTCAATTTAATTTGAGAAGAGTTTTGTTAAAATAAAGTGAATAATTGTTTTTTTGTGTCGCATAATAGGATTATGGAAAAAGAACAAAGAAATACATTAAAGAAAATTTGCATAACGATAACAATATTATTAAGTTTAGTTTTAGGATTTCAAACGGGCTTAGACCCGCCAAATATAAAAGTCTTTGCAAACGAAAAAATAAATATTGAAAAGAAATCTTTAAACGAAAATCTAAAACTACAAATGGCAATAGTAATTGATGACTTTGGTTATGACCGAAAAGGTGTTGACGAAATGCTAGATTTGAATTGCACATTGACGTGTGCTGTTATGCCAGGTTTAGAATTTAGTGAGGTCGACGCAAAGAATGCTCACGAAAAAGGTCATGAAGTAATTTTGCATATGCCAATGGAAGCATATGGTAATTTACCGCTCAGTTGGTATGGACCATTATTTGTTGCCAACAATGACAGTGAGGAAGTTGCTTATAACAAAGTGAATCAAGCATTAAATTCAATTCCTTATGTTAACGGAATGAATATACATATGGGAACAGCACTGTCGCATAACAAACAATTAATGAAAGAGATTATGCGATGTACAAAAGAAAGAAATATAGTTTTTTTGGACAGTAAAACCATTGAAGGAAGTGTTTGTCCAGATGTTGCTCAAGAAGTGGGTGTTGCATTTTTAGAAAGAGATATCTTTTTAGAAGTTGGTGGAGCAAACTATACAACCGCAATGAAAAGAATGACAGAAGCAATAGAGTTTTGTAAGAAAAACGGTAGATGTATTGTAATTGGTCATATTGGTGCAGTCGGTCAAGCAGAAACGGCAAAAGCAATAAAAGACAACTTACAAGCAATAAAAGATGCAGGGATCGAAATTGTTCCATTGTCGGCATTGGTTAAATAATATAAAAGCAAAAATTCTATTTTAAAAAATTTCTAAAAATTTTCAAATTGTGCCTATAATCGTTTGGAGATGATTTTTGGGTTTGGTATAATACAAACATACACTTGAAAATGTAAAAGCAAATTATTATGTATTCATAATATAAAAATGTGTAAACGCCTATAAAATGCAATAACAAAGGAGTGGCAAATACATATATGGGATTGCAGACAAAAATCGTCGTTACAGTATTGTCAATAGTTGCGTGTTTAAGCGTTATGGTAACAGGAATTGTTGCAATTTTACTATCAGGTGTAACATTTTACAACAACGAAACATTGGTAATGGCAAACATTCAAGGGAACTTGTATGGTTATCGATTTGGGGCTGGCGACCATGACATTTATGACTTATCAACAGGAGAGATGAAACCATATCTTTTATACAGAAATGGTGAAGTCGCAAATGAAGCCGCATTGAAAGATATATTACGCAATGTTACGTTTGGAACCCCAGAAAGGTTTATTGAATACATTTTTGTATTTGAACTTGACCGTGACGTACAAAACGAAGTATGGATAAACCTTGAAGAAGCAAGTACAACATCAGAAATGTACTACGCAAAATACCAATATTGTTTTAAAGAAAAAGAACCATCTCTTGAAGAATGGGGAAATGCAAAAGAAATCAGCGGAACAATGGTGGTAAATCAAGAAAACAGATATTTATGGCTTCGTGCCTGCCTTGGTATTCAATATCATGATTATGAATCCAGGGGACTTGAAACCCACTGCAAGTGGACATTCACATTCTCATTTATGGGAGCAGGGGTTGCTTAATTTTCGGTAACTACTCTAAGGAAGAAACTTGAAAAGATTAAGCACGAAATGGATTTTAATACTAAATTAAACTCGGGCGAAAGTTTTTAATTTACGATTAAAGTCCGCTTTATGCAAAACCTAAGTAAAGAAGATTTTTTGGAGAGCTACATAAACAAAAAATTTAAGGAGAAAAACAAATGAAATTAAAAAGCAAACTAATTGCAACTATTGTATCTATGTGTGCAGCAATTGCAGTTATGGGTGTTGGCGTTTGGGCATCATCTTCTCAGACTTTCCAAGTTACTGTTAAGAACGATATTGATGTTAAAATCATTTCGGTTGATGCTGACGTTTACGGCGAATTTGCTGTTTATTCTCAATTCAGTGGTCACACAACATACAGACAAACCAATGCGTATGCACAAGCTTACCACCATACTCGTACCTTAGGAACAGAAGCTGCGGCTAATGAAGCATTCCAAGATCGTAAGAATATGGACCATGGTTATTTGTTATATGCTCGTGGTATCAACGGTTATAACGATGCTACCCCTGGCGATACATCATACTATGAAAACGAAAAGGCTTGGTACGATACAAACGTAATTGCTGCTGAAGGTTCTGGTTATTACAAATATGTAACAGAAGCTAAGGACAGTGTGTATTTTGCAACTGCTGAAAGTGAAGGTGTTAAGAATGATGAATCTGCAACAAATATGCCAAACGGTTCACATGACAAACCTGAAGAATGGGCAAAGGATAAATACAATATCGACTTCAACACACATACAGCACAAATTACTTATATGTACACAATCCGTCAATGGAAAATGGCATCAGCAGCAGCTGCTACCAATGAAATTGAATTCGCTCTAAAGAGCTCTATCTCAACAGACGCTGACCTTGACTTAGGTCCTGCAAATGATGACAGTGCAAACAGCTTAACTACCGGTTTAACAAATGCCGCTGGTACAGCTGGTATTTACATTGATGCTTACATCACAAATGCAACAGCTGATGGAAATGCTGAGGCAAACAACCCAGCTCCAGGTGCTGCTAATGGTGAAGGTGCATTAAAAACATCTCTTGATTGGAACCGTGTATCACTTGTAAATGGTACAAGACTTCCTGAATCAACAGAAAATGAAACATATTACATTGTAATCACTTACACATTCGCAAGAACTGGTGCGAACCTTGATTTGTCTGGTCTTGCAAATGCTGTTGAACACTCTCTTGTAATGGCACCTCCAGGAAAACTTGAAGAAACTGGATTTGATTTCAATGATACAATCGTTGATTACAACACAGTTATGGATCCAACTACAAATTCAACAGTTAAACTTTGCTATGCTACTGGTCTAAACACTTCTCATACAGGTTTAGATAGTGCAACAGGCACAGTTACAAACCAAACAGATTATGATACATATTATAACAATGGTTATCAAATCTATGGATTAGAATTTGTTCCAACTTTCACTCCAGCGCAAGTTACTTCAGCTATGTCTGCAAGAGAATTAGCAACATGTTTTGCTAATGGCGCAGGTGAAAATGAAACTGACCAACCATGGTTGTCTAACATTCTTGCTATATCACAAGATGACACAGACGCTTCATATATTGGTCGTCAAGGATACATCTTTGCAACAAACGGAACAAAGAACCCAGCTGGTTCAACTGGTGGGGATTGCTACGTTCCAGTTTCAGGCGATGGATTAAATCCAGCTGCTGGAACAACAGGTTATTTTGTAAAACAATTGAATGATGGTATTACTGTACCAACAAACAATTCATGGCATAATAACGACTCTATTAAGGGTGATACTCCTTAATAAAACCATTAAAATGACAGGGAACTTTTGTGCTGAAAGACAGGTATTAGCCCTTTCAGCACAAAAGCCAAACCTGTTCTAAATTATAATTTAGAATAAGATAAGATTTTACAATGTTGCTGACAGTTCGCCCTGCCAGCAATAATTGTAAAATAACAAATTTAAAGTAGTAACATCAAAATACATAAAGCTGTACCTTTTAATTAAGTAGTTTAATTATTATTGCACTGTGAAGATTGATAGTATCGACCAGCCGGTAGGGGTGGGAATATATGGGACTATTTAATTAAAGGGTAACCTTTAAAAACATTACTAAAAGTCGAAAGCAAAAGTCGAAAAATTTAATAAAATCAAAACTTTAATATTAGTCTAAATCTAATCATAATCGAAGACATAAGCCGAAATGTGATTGATTTATAGGTTAGGAGACTATGAGTAAACGAAGGAATAAGCCTAAGGGGTCTGAATATACAAGTCGTTGGCTTGAATTTTTGGACACCGTTACTAATGTCTTAATTATTCCTGTTTTAGTGTTATCTGTTATTTGTTCTATTGTAATGATTAATGCTAAAAGGAATAACAGTGTGCCAAACTTGTTTGGCTATTCTTTGGTTACCATTCTTTCCGAATCTATGCTTGACTCTGGCTTTGAAGTTGATGATACCGTAATGGTTAAGTCAGAGGACGCAGAAGAAATTAAAGTTGGTGATATTATTGCTTATTATCGATATATCGAAACAAGTGGTGATGTTAAATCTTTGGCAAAAAGAGCAGAAGCCGAAGAAAAAATTGAAGTTACCGAAGCATCGTATTTAAATGGCAACAGCCCAAATTACAGCAAAGTTTCATCGTGGAGACTTTATTTTAACAAGGTTTTTGCAAACCTTACATATACAGCGACCGAAGCAAGCGAACGTGCTATCAGGTCAAACAGTACAATCATTTTCCACCAGGTAGTCGACATAGTCGAGTACCAGAATGCCCTGTGGTTTAGAACATGGGGAACTTCAAATATTGATGGTAACGGCAACCCTCAATATGACAGCTACTGGATTAAAGAAGATTATGTGGTAGGAAAGTATACAAATACTAGCTCTGTTGTTAGAAGTTTCTTAGGCTTTGCTTCTACCAACACAGGTATTATTTGGATGGTTGAAGTGCCAAGTGGCGTGCAGTTGATTTTATCAACCTTAGAGCTTATCGAAATTATCGATATGATGAGCAGGTTGAAGCACGACCAAATTGCAAGAGGCACTTATGTGGATAGAAGCGTTTATCGGCGTATGATGCGTGAACGACGCAGGTTGATTGCAACAGGCGTTATAGATGTTGATACTTATAAGCGGTTCTATGCACCTTACGAAAATTACGATATTAAAAATCAAGACAGAGATGTTTTGAAGACCTCAATAAATATTAACGGACCCCCAGAAGATGTCGGCGATTGGAATGCATACGGACAAATTCGGGGCTCAGGTCAGCCTTATAGAGATGGACCATATGGCAGGAACGGTCCGCCTTGGAACAACAAAGATGGAACTCCAAGCGGAAAGAATGGACCACCATATGCTACATATAAAACAAATGGACGGGAAGGCCCACCACCATGGAATGATTCGGGAGGACGAAATGGTCCACCTTGGAGTGATTCAGGCGGTGGAGGCGGAAGCGGACGAAATGGCCCACCTTGGAACAATAAGGACGGTCCACCAAACGGACGAAACGGCCCACCACCATGGAATGATTCGGGAGGACGAAACGGTCCACCTTGGAGTGATTCAGGCGGTGGAGGCGGAAGCGGACGAAATGGCCCACCTTGGAATAATAAGGATGGTCCACCAAACGGACGAAACGGCCCACCACCATGGAATGATTCGGGAGGACGAAATGGTCCACCTTGGAGTGATTCAGTCGGTGGAGGCGGAAGCGGACGAAATGGCCCACCTGTTTATGATTCTGGCGGGATAAGTCAAACGCAGAACACCGCAACACGTTCATTAACTCAATTTGAAAAACGTCTGCGAGCATTAAAACCTCGTGGCGATGCTAATAATGAGAGAGAGTTGGAAGACCGAAACACACGTTTCAGGAAAGTTATCGATAGTGTCAAATCAAGAGTGATTAAGAATGCGAAGAAAGGCAGTGCTTATATTCGTGGTAAAAACGAAATTGCGTTGTCGTTTGCAGAGATTAATGAACTTGGATTTATGTATGAATGGACTAATTTCTACATTCTTTCGGATGTAAGAATGACAAATGATGGAGATATCTTAACTCCTTCAAAGAACAATTCATTATATCTAATTGACAAAAAGACTAAAAAACAATACTCTTTAAAAACCCTTGGGGTTGTAAAAAGTGTTTCTTGCGGTCTAATTCACACCGAAGATAGTATTTATAAAGTGCTTATCAAACCAGAAGGTGTAACTTATGAAAAAATTGAAATCAATCCAGATTATAATGTCGTTTGTTCAATGCAAGATATATTCGGCAATATCTACATTGGTATAACAAACGGCCCTAGTGAGGAAGAAGTTAAAACGACTTCTGATGGAAAGAGAGTAAGTTTGTGGAATAGGAACGCACTACTGGCACTTGGCGACAATAAACGCCTATACTTTATAACTATGGACGGAAGTTTTGATTTAGATCGTGGCAAAATTACCGATTTGAAAGTGTTAAGTGAAGATGGCTCTTTAGTGGCGGTAAAACCTACTAAATTAGCAAAATCTGTACACTTTGCGGATAGTTATGATAAATATAAATTCGTTTATTATAATGGTAGTTATCTATGCCTTGACAATGGATACAAGTTCTTTAACGTAAACACTAAAGAAACTTTCGAGTTGCCTAAAAATGCTTGGCAACTTTCAGAAGACGAAGTGGCAATCACATTAAACGATGGCAATCTATACAAAATGAAAGCCCTTGATTTAATTAATGCAATTGCCCAAGGTGCTGATATTAACTTAATTCAACATAAAGTATTGCTATTTGAAAATGTTAATGAAACAACATTAAAAGGCAATAATTTAGAGTTTACAGCGACAAATTCAGAAAAGCGATTTGTTATTCCTTTAAACGAGGAGTACCTTGCACGGGCTCATTTAAAACCTGACAAGAGTTGACGAAATGCACCTAATATGAGCGACTGCTGTTAACCTTAAAAAAGTTAACAGCCTCTCGCTTCAAAAGGTCGAAAATCTAAAAAAACCCCCTTGATTTATTTCAAGGGGGTTATTTTTGTTTATAAAATTATTCTAATTAATAGCAATAAAAAAAGGGGAGATGAGATTGTTAAAAACAATAAATTCTTTCCCTTTTATTTTTATTATATAATTTTATTCTTGTGTTGTTAAAATTTCTGTGGTATTGCCTTCTTTTTGTTTTTTGTTTTGAATATCAATGTTCAGCGACCTTATTGTAATGCCAAGTATAACTAAGAAATATATTATTGTGTGTGGCATAGTATTGCCAAATAACGCACTTATTAAATAGGATAGTGTAGTGATTGAAAGAATAAGTGTTATGTCTGACAACCTTCTAAGATTTTTCAATACTTTCACCAAGATTATTACAAGAGAAATAAGGTAGAACGCAAGGCATAAAATACCGAAATTGTATGCGTGTTGTAAATATTCGTTATGTGGTTTAAAAATGACATCTCCTGTTCCAATCCAAGGGTGCTCTTTGATTCCTTCAAAAGCTTTAAGCCACAAAGACCACCTGTCTGTTCCTGCGTGAGATGCTTCTTCTGAAAGTGGATTGCTTGTAACGTTAAAGAAATCTTGTACAAGTCCTACGATTTGTCTTAAAAGTCCTTTATATGTTGATGACCCAACATATTCAGCAAGTGGAGTAAGAATAAAAGTTAAAACGAGAAATATTCCAAGTGGAAGAGAATATATCCATTGAAATTTCTTCGCTCTGATTGAAAAAATGATAGGTATTAAAACTAAAACCGCCAAGACTGCAAGCATACATCCTAGTGTATCGTTAAAAATAAGTATAATTGTGTTTAAAAGAAATGTTATCCCTGTGAAAATCTTTAAACCACGAGATTTTGTTGTTAAAAACATGCAGGCTGAACAGATAACTGCAAGTGTTAAAAAATAACCATAATGGTTTGAGTTTATCATTGAAAAAGCCCAACCGGTGTTATTGTGAGATGCTAAAATAAAATTTCCATAAGGGTCAATTATTGTTGAAATTCCTGCAAATATCGACGATATTAAAAATGCTATTAATAGTTTTTCATAAACTTGCTTATCTTTAAGCATAAATGAAAAAATAAATATAATGGCATAGCCTAAATAGAATAACACGCCTTCTTGTAATGTGATATAACTACTTGTTTCATATTTAATGCTTAACACCGAACCAGTTGCAGGGTTTAAAATCGTTGCAATCAAAATCCAAATGAACATAAAAGCTAAAAATAAGACTTCGGGAAATTGTTTTATACTCGTTTTAAGCCATATAATAGGGTGTATATTTTTCCTATTGTCAATTATATTAACCACAATTTGTCGTATATCGACTGTGCAAAATAATATTATTGCAAAGATGAACAGCCAAATCGGGAATGTATTTAATCGGCCAACATAGAGTAATTCAATATTTAGTATGCTGTGACAAAAATAAAGTATCCAAGTCACAACTATTGGAGCTATCATGCAAGCGTAGGGGATTATTATTGAAGATTTAAGCCCTTTATAATGTTTTAAGTCATATAAAAAATCAATTTGTTTTGTGTTTTTATATCTCTCTTGTAATTCTTTGAATTTCATTAGTTTTTATCCTTTTTAAAGCACATTGCTGTCGGTAATTTCAATGCCTTCTGTTTGTATTTGATTTTGCAATTTTGCTTTCTTGATATCTACAGTGCTCCACCTGGTGAGTAGAGCTAAAACCATTATAAAATAAGGAGCTATGTGTGGCATAATATTGCCAAAACATGCAGAAATTAGGTAGCTTATAGTTGCAAAAAGCAAGATTAATGATATATTGCCTAGTTTTCTTAAATGTTTGAAACATTTTAATAGAATAATTATAATTCCGCTAAGATATAAAGTCAAGCAAGGAAGCCCCCAAGTTTCTGCAAGTTGTAAATATTCAGAGTGTGGTAGGCTTTTTGTGTTGCCGGTGCCCCAAATTGGATTAGAAAGTATTTCTTTTAACGAATCATACCAAAGTTTTGCACGTCCAGTTCCAAAAGTTGCATTTGTAGGTGCAGTCGGGTTGATGATTAGATTAAAAAGTTCATAAAACATATTGGCAAACTGTAGAAAGAAGTTCTCATACTTGCTGTAATAAATTTTTGCAAAAACAATAGTGATTTGAGATAATGCGATAAATCCTATCAATGGTAGTAGGGTTTGCCAATCGAATTTTCGGTTTTTAATCGTAAGTATAATGGGCATTAAGATAAGTACTATAAAAATTGAAAACATACACGCAAGAGAGTTGTTTAAGAAGCATACTAAAAGATGAAAAAATCCAATTATTAAAGAGATATATTTAATATAATTGTTGCAAGAGAGTGCAAAAATCCCAAACGTTAAAATTGTTGTTATGGCTAAATAAAATCCGTAGTAGTTGCTATTGAAAAATACACTGCACCAATTCGTATTCCCAAGCGATTGAAATCCAAGTTTTCCAGTTGGGTCAATTAATGAAAAAGCAACTAATATTGTTGAGCAAATAGTTAATGAAAAGATAATATTTTCACTAATTTTTCTATGCTTTAATGAAAATGCGAAAGCAAAGCACATTGCATAAAAAACAAAGAAAGGAAGCCCTTGATAAATTGAAAAGATGCTGTATGCTTTTGCTTCAAATCCGTTAGGATATATTCCTTGAAAAAGTCTTACAAAGCAAGCAATCAAAATCCATAATATGAGTGATGACAAGAGTATAACTTCGGGATAATCTTTTACAAAGGCTTTAAAGGAAAATCTGATTTTATATTTTCCTTTAATTAGCCTTAAAATATCAATTAAAATGAACAAGATTGGAAATATAATTAGCAAATACGAGTATTGTAAATGTTGATATAAAAACTTAAAATCTGTTTTGTTAAACAAACTAAAAAAACAATAAAAAAGCGAAACGATAATTGGCAAAAAACTTAAATAATAGCACACAATAACCGAGCTTTTGGGCCCATTTTTATACGCTTTCCAGTTTTTTAGAATGTTTAATTTTACCATATACTCACCATAAATTCATTAATAAAGCACACCAATGAAAGAATTAATAGATAAATACCAAACCATTTAAAATTACACTTCTCAGCTACTTTCATCATAACTTTTATTGCAAAAATTCCTGATATAAATGCTGAAATAAGTCCAACTATTGTAGCCACCCAATTTATGCCAATAAGGTCAACTTTAAAACACTCTAATATCAGTGAACCTAAAATTATTGGAATGCTCATAAAAAAACTAAATTTTGTAACAAGTTTTGGGTCTGATTTGGATAAAACTCCGCCGGAAATGGTTGCTCCGCTCCTGCTAATCCCGGGAAGTAGGGCAACACATTGGCAAAGTCCCATAGTAATCGCTGTTTTATTTGAAATTGTTGCCCAAGTGTACATTTTTTTGCGGAAGCGTGTTGTAAAAATCAATAAAACACCAGTTATAAGGAATGTAAAGCATAGCAAAGTTGTAGTTCCGTACCTTTCTATAAAATCCCCCAAGAAAAGCCCCACAAAGCATGCGGGAATAGTTGCAATTGCGAGAAGCCAAATGGTTTTATGATTTTCTTTTTTTAACAGTCCAAGCAAATCTTTAAAATAAAAAACAACAACGGCAAGCAGTGTTCCAAAATGCAAAATAATGGTGTTAAAAAGAATGTTTTCTTTAATCCCAAAGATATCTTGCAGAAGAATTAGGTGTCCGCTTGAAGAAACAGGCAAAAATTCAGTTAACCCTTGAACAATACCGAGAATTATCATTTTTAAAATTTCTTTCATAATATTTCCCTCGGTATTAGGTTATGCTTTCTTAAATTATTATATTACAAGCATATTTAAAAGTAAACTAAATATTAATAGTTCAGATTTTCTCTTGCAATAGTGCGTTTTGTTATGTTACAATAATTTATAACAAGAAAACTTCTTGTTAATGTGCAATGAGCAAATTGTTGGATTGAGAATAATGGTGGGATTATTACGATTAAAAGAGAATAAATTATCAAGTTTAGTCAAAAGAATAGCTGAGAGTCAATGGTTTTTGGCTTTTTTGTCAGTGTTTGTATTTATTTCTTGGTATTCAAAATGGATAGTTGCAGGATTTGCTGTGTTATCTTTAATAGCCTGCGTGATTATCTTAACTCAACGTGATTTAAAGTCTTTAATAGCGGTTGTTGTATATGTTAATTTTTTACCATATTACAATATGGGAATGGATATGACAACAAGTCACATCATTGGCATAGTGTGTGTATGTTTGCCGTTTATCGTGAGTCTAATACTTTATTTAGTTACGCATTTCAAGGTCGAAAAAAACGAATTCAAAATTGGAGAATTGTTTTGGGCTTTGTTAATTGTGGCGGTTGTTTGTTTACTTGCTGGTATAGGTTGCACAGATTATGATATGCGCTATACTTGGAGTGTTCTTGGTTTTTTTATCGCAATGTTTATTGGATATTTTCTACTTTTAAATACAACTGACGAATCTGCAAAAGATTATGTTTGCAAAGTATTCATTGCTATGGGAATATTTTTTGTCTTTCAAGAAATGGCGACTTATTATATGACAGGGGATGTTGTAGTTGCTTTCCATAACAAACTTTTATTGCCTGGGTGGGCAATGTCAAATAGTTTTGCAAGTATGATGGCTTTAGTTTTGCCGTTTTTTGTCTACTACGCAACAAAAAACTTTCCTCAAATATTTATACCTTTAACTTTTATAATTTACATAGGAATTTTATTTACCTTTTCCAGAGGGAATATTTTATTTGTTACACTTTTGATGCCATTCCTTCTTTTGTTTGGCTTCACTAAAGCAAAAAAGAAAATATTGTATGTTCTTTCGTTGATGGTTACAATTCTTTCTCTTGGCATTTTGTTTATGTCGTTGGAATCAAAAATACTAGAATGGTTTGGTGTTACGATAGATTTAGGACTAAATGATAATGGAAGAATTGCGATTTGGGAATATGCAATGAATGACTTTATGGATAATAAAGTTTTTGGTGCAGGTTTTTTTGGCGAAGATGGGGTGGAACTTTTTGGAAATTTGAAAAAGTTTCATAGCACACCATTGCAAATATTGGCAAGTTGTGGCATTATTGGTTTGATTGGTTTTGTTATACACTATTTCCTAAGATATAAATTAATGTTAACAAAGTTGTCAACGTTTAAAATTTTTGCATTATTTGCCTTGGCAACGTATGAACTGTATGGATTGATAGATATCAATTTATTGCGTTACTATGAATCTATGATGTTATTATTGATTTTTGTAATGGCAGAAAAAGAAACTACTGCAACTGCGGATTATTTATTTAAACAAAGGGTATTGATCAAAGGAGTTAGTAAGATGAAACAAGAAAAAAAGAAAAAAGAGAAACATTGGTTGTATCGTCACTTTTTCAAGAGATTTTTTGATATATTATTGTCTGGTATTGCTCTTATTGTTTTATCTCCAGTGCTTTTAGTTCTAACAATTATAGTAAGAGTAAAACACGGTTCACCAGTTCTATTCAAGCAACCAAGGCCAGGTAAAAATAATAAATTATTTAAGTTCTGCAAATATCGCAGTATGACAAATGCTCGTGATGAGAATGGCGCTTTGCTACCAGATGACCAAAGGATAACAAAGTTTGGTAAAATGCTTCGTAAAACAAGCCTTGATGAATTGCCACAATTATGGAATATATTTAAAGGTGATATGAGTATTGTTGGTCCAAGACCAAAACTTGTGCAAGATATGGTATTCTATAATGAAGAGCAAAACAGAAGAAGTGAAGTTCGTCCAGGTTTGACAGGACTTGCGCAGGCAAATGGAAGAAATTTAAATTCTTGGAAAGAAACATTTGAATATGATATTTACTATGTTGAAAATTGTTCATTATGGCTAGATATTAAAATAATTTTCAAAACGGCTATGAAGATTATCAAGAAGGCTGAAATTACTGATACAAATGCAACCGCAGATCATTATCACTTTGGAAAACATTTGCTAAACAATAATGCAATTACGCAAGAAGAATACGATGCCAAAATAGAACTTGCAAAGAAGATGATGGAAGAAAACCACTTTAAATCAGACATAAACACAGTAAATCAAAATAAAGTGGTTTAATTTATGTGTTAATACAAATATAGATATAAGAGAAAAAAGTATTTCTACGGATATTGTAGAAGTGCTTTTTGTTTATAATAAAAAAATACTTTATTTTTTGCTGTATATAGTGTTATAATTATAATGTAGAAGTTTGTTATAGTTAAAGGAGGCATTTTATGAAAACAATTTTATTAACAGGGGGCTTAGGATATATTGGCTCACATACAGCGGTGCAGTTGTTGAATGATGGATATGAAGTTGTTATTGTTGACAATTTAAGTAACAGCGAAAAAAGAGTTAAGGGCAAAATTGAAAAAATTACAGGTAAGTCTGTAAAGTTTTATAAATATGACATTAAAAACGAAAGAAATCTAAGAAAGGTTTTCGTCGAGAATAAAATTGACGCAGTAATTCATTTTGCGGGGCTAAAGGCTGTCGGCGAAAGCGTGCAGATGCCTATTGAATATTATGAAAATAATTTGGAAAGCACTATCAATTTACTTAAAATAATGCGTGAATTTGGTGTTAAAAACCTAGTGTTTAGTTCGTCTGCAACTGTATATGGCAAGGCTGAATCTATGCCAATTTACGAAGATTTTCCAACAAGCGCAACAAACCCTTATGGCAGAACAAAGTTATTTATAGAAGAAATTTTAAAAGATGTTTGTATTGCCGACAAATCTCTAAATGTTGCAATTTTAAGATATTTTAACCCAGTTGGAGCCCATGAAAGTGGATTGTTGGGCGAAAATCCCAAAGGCACGCCAAACAACTTAATGCCTTATATCTCAAGGGTGTCTGTTGGACAATTGGAAGAATTATCTATTTTTGGGAATGACTATAACACAAAAGATGGAACGGGAGTTCGTGATTATATTCACGTAGTTGACCTTGCAGATGGCCACTTGGCATCATTAAAAAAACTTGAAACAAATTGTGGGCTGGCAATATATAACCTTGGGACTGGAACGGGGTACAGCGTTTTAGATATGGTGAATGCATACAATAAATGCTGTGGCGGAAAAGTAAAATATAAATTCGCACCAAGAAGACCTGGGGATATTGATGAGTGTTATGCATCTCCTGAAAAAGCATATAACGAGCTTGGCTGGAAAGCAACAAGAACACTTGATGAGATGTGCTCAAGTACTCACAAATTCCAAAAGAAAGAAGCAAAGAAATTACGCAAAAAATAAAATAATTAAACTTTTAAAACAGAATGAAAAATTGAAGGTTATGTACAGTAGTTGAAAAATTAATACATAAAAACCTTCAATTTTTATTTTTATATTATAGGTAAAAGCAATAAATCGTCAGAACTGACGTTAAAGTATGTGGCGGTTGCGATAATGCTTGATGCGGTTGGTTCGTGTTTTGCACTTTCCCAAAAAGAAATCATAGCACTGCTAACGTTTAACGCTTTTGTTAGTTCTGGTTGACTTAAAATTTTTTTCTTTTCGAAGCATTTTAAATTACAAGCGAAATAATGAACATTCTTAGTATGCTAACATTTTTTTAATATAATACTTGTCATCTTAGTATGCTAAGATGTATAATATGCTTGCAATAAATCTTAAAAGGAGATTAAAAATGTCAAAAGAAATAGAAGATGCAGAATTTGAAGAAATGTATCAAAGATTTGAAGAAGAGGAAAAAGTTAGAAGACAACAGCAAGAACAACTTCGTGAAGGTTTTGATGGTGTTATGGGCAACACTATTTATGAACAAGCACAGTTGGCTGAAGCTGTTCAAAGAGCTAAGGAGTGTGCAGAGGAATTAGAAGAAATAGCAAAACGTTTTCAAGAGAATGATAGCATTCAGCCAAACGCAACACAAACACAATATGTTTTATCGATATTTTATCGTATGGCGGGTCTTGACATGGATTTCATAATTAATTGTGCAAGAAGAAAAGATGGATTTTGTATTGGTTCTAAATTGGCTATTGATAACGACACAGTTAAGTCTTTAAAAGCTTCTTGGGAGATTGTGAAAGATAAGCTTCAAGATGTATTCGAGTTGCAATATGATACAAAGGATACAGAGTATGCTAAGCATTATTTAGCGACGGAGGGTTCAGTATGTGGTTTAGTTGATGATTTGTTGGATAACAAGTCTGGGAATGTAGATTATGAGTTCGCAATGATAAACCAAAAGGTATATGCTTCATACTATGGAAAGTCTGAGAGAGGAACCGAAACAGAAGGAAATAATGAGAGATAAATGTTTGTTGCAATGTATAAGAGGTGCTATGTTTAACATAACACCTCTTTTTCTTTTATAGTTTACTTCTTTTTTAAGTTTTCTATTCTGCTTACACGATATTCTTCGGCTTCTTTTAATAAGGCGTCAGCTTTTGCCGGGTCTTTCTTAATAAGGTTAAAGTATCTTGCTTGCAAATCTGTAAATGACCTATAATCTTGAGTTTTAAATGGTGGGTCAATAGTTAATTTTTGCTCTTTGTTTGGATTGTATCTATAAAGTGGCCAATAGCCAGAAATTACTGCGTTTTTCATAGTTTCTTGCGTTTTACTCATATTCATTCCGTGGTTTATGCAAGGAGCGTAAGCAATTATTATTGCTGGTCCGTTGTGATTTTCGGCTTCGGTAAAGGCGTTAATCAATTGGGTTGGATTTGCACCCATTGAAACGCTTGCAACATAGGTGTTCGGATAGTTCATCGCAATGGAACCAAGGTCTTTTTTGTGTGTTTGTTTTCCGCCACTTGCAAATTTTGCGGTGCTTCCAAGTGGGGTGGATTTGCTTGCTTGTCCACCAGTGTTGCTATATACCTCGGTGTCTAGAACCAAGACTTTGATATTTTCATTGCTTGACAAAACGTGGTCAAGTCCGCCAAAACCTATATCATAAGCCCAGCCGTCGCCCCCAATAATCCAATAAGATTTTTTAGTTAAGCAACTATTTAAGGCGATAACTTCACGTGCAAAGTTTACCGATTCAATACTGTCTTTTTCTTTTTTTGCAAGGTCTAAAATTTGATTTCGTATATCGTCGGTGCGATTTCCATTAAGCCATTCTGTTAAAACCGACTTAAAATTTGTGCCCAGATTGATTGCTTTTAATGAGTTTGCAATTAAATTTTCTAAACTTTGAGTATTTTTCTTATGTGCTAAGTACATTCCAAGTCCAAATTCAGCATTATCTTCAAATAAGCTATTGCTCCATGCTGGCCCTTGACCATTTTTGTTTTTGGTGTATGGACAAGTTGGGTTGCTTCCGCCATAAATTGAAGAACAACCTGTTGCGTTGGCAATTACTAAGTGTTCACCATAAAGTTGAGTTAAAAGTTTTATATATGCCGTTTCTCCGCATCCTGCACAGGCACCAGAGAACTCAAAAAGGGGTTTTTTAAACTGGCTACCTTTTAATGTTGTGGTAGCAAACATACTTTGTTCATTTTCTATATCTTTAACAAGTTCATATTTTTGATTTTCTAATCCCAAAATTTCTTCTTTGTCCACCATTTTAAGCGCTTTTGATTTAGCAGGGCAGATATTGACACAGTTTTCACAAGATGTACAGTCCATAGGGCTACATTGAATGCTAAAATCTTTGCCATTAATTCCAAGTGCAGGCTTTGCACTTAACATTTGTGATTCTTTTGAATCTCTTTCGGTGAGGTATGGACGTATGCAACCATGTGGACAAACCAAAGCACATTGATTACATTGTATACAATTTTCAGGAATCCAGACCGGAATAGAAGTTGCAATGTTTCGTTTTTCTAATGCTGTTGTGCCTGTTGGGACTTCGCCATTTGGAGTAAATGCTGAAACTGGAAGATCATCTCCTTTTTGAGTAATTATTGGTTCAATTACTGAATTAAAATATGGATTGCCGTTATCGTTTTTAACATTTTCGCCAGAAACCGCCTTATTCCAAGAGGTTGGAACGCTAACTTTCCAAAGTTTTCCATTTGCACTGTCAATTGCTTTCATATTCATATTCACAACTGCTTCGCCTTTCTTTGAGTATGTTTTAATAACTGCTTCTTTCATCTTTGTGCTGACGAACTCCCAAGGCATAATGCCTGCAAGTTTAAAAAAGCAGGCTTGCATAATGGTGTTTATTCGATTATTAAGTCCGACTTCTTTTGCAATTGAGTTTGCGTCAATGCAATACACTTGAAGTTTTTTCTTCGCGATAGTTTGCTTCATAGAAGCAGGAAGTTCTTTTTCAAGTTCGTCAGAAGACCAAGGACAGTTAAGTAAGAATATACCATTCTCTTTAATGTCTGCAAGGCAGTCAAATTTTTTCACAAAAGCAGGGTTGTGGCAGGCAATAAAGTCAGCATTGTCGCAAAGGTAGGTTGAGCGAATTGGCTTTTTACCAAAACGTAGGTGAGAGGTCGTTATACTTCCAGACTTTTTGCTGTCATATGCAAAATATGCTTGTGAGTAAAGCGATGTATTTTCACCGATAATTTTTATGCTATTTTTATTTGCTGATACTGTACCGTCGCTTCCAAGACCATAGAACTTACATTCAATAGTGCCGTTTGGTAGGGTGTTTATATGTTTTTTAATTTCAAGACTTGTATTTGTAATATCGTCAACAATACCTACGGTAAAGTGATTTTTTGGTTTGTTGCTTGCCATATTTTCAAAAACAGCAAGAACACAGTCTGGGTCAAAATTTTTACTTGAAAGTCCGTATCTGCCACCAATTACAGAAATATTGGTGATTTTATTTTCAAACAGGGCAGAGCAAACATCGGTATAAAGTGGTTCACCCATAGCACCAGATTCTTTTGTCCTGTCAAGGACAGTAATTCTTTGAGTGGTTTTTGGTAGAGTTTTTAATAAATGTTTTGCACTAAATGGGCGATAAAGATGCACGTTAATTAAGCCAACTTTTTTACCTAATTTGGCAAGATATTCAACGGTCTCAGCAATAGCTTCGCTTCCGCTACCCATGGAAATTATAATGTCAGTTGCGTCTTTTACTCCGTAATAATCAAATAATTTATATCTTCTACCAGTTTTTTCGTGGATTAGGGCAAAAGTTTCTTCTAAAAGTTCTGGTAGAGCATTGTAGAAATAATTCGATGCTTCTCTATTTTGGAAGAATATATCTCCATTTTGAGCCGTTCCTCTTTGGGTTGGATTGTCTGAGGATAAGGCACTTTCTTTAAATTTTCGGACAGCATCAAAGTCAATCATTGACTTAATTGTTTCGTAATCAATTTCTTCAATTTTATTAATTTCGTGAGAAGTTCTGAATCCGTCAAAAAAATGAAGGAATGGAACTTTCGCTCGAATAGTTGTAAGATAACTTGCAAGAGCCATATCTTGTGCTTCTTGAACGGAAGAAGAAGCAAGCATCGCAAAACCAGTGGCCCTGCACGCCATAACATCGCTATGGTCACCAAAAATGGATAATGCGTGTGTGGCGACTGTTCTTGCTGCAACATTTATAACGCAAGGCAGTAATTCACCAGCGATTTTGTACATATTCGGGATCATCAAAAGAAGCCCTTGAGATGATGTGAATGTTGTGGCAAGCGCACCGCTTGTAAGTGCTCCGTGAAGAGCTCCTGCTGCACCCGCTTCTGACTGCATTTCAGTTACCGATACTTTATTTCCAAAACAATTCAATTTCCCAGCGTTTTGCCACTCATCAATATTTTCAGCCATTGGAGATGATGGGGTGATTGGGTAGATTATTGCCATATCCGAAAGGGCATAGGCAATATTTGCACAAGCACTATTCCCATCGACGGTTGTATATTTTTTCATAAAAAACACCTCTGTAAATTATTGAAATTTTCTTTCTAATATATTATAATCTAATAGAAAAATGATGTCAAAACAATAGGGTATACTTTTAAAAAATACAAAATAATATTTATTTTAATATACTTTGTCTGACATAATATATGGAATTATAAGGGTTTAGTGAGATTATGCGTCGTATAGTATTAGTTTTTGAATATATTGGTACGAATTTTAGTGGATACCAAGTTCAACCAGAAAAAAGGACCGTTCAAGGAGAGTTGGAGGGTTTACTATCATTAATTCTTGACGAAAAGATAAAAATTTATGCAAGTGGGAGGACGGATTCTGGAGTTCATTCGCTTGGGCAAGTAGCGCATTTTGATACTGAAAAGGAATTGAAACTGGGTTGGTTGCATGATAAATTGAATAGTAATCTGCCTGAGGATATCTCAATTCAAAGAGTTTATGAAACTGATGAAAGTTTTGATTCAAGGTTTTCTGTTAAAGTAAAGACTTACGGCTACAGATTCTACCTTTCAAGATATGAAAGGGCAACAATGAGAAATAGGGCACTTCGTGTAAATGACAATGTCGATGTTGGCGAAATGAAATCGGCTTGCAAATATTTAATAGGAGAATACGATTTTACAAGTTTTGTTGCAAGAAAGTCGGGTAAAGACGATTTTGTAAGGACAATTTATGATGCGAAAATTAACGAACTAGGCGATGGGGTTTACGAGTTTGAGATAAGTGGAAATGGCTTTTTATATAATATGGTAAGAATTATTATGGGAACATTGATTGATATTGGAAGCAAAAGAAAGTCGCCAGAGGATATGAAGTTAATAATTGAAGCTAAAAACCGAAGCCTTGCCGGAAAAACTGTTGAGTCACACGGACTTTATATGAAGTCGGTGGTATACTAATGAAAAATATAATATATAAAAGATAAAATTGTATTGAAATTTACAAAATCTATGCTATAATTAACGCACTTAGTGTTATATTTAGAAAGAAAAAAGTGTTTGATATGAAAATATAAATATTTTTCTCAAAATTTTAATACTTTTTTTATGAAAACTCTTGACATATTTGGTTAAATATATTAAAATATGACAGCAAAGTTAATAAAATCGTTTACGGTTTTTAAGCGTTAATTCGCTTTTTTGTTTTGTTTAAAAGTAGAGAAAGGAAGTAATTATTATGAAAACTACAATGCAAAAGCCACAAGAAGTACAAAGAAAGTGGTACATAGTTGATGCTGAAGGGGTTGCTCTTGGTCGTCTTGCAAGCCAAGTCGCTTCAATCCTTCGTGGAAAAAACAAGCCTGAATTCACTCCAAACGTTGATTGCGGTGATTATGTTATTGTTATCAATACAGATAAGGTTGTATTAACAGGAAAGAAGATGGAACAAAAGTTCTATCGTTATCATACTGGATATGTTGGCGGACTTAAAGAAATCGGTTATGACAAGTTAATGAAAGACAAAAGTGATTTCGCAGTTCGTGAAGCAGTTAAGGGAATGCTTCCAAAGAACAGTCTTGGCAGAAAAATGATAAAGAAATTAAAAGTTTATCGTGATGACAAGCACGAACATCAAGCACAACTTCCAGAAGTTAAGCAAATCGTTAAGTAAGGAGAGGTGGAATAAATGGCAAAGAAAACAGCAAATAGCAAGAAAAATCAAATCTGGGGAACTGGAAGAAGAAAAAAATCTATTGCAAGAGTTAGATTAATTCCAGACGGCAGTGGCAAAATTGTTATCAATGGCAAGTCATTAGATGAATATTTTGACCTTGACACATTAAAAATAATCG
The DNA here is from genome assembly GCA_045655005.1 of Clostridia bacterium. GTDB lineage: Bacteria > Bacillota > Clostridia > Christensenellales > UBA1242 > UMGS1908. Next base: position 174,996 of record JAZOOJ010000007.1, on the reverse strand, counting down.
TTCGTCAACCATTGACATTGACAGAAACCGAAGGCAAGTTCGATGTTTATGCTAATGTATATGGTGGTGGTTGCACAGGTCAAGCTGGTGCAATTCGTCATGGTCTTTCAAGAGCTATGGTTATTTATGATGAAAAGTTAAAACCAGAAATCAAGAAAGCAGGATTCTTAACAAGAGACCCAAGAATGAAAGAACGTAAGAAATATGGTCTTAAGAAGGCTAGAAAGGCTCCACAATTCAGTAAGAGATAATTATTTTATTATAACAAAGACTGCGGAAATACTTTCGCAGTCTTTTCTGTTGTATATTTTTTTTAAATTGCAACTAAAAAAACAATATTTTTATAAAATTTTTATTTATGTGCATAGTGCCCAAAAATCAAGATGTTGTGTTGAAAGTGTTTACAAAACACAAGATGTTGTGTTAGACTCTTATTGTAATCAAAAATGCAAGGGCAAAATTTTTATATCTTTTGCACTAGAATTTAGAAAATACTAAGGAGAAAAGTTATGAAAGTTATTAAAAGAAGTGGTCAAGAGGTTGAGTTTGACGAGGGTAAAATCAAAACGGCAATCATTAAAGCAAACGCCTCGGTTGAAAACGAGTCTGAAAGGGTACCACTTGAAAAAATTGATGCAATTGTTGACGAGGTTGTGTCTGAGATTAAGTCTATTGACCGTGCAACACACGTAGAAGAAATTCAAGATATCGTAGAAAATAATCTAATGAAAGCAGATTTCTATAAAGTTGCTCGTAATTATATTACATATCGTTATACAAGAGCATTGGTCAGAAAGTCTAATACAACCGACCAACAAATTTTGTCTTTGATTGAATGCAATAATGAAGAAGTTAAACAAGAAAATTCAAATAAAAATCCAACGGTTAACAGTGTACAACGTGATTATATGGCTGGCGAAGTAAGTAAAGACCTTTGTAAAAGGTTTTTGGTGCCGGAAGATGTAATTAAGGCTCATGAAGAAGGAATTTTACACTTCCATGACACCGATTATTTTGCACAACGAATGCACAATTGTGATCTTGTAAACCTTGAAGATATGTTGCAAAATGGAACAGTCATCAGTGGAACTATGATTGAAAAACCACACTCATTTTCAACGGCTTGTAACATAGCAACACAAATTATAGCTCAAGTTGCCAGCAGTCAATATGGTGGTCAATCTATCAGTTTGACTCATTTGGCGCCATTTGTAGATGTTTCAAGAAAGAAGTTTAAAAAAGAAACAATTGAAATGTTCAAAAAATTGGGTATTACAGCAACTGATGAGCAAATTGACATAATTGTTGAAGACAAGGTTAAAAAAGAAATCAATAAAGGTATTCAAACAATTCAATATCAAGTAGTTACCTTAATGACAACAAATGGGCAAGCTCCATTTATTACTGTGTTTATGTATCTTGGCGAAGCTAAGAATGAAAGAGAGAAAAAAGACCTTGCTATGATGATTGAAGAAACATTAAAGCAAAGAATGGAAGGTGTTAAAAATGAAAAGGGTGTTTATATAACACCAGCTTTTCCGAAGTTGATTTATGTTTTGGAAGAACAAAATATACATGAAGATAGCCCTTATTGGTATTTAACCGAACTTGCAGCAAAATGTACGGCAAAAAGAATGGTGCCAGATTATATTTCTGAGAAAAAGATGTTTGAACTAAAAGTAGATAAGAATGGCAATGGTAATTGTTATACATGTATGGGTTGCAGGTCATTCTTAACTCCATATGTCGATGAGAATGGCAATCCAAAATACTATGGGAGATTTAACCAAGGCGTTGTAACTATTAACTTGGTTGACGTGGCACTTTCGTCTGGCGGTGATATGGAAAAATTCTGGCAAATTTTTGATGAAAGACTTGAACTTTGCCACAAGGGATTACAATGCAGACACGAAAGACTTTCTGGTACTGTTTCAGATGTTGCTCCAATCCTTTGGCAACACGGAGCGTTGGCAAGGCTTAAATCTGGCGAAACAATAGACAAACTTTTACATGGTGGGTATTCAACAATTTCATTGGGCTATGCAGGTCTTTGGGAAACGGTTTATTATTTATGTGGTAAGAAATTGACAGATAAAGAGGGCAAAGAACTTGGAATTGAGATTTTAAAGAAGTTAAATGAGTATACTAAAAAGTGGAAAGAAGCAGAAAATATTGACTACTCGTTATATGGAACTCCACTTGAAAGTACCACATATAAGTTTTCAAGGTGCTTACAAAAACGCTTTGGCAAAATTAAAGGTGTAACTGACAGGAATTACATAACAAATAGTTATCACGTACACGTAACAGAACCTATTGACGCTTTTGCAAAACTTGCACTTGAAAGTGAATTCCAAGCATTAAGTCCAGGCGGAGCAATTTCATATGTAGAAGTTCCAAATATGCAAAATAATATTACCGCAGTACTTGACGTTATTAAATTTATATATTATAACATTATGTACGCAGAACTTAATACAAAAAGCGATTTCTGTCAAGAATGTGGCTTTGACGGAGAAATACAAATCGTTGAAGAAAACGGTAAATTAATTTGGGAATGCCCAAATTGTAAAAACCGTGATGAAAGCAAATTAAACGTGGCAAGAAGAACTTGCGGATATATTGGCTCGAACTTTTGGAACCAAGGCAGAACGCAAGAGATAAAAGAAAGAGTATTACATTTATAAAAGTCGAGGGAGAAATGAACTACGCAGAGATTAAAAAAAGAGATATTGCAAATGGTGTAGGGGTTCGAGTTTCGTTGTTTGTGTCAGGTTGTCGCCATTATTGTAAAAATTGTTTTAATCAATGTGCGTGGAGTTTTGACTACGGCAAGCCATTTACAAAAGAAGTAGAAGATGAATTGATTGAAGCTCTAAGACCAGATTATGTTCACGGACTTACGCTTCTTGGCGGAGAGCCTTTTGAAGTTGAAAACCAAAGAGGTTTGGTGAAATTTTTAAAAAGAGTAAAAGAAGAGTTTCCAAACAAACCAATTTGGTGTTATACCGGCTTTATTTATGATAAAGAGTTGAAAGGCGAAAGTCGTGCAAGGTGCGAAGTTACAGATGAAATGTTAAGTTATATTGACATTTTGGTTGATGGAAGGTTCGTTGAAGAACTTAAGAACCTTCGCCTTAATTTCAGAGGTTCATCAAATCAGCGAATAATTGACCTTGACCAGACACGAACAAATGGGAATCTTGTCTTGTCACCATTAAATAATTAAAAAAATAAACAATAAGCATTCTAATAATTTTATTAGGGTGCTTTTAATTTTATAAAAAGTAAAGACAAATTTATATTTGTGTGTTATAATCAATATATAGAGTTCGTTACAGATGGGGGATGTGTATGACATTAAGAGAGTATTTAAGTAAATTAAAGTTTGCAGATAAAAAAATCGAAATAATTATTGAAAAGTGTAGACTGAGCGATGATGAAGATGGAATTGCATATTTTAATAATAAGATTGAAGAATATCAAAGATTATTGAAGGCAACGAGATCGGAAATTTTAAGAATGGCAAGACTTATACCTCAAGTTTTAAGCTGTGCAGTAAATGACGATAGTGCAACATCAGCAAAAAATAAAATAGCACATTATTGTGAAATATTACATTTGCCATTGGACGTTGCATGTCAAAAGGTAAGAACACATCCATCACTTTTATGTTTAGATACTATTGCAGAAGATGGAACTTCTGTAAAGGGCAAAATAAGAGATTACGAAAAAATATTGGGAATTTCGCATGAGGATGCAATAAAAATAATTGGAATTGCACCAGCATTATTGAGTTATGACACTGTGGGAGAAGCAGAACCTGCTGTTAAAGGAAAGGTTAATTCATATTGTAAAATATTAGGAAGATGCAAAAATGATATTGTGCAAATGATTTTGCGTAATCCATCAATATTAGGGCTTGACACAAAAGGAGATACGCAAACATCAGTAAAGACAAAGATCGGTATTTTAACAAAGTTTATTCCAGTTGAAACAATTGTTGAAAATCCTACAATATTAAATGCCCCAGCGCAAAGGGTGAAGTTAAGATATTTAATTTTATCAGATTTGTGGAATGATGAATTTCCATATCGTTATTTAATGCAAAGTGAACAGGTGTCGTATGCAAGACGATGCTATTTGAAAGAAAAGGGTAAAAAGTTAACTTTGCGTAGGATTTGTTGCTCAAAAAGTGATTTTGAAAAATTTGTTGGAGAAATAGACATATCGCAATATCCTATAACCGAAGAAGTAATTAATAACCTTGAAGCAAAATATTTTGAAAGAGAGGGAGTAGAATTGTGTCTGACCGATGAAGAAAAACAAGCGACCCTTGGAGAAAATGATTTGAATTAAGGAGAAAATATGACAGCAAAAGAATATTTATTAAACTTGGGTTTTGGTATCGCAGATGCAGAGCATATTTATGATAGGATTAAGATTAGAGATGTCAAATTGATGGAAAGAAAAATAAAAGATTATTCTCAAATTTTTTCTGTAACTCAAAAAGAGATTTTAAGAATGATAAAGAGAAATCCTGTTATGTTTGACCTTGATACACAAGAAGGTAGTGAAAGCGACACATCGGTTAGGAAAAAGTTAAAAGATTTTGAAAACATATTAAAGACAACACCTGAGGTTGTTGTAAAAATGGGAAAGTCATATCCTCCAATGTTAAATTGTGATACAGTTAGCGAAAGTGATACTTCGGTTAAAGGAAAGATAAGTGCTTATAAAGGGATATTAAAAGCAACCGAAGAAGAAGTCGTCAATATATTAAAAATATTTCCAGCGACACTAGGTTATGACATTTCGGGTGAAGGTGATACTTCAATTCAAGCGAAATTAAAGGATTATCAACATATATTGAAAATCTCCGAAGGCGAAGCAATAAATATGATAAAGATTGCACCGGTGCTGTTGGGACTTGACACAAAAAGTATTGAGCAAAAGTCAGTAAAGACAAAAGTAAAAGTTTTATTAAGTTTTATCCCAAAAGAAAAAATAATAGAAAATCCAATTTTATTAACTTTTCCTGCTCAAAGGGTTAAGTTAAGATATATAATTTTATCCGATTTGTATGATGATTTGTTTTTGTCACGTCATTTAATGATAAGTGAGCAATTAACATTTGCACGAAGATGCTATTTAAAAGAACGAGGATTTAAGGCTACGCTTAGCAAAGTTATTACATCAAAAAATGATTTTGCAAAGAAGTACGGGGTTTTCGACTCTAAAAAATATCCATTAACATCGGAAGCGATCACACAACTTGAAAATGACTATGCTAAACGTACGGGTGAAAACTTAATACTAACAGAAGAAGAGCGTAAACTAACGCTTGGTGCATTTTAGTAATTTAAGGAGATAAGTTGTGGATAAAGAATTAAAAGTTTTGTTAAACAAATTAACAATTGCAGATGATGAAATTGAAGCTTTGATTGATTTATGTCCAGGATTAGATATTGTGGATTGGGGTAAAGCCGGTGCTTGTATAAAAATTATTGTGGATGCAGGGTATCCAATTGAAGATATCAGTTCGTTGATTTATGTCAATCCGGGATTTATGATGTATGACCCAAATGATTTAATATCAATACTTGAAGAATTTGACGGAGATATAGAAGAAGTATTGAAAGATAATCCGTTTTTAATATAATAAACAAAGGTTTTAAAAAGAGATATTGAAAATTATTCAACATCTCTTTTCGATATTTTTCTATCAAAAATTGCTTATTTATGTTATTATTTAATTGTGAAATTTAAAATTAAGGTAAAAAGTTATTAAATTAAGTTTATCCAATGCATTTGTTTGTGATATAATAATTTTGAAGATAGTTAATACTTTTAAAATAGGTTAAGTATGGCAAAAAATAAAACTAGTAAAGAAAAAATTGAAAAAGATTTATATAAGAAGTCATTGAAAGAGCAAAAGGCAATGGCTAAACTTGAAAAGCAAGAAAATAAAAAGCTTGCAAAATTAAAAAGAAAAGCAGATAAAAAGCAAGAGAAGAAGACTAAAAGAGTAAATGCTAAAGAATTAAAACAAGAACGATTTAAAGCAAAAGTTAGAAAAAGTTTGCATGCGGAGTGGTTTAAACTGGATAACGCTGCAATTATTTATCCATCAATAAAAGATGAAAATTGGACTTTTGTTTACAGAATTTCAGCTATTTTAACAGAGTCTGTTAACGCTGAGATATTGCAACAGGCAGTTGAAGATACAATGCCAAGATTTCCAACATTTAATGTCGGATTGAAGCAAGGAATTTTTTGGAATTATTTTGAAGAGAAATCGACTTGCCCAAAAGTAAAGAAAGAAAGCAAATTCCCTTGCCATAATTTTGATATCTTTAGTTCAAAAGACCACATCGTTAGGGTGTTATACTTTAACAACAGAGTGTCAATTGAGTGCTTTCATGGAATTGCTGATGGCAGGGGTTCATTGAAATTTTTCAACTCGTTACTTAGAAGGTATTTTATTTTATCTGGTGTTGAAATAAATTCGGAAACAGGTTGTTTATCTACCTTAGATAAGCCACGAAAAGAAGAGTGTGAAGATGCTTTTGCTATTTACAGCAATAAGGGTATAAAATCTGCACACGGAGAGAGAAAAGCTTTTCATATAAAGGGAACGGTTGAAGACTTTGGTGTTGTAAACACAACAATGGGAACAATGAGTGTAAGTCAAGTCAAAGAAGTCGCAAAACATTACAATTGTTCATTGACTGAATTTTTAGTTTCAAGTTTGGCGTATTGTATTTGGAAGAAAAATAAAAAGCATAAAAGACCAATTAAAATATCCGTACCAATTGATTTAAGGCAATTCTTCGAAACTGAAACTTTGCGAAATTTTTCAGGATATATAAATGTTGAGGTTCCGGTAAAGCAAGGTGAATATGTTTTGCCTGAAATAATTGAGATTGTAAAAAAAGAGTTAAAACGAATTGATGAAAATTATTTAACCGCATTTATAAATAGCAATGTGGCAATGCAAAGGAACTTTTTTATTAAAATAGTGCCTTTGTTTTTAAAGAATCTGTTTATTAAATTATTTTTTAAGGCGTGGGGAGAAACCTATCAAACGATAAATATTTCAAATCTAGGAAGAGTTGTTGTTCCAGATGAATTTGCAGAAAGAATAGAAAAATATTCGGTAGATTTAGGCAGACCTAAATATAACGCAAAAACTGCGGGTGTAATTTCATTTGCTGATAAAATGGTGTTTAGTTTTTCTTCAAAGGTTAAGGAGAATGACTTGGAACAAGCATACTTTTCATATCTTGCAAGTTTAGGTATTGACATTTTAATTGAAAGCAACAGGAGGGATATTTATGCGTGAACATTTTTGTGAACATTGTAAAGTAAAAGTGTCCGAAGATTTAAAATATTGTCCTCTTTGCGGTAAGTTTGTTTTAAGCGATGAACATGGTTCTGTTGAAGAAGGAAAAAATAGTTACCCAATATATGATTTAAGTTATGTTTATCGTGCAAAGTGGTTGAAAATTGTAAGAGATGTGTTGTTGTTTCTTGCCGTTCTTTCGGTGTTTATAAATCTTTTCTTTCAAACGCCAGTTTATTGGTTTCCATATGTTTTAGCAGGGTTATTTGTTGTTTGGAAGGTGATGTTTTTCCCATTTAAAGAAGGACAAAATCATATTAAACGAATTCCTGTTTCCGGATTGCTAATTGCATTGTTTTTAATTTTTATAGACATTTATGACCATCTTGTTATAGGAACGGCTTTGGGATGGGCAATTGTATTTGCAAGTCCTGCTGTATTGACTGGAACAATAGTACTATCATTAATTTTGGCTTTATCAACATCAGTATATGACGTTCAACTTATTCGTGGCATAGTATATTTAGAGATAATAAGCGTTATTGTATTTGTATTAAGATTATTTTTCTTTAAAGATTTTGTTTTATGGCCAGCATTTATGATGAATTGTTCCGCAAGCATAAGCCTATTTGTGTTATTTATGGCAAAAAAACGTAGAATGATTAAAGAAATCAATAGAAATTTCCATATATAGGAGAATTTAATGAACAAAAGCGAATTGTTACAAAGATTAAAAGAATTAAAAGAAACATATTTAACACTAAGTCAAATTCTAAGTGTTGTAGGTGAAGGCTTTAATTATAGCCAAGCAAGTTTACAACCTATGTTAGATGAATTAGTTGCAAATGGAGATATGGTTTTAACTGAAAGGAATAAATATGCGGTAACTTCAAAAACTAGTATTGTAAAAGGCAAATTTATTGGAAATGCAAAAGGGTTTGGGTTTGTAGAAAGATTAAGCGAAGTTGGTGAAGATATTTTCATTCCAGAGAGATATGTAAATGGTGCAGTTCATGGAGATACAGTACTTGTAAAGATATTACCAAAGACCATTAAACGCAATGGCAGAAGAGTTCAAACAACTGGTCAGTCAAGCGAAGGTGAAGTTTTAAGAGTTATTAAAAGAGAACTTAAAACAATAGTCGGAACCTTTATGTTATTTTCAGGAGGCGCAGTTGTAATTCCAGACGACAAGAGATTTACCGACCAAGTATTTATTATGGTTGACGGAATGATGGGAGCAAAGACCAATGAGAAGGTTGTTGTTGAGATGCTTGAATATCCATCAAGAAATCAAATGGCTGTTGGTCGTGTTGTTGAAATTTTGGGTGATGTTAATGATTTAGGCGTTGATACATTGTCTATTATTAGAGCCTTTGGTTTAACTGAGAAATTTCCAGAAGAAGTAATACTTGAATCAAAAGCTGTTGCACACGAACCAGACGTCAGAGATAAAATGGGCAGGAAAGATTATACAAACGATTTGGTTATAACAATAGATGGCGATGATGCAAGAGATTTTGACGATGCAATTCATTTAAAAAAGGACGAAAATGGCTACGAATTGCACGTACATATTGCAGATGTTTCGCACTATGTAACGCAAGATAGCGAAATTGATAAAGAAGCATTTAAACGTGCAACCAGCGTATATTTCCCTGATATGGTTTTACCAATGCTTCCAGAAGATTTGTGCAACAATATCTGCTCACTAAAACCTGATGTTGAAAGGCTAACTTTATCAGTTGAAATAAAGTTTGACAATTTTGCAAATATTAAAGACTATTCAATTCACAAAGGTATTATAAAAAGCAGAAACAGAATGACATATCGCAAAGTCACCAAGATTTTAGAAGGTGATAAAGAGATGTGTAACGAATACAAACATCTTGTTCCAATGCTTAAAGACATGGAAGAACTTGCAAAACTTTTAATAAAGCGTAGAGATAGGGCAGGTCAACTTGATTTCAATCTTCCAGAAGTTCAAATTGATATGGACGAGAAGAATAAAATCAAAGATATTTATAAAAAGCCAAGAGAGATGTCAGATAGATTAATTGAGCAATTTATGGTTGTTACAAACGAAGTTGTTGCAAGATATATGAAAGATACTCAAATTCCAGCTGTTTATCGTGTACACGAAGTTCCAACGCAAGAAAAAATGAGCATATTTAACAATTGTGTGAAGGGAATGGGTTTAAATTTGGCAATTCAAGAAATTGAACCACAACCAAGAGATGTTCAAAAAGTATTAATTGCTGTAAAGGACCGACCTATGGAAATTGTGGTAAACTCATTATTACTTCGCTCAATGCAAAAAGCGAAATATTATGAAGCCCCACTTGGACACTTTGGTTTGGCTTTGGTAGATTATTGTCATTTTACTTCACCTATTAGGAGATATCCAGATTTAACAATTCACAGAATAATAAAGATGACTATGGACGGAGAAATGCATGGCAAAAAGTTTGATTTTTATGAAGACTTTGTTTCACGTGCATCTGAGCAATCAAGTAGTAGGGAAAGACTGGCAGACGAAGCGGAAAGGACGGTTGATGACTTAAAGAAGGCCGAGTATATGACAAGATTTATCGGTGAAGAGTTTGTTGGATTTATTTCAGGAATGACAGAAAACGGCATATTTGTTCAACTTGAAAACACAGTTGAAGGAATGGTAATGATGGATGACTTGCCAACTGACAAATATACCTATGATGAAACAAGATGGATGATAACTGGCAAAAATAATACTTTTAAACTTGGTCAAAAAATAAAAATCAAGGTATTTAGTACCGACTTAGTTATAAGAAAGGTTAATTTTGTGCTTGCAGAAGACTGGCAGGTTAAAAATTAAATTAAAAGACTTGAAATCTCACAAATTGTGTGATAAAATAATTGCAGTTTAGTAGAAATTGCAAGGAATAGAGGCAAAATATGGAACAAAAGTTAATAGCAGACAACAAAAAAGCCTATTTTGATTATTACATTGAAGACAAGTTCCAAGCAGGTTTGGTTTTAGAGGGGGTAGAAATCAAATCTGTAAGGGCTGGCAAAGTAAACTTGAAAGATAGTTATGTAATGATTAAAAATGGTGAAGTTTTTTTAATGGGTGCACATATCGCAGAATATGAAAAAGCAGATGGTTTAAATAAAGTTGACACAAGGCGTACAAGAAAACTTCTTTTAACAAAGTCTGAAATCAGAAAACTTGAACGCAAAGTTAATATTAAAGGATACACCATTGTTCCAACTAAGATGTATTTATCACACAATTTGGCTAAACTTGAAATAGCGGTTGCAAAGGGTAAAGAATTGTACAACAAGAAAGATTCTTTAAAAGAAAAAGACATAAAGCGTGAGACCGACCGAATGTTGAAAGGGTACAAATAAAATAAGTTTTTAACAATCTGTTTAAATTTTGTTAAAAACCACATTTTAAAAACCGCAGAAATTTTATTTACGATATGGGGACGACTGGTTTTGACAGGTATTTTTATCCTAGGTGTAAAGCATATCGCAGGGTGGACTGCGTTAAAGACCGCAAATAAAATAAACGCAAATTATAATAATAATTTAGCATACGCTGCCTAACTTAGTTTAGGTTGCTTGTCTGACATAGTAGGCTTACTGGACTGTGTTAGGCATTAATTTAAAGTAAGAAACCTTGATGTTTTTTATCTTTTTGAGAACGCAAGGGGATTTTTTCAAAAGGACAACTAATTGTCGTTTGTTTATGGAAGTCAGTTAGTTGAATTTAAACATAAACTAAGTATGTAGAAAAGCCTATGAGGGATATTTGGACGTGGGTTCGATACCCACCGTCTCCACCAGAAAAGAATAATACGAGTCCAAAGAAGAATGGGCTCGTATTATTTTTTACATAATTTATTCATTTTCACTAGATGTTGCGTTGTCTACCGATGTGGATTCGCTATACAAAAGGTCAATTAAACTATTTATAGCACTTTCTTCTTGCTTAGTGTAAAAGTCTAATCGGTTTGAAGTTCTTTTATTAATTCCAAATACATAAGTAGGGTAAACGGCTATATTATATCTTAGGTTGCTGTTTGGACCAGGGTCGAGAGTAATAACGGAACATTTTTGTAAGTCTTTTGAGTATTCGTTTATAAGTTTTTTTAAAGTGAGATAGAAATGAGCGTGTGTTTTTGCAATTTGTCTATGCTCAGCCAGTTGAGTTCTTGTTTTTTCTTGTAAATCTTGAAACTTTTTATTTAATCCATCACCAAGAAGTTTTTCTGCTTGACATTTATTTACTAAATCAAGATATTCTTTTTTATAATTATCTAATATCTGTTGTTTTTGCTTTTCCAATATTGCTAAGCAATTAGGGTCGATTATTTGTAAAAAGTAATCTAAACCAATTTGAAGTGCTATATCTACATCTGAGAGTGGGAAATCAGAAACTAAATTATAGGCAGCTATTATAAATTCGTTTGGTACTTGTCTTAAATCGAAATATTCTATTTTTTGTTTCATTTTTGTGCTCCTTAATCTTTTATAAGTCGTATTTAAATTTTATCATAAATCCGATATAAATTTCAATAGTAAATAAAAAATTAAATGTTAAAATACTTGTCAAAAAAGTCTTTCCGATGTATAATATAATTACATTTGCGAATATGGTGGAATGGCAGACACGCACGCTTGAGGGGCGTGTGAGGCAACTCGTGCTGGTTCAAGTCCAGTTATTCGCACCAGTAAAATGAAAGCCTTATTGAATTATAAGGCTTTTATTTTTTTGTGTAATTTATTGTTTATTATAAATTTATTTTTCACTTGACAAATAAAAAAAGTAATGTTAGAATATGGTGCAAATTTTTTTATTAGGAGGTGCAAAGATGGACATTCATATTAATCACGAAAAGAAACACTTTAAGTTTCGTGTATGTGGGATTTTAACCCACAATGGAAAGTATTTATTGGTAAAAGTTCAAGATAATACTTTCTATTGCTTGCCTGGCGGACACGCTGAAATCGGTGAGGACACAATTACGGCTACGCTTCGAGAGATGAGGGAAGAAATTGGTTTTGAGGTAAAAATTAAAGGTCTTACTGGCATTGTTCAAAACTTTTATGAAAGAGAAGATGGAAGTTTAATTCATGAGTTCAGTTACTATTATGTAGTTGAAGCGGTAAACGAAGCCGATGTCAATCCCGAAGATTACGAAGTTATGGAGTGCGACAAGGGTATTATGAAAAGATTACAATTTAAATGGTTTACCGAAGATGAGATGAAAGAGGCTGATTGCCGACCATCTTTTGTATCTCGCTTATTACAACCAGGTAATCTTTTACACGTTGTAAATAAAAACGGAGAAATAACAAGCGACGAGTATGAATGTGTGGATTAAGTAACCTATGTTGTACAAACAAAAAGCAGACCAGTTTGGTCTGCTTTTTTCATTCTGTTTTTTATATAAAATTTTATTGTTAAATGTTTTTAGTCTTCTGAGCCGAAGAATTCTTCAACTTCATTTTTTTCTTCTGCAAGTGAATCACGTCTGTTGTATTTATCATCGTTGGCTTGAAGATTTAAACCATTTGCAAGTTGAACAAGTCCAACAATTTTTACCTTATTTGTATCTGTGTCAATTAATTCAGCAGGTATGTGGGAAGCAATTTCTTCGTGTACAAGTGAATAATTTTCTTGGAGTTTATCAACCATATAATAATAATCATAAGAATAGCCGTACATTCCGTTATTTGTCCAAGAAATTATAAATTGTGGAGAAATACAATTTTTATCATCTTCGTAAACATCAAATGCACAATCATCATATACTGTGCCCATATCGTCACCAGTTAATTGTAAGCATTTTATGTCAACAAGATTTCCTGCTTCTTTTACAATTGTTGAAACTTTGTAGTTTGTTAAAAAATACGCATATTCAATATCTTCATATTTATCAGGTTCATCGTCTTCGTCATAATATGTTGAAATACATACCTTTACAATGTGGTCAATTGGCACGCTTCTTTGTAAAAATGCCTCCTTGTCAAATTCGTCGTCATCGTTGCTATCTTCTTCATCTTCAATGTAGTCATTGTCAGAAGTGTAATCAGCAGTGCTATTATCTTTGTCAAACTCAGGCATCGAGGTACCAGTTTCTTTTGTAAAAGGTCGTGGTGTATCGTTGTTTTGTTGCACTTCATCGTCCAGTTTATAAACAAAACCTTTATTTTGGTTTCTTAGTCTTTCAAACCATGCTTTAATTCCCATATTTTTTTGCCCTCCGGATTTTATATTTAAATTATACCATATATATGTTAAAAATTCAATACCATTTAAAAAGATGACTTTTTATTGTTGTTAAATGTTATGATAATTAAAGTTTTTATGATATAATGATTTAGATGATAAAATTAGAAGAAGGCATTATTGACTATCTTTGACCTTGCTATAATTGTTGGGTTGGATAGGTGCGTAACATATAAGGAGCAAAAAATATGAATAAATTTATGAAACTGGCAATAGAAGAAGCAAGGAAAGGGATTTCGTGTAATCACGGCGGACCATTTGGGGCAGTTGTTGTGAAAGATGGTAAGGTGGTTGCAAAAGGACATAATCACGTCGTTGCAAATAACGATCCAACTTGCCATGGTGAAATTGATGCAATAAGAAAGGCTTGTAAAAAACTTGGGACTTTTGACTTGTCAGACTGTGAGATTTACACAACCGGTTATCCATGTCCAATGTGTTTGAGTGCTATGCTTTGGGCAAATGTTAAAAAGTTCTATTATGGTTGCACCATTGAAGATAACGAAGAAATTGGTTTTAGGGATAACAAGTTTGAAGATAATTTAGAAGAACTCGGTGCGTCAATGAGCGAAGAAGTTAATAGAAACGAGTGCCTAAGTTTATTTGCCGACTATTTGAAAATAACTGATAAAACTATGTATTAAACTATTTTTTTAGATTTTTATCTAAGAAGTTAAAATTTTCATCTTTTATTTTAACATAATAAATGCGGTTTAATAATAGGTCGCCTTTAAAGAAAATTTTTGTTGTAAGTTTTTCGTTTTCGCCATTAATCGTGTAAGTTATATCGTAGAAGTTATAGCCTAAAATATTTAAAAATGGATTGATGTAAAACAATTTGTTCTTAACATAAACGACACCAATCATCACCATAATCGTAATAAAAATAACAAGCATACTAATTTTAGATAGGTCAAAAGAGATGGCAAAGAGCACAAAAAGCGAAAAATAGCCTAAGAAATGCTGGTCGGTTGAATTTTGTTTCTCAACGATTTTAATTTTGCTTGTTTGTTCTTTTCGGTGTTTAATTTCAAGGTTTAAACCAATTAGGCCAAGTATAATGACAACGACCAAAAGTCCAAGTACCAAAAAATTTACCCAGTTTGCTTTAATATTGCCAACAAGCATTTCAATAGATTGCTTTAAAATTATTAAAATATACATTGGAATAAATGCACTTAGGTATAACAAAACATTTTTCATAAAGTTAGTTTGCGTAAAATCTATGTAAATATAACAAATTAAATAAGGAGAACAAAAAAATGAATAATACAGAATTGGAGTTTAGACCATTTAGAGAATTAAGTCCAGAGCAATTACATGAAATTGGCAGAAGTTGGGCAAATCCAATAAATGCAAGATATAATGAGATGAGAGATCCTTATGGCTCTGCAATCGAATTGGCTGGTCTTGATGAACCTACTTTTTCGAATAAAGATGATTATTATGATAATATGTATTACAGGGCTGTATTCAAAAAAGGTACAGAAGAATTAATTGGGACGTGCAGGTTTGGTTGTGATGAAGTATGGGATTTTGGTTTTAACATATTATTAAAGCATTGGTTTGAAGGCTATGGAGTAAAGATTTTACAACATATAATTGAAGTTGAGCGTGCACACGGAGCAACAAGGATTAGGGGTGGAGCGGATATTGAAAATTTTGGTTCATACAAATCCATGGTAAAGTGTGGATTTGTTATGAGTAAGGATTTGGATAAAGATGGAGATTTTGAGTATTGGTTAGAAGATGTTCAAAACCATATAATGCCAACCAGTGATGAAATTGAAAAGAATTGGAAACATCATTTAAAAAGGGCAAATGAAGAATTTGGAACAGTTAAATTAAATGGCACCGATGAAAAACGAATAAGTGTAGAATTGAGCAATGTTAGAATGCTTGGACTTGGTGATATTAATAAACTGGTATCAACATTGGTTCAAGGAATTAAGGCTGGTGGAGATGAAGATATTCTTACGCTCGAGTACTGGGCGAAGATAAAATACATTAGCGATTTATTGGCTGATTTTAAAGAAAGAATTGAAAATGGTGAAGACGATAGTCGCTTAAAGAAAGAATATTTGCATAAAGTTGAGGCCATCTTAAAAGAAGGTGAAAGACTATGAAAGATAATAAACATTTCAGATTTGATCAAATAAACAGAGCAATGGAGAGATTGTCAAATAATAAAGATTTTGTTGACTTTTTGGGTCAAAATCCGCAAACAGTAGTGAAAGAAGAGTTGTTTGTGCTCAAAAAGAATGGCGAGTTTTTAGCGATTCCGCAAAACGGAAATACACCCCAAAAAGGTATTTTTTACATTGATTCATTTTATGGTCAAGATTGTTTTTCATATGACAAAAAAAGCACTTCAACTTATTGGATCCTTGCTGGGAAAGGTGAATTTACAATTGCTGGAATTAAAAGAAAAGTGAAGGCTGGAGATAAAGTCGTTATTCCTAATAATACAATCTTTTATTATTGCGGAGATATGCAACTAGTTGAAAAAATGGAGCCGAACTTTGAAGAAGGAAATGTTGTTCAAGTTGGCGACTTAATTGATTATCAAACAGATGGAAGTGAATTATTATAATTTATATAAGGGGAACATATTATGCAACAAAAAGTAAAAAATTTTAATGAGTCAAACAAACGGGAGCCGTTATCGGTTTATGCAAGGTTATTAGACATCGCAAGCGAACTTGGTGAACTTGCAAAGGAGTATTTGAAATCTTCCGACTATGGAAAGGCAGAATTTGAACTCGATGACGAATTTAAATTGGAGTTTGGTGATGTATTGTATTGTTTAATGTCGCTTGCAAATGAAGTCGGGATTGACGCAGAAGAACAATTAGATAAGGTGTTGGCAAAATATCAAGCAAGAATTGACAAAAAGAATTCTATGGGAAGCGAAGATTAAGGAGAAAATAATGAAAGTATTATTAGTAAATGGAAGTCCTCACGAAAAGGGTTGTACATATACAGCATTAAGAGAGGTTGAAAAAACTTTAATAGAAGAAGGGATAGAAACTGAAATCTTTTGGATAGGCAATAAACCAATCTCAGGGTGTATTGGGTGTTATGCATGCAGAAATCTTGGGAAGTGTGTTATAGATGACGTTGTAAACAACTTTGTTGAAAAGGCGAAAGATTTTGATGGGTTTATTTTTGGAAGTCCTGTGCATTATGCTGGAATGTCAGGGTTAATGACTTCGTTTATGGACAGGGTATTCTATTCTGCTGGGAACGGCGGTAAAAATTCATATTTCAGATATAAACCTGTTGCTTCTGTAATTTCCGCAAGACGAGCAGGAACTACTGCAACCTATGACCAAATAAACAAATATTTTGGGATATCGCAAATGCCAATCATTTCAACAAGGTATTGGAATATGGTACACGGAGCAAAGCCTGACGACGTTATGCAAGATGAAGAGGGTATGCAAGCTATGAGGATTTTAGCTCGAAATATGGCATATTTTTTAAAATGTATTGAAGCCGGTCGTGAAAAAGGCATAGAAGAACCAAAACGAGAAAAAACAATTTTAACAAATTTTATTAGATAAAGAAGAATTTTTAAGCAGTCGAGAAAACTCGGCTGTTTTTTGTGTCATTTTGCATTATTGTAACATAAACTTGTTATGATAGGGGGAAATTTTTATGTTAAATTATGCATTTGCAAGTGATACAACAGCACCTGTGTGTCAAAAAGTCTTAGATAAAATAGTTGAAGCCAATATTGGGTGTGAGTTGGGCTATTTTGAAGATTCTTATACAAAAAAAGTGCGTGAGATAATGCAAAAACAATTTTCTAAGCCCGTTGGAATACATTTTTGCACTAATGGAACCTCGGCAAATGTTTTAGCAGTAAAAGTTATGAAGCATAATTATTCGTCGGTTATAACAACTCGATTTGCACATTCGGTAAATTATGAGGTCGGGGCGATTGAGTATAATACTGGCTGTAAATTAATTTGTATTGATACAGTAAATGGTAAATTAACCCCAGAATTAATATTACCACATTTAGTAAACAGAGGAAGTCGTAATTGGGCATATCCAGAAATTGTAATGATAACACAATCTACAGAATTTGGTAGTTGCTATACGATTGAAGAATTAAAAATTTTGTGTGACTTTTGTCATAAAAACGAGTTGTATGTCTATGTTGATGGGGCAAGGCTTGCGAACGCTATGGCATATTTAGGGTGTGGGTTTTATGAAATGCTTGAAAAAACAGGGGTAGATGTTGCAAGTTTTGGAATTAATAAAAACGGTGCAATGTTTGGAGAAATGCTGATAATTTTAAATCCTAAATTCAATGAACATTTTATATTACAGCAAAAACAAAGTTTGCAATTGTTTTCAAAGTCAAGATTTATGTCTTGTCAATTTTTTGCAATGCTTGAATGTGATTTGTGGCGAGAAAATGCACAAAACGCAAATATGATGGCATTATATCTAAATGAGCAAATGCAAAAATTGGGTTATAATGCAATATATTCAGTCGAAAGCAATAGTGTATTTTATGATTTTGACGCAAACACAATTGAGAACATAAAGAAAAAGTATAAATTAAGTAGTTATGAAGACCAAAAGTATACAAGGCTGATGACTTCATGGTGTACACCAAAAGAAGATATAGATGAATTTATAAAGTATTTAATGTTTGACTATCATTGACCTTTTTATTTGGTTCGGGGCGAAGGTGAATTGGATGAGGAATTATTATAAAAGCCAATATTTTGATTTTTTTACACACCTTAGTAATATAATATTATTATGAACAAAAAACAAAAGCTAATTAAATTGTGTATAGTGTTATCTCTTTTGGCATTAATATTACTTGCAATATACTTGCCATTAAAATTAAGTGGGACGCTTGGAAAAATTGATAGCGCCGATGAATTAAAAGATTTAATATTAAGTGGCGGAATGTATAGTTACTTAGTATTTTTTGCTGTTCAATTCTTACAGGTGGTCGTTTTGCCAATTCCTGCTTTTATTTCAACACTTGCAGGAGCATTGGTTTTTGGTCCGTGGATTGCAAGTATAATAAGTTTTATAGCTATCATATTTGGAAGTTTGGTTTGTTTTTTACTTGGAAGAAAGTTGGGTTGGAGGCTTTTGGTTTGGGTTGCTGGTGAAGAAGATGCAAAGAAGTGGAAAGAAAGATTTGGGTGTGGTAAATATGCATTTTTCTTGATGATGATATTCCCACTGTTTCCAGATGATATATTGTGTATAGTCGCTGGGGCAGTTACGTCAATGTCTTCAAATTTCTTTTTAACGACAAATTTAATAGCAAGACCTATCGCAATTCTTTCAATTTGTTTTCTTGGTGGTGGATATTTAATTCCATTTAGTGGCTGGGGTATTCCAATATGGATATTGATAATGGTTTGTTGTGGGGGGGTGTTTTATCTAAGCATTAAGTATCAATTGAAAATTGAGCAATTTATAAATAATTTATCTCATAAAATGGCAGGAAAAGAATAAAAACAGATTGATTAATATTTCGGTTTTAATATTTAAAGGATAGAAGTTCAACAGTATAAATGAATTTCTATCCTTTAATTTTTGTTTTAAATTATCATATATTGATAGTATAAGTAGCAAAATTTAAAAATATAGCAGATAAATTTCATTTTCTTATATGATAAAAATTCAAAACTAGGGGGTAAAAAATGACCTATTTTTACGATTTTCTTAAAATCGTTTGACAGTCAAATTGGTCTTATAGTATTATAAATACTACATTTTACAAGGAGATGATTAATGAAATTTAAGCGTGGTAAAAATTTAAAATTAATAGGTAAAAAATCAATATTTATCGACAAAGATGTAGTGATTGGAAATAATGTTGTAATTTATGAAAATAACAGAATTGAAAAGGGTTCGGTTGTTGGTGATAATGTTACGTTGTTTCCGGGTAACCACATTATAAATACAACTATTGGGTCTAATGTGCAGATTGAATCCAGCCATATTGATTCAGGCATAATCCATAGCGGTGTAGTTGTTGGACCTTTTGCAAGACTTAGACCAAACTCTGAAATTTTTGAAAATGCAAAAATCGGAAACTTCGTTGAAATTAAAAATTCAAAAATTGGAGAAGGTACAAAGGTCAGTCATTTGGCTTATGTGGGAGATGTAGACATAGGTAAAAATTGCAATATCGGTTGTGGTGCTATTTTTGTAAACTATAACGGAAAAACGAAAAATCGAACAGTAGTCGGCGATGATTGCTTTATTGGCAGTAATTGCAATATTATTGCACCGGTTGAGATAAAAAAGGGAAGTTATATTTGTGCAGGAACTACAAATACGATTAACACAAACGAATATGATTTTGTTATTGGCAGAAGCAGAGAAACTGTAAAGCCAGAAAGGGCAAAACAATATATGAAGAAGAAGAAGGAGAATAATTAATATGGGAATATTTTTTGGAACAGATGGAATAAGAGGAATTGTGAACGAAGACCTAAATTTTGATATCGCATACAGGTGTGGGAATGCTCTTGCAAGCGAGGGAAAGAAGGTTAAAATAATTATTGGAAGAGATACAAGAGTCAGTGGTTCTTATTTAACTCTTGCTTTTGCGGTTGGCGCAATGAATGGTGGTGCCGATGTTATTGATATCGGTGTTATTCCAACCGCTGGAATTTCATACTTGATAACACAAGAGAAGGCAGATTATGGTGTTATTATAAGTGCATCGCACAATCCAGCATATTACAATGGGATTAAGATTTTTGATAAAAGTGGGTATAAACTTGGTGACAAGCGTGAAGAAGCGTTAGAAAGAAAGTTTATGCACTCAAATGTAGTTGACGCCAAAGATATTGGTGTTTATACGCAAGATTTTTCAATGGTTAAAAAATATGAGCAATTTTTAACGGAGTCTTGCAATATTTCTCTTGATGGTCTAACTATTGTGTTGGACGGAAGTAATGGTGCTGCATCAAGGGTTGCTCCTGCGGTATTCCGTGCATTGGGTGCAAAAGTTGTTGCAACAAATTGCAGAGAAGATGGCGCACATATTAACGATAATTGTGGCTCACTGTATCCTGAAAATTTAGCAAAAAAGGTTTTAAAATATAAAGCCGATGCCGGATTTGCTTTTGATGGTGACTCAGACAGATTAATTGCTGTTGATGAGACTGGTGCAATTCAAGACGGCGATAAGGTAGTATTCGTTCTTGCAAAAGATTTAAAAGCCAAAGGACTTCTAAGGGGTAATGCTGTCGTAGGAACAAGTAATACAAATATGGGAATTAAAGAAGCTCTCGAAAAAGATGGTATTGAGTTGATTAGAGTAGATATTGGAGATAAATATGTAATTGCGAAGTTGATAGAAAAGAATTTATCACTTGGCGGAGAGCAAAGTGGACACATCATTTGTAAAAATATCGGAAATACAGGTGATGGAATATTATCTGCTATTCAATTGGCAAAGATTTTAGCTGAAACGAAAAAGAAATTCTCTGATCTTGCACAAGTTGATTTGTATCCGCAAAGCATGAAGAATGTCGTTGTTAGTGATAAGTTAAAGGTTGTAAACAATGAAAGTTTAAAAAATGAAGCATATACACAAGAAAAATTGCTTGGAGAGGGTGCCAGGGTTATGGTAAGGGCATCAGGGACTGAACCTAAAATTAGGATAATAGTTGAAAGTAAGCAGGCAGATGCTGGTGAAAAGTCGGCTCAACTACTTGCAGAACTTGTTAAAAAAATAGATAACGAAATATAATTTTTTGTAAAAAAGGGGTTAAAATTATATGTGTGGAATAGTTGGCTTTATTGGAGAAGTTGGAGTTGAAGAAAACCTAATTTCTGCTTTAAAATTGTTGGAATACAGAGGGTATGATTCATCGGGGATTGCTGTTAAAAATAAAGATAATTTAGTACAAATAACAAAAGAGGTTGGCAAAATTGCAAATTTGGAAGAGGCGACATTTTCTTTGGAAGATGCGTTTATTGGCATAGGACATACAAGATGGGCAACACACGGCAAAGCAACAAAAGTTAACGCACACCCACATTCTAGCCAAAATGAGAACTGGCATATTGTACATAATGGAATAATTGAAAATTATGCAACGCTTAAAGCCGACTTGATTGGTAGAGGAGTTAAATTTGTATCAGACACCGATAGTGAAGTAATTGCACAACTATTAGAAATTCAAAATGGTGATTCAAACATTGATAAATTAATAAATACAATCCAACATTTAAACGGAAGTTGGGCGTTGGCGTGTATGGATAAGCAGTCAGATAGATTATATCTTGCAAAGAATAAAAGTCCGCTCTATGTAGCAATGGGTAAAGATTGTGCATACGTTGCAAGCGACCCAATTTGTTTTAGTGGAAAGGCCGATAGTTATTATGCGTTGTCAGATTTGGAGTTCGCAGAAGTTGGTATAAATGAGGTACGTTTTTTTAATGCGTTTGGCGAAGAAGTGGAAAAGAATGCAAATGTTATGACTATTTTTGAAACAGGAGCAACAAAAGGTGAGTATAGTCATTTTATGTTAAAAGAAATTAATGAAACACCAAAGGCGTTAAAAAGATTAATAGAAGTATATTCGGAAGCAACTGTGTTAGAAAATCTTGATGTCGAAAGGTTAAAAAATATTAATAGAATTAAAATTATAGGTTGCGGAACGGCGTACAACTCTGGGGTGATTGGAGCAATGAAACTTGAAAAGGCTCTTGGAGTAGAGGCGAGTTGTTATGTCGCTAGTGAATTTAGATATTCAGACCCGATAATAACCGAAAATACTTTGTGTATATTTGTCAGTCAAAGTGGAGAAACTGCTGATACATTGGCGTGTTTGGAATTGGCTAAGCAAAAAGGTGCGATGACGCTTGCTGTTACGAATGTAGCATACAGTACTATTGCAAGAACTGCGGATTTTGTTTTGCCTATATGCGCAGGTCCAGAAATTGCGGTTGCATCAACAAAAGCATATGTATGTCAACTTGCGGTGTTTTATTGTTTGGCAAGTTATCTTACTTTTAAAATTAGACATAACGATGTTGATTATATATCTGCGTTGAAAGATTTTGTAAATGGTTTAGCGATAAATAATAATGAAAGCGAGATTAAACAAATCGCAAAAGATTTCGTTAGTCTTGATAAAGTTTTCTTTATTGGAAGAGGTGAAGATGCAATAACTGCTGATGAAGCAAGTTTGAAATTAAAAGAAATTTCATATATAAATTCGAATTCTTATCCGTCAGGGGAGTTGAAACACGGATTTTTAGCGTTGGTGGAAGAAGGGACGCCAATTGTTGTAATTTGTACTAAAAACGAGTTGTTGGAAAAAACATTAAATGGAGCAAATGAAGCTGCGGCAAGGGGTGGAAGAATTATACTTGTAACTCCTTATGAGGTAAATGTAGATAATTATAAAATTGATTACATTTTAAAATTAAAATCAAATAACCAAGACTTATTATCACTTGAAGCAGTTATTCCGCTACAATTACTTGCTTATTATACAAGTACAGGTAAAGGGGTTGACCCAGATAAACCAAGGAACTTGGCAAAAAGTGTAACGGTTGAGTAATTTAAATATTTAATTAATTGACGGATTAAATATAAAGATGTACAATGTGCTTGTACATCTTTTAATTTTTATGGTAAAAGATAAGGGGGCTTTATGAAAATAATTTTAATTTCAGGAGAAAGAGGAACTGGAAAGACGACAATATCTAAAAAGGTTTCAAAAGAGTTGGGATATGCCTATTATTCAGATTTTGAAATCTTAAATGGTTTAAAAACAAATCACAACTCACAAAACGGAGATGATGGGGATAATGTATTAATAAACGCATATAAAAGTTTTTTTAATAAACATATTAAAGAAAATATGGTTATTGATGCGGAAACAACAATATTGCCAAATCGAATTAGAAAGTTGCAAAAAGAATTTGATATAGATGCCGTATTTTTAGGTTTTGATGGGATAAGTGAAGGAGATTTAATTGAGCAATTAAAAGTTAAAAAACAAAATATGACATTGGGCGAAATTAAAAATCAAGCGTGGGGACTTTTAGATCTGGGTAAAAAAATAAAATTAATGTGCGAAGAAGAGAATTTTAAATTTTATTCAATAAACAAAAACAGAAACTCGGTAATTGAAATTTTAACAAACAACCTTATAAACAGATACAAAAACTTGGTTTAAAAAAAGCCAAGTTTTATTTTTTTAATCTAGTAATTTAAAAATTTATGTGCTATAATGTTTTCAAAGGCAGGATATAAAAATGAAAAAGTATATAAAATTTGACACAACATATAATCGTATTTCACGGTATGGCATTGACGAAGACACCTTTAAAATGAAATTTGAAGATTTTTGCGATTTTAGATTTGTTGACAGATTAAGTGATAAAGAGTTGAAAGATTTTGCAAGAAATAGTTTCAAAAATAAGTTTGGCGGTGAACTTGACATTAAGTTTATTGAAGTTGATCCAGAAGCGTGGCTAGATTGCGAAGATGTAATAATAAGCAGAGAAGATAAAGATTGCACATTCATTATATATTCAATAAAGTTAAGAAGAGATGAAGAACCAGATGAAGATGATGACTTTTATTGTTTTTATAAGCCTAAGCCACCAGAAGTTGAAATTAGGCATTATGTAGCCGAAGTAGTTGAATATTTTGATTGGCACGATCAAAAGCAAGAATGTGTAATAGGACTTAAAGAAATGTACTCTGAGAGTGAAAGTATTTACTTTTCAGATTTCACATTAAGAAAAAACAAAAATTTTGGTATCATCACTTGGCCAACGTGGGTTATTGATGCAGATTATTTGATTTTTATGACCCGCAAGTTTGGCTTAGAGTATACAAATCAATTATTTAACACAAGAAAGGCATATAGAGAGTATTATATCCATAAAGAAAATGCGGTCAAAAACGAATGTGTAAGGATAATGCAAGAAAATACTCATCCTATATTCGGTTTAAAGACTAGTCTTGTGAAATTTACAGATAAGTTTATTGATTGTACACCAGAAGAGGTTTTACGGGCGTTTCATTATTGGCATAATTGGGAACCTCACGTAATTGATGTTACAAATTTTCAAAGCCTTAAAAACGAAGATATTAGCCCAGAAAATAAAGATAGATGTGGTCGTACAGTTTTAAGACGCTTTAGATATGGTAAAGATGATAAAGGTATGTATTCTATTGAAGAATGGCAAGTACGCCAAGAAATGACAAAAAGAAATGCAAATGGCGAATATGTTAAGGTTTATCCTAAGAAAAACAATCCGGTTCATCAAAATAAAAGATATTTTTGTGATTTTGTTTTTGGTGATGGAGATCAAAATGAGGGTGTTTTGATGAATGAAAGTGTTGACCGGCTAAAATATGGTGAGTGGACTGGAATTATGTATTCGGCATTTGGTGAACCCTACAAAAAAGCACTTGAAAATTCTTTTGAAGAAAAACTTATAAAGTGGCTACGAGATTATGATGGAACAACCTATGTATTAATTCAATTTTTGGATGGCTTAGGGAAAAACACAAAAAAGATTTGCGAGGTAAATGAATTAAATTAAATCATCTGTAAATTTTGCAGATGATTTTTTTAATTGCTAAAACTTTTGCAATATGTTAAAATTATAACAAGTTTTAAATTTAGGAGGTGGTTTTCGTGAAAACAGAAATTGAAGCAAGATTGTTAGAATGTGATGTGCATTCAATGATTCAAAAATTGGAAAGTTTGGGTGCAAAAAAGGTTGGGGATTGGTTGCAGGTTAGGAATTGCTATGATTTTAACCCCGTAAGAGAAAATAGTTGGATAAGACTCAGAACGAATGGGAAAGAAACCACCTTAACAATCAAAGAGATTGGAAGTAGTAAAATTGATGGAACCAAAGAATGTGAAATTGTAGTTTCAGATTTTGACACAGCTAACGAAATATTAAATAAGTTGGGATATGGGGTGCGTACAACACAAGAAAATAGACGTATTCAATATAATTTACAAGGTGTTGAAATCGATATTGATTTTTGGCCGATGATACCAACATATGTTGAGTTTGAGGCAAATAGCGAAGAACAAATTAAGAATATTTGTGAACAAATTGGTGTTTCGTATAATAATTTGACTAGCCTTGATGTTCAATCCATTTATTTGCAATATGGAATTGACCTAAATAAAATAAAGATATTGAAATTAGAAGACGAAAGGAAAAATGAATACAAAAATTAAAACCAAAATTTAATATTTAAAGTTAGTAAAAATTAAAAAGATAGACTTTTTATGTGTAAAGTCTATCTTTTGTTTTCTTTGCCTTGATAAATATTATGTTCTTTAAAATATTGATTAATTTTATTTATTGTAACTTTTTTATGTAAATTCCATTCAGGGGCAATGAAAAGATTTTTAGGGGCGTCAGCGACAATTCGGAACACAACTAAGTCTTTATTTAAATTATTAATCACAAAAGCAAGTTTTTCTATGTAATCTTCTTGTGTAATAGGGCGATAAATGTTGTTGTTATACATTTCACCAAGGGTCGTTCCATCTATTACATATGTGGAGTGTATTTTAATACCCAAAAGTTTATGTTTATTAATAAAATCTGTTGTTTCAATGATGTCATCAAATGCTTCGTTGGGTAAACCAATCATTATGTGTGCAACTACGTCAATGTTGGCGTTGTTTAAAAGATTGACTGCGGTTGTAAAGTCTGAGGTTGTATATTTTCTGTTGATAATTTCGCCAAGTTCTTCATTTGCTGTTTGAAGACCAAGTTCAATTGTTACATCGGTTAAACTATTGATTTCTTTTAAAATATTTACAATTTCATCGTTTATGCAGTCAGGTCTGGTTCCGATATTAATTCCTACAATTCTTTTGTCATTTAATGCAGATTTGTAAATTTCTCGTAAAACCTCTGGTTTTTCATATGTCCCAGAGAAATTTTGAAAATACACAATAAATTTGTTGGCTCGTTCTGCTTTGTAACTATTAAAATACGATTCAATTTGGTTTTTAATACCAGTAGGGCATAATTTTTCGCCAGACCCACGTTCTCCGCAAAAGATGCAACCGCCAAATCCTTTGGTGCCATCTCTGTTAGGACACGTAAATCCACCGTCAATGCAAATTTTTAAAACTCTTTCGCCGTATTTATTTTTATAATAATCTCTTGCGTTGTTATATCTTGTTTTTTCCATACATTCAATTTTACACAATTTAAAGATTTTTGCAAGTCTAAATATGATAAGTATCAAGATTAAAAATTTAATATTGACAATTATCACATTTTGTGTTATCATTTAATAAAATTTAAAACCTATGAAAGAACTAGCGAATAAAAAACCGATTAAGAGAGGCTGTGGTTGGTGAAAACAGTTGAAAGTTTTATTCGTGTCTACTCTGGAGGTTCTGGTGAAAATCAGGTTGACTGTACAACAAAAGAATGCAGATGATGAGTGAAAAATTGAAGTGGCACCGTGCCCAATATATGGCACCTTCAAAAACCTATGTGTTTTTGGAGGTCTTTTTTATGAAACTTAGATTTTTGTTTTATATTACTAGTTCAAACAATTCCCGAAAGGGATAGTCTTTTAGTGTGCAAAAAAATAATATAAAACAAATTTAAATTTAAGGAGAATGAAAAAATGTTAGATATAAAAGATATTAAAAAAAGAAAAGAATATTATAAAGAATGTTTTAAAAAACGTGAATATGAAGTTGATATAGATAATTTAATTGACTTATATGATAGACAAAATAAAATAAAGCAAGAACAAGAAAGTTTGCTTGCGGTAAAAAATAAAGGCGCAAAAGAATTTGAACTTGCAAAAAGGAATAATGCAGACAATTTAGAAGAATTGCAAGCAGGTTTAAGGGCAAACACTCAAAAAATCACAGAGCTTACAAAGGAATATAATGAAGCTCTTGATGAATTTAATAAAATTTTCCTAGCTCTTCCAAATATTGTCGAAGATGATACGCCAGCTGGTGGAAAAGAAAACAATGTGGTACTAAAAGAATATAAAGAAAAACCAAAGTTTGTATTTAAACCCAAAACTCACATTGAACTTTGCAAGCAACATAACTTAATTGATTATGATAGGGCTATAAAAATTGCAGGAGAGGGTAACTGGATATATAACGGAAAGGGTGCACAGCTTGAATGGGCGATACTTAATTTTTGTATTAATGAGCACCTACAAGATGGCTTTGAATTTAAACTTTTGCCACATATTTTAAAATATGATTGCGGATTTGGAGCTGGTCAATTTCCAAAGTTTGCACAAGAAGACTTCTTTATTGACAAAAAGTTTTTACCAAATAATTTTTTGCTTCCAACAGCCGAAACTGCACTTGTTAATCTTCATAAAAATGAAATTTTAAAAGAGGAAGAGTTGCCTAAAAAATATTTTGCGTATACGCCTTGTTTCAGGATTGAAGCAGGAAGCAATAGGCCTGATGAAAAGGGAATGATAAGGGGGCATCAATTTAATAAAGTTGAGATGGTTGAGTATGTAAAACCGGAAGATGGTGAACGTGCTTGGGAAGAATTGCTTGGTAAAGCAGAAAGAATTGTACAAAAATTAGGTTTGCACTATCGATTAGTTAAACTTGCCGGTGGAGATTATGCTCACGGGATGGCGAAAACTTACGATATTGAAATATATATTCCAAGTATGGATAGATATACTGAGGTTAGTAGTGTAAGTACCGCTTTGGACTATCAGGCAAGAAGAACTAATACTAAATACCTAAAAAATGATGGAACTAAGGATTATGTTTATACTTTAAATGCTAGTGGTATAGCAACAAGTAGAATATTCCCTGCAATTTTGGAGCAATATCAAAATGAAGATGGAACAATTACTATTCCTGATGTACTTGTGCCATATATGGGTTGTAAAGTTATTGGATAATTTTTATAAAATAAAGTTTGATGTTGACATAGATTCATAATTGTGTTAGAATACAACTCGACAAAAAGAGGGAGTAGTATTCCTTAGCTGACTAAGGTGATAAATCAACATCGTGATACAAAAATAAATGTATCTGGTTTATCTTAATTTGCGAGACTCTATAAACAAGTTTTCTGGCTTGTTTGTAGAGTTTTTTTTGTGGGGAGGTTTTTATGTCTATATTTTATGTTTTGTTTGCATATGCTTGTTTGGCGGTTGCTATCGTGTTTTTATCAATTAAACTCTCTGACTATATTGACCTGTTGGACAAGAAGACAAATATATCAGGAGCTTTTTTGGGTGGTGTTTTGCTTGCGGCTGTAACATCGTTACCTGAGCTGTTTACATCCATTAGTGCAGTTTTATTTTTAAATGAAACAGGCATGGTTATTGGAAATATTTTAGGTTCTAATTTATTTGATGTTTTAATTTTAGGTGTTTGTATACTTTTGTTCTATAAATCGTACAAAAAAAGTAGATTGTTTGCCGAGAGTCATTTAAGTGTGTCTGTTGGTATTTCTGGAATGTATTTAACAATGCTACTTGCGTTATTTCTTGGTGAAACTTACCAATTAAAAGTTGGGTCATTTAATTTGTGCTTTTTAGCAATTGCTGTGCTTTATGGATTTACAATATATAAACTGCCAAAGAATGATGAAGAAGTGGTTTCATCAGATATTCAATTAAAAGGAATGGAACTGTCTCTGAAACAAATTGTATCTCGTTTTGTTATTTGCGCTGTTTTGTTGGTTGTTGCAAGCATTTTTATAACATTGGTTACCGATGATTTGGCTGAGATGTTCGACTTGTCTGCCTCAACTGCCGGTGTATTATTTTTAGCGGTTGCAACGTCGTTGCCAGAGGTTGTGTCAACAATTGCACTATGTAAAAAAGGAAACTTTGATGCTGGATTTGGAAATATTTTAGGGTCGTGTCTTTTTAATGTGTTTGTGCTTTTCTTAGCTGAATTGTTGTCATTTAGGGCATCAATCTTGGTGCCATTTGATTTCGATTCTCTAAAATTGGTGGTTTTGAATTTAATATCACTGTCAGTTGCGGTATTAGCAATAATACTAAAATCTAAAAAAGAAAATTCAACAGTTATGGTATACATTGAAAGGATACTCGCAGGATTAATGGTTTTGTTATATATCATATATTATATCGTTTAGATTGTTATAAATAGTTAGTGAAATCTTTTGCCAAAATTGATTTATTAATGTATAATAAATTTATTAAAAATCAATTTTGGAGGTAGAAGTTATGCCATCAGGTCCTAGAAGTTATGGAGGAGGCGGTAGTTCAAGAAGTAGTGGTATGGGTGGTTCGGGATTTTCCTTTGGGAGCTCGAGAGTTCATTATAGACATAGACCATTCAGGTTTCATTTCGGTCCTCGCGTATATGTTCTTGCGGACAAGGCATTGGTATTGTTAGGGCTGTTTGTTTTGGGCTTATTTTTTACAATAAGTGGGATATTTGCAAACTTTAATATTGTGAAATCAGAACGTGCCTATTTACAAACAATGAAAGACGATGCTGCATATTTCTATCGATTAGTAGAAACTGGAACTATAACAGATGCAGAGATAGAAGATGTTTATCAAGCATTTTATTATAATGGTTATTGGTATTATCAAATTGAATATTCTTTTAGAAATAGTGATGGAAAGTTGTGTACTGGCAAGACGTATGCGAATTATACATCATCCCAAATAGACTATATGCAAGGTGAAATAGAGATTGCCTATGATAAAACTGGGGTGTCGATTCCTACCTCGTATATACTAGAAGATGTAGAATATATGTATATTTCAAATGTTGTTTCGTCAGCGAAGGGTAGGGTTGTAGCTTATTCGGTTGCTACTGCAATTTTGATAATTATTAGTATCGTTGTAATAAAAAAGAATTTGAAGAAAGTTGAAGAGGAAAAACAAAAAGAAGAAGCAAAAGAGCTTGCCGAACAAGAATCTATAAAACCAAAATATTGTGAGTATTGTGGCGTAAAAGTTGAAAAGACAGATGCGAAGTGTGGAAATTGCGGAGCGAATTTAAAATAACAATGTTAGAGCGTTGGTTTGTGAAAACTAACGCTTTTCCTTTTTGTTTGACATTTATCGTATATTCAATTATTATTTAAACATAGGATTGGTAAAGAATATGTTCAAAAGAAAAAATTACAAAAGTTTAATTATAACATTGTTCTCGATGTTTGCACTCGCATTTACATTCGCTTGCTTTAAAGCAAGCAATAATCTAATATTAAATAATAAAGATTATACAAATGCAAATGAAGTTTATGCAAGTATTAATTACGCAAGTTTTGCATCATATGATCCAAGAACTTTTGACAATGATAGTTATGAAGATACATTTAACTATCTCCCGACGGTTAAAAATCAAGGTCGACTTGGAATGTGTTGGGCATATGCTATTGCAGGTTCGATAGAAATTGACCTATGTAAAAATTATGATATGGAAGTTGATATTGCCGAAAAGTATTTGGCATACTTTGCAAAAAATGGTTATGATAATAACTCTATAAGCGGAACTTATGGTGATGGATTTAAGGCGAATAATGGAGGAACAATAAATTATAATGAAATCTATAATGGCGGTGGTGCTTTTGAATATACGCTAACCACGTTAATCTCTGGTTGGGGTTTGTACGAACAAAATTACTCAGACGATACATCTTCAATTTATAATTATTTGCCAATTCCAAACGATATAGATTGGGAAGATTATAGGTTTGGCGATGTCGCACGTGTTGTGGGGTATGAGCACTTTTTACCAAGTGAAAGCATTACTACAATAAAAAAGAAAATTGTTGAAAATGGTTCGGTGCTAACCAGCATTCAAATGGAAAACTTAGGTGCTAATTTATATAATTCGAATACACACTCTTATTATGCGTCAAGCCAATATTTTAATGAAACCGACCATATGGTTGAAATTGTTGGTTGGAATGATTTGTACAGTGCCTCAAATTTTGCAATTCGCCCCGAATCTAATGGAGCATGGCTTGTGAGAAATTCGTGGGGTGATAACTGGGGAGATTGTGGTTATGTTTGGGTTTCTTATTATGATACAGGTATTTTAAATACTGGTTATAATGCAATAGAAATTGAGGTTTATAATAGCGATTTGACTACGTATCAATATGATTGCGGTTCTTTTGTTGGTGTGTCATCAGGATTAAACAATATAACTTATGCAAGCATTTATAAAAACGCTTCAAATTATGAACAAAAACTAAATGCAATAGGTTTGCAAATTTTTACAGGTTTATATGGAGAAAGTGTACAAAATTGTACAATTAAAGTTTATAAAAACTTGGCAAACCAAAACAATCCCGAATCTGGTGAGTTGTTTACAACTATTTCAAAAACTTTTAAAAATGAAGGCTATTATAAAATTGATTTGCCAAAAGAAATAAAAATAGCAACGGGCGATTCATTTTCTATAGTTGTAACAAATTCTTCTGATTCGAAAGCCTATGCGTGCTTTGAAGGGGAAGGAGATGAGTTTTTGGGATTGTATGTAAATTCGTCTTTCGGTCAAAGTTACATGTGTATGGGAACTTTATGGAAAGACACTTCAAATGTTATAAGTGGAACTCGTTACAACAACGCGGGAATAAAAGCTTATGCGAGTAGAAGTGAGTGTTTGGTGCATAATTACAATAGTGGTGTAGTTGTTGACGCTGATTGTCAAAGTTATGAGAGAACCATTTTTACATGTAATAAATGCGGACATATTAAAGAGAACATTAATTCTGCTGGTGGATATGGTGAACATAAATATAAAAGTTTGGGTCATACGAATGGAGATTGCTTGCATTATGGTTATACGACTTTAGCGTGTGAATTATGTAATGATATTAAAACAGTGAATGATAATTTTTATGGAAATCATAATAAAGTAGAAAGTTATCACGTTATAGGTAATTGCACGATGAAAGGATATATAGTTGATGAATATTGTATAATTTGCAATGTTGAGTTTGGCTTAAAGACAATTGATTCCGATTTTGGCGACCATTCCTATCAAAATAAAAGTATATTGATTGCAGATTGTATGCATTATAAAAGGTTATTGCAAGAGTGTGAATATTGTGGCGATGAAAGAATAATTGAAGAGTGTGAGAGCGGTTATGGTAAACATAATTTTGATAAAAAGATTGAACTAAAGAACGGGTATAAAATATGTTGTTCTATTGAAGGTTGTGATGAAAGTTTTTATTCGTATGAAGAAAATGAACTTCAACTAATTGATAAAAACGAATTTGATAGTTGTTCATTTTCTTTGGCTTCAATTCCTGGCGAGATTGATAATGTAATTATCAAATTAAAAACGGGGAATATTAAAATTAAATTAAGTGATTGCAATTTGGATAAGTCGTCGTATATTTCAGTTGGTATTAAGTTTATTGAATCTGATGAAGTTAAAAGTATATATACAATTTCTGACACCTTGCCTGCATTGACGTTTTGCAAGGTTGAATTAAAGGCGAATGATTTAGAATTTTCAGGTGCTGAAGTTGAGATTGCGTTTGACACCCAAGGTAAAGATGAGGTTAATTTTTACACTTTTAAAAATGGAAAATTTGAAAAATCTTTTGAAGGTTCTGTTCTTGAAAATTACATTTCTGGTAAATTAGAGTCGGGAATTTATGGGTTTGAGTTATGCATTAATGACAAAGGGGTTCAAAAAATTTTTGTATTTAAAAATGAGAATTTAATAGTTTTGGCGATAATAGTTGCAATAATTTTCGTTGGAGAAATAACAGCAAAAGGACGAAAAAAGCAAAAAAGATGTGAGTAAAAAAATGGATTTTTAGAGAAATTTAATTTCTAAAAATCCATTTTTTATTTATTAAATCATTAAACTTAAAATAGTAATAGTGGCGTTGTAGTAGGCTTGTTTTTTAAGGCGAGTTTCTTATTGAGGAGTGTGTAATTTGTCTAAAAATGCCAAATTTGGTGGTGATTTTATATAGCGGCGGTTTAATATATTTCAATTAAGTATATTTTAAGTCAAATTTGATTTGAATTTAACTATCTATTTTTTGATGTGAAAAATACGGCTATTGTTCCAGGTCCGCTATGATTGCAGACAACTGGCCCAAGAGGTACAATAACGCAATTTGCATCAAACTTATTTTTCAAGACTTCAGCAATTTCATTAGATTCAATTTCTGCGTCCGCTTGTGAAATGTATATTGTATTATTGTTTCTGTCCCAACATTCAGAAACTTTATCAATCAGTACTGACAAAGATTTTTTTCTAGAAATAACTTTTTGGAATTGAACGATTTGACCATCATTGTTTAAGTTTAATACTGGTTTAATTTTTATAATATTTCCAATAAGTGCTGTTGTAGATGAAATGCGTCCGCCTCGAGCGAGGTACTTTAAGTCATCGACAGTAAAAAAATGTGCGATGTTTAATTTGATTGAGTCTGCATAGTTGTAAGCATCTTCAGCTGTTATATTGTTTTGCTCTGCATAGTCAGCAACGATATTTACTAAAAGTCCAAGTCCTCCCGCCTGACAAAGGGTGTCTAGTACATAAATTTTATTTTTACTGTTTTTATTTAATAAATTTGCTGCCTTTTTAAAATTATCTGCCGTTGCACTCATTGCTCCACTAAAACTTAAATGTAAAATGTCTTTTCCTTCTTTTAGTAAATTTTCAAAGTGCTCTTGTGCTTCATATTCATTAATTTGTGTTGTTTTTGTTGTTGCACCTTCTCTCATAAATTTGCAAACGTGTAGAGTTGAAAAATCTTTGTCGTCACTCCTAAACTCGACTCCGTTTATTAAAAATTTCATAGGAACTATTTTTAGATCGTATTTATCAATGACTTCCTTTGGTATGTCGCACGCGGATTCTGTGCTTAATATAAAATTTAACATAAATTTACCTCCAAAATTGTATACTTTAATTTTATGTAAAAGTTGTTACTTATACAATCTATTTAAGCCTTGCTGGGGTCTATTGGTTTTGCGAGAAAAGTAGAACTGTTGTTTAAGACTCTACAAATTAGAGAATGTATGAATATTGCAAAATATTTTGCTTGCATACGAGATAGAATTTTATTATAATAATACATTATGGAAGAAATGAAAGAACTAATTGCAAAAAATTTAATAAATTTTAGGACACAAGCGGGATTGACCCAGTTAGAGCTTGCAGAGAAATTAAACTATTCTGATAAATCCATATCAAAATGGGAAAGGGGGTTGGCAATTCCAGATGTTTTGGTGTTAAAACAACTTTCAGACCTTTATGGGGTAAAAATTGATGATTTTTTTCAAAATAGCGAAGGATTGAAAAAAATAGAGATAGAATCGTCTTTAATATCTAAAAGGTTGCTAATTTCTCTTCTTTCGGCAGGTCTTGTTTGGCTAGTTGCGACATTATGCTTTGTTGTGCTTTTGTGGCTGGATGTTGGGCGTGCGTGGTTGAGTTTTGTTGTCGCTGTACCAATAAGTTCTATTGTGTCGATTGTGTTCTCGTGTTTATGGGGGAGACTTTGGATTACAGCAACTCTGGTTAGTTTGTTGGTTTGGACCATTGCATTATCTGCACATTTAATTTTTTATGGGACAAAGTCGGCGTTGTTGTATTTGTTGTGTGTGCCAATTCAAATATTAGTAATTATGTGGTATGTATTAATGTATATAATTAAAAGAAAGACACAAGGCTCTAATAAGGTTTGCTTGACGGAGTTAAGTGAAACTCAAAAATAGTCAAAATTTTACACAATAGACTTTTGACAAATTAAAACTTGGCTTAATAATAGAGTCGAGTTTTTTATTTGGGAGAAAATTTATGGGAAGGGTGATAGTTGTGACAAGTGGGAAAGGTGGCGTTGGTAAAACTACTATAACGGCAAATCTTGGGATTATGCTTGCATCCAGTGGAAAGTCTGTTTGTGTTGTTGATTCAGATATTGGGCTTAATAATTTAGATATAGTGTTGGGCGTTGAAAATAAAATCGTTTACGATTTAGTTGATTGTATTGAGGGGAAATGTAGGGTTCTTCAAGCCTTGCTTGAAGATCCTTGTTTGTCTAATCTATTTATTTTGCCTTGTTGTAAAATCTACAACGGAAAACACATTGACTCAAAAAGTTTCTTTAGAGTTGTTGAAATTTTAAAAGACAATTTTGATATTGTTTTGATTGACAGTCCCGCCGGTATCGGAGATGGCTTTGAAATGGCTAGTACTCCAGCAGATGAAGCAATAGTGGTTGTCAATCCACACGTGTCTTCCATTAGAGATGCATACAAAGTTGTTGGATTGCTGGAAAGTAAAAAAATTTCAAATACGGCGCTGATAGTAAATCGAATAAAAATTGATAAGATTAAGAAAAAAGAAATGCTTTCTGTTGAAGAAATTGAATCGTTGTTATCAAAAAAAACTGTAGGAATAATTCCTGAAAGTGAAGAAATCGGTCTGTTTAACTCTTTTTTAACAAAGTTTGGCCCATTTAAAGATTTGAAAGTTCAATATGCTTTTGCAGTGCTATGCAAAAATATAATAAACTGCAAATATGAGAAGTATGACTATCTGGCGAAGCCAAATAAAATATTATCATTTTTGAAAAGGTAGGATAAACTGATGTATTGTAAAACGGAGTATTTAAGAATAAAAAATATTTTAGTTAAAGACAAAAGCAATAGGGATGAGAAGTTTAATTCTGTTATAAAATCTGAAATTTATGAGCTACTATCAAATTATATGGATGTAAAAGGAGTGGAATGTTTTGTTAATCTGCAATCTAATGGGGAGTGGCAAATTAAAGTCATTGCAAACACAACCAACTTTTATAATTTTAGAAGTAGTTTTTAATTTTTATAGCTGACTAGGGTAATATTAATGAAAAATTAATTATAAAATTATATTAATATGTATAAGCGTAAGGTTTTGCCTCAGTTTTTTGCTGTTTTAATGTTTTTTAGTTTGTCATTGTTTAATTTGGCATTTACAGAATTTCCTATTATGCCAATTTATCAAAATGCTAAAAAAAATGAAATTGAAACTGATGCTGAAATCATAGATTATTGCGTACCGTTTGAGGTTTTAAAGATTGAAGAAGATTCAAGAGGATATATTGTTATCTCAACTTATGAAAAGTCATTTGTAAAGGCTCCATTGGCATTGAAAGTAAGTCATATTCAAAAGGATGAGATGAGAGGAGTTGTTATAGAAAAATATGGCTATAAATGTTATGTTTTAGGGTTTGATGTGCTCAATGTTAAAGATGGAGAAAAAGTTGGGCCTGGTGACATAGTTGGAAGCTTATTGACAGACAAGTTGTATGTTAAGGTGTATAAAAACGACAATCGAGTAAGTTTGAAAACGATAAGGACATTTTTCAATGTTTAAAAAATTTTTTAATAGTTATATTGACGTTTACAGCAAATTGCCAATAGTGATTCATCCATTATTTGTGGTTTTAGGAATATATTGCATTATTGTTGGAATGTTGCATATTTTTTTGTGTTATACATTATCTGCAGTCATTCATGAAGCAGGGCATTTTATTGTCGCAAAACGTTGTGGTTATAAAATGGTACAATTAAGGCTTATGCCCTACGGCGCGGAGTTGAGTGGAGAATTAGATGAGTTCATATATAATGATGAAATAAAAATTGCGTTGGCTGGACCGCTAACAAGTTTAATTGTTGCAATAATTACAATTGCTATGTGGTGGATTGCTCCAAACTGTTATGGGTATACTTATGATTTTTGTGTGTCCAATATCGTATGTGCGATATTTAATTTTTTGCCAATTTATCCATTAGATGGTGGTCGGGTTGTAGTTGCAATGCTGTCTAGAAAAATAAGAAGAATAGATGCAATAAAATATGCAAAAATTGAAACAAAAGTTTTCGCTTTGATGCTGTTTGTTTTGTTTATTTTAAGTCTTTTTTATACGTATAATTTATCATTTGGAATTATTTCAATAATGCTGTTTGTCTCGGCGTCTTCATCGTCTATGCAAAACAATTATTTAAGACTTAATGCACGAATTGGTTTGAATAAAAATCTTTCAAAAAGTTTGGAAGTTGTTGAGCTGGTTGTGAATAAGAAAACAAAAATCTATAAAATTTACTCAAAACTAAGATCGCAAAAATTTTATAGGTTTATTGTAGTTGATGATGAAATGAGAACTGAAAAAATAGTTGATGAGTTGATTTTTAACAATATTACAGCCGAAGACTTTAAAAAGTCTTTTGAAGATATTTTGCTATTAAAATATAATAAAAAAATTAGTGGGAACCGTTGACAAACTTACAGTTATGTGATAAAATTTTTCTCGAGCCACTCGGAGAGGGTTCTATATCAAAAGACTTACAAAAAGTCACCCTAACGGTGAGACTGGTAAGAGGAGGTAAACTTAATATGTACGCTATTGTAGAAGCTGGCGGAAAGCAACAAAAGGCAGAAGTTGGAAAGTTCTTTAAGACTGAAAAAGTAAACGCAGAAGTTGGTTCTAATGTTGAACTAAAATGTTTGCTTTATGTTGATGACCAAGGCAATGTGAAAACTGGTGCTGACGTTAAAAATGTTAAAGTCGTAGCAGAAGTTTTAGAAAATGGCAAAGAAGACAAGGTTGTTGTTTACAAGTACAAAGCAAAGAAGAATGAGCACAAGAAACAAGGCCATCGTCAACCATATTCTAAACTAAAAGTTGTTTCAATAGGTTAATTGTTATGACTAACGTTACTATTGAAAAACAAAATGGAAGCATAAAAAAAATAGTTTGTGATGGTCATACAAACTACGGAGAGGCTGGTGAAGATATTGTATGCTCTGCATTGTCAAGCATAGTACAAACTGCATTAATGGGTATTTTAATTATTGCAGGGGTGAATGCAAAGTTTGAAAGGAATGATGATAAAGGTTATTTATCAATTGAAATTCCTGACGACCTTGATGATGATAAAAAACACGATGCTGATGTTATTTTAAATACAATGCATTTAGGAATATCTGATTTAAACGAAGGCTTCTCAGATTATATTGAAGTGGAGGTAAAGAACTTATGATGTTTATGAATATTCAATTATTCGCTCATAAAAAGGGTGGCGGTTCAACCAAGAACGGAAGAGATAGTAATGCTCAAAGACTTGGCGTTAAGGCTTTCGATGGTGAAATCGTATCTGCTGGAAGCATAATTGTACGTCAAAGAGGAACAAAGATTCATCCAGGAACCAATGTTGGTATTGGAGATGATGATACTTTGTATGCTAAAAAGACAGGCGCAGTTAAATTTGAACGTGTAGGAAAAGACCGTAAAAAAGTAAGCGTTTTATAATAATCTAAAAACCTATGAATTAATTTCATAGGTTTTATTTTTTGTTTGTATAATTCAAGTTTACAATTCTATAATATGATGATATAATGATTATAAAACTTTAAGGCGGTGAGTTTATGTTTAGTAAATTGATTGGCAGTGAAAGGATAGAACTAGAATCGAGGTCAATTCAATATTTAAGAAAACTAGCAGATGCTATTGGTGTGGATAGTCCTACCTTGTTGGGGAAAGAAG
The DNA here is from genome assembly GCA_045655005.1 of Clostridia bacterium. Taxonomy (GTDB): domain Bacteria; phylum Bacillota; class Clostridia; order Christensenellales; family UBA1242; genus UMGS1908. Next base: position 135,841 of record JAZOOJ010000007.1, on the reverse strand, counting down.
AATTGATAGATGAAATCTTAGTTGTGTTGATGGGTGGAGTTGTTGAAAAGAAAAAAGAAACCAGAGGGCGTCCTAAAAAACACTTCGGTTCGAAGATATTTAATGGGAAAGTTGACGGAATTGAAGATGAAGCTATTGTTGAGTATGATTATCTTGTTCCAAAAGGTATAGGTGTTGGCATATTTTCTTCTGGTGTTGGAGATGAAGAACTTCAAAGAAAAAGAAGAAACCAACTTTATGATAAGTGTATTAGTTATTATGAAGAGCAGATAAGGTTTGGCAAAAAATCTTCAAATGTTTTAGATAGGAACTTTGATTATGGTATAAGTTTTGGTGATGAATTAAAAAAATATATGGTTGGAGATGTCGAAGAACTGTTAAGTGATGATAAATATGAAATAAAATATGGTTATGCATATATTGAAAATGATTGTTGCTATGTTTTAAAAAATGGATTTGATGGTCGTGATAAACTAAAAATAGAAGATTCTTCTGTGTTTCCAAAGGGAAATATTATGACGGGCGATGAAATCCATTATTATTTATCACGAGATGCCGAACCAATAGTGCTTATGGTAAACGGTAAGGATTCGGATGGTATAGAAAATCGAAAAACGTATACGGAATTTAAGATAAGTTATCCAAATTCAAAACTAGAAACAATTGAGTTGATTGATATGGTTGCGCCTATTGCTTGCGGTTCAAGAAATGTTTTGGTAGGCGAATATAAATTGGCGAATTTTATTGGATTAAGGCTCCTTGGCGGTGTCGCAAAAAAAGAAAAACTTGCATATATTTATGCTGTAAGTGTTGATTTGAGTGAAGAAGAACTCTTAATGCTTAAAGGAATTACAGATGTGGTTCTAAATCTGTCTTCAATAAAAGAAGCTAGTGCAGAGATTTTCAGGTTGTCAATACTTTTAGAAAGAATTAAAAGATTGGCGGAGTTTGGACATAATGTTGTTTTATATGTAGACAATTATCAATTGCTTAAAAGGTTTTTGGCTAATAGTACTTCTAATTTAACTGCAAAAAATATATTTGAGTTGGGTTCAAATTTAAAAGAGTCAGGCTCAATAACTTCATTAATTTCTTGTGAGTCAAATGATTTTAAAGAGATTGAAAATGTTATATCTAACAAAATAATGCTTAAAAACGACAAAGACTGCCTCTTAAGTGTAAATGAGTGTGAAACATTGTTTACTGATAAATTTTTATCAGCTGGCGAGATTGAGTTTTTGGAAAAGGTGAAAACATCTTGGAATGACTTGTCTTTAAGCGATAAGAAAAAACTAATAAATAATTATGAATAGGTAAAATTGTTCAAATAATATAATAGTTGTGAATAAATTTCTATTAATTGAATATAATGAATAAGAAAAAGGAAGCAAATGGTTTTGCTTCCTTTAAAATTATTGTTGTGCATTTTCGAGAATTAAGTAGTCAAAATTAATTGACTCAACAAAGTCGCTTTCTAAAAATTTGATATTATTAAAGTTTTCATATGAGTGGTAATGGTTTTCAAGTAAAACCGGGGTTGGAATATTCAAAAGATAGCAAATTTCTGACAGGTGGTCAAAAAAAGTCTCTCTTGAATAATTCTCAATTGTTTCATAGATGATATCTTTTTTAATCTTATTTTCTTGCATTGTTTTTGCCCAAATTCTTATCATTTTCTGTCTCTCCTAGTTTTTTAAAATTGTACTTTAAGTAGTTTAGCACAAAAGTTTTTTAATAACAATAAAATTTTAAGTAAAGATAAAATTTTTCACTTGACAGAATAAATATTTAATAATATAATATGCACTCGTGAAAATGCACGAGAAGTACAGGAGGTAAATATTATGGCAGATATCTTTTTAACAAAAGAAGGAAGAGAAGAAAAAGAAAAATATTTGGAAATGTTAAAGACTACAAGACGTCAAGAAGTGATAGAGAAATTAAAAACGGCAAGAGAATTTGGTGATTTAAGTGAAAATGCTGAATATGATGCAGCAAGAGATGAGCAAAGAAAACTTGAAGCAGAAATTGAAAAGATTGAAGAAACTTTAAGAGTTGCAAAGATTGTAGATAGTAAAGATATAAAGACAGATGTAGTAGGTGTAGGTACAACTGTTAAGCTTTACGATGAAGAATTTGATGAAGAAGTAGAATATTCAATCGTTGGTTCATTGGAATGCAATCCAAGCAAAGGACTTATCAGTAATGAATCTCCGATTGGAAGGTCTTTAATGGGCAAAAAGATTGGTGATATCGTAAGTGTAGACGCACCAGCGGGCGTTATCAAAATGAAAGTTTTAAATATTAAAGTTTAGAAAAACAAATAAGTCAGCAATAAAAACAGTTGCTTACTTTTGTTATTATTTAATAACAACCTTTTTTTGAATAAAACTGCCATATAGTATAAAGCTATATGGCAGTTGTTTTTATAATTTTAATTATTGACAAAGCGAAACTTCTACATATGGCTTTTCTATTTGTGACATTAGTAATATGAAGTTTTTGTAAATAAATTTATCATAATTTCTCCTAAGCACATTTTTATAAAATCATAGAATTGATAAAAATCAAGATTTTAAAGCATTATTTTCAAATATTTAAAGATACTAATGTTATGAAGGCTGTAAAATTTATCGGATTTTCACTAGTAACCGGATTAATTGTTGGTTTCGTGAATGGTTTTTTAGGTGCTGGTGGAGGAATGTTGTTGGTTCCACTGTTAACATATTTATTTAAAATGAACACAAAAGTGACTCATAGTACGGCTGTGTTTGTTATGATGCCGATTTGTTTAATAAGTGGGCTGACTTATTTGTTTAAGGGTGCAGTTGAATATAGTATTTTATTGCCCGTAGCAATAGGAACTCTTATTGGTGGTTTAATTGGAAGCTTGTGTTTGAAAAAGTTAAACAGTATGTGGATTAACTATATTTTTTATTTTGTTATGATAGGTTCAGGGATTTGGATTTTGATTAGATAGGTGTAGAAATGGAATTTGTTTATTTTTTACTTTTGAGTGTTGTGTCAGGGGTTTTGGCAGGAATGGGAATGGGTGGAGGAACATTGCTTATACCAATTTTGACAATGATAATGAAAGTTGACCAATTAACAGCTCAGGCAACAAATTTGCTGGTGTTTATTCCTTGCTCTATTGTAGTTTGTGTAATTTATGCGAAAAATAAATTAATTGACTTTAAGGGTAGTTGGCTAATTTCAGTTGTTGCTTCTATTCTTTCAATAATTGCTGTGTTTTTTGCGCTAAAATTAGAAAACAAAACATTGTCATCTATATTTGGAATCTTCTTGATTGTATTGGGAACTTCACAATTTATTGTGCAATTAATAAAAGGCAAATCGACAAATGTTTCCTATGTCAAAAAAAAGCAAATATAAACTTTTTTAAATTGTCTAAACCCGTCAAAATTATTAGACAAGTCGATTTTTTTTTGCTATTATAATTATAAAATTATAACTTAGGAAAATGGTTTAAAATGGAAATTAAATCTTATAAATACAAAAGAGGAATTAAACTGTTGTCTCAATCTCCGTATACAGTCGTTGATGGGACTGAGACTCTTGGATTGCCTAAATATGTTTTTGTGTCATTAAAGCAAGCGAAGGGTGCTTTGCCTTTGGTTATGGTTGAAGTAGGGGAAGAAGTTTATGTTGGTTCGATTCTAGCAAAAGGTCGAACAACCGTTGTTTTATCACCAGTCACTGGAAAGGTTGTTGCAATTGAGAAACGCCCTTCTGTTTTTGGTGGAAGTTGTGACCACGTAATCATTGAGACAAACAGCGAAGAGGCATTTTTTAGACTTCCTGATTTAATTGAAGAAGAATTGACTCCAGACCAAATTTTAAAAAGAATTTATGATTGTGGTATTGTAAATAATGATGGAGTCCCTCTATATAAAAAGTTGACAGTTGAAGAAGATGAAATTGTTGATTCAATTGTTATAAATGCCTGCACTGATGAACCTTATATTAACAGTACGGCTTTTTTGTTTAATACTATGCCTAACGATGTGATTAGAGGCATTGAGTATATTGTTCAATGTCTTGGTGCTAATTTCGTAAAAATTGCCATGACAGATTCGGTGTGTACTCAATTAAATCCATTTCTAGAAGTTCTTAGAAATTACGATGGAATGATAAGGTTTGAGGTTTCAAAGGTGGGAGATAAATACCCAGTCGGAGATGAAAATGAGTTAGTTTATGCTCTTTCAGATAGCAGAAAACACATAAAGCAAAACAAAAAATCTAAACTTGTAGTAATTGATGCAGGTTGTTGCTTGCCTGTTTTTCAAGCGATAACACGAGGTGTGTGTGATGATTACAAATTAATCACAGTTGTCGGAGTTGGTGAGCTTTACAATGAACAGAAAAACATATGGGTAAAGGTTGGAACAACAATTGGAGAAATTGTAAATCAGACAAGGCAAGGTTATTCCGATAATATTACTAAAATTGTTGTGGGTGGCCCAATGCGAGGTGTTGCAGTTAGTGGCTTGGATTGTTCAATTACAAAAACCACAAAAGGAGTAATGTTTTTGTCTGGTATGGAAAATGCATTAAATCTTGAAAGTGATTGTATTGGTTGCGGGAAGTGTTCTGAGGTGTGCCCAAAAAGATTATTGCCATATAAGCTTGATGAATTAAGTCAAGATGAAGACTATGATGGTTGTAAAAGGTTTGGGGTTGAATATTGTACAAAATGTGGGTGTTGTTCATATGTATGCCCAACAAAAAGGTATTTAGTGCAAAGAATTTCGTATGCGAAAGATGTAATTGAAGGAAAGGGAGGTGAACGTATTTAGTTATGGAAAATTATGTATCGTTTTCTCCTCATATAAAAAAAGATGTAACAGCTAACAAACTTTATTTAATTATTGCGATTTCTTTGTTGCCGGCATTTGTTGCGGGGACAATATTTTTTGGATTGCGTGCGGTATTGATTTTATTAATATCTACAATTGGGGTGATTGGCTCAGAAATTGTATACAACTTCATTAGATATAAAAAATTTGTTTTTAACGATTATTCAACTCTTGTGTCGGCAATGTTAATTGCTCTTACGATGCCTCCCAAATTGCCAATTTTGTATCCGCTATTGGGTGCAATTCTCTCGAATGTTTTGATTAAAAATTGTATGGGCGGAGCTGGTAAAAGTATTGTGAACGAAACAGCGTTTGCAAAAGTTATTACATTTATTGCATTCGCAAATATAGCAAGTTGCTATGCAAGTGCATTTGGAGGAGAGCAATCTGTAACGCTTTTAAACACTATTATTTCTGGAGGAAGGCCTGAGAGTGGGTTTTTTGGCCTACTTATTGGAAATAGTGTTGGGGCAATTGGAGAAACTGCCGTACTATTTTTGATTGCGGGTGGGGTTGCTTTATGTGTGCTAAAAGTTATAGACTATAAAGTCCCAGTGATATATATAGTTACTATACTGATTGTGGGGATGCTGTGCTTTGGCGTAAAAGAAGCATTTATGCTTTTATGTGCTGGCGGTGTGGTTCTATGCGGATTTTATTTATTAACCGATTATTCGTGTGTGCCAAAAACATTGCTTGGTAAATTAATTTATGGAATAACAGCGGGTGCTATTACTGTTTTGTATTGGAAGTATGGAAAAAATCCAGACTTGGGTGCGTTTTATGCAGTGTTGATGGTCGGAATTGTTGCAAACGCAATAAAAGGTTTTTATAGACCAAGAATAGTTGGGGAGAAGAAATAATGGAAATGTTCAAAAAGATGGGTGTAGCATTTTTAAGTTGGATGTTTTTTGTAGTCTTGTGTATTGCAATGCTACTTGTTACCGATGTTCTTTTCAATAAGACGACTTCATTTTTTGATAGGTATAAAGATTTTGAATATGAAACAAATTACGAGGTGGTGACAAATGAAAAGATATGATTATGTTTATAACCCAGTAGTTTATTTTGGTGTAGGATTATTGCCATTGCTTTATCTTTGCACATCTGCTATGAGTGCACTAAGGTTTGGGCTTGTTCTTGTTATTGCGATGGCTTTGAGTTTGTCGGTTGTAATACTTTTTAAACCGATGATATATGAAAATGTAAGAATTCCTTGCTTTGTTTTAATAGTCGTTGGCGTGGAGTATTTTGTCGATTCGGTAGTAAGTGAGTTTTGGATTAATGAATATAGTGGTGTTTCGGACTCGATTTACTATTTGTTTGTTGCAACTGTAATAATCTTTATGCTTGAATTTACATTTAAAGAAAAAAGCGTGAAGAAATCCTATTTAAATTGTGTAAATATTGGTTTTGAATATTATTTAATGATATTTGTTGTTGGTATGGCAAGAGAGATTCTTGGATTTGGAACTCTGTTTGGTGACCAATTTATGGGCTTTACGGGGTCGGTATTTTTTGCATCGTTTGCAGGTGCGTTATTAATTATTATTTGTTATGGTGCTTGTTATGTGGCAGTAGTAAAAAACATAAAAAAACGTGTTGAAATTAAAAATAAACTTACAGACAGATATTTAGCGTACATAGAACAAAATTGTACGTTGGCAAACAGAACTATTGTGAAGCCAAATCAGACTATTCTAGAGAACAATATTGACGCTAAAATAGGAGGACAAGATAATGATTAATTTTTTAACTATTGCATTGTCTGGAATTTTGGCATCAAATTGTTTGGTGGCGAATTGTTCGGGCGTTGATGTTACAACTAACAGGCTAAAAGGAATTAAAAACGCATCAATATATAGTTTGATAATTTTTTGTGTTTTGCTTGTGTCGTCGCTTATAATCTTTTTATGTAATATGATTCTGCAATACTATGGAATTGTAAGATTGTTGTTTTTAGTTACATTAGTCTGTGTCGCAGGATTGGTTCAAATTGCAGAATTTGTAACGAAAAAACTTGCCCCAAGGTTTTATCTAGAGATAGGATATTTTATGCCAATACTTGCTTGTAATTTGTTTTTGCTATTATTGCCTACAAGTTTTGCTAGGCTTAGATTTGGCGAGATGCTTGCAAGCGTAATATCGAGTGGGCTGGGGATTTGGTTTGTTTTAAGTGTAATTGCTGGAATTAGGCAAAATTATTTTGATAAAAAGGATGGGGCAATAAATTCAAATATTGCTTCACTGATAGTTGTGTTTATTTTAGTAGTGATTTGGACGGCGTTTTAAAGGAGAAAGTACAGATGAAAGTTGTTCAATTAATGATAGTTTTACTTGCGTTGATGGCATGTTTGTTTTTGGTTTATTTTTTATTCCAATATTTGCTAAAGGATAAAAAATCAAGTGTTGTGCGTTCAATTGTCAACAAAAGATGTGGAGATGAAGAATTGAAACTCAAAAACAAAACACGAGAAGAAGTGATTGAAGAAATAGAAAATGGTGCGATTAATGCAGGTCAATTTGATGATATTAAAAAAAGCGAATTGGAAGAGATCTCTAAAAGTTTAAATGAGCAATTAAAGAAAAATGGCAAAGAAGTTGCCTTTGTGTTTTGCAGGGGCGGTTCAAGAGTAGTTAATCGTTTTCAATATCAAGGTGTTGAAGGCTGTCAATACGTCAACAAGCTTTATAGTGGAGATAAGGCTTGCAAATACGCTTGTCTTGGCTGTATGGATTGTGCAAAGGTGTGTCCAAGCGGGGCAATATTCAAAAATGAATTTGGTGTTGCAGAAATTGATAGGAATTTATGTATAGGCTGTGGTAAATGTGTAAAAGAATGTCCAGACAAACTGATAAAGATGATTCCGCTAGACCAAAAGATTGTAACAGCTTGTAAATATTGCTTAACAGAGCATAAAGATGAATACATAAACAACTATTGCTCTGTGGGATGCTCAAAATGTGGGAAATGTGTCGAGGCTTGTAAATATGGGGCGTTAAAATTCGATGATAAGGGGCAACTAATATATATCGATTCAAAATGCACAAAGTGTTATGAGTGTGCAATGGTCTGTCCAAGTCAGACAATTATGGCAATAATTGACGCAATAGATAAAATTTAAAAATAATAAAAAAACTATTCACTTTTAGCTTGATTTGTGTTATAATCTAATAGTACTCGGGGGAAATCTAGTTAGGAGAGTAGCAAATTGGAAAAGATAGCTTTTATCGAAATCAACAATTACTTGGCAAAATTAATAATTGCCGAAACAAAAACAAATGCACATTTTAATTTAATAACCAGAAGAATTGTTCCAATAGAGCTTGGAAAGGATTTTGAAAAGGACCATTTTTTTAAACGTCCGCAAATTGAAGATGCTATTGAGGTGTTGAAACAATTCAAGCAAACTTGCAATATGTTTGGTGTTGAAAAAACTAATATGTATGGAACTTTTTTAGGCGAAATGCGTCCAAAAAACTTGAACAGTTTTATTGATGAAGTTTATACAAAATGCGGGTTTAAACTTGATGTTGTTGATGAAGAGCAACAATGTGAAGCGTTGTACAAAGCATCTCTTGGTACAATTGATTCAAATAAGGCATTAACATGCCAAGTTGAACAAGATTCTATAAGAATAGTTCAATACAACAGACGTGGTGTTGTAAATTCGAAGGTGTTCTCTTTTGGTCCGGTAAGTTTATTAAACACCTTCTCAAAAGATGAGTATAGCGATGAACAAGAACGCATTGAAGCAATAAGGAATTATGTAAGTCATGAATTAAGTTCTCTTGAATGGGTAGAAGACGCAAAACAATTGAAGTTTGTCGGCGTTGGAAGATATTTTGAAGACCTTTCAAAAATGGTTAGAAAGTATAAAAAATACCAATTTGACAGGGCTCATAATTTTACAATGAATTTAAGTGATATGGAATATATAATGGGGCAAGTTCTTGCAATGGGACTTGACGGGACTAAGAAGCTTAAAGGACTTGAAGATGGAAGGCTGGATTTATTTGTTCTTGCATTAGTTATTATGAAAGAAATATTTAAATTGTTTGAAAACGAAGAAGTTGTTGTTTCAAAAAGCGGGATCTTAGAAGGAAAAATTCTTGCAAGCAGTATTTCTTTAAATCAAGAAAAACCAGTGTTGGATTTAATTCAATTTGGTGTAGATGGTTGCATTATGAATTTGAACGAGCGTCAACAAGAACACAGCAAACAGGTTGAAAAGTTGGCGACAATGATTTACAGAGAACTTAAAGTTGTACACAAGTTGCCAAAGGGATATTTGAAGGTTTTAAGAGTTGCCAGTGCAATGCATGATATTGGCTATGTAATAAATTATTTTAAACATTCAAAACATAGCGCTTATGCAATTTTAAACAAAGAAGTTTTGGGATTAACTCACAGAGAACAAATATTGGCAAGCTTTGTTGCGTCTTTGCATCATGGTGAAGAAATTGATTTATCGTCGTGGATTAAATATCAAAGTATGTTTGAAGAAGAAGATGCCGTTGCGGTTAAAAAACTTGGAATAATGTTAAGGCTTGCAGAAAGTTTTGATTCGTCAATGAGTGATGTTATTACCGATGTTCATTGTGATATATTAGGTGACAGTGTAATATTTAAGACTGAAAATACTCTTGATAAGACATTTGAGGTTCAAGAGGCAAAAGGTGTTGCAAAAGCATTTGAGCAAATGTTTAGCAAGCGTTTAGAAATTTTATAATATCAAAAGAAATTAAGGAGATGGTCAAGATGACATATTCTATTGCTATTAAACTTGGTAGTTGTAATACTTCCATTTTTAAACAGGGTGAAGGGATTGTTCTTTTTGAGCCATCTCTTGTTGCTTATACTGGTTCAGGGAAGGACCGAGATGTTAAAGCTGTAGGAAGTAGGGCTAAAAGGATGCAAGGACGAACCGATGACCAAACATTTGTTATGAGTCCTATTTTTGAGGGAAGAATAACTGATGTTGAACTTGCGTGCGTAATGTTGAAATCCTTTTTAAACAAAGTTATTAAAAGAGGAATTATAAAGCCACGAATTAAAGCAGTTGTTTGTACTCCAATTGGTTTAACCCTTTCAGAAAGAAAGACTTTTGAGAAGGTTTGTTACAGCGTTGGAATTCAAGACGTAGTGCTTGTACCTTCAATTATTTGTGGTGCCATTGGATATAATTTCCCAGTCGCTGAGCCTAATGGAGTATGTCTTGTAAATATCGGTGGTGGGTCAACAGATATTGCGGTTGTAAGTTTAAATTCGATAATTCAGGGTGTAAATATTGGTGTCGGCGGTGAAGTTATTGATAAGGCAATTGAAAAGCATATAGCAAATAAGTTTGGCATTCAAATTGGACATGGTGTTGCGGAATCTTTAAAAGAAGAGATTGGAAGCCTTTATAAAAATGATATGTCAAAGATTGAAATTAGCGGAATAGATATAGAAACAAAAATGGCAAGAGAAGTTGTTGTTGAATCGCAAGATTTGTATGAAGTATTAGAAAATTATTATGCAAAGATAATTGAAGCGATTAAATCAATCTTGAATGAGTGTCCTCCAAACATAGTGCAAGATGTTATTTCAAAAGGTGTGTATTTAATGGGGGGGAATTCATTAATGACTGGAGTTGAGCAATATTTCAGAAAAGAACTTGGGCTAAGTGTAAAAATTGAAGATTATACTACTGCAATCGATTGTTTGGGTGCTGGGAAATTGCTAAGCGATGCAAAACTATTAAAAGAATTGTCAGAATTATAAAATAAATGTTCGCTTGCAATAAGTGAACATTTTTCATATAAAGAACAAAGGAGAAGATTATGGAGTTAAAATTAATGGCGGTAACACGTCTTGCAAAAGAGGGGGAAGATGCAAGAATACCATTTGATGAGAAATCCAAGTTTGATATTGATTATAACACGTATATGGCTGGATTAATGGGGGGAACTTGTTATATGAAAGACAGTTTTGACAGTCTTTTAAATCAAGAACCAGAGAAGCACAGTAGTAGAGGGGATTTGGTGGCAAATTCAGGTCATCACAGTTGTTTTGGTCATTCTCACTTATCATTAGAAATAACAGGTGTTCCTAAAATTTTTGCAATGATTTTAAATAATGAAAAAGAATATTACACTAGTGAAAAAAGTGGACGCTATACAATTTTAAAGGATCCTAACGACAGAGAAAATTTGTATGACAAGTGGCTTGAAATTTTTATGAGAAAAATCAAAGAAATGTATCCAGCTGAGCCATTTATGACCGATATTAAAATCAAGAAGTTGGCACAAGAGAATACCAGATGTTTAAACTCTATTTTTTTACCAGCAACCAATTTGATTTATACAACAAGTTTCCGTCAACTTAATTATATTTGTCATTGGTTTGAAAATGAAATACAAAAACCATCAAATTACGTGTATGAAAGACTAAAACCATATTTTGAATGTTTTGTTAATTTTGCAAAAGAGAATAACTTATATAAAGAAAATGTGGCAAATGATAATAAGGGGAGAGGGTTGACATTGATTAGGGAGGGCTTTAACAGCACCTATTTTGATTATTCCTATCAAACGACATATGAGTGTTCGATTCCAGCTCTTGCAGATTTACATAGACATAGAAGTTTAGATTACTTTATAGATAAAGCATCAATTGACAAATTTTTAAGTGGTGAAACAAGGAAGTTCTTTATACCTGAAGTAATTAAAGACGATAAAAATTTGGTGGATTTATGGCTTTTAGATTTGGCGAAGAAGAGTGTTGATGATATTCCGCAAGGAGCATTAATAAAAGTGTGTGAAAGTGGAACATTTGATAGCTTTATTTTGAGGGCAAAAGAAAGACTTTGCACCTGTGCTCAAAGAGATGTTATGAATGTTGTTCGTGAAAACACTATTGCGTACGCAAATGCATTAGAGAAGAAAGCAAAAGATGTTGAAGATGCGAGTTATTACTTGCAGTTATATAATCGAATAAATCCATTAACAAAAGGTGCCAGATGTATGGCTGGGTATAAGTGTGCAACACCTTGTGGGTTTAAAGATGGAATTCTTTGCGCAAGAAAGGTATAAAAAGAAAGCAATGTCTTAATATAATTAAAAGATTTGTTTAAAAGTTCGTTTATGAGAATGTACTGTTTGTCTTGTAATTATTGACATTTTAAAACTTTTATGGTAAATTATAGTAAGTACCAATTGAAGGAGATTTTATGAAAATAATGATTCTTATTAACACAGTCGTGATTTAGTATGTGTGTGCATTAAGGTTTGCACATACACTTTTTGCGTTGTGTGAACTGGGAATCATTTAAGAATATAATTTTACTTAATTATTAATTAAACCAGATAGCATAACGCTTATCTGGTTTTTTGTTTTTTGTAAATTGCTTTGACTATCTTTTCACACAAGAAACTACAAAGTTGATTTTCAAATTGTCAAAGAACCAAAACAGAAAAATATTAAGGAGAAAAATTATGTTTACAAAAAAATATGAATATGAAATAAATGATAAAAAATGGCAAGAGTATTGGGCAAAAAATGGAATTTTCAAATTTGATAAAATTTCGAATAAAGAAATATATTCCATAGACACTCCACCGCCAACAATAAATGGGAACATACATATGGGGCATTTGTCCAGTTATACCCACATTGATGTTATAGCAAGACACCAAAAAAAATTAGGCAAAGAAATTTACTTTCCTTTCGGTTTTGACGATAATGGTTTGCCGACCGAAAGGTATGTAGAGAAAAAACATAAAATAAAGGCTCACGAAATGCCAAGAAGTGAATTTATTGCTATTTGCAATAATGAAACAACCGAGCTTGAAAAAGAATTTAAAAAATTATATGAAAGCATAGGTTATAGTGCAAATCTCAATAATTGCTATAATACGATAAGTGAAAGAAGTAGAAAAATTTCCCAAGAATCATTCATCAAACTTTACCAAGATGGGAAAATTTCTCATAAAAACGGTGCGTGTTTATGGTGTGGGGAATGTCATACTGCAATAGCACAAAGTGAAATTGAAACACAAGAAATAAACAGCACTTTAAATTATATAGAATTTTCACTTAAAAATAGTAATGATAAACTTATTATAGCAACAAGTAGGCCGGAACTTCTTTGCGGATGTGATTGTTTATTTATTAATCCAAAAGATTGTAAAAATAATAAGTATATTGGAATGACTGCAATAACTCCAATTTATAACATCGAAATTCCTATTATTGCAAATCCTGATGCTGATATGAACAAGGGGTCTGGGATAGTAATGTGTTGTACTTTTGGAGATGAGGCGGATTGCAAGTGGCAAAAAGAATATAATCTTGAAATCAAGGAATGCATTTCTACTAATGGTAAAATGTTAGAAATTGCAGGTAAGTATTCGGGTCTTAGCGTAATTAAAGCACGAGAACTGATTATTACTGATTTAAAAGAAATGGGGATATTAATTAAACAAGAACCTATTACTCATATGGTGGCAACTCATGAGAGATGTGGGAAGCCTATTGAAATTCTTAGTAAGAAACAATGGTTTATAAACATTCTGGATATGAAAAAAGAACTTATTGATGCTACTAATAAATTAAATTGGCATCCAATTTCTATGAAGAATAGATTGTTAAACTGGATTGAAAATCTAAAATGGGATTGGTGTATTTCAAGGCAAAGGTATTACGGTATACCATTTCCAATTTGGTATTGTGAAAATTGCGGTGAAATAATTTTGCCAAACATTGATGAATTGCCTATTGATCCAAATGAGTTGTTACCTTCAAAACATTGTAAATGCGGTAGTGATAAGTTTATTCCAGAAGCCGATGTTATGGATACCTGGGCGACTTCATCTTTAACACCGCAAATTGCAAGCGATATAGAATTTAATTATGGTCTGTCCGATATCGGAATTCCTTATAGTTTAAGGCCAAATGCTCATGATAATATTCGTGTTTGGGACTTTTATACTATGATTAAAAGTTTACTTCATTTTCAAAAGTTGCCATGGAAAGATATTATGATTTCAGGATTTATTAAGTCTGAGAACAATGAAAAACTAAGCAAAAGCAAATCCAATTCGAAAAGTACGCCACAAGAACTTATAAAAATTTGGTCGCCAGATATTTTAAGATATTGGGCATGCTATACAAGTTTAGGTAAAGATCGTGCAATGAGTTTTGATGATTTTGTCAGCGGTAAAAAGTTATCAAATAAGTTATGGAATTTGGCAAAATTTGCATCGTTATTTTTAGAAGGTTATAAACCTATGGAATGCGAATTATCAAACATTGATAAATATTACTTAAATAAATTTGCAAAAGAGCAAACTGCGTTTATTGAGAAATTGAATGATTGCGAGATTGGTTTAGCTATTAAAGAATTAGAAAACTTTTTTTGGGATTTCTGCGATAATTATATTGAAATTATTAAGCATAATTTATATAAGCCTGAGATTTATGGTGAAAAAGAGAAAGAGTCTGCGATGTTTACATTGTATAACATTTTATTTGAAATGCTTAAACAGTTTTCATTGTATTTCCCTCATATAACAGAGGAAATATATCACGAGATGTTTAAACAAAATGAGGGTTGCCAATCTATTTATTTAACAGAATATAATTGCATAACTCAACGAGATTGTGAATTAGAACAGTGTGAAGATTTGTTGTTTATTATAAGTGAAATTAGAAAAGAAAAATCATTAAACAATCTTTCAATGAAAGAAGAGATTAAAAAATTACGACTTAATGGTTATAATGCTTTTGATGTGGATTTAACAGGCAATTTAAAAGCTTCTTGCTCAATACAAGAAATTGAGTATATGTTTAATAATGACACAAAGAGTATAGATATAACTTTTAATAATAGTAAATATTAAGTCTTATAAGCATAGTGCTTTTTTAAACATAAGTGTAGGGATAGAAAAGCAGTTGATAAAGTAATAAGATATTTATTATAAGAAAAGACTGACACCATAAAGCTGTCAGTCTTTTTGTTTTATATTAATTAAATTGAATTTTTTCTTCAATATAGCTTTTAAGTTCGCTAATTGCAATTCTTTCTTGTTTCATTGTGTCACGATCTCTGATTGTAACTGTATTATCTTCAAGTGTGTCAAAGTCAATTGTCACGCAGAAAGGTGTTCCAATTTCATCTTGTCTTCTGTATCTTTTACCAATTGAACCAGATTCGTCATAATCACACATAAAGTGCTTTGCAAGGGTTGCATAAACTTCGCTCGCTTTTTCTCCGAGGTTCTTTTGAAGTGGTAAAATTGCAACCTTGTAAGGAGCGATTGCAGGATTTAAATGCATTACAACTCTTGAATCGTTTTCAAGTTGTTCTTCAGTGTATGCCTCACAAAGAATGGCAAGCATTAATCTGTCGGCCCCGATTGAGTATTCAATAACATTTGGTGTAAATCTTTCGTTTGTGAATGGGTCAAGGTAACTCATATTTTTGCCTGAATATTCTTGGTGTCTTGATAAATCCCAATCTCCTCTATGGTGAATACCATTGAGTTCTTGCCAACCCATAGGGAAGTTGAATTGAATATCGCAAGCGGCTTTTGCGTAGTGGGCAAGTTTGTCGTGGTCGTGATATCTTAAATTTTCAGGTTTAAGACCAAGGTCGACAACAAAATCCAATGCTTTTTGTTTGTAATCGTTGTAAATATTCATAGAGTCTGTATCTTTACAAAACTTTTGTAATTCCATTTGTTCAAACTCAATAGTTCTAAACAAGAAATTACCAGGAGTGATTTCATTTCTAAAAGATTTACCGATTTGGGCAATAGCAAAAGGAACTTTTGCACGAGCAGAACGTTGAACATTTAAAAAGTTTACATATTCACCTTGACAGGTTTCTGGACGAAGGTAAACAATATCGCTTGTTTCTTCCAATGTGCCACGGCTGGTTGTAAACATTGGGTTGAATTTTCTAATCGCTGTCCAGTTGCGTGTTCCACAATGAGGGCACTTGATATCGTTTTCTTCAATATACTTTTCAAGTTCTTCGTTTGTCATTGCTTCAGCAGAAACAGAACCCTTGCTGTGATTTTCAACCAAAGTATCTGCCCTAAATCTTTGTTTGCAATTTTTGCAGTCCATCTTTGGATCGCCAAAACTTTGAACGTGTCCGCTTGCTTCCCAAACTCTTGGGTTCATCAAAATTGCAGCATCAACGCCATATGTGTTTGGGTCTTCTTGAACAAATCTTTTCCACCAAGCACGTTTAATGTTGTTTTTAAGTTCTACACCGATTGGGCCGAAGTCCCAAGTATTTGCAAATCCGCCATAAATTTCGCTTCCTGGGAAAATAAATCCGCGATTTTTGCAAAGATTAACAATAGTGTCCATAGTTAAATTTTTCATTTTGTTTTCCTCCTAAATATAAAATCCCCTCGTGAAAAGTCGCTAATTGACTATATTCACGAAGGGACGATAATTTTCTTTACCGCGGTTCCACCCTAATTGGTATTAAACCCACCTTAATTTACTTTACAACGCCAAGTAGGAAGCGGATAGTATTTGGCTATCTCCAAGCAAGTCGCCACTTTGCTTATTGGATTTATTAATGACTAGATTATAATCATAAAATGAGCGGTTGTCAACCATTTAAAAAATTTTTCACGTAAATTGTAAAATAACTATTCACTTTTTGAGAAATAGTGTGGTATAATAACTTTATAATGAATAATAGAGGGTGTTCTAGATATGTTAAACTTAAAAAATGTAAACAAACTAACAGTAAATTCAAAGAAAGCGAAAGTTAACACTTTAACAAACATTTTTCTTGAAATCAAGCAAGGAGAATTTGTTTGTATTCAAGGAGCAAATGGGGCTGGGAAATCGGCACTTTTGTCAATCATAAGTGGCGACGATATGTCTTTTGATGGTGAGTATTTTATTGACGGCATAGAACTTTCTAAATACACATCAAAACAATTACAAACTTTAAGAAGTTCAAGGTTTGGTGTTGTTCCAGAAATTTGCGACTTGATTAAGAAAAGGACAATAGAACAGAATCTTGAATTGGCTTTGAGGATTGCAAATATGCCAAAAGAAGAACGCAAAAATGCAATAGTTAAGGCTGTTAATTCAGTGGGGTTGTCTGAGAAAATATTATCGTTAAAACCTAGTGATTTGTCGGTTGGACAATGTCAAAGAGTTATGGTTGCGCGTGCAATTGTTTCAAACCCGCAAATAATTGTAGCCGACAACCCAACATCGTTAATGGATGAAGAATCTTCTGATTTGGTATTAAATTTATTCTCTGTATTAAACAGGGGTGGAGTTACTGTTATTGTAGTTAGTCGTGATGAAAGGTTTTTAAAGAAAGCAAAACGGGTATTTACAATGAGCAGGGGTATGCTTGTTGAGAATCTAAAAGTTACAAGAGGCAAAAATGTTGGCGAAGTTATTGATATTGACGCAAAAAAGAAGACGGCAAAAACATCAATAAAGAAGCAAGTAATTGTGCCAGAAAAGAAAGTAAAAGAAGTTGAAGACAATGAAAGTGTAAAAGTTGAAAACGAATTAAAATCTGAAACAAATAAAACAGAAGAAATATTGACAACTCAAAAGGTTGAAACAGAAATCACAAAAGAAGATGTGAAACCAAAATCAAAATCAACAAAATCTAAAAAAGTTGAAGAAGTAAAAGAATCTGTAACTGAAAGTGCTGAAGTAAGCAAAAATGCCAAATCAAAGCAAAAATCTGAAAATAAAGAACCAGAAAAAACAAGTGTTTCAAATGTAAAGGCATCAAACACGAAATCTTTAAAAAAGAAAAAAGAAAACGATGCAAATCAGTTAACTTTTGATGAATTGGTTGCGAAGCCAAAGGAAGGTAAAGAAGATAAACAGGTCGTAAAAGAAAAAGTTGAAAAGCCAAAGCAAGCAGTAAAGAAAACAACGCAAACAAAGAAAACAACGCAAACTAAGAAAGAAACGCCCAAAGAAAGCAAAGAGTCAAAAAAGAAAGAAGAAGTAAAAGAAGAAGATTCAGAACTTTTAATAAAGCCAGTAAAATCAAGCAAAAGGAAGACTAAATAACTATGAAATTTTGCGATTTAATTAAAACTATATGGGAAAATATAGTTACAGAAAAATCATACTTCATCAAAACGATTATTGTAAATGTGTTGGTGTGTTTAATGTATTTGGTAATACCTGCATCATTAAAAACATTTTTGGGGGTCATTTTTGCTTCAATCGGCGAAAATTCAATGGGTGTGTATGAGTACTTAGAGAACAATCTTTTAATTATAGAAAACGTAATATCGGCATTAATCGCTTTCATTTTGGTAATTTGTTGTGTTTTAACATTAATATCGGCGTTGTCGACATTGTCCAAAGACAACAAAATTTATAAATTACAGCAAAGATTTGGAATGTCGCCTGTGTCTTTATGTGTTCAATCATTGATTCAAAACGTTGCTGTATGTATAGTGTGGAATTTAATAGCTTTAATGTTTGCTGAATTGTTTGTTGTTGGAATCTCAACATTGTTAAATGTCTCCATTTCAATTACTATTATGTATTTTGTAATTTTATTGTTTGCTGAAGTTTTAATAGTGGTGATTGCATCAATTTTAAATTATTTAGCTTATTTAGATAATACGAAATCTTAGACATAAAAACAAGCGCTTTAAGTTGTTGACAAACTATGTCAATTTGTTTTAAAATATATAAAGCGTGAGTAAATAAAACCACCAGATTTAGGAGAATACTAAACTTATGAAATCTAAAAAGAAAATATTTTCAATTATATTAGCACTTGTTATGGCTGTTGGAATGATTGGAGTCCCAACATTTAGAACTGGTATAAGAAGTGTAAAAGCAGGCGAGAATGAATTGTTTAGCAATAGTGCACTGCTTGTAAATTATGAAAAGTTTGATGAGAAGTATAACGTTACAGATAACAATACTATCTCTTTTGATGACTATTTATCAAATTATCCAGCGGACTCAAACAGTCCTGTTTATGATGTGTACGCTTCATTATGGGCTCCGGATGGAACTCAACTTTTGAATTTTCAAAATGTAAAAGCAGATACAATACACAAATTCACTGAGCCAGGTCTTTATGCTGTTGTTTTTGCGAAGGATTTTGGAAGTGCTGATAAGCCAGCAATTTTCTCTAGGCAATATTATATAGCAGTAGAAAATTCTATTGAAGAAATTGTTTTGACGGAAACAGTATCTGAAACCGCTAAAACTGGCAGTTATGTGGAAATACCAGAATGTGAAACAACTAATGTGACCATAAAAGTATTTTCTCCATATGGTGAAAATGTCCCATATAATTCAGGTAAATTCACAAATATTAACAATGTATTAGGAACGTACTATATTGAGTATTCTAAAACTATAGATGTTAATGGTGACGATGTTGTTCAATACAAGTATGTTACCGTAAAATTTGGAGATTCTTATAAAGAGCCTATAACATCTGAAATAAAGAAAGAAGAAACTAAAGAAGACGAAAAAGATTATATGTTGTCTGACAACTTAAAAGAACTTGAATCTAAAAACGTTATTTACCTTTATAAAAGCTATGATATGGCGGGTGTTCAAGTAAAGAATTCGCAAGGTGACTTTGTTGACTTGTCATCAATTGCAGACGCAACAATTACAATAACATACACAAAAAATGTAGGCGGAGCGGATATTGTTTATTATTACGATTTCTGTAATGAAGAAGCATCAGAAGATGAATGTCACAATTTGTTTTCAGATATCTATGGAATGTCAGTTTTTACAGCAACAGATATGGAAGGTATAACAAGCAGTGATAAGAGCGGGCTTGAATATACAATAACATTTAAGTCTGAAGAATTGGATTTTGAAAAAGAAATAAAAGCAAAATCTATGATAGACAATACTGTTTACAATTTTGAATGTGACGGTGTTTTTCAAGATGTTATTTTGGTTGATAAAAATGATGATGTATCAGAAGAAAATGATATAAATGTATTTACATTGCCAGAATGCAAGGTTACTATAAAAGATGGATATTCACAAGCTGATTACGAAAGTTTTTTAGATGATACTGGAGTGCAAGTTAAAGTAAACTTCACTGATGCCAATGGAAATAAAATTGAATTTGCTGAACCTGGCGAGGGTGTTGAATATACAATTGAAAAAGCAGGAAATGAATATAAAATTGATTTCTCAAAACTGGCAGATAAAGCAAGAGATGGAAACTTTTCATATAAATTAGAGGTTAGTTACTCAATTGATTATGAAATTAAAGAAGGCATTACAGGGACATTAACAAAGTCATATAATTCTCATCTTGCTACACAAGTAAATGACGATAGAAAGCCAACAGGAATTACTATTGAGAAACATGAAAATATACTTTATTCACAAAATGGTAGTAATGCTGAATTTACATTCCCATCAGCATCTGCAAGTGATGTAGACAATTCAGATAATAAAACAAATGGTGTCAATGTTAGCATAGAATACAAAAGAACTGATATTGATGATGTTGCACACAATGCCAATATTGGCGATACAGTTTCTCTTGCTCTTGGTTCATATATTGTAACATACAAGTTTACAGATACAGCAGGAAATGAAAGAGTACAATCTTTCTATTTGAAGGTTTGCAACGAAGAAAGATTTGATATCGACATAGATTCAATTAATATTATTGGTGCAAGTTTTTCAAAAGAAGATAGCAAATATACATTTACATTTGACAGTGTAAGTGTTGCCACAGCATTGGTTTATACAGACAACGCAGAAATTTTAAGTCCAAGAAAAATGAATATTGAAAACGGACAAATTAAGTCACTAGAAGTGGAAACCGACAAAAATTTTGTGGTTGTATTAAGTGGTAGAAATCAAAATAATGATGTTTATGCATCTGTTGCTATTAATGGTATTCATAACATAGAAAACATTAAAGCATTTAGTTACAATTTATCAAACAAAGAGTCTATTTTTGTTGCTAATGAATATGACAGTTTAAGTGTAAAAGTTGGAGATAGAGTTCTATTTTTACAAGAATCTGACTTAGGGTTTGCAGTTGAAACAGAAAGCGGAAAATATTTAATCGAAAACAATAATGAAATTGTAATACTTTATCCAGGGAAATACACTATAACCAATAACGACAATGGTATAAAGACAGAAGTAACAGCAACTGAGTCAACCGTTGCAAACATAAGTGATTTTCTTGTTATGAAACAAGTAGTATCTTCAAAGGGGACAGAGGCAGAAAGAACTATTGAAGTTAGGGCTCCTTATATTGAAAACTATTTTGGACATTCAATGGTTGCAAATGTAACAACTTCTGGAGGCGTTCCTATTGAAATAAAAGACCAAAAGTTTGTAATTTCAAAGACTGATAAATATCTTGTAACCTTCACATTTAATTGCTTGTCTGGAACAAAAGATATGGTAACCACTGTTTCAAGCGGTGAAGTTATTAAGCCTGTAATATCAATAACAAACAATTATGAGAATATTTATTGGACTGGCGACAGTCATGTTGTTTATTTAATTGATGCAACGGCAAAAGACAAGTTTGGCAATGAATTAACAAATATAGTTGTTAGTGTTTATGATAAGTTTGGTAAGTCTTTGGAAATAAAGAAAGATGCATCTAACAAATCATATATCGAGATAACTGATGCAGGTATTTATTCTGTCTATTATACAGTAACCGACGCAGATGGTTTTTCCGCTACAACGCAAGTTAGCTTTATGATGTTATATAACGAGTTGGAAGAAAATGACGGGCTATCTGGTTGGGCTATTACAGGTATAGTGGTTGGAAGCATTGTTGGCTCTGGATTGATCGCTTGGTTGATATATATGGTTATTTCAAATGAAAAGAATAAGAGTAGATTCATTAACAAGGCAAGACAAGCAAAGAAGGCAAAAAAGGTTTCTGATGAAAAAGAGAATTCTTCAAATCTTTACACAATAGTACAGAGCAAAAATGAAGCTGAGTGGACTGTAAAGAAAAATAATAGGGTGATTGCAAAGACATCTTCAAAAGAAGAAGCAATTGCTAAAATAAATGAAGATTGCGAAGGTCAAAAGAAAATAAAAGTTTATAATAAGCACGGTAGACTAATTGATAGTATAGACTAATTGAAAAATCCAGTTATATTTTAACTGGATTTTTTATATGCTTTTTTATTTTTTATACTATAAAAGATGATAAATGAAATAATCGTTAGTCCAATGAGCCCATTAATAGGGTAAAAGGTTTCAACTATTTGGGCAAATCCAAACTTGCTCACATACAAGGCTCCAACAAAAATGCAGGCAAATCCGACATTTGCAAATCGTTCACCTTTAACTTCAAGAATTTGTCGCACAACAAAGCCGTCTGATATAATAGTAGTAATAATTGCAATAGCAAGAGTAAGCACGACAACTACTATAAGATTTGGAGCGTTTGTCAAGGCGTAAATAACAAGAGGTAGTTCAAAAGTCGCACAAGTACTTGAAATATTTAAAATAGTAAAGCAAAAGCAAAGCATTAAAATTAATATTAAAACGGAAGCAATAATTGAACTTGTTATTTTTTCTTTTTTATTTTGAATTTTTGAAAATTCTATTGTAATAGGAAAAATCCCAAATAGATTTAATCCTATATATAGTGGTAGCGACATTACTTTAAATAGTGCATCATCATTAATTGTTGCAAGTGTAAATGTGTTTATAGATAATGCTCCATTGATGCCAAAGTATAAAATTGATAGCAATAATACGGGTATTAAGATTAGGTTTGTGGTTGTCAGTCCTTTAAGTCCACAAATGATTACCATAAAGATTAAAACAAGAGACAAATAAAAAGGTATGTCATTTAAAAATAACATTGAAAGTATTGATGAAAGCCCTGCCATCATAGCGGTGATTGAAATGACTTCTGAAATAAAGATTGCACAATTAGTTGCGAATACGAGAGGTTTTGGAAGACTTTCTTTTTCAACATATGAAAAAAAGATTATCCCTAATGCAAAAATAACACTAAAAACCAAAATGGCAACATAGCTACCATTCCCAAAACATCCGAAAAAGGTTGTTATTTCTTTTCCGCTTGCAAATCCAGCACCTATCAATGTGCCTACAATGGTAAAGGAAACTTTAATTACTAATAAAATATTGATTTTATTTCTAGTTTTTGCCGAATAATTCATTGATAAATAGTTATTCAAATTTTGGGGAAATTATAACTAAAAGGTGCTTATTTATTTGACTTAAATTATATTTTTTGTTTATACTTATAGTGAATTATAAGAGAATATTAATGGAGTGAAATATGGATAATGTTTCAAATAACAAACCTAGTATCAGTGAAGGTTCTTTCGATTTCGATGTGTGGTATGCAGAGGCTTGGAGCAGAAAGCAAGGGAATTTTTCATTTAAATTAGCGAATAATTTAATAAGATTTTTAAAGTCTAGAAATATTATGATAAAATCAGTTCTTGATGTTTGCTCAGGTTCGGGAGAGTTTATTTCGGTTTTAAGAAATATTTGTACCGATTGTATGGGGGTAGATAATGCAGAAGGCTATCTAAATTTTGTTCGCCCTAAATTCCCAGACGTCGAATTTAAAAAGGTGGATTATTTGTACGAGTTTGATTTAAAGCGTAAGTTTGATGCTATCTCTTGTAATAGAGATGTTGTGAATATGTTTACAAATTGGACTCAATGGGAAAAATTCTTTAATACGATTTATAAACACCTTAATAAAAAGGGGATTTTTATGTTTGACTTTTACACAAAGAAAAAGTTAAACGGTTGGAATGAGCTTATCTATGAACAAGGATCTGACTTGGACTATGTATCAAAAGTATCTCAAAACAATGGGCTTTGTGTAATGAATGAAACATATTATGTTAAAGAAACAAATACTTTATACAGAAAAACTGGTGATATAATGGTTGAGGCTTGGTTTGAAACGTGGGATATTGTTAAGTGTTTGGAAAAAATCGGGTTTAAAGATATTAAGTTTGTAGATATCGAATTAAATGAAGTTAAAGAAATTGATGAATTAAACAGAATACATATTATTGCAAGGAAGTAAGTGAGGTTAAAGATATATGAAAAAATCCAAGATTGTATGTACAATTGGCCCAGCGTCTGGTTCGCCTACAATGATAAAAGAAATGATTCTTGCCGGAATGAATGTGGCAAGATTAAATATGTCACATGGAAATCACGATATACACGCAGATTATATTAATGCCATTAAAGTGCAACGCCAAAAATTAGAAATGCCAGTTGCGATTATGTGCGATTTAAAAGGTCCAGAAATAAGAATTAAAGAATTCGAGAACGGTCAAGTTGTTCTTGAAAAGGGTCAAGTGTTTACCTTGACAACAGGCAATGTAATTGGAAGCAAAAATATTGTATCTGTTACCTATAAGGATTTGCCGAACATTGTAAATGAGGGCGACAGAATTTTACTAAACGATGGTTTTAGTGAGTTGGAAGTCGTTTCAATGAACAAATATGATGTAATTACTAAGGTAATTGTCGGTGGAGTGTTGTCAAATAATAAAAGTATTAACTTGCCTAATATTCACCTAGAAATGCCTTATTTAAGTGATGCAGATAGGTCTGATATAAAATTTGCAATTGAAAATGATGTTGAGTATATTGCTTTATCTTTTGTTAGAACGGCGGAAGATATTTTGACTGCAAAAAAATTTATTAAAGATAATGGTGGTGCGAATAAAAATATCAAACTTATAAGCAAAATTGAAAATCAAGAAGGTATAGATAATATCAATGAGATAATAAAAGAGTCTGATGGTGTTATGGTTGCAAGAGGAGATTTGGGTGTTGAGGTTGATTTTAAACTAATTCCAATTTACCAAAAGGCAATTGTTGATAAATGCTTAAAGGCGGGTAAAATCGTTATAATTGCGACGCAAATGCTTGAGAGTATGATTGAAAACACCAGACCAACAAGAGCAGAACTTACAGACATGGCAAATGCTGTATTGGACGGAGCAAGTGCATTGATGCTATCTGGTGAAACTGCAAGTGGCAAAAATGTTTTAAAATGTATTGAAACAATGTCAGAGGTTATTGAATCTTGTGAAAAGAATATCATTGTTAAAACCGAGATTGCTTCAATAGACAGTTCATCAGACATTTCAACAAGTATTGCGTATGCTTGCAAGTCGTTGGTTGATAAAATTAAAGCAAAGGCAATCGTTGTTGTTTCAAAGACAGGGAAGTCTGTTTTGGAGGTATCTGGTTTTAAGCCAAATTGTCCAATAGTAGCGTGCACATTAGATGAAAAAGTTTATCATCAGCTTGCATTATGCTGGGGAACTGTTCCAATGATGATTGAGGAATTTAAATTCACAGATACTCTTTTGTCAGCATCTAAAACTTGTGCGATTAAAACAGGACTTTTTGAAAAGGGTGATGTCATTATTCAGACGGCAGGCCTACCTTTAGGACACGTTCCGACAAACTTAATGAAGATAGATGTATTATAATTTTTAATTCTTGACAAATATTATATATTGTGTTAAATTAAGAACAATCAATTTTTGCGATGAGGGTTTATCAGTAGTTTACTTAAAGAGTAATTTTAGAGAAGAGTCGGTTGGTGAAAGGCTTTATTATCTAAGTAAATGAATTACAAGACAAGAGCAAAACGCAAGTTCATAGCGAATATGACATAATGAGGTCGCATTTTATGTTTGCGACGAATTAAGGTGGTACCACGAGCAAGCACGCTTCGTCCTTAAAAACTAAGGAAATTGAAGCGTGCTTTTATTAAGGAGAAAAAATGGTAGATGTAAATTTATTTAACAAATTAAAAGAAAGAGGTCTGTTATATCAATGTACAGACGAAAAAGCGTTGCAAGAAAGACTAGAAAGCGGTGAGCCAATTGTTTTATACGAGGGAAGCGATCCAACTGCAGATAGTTTGCATATTGGACATTGCGTACCATATTGCATTTTAAGAAGATTTCAGCAAGCAGGTCATAAAGTTGTTGTTTTAATGGGCGGTGCGACAGCGTGTGTTGGCGACCCATCAGGAAAGACCGAACTTAGAAAAATGCTAACGAAAGAAGAAATTGATAACAATATCTCAAAAATAAAGAATACGCTAAAAGTATTCTTAGATTTTGATGGTGAAAACCCAGCAACTATTGTTAACAATGCCGATTGGTTTAAAGGTTATGACTATATTGACTTTATGAGAGAAGTGGGAATTCATTTCAATGTCAACAAAATGCTTTCAAGTGAAATCTATGCAAACAGAATTAATGAGGGCGGATTAACATTTTTTGAAATGGGATATATGCTTATGCAGGCATACGATTTTATTCATCTTAACAGAAAATATGGTTGTACTCTTCAATATGGTGGAGCAGATCAATGGGGAAATATTGTTGCAGGTGTTGAATTGCAACGTAAGTTAAATTTTGCAAATGGTACAGATATACAATTGATTGGTGCCACAAACCCATTGCTTTTAACTCCAGAAGGGAAGAAAATGGGAAAAACTGAAAAGGGCGCTATTTGGATAGATAGAGATAAGATTTCTGCATACGATTTCTACCAAGGTATTTATCAAACCCCAGACGCTTGTGTAGAAATGATGTTTGCATTATTTACAGACATACCAATGGAAGAAGTTAGGCAAATTATCGCAGAAGATATAGTAAAAGCAAAGCATAGAATGGCGTACGAAATTTGTAAGTTCGTTCGTGGCGAAGAAGATGCAATAGTAGCACAAAAGGCTACTTTTGATGTCTTTAATGGAAGCGGTGCAAGTGCAGATATGCCAACAATTACCATTTCAAAATCTGAGTTTGGTGATGGAATGAATATATGTGAATTATGTGAAAAGGCAAAGATTTGCTCATCAAGAAGCGAAGCAAGAAGACTGATTGAACAAGGCGGAATCACAATGGACAATGAAAAGGTTTCAGACTTTAAACTTGTTGTTCAACCAAAAAAAGAAATAATTCTAAAAAAGGGCAAAAAGATTTTTGTAAAAGTGGTAGTTGAATAAAATATAATAGTAGGTCAAGTTTTGACCTACTATTATATTTTTGAGTCGATTATTTCAATTGCTGATAAGGCAATGTCTCTGATTTCTAAACATTCTGTATTTAGAGTTTTTTTAAAGATTCGTTTTAAATTTTTTAATATGGTTTGTGTAGTTTTATTTGTTAAGTTAAATATATTGAAGAAACTATAAATAATTCTTTTATCTTGATTGCTTAAAAACTGTGATTTACCTAGTAATTGTTCAGTGTACCCTAGTAATTTTTTCATTTTTGGTTGATGGAGTTCGATATAAGTTATGATGTTAAGCGACTCAATTATTGAGATTATTGATTTTGTTAACTTTTGTTCATTAAAACTTGTATTATTTGAGTCGCTGATTGATCCAAACGCAATGCCGTATATATTATAATTGTGATATACATGAAAAGTTTTTTGACCATCAGATTCTAGTAAAAAGTATTTAGAGTTGCCAATAGAATTAATTTCTGAGCAAGTACTGCCATCTTTTACAAATTGCTTTGGAAATGTTTCAAAAATTTCTTGCGTTGCTGGCATAAAGGCAGAGAAGTAAAGCATTGTATTGCTGGTATTATCAATTAAAATGCTAATAGTATTTTCGTTGATGTTTTTCATTGAATGAACCGAGGCTTCCATGTCAATAAAAAACGAGTTGGGAATTTTATATTCCAAATCATACTTTGGAACGATAAATATATTTGAACCAACTAGCATCGCTGGAAGGTTGTTGTAGATATGAAATTCGCTGTTTGTTTCAATGTGTCTAGGTATGGTAACTTTGGTATTATTATAATAGGTTTTAAGATTGCAATCGTTACTATTGTAATCTTTAAGCGTAATATTGTTATTATTATAATCTTTCAATACATAGAATATCCCAATACAAATATTAATTATTACAGGAATAAAAAATACGTACAATCCACAGCACGCCACAATAAACATTGCTATATTTATTACTAATGCTGTTGTAAAATCCATTTTTTTTAATTTCATATAACTCTCCAAATGAAATAGCTCTTAACTTATTCTAGTATAGAAAATTCTATAAGTCAAGATAAAACATAGAAAATTCTATAAACTATAATCAATAGAGGTGTGATTATGGATTTTATAGAAATTTTAAAAGAAATTATGTTAGAAAAAGGATTGACGCAAACACAAGTTTCAATTCGGGCCGGAATAAAACAAAGTCAAGTAAGTGAGTGGTTAAAGGGGAAGAGTAAGCCCGGTTATGACAGTTTAAAAAGTTTGTGCAAGGCACTAGATGTGACTGGTGATCAGTTATTAGGATTAACTGATGAATAATGTGACGAGTATCTAAAATAAGACTACACAGATGTTGGATTTTTCTAATTTGAGTTAGTCTTTTTTGTTGATTAAAAGACTTAATATTTTTTGAAATCAAAACATAACTATACTAAAAACTTTTCATATAATAAATTGTGAAAGAAAGTTAATTTGCTTTGAAATTTAAAGAGTTTGTGTTATTATATAATGTATAAATTACGGAGGGTGGTTTATTATGGATTTAGTTATTATGGCAGCCGGAATGGGAAGTAGATTTGGCGGATTAAAACAGATGGAGCCGATTAATGAAGATAATCAATTCATTATCGATTATTCAATATATGACGCAATAAGGGCGGGTATTGACCGAGTTGTTTTCATTATTAAAGAGGAGAACTATCACGCATTTAAAGAAACCGTGGGAAACAGAGTCGAAAAGTATATTGAAACAGAATATGTTTTCCAAAGACTTGATTGTATGCCACACGGATTCAAGGTTCCAAAATGCAGAGTAAAACCTTGGGGAACTGCTCACGCAATTTTGTCTTGCAGGCAAACTGTTCATGGTGATTTTATTGTTATAAACGCAGATGATTTTTATGGCTACGACGCATTTAAAGTTGTTGCAGACTTTTTAAGAAACAAAAAGAGTGACAAAGAGTTTGCTCTTGCTGGATACAAAGTCAAAAATACGCTTACATCAAATGGTGCGGTAAAGCGTGGTGTATGCACGGTTGAAAATGGCTATTTAGATGATATTATTGAAAGCAGTATTGAAGAAAGGGACGGCAAGTTTTTTGCTGCACCGCTAAATGGTATGCCAGAATTTGAAGTTGAGGGTGATGCGCCTGTATCAATGAATATGTTTGGATTTACACAAGAAATTTTCAGATATTTAGAAAAGAGATTTAAATCTTTCTTAATTGAAGAAATGATGGATAATCCAGAAAAATGTGAGTTCTTAATTCCGTCAGTTGTAGCAGAAATGATTGGTGGTGAGTTGGCTACTGTAAAGGTTTTAGATACTTCTGCTGTATGGCATGGTGTTACATATAAAGAAGACAAAGAAGACCTTGTGGGGTCTATCGCACAACTCGTGGAAAGTGGCGAATATCCAAAACATTTGTGGAATAATTAAAAGTTTTGATAAAATTTTTTATTAAATATAGTCTAAATTTAGTTGCCTTTTGATATAATTATATAGTAGAATAGAATTACCAAATGAAAATTTGGGATACTAAATGCAAAGAGGTAAAAAACATGAAAATTTCTGACGTGAGAATTCGCATTGTAAAGAGCGAAACAAGCAAAATCAAGGCATCTGCTTCAATCACAATTGATGAATGCTTCGTAGTACACGACATCAAGGTTATTGAAGGAAATGAAGGTTACTTTATTGCTATGCCTAGCAGAAAGACTCCTGACGGAGAATTTAAGGATATCGTACATCCACTAAACACAGAAACTCGTGAAATGATTAAAGACGTTGTTCTTAAAGCATTCAATGAAGCAAAAGACGCAGAATAGTAACTTTTAAATATATATTTAAAATTACAATTAATTTATGCACAAAGTGTTTAATTCGCCGAAAAAATTTCGGCGAATTTTTAATTTAAAAAGCAAATATATAAAAGTCGAAATTTTGAAATTCACTTGACAAACGATAATTATTAATATATAATAATTTCGTTATTTTAGAGAGCAATAGATAAGGAGAAGAATATGAAGGACAATTTACATCCAAACTATCATGAAGTAACTGTTGAATGTGCTTGCGGAAACAAATTCCAAACAAAAAGCACAAAAAGTGGAGATGTTATTAAACTTGAAATTTGTAACAAATGTCATCCATTTTTCACTGGCACTCAAAAGCTTGTTGACAGCGGTGGAAGAGTAGATAGATTTAATAAGAGATACGCCAAGAATAAGTAGGTGGATTGTGCTTTGCAAGTATTTTTGTACTTGCAAAGTTTTTTATGCGAGCATTGATTTTTGAAAGAAAAGTCAAACTCGCTTTTTTATTAAGTGTGGAGATTTACACATGACAACTAATGAATTAAAAGAATATTTACTTAGTAGTTTTGCTATTGATGAATCAGATATCGATTGGATAATTTGCGAAGTAATGTCTATTAAGCGTAGTCAAGTAGCAATGAGTATTATGGTTGATGAGGAGTGTCAAAAACAATGCATTAACCTAGCGTCAAAAAGAATGAAGGGAAGACCTCTTGCTTATATTTTAGGTAAATCAAATTTTTATGGCAGAGATTTTATCGTTCGAGAGGGTTGCTTAATTCCAAGGTGTGAAACCGAAGAATTGGTATATACTTGTTTAAATGAGATTAAAGTTGGAAAAGGCTTAGAAATTGGTTCTGGAAGTGGTGCAATTGCAATTACGCTTGCACTTGAAAACTTAGACATTAAAATGGAAAGTGTTGATATAAGCGATGATGCTTTGGAGATAGCGAAGGAAAACAATTTAAAGTTAAATGCTGGCGTGAATTTTTATAAAAGTAATATATATTCAAGTGTTTCAGACAAAAAGTTTGATTTTATTATTTCAAATCCACCTTATATATTGTCAGATGAAATAGTCGGGCTTGATGATGAAGTTAAAAACTTTGAGCCTGTACTTGCATTAGATGGCGGTGTTGATGGACTGGATTTTTATAGGAAGATTATAAAAGACTCCCCAAAATATCTGGTAAATGATGGTAAAATATTTTTTGAAATAGGTATAGGAGAAGCTGAAAGTATAAAAAATATGCTTCAAGAAAACTTCAAAGATATAAATATATTAAAAGACTTAGAAGGCGTAGAGCGGATAATATATGCAACGCTAAAAAATAAAGGAGAAAAAAATGATTGAAAAATTAAGGCAGATGAAAGAAAAGTTTGTTGAGCTTACAAGGCTTATAAGTGAACCAGATGTTATTGCTGATATTGACAGATGGAAAAAACTTTGTAAAGAACATTCAGATATGCAAGAGATAATTGAAAAGTATGACGAATATTTAAAGGTTGAGTCTAACATTAAAGATGCTGAAGAATTGAAGGCGATGGAAAGTGATGCTGAATTAATTGAACTTGCAAACGAAGAAATTCAAAGTGGCAGAGAAGACTTGAAAAGAATTGAAGAAGAATTAAAAGTATTGCTATTGCCAAAAGACGAAAACGATGAGAAGAATGTAATTGTTGAAATTCGTGCAGGTGCAGGTGGTGATGAGGCCGGTTTATTTGGTATGGAGCTTAAAAGAATGTATGGGCTTTGGGCTGAAAACCATAGATTCCAAATTGAAGAAATTGACGGAAACTATACCGATGCTGGAGGCTTAAAAGAATGTACTTTTATGGTGAAGGGCAAAAACGCATACAGTTTGATGAAGTTTGAAAGTGGAGTTCACAGAGTTCAAAGAGTGCCGGTAACAGAAAGTCAAGGCAGAGTTCATACATCAACTGCAACCGTTGCAGTTCTTCCAGAACATACCGAAGTTAATATTGAAATCAATGAAAGTGATTTGCAAATTGATACATACCGAAGCAGTGGTGCTGGTGGACAGCACGTTAATAAAACAGAGAGTGCTATAAGAATTACTCATAAACCTACAGGAATGGTTGTTGCTTGCCAAGATGAACGTTCTCAGATTAAGAATAGAGAAAGGGCGATGAGTATATTAAAATCAAAACTATACGATTTTTATCAATCTCAAGCCGATGCTGAATATGCAAAGAAAAGAAAATTGCAAATTGGAAGTGGGGATAGAAGCGAAAAAATTAGGACTTATAACTTTCCGCAAAACAGGGTTACAGACCACAGAATCAACTTTACAATTTATTCACTTGATAATTTTATGAATGGTGATATCGATGGTATGATTAATGAATTAACTCTTGCAGAAAGGCAAAAACTATTAACAGAACAAGACTATGATTAAGGATATGAAATTTTATGAACGATAAGATTACTCAAATTTTGGCAGGTCTTCCGTCTTCTCCGGGTGTTTATATGATGAAAGATAAATTCGGAGAAATTATTTACATTGGGAAGGCAAAATCTTTAAAAAATAGAGTGAGTTCATATTTTCAGAATACTAAAAAGAATGTAAAGACATCAATGCTCGTGTCAAATATAGACTCGCTTGACTATATATTGACGGCGTCAGAGCTTGATGCCTTTTCTCTTGAAAACAATTTAATAAAGGAACATCAGCCAAAATATAATATACTTTTAAAAGATGATAAAATGTTCCCGTATATTAGAATAGATAAAAAACAATTGTTTCCAGAAATAACGATTGCGCGAAAAGTTAAAAACGACGGAGCTTTATATTTTGGTCCTTTTGTGACTGGGCTCAGGGTAAGTGAATTTATTTCAATAATTAAGTCTGTGTTTAAAATTAGACAATGCAAAATTAAATTTGAAACAACCCAAAAGGTAAAAAGGCAATGCTTGTATGGGGATTTGGATAAATGTTTGTGCCCTTGTCTTGGTAAAATTTCGAATGAAGACTACTTAAAAATTATTGACGAAATTATCGATTTTTTAAACGGCGACACGGCAAAGGTTCGAAGAATGTTGACTGAAAAAATGAAAGAGTGTTCGTCTAAAATGGATTTTGAGGGTGCAATAGACTTTCGGGACAAGATTGAGATGCTTAAAAAAAGTGAGAATTATATTCTAACAAGTTTGACTAAATCTGCAAATTTTGATGTGTTTACGATTCAAGAAGTTGAAGAATTTATTGCGATCAACCAAACAATTATAAGAAATGGTAAAACAATTGTAGATAAAAATATTCTATTGGACTCAATAAACGATTCGAATTTAGAAGATGTTTTGTCTGAATTTTTAGTGCAGTATTACGACTCTAATTTGGCCCCAAGTGAATTATTGTCAAACATAGAATTGCCTAATTTGGGTGAATATTTAAGCCAATTAAGGGGTTCTGCTATTGAGGTTAGAGTCCCAATTAAGGGGATTAAGAAAAAAATCGTCGAAATGGGACTGAAAAATATTGAAGAGTTTTTATATAAAAATTTAGAAGTTCAAAAGCGCAGAAAACAATTAAATCAAGATGCTCTTGAAGAACTTGCAAAAATTTTAAATCTCAAAACCATACCATACAGATTAGAGTGTTATGACATTTCTAACATCAGCGGAACAAATAATGTGTCTAGTATGGTTGTTTTTGAAAATGGTGCACCTGCAAAAAAAGAATATAGAAAGTTCAAAATTAAGACAGTACTGGGTGCTGATGATTTTAAAAGTATGGAAGAAACTTTGCGTAGAAGGCTAAATAGACTAAAACAAGGAGATTCAAGTTTTAACAAATTCCCAGATTTATTGGTTATTGACGGGGGGCTTGGGCAATTGAGTTCCGTAGAAAAAGTATTAAAAGAATTTGACTTTGATATACCAGTGGTCAGTATCGCAAAAAAACAAGAAGAACTTTTTGTATCGGGAAGAAAAACAAGTATTATATTGGACGAGCGAAGTGATGCAAGAAAGCTTTTGCAAAGAATTAGAGATGAGGCTCATAGGTTTGCAATAAATTATCACAGGCAAGCACGAGATAAATCAATGTTCAAATAAAAAAATCAGTTTGTGGAAATTGTTTCATAAACTGTTTTTTTATGTCATAAAATTGTAGCAAATGAATAAATTGCAAAGTTTTAGTATTTTAAATTTAATAGCGTTAAGTTTATTAGTGCTTGTGTTGATTGCGGTGTCAACTTTGCCTTTGATAAAATTAAATAAAGATGACACTTCACTAAATCATTTGGAAGAGAAGGCTACAATGCAAGGTGTTATTGAATTGTGGAATGTAGACACATTTTCAGGGGGGAGCATTTCTAAAAGTGATTATTTAAATAATGTGGCACGGTTGTTTGAAAACTCAAATAAGGGGTTGTATATTAATATAAAAAACATGTCGATAGAGGAATTTAATCTTGCATTAAGTTCAAGCAAAAAACCAGCATTAATATCTTTTGGGTATGGTGTTGGTGGTGCAATTAAGGAATTATTGACGCCACTATCAGTTAATACCTCCTCATTAAAAGCTGAAATCAAAAATGCAGGAGTTGCTGATGGTAGTCAATATGCGATTGGCTACGTAATGGGGGGATATGCTTTTTATTCAACTAGCGAAAAACTAAGTGATGCATTAAAAGAAAATACGATTATTTTATCAAGTGAATTTGAAAATTGCGGATATGATAAAACTTTAAAGAAGTCTACAAAGCATATTTATGGGTTGATATATGGGGAGAGTAAATATATATCTCCGCAAAATTGTATACAAACAGCAAATGCTTCTGAAATTTGTATGTCGGTAGATGATTACAATGCTTATGTTGACTTTATAAGTTTAAATAAAGCAACTATTTTGCTTGGAACGCACAGGGATTTGGTAAAATTAAAAGGAAAGCTCGAAAGAGAATCAATTCAAGATTTACTAATAGAGCCAGTATCAACTTATAACGACCTTGTACAATTTATAGGTGTTGTAAAAGAGCAAAATGAGCAAGTTGATAAATACGCAACGAAATTTATAGAATATTTAATGAGTGAAAGTTCTCAAAAATTTTTAGCAGGAAGTGGAATGTTTAGTACGACCATACAAAGTTTATATTCAGACGACGAGTTTAGTCAAATCGAAAGTGCTGTTTGGGGTTGCACAAATGTACCAAATGTATTCTAATGAAATAATTATTATTTAGTTGAAATATTTTATTAGATGGGGTAAAATTATATGGTAGATATGCTTACTCGAATTGTTGGAAGAAATAATATTTTTCAAGATGAACCATTGAAGAAACATTCGACTTTTGGTATCGGTGGTAATGCATATTTTTATATAAAACCAACCACTTACTTTGATATGTTTGAAGTAATTTCAGAATTGGGGAAGCGGTCTGTGAAGTGGAAGATTATCGGCAATGGTTCCAATTTGTTGTTTTCGGACGACGGGTATGACGGAGTAATATTTGATACTTCAAACATTGCTGAAATTTGTAACTTGGGTAATGGTCGAATAATTGCATCAAGCGGAGTTCAGTTGTCTGCACTGTCATATAAACTGGCCGAATTAGAATTGTCTGGCTTAGAGTTTGCGTCGGGAATTCCCGCAACGGTTGGTGGTGCAGTTTTTATGAATGCAGGTGCTTTTGGAAAGGCTATTTCTGATATTGTCCAGACTGTCACCTATTTTAATGGTCAAAGGGTGGTAGAAGCTTATGCAAAAGAATTAAAATTTTCATATCGTCACTCAATTTTTCAAGAAAACACAAACTTTATAATTATGTATTCTGAGTTTAATTTAAAACACAAAGCCAAAGAAATTATATTAGAAGAGATGAAAAACAATAAAAAGATTAGGGCAGAAAAACAACCTGTTGGGAAAAGTGCGGGCAGTGTATTTAAGGCGGTCGAAAATATGCCAGCAGGGAAATTGATTGATGAGTGTGG
This sequence comes from Clostridia bacterium, assembly GCA_045655005.1. Lineage (GTDB taxonomy): Bacteria > Bacillota > Clostridia > Christensenellales > UBA1242 > UMGS1908. The sequence continues at coordinate 100,158 of JAZOOJ010000007.1, read as the reverse complement.
ATTGAGGGGATTGAGTGTAGGAGATGCTATTGTTTCTGATAAGCATGCAAATTTTATTTTAAACAAGGGTGGAGCTCTTGCAAATGACGTGTTGACTCTTGTACAATTAATTAAAGAAAAAGTGTATGCAAAGTATAATAAAAAGTTAGAATTAGAAATAGAGATTGTTAGATAAAGGATGGGAAACAACAAATGAAAGAGATATGGGGAATATATCACACACATTCTAAGTATTCAAAATTAAACCATGGGAAAAGTACAGTAGAGGAGATGATTGACGGAGCAGATGCTGTTGGTTTGAAAGAGTATGCTATTACTGATCATGGATACAGACACGTATTTGGGATAAGGAAAAACAATATACCAAAATTAAAAGAAAGAGTTGTAAAGTATTCAGCAGACAAAAGTGTGGTTTGTAAAATGGGCTTAGAATTTAATTTGCTAGGAGCAAACGGAGAATGTGACTTTGTTGAAAAATATGCTGATCTTTATGACATAAGATTGCTTGGTGCACATAAAGCAGGAATTGTTAATTTTAAAAATTTGTTTAAGTTTATCTTGCCGAATATATTTAAAAACAAATCAAACAAAGTTAAGGATATGAATACCGAAAGTTACATTCAAGCAATAAAGAAATATAAAATTGATATCATTACACATCCAAACGAGTATATAAAAATTGACCCATATAAATTAGCGTTAGGGTGTGTTGAGAATAATTGTTATATAGAAATAAACAACAAACATATGAGTTTGTCGGCAGAAGATATTGTCGAAATGTTAAAAACCGATGTACAATTCATAATAAGCTCAGATGCACATAGGGCAGACAGAGTTGGTAGTGTGGAGCGTGCTGTTGAGTTTGTCAAAGATAATAACATACCTATTGAAAGAATTGCGAATTGGGAGAAGATTCCAAATTTTGAAAATAAATACACAAAAGAAGAGGAGAATAAAGAATAAATGTCTTTTTCAAGCGGTGTAAAAGAAGAAATATTAAACGTAAAGCCAGAAAGTGATTGTTGTACGCTGGCTTCTCTTTGTGCGTGCATAAATTCTATTGGGAGCTTAGAATTAAGTAACAAGGGTGTTAGCTTTTCAATTAAAACGGATAATACTGATTTGTTGAATTACATCAAAGATATTATCAACAAAATATATAGTTCAAAGATTGAAGAATTAGATGCAGAGATGTCTATAATTGGGAAGACTACCTTATACGAGTTTGTTGCACCAGTAGAGCTTGGGAACAGGATTTTGCAAGATTGTGGAATTATTTCTCTTGACGAAACTAATAATTGGTCACTAAATAAAAGCGTTGACCATCATATTATAATGGAAGATTGTTGTAAAAAATCGTACATTAAACTAGCGTTTGCCAGCGTCGGAAATATAAGTATTCCTCAAAGCCAAGATGATGAAATTGGGTTAAAATCAAAAGGTCGTGGATATCACTTTGAACTTGAATTTACAAATTCTGAGCAAGCAAAAGTTCTTTCTAATTTGCTGGGGGAATTTGGTTTTATAACACGAAAAGTAGAACGTGGTGAAAAGTTTGTTGTGTATATGAAAGAGGCTGAATCAATTGCAGACTTCGTAGCGTTTGTGGGTGCAAATAAAAGTTTTCTTGAAATGCAAAATGAGATTATAAAACGTGAAATGCGAAACAGTATTAATCGTCAAAGTAATTGTATTTCAGCCAATATTGACAAGACTGTGCAGGCAAGCTTAATGCAAGTTAGAGCAATTGAAAAAATTGAAGAAACAATAGGAATTGGTGGATTGCCAAGTTCATTGCAAGAAGTTGCAATGCTAAGGCTTGAAAATAAAGAATCATCATTGTCGGATTTGGTGCTTTTAAGTGGTAACTCATTGACAAAATCGGGATTAAATTATAAACTTAAAAAGATAATAGAAATAGCAGAAAATTTATAATACAACAGGGGAGAAAATTATGGGGAACTTCGTCCATTTACACGTGCATACAGAGTATAGTTTGCTTGATGGTGCGGCAAGAATTGATAGACTGGTTAAGGTGTGTAAAGAGTACGGAATGCCAGCAGTTGCAATAACTGATCATGGAAATATGTATGGCTGTGTAACATTGTTTGATGCTTGTTCAAAGGCGGGCATCAAACCTATTTTTGGTTGCGAATTTTATGTGGTAGATGATTTACACATAAAACAAGGTAAAAGTAAAAATGCACACCTTGTATTGCTTGCAAAGAATAGGACGGGATATTTAAATCTCTGTAAGTTAAACACAATTGCGTTTAGAGATGGATTTTACTATAAGCCAAGGATAGACTATAAAACACTGGCAGAGAATTCGGAGGGCATAGTGGCACTTTCTGCGTGTATTGCAGGAGATATTCCTCAATATATTTTAAATGGACAATACGACAAGGCTGAGGAGTTGGTACTGTGGTTTAAAGAACATTTTGGCGAAGATTTCTATTTGGAAATTCAAAATCATAGTATGCCGGAAGAATTGGCGGTAAATAAAAAACTTAGAGAGTTTTCGGCAAAACACGGAATTAAACTTGTAGCAACAAATGACGTTCACTATATCAATAAAGATGATGCTATTACACAAGATGTTTTAATGTGTGTGCAAATGGGAAAAAATTATGATGATCCGGACAGATTAAAATTCCCAAATGATGAGTTTTATGTTAAGACATACGATGAAATGGCTAAGATTTTCCCAAATGATTTAGAAGCTCTCGACACAACAATTGAGATTGCAGAAAAGTGTAATTATAGTTTCAAAGAAGACCATATTGATGAAAATAAATATATGTTCCCGCCATTTGTTCCGCCAGATGGAAAGTCTTGTGTTGACTATTTGTGGGAACTTGTAAATGCTGGGGCTTTGCGAAGATATGGTGAAATAACTCCTATAATAAAAGAGCGTATTGACAGAGAGATGGGGGTTATTGTAAACCAAGGATTTGCACAATACTTTTTGACAGTTTGGGATTATATTAATCAAGCAAAAACTATGGGCGTGCCAGTAGGTCCGGGGCGTGGTAGTGGAGCAGGTTCGGTAGTTGCTTATTCAATAGGGATAACAAACATTGACCCATTTAAATTTGATTTACTTTTTGAAAGATTTTTGCATACCGAGCGTGTTACTGCACCCGACTTTGATGTAGACTTTGCCGACGACAAACGTCAAGATGTAATTGATTATGTAAGAAATAAATACGGCGAAGACAAGGTTGTAAAAATTGTTACCTTTGGAACAATGGCTGCCAAGAATGCGATTAAAGACGTTGGTAGAGTTTTAGGTGTTCCATATAGTGAGATGGATAAGGTGACAAAAAACATACCAAATATTTCAGCAAAGCATCATGATGTTATTCAAAAAGCCTTTGGGTTCTATCATCCAAAAGAAGGAGATAAGGATTTTGGAACGGATTATGCTGTCCCAGAGCTTGTTGAAATGTATAACAACAATAACGACGTTAAAAGAGTTATTGACATTGCTATGAAACTGGAGGGAATGCCAAGACAGTGTTCAACACATGCGTGTGGTGTCGTTATTGCTTGCGATAATCTTGAACAATTTATGCCACTCAGCCGAAACGGTGACGATTTAACAACGCAGTACAGTATGACCGATATTGAAAGACTTGGTCATCTAAAAATGGATTTTTTGGGATTAAGAAACCTTAACGATATTCAAAAAGCCGTTCAATATGTAAAAGAAAACTATGGTGTTGAACTGGATTTTGATAAAATGGGATATGCTGATGCCGGTGTTTATAAAATGCTTTCAAGTGGAAATACAAAGGCGATTTTTCAAGTTGAAAGTGGTGGTTTCCAAAAATTCTTACGAGAGCTAAAGCCTACCAGCATAGAAGATATTACTGCAGGCGTGTCTTTGTATCGTCCAGGTCCAATGGATTCGATACCAAGATATGTACATAATAAGCACAATCCACAAGATGTAACATATGACCACCCAATTTTGGAGCCTATTTTAAATGTAACCTATGGCTGTATTGTATATCAAGAGCAAGTTATGAGAATCGTTCAAGATATGGCAGGATATACTTTGGGTCAAGCTGATATGGTTCGTCGTATGATGGGTAAGAAAAAACTTGAAGCGATGCAAAAAGAGAAAACTGTATTCTTATTTGGTAAACCAGCCGAAAATGGTAAACCTGCAATTGATGGTGCTATCAAACGTGGTGTAGACCAAGCTGTTGCCGAAAAGATTTGGGGAGAGATGGAAAGTTTTGCAAGTTACGCTTTTAATAAGTCGCACGCTGCGGCGTACTCAATTATAACTTACGAAACAGCATATTTGAAAACCTATTATGAAGCTGAATTTTTAACTGCGGTTCTTAATAATAGAATTACAAACGCAGATGAAATCAAAAACTATATAAATCACGCAAAAGATGAAAAAATAGAAGTGTTACCACCAGATGTAAACAAAAGCAAAACATATTTCAGCGTTAAAAACAAAAAGATTCGTTTTGGTCTTGCTGCTCTTAAAGGTGTTGGCGAAACAATGTGTGATATGATAGTTAAAGAAAGAGAAGATAATGGTGAGTTTAAAGACTTTGCAGATTTTCTTGGAAGATGCTATCAATATGGAGTAAACAAAAGAGTTATTGAAAGTATGATTTTCTCAGGGGCGTTTGATTGCTTTGGGGTTAATCGCTCGGTATTGTATGCTGTGTATGACCAAGCCTTAAAACAAGTATCAGAAGTCAAAAAGAAAACAAGCCTTGGACAACTTTCATTGTTTGGAGATGATGAAATTGTTGATATTCATTATCCAAATCTTCTAGAATATGACAACTTTCAAAAATTGAAAAAAGAAAAAGAAATAATTGGTATATATATTTCAGGACACCCATTGGATGCATATAGAGATAGGTTTGCACAATATGATTTTAATTCTTCAATGTTTGATATCGCAGAAGAAGATGAAAGTGCAAGTTTGAACGAAGACGATCAAACTGTATCTGTTGATTTAGGAATAGAAGATGGAGCAAAGGTTACTGGTGGTGGAGTTGTAACTTCAATTAGGAAGTCGTACACAAAGGCTGGTAATAAGGCTATGGCTGTGATTGAAGTCGAAGACCTTTATGGCACATTTACTGCAATGTTATTCCCAAAACAATATGATAAAGTTAAAGACGATTTGGCTTTGGATAAAATAATTACAATAACTGGAAAGGTGAATATAAGAGAGGGTGAAAAGCCAATAATTCTTTCTGAAAAAATAGATTTTTGGGATATTGATATGGAAGGTAATTCCATAAAATCAGATGCTCAAGAAGAAGAAAAAACACAAGAGAAATTGGTTGCTCAAAAACTTTACTTAAAGTATAATATAGAAGACGATAATTTAAATAATGAGATTATGTCTATTTTGTCATTGAAAGATGGTGATACTCCGGTGTTTGTGCAATCTAACGGAAAGATGTTTAGTATGAATGTTTCAGTTACTCCTACAACTGCAATGATATCAGAGTTGATTGCAATACTTGGAGAAAACAATTTAAAAATTGTATAAAGAGGTTAATTTATGAAAAGAATTGGAATATTAACGAGTGGTGGAGATGCTCCTGGTATGAATGCTTGCATACGTGCAGTTGTTAGAAGTGCTGTTGCAAAGGGGCTTAAGGTCATTGGAATACAGTCAGGCTATCAAGGTTTGATTGAGGGCAAGACAATTGAACTTGGACTTCGTGATGTCGGAAATATTATTCAAGCAGGCGGAACTTTTTTAAAAACTTCAAGAAGTGCTGAATTTATGACTCTTGCAGGGATAAAAAAGGCAATAATAACAATTAAAAAAGAAAAGATAGATTGTTTGATTGTAATTGGTGGAAATGGAAGTTTAACGGGGGCACTTGAATTAAGAGAGCATGGTGTTAATGTAATAGGACTTCCAGGAACCATTGATAACGACCTTGGATATACCGATGTAACGCTTGGTTTTGATACTGCTGTTAATACCGTTACCAATCTTTTAAACAATGTAAGAGATACATCAAATGCGCACGAAAGGGTGTCTGTAGTTGAGGTGATGGGCAGACATTGCGGTGATATCGCATTGTTTTCTGGCATTAGTGCTGGTGCTGATGCTATCATTATTCCAGAGGTAAAGACAGATATCGATAAGGTTTGTGATAAACTATTAAAAAGTGCGCAAACTGGCAAACTTGGCTCAATCGTGGTTGTTGCTGAAGGGTGCGGTAAAGCACAAGACATCGCACGTGAAATTGAATCAAAGACAGGGCTTGAATCACGGGCTGTAGTGATAGGACATCTTCAAAGAGGTGGAAGTCCAAGTATGGCAGATAGACTTTTTGCGTCAAGACTTGGTGTCTGTGCTGTTGAAATGGTTGAGAAGGGACAATTTGGTGTCGCTCTTGGAACAATATCAGGAAAGATTAAAGCAATTGATTTGAAAGATGCTCTTAATACTCCAAACACTTTTGACAGTGCTACTTATGAAATTAATAATAGTATTTCAATTTAGAGAGGCTAGAATATTTTGAATAACAATGACAATGAAATAAAATTTGAAAAAGGTCGTAGTAATGATTCCGACGCCATAGAAGGCTTGTTTAAAAAGGGTCGTTACTACGATGCTTTTTATAAATTAAAAAGATTAGATAAAAATGAGCAAGTTAAGTTTTTGCCAATGGTGGCAGAGGCGTATGCGAAACTTAAAAAAACTGACTATGAGGCAAATGCACTATTAAAACTTCTAATTAATAGTGAAAGCATGCTAAATGGTGATGGCTTAGATAAAAGAGTAATTGCATTAAGGCTTAGCGAATATTATTCTTACAAGGGTGAAAAATTGCAAAGATTGTCTTTTGCTTATGGCGATGATGCAAAAAATAAACACAGCAAAAAGCAAACATCACAAAAACAAAAAATGGGGAATTTAATTAAATTCGTTCAAAAAAACAGCTCAAAAAACACTGAAAATAATATAAACGAAAATCTACCTGATTGTAAAATTTACAAAAAGACAAGTGTGGCACGAGATTTTGGAGAGTACATTTGTGAGCGAGCGACTCAATTGGCAATTTCAGGGAAATATGATGAAGCAATAGAAGTTTTGAGTAAGGTAGACAAAAATTCTCCAAGTTACTATGATACTAGAAATATATTAATAGCCGTTTACATTGATTCGGGTAGGATTTATGAAGCATCAAATGTTGCAATAGAACTCTTAAAAGAAAGACCAAATGAGTTTATTGTATTATTTGCGATTAATACAGCGTTAAATTTCTCAGTTAACACTGAAAGAATTTTATACGAATTAAAAAAAATTGAAGGGAAAACAGAGGCACAGTGTTCTGTCCTTCGAGCAAATGCATTTGGTAAAAGTGGGGAGTTTGGTAAGGCTGTTGAGATTTTGGATATGCTTGATAATGCAGAGCAATATATAATTGATGTTCTAAGGGTGAAGGCAATTTGCTACGCAGGGCTTAAAGATAAAGAAAATGAAGAGAAAGCATTAAAGCAGATAATAACTATATACCCCAAAGACGTAAAGGCGAGATGTATTCTTCATAAAATGCAAAAAGGAGAATCTGTCGGAGCAGAACTATTAGGTCAAGATAGTATATTAGATTATCTAATGGACGAATTTAAAGAATTTTACGAAAATAAACTTGGCCAATTAGAAGAACAAAATTTCAGCATAGAAGAACTTATGTATTTTTATGAGTTGTGTTTGAAGTTCGGTAGTGCAGAGGTGTTTGAAAACTGCACCGATAAATATTTAAAATGCGATAATTGCATTGAAGTAATTTATGATGCATTAGTAGATTTGAATTTAGACGACTTCAAAAAACTAATAATTGTTGAAAGAATGGTTTTATCAAAAATTGATGGTGAGTATTTTTCGCTGATAAATGGAATGATGAAGAAGTTAAACTTGGAAAGTTTGAAGTTTCTAATTGCTCAATTTAAAGAAACCTTAACAGAAACATTTTCAGATATGAAAGACGAGTACGAGCCTTTAAATAATCTAATAGACAATGCTTTTGCAAAGGCGTTTGCTTTAGCGTTGATGTTTGATTTAGATGGTGCGGAAATTGCAAACAAGGTTGGGGCGTTAATATTGTATGCATTGTTGCATAGAACTGGCGATATGGTTGAAATTGTGAAAGTTTTATATAGTGCAAAAAATTTAGCGTGCAGTGCTTGTGCTTTGGTTAATCCGCAAATCGCAAAAAATTCTAAACTTAAAAAATATCTATGCTTGAAAAATTCAGAAATAGATGAGATAATAAGGGCATTACAACAGGCAGGGTTTAGGGATAAATAAATTTATGCAGAATTATATTTTGTGGGATTAAATATGCATCAAAAAAATGAGTACAAAATTTGTACTCATTTTTGTTTTGTTAAAAATTACTTATTGCAAGCGGTGTAAACTTCAACTGCAAGTGCAACAGTTGCACCAACCATTGGGTTGTTGCCCATTCCAATAAATCCCATCATATCAACATGGGCTGGAACTGATGAACTTCCGGCAAATTGAGCATCTCCGTGCATTCTTCCCATAGTATCTGTCATACCATAACTTGCAGGGCCTGCTGCAACGTTATCTGGGTGAAGTGTTCTTCCAGTACCGCCACCACTGGCAACGCTGAAATATTTCTTATCATTTTCATAAGCCCACTTCTTGTATGTGCCTGCAACTGGGTGTTGGAATCTTGTTGGATTTGTTGAGTTTCCTGTAATTGAAACGTCAACTTTTTCATTTATCATAATTGCAACGCCTTCAGATACGTCATTTGCGCCATAAACTCTAACTTTTGAACGTTCGCCGTCGCTGAATGGGATAGTACGAACAATGTTTAATTCGCCTGTTTCAAAGTTGTAATCTGTTTCAACATATGTGAACCCGTTAATTCTTGAAATGATGTAAGCAGCATCTTTACCAAGGCCATTTAAGATAACTCTTAATGGAGTCTTTCTTGCTTTGTTTGCTTTAAGAGCAATACCAATAGCGCCTTCAGCGGCAGCAAAACTTTCGTGTCCTGCAAGGAAACAGAAGCAATCACATTTTTCATCTAAAAGCATTGCTCCAAGATTTCCGTGTCCTAAACCAACCTTTCTTGTGTCGGCAACAGAACCTGCAACGCAGAATGCTTGAAGTCCTTCACCAATAAGGCTTGACGCTTCGCTTGCGGTCTTTGGTGCTTTTGTAAGGGCTAGGGCGGTGCCAGCAGTATATGCCCAAACGGCGTTTTCAAAACAGATTTGTTGTACCCCTTTAACAATTTTTTCTGGGTCAATGCCAGCTTTTAAACAGATTTCTCTGCAATTTTCTAATGATTCAAGATTATATTTTTTCAAAAAAGCGTTAATAGAAGCTTCTCTTTTTTCTCTTCCTTCAAATTCTACCATAGTTAAATTGCCTCCTTATTGCTTTCTTGGGTCGATAACTTTAACGGCTTCTGCCATACGACCATAAGTGTTTGTATATTTTTTGAATGCTTCATTTGGTTCAACACCGTTTGAGATGTCAGCCATAACTTTGCCGATTGAAATATATTCATAACCAATAATTTCATCATTTTTGTCAAGACCAATTTTTGAAACATAACCTTCAGCGATGTTTAAATATCTTGAGCCCTTTGCTTTTGTTCCATACATTGTACCAACTTGGCTTGTAAGACCCTTACCAAGGTCGTCAAGTCCTGCTCCAATTTCAAGTCCATTTTCGCTGAATGCTGATTGAGAACGTCCGTAAACGATTTGTAAGAACAATTCTCTCATGGCAACATTAATAGCGTCGCAAACAAGGTCTGTATTAAGAGCCTCCAAAAGTGTTTTGCCTGGAAGGATTTCAGATGCCATAGCAGCAGAGTGGGTCATACCACTGCAACCGATTGTTTCAACTAAGGCTTCTTCAATAATACCATCTTTAATGTTTAAAGTTAGTTTGCAAGCACCTTGTTGTGGGGCACAAGCACCAACTCCGTGGGTAAGTCCACTTATATCTTTAATTTCTTTTGCGTGTACCCATTTTCCTTCTTCAGGGATAGGAGCATTTTCGTGTCTTGCACCTTTTGCAACTGGGCACATATTTTTAATGTGTGTAGAATAATGCATAATTCTCTCCTTATATTTATTAGTCTTTTATAATTATATCACAACAAAAACTTGATAGTAAACTATTTCGTTTGATTTTGTGTTTAAATTATGATATATTTTAATAAAATAATGATATGAGTAGGGAGTGTTTATGGCAGAGGGAAGGTCTTTTAATATTGTAGCGAATGAAGTTTGTGTTGAATATGAAGAGAAAAAGTCAAAGTTTTATGGCTATTCTAAGTATGTAAAGAATGAAGAACAAGTAAATGAATATCTAAATTTATTATGGCAAGCACACCCCCAAGCAACTCATATTTGCTATGCTTTCGTTCTTGGTCAACGCGGAGAGATAACAAAAAATAATGATAACGGAGAACCTGCTGGGACTGCTGGAATGCCAATACAAGAAGCAATAAAAAAACGTGGACTAACAAATACATTAGTTGCAGTGGTCAGATATTTTGGTGGTAAAGAACTTGGAGCAAATGGTCTTTACAAGGCTTATTTTAAAACGACTCTTGATACACTTGATGTTGCAAGTTATCATATTATGGAAGAATGTGCAGTTTACGAATTTAAGTTTAGTTATAATGAATTTGCAAAAGTAGGCGCATATTTAAGAGATTACGATTATCCAGTTCTAAGAAAAGAATATTTGGATATTGTAAGGGCAGAGATTGCGCTTCCAGTTTCAAAAGAGCAATTAATTTTCAGTGAATTGAAAATGCTTTTAAATGGCAGGGTTATAAATAACAAAATAAGAACAGCGTTCTTCAGATTTGACCCACCAAAGGCAAAGAAAGGTAAATAATGGCAGTAATTACAGACATAAATTTACAAAAATCAAAAAAACGTGCAAATATTTTTATAGATAATAAATTTTGTTGTGGACTTGATTTAACAACTGTTGTAAAAAATGGTTTAAAAAAGGGCGTAGAGATTAGCGAATCAAGGCTTTTAGAAATTCAAAAAGAGTCCGAGATGAGTGAAGCAACCGAAAAGGCTCTTTCTCTTTTAGAAAGACAAAAGTATACAAAATCAAGACTTCGTGCGAAGTTAAAAGAAAAGGGTTATATGGACGAATTGGTTGACGAAGTTATAGATAAGTTAACCGAGTATGGCTATGTCAATAATACCGATTACATTAAAAGTTTTATTGCATCAAACCTAAATAAAAGCAAAAGAGAAATTGAAAGAAATCTTTTGAAAAAGGGAATAAAAAAAGAAGAATTAGTATCTTATTATGATGAACTTGACGAACACGAAGATGAGCAAGAAAAATGTGACAGGGTTGCAGAAAAATATATGCGAAGCAAAGAAAAAAATGAGTCGACAGCAAAAAAACTTATGTCGCATTTGTTATATAAAGGTTTTTCTTTTTCTAATGCAAAAAATTCGGTCTTTAAGTTTACATCAAGTGAGGTAGATGATTGTGATTAAATCGGGTATTGATATAATTCAAATTTCACGTGTCGCAGAAAAAATTAACAAAAACTCAGGTTTTTTGGATATAATATTAACAGAGCAAGAAAAAAAATATTGCAATTCAAAAGTTTGCACTATTTCAGATGATGCAAAAAAATATCAGTCAGTCGCAGGAATTTATGCCGTAAAAGAAGCTTTTTTTAAAGCAATTGGGTGCGGAATTAAAAGTTTGTCTGATTTGAAAAATGTTGAAGTGAAACACTTTAAAACAGGTCAGCCTCATTTGGAAATTTTAAACAAAAAGTTTTTATCAGACATAGATAAAGAATTGATATCAACATCAATTTCAATTTCACATGACGGTGATATGGCAGTTGCAATTTGCACACTTGAAACACAATAATTTGCGTACAAAATGTGATTATTTTGGTGTCAGATATTGACATTTTAACTTAAATGTGGTAGAATATTGCCAACAACAAAAAACATATATTTTTAAATAAAAGGGGGATAAATATATGGCAATTAAATTTGATAGTTCAGCAAAAGCCAACATTGATAGCGTAATGGGAAGCGGTACGCACGTTGATTCAATTTTGACAAACGGTGATAAAGCAAATCCAAAGGGTATTAAACAAACCAAAGATGTTCTAATCGAAGCGGTTACTTTTATTTCAGGTCTTGGGACTGGATATGATGAAATAGACTCTTCTGGCACTCGTACAACTCTTGCGAACAGTTTTGAAGATTTGGTTCATTCAGTTGATACAGCTTTTTTAGCAAGTCATGCCAATTTTCATCTTTCTGGGGCTGATAGCATTTCAACACCACAGTTAATGGTGTCTGCAATTGATGTAGAGCTTGCTTTGGTGGATCATTTAAGACAGATTTCATTAGATGCAAGCATTTCGAAAGGAAATAGAGACAAGGCAAGACGTCTTGCGGTTGATTTGGCAAAAAAGGTTGCAATTGATTACAGAAATCTTTGTGCAATTGTAAATCCCGCAGGTGGTACCCCTGTGTTTGAAGAAACAATTCCTGGAACCAGTGTAAATGTAATGACAAGTGCTCCAACAGGGGAAAACTTGTATCAAATTTATAATTATGTAAACACTAATTATGCAGCCATCAGAGCAAACTCGGGTGCAACAATGTTGTTAGATCCAGACATAACTGCTAAAACTTTACCAAAAGATTCTATTAAAAGTCCTGGCGTTCGTGCAAAGGACTTGGGAAGAAGAATATATTCAGGGAAGGGGGCTCCACAAGAATACAAAGAACTATTTGGCGGATTGTATAGGAAAGAAAAAATTACACGGCTTGTAATTAACATAGCTGTGCCTGCTGTTGTGGTAGCAGGTATTATAACAGGAGTGGTTGCGTCGTTTTGGCCAGATAAAGAGCCAGAATCAACAACTGGTGTTGAAGATACAATGGCACCAGAAGATACAGCAATTAACAATCCTGCACTTGATGGTGTGGAAACTGAAAAAGCTCCTGCAACAAATGCAGATGGTGAAAATGTAACACAACCTGCAAATCCTGACATAAATGATTACGATGAACCATCAGAAGGAAGAAATGAAGATGCTGGATATTCAGAAGATTTTGTAAATCCAAACGAGGAAGATGTAATAATTCCTGATGAACCAGAAGAAGATGAGCCAGAAGTTGAACCTGAGGAACAAGTTGAAACTTCTGAGGAAGAAGAATTTGATGAAGACGAACCTGCTGGAAGATTTTAATTAAATTGTCGAAAAAACTTGGAAAATTCTCCAAGTTTTTTCTTTTTATTGACAATTATATGTTTATAATAATATAATATATTTATGGAAAATTTATTGTTGAACAGAGTTGCTTTCACCTTGTTTGGTGTTGATATATATTGGTATGGTGTTATTATAACACTTGCCATTGTTTTGGATTTTATAATTTTAATTCAATTATGCAAAAAATTCCATTTAGGTTCAGAGACTCCATATGATTTGCTTTTATATTTAGTGCCACTTGGCATTATTGGAGCACGATTGTTTTCGGTGATTTTTGATTCAAGTGCCACAATTTCAGATTTTTTTAGGTTTCGTGATGGCGGAATGAGTATTATTGGTGGACTTATTGGCGGGGCGTTGGGCTTATTATTGTTTTGTTTAATTAAGAAAAAGAATTATTTACAATTACTTGATATAATGGCTCCTCTTGTAATTTTGGCACAAGCAATAGGCAGGTGGGGGAATTACTTTAACAAAGAAGTTTACGGAAAAGTTGTGTTAAACGAGAATTTACAATGGTTCCCATTTGCTGTTGATATATATGGAACATGGCATTATGCATTGTTTTTTTATGAGAGTATATTAAATTTAATAGGTTTTGCTTTACTACTTTCTTTGTTTACATTAAAACATAGAAAAAATGGAATAATAGTTGCAAGTTATTTGTGTTATTATGGCACGCTAAGGTTTATTTTGGAAGGATTTAGAGATGAAAGTTATATACTAAGGCTTGGAAGTTTGCCAATTTCTAAATTAATGAGTGCTGTAATGATTGCAATCGGTCTTGGTATATTTATAGGTTTATTTGTAAGAACTGTTAAAGAGAAAAGGAAAGAAAGAGAGGAAAGAATAAATGGAAAAAAATCAGTTTAAAAGGACATTCACAAGGGCAGAAGTTGAAGAATATGTAAAAAAGATGCTGTCTTCATCAGAAGTTACAATGTGTGAACAAAAAGATAGAATTGTTGAACTTAAAAAAGAGATTGATGAGTTAAAACGTGGCAATACCGACCAAACTGAGAAGTTTAAAATGATGAGTAAGGCTATGAATGAAGCGACTAAAATTGCGAAGGACCAACAAAAAGACCATGAAATTCAAATGAGTTTAATGATAGAAAAAGTCCGTCAATTTGGTTTTAAATGGGTAAACTATTTTAGAGAGTTGATTGAAAGTTCTCCAAGTCTTAAAGGTGAGGACGGCGCAGAGATTTTTTCAAGCGAACTTAGTGACTTAGTTGAACAATTAATTGAGGTTGGAAGCACAAGAAATAGCAAAGCCGAAACAACAATGCCAAGGTCAAGAAAGGGTAAGCAAGTTACAAAAGAAGAATGGCTGGGGAAAACCACAAAAAGATTAACTGATAAACCTGATTACTCACTCTCTGATGAAAGCGAAGAGCGTTATAAAAATGTTATGAGTCGACTAAAAAATCAAATGGTCTTTGTATCTGAACTTCAAAAACCAACAGAAGATGGTTTCAGTATTAATGAAGCCTTAAATCCAAAAGACAGCTTAGACAAAATTATTGGAGATTTAATTTAGATGGATATAAAAAGAGCCAATATTCAAGATAAATATAAATGGGACTTGTCGCTTGTTTTAGACAGCGATAAGTCTTTTTTGAATTTAATTGAGGAAATTCAAGCAAGTTTTAGTGACATTGAAAAATTTAGAGGTTGTTTAAACAGCAAAGAGTCGATTATTAGATATTTTGAAAAAAGCCGAGAAATTGAATTAAAACTTGCAAGAGTTAATTTGTATGCTTTTTTGAAATATGAGGCAGATTCGTTAAATCCTCAAAATTTAAAAGATGTTGAAAGAGTAGATAATTTATGTGTTAAATTTTCTTCTCTAAACAGTTTTGCAACGCCAGAATTATCTAAACTTTCAGATGAATTTTTGCTTGAATTAAAAAATGACAAAGAATTAGAAAGGTATAGCAGAATATTTGAAAGTGTAATAAGGAATAAACCTCATACATTAGATGAAGCACAAGAAAGATTGATTTCTGAAATGGGCGCTTTTTCAGATTTCAGTGCGGTCTATGATATGCTTTCCGATAACGAGATAGAATTTGAAAGTGTAAAAGACGAGAATGGGAATGAAAAAGTTTTAAATCAAGCGACCTATGGCGAGTTGGTAAGAGATGAAAATCAAAACATTAGAAAGCAAGCCCACGAAAATTTATTAAAAGGTTTTGCAAAATATAATAAATCAATTTCAGTAAACTTTATTAATCACTTAAAAAAGAGCGATTTTTATGCTAAAACATTCAAACATAAAAATTGTTTTTCAATGCGTCTTTTTAACGAAGAAGTTGAAGAAGAAGTTTACAATGCTTTAATTAATGCAGTTCATAAACATATGAGTTCATTTTATGAGTTTGTAAAGGCTAAAAAGTCCATACTTAATCTTGATGAATTTAATATATTTGACGCTTACGCGCCAATTGGAAATGCAAATAAATTTAATTTGGACTATGAACAATCTTACAATGTTGTGATTGAAGCACTAAGTGTTTTTGGTGAAGAGTATACTACTATTTTAAAAAGAGCATTTGAAAACAGATGGATTGATGTATATCATAATGAAGGGAAAAGGTCGGGTGCTTTTTCGGTTTCTTGTGAAACAGGAAATCCTTTTGTGCTTTTAAATTATAAATCTACTTATAATGACATTAGTACAATTGCTCACGAAATGGGGCATTCGATGCATAGTTATTTTAGTGAGAAGGTGCAACCACACGAAAAATGTGATTATGAAATTTTTGTTGCTGAAATCGCTTCCACAGTAAATGAAATTTTATTATTTAAATATTTGTTGAAAAAAGAAAATGACATCGAAACAAGAAAATTTTTGATTTCAAGTTTCTTAGAAAATTTTTATGCGACAGTTTTTCGTCAATCTATGTTTAGTGAATTTGAATATTTCGCACATTCTAAAACTGCGAACGATGAACCTTTAAGTTTTGAAGAATTAAATTCATATTACCAAGAACTTCTTGAACTTTATTTTGGGAAGGGTACAACAATTCACGAATATGCAAAATATGAGTGGAGCAGAATCTCGCATTTTTATCGTCCATTTTATGTATTCAAATATGCAACGGGGTATATTTCAGCACTTGCAATTGTTGAAAATATTGAAAGGGGTGGAAAGACTGCCGTTGAAAATTATATTAAATTTTTATCTGGTGGGTGTTCTGCTCGTCCAAGTGAACTTTTAAAAATCGCAGGAGTAGACATTCTAAATTCAAGCACCTTTGAAAGTGCTTTTGATTATTACAAATTGATGATTGAAGAATTAAAAAAGTTGTAAAAGTAATATGAAAAATTATTATGTATATATGTTAAGATGTGAAGATAATTCTCTTTATACTGGAATTACCACAGATGTTGAAAGAAGGTTTTCTGAGCACTTAGGTAAAAATGGTAAGGGAGCAAAATATACAAAAGTACATAAACCTGTAAAAATTGAAAAAGTATTCAGTTGTTGCGACAGGGCAGAAGCTTCAAAATTGGAATACAAAATAAAAAAAATGGCCAAAGAACAAAAAGAAAACTTAATAAAAACACATATCTAAACTTAGATATGTGTTTTTCTTTTATTAATTTTGTTATGTTTTTTAATTATTCATCATCACCAGACTCGCTAGTTTCACCAGATTCCTCAGGCTTTTCATCAAGCCCATCAGAAATTCTGTCAGAAAGACTAGCACGTTTTGAAAGTTTTTTATACTCATCGGCGAATTTTTTTGCGGCTTTCAAAAGTTGATTTTCAAAGTTATCTCTATTTTGTTTCTCTTGCTCGGTATATTCAATCCCAAAATCATTCTGATACTTTAAAAACTTTTCGAAGGATTCGCCTACTGCCAAAGTAATTCTTTTTACTGCATGATCGTCAAGAAACTCCCAAGTTGGGTTCATTATTTCAATATATCTTGGGTCGGTATGGATTAATTTTATAGCTTCATCAACCGTTTGTGGATTGCGGTCTAACTTTGGAAGTCCGGTTTTTCCGTCCATTACAATACGAGCATAGCCAGAGCCGAACCAAAGTTCTCCATTGCCTTTTATTCTGCCAAGAGTTTCTAATCCTTCAGTAAGTGGTTCTTGTACCGTTTTAGTTGTTTTATGGGTGTCCATACATAACACTGGTTCTTTTTTAAACAAACCAACCCTTTTATATTCATAGTGAGATGATGTTGTTTCTTCAACTACAGTTCGTTTACGCATAATCATCGAAGTTGCGGCTTTGCCGTAGTCGTTTAAATGGCCTCTTTCAAATTCTTCTGGTATTGGATGCTCGCTTGTATGACGTGTAACGGTGAAATTTTCTTTAAATTTCTCACTTCCACATGGATCAGTTGCTACAAAAATTAAATTGCTTTTGGGTGCAACAAAAAAATTGCCGTCTTTGGATTCTTGACGTTCAAACCAACTAATAATCATATAAAAACCTCACATTTTATTGTATTTAAGTAAATTATAGCATTGCATACAAAAAAAGTCAACAAAAGTAGAATGCCTTATGACATAAAGTTGGGCTAGATCATATACTATATTATGATTAGCTATGAAAATCAAAAAATTTATCTTGCGGGCATTTGCGGAATAAGTATGTCCGCAATAGCTGTATTTTTAAAAAGTTTCGGGCTTAATGTTTATGGCTCGGATGAATTAACCAGTGGCGAGATTTATGATAAATTAAAAAGTTTTGGAGTTAAAATTTTTTCTAATTTAACGGACGAAGCAATTTCTGCAATTAAACCCGATGTTTTTATTTATTCAGTAGCGATTAAAGAAGATAACCCTGAATTTCAGTATGCAATAAACAACAATTTGGAAATTTATTCAAGGGGGTATGCCTTAGGTGAAATTGCAAAAAAATATAAAAAAACTATTGCAATAAGTGGTTCGCACGGAAAGACTACGACGACATCGCTAGTTTCACATATCTTAGAGAGTGCTAACCTTGACCCAACTTGCCATATTGGTGGGATTGCAAAAAACTTTAATTCTAATTATCAACTGGGAAAGAAGAATGAAATTTTTGTAAGCGAAGCTTGTGAATATTACGATAGTTTTTTAAATTTTACGCCATATATTTCTGTAATTCTAAATATAGGCGAAGACCATTTAGACTATTTTAAAACGGTTAATAATTTAAAAAAATCATTTAAAAAGTTTGCTGAAAATACAGCCAATGATGGTTTTTTAATTGTAAATAAAGACGATGAAAGTGTTATGGAAATTGCAAAACACCAAAAGAATAAAAAAGTTGTTACATACTCAATTGATGATGCTACGGCAGATGTATATATCTCTAATTATAGAAAATTATATGGCGGTAAAATGGTTTTTGATTGCGTGTATTATGGTAATACTATAAGTGAAATATATTTGCCATTGGTTGGGAAACATAATTTATATAATGCACTTGTGGCAATTATAATTGCGAAGATTTTTAATATTGATGACTATTGGGTTCGCCAATCAATTGCTTCGTTTGAAGGTGTTGCAAGAAGGTATGAGTATGTTGGCAGGATTAATGGTGCAAGTGTAATTCATGACTACGCTCATCATCCAGATGAAATTTCAGCGGTTATAGAAGAAACAAAATCAATAACAGAAGGGAATGTTATTGTTGTATTTCAACCTCACACATATTCACGAACGAAAGCATTATGGGAAGAATTTTTAACTACATTAAAAAAAGCATATCGAACCATTTTATATCCGATATACTCTGCAAGGGAAGAACCTGTTGAAGGTGTAACCAGTGAAGATTTGTGTAACTATATATGCGAAAATGGCGGTGCCTGCTACTTTGTTCCAGATTTTGAAAATTTATATGAGCTTTTAAAAAGATTAATAAAACCGAACGACGCAGTTCTGGTTTTAGGGGCGGGTGATATAGTAAATTTTACAAAATATCTTTTAACTCAGAAAGACTGTTAATAATATCGTTGCCATTAGAAGGTTGTTTTTGAGTTATCCAAATAGAGTTAAGCCCAAATTCCCTTGGTGTTTTGACATCATATGCAAAATTATCTCCAATCATAATACACTCTTCAGGTTTGTGGATTCCGCAAGCCTTTAAATAGGCTTCCTTTTGTGGTTTTGGGTGATTTTCACCCGTAACTTCTAAAAACAAATCAAGCACTCCGGCAGTTTTAAGCCGTTGTTCTTGAACGACTTTAAAATAGTTTGTTAAAATTACAAGTTCATACTTTTTGCTTAAATATTTAAGTATTTGTTTTTCAATCTCGAAGTCGGCGGGTGCACACTTCCCAAGTTCTTCAAATAAAATGTCTAAAAATTCATCTTTTAAGGCAAGTCCAGTGCGATGGTTGATAAACTCTAAAAAGTCCTTTCTGTTGTAGTTTGTATAAATGGTTTCGTAAGTATCGCCACAATAATCTAGCAGTTTTGCTTTTTCAATATCATATATATTGCATCGTTCAAGGGCTCTTTTGTTTGGTTCTAAAAATGAATTACTCATTATTAAAGTGTTATCCAAATCAAATATTATTCTTTTTATCATAAAATTTCTCCACTTTGTAGCTGTTTTCTTTATTCTAACAA
This sequence comes from Clostridia bacterium, assembly GCA_045655005.1. Taxonomy (GTDB): domain Bacteria; phylum Bacillota; class Clostridia; order Christensenellales; family UBA1242; genus UMGS1908. The sequence goes on along the minus strand of JAZOOJ010000007.1, from coordinate 80,278 downwards.
ATTGAAGGTGTTTTGTAAATTAAAAAATTAATTTTGTCAATTGATGGTTGACAAAATCCCTTTTCAATGCTAAAATGTAGTTGAAAATTTGATAAATGCGATTGAAGTAGGACACGGTTTTTGTTTTTACTTGACTATAAGAGAGTCAACCATGGTGGTGAAAGTTGACGTCAAGCGGATAAAAATTATCACCTGCTAAGCAGAAATCTTGAAAATAGTAGGGATTTTCGGGTGCTTCCCGTAACAGAAGCGGGGTATGTTTGTACTCTTTTATCTAATTTTTGAGTGGTAATACATAAAGGTATTCTCAAAGTTTTAGGAGAATACCTTTTTTATTTTTTAAAAAAAGGAGAAATTCAATGAAAAAAGAAAGTGCATCATTAGATTTTGTCAAAACCGAACATCAAATACTTGACTTTTGGAAAGAAAGTAAAGCGTTTGAAAAACTAGTTGAAAAGAACAAAAATGGGAAAAGATTTAAATTCCTAGATGGTCCAATCACTGCAAACAACAGAGCAGGTATTCACCATTTTTGGGGAAGAACATTAAAGGATATTAATCTTAAATATCATGCATTAAAGGGTGAAAGTCAACAATTCCAAAATGGCTTTGACGCTCAAGGGCTTTGGGTTGAGGTTAATGTTGAAAAAGAACTAGGGCTAAATGGCAAACCTGAAATTTTGAAATATGGCTTGGACAAATTTACCAATAAGTGTATGGAAAGAGTTAAATATTTTGGTAATGAAATCACAAATCAAAGCATTCGTATGGGACAATGGATGGATTGGGATCATTCATATTTCACTAATACCGACGAAAATATTTTAGGAATTTGGCATTTTCTAAAGAAGTGCTCAGAAAATGGTTGGATCGTTAAGAAAAATCGTCCAATGGTATGGTGCCCAAGATGTGGAACAAGTTTAAGTGACCATGAAATGAGTAACAGTTATTCAGAAGTTGAACATACAGCAATATATTTAAAACTTCCAATTATCGGAAAAGACTATAAAATGGTTGCTTGGACAACAACTCCTTGGACTTTGACTGCAAACGTTGCATTGGCTGTCAATCCAGAGATGGAATATTCATTGGTAAAAGTCATTTCAACTGGCGAAAAACTTGTTATGGGCTCTAATGCAGTTAAAAGAGTTTTAAAGGGTGATGCCGAAATAATTGAAACATTTAAGGGTGAAACTCTTGTTGGCTTGAACTATGAAACTTGTTTCCCAGAACTACCTGAACAACAGTTTTTACATAGAGTTGTTGCATGGGAAGATGTTGCAGAACTTGAAGGTTCAGGTGTTGTTCATATTGCCCCAGGTTGTGGTGCAGAGGACTTTGAGCTTGGTTTGCGTGAAGACCTAAAACAAATTTGTCCAATCGATGAGCAAGGAGTATTACTTCCAAATACAGGATTTGTTGCAGGAAAGAAAACCACTGACGTAGTTGATGATGTTGTTAATCGTTTAAAAAGTGACGGAAAACTTTTATATTCTCATAAACATAAACATAGTTACGCACATTGTTGGAGATGTAAAACTGACATTGTGTATAAACTTGTTAGTGCTTGGTATATCAAGATGGACGATATTCGTCCAATGGCTTTAAAAGCGATTGAAGATGTTAATTTCTCTCCAGCATATGCTAAAAAGAGAATGGTGGACTGGTTAAACAATATGGGAGATTGGAATATTTCAAGGTCAAGATTCTATGGGCTTCCATTACCATTCTATGTTTGTGAAAAGTGCGGTAAGGTGCATGTTATTGGTTCAATTGATGAATTGCGTGAAAAAGCTGTGAATCCAGAAGAAATTGATAAACTTCCACATTTACACAGACCTTGGATTGATTCAATTAAGGTAAAATGTGAATGTGGCGCAGTTGCTGAAAGAATACCAGAAGTTGGTGATGTTTGGCTTGATGCTGGAATTACTCCTTTCTCTACAAAGAAATATTTTACAGATAAAGAATTTTTCAACAATAACTTCCCAAGCGATTATGTTTGTGAAATGATTGAACAAATTAAACTATGGTTCTATTCATTATTAATAATGAGTGTTGTGTTAACAGGTAAAGCACCATATAAGAATTTATTGACTTATCAATACGTAAAAGACGAGAATGGTGGAGAATTTCACAAGAGTGGTGGAAATTCATTAGAAGCAGATAAGTTCGCTGATAGAGTTGGTGCGGATGCTGTTAGATACTTATATGGTTCAGCAAATCCAACTAATGATATGCGTTTTGGCGAAACATTAACAGACGAAGCAAGAAGAAAAATGATTGCATTTTGGAATATTTATACATTCTTTAATACATATGCTTGTATTGACAACCCAGATATAGCCAACTATAAGTTAGATGAAAAGAACCTACAAGTTACAGATAAATGGTTGTTGCAAAGCGTAAATGAGTTTGTTGAAAATTCAGATAAGAATTATGCAGAATATAACAACTTCTTAGTTGTAAAAGATTTTGAAAAGCTTGTTGATGATATCTCAAACTTCTATATTCGTGTAAACAGAAAAAGATTCTGGAAGTCAGAAGAAAAAGATGACCAAATGACAGCATATTGGTGCCTGTATTATGCAATCAAAAAATTAATCCAAGTTATGGCGCCGGTAATTCCATTCCTTTGTGAGTATATTTGGCAAAACGGGGTTCGTGAAATAGAGAAGAATGAAGCCGAATCAATTATGCTTGCAGGTTTTGCGAGCAAAATAGATTGCTCAGATTTCAGTGATGTTTCAAAAGATGTTGAAATTGCAAGACAGATTATAACACTTGCTCAAAGGCTTAGAAATGAAAATCAAATCAAGATTAAGCAACCACTAAAAACTTTATATGTTGTCGGTGGTGAAGATGCTAATCGTGCAACACAAAGATTAAATGACATTATAACCGGCGAACTAAATATTAAACAAGTGTTGTTCGAAACCGACAATTCAAAATTTAATGATGAATATCTTGGCGTTGATTTTAAAAAGGCAGGGGCGATTTTAAAAGGTGAAGTTCAAAAATTAAAAGCAACTTTGGCAGAAATTGATGATAAAGCAATGTCGGTTGCGGTTGCTGGATATAAGCAGGGAAGTGTTAATGTTGGAGATTTTTGTGGACTTTCTAGTGACATCTTTATGCTTCAAAGCAAACCAAAATCTGAATTTGTAATAATACAAGACAATGGAATCACCGTTGTGTTGGATACTACAATTGACGAAAATTTAATGCTTGAAGGATTGTTTAGAGAAGTTGTAAGGTCTGCGCAAATGTTAAGAAAGGAAGCGAATTTCAGAATTGAACAACGCATTTTAATTAATGTAACATCAGAAAGTGTTGAAATAAATAAAATGCTTGAAGCATTTAAGTCAAAATTGATGGAAGATGTTTTGGCAAAAGAGTTTGGTGTAATTTCAAATCCAGATATTAAAAAGATTGTAGAAATTGCAGGAGATAAAGTTTATTTTGAGCTTAAAGCATTAGATTAAAACAAGTAAAAGGTGGAAATAATCTTTCCGCCTTTTCTCTTGACTTTTTTATGTTAAAAGGTTAGAATAGTGGTATTAAAATGCAGGTGTAGGGTGTATAAATGGACGATAATAATCATGAAATTATTAATAAAAATGAAGAAAGTGAGATGATGGAAGACACCCTTAATGCGTCAGAAGAAAATGATGTTGAAGCTATTAAAGAGCAACTCAATGAGATTGTGGGCGAAGATATTAAGTCGGTTTCGGCAATTGACAGCGATGGAGACGAGATTTTAAATGAAAATATCGTAAAAGATAAGTTAGTAGAACTTGCGACTAATTCGACTACAAAAAAGAAAAGAAAAAGTAATTTAACAAGTTTGTTGATGCTTGCTGTGAATATTGTCTTAGTATATTTACTTGCAAGTTCTTTATTTAAAAGCGCAGACGACGCATCTATTACAAACTTAATAATGGTTCAAGGAAGCAGGCTGAATTACCTATGCTATGGACTATTATTGTTCTTGATTGTTATGCTGTGCGACAGCTTGCTGATAGCTCTAATATTGAAATTAACAACAGGCAAGTTTAGATTTTTTGTGTCGTACAAAACAAGTGCTATTGGGAAATATTACGAAGCAATAACTCCGCTTAGTGCTGGAGGTCAACCATCGCAAATACTTTATCTTGCAAAAAGGAAAGTATCTCCTGGTATTGCGACAAGCGTTCCACTAATTCGTATAATGCTTATTAACATAGCCACAATAATATTATCTACTATACTTTTTGTTTTTGTAGTACCGCAAATTGAAGCAACGAATAGTTTTATGAGCATACTTTACGGCTTGTTGAAAATATTGGCTTATGTAGGCTTAGTTGTAAACTTGTTTTTCTTAATAACGGTAATAATCATTGCAAGCAGTAAGACATTGGGAAGAAATTTGGCAAGAAATTTAATTAAAGTTGGAACAAAGTTAAAAATAGTTAAAAATTACAGAGAAGCATATAAAAAATTATTAAATCAAGTTACCGAGTATCAAAATTCAATAAACTATTTAAGGAAACACTTGGGTATGGCAATAGTGCTTGTTTTGGTTGTTTCAGTTGAAATAATTGCACTTGCAAGTGTGCCTTTTGTTGTTTCGATGGGGTTAACTAATATACATTTTTGGTCAAGTAATCAATTCTTCGAATTTTATTTTGAATGTTTAGCCAAATATTATATATGTTATATGGCATCATCGTACATACCACTTCCTGGTGGAACGGGTATGATGGAAATAAGTTTTGTAATATTATTTAGTAGTGTTATTGGGTCAAACTTTGTTGTGTGGGCGTTCTTAATATGGAGATTATTAAGCTATTATATTTTGATAGCTCAAGGCTTTGGTATCACAATAGGAGATATTGTTGCTTCAAGCATAAGAAAAGATAAAAAGCAAAATAGAGCGACCTTTAAAAATTGATGTTAAAAATAAAGAGCATTGAAATATTGACTTTTGAATATTTTTGTGCTAATATAAAATTAGGTTAGGGAGAATTATATGAAAAATTTGGCAATTTTCCAACTTAATATCGTACCGAATGCTATAACAATTATGTTATAGTGTTTTGAGTATACCAAAAATTTAAATGCAAATGTAGCGGTAGTCAAAACACGACTATCGCTTTTTTATTAATTGAATTACGAAAATAGAGCGATAGTGTTACTACCGCTCTATTTTTATTAGGAGAACAGTTATGAAAAAAATCATTATGAAAACACCACCCAATATGGGTGGTATACACAAAATTATTTTAAGTTTGAATTATTATTAAAAAATTAAAATTAAGGAGAAAATTTATGAAAATATCAAATATGGGGTTAAAAACAAAGAAAACTATTGGTAGCGAAGATTGCTACATAAGTGAACTATTAGAACAAAGCGGACAACTTAAAAAATTTTCATCGGGTTGCTATGGCTTTGGCACAATGCTTTTAAAAATTAAAAGAAATATTGAAGATGTTATAAGGAAAAATCTTGACGATGTTGGTTGTGCAGAAGTTCAGTATTCAATTTTGCAGGCAAAAAATTATTGGGAAGAAAGTGGACGGTGGGATAAATATTTAAAATCGGGAACTATGTTTAGAAGTGTTGGACGAAATTGCGAGTATGCAATTTCTGCAACAGCTGAAGAATTTAGTGTTGCAATGATGAAAGACCATATCAAGAGTTATAAAGACTTGGGATTTATTCATTATCAAATAGGAACAAAGTTTAGAGATGAAATACGTTGCCAAGGTGGGTTGATAAAAAGTAAAGAATTTAATATGATGGACGCATATTCATTTGACGAAAACCAAGAAAAAATGATAGAAAGTTACAATAAAATGGTTAAAGCCTATCATAGTATATTTAAAGATTTAGGTTTGGATAATGTTAAAAATATTACTTCTGTAAATGATATGGGAGGAAAAGTGGCAAGTGAATTTATGTGGTTTGATGAAGAATATGGTCAAGATACAATTTATTGTAATGATGAATTGGGATTATATGTAAACGAAGAAGTTTTTGTTTTAGAAGATGAAACTTTAAAATCAATAGTTCTCGGTGAGTATGTTAATATACACAAAGAAAAATTTGAGAAAAGAAAAGCAACAGAGGTCGGACATATCTTTCAAAATGAGCAAGTTTATTCAAAAATGATGGGTGGAACATTTATAAATAGAGAGGGAAAACTTGACTATTATTATAACGGCTGCTATGGAATTGGAGTGTCAAGGCTTATTGCTATTATTGCAATAAATTGTATAAGGAAATATGGGAAGCTGATATGGGAAGACAATATCTCAGCATTTAATGTAAATATAATTTGCAAAAATGATAAAGATTGCTTAGATGCCGGTTTGAAACTTTATGAGCAACTAAAACAACAAGGGGTTAAGGTTTGTATAGATGACAGGACATGTTCAATTGGTGAAAAATTAAAAGATAACGAACTTTGGGGTATACGAAAGGTGATTATAATTGGTAATTCATATTTAAACAACGGTCACTTTGAAATAGAAGACCGAAAAACAAATGAAAAACTTATTGTAGGTAATTTAAATAATATAACAATTTGATGTATTAATTGTTCGAGATATAAAGTTTTGCAACTTTTTGATTTTGGATGTTTAAACAAAAATTTTTTGGCTACACTTAGTTTATAAAACAAAATGGAGTGTAAAATTATGAAAAATAAAAATGGTTTAACATTTGGTCAAAGATTTAAAATCTTTTTAAAAAAGAACGGATTTGCATTGGCGGTAACAGCGTGTGCAATTATGCTTGTTGTCGCACTTGCTGTAACGGCTATCGTAAAGACTAATCACAACAAACTTTTAAACATTGATGTTGATTCAAATCCTAATTCAAATCAAGGTCAAGAAGTTTTAATGCCTGATATTCCTGCGACGGAGATGGAAGCCGTTACTTCGGATAATGTTTTGAGTTTTATTATGCCAATAAAAAATTATACAATGGGAGAATCTTTTGTAAACGACAACGTAGTATACAATCCTACAATGAACGAATGGGCAACACACGAGGGTATTGATTTTGTTACAGAGGCTCCCGAAAGTGTAATGTCGACAGCTGATGGAGTTGTTGAAAGTGTAGATTATTCTGCTCTTGAAGGTACAATAATTATCATAAAACATACTGACGAAATTAAATCCGTTTACAAATCACTTTCTGAAAATGTAGAAGTAGAAGTGGGACAGTCTGTAAAGGCAGGCGATATTATTGGGGAAACAAGTATATCTGCGTCAAGCGAGTCAGGGCTTGGGAATCACTTACACTTTGAAATATTAGAAAATAATGTAAAAGTAAATCCATTCGATTATTTAGCAGATAAATAGAGTGAAATTAAATAGAAAAGCACTAACATATAATGTTGGTGCTTTTGTTATAAAATTATAATAGAAAACGGTTAAAAATGTTTGACCTTTAGCAACTTGAATAGTACTAATTAAAATTAGTTATAAACAAGGCTTTGTGTTTAGAATGAACAAAATTGCATAAGTTTAAGTAAGATTTACAAAGGGGAGACAAAATTTTATGGAAAAGAAAAATTTGAAACAAGTTGCAGAAAGTACAAAGGAAAACTTACAACAATTTGCAGAATCCGCAAAGAGAAAAATAAAACAAACGGCAGAACGTGTATCAGATGGATTAAGAAATATGAAGAATTCAACAAAGATAAGACTTAGTGCGGGTCTTATGTCCGGGCTAATGCTTACAAGTGGTATTGCTGGCTGTGCAAGGACAAGTGTTGATGAAAATAAAGACAAGGTGGACACTAATGGAGTTAAAGTAGAAGACACAGTAAAGCCTGGCGAGATTGAATCAGGTGTTGAAATAACAGAAACAGAAGCAGGAACATTTGAAGTTGAGACCTACCCTGTGATCGACCAAAGCGTTTTAGAGCAATTCGAAATAGTACATCAACAAATGGTAGAAGTATTAAAAAAGCAAGGTGTTGCAGATGAAAAAATTAACAAATTAAATGCAAAAATTGCAAAATGTACTACAGAAGAGCAAATGCAAGAAGCAATCGACTCTATGCGTGTTGCGATACAAAATTATATTAGAGCAGAGATTGATAAAAAACTTTCAGAAATGGAACAAGCAAATCCAGAACAAGGCGACAATTCAGAAATTGAGTTTGGGGCAGCAGTTGACTTAGATGAAATGTTGTCAATTCTTCAACAAATGAATTTTGATATGAATTTAGGTGTTAGAACAGATTACCATGAAATGTTTATTGAGGCAGAAAGATTTGACCAAATTTTGAAGTCGATAGACAAATCAATGTTGGATGAGAGCAAACTTGAAGAAGTTGAGCGAGCAATCTTTTATATCCAAGAAGGTTCAGTCAATTTACAATTTTATTATGCAATTCAACAAACAAAGTCTGACACAGGCTGTTTTGTTGTCAACATCGAAGGAGATGAAAGCGTAGATGAAACAGCGAATGGATTTTACGCCATTGATGAAAAGGGTAAAATGGTGCTTGTTGGAAGAGATAGGGAAGATAAAGAAACTTCAGTTGCTGTATTTGAGGGCGGTAACGGTACATATTGGGATGTGATGGGAGAAGGTGTCGGTCAGGAAGATATTGATGCAAGGATGCAAGAATATGTATACAGGGGTTCTTGGCTTGCTGATAATATGCTTAACAGTTATTATAATCCGGGGGAGGCTGATTGGGGATATAGTGTAATTGATGGTTACTCAAGAAGCACCAGTCAAGAAGTTAGATATGATGAAATAATGAAGATATTCACGAAAGTGCAAATATAAAATTTAATGAAAATGGTGAAATTGCAAACTTGTCGATTTTAAGAGTTGTTCAATATGTAGAATTAGGACCAGATGGTTCTGTTATTGGACAATCTATAAGAAATAATGATTTAATATCTGCAACAGTTAAGCCGTTGTCTCAAGAAGAAATGAACAGAATAGTTGGATCTGCAAAAGAATTTATAAGTGAAAAGAATACAAATATCTCAGAAGATGGAAGTCAATCTGAATAACACATTAATAAGAGAAGCAACGATTAAAGTTGCTTCTTTTGTTATTCATAATAAAATTTTGTTATAAAAAATTTTTAGAAAATACTTTGTTCACGGCTTTTTTGTTTGACTAAATATTTTAAATTAGTATATACTAATTATGAATTTAAATTGTATGTCTTGAAAACCAAAATTAGTAGGGGTACGATGGAAGAAAACAAACAAAAAAACAATAAGAACCTTTCGGGCGAAGATATGGTTACAACCTTAGATGGCAGGGTCGTAAGCAAAAAAGATATTAAAGATGGTGAAATTTATATCAATGCCGAAGGCAAAAAAGTTAGAAAAGTCGTAAGAAAAGTTGCTCGTGAAGAAGTTCCTTCACAAAATGTAAATAATGTTGGTGCAGTTGCGTCAACATTGCAATCTGTTGCAGTAAAGAAGGTTGAACCAAAAGTTGCGCACGAAAATAGAAATGGCGATCCAAAAGAACTTATGGAAAGGGTAAATGCAAGACACTCTTTCCTTGAGCGGATGAGAAAAAATGAAAAAATAGGTGTTACTAAAGCTCCAGAAATAGTACAAACACAAGAAACTACAAACGGTGATTTGTATGAAGAGTCAATAGATGAAGAGAATATTGCACCTGATAGAAGTGTTTCTCAACTTGAATCTGATGTGTTGGATGAGAACTATTCAAACAGCATTGGTGGTGGGACAAGTTATGCAACCTCAAACATTGGGAACGAGTCAAAAGTAAGTGGACTTGCAACTAATCCAAATGCAAATCCAATGGCAATTATGTCGCAAGCAGGCAATCCAATAAGTCAAAGTTTGGCTGGAAATCAAACTGCCATACCAAGACCTGTAAACGCAAAGGTGGAAATCAAGAAGCCGAAGAAGAAAAGAAAACCAATTAAACTTTGGATTCCGATGGTCGCAATTGCAAGTGTTTATGTGGTAGCATGTCTAGTTTATTTCTTTACTTGTTATAATTTTGCAGATAAGAGTGTTGATATTGGCAAATATTATATTGCAGTTGGTGCAGATTCTAAAAAAGAATATTATGATGGCCAAAAATTCAACTTTTATGAGTTAATCATGACTTACTATTGGTCAGATGAAAATGTTGAAGAATATGATTTAACCAAATTCCATATGGTTGAACCAACCAACTCAATGGGATATACACTAAACAATGGATATATAAGTGGTATTTGGGATGGTGATTATGCCGACGATGCTGTTGCATATCGTGATGTAAAAGTTAAGTTTTTATATAATGAAGAAACTTGTTATGTTCCAGTAAGAATTTACAAAAACATATTGACAAGTTTAAATTGTTATTCAAGTGTGCAAGACTTATATGGTGCAAAAGGTGGAGATACAATCGCTGTTACAGTATTTGGTGTTTATACCAACAAAGTAATGCAAGATGAAGGTATCGGAAGCATCGAAAGAAAGCTTGATGCTGGCGAGTATGATTTGTGGATACATGTTGAAGGTTCTGATGGCTTAAGTGGAAGTTCCAAATTGGAATACAACGAAGCAACTAAAAAATATATAGTTCCTTCAAAAATAGGAAGTGCTACTATTCATTATACAGAATGGAATGGCGGTGTAAATCGTCCAGACGATATTAAAATCACAGCAACTTCGGTTATAGATAGCAATATTAAATGTTACACCTACGACAAATATGATGTTAGCACATATAATACCGTTCAGCACATTGAAGAATCATTTACAATAAGAGTACCACATTCTTATTTAAACGAAAACGATAGCGAAAGAGATGTTGTAAAGAATGCAAGATTTAATCATCCATTTACATTCTCAATTGAACCAAATGAAACATACAGGCTTCGTGATGGTGCGACAGTTTCATACAATGTTAAAGATGAAGATGGTAATTATGTGTATGAGAATTTCCAAACATTAAACGCAGATGAACTTGGTAACTACAGAGTAGAAAGAGAACAAGTAACTGGAAGAGTTATTATAAAAGTTGATGGATGTTCAAATAAGTATACTGCAACATTTTATACAAAAGATACTTTAAATTCTGGATATGGAGTATATACAACGGCAGAATTTTTACCAGACAACAACATAACAGGTATTTCAAATCCAACAGATTCAGACTTCTTTAAATTTACTGGCTGGAAGGAAAAGTTTGCAGATGGAAGTTATGGTGAAATTTATACAGATTTAACACAAATCGTAATGGGTGCTACAGATAGAAGCTTTGAAGCTCAATATGAAGCAACCAACCCAAGTATTTCATACATAGGAACAGGATTCTCAATTGTGAATAATTATGGAGAACCAATTAATGAAATCACTTATGGAGAACCATTAACATTTAAATTAAAATTGACAGATGGTTATATTGTAAATGGTAAAGTTAAACTACTTTATAAAACAGATGCTCCAAATTCAACCTTTACTCAAATTTATCCAGACGGCTCAAACAATGAAGCACAAGATTATTCAGAAGAACAAACTTACACAATAAATGGTTCGGCTCTTAACGGCAACCTAACATTTGACTTAAATATTTCGTATAAAATTAATGAAAGTGAAATGTTTGAAGTTTTAAGTAACCAAAATAGTTCTAAAATTGATAGAATTGCACATTCACAAGCTGGTTCTATGTATATTAAGATTAGATTAAAAGAAGGATACTCAGCGGAAAGGGATGAACAAAGTTTGGTAATTCCACCAGTTATAAGCTTTAATAATGGAGCATCTCAACTAAGATTATATACCGCTAATACAACTTCTGAGTTTGTTTACGAAATTAATCTAAATGATATAACTCAAAACATTACATTCAAGATTGAAAGTGGTGTTGTAACGAAATATTCAGTTGTTGCAAAGACTGCAGTTGAAGATGAAGTTCCTAACTTTAAAGTAATGACTGTTGTGGAAGAAGGCGAAAGCACAGAACTTACAGAGTTTGTAACCGAAAATGAAGATTTGTTATTTAAGATAGTTCCATTGGCTGATTACAAGGCAGACAATATTGTTGTTAAAGCCAAAATTGGTAATACTGAAATAACATTAAATCCAACGGATTCTGTTTATACATTATCTAATACTTTATTTAACGGAAAATCAAGAACAATCGAAATAATTGTAAGCGGAATAGAGATTGATATTCCAAATGAGGAACCAGAATCTGGTCAAGAATAGTCGAAATTTTGTAAAAAGACATTTGTTTATGAACAGATGTCTTTTTGCTTTTGTAAATCATTTGTAAAAAATGAATTATTTATGATATACTAAAATAATAAACAATATGGAGATTATTATGTCAAACAAATTGATTATTTTAGACGGAAATAGTATTTTATATAGAGAATTTTATGCTTTGCCTATAACAATGAAGAATTCTAAGGGTGAGTATACAAATGCAATATATGGTTTTGCGAACCAATTATTTAGAATATTAAAAGAATATAATCCGACACATTTGGCAGTTGCGTTTGATGTTTCTAAAAAAACATTTAGATCAGAAATGTTTTCCGATTACAAAGCAACAAGAAAACCAATGCCAGACGAGCTTAGAGGTCAAATTGAACCATTAAAGAAAATGCTCAGGGCTATGAATATCGCGGTGGTGCAGAAAGAGGGTTTTGAGGGCGATGACATCGTTGGAAGTCTTGCAAAATCTTTTGGTGAGGAAACAATAATAATCACAGGAGATAGGGATACCTTTCAACTTATTGATGAAACAACAACTGTTTATCTAAACAGAAAGGGTTTGACAGATATAAAGGTTATGGACGAAAAGGCTATGCAAGAAGTCTATGGCGTTACTCCAAGTGAGTTTGTTTTTGTTAAAGCTCTTGCAGGCGATACTTCAGATAATATTCCAGGTGTTAAAGGGGTTGGAGAAAAATCAGCAATTGCATTGGTTCAACAATATAAAAATTTAGATTGCATTTACGAAAATATTGAAAATATATCGGGTGCGTTAAAAAAGAAGTTGATTGATGGCAGGGGAAGTGCTTACATAAGTTACGATTTAGCAAAAATAAAAACAGACGTTGAATTAGGGCTTTCGCTGGAAGACTTAAAAGTGCAACTGCCATTTTCAGCTGAGGTTGTTCAGATTTTTAGAGAGAATGCTTTTCGTTCGTTATTAAACAAACAAGAGTTTTTTGTGTCAGATGTCAATGATGCAGAAAAATTCGAAAAAATTCCATTAGATAAGCAATCCATTATTATTGAAGGTAATGATAAATTTTATAATTTAATAAACGAATTGTCCAGATTAAAAGAAATTGCCTATATCGAGTTTAATGGTGAAATGCACTTGTCTGACGGGAAGGATGATTATTCAGTAAAGAGAAAAGAAAACTTAATTGACGCAGGTGTTGATGAGTGCGATATTGTTGCTGGTTTAAAAATGTTATTTGAAAACGAGCAAATCGAAAAAGTGTTGTTTGACAGCAAGTTTGAAAGGCATAGCCTTGGTAAATTAAATATAAAGATTGAAGGGAATGTCTTTGATTGTATGATTGCAAGACATCTTATCAAGGGTGAAAGTTTAACAGACTTTAAGATGTTAACTGACGATTTTGAAAGATTAGAAAAGTTGCCTGCTTTATCTTTGATTGAAACAAAGGTTGTGGCACTGGAAGACTTGGAACATTTAAATATGGCAAAACTATATTATGAGGTTGAATTGCCTCTTTCAAAAGTTCTTTACAATATGGAGTGTAGAGGGTTTAAGGTAGATAGAGAAAGGCTATCAGAGTTGGATTCAAAATTTTCCAGTGAAATAAATGAATTAACCAAATTAATTTATGAAGTTGTAGGACATGAGTTTAATATTAATTCTCCTAAGCAACTTGCGGAGATTATATATGACGAATTAAAATTGTCAACATCAAAAAAGAAGTCAACGGCGGCAGATGTTTTGGAGTCGATGGAAGATATGCACCCATTAATTCCGTTGATTATTAGATATCGTAAAATTTCAAAATTTCAAAGTTCATTTATTAAAAATTTGTATGATAGACTTGATAAAAATGATTGTATTCACACCACATTTAATCAGACCCTTACATCAACTGGAAGATTGTCGTCAGTTGAACCTAATTTGCAAAATATACCAATAAGGGGCGATGAAAGTCGAGAAATAAGAAGTATGTTTGTAGCAAAAGATAAAGAGAGTGTTTTAATTGATGCTGACTACTCCCAAATCGAATTAAGGGTTTTAGCTCATTTAAGCGAAGACGAAGGATTGTTGGATGCTTTTGCAAAAAACATAGATATTCACACACATACGGCAATGGCTGTTTTTGGATTGCCGGAGATGCTTATAACTCCAGATATGAGAAGACTTGCAAAAGTTGTAAATTTTGGAGTAAACTATGGCATCAGTGAGTATGGACTTGCAAGAGATTTGAAAATTCCAGTGTATGAAGCAAGGGAGTATATTGACAATTATTATATGGCTCATCCAAAGATTAAAAAATATATGCAGAACTCTGTAAATATAGCAAAAGATACTGGCAGAGTTATGACAATTCTTGGAAGGACCAGAAAAATGTCTGAGCTCTCAAGTTCTAACTTTATGGTTCGTCAATCTGCCGAAAGAGCTTCTCAAAATATGCCAATGCAAGGCAGTGCGTCAGACATAATTAAACTTGCGATGCTTAGAATCGAAGAAATGCTTGAAAAGGGTGGTTATAAGGCACGATTAATTATGCAAGTACACGATGAATTGATAATTGATTCCCCAAAAGCTGAAGCCGAAGCCGTTCAGAAACTAATCGTTCAAGAAATGGAAAATGCCTATAAAATGTTAGTGCCTTTAGTGGTGGATAGTACTATAAGTTACAGATGGAGTGAAGGGCACTAATTTGGAATAAAATAATAAATGAAAGGATACACTTAAATTATGAGAAGTGTATCTTTTTTGAATGATAAGATTAATTACATATTGTCTTTTGCGTTAAGTGGAATAATTTTTACAATTATAACAATAGTTGCGTTAATTAAATTATTTTACCCTGTGTGCTATATTGACAGCATAAATCGTTATTCAGAAGAATTTCAATTAGAGTCTTCACTAGTTTTGGCAATTGTTAATATTGAAAGTGGCTTTAATAGATTTGCAATTTCGTCAAGAGGGGCTATTGGACTTATGCAACTTATGCCGTCAACTGCTGAATTTATTGCAGACGAATTAGATATTGAAAATTTTAGTATCAATTCACTATTTAATTCAGATGTTAATATAATGTTTGGGTGTTATTACTTAAGATATTTAAGTAACAAGTTTGATACATATGAAAAAGTTCTTTTTGCATATAACGCAGGAGAGGGGAGATTGTATAACTTTTTGTCTAAAAGCGGAGGTGTATTTAATATTGAAGATATAGAAATAAATGAAACAAAAAACTATATTAAAAAAATAAAAAAAGCTGAATCAGTGTACAAGATTTATCACAAATTGTGATAATTTTAGTGTGCGTATTGACAAATACAGAAGTTGTGGTATAATAAAAATGTTATAAAATCTTCAAAATATTCGGGGGAGTTATGGAAGATAATTATTTGAAAGAAATTAGGTGTATGGCTAGGACTTTGCAAGTTTTAGACGAGATGGTTGAGGACAATATTGACTTAACAAGTAATTTGGCAAAATTTATTGAGCTTAAAGGACAAATAAGAATTCACAAGATTGTTCAGGCTATTGGTGCAAACTTGGCGTTATTTTGTATGGGTTTAACAATGAACAGTATATATAGTAATGATGCTAATGAGATATATGCTGGCGTTGTTGGTACTTTGGGATCAGGGGTTTTATCTGTTACTAGTCGACTTTTAAAAATAGACGCAGAGGATTCTTCTGTGTTTGTTTTTGAAGATATAGAAGAAATTTTAATGCGATTGATGTGCACACAATATGATGTTGGAATAGCAAAACTTAGTAAAGAAGAACAAGAAAGATTTTTTCAGATACTTATTTCAACAATAGTTAAAGACAAAGAATTTATAAAAAAGATTAAAAGTTTAAATGAAAAATTTATCAAGTCATCAAATTTTAGTGATAATAATGAAATGAAATAAAAATTAAAAGCAGGTCAGTATTTTGACTTGCTTTTAAGCTTTTGATAATTATTTAATCAAAAAAACAAACGGTATTGTATTACACTTTGTGATTTCCGACATTTAGGTAAATTACAACTCCTTTATAAATAGAATAGGCGAGTTTATCTTGGTAGGCGTCGTCGATTAATAATACTTCGTCGTCTGGGTTGGATAAATATCCGCATTCACAAAGAATAGTTGGAATATTCGTACATTTTAAAATGTAATAATCGCCAATTGAAATCCCTTTGTTGCTTTCTGGGAGGGACGAAGCAAATATTTGCTGTACAGAAGACGCAATACTTTCGGATTCAGGATTGTTAGAGTTATAAAAAACTTGTGCTCCACGATAAGCAGAGTTTGTAAAACTATTCATATGAATAGAAATTACAAGGTCAGCATTCACTTCAACAATTTTTTCTTTTCTGGCAAGCATATCTCGTTTTTTATAGTCTTTTGAATACACTCCATAAAGCCCATCGGCATTTGTTCTTGTAAGAACCACATTAAATCCACCAGCTTTTAAATATTCTGAAAGCTTTAATGTGATTTTTAGGTTTAATTCGCTTTCGGTAACCTTAGTTTTTCTTCCGACAGACCCAGGGTCAACACCACCGTGCCCTGCGTCTAGAACAATGGTAAGTCCAAGTGATGGACTTGCTTTGCTTACTAAAAATCCGTTGGTTGAAAATGCTGTAATTGAAAACATTAGAGCAATAGCTGTGATAACTATAATGATATATTTTAATTTTAAAACTTTAATCATAACTCTACCTAGTTAAATATATGCGTGGACTATACGCTGTATGTAATAAAATTTATTAACAAGTTAAATTAGCGCTTTGATTTTAAGTAAAGTTAATATATAATAATACAAAAGGAAGGTGATTATAGTAGTGAGAAGTGAAGATTTTTTAAATCAAATTGTAACTGTAACAATGGATAGACCGATGGGGTCAAGGCATCCAAAACATGGGTTTATATATCCGGTAAATTATGGATATATTGAAGGAACGATCTCAGGCGATGGGGAAGAATTAGATGTATATGTGTTAGGTGAACATAGGCCACTAGATAAATTTAATGGTAGAGTTATTGCAATAATACGAAGGACTAATGATAATGATGATAAACTTGTTGTTATGGAAGATGGCAGAAATTACACAGATGAGCAAATAAGTGTCTTAATTGAGTTTCAAGAAAAGTGGTTTAACTATGAAGTTATTAGAAAATAAATTTAATATACAATAAAAACAAAACGTCAAAAACAAAACGTCTTTGTATTTTTGATAGCATTGTTATATAATCGAATATTATTCTGGAATCTGTTGATTAGTACGATAAATGAGTTTAAAAAATATTAAAAAAATCATACGGAATTGAAAGATAGCATATTAAAAGACCTTTGAAATTCAAAGGTCTTTTTAGTTTACAATTATTGTTGCAATTTTGTTTGTTTTTTGATATAATCATAATCGTTATGAATACATTGAAAAACATTTTTAAAACAAACTATTCTAAGATGGATGCAAGGCAGTTAAACCCTTTGGTTTTAGCTTTTGTTGGTGACGCATTTTTTTCTTTCTATGTTAAAACAGAAAAGTTGAATTTGAACAAATCCAAGGTAAACAGTCTAAATTCTGATTCAAGTAAATTGGTAAATGCACACTCCCAAAGAGAGTTGTTGTTTAAAATTATTGATGAATTGACAGAAGAAGAATTGGATATTGTTCACAGGGGCAGAAACTCTAATATTCATAGCAAAGCTAAAAACTTTTCAATCGAAGAATATCGCCACGCTACGGCGTTTGAGGCGTTGATTGGATATTTGTATTTAATTGAAGAATATGACAGATTAGAATATATTTTAAATAAGTGTTGGGAGTAATTTTTTATGAAGATTGAAGGAAAGAATGCTTGCAGGGAGGCTCTTTTAACAGAAACAACAATTGACAAGATGTTAATACAAAACGGCGTTGAGTGTGCAGAGTTAATCTCGCTTGCCAAAAAAAGGAATGTTAAAATTCAATATGCAAATAAGCAAATTTTAGATGAACAATCAGTTACAAAAAAGCATCAAGGCGTGATTTTGTATACAAGTGAGTTTGTTTATTCAGATGTGGCCGATATCATTAATGAGGCGAAAAGCAAAGGCGAAAATTTACTATTGCTTATTTTAGACGGTATTGAAGACCCCCATAATTTAGGAAGTATACTAAGAGTTGCAGAATGTGCAGGGGTGTCTGGAATTATTATTCCAAAGCATAGGGCGGTTCCTGTAAATGAAACAGTCGCAAAAGTTTCAGCTGGTGCTGTTTCAAGAGTTAAGGTGGCAAGGGTAACAAATATTAATGATGAAATTAAAAAATTAAAAGAAATGGGTGTTTTTGTTTTTGTTGCCGATATGGACGGAAATGAGATGTATAAAACAAACTTAACTGGAGATATTGCTTTGGTTGTTGGATCGGAAGGGTTTGGAGTAAGCAAACTAACAAAAAAATTGGCTGACGGAGTAGTTTCTATCCCTATGTTTGGACACATAAATTCGTTGAACGCATCAGTTAGTACAGGTATTGTTGTTTATGAGGCGGTAAGGCAAAGAAATAATTTGGGGAAATAACCAATGAAATTATCTAATGATAAAATGGAATGTATTATAGAAGAACTTTTGCCAGAGGTAAGAAAGATTGCTCAAAAGTTTTTCATTGCAGGTGGAAGTTCTGACGATTTATGTCAAGAGGGTTTAATTGGACTTGTTGATGGGATTGAGAAATATGATGAAAGCCGTGGAAGCATAGATAGCGATGCCTTTAAAGCGTTTGTTTTAATGTGTGCGAAGCGTCAAATTTTAGACGCCATCAAAAAGGCGAACAGCAAAAAAAATATGGCATTAAATAATTCGATTTCTCTTTCAGCTGAAGATGTTGAATCGTTTGGTGAAAGTGGTATGGAATTAATTCACTCGCTCACACCAGAAGAGATTGTTATGGATTTGTTTGAAAAAGAAGAAACAGCATCTTCAATAAGTATTAATCTTTCATCTTTTGAAAAAGATGTTTTAAATTTATATTTAGAAGGTTTAAAACAGTCAGAGATTGCAGAGAAACTTGACAAAACCGCCAAAAGTATAGATAATACATTGCAAAGAATAAAAAATAAAATTAAAGGTAAAAATTAAATGAGTTATTTAGCACTTTATAGAAAGTATAGGCCAAAAACATTTGATGAAGTGATTGATCAAGACCATATTACAAAAACATTGATAAATCAAATAGCTTCTGACAAAATTGGGCATGCATATTTATTTTGTGGAAGTCGTGGGACAGGAAAAACAACAACGGCTAAGATTTTTGCAAGAAGCATTAATTGTGAAAATACAGAGAATGGTTGCCCTTGTGGTAATTGTAGTAATTGTCTTGGGAAGACCGAGCAAAATTTAGATATTTTAGAAATCGATGCCGCAAGTAATAACGGTGTAGACGAAATCCGTGAGCTTCGAGAATTGGTTAAATATCCGCCAGTTAATAGTAAATATAAAGTATTTATCATCGATGAAGTTCATATGCTTAGTACATCAGCGTTTAATGCTTTGTTGAAAACTTTGGAAGAACCGCCTAAATATGTTGTATTTATTTTAGCCACGACAGAAGTGCATAAACTACCGGCGACAATTCTTTCAAGATGTATGAGATTTGATTTTAAGTTGGTTGCGACAGATAAAATTTCAACACTTTTAAAAAAGATATTTGATGATAGTAATATTAAATATGATGATAAAGCCGTTCAGTTAATCGCAAGAGCGGGAGAGGGTAGCGTTCGTGACGCACTTTCTGTTGCAGATATGGTTATTTCGTATTCAAATGACAACTTGACTTATGATAGTGTTGTAAACGTGATTGGGGCAATTGAAAAAGAACAACTATTTGAAATTGCTGAAGGTGTGCTAAATAAAGATATGGGAAAAGTTTTGTCTGAATTGGATAAACTTTTATCTGAGGGGAAGCCTCCATTAGTATTAAGTAAAGATTTGATTTCGTATTTTAGAGACTTGCTTGTAATTATGACATTGCCTGAGAAATCAAAAGAAATGGTAGTTGTGCCAAAAGATGTATTTGAAAAAATGCAGAAGCAGGCTGTAAAAGAAAATTATACTGTAATAGTTCGAGCAATCGAAGAATTGAGTATGGTAGAACAAGAATTAAGATACAGTGTTCAACCTAAAATTGTTTTAGAAACAAGTGTTATTAAAGCAATGAACGCAATAACATTAGAGGAAAGAATAGAGGCATTAGAGAAAAAACTTCAAGCACCGCTTGAAGATAAAAAAAAAATAAGCCAAATATTAGCCGGTAGGCAGTCAGCATCTACAAAAAAAGAGCAAACAGCACAATCGCTATATGGTGAACTTTTAAAATATTTAAGGGCTAGTTCAGAAATGTTAATCTATTCAGCACTTTCAGACACAAAAGGTATTTCATTAGAGAATGGAGTTTTTAAAATATCTGTTACAGAAAACCCTCTTGTTAAATCGCTGGAAGAAATAAAGAACAAACAGATTTTAGATGGATTTTTCAATGAGAACAATATAAAATTAAAAATTGAAATTATTGAAGATGAAACTGAGCAACTAATAGAAAAATTAAAGATTGTAGTAGGTCATAAATTAAAAATAAAAGAAGATTAAAGGAGAATTTAATATGGGAAATTTTGGTAGATTTGGTGGTGGACAACCTAATATGCAAGCGTTGATGCGTCAAGCACAAAAAATGCAAGAAGAGGCTATGCAAGCACAAAAAGAAGTAGAAGAAAGCGAGGTTGAAGGAAGTGCTTCAAATGGTCTAGTAACTGTTACAATGAATGGGAATAAAGATGTTTTGTCTTTAAATATTAACCCTGATATTGTAGACCCTGATGATGTAGAAATGCTGGAAGATTTAATTGTTGTAGCAATTAATGATGCATCGGCAAAGATAGAAAAAATCAAAAATGAGAAAATGGGAAAGTTTGGAGGATTAATGTAAATTGGCAAATTACATAGAACCTATTGGAAAACTCATCAACAGTTTTTCTAAGCTTCCAGGAGTTGGGAATAAAACCGCTGCAAGATATGCTTATCACATTATAAATATGGACAAGGAAGAAGCGAAGGAGTTTGCAGAATGCATTTTGAACATTAAAGAACAGGTTAAATTTTGTTCAATTTGTGGAAATTATACCGATGTAGACCCTTGTTACCATTGTGATAATTTTAAAAGTGAAATAGTGTGTGTTGTTGCTGACCCAAAGGATGTAAATGTTATTGAAAAAGTTAAAGGCACAACTATTGGTTATCACGTATTACATGGAACAATAAGCCCGCTTAATGGCAGGGGGCCTGACGAAATAAGAATAAATGAACTTTTAAAGAGGGTCTCCGTTGAAAACATTAAAGAGGTAATTATGGCAACCAACACTGACGTTGAGGGAGAGGCGACGGCTATGTACATCGCAAGACTTTTAAAACCTTTAGGTGTAAAAGTTACAAGACTGGCTCAAGGTGTTTCGATGGGTTCAGATATTGAATTTACTGACGAAGTTACTCTTTCAAAAGCGATTGATGACAGAAAAGATATGTAGAAAAATGTGCGATACAACCCGCACATTTTTATGCTTTCAAATAAAATAATATGCACTATCTACAATGTTGTGGTTGTAATTGAATAAACACTCTGTGAGGATGTGCTGTGGCGAAAAAGGCTTGTTTTGGCCGTGATATTATATTTTTAGTTGTAGAAGTGTTGATTCTTGTGCTCGAACTAACTAAAATCGTTAAAATTTTAGAATTAAAACAATTGCGGTGAATATTAAATTTTTGAAGTCAATAATAAACATTTGACAGTTGGCTAAATATTAATTATACTTATTATATAAACTTGTCGGTATGGAGAGAAGTATGGATAAAGAAATGGCTATTGCAAAAGAGAATGAAAAGAAACTAAAGGAGATAGGGGCTAAGTTTAATTTTGACGTTTGGTATGCTGAGGCGTGGAGCAGAAGGCAGGGATACCTTTCATTTAAACTTGCAAACAATTTAAAGAAAAAGTTTGAAGCAGAAAACAAGGTTGTAAACAGTGTCCTTGATGTTTGTTCAGGTTCTGGTGAGTTTTTAAATGTTATGTCAAACTTTGTTAAAACTTGTGTTGGCGTAGATAATGCAGAAGGATACTTACAACTTGTAAGAAGTAAGTTTAAAGATATTGAATTTATTAAAATTAAAGACTTATACAAATTTGATTTAAAACGTAAGTTTGATTTAGTAACTTGCAACCACGACGTAATCAATATGTTTTTAAAGTTCGTAGATTGGGAAACTTTCTTTGATGTTGTTTATAAACACTTGGAAAATGAAGGAATGTTTATTTTTGACTTCTATACAGATAAGAAAATGAAAGAATGGGATTTTGTATCATTTGAACAAGATTATACTCTCGATTATGTGCAAAGTGTAAAACGTCAATATGATGCTTGTGTAATGGATGAAGTGTATTATATTCGTGAATCTGAAACATTATACAGAAAGACGGCTGATACAATGATTGAAACAAGTTTCCCAACCGAACAAATTGTAAAGGCATTAGAGAAGGCAGGGTTCGTAGATTTGCAATATGTTGATGTAAATCTTGAACCTATTGAAGATTTGGAAAATGCTGGAAGAATTCATATTTTATGTAAGAAAAAATAGCGAAAGTTAATGTAAATTAGTAATTGACAAAACTATTAACATATATTATAATAATATCGTTGTAAGGGAACTTATAACCATACAAATGATGAATGCCCCATTAAATTGGGGCTTAATGCTGTTATAGCACAGTCGGTAGTGCACCGCCTTGGTAAGGCGGAGGTCACCGGTTCAAGTCCGGTTAACAGCTCCAAAATTAAAGCGACTAGGTATGCTAGTCGCTTTAATTAAATTTAAATCTTTAATAAGTAAAGGGGGTATTATGCAAGAAATAGAAAAGGGAGTTTACAGGCATTACAAAGGTGGCTTTGTTTATGTAATATGTAATGCAAAACATTCAGACAGAGAAGAACAATTGATTGTTTATCAAGGGTTAAACAATGGGAAATTTTATGCAAGACCAGTTGAATCATTTGCAGATAATATTCTTGGAGTTAATGGTGAAATAGTTGAACCAAGGTTCAGAAAAGCAACAAATGAAGAAATTTATGCATTTGCAGAAAGTGGGGAATGTGTTTTAGATGCAGAATGTTTAGGGATGACAAATTAAAAATAAAACCGAATTGAAAAATTTCAATTCGGTTTTTATTTTACAAATTGTTCAATTGGAAGTGGGTTAACAAATCAGCTTTTGACTTGTATCCGACAGACGTGTTTAACGCTTGTCCATTTTTAAACAAAATAATAGTAGGAATGCTTGAGATTCCATATCTCATTGCAAGTTCATCGTTGTTATCCACATTGATTTTTGCAATATCTAGTTTGTCGTCGTATTGTTCGGCTATCTCTTCAAGTATTGGAGAAAGCATCATACATGGTCCACACCAAGGAGCCCAAAAGTCAACTAAAACATACTTGTTGTTATTAAGTACAATACTTTCAAAATTCTCTTTATTAACATTAATTTCACTCATTTTTTAATCTCCTTTATTTATGCTTATAATATAACATGCAATGACAAAAGCCTTCAAAATTAGGGTCTGCAATTTGTTTTTTAAATTCTTCACACATACATTTATTCTCTGGAATTCTTTCAAGTCTACAAGGACAATAGCCGCTTGTACGTTTCAGTCCTTCTTGAATAGTTTCTGCTACTTTCTTGTCTGGATTAAGCTCTATCTTCATTTATTTCTCCTATCAATACTTGATTATTATTAGTGTTCTCAAAATTGTTTGTATATATTATAATTTCAGCCGAAAATAATCTCATTAATGCAATACATTTTTGTTTGATTGATGTACCTTTTAAGAAAAAACTATCAACGGATTCCCAAACAAACATCCACGAAGAAATTTCTGTTATAGTTCTTATTATATAGTTCGCATTTAGATTATTAAGTATGAGTAGTGATATTATTGACAAAATGCCAAGCGTCAAACAAATAAAAGAAAACAATCTTGAGTTTTTTAATTCTTGTTTTAATTCAATATATTCGCGTCGATAGTGAGATTGAATGGCTTGTTTTACTTCATTTTCGTTTAGTTGTTCACGACAAAAGAATTGCAATTTTAACTTTTTATAAACTGGTGCCAATTTCGCATTTTCCCATAAATAGTTTGACAATTCAGAATTTATAGATGTTTTATTGTCGTAGTTATATGATGAAAATATTTGGTCATCAGATGATGCTTTTATGTTTATTGTTACTTCTTTTTCATCATCATAAATGCTTTTGGTTTTTATAATTTCTTTATCTATATTTTTTAACTCTTTACTAAAATACATTTAAAACTCCTTATATTAACTATATTGTATCAATTTGCTAAGTTTAAGTCAAGTTTTATTATTTTACATAAATAATTTAATAATGCTGAAACTATTTATGAGAATTAGATGGAGATATCAAATGAAATCAAAATTAAAATTTTTACAAAAAAAACTAGATGAAGCGAAGTTAGGTGAATTGGAATCTCGAATTGATGATTATATTGCGTTAAAACGTGGTCAAAGTGAATAATTCTTAAAACTATTGAAAAATTTTTGTTTATATGTTATAATATACATACTTTTGGGTGGGGGTGTAATCATGGCAGTTCCGTATGGGCGTCCGCAAGTGTGTATAAACAATAACCATTTGGCAGCAATATATAGCGTATTAGCCAAAGGATCTTTGCGTGCAAAATTTTTAACCAGTGATGATTTACAACTATTGTCAGCCTTTTTAACTTACCACTATAGTCAAGATCAAAGTTATTATTTGACTAATTTTAGGTGTATTGCAGGACGAAGAATACCTCCGTCTATCCCAAGGTTTTATGCAATGCCCTACAGAACTTCGAATAAACTTTGGGGGTCAGAGTTTGAATATTCAAGAGAATTTTTGGATGAGTACAGAAAAGCATACAGTAAGTGTATATATCGTTTTGGCAAAAATTGGAACGGTTCTACAAATGGGGCAAGAATCAATTTTGCAAAATATTTGAATGAATTAAAGAGGCAAGAGCATTTAAAGTTTGATGATTATATATTAGGTTTAAAAGCTACGGCGAAAATGCAAATATTAGAAGATGCACTGAATAGAGATTGGTTGATTTCAACAGCACCAAAAAAATTAGGTGGTATTGGAATACAAAGAGATGGGCTAATTAATAATTCAGATAAAGAAGATTGGATAGAATCTCAGTTCTACATAATGAGAAATGAGATGGGGAATAGAGAGTCTTTACAAACCTTAAATGAATTATTATCCCTTTTGGAAGAATATTTTAATACAGGGCTTCCTTGTTTGCTTTATTATCAAAGGACGGGTTGTAATCCTTCAGTAGACTTAAAGATGAATTTTGGCGAAGAAGAAAAAGAACGTTTTGTTAACGCCTTTATGCTTGCAATACAAAATTTTGCACGAACGTCAAGACTAAGCATCAACAATGACAATTATGAAAATCTTCAAAAGTTAATAGAAGAAGAGGGTTTCTCGGCGTCTGAGATATAAAAAAAGTACAAGCATATTTGCTTGTACTTTTTATTTACATTTCTTGTTTTCTCTTGAAGTCCATTCTTCCACGAACTGTATGGTCTAAAATTGTTTTTCTCATTCTTAAACTTGCAGGAGTTATTTCAAGAAGTTCATCTTCGTCTAGGTATTCAATAAATTCTTCAAGTGTTGGCTTTTTGACTGGTTCAAGTCTTAATGCTTCATCGCTTGAACTAGATCTTGTATTAGTTAAATGTTTTTTCTTACAAACGTTAACGATTATGTCGTCACCCTTAGGGTTGAAGCCAACAACCATTCCGCCATATACTTTATCTCCGGGAACAACGATTAATTTTCCACGTTCTTGGATATTGTAAAGTCCATATTGTACGGCTTCACCTTCTTCAAAGGCGACCAAAGCACCAATATTTCTTCTTACAATGGTTCCTTTATATGGTTGGTATTCTTTGAAGTTGCTATTCATAATACCTTCACCACGAGTTTCGGTTAGGAATTGAGATTTGTAACCAAACAATCCTCTTGCTGGTATTACAAATGTAAGTTTTGCACGTCCATTTTTAGTTGTCATGCCAGATAATTCGCCCTTTCTTGATGATAGGGAGTTGATGACCGTTCCGGCAGAATCTTCTGGGACATCAACTAAAACTTCTTCAATAGGTTCGCTCTTAACGCCATCTATTTCTTTAATTAATACTCTCGGCATGCTAACTTGCATTTCATAGCCATCTCTACGCATATTCTCAATTAATATTGAAATATGCATTTCGCCTCTGCCTAATACTCTGAAACTATCAGCTGAATCGGTGTCAAATACTTTTAAACTTAAATCTTTTACAGCTTCTTTGTAAAGTCTTTCACGCAAATGTCTGCTTGTGCAGAATTTTCCTTCACGACCAGCAAATGGGCTAGAATTAACTGAGAATATCATTTCCACGCTAGGTTCGCTTATTTTTACAAAAGGAATAGTATTAATATTATTTACATCGCTTAATGAATCTCCAATTGTAACATCGTCAGAGCCTGCAATACATACGATTTCACCGGCGCTTGCACTCTTTACTGGGATTCTTTTTAATCCGCTGTAAACAAATAGGTTTTGTACTTTAAATTTTAATTGTTTGTTTTCGTCAAAGTAGTTTGATACAGCAACGTTATCGTTGACGTTAATAACACCATGTTCAATTTTGCCGACGGCGAGTTTCCCAAGGAAGTCGTTTTGTTCAACTGAACTTATAAGCATATTGAATTGCCTGCTTGAGTCTCCTGATGGAGCAGGGATGTGTGAAAGTATTGTTTCGAAAAGAGGAATGAAATCTGTTCCGATTGTATTCATATCTGTTGATGAAATTCCGCTCCTTGCAGATGCATATACAAATGGGCTGTCAAGTTGCTCGTCACTTGCTTCTAAATCCATTAACAATTCAAGAACTTCATCTTTTACTTCATCAATTCTAGCATCTTTTCTATCAATTTTGTTAATTACAACTATTACTTTCAAATTCAATTCAAGAGCCTTTTGTAGTACAAATCTTGTTTGAGGCATTGGTCCTTCGTATGCATCAACAACTAAAAGTACTCCGTCAACCATTTTAAGTACACGTTCAACTTCTCCGCCAAAATCTGCGTGACCCGGGGTGTCAACTACATTAATTTTTGTATCTTTATAGGTAAATGAAGCATTTTTAGATAGGATAGTAATACCTCGTTCACGCTCTAATGCATTGTTATCCATAACCCTGTCTTCTACTTCTTGATTTTCACGGAATGCTCCGCCTTGTTTTAGCATTTCATTGACAAGGCTTGTTTTGCCATGGTCAACGTGTGCTATTATTGCAATGTTTCTAATTTTGTTTTCGTTCATAATTTTCTCCATTATTTATTTGTAAATTTGTTGTCAGTTCTTAAATCTTCACCCCTTAAATTTATTGCAATAGATTTAGATTTGTCAAAAACTCTGCTATAGATTCTTTCTCCGTATTTATCAATAAATTCGTTAGGGGTAAGATTTGTTGTTATTATTGTTTTTTTGTGATGTCTTAGTCTTTCAGAAATTATTAAATAAAGATATTCTTTTGTAACATTTCTAAAAATCGGTTCTGTTCCAAGGTCGTCTATTACCAAAAGGTCTACATCAAGTAGTGGTGATAGTTTGCTCGAAGTACTTTTATCATAGTCTTTATGGTAATCTAGAAAAATATTATTCATTTGAAAAGCTGTAATAATATTAACATAAAAACATC
Organism: Clostridia bacterium; assembly: GCA_045655005.1. Taxonomy (GTDB): domain Bacteria; phylum Bacillota; class Clostridia; order Christensenellales; family UBA1242; genus UMGS1908. Next base: position 52,262 of record JAZOOJ010000007.1, on the reverse strand, counting down.
TTTTTATAAGTTCGCTAGCAATAACTTCGCTTGCAAAAGTTTTACCCGTGCCGGTGTTTCCGGTTAAAAAAATAAGGTCGCTTTTAACTTTTGGGAAAGATGATGAGTAAGTTTTAATAAACGTAAAAAGTTTTTCAAGCATTTTTTTATGTTCTAGGTCGTCAGCTTTGCATATTGAAGGGTCAAATTCTTCAATTTTTTTAAGGGCATTATAATTTATACCGCTTTCAATCAAAAGCCTTTTTGAAAATTCTCTTTTATAACAGACACAAGGATTATTTTCAATAAAGCCGCTGTCGTTGCAAAATGAACAGTCATATTTGAGTTGCATTTCTGAACTGTCTATTCCAAGTGTAGAAAACAGTTTTTTTTGTGCTTTTAGTAACTTTAATTGTTCTTTCTCTTCTTGAGAACAATCAATTTTACCATACTTTTTTTTAGCAATCAAGTAATTTAATTCATTAAGTCTTTTATAATTGCTATCAAATTCTTCGTTGTTTCTAGCTAAATCAATAATTCTAGAAGTCTTTAGTTCGGCTTCTTTTTGTTTGTTTGCGAAGTGAAGGCGTAATTCATTTTCAATTTCTTTTTTTGTTTTCATAGAATTGTCCTCCTATATCTCAATGTCAATATTATCAAGACTGTCAAACATAGCGTCGAAATCCTTTTGTGAAAAATCTCTTTCGTTTGCAAGTTTTGTTTGTTTCTCTATTGATTTTGGTTTATCGCAAGAAGCTAGGAATGTTTTTGCTTCTGGTAGGGTGATGATTTTTGCCTCATACAGATTTGATAGTAGTTTATTGATATATTGGATTGGCTGCGACTTCTCTTTTGACATATCTACTACATAGTCAATAATCTCTGTTGGAATTTTCCAAGTGTGTGTCCAAGTTCTGTATGTATCTCTATCCCAACTATTAACATTACGTAAAATGTTAAGTTTGTCAAGAATTTCTTGAATTTGTTCATCAACAGACACGATTTCTTCCATATACTGATTAATGGCCTGTAAACTTGTAAGCCCAAGTTTATAAAATCTAAGAATTGTTTTATTCATTCCTTCGACGGTTTTTGTTGATGATTTTAAACAATATTTTGCAATTGTTCGCAATGTGTCTTCATCGTAACCTTTTGAAATCCAATCAGTGATGTAGTTTTCTATAATAGTATCTAAATTGTCATAACGTTGACCCAGTGTGTGGGTTATATCTTTTGCAAGAGTAAGGTAGCTATCACGACTTTTATTATATTCTTCAATTTCTTTTATTGAAAACAACTTCAATTTATAATAACTTGTCAAGATTGCATCAAGTAAAGCAATTGATGGGGATTTGCCCTTAATCGTTTTTGCTACTTCTTTAACAGTCCCATGTGAAAAACCATATATGTTAATCCATTTTATATAATTGTTCCTGTCGTCAATTGTAACGGCTGATTTTTTGCCAAAAGTTTTTACAATGTCTTGGAGTTCAGGAGTAATTTCTTTATGTTCGTCAAGTTTACTTTGAACAAGCTCTGTTGTGGTAAGACCTTGTTTGATAAAAGAGTTTGCTACGGTTAAGATATATGGATAACCGACATTGTCATTTTTCAAATTTACGCAATATTCAGCGATTAATAAAAGGGCATCTTCGTCTAAATGCATTGCTTCAATTAACGTGTAATATTCGTTGTATTCGCTAGGTGTTATCATTCTGCCTTTAATTATACCTTGCAACTTACTGTTAAAAGTTGAGTATTTGTCTTGTCGTCTTTTTGTGTTTCCAACACGCTTTTGAACAGGTAAAAATTTTACAGATAGTTCGTTGTTTATACCGGTTTCAATTAGTTGTACAAGTCCTTCGGCTTGCCAATATTCGAAGGCATCTTTGACTTCGCTTGCGTCCATATTTAAAACATGGCAAATATTTTGCAGTGTATTTTGTAAAGATTCAGGATTCGTGCATAAATAAAGACCATAAAAATACACCTTCAAACAGCCGTCAGGTGCAAGTGGAAGATATTCATTTATGAAACTATTTTCAATTACTAAAAACGACCCTGAATGGGTGTCGCTTGAATAACTACATAAAGACATAATTATACCCCAAAATTGTTTGCATAATTTTTATTTTTTTTATATAATGATAGCATTAATTGAAGAATTATTCAAGTCATTTCAAGAAATTAGAAAAAAATAGGGAGAATAGGATTTTGAAAATTTTACACACATCGGATTGGCATTTAGGTGCTAAAACCGACAGAAGAAATCGCATTGAAGAACAAACTCGTGTTATGGAAGAAATTGTTATGGTTGCTGACGAAAATCAGGTCGATGTCGTAATTGTTTCTGGCGATGTTTATGACAATGCTGTTCCAACAAGTGAAGCAGAAGAATTGTTTTTTAACACAATTGAAAAACTTTCGGCTAATAATAACCGAATGGTAATTGTGCTTGCTGGAAATCATGACGACCCTAAAAGATTGTCGGCAAATCGTCATTTCGCAAAAAAACATAACATTGTGCTTGCCGGAGATTTTAAAATTGATGTTGAGACGTCGGAAAACTCTTTAATCAAAGTTTCAGAAGTTGGAGAGGGTTATATTGTATTAACAAAAGGAGAAGGACAAGAACTTGAAAAAACAGTTGTTGGAATTTTGCCTTATCCTGTTGATTATCGTTTAAATCACAAAACAGAAGCTGAAACATATAGCGAGAAAGTAAAAGAATGGGCGAAGCTTGTGTCTGCCGGGTTTAAAAGAAATGCATTCAATGTCTTGGCGACGCACTTGACACTTGTAGGTTCTGAAACCGAAGAAGATGACGAATTTCGTACGATTAAAATCAGTGAAGCAGGTGTGGTAAAAAAGAGTGACTTGCCAAAGGCGGATTATTACGCTCTTGGACATATTCATTCTTGTCAATTTATTACAGATTCTATGTGTTATTCAGGTGCACCAATTCGTTATTCATATATACAAAGGAGTACCTCTGTTAATATTGTAACGTCTGTTGGTGGAAAGCTTGAATCGGTTAAGCAAATAGAATTAAAAACTCCTGTAAAAATGCAAAAGGTTATCGCAAATGGGATTGAAGATGTTAAAGCAAGATTGGATTACTTTTCGTCCGAAGATATTGTTGAGTTGACTATTGTTCAAGATAAACCGTTATCATCAATGCAAATTAAAGAGTTGAAAGAAAATTTTCCTTGTGTTTTGCAAGTCAAACTTAAATTGACAAATCTTGAAAGCGACGACAAAGTTTACATATCAAACCGTGATAAATTATCAGCAAAAGATTTATTTGTCAACTTCTATAAAACAAAGAAGTGTGTTGAACCTCAAAACGAATTGACAGAATTATTTGTTGAATTAATGGAGGGTGATGCAAGTGAAACCAATTAAACTTGAAATACAAGGAATACACAGTTTTATTGACAAACAAGTATTTGATTTTGAAAACATTAGCGGAAATAAAATGTTTGGCATATTTGGACCAACGGGCTCAGGGAAATCAACGGTATTAGATGCAATAGTTTTGGCGTTGTATGGCGATGTGTGGAGAAGTAAATCCAAGTCCGATTTTATCAACTTAAAAGCGAAGAAAGCAAAAGTTGATTTCTCTTTTTCTTGCATAGAAAAAGGCAAGAACAAAGTATACGAGGTCGAGAGAACTTTTAATATAAACAAAGATGGGGACGCTCTTCAAAAGGCGCAAGTTTTTGATTGCTCTGGACTTACAAAAACGCAAGTTGTGGAAGGTGTAAGTAAAGTTGATTTGTTTTTAACTCAATTGATTGGATTAAATGCAAACGAGTTTGCAAAATGTATTGCATTGCCACAAGGAGAGTTTGCGGGCTTTTTAAAAGCAAGGCCAAATGAAAGAATCGCAATAGTTGGCGGAATTTTTGACTTGAATAAATATGGTGAAGAAATTGCCGAAAAGGTGAAAAGAAGAATTGCAGAAAGAAAAAATGAACTTACTGCAATAACAAGTCAAATGGAAGTCTACGCAGGAATAAATCAAGACGAAATTGACGATTTAACAGATACATATAACAAGTTGAAAAATGAAATTACAGAAGATGAAGGACTTTTGGCTAATTATGAAAAAACTATAAGAGAAGAAGAAGATTTGGCTGTTTTGCAAGTCGAATATGATAAAGTTACTTCAATGCTTTCAAATGTTTTATCTGAGGGTGTAGGCATTGCGGATAAAAGACTGAGAATATCAAGGGCTAAGAAGATAAACGATTGTGCATCTCTGATTGAAACGGTTGCAGATTTAGGGACTTCAATTAACGAAGACGAAGTAAAAATAAAAGAACTTCAAGAAATTGTTGATGGCGAAAGAATAAACCTTGGTGGTGTTATTGAAGATAATAAACATAGAGTTGAAGTGTTGGAGTCAACTATAAAGATTTTATTGGACAAGCATATCGGATTAGAAAATGCAAAAAATGACTCAATTAAACTTGGGAAGTTGAAAACATTACAAACTAATTTAATGCAGAAAAGTGAAGGTGTTGAATTACAAAAGGCAAAAGTTTTACAAGAAAAATACACTTCTGAAAATTTATTACAAAATCATCAAAAGGCATACGAAGAAAAAGTTGCAGAAAGAGATTCTATTGATGACGAATTGGCTCAATATGATGATGTGGTTGGCTATAGACTTTTAGAAAGACATAGAAAATTTGTCGAAAATCATATCAAATTTTTAGACGTGAAAATTAACAAAGCCCTTAATATGAAGGCAAGAGCCACAGAAAAGATAAATGAAACAATTGCTAAAGAAGAAGAAGCAAAGAAAGATTTATATACTTTAAGGCTCGAAATTGCTCACGGCAATGATGAAATTAAAATTGATGATTCAACAATAAAAGATGAACTTTATAAGAAAATGTCGCTTTTAAACAAGTTAAATATTACCGAAGAGTATATCGTGAATTTGCAGTCAAAAATTGAATCATTAAAAGCAGATAATGACAGAAGAAGGGCATTAATTAGTGAGCTTGAAAGTGAAAAGGCAATAAAATATAAGACCTATGTTAGTCATGTAAATGAATTAAATCAAGCAAAAGTTAATTTTGATAACATTATTAAAACTAGACTTGATGTCGCAAGCAAAAATGCGGTTGCCGAGTTTACAGATAATTACAAGGTTGGCGATATTTGCCCAATTTGTAATGCTGAAATAATGACTAAAAACGTAATAGCAAAATTAAGTTCTGTTGTTGTTGAACAACAATTAGAAACTGCAAAAGATGGTCTAGATAAATATAATCAAAGACGTGTCGACGAACTTTATGCGATAGCAAAACACGAGCAAAGTATATCAAATCATAAAGCAGAAATTTCAGAAAATGAAAAAGAAATTACAAGGTTGGACAAAGAAATTATAGCAAAGTGCTCAAAGTTGTTAAATAAGAGAGGGGCAAGATTATCCGATTTAAATGTTGTTCAATTACAGGTAAAAAATGAAATAGCAAACATTAATAAGTCGCTTGCAAAAGAAAGTAAATTGCTAGATAAAATAAATTCTACACAAATTGACAAAATTAAATATAATACTGCGTTTGTAACTGCTGGAGATAAGTGTGCAGATTACTCGGAATTGCTTGATTCTTTAATTGAAGACAAACTTAAAGTTGAAAGTCAAATGGAAGTAATTAATGGTGATGTCGGAATTGAGATTAGGGAAGCAAAAAGAAAAGAGTTGCTAAAACGAAAGAACGCTATAATTAATGAAATAGAATCACTTCACGACAACATTGTTAAAATGCAAAACAAGTTAATGGAATTATCTGAACAATGTGCGAAGTTGAGTCTTGACGGAGATTCATTGCTAAAAGAATTGAAGACGGCAACTGATGACATTGAAGAGATAAAAAAACAGTTAAAGGATTATGAATCAGTAGTTGATTTCGATGAGGAAATGTACAGAGTAAAATCCAAAATTGATTCAAGTAGGGAAGAAATCGAAAGATGCAATGCAATATCGTTTAAGTTTGCGAATAAAATTGCTGAAAGCGAAAACAAACTATACAGTATGCGTCAAATCAATGACGAGCATAAGCTAATATTTGAGTCGACAAACAACAAGTTGATTGAGAACTTTGCACAAGTGCAAATCGATTCGTTGGATAATTTAAATGTTTACAAATTAAGTGAAAAAGAGATTTCGGAACTTGAGAGCTTTATTGGAAGTTATGATTCAAACCTTGCCATATATAACGATAGAAAGATAGAACTTGAAGAAAAAATAAATGGTAGAGTTGTGACTCCTAATATTATCCAAGAAATACAAGAAAAAGCCATAAATTTAGAACTCCAAATCAATAAAAAGCGTGAAGATTATGGTAGAATGACGGAAATTATAACTTCAAAAAAATTTAGTTTAAAAGCTTATCAACAACTTGAAAAGGATTATCAATGTGTTTCTAAAAAACTTGATTTAGAAACAGAGCTTTCTGATTTATTACGAGGGAAAGCATTGCTTGAATACGTAGCAGAAGAGTTTATTGACGATATTGCATATATGGCATCTGACAAATTGCAAGAGTTGATGGATGGACAATATGTATTGAAATACAAAAATAAAGAATTCTATGTGGTGGACAATTTTAACGACGGAAGTGAAAGAAATGTTAATACGCTATCAGGCGGAGAAATGTTTGTTGTTTCTCTTGCTCTTGCTCTTTCGATTTCAGATGCTCTTATGAGCAGGTCAGATAAGCGAATTGATTTCTTCTTCCTAGATGAAGGTTTTGGAACTCTTGATAAAGAATATTGTGAGTATATTGTAAACTCATTAAACAAGTTGAGTAACTCAACAATGACGATAGGATTAATTTCTCACATTCCTGAATTGCAAGAAAAAATCAAAAAGAAATTTATTATTGAAAAGGCAACTGAAAAGTCTGGTTCGAAAGTCAGATATACCGAAACCTATTAAGAAATATAAAAAATAAAACACAGCGGTTTGATAGATTAATTATTCATTAACACCGTTGTGTTTTTATATGTAAAGATTAAAAAAATGGTTGTTTTTAAAATATGTAATTTGATATGAGAATATGCTTTTATTATTAAAATTTTTATACAAACGGGAATTAAGGGCTTCAAAACAGATTCAAATTTGGCGTTTTTTGGCACATTCTGAGATGATTGGATGTTAATTCGTTTAAAAATATTTTTTCAAAATGGCCTCAAAAAAAATATTAATAGTAGCAAAAAATTCATATAAAATTTTTTTAAACCATATAATTTTATAAACAAATTAGAGAGGTTTATATTGATGAGATTTCTTCGTAAAGTTTATAAAATTTTTAAATCTGCAGTGTGTTTGTCAATGGTTGCACTTTTGCTTGTTTTATTTTATGGCTGCAAGAATGAGCGAGTATTAAAAAAGGTAAGTAAAGATTTAACGAATTATAATATTACGGCAACACTTTGTTCTGAGGATATGGTAGTAACAGCGACGGAAGTTGTAGATTACATAAACACAAGCGAAGATGTTTTAACATTTGTTTGCTTTAATTTGTATGGTACGGCGTTTTCGGAAGATGCAAAAGTTTTGCCTTATACGTCATTAAATGTGAATAAGTGTTTCCCCAACGGTATTAGTTATGGAAATATGGAAATTGATACTGTGCGTGTGAACGATAAAAATGTAGATTTTCAAATTGTAGGAATTGATAATAACGCCTTACAAGTGAGTTTGGGATTTGAACTAAAACAAAATGAAAGAACTACTATTGAAATTCAGTTTACATTGATACTGGCAAATACAACACATAGATTGGGATATTTTAATAGTGAAGTTAATTTGGGGAATTGGTATCCAATTGTAGCAGTATATGAAAATGGATGTTTTGATATAACGCCATACTATTCCTCAGGAGATCCATTTTATTCTGAATGTGCAAATTATGATGTAACATTTTATTTTAATGATGCTCTAATATCATCACATACAGGCGATTTAGTTGAAAAGTCAGTTGAAGCTGGGATTACTTGCGAAAAATATAAAGCGCTTGCAGTAAGAGATTTTGCTTTGTGTTTATCTTCAAAGTTTAAAACCCAAGAAAGCAGTGTTGGAGATACTATTATTCGAGTACTTTGTGATGTAGATGATGAACAAATTTCATTTTACTCGGAAATTGCGACAAAAACAGTTGATTTGTTTAGTAGGTTGTTTGGAACATATCCATATAAAAAACTTGATGTAACATTTACTAATTTTTTACATGGCGGAATGGAGTATCCGAATCTTGTGTTTATTGCGAATGATTTGACGGATGCAAATTCAATTATCAAAGTGATTGTCCATGAAATTGCACATCAATGGTGGTATGGGGTGGTTGGAAATAATGAAATTACAACTGCGTGGTTCGATGAGTCTATGGCAGAATATAGTACGGTATTGTTTTTTGAAAATTACCCAGAATATGATATAGCAAGAGATAAAATGATAGGCGATGCAATGCAAGATTATATGTTGTATATTGATGTTGTAGATAGTGTAAATTTAGAAGCCAACAGAAGTATGCAACTTGCACTTAATGAATATTCAAGCGAGTATGAATATGTCTATATGGTTTATGTAAAAGGCGTAGTATTTATAAATGAATTAAGAAAAGCTATTGGTGATGATGTTTTCTTTAAATGTATTAAGAATTTATACAAAGACAATATGTTTAAAATAATGACAAAAGAAAAATTTATAAAAACTTTTGCCGATGGAAGTGGGGTTGATATAGAACATTTTATAGAAGGGTGGCTTAATGGTCAAACAAATATAGAATAATTAACTTGCTATATTTTATTTATTTTGTTATAATTGTTTTGTTGATAATAAATTCGAAAGATGGTGAAGAATGCGTATAATAAATTTGGCTAGTGGAAGCAAAGGGAATTGCACATTAATTGAAGGAGACAATTCTGCGATTTTAATAGATTGCGGTTTAGAATTAAAAAATATTGAAGAATTGTTAAGTTTATCTAATTGTTGCCCAGAAAAGGTGAATGCAATAATAGTTACCCATACACACTCGGACCATATTAAGTCGGCGGTAAAGTTTTCAGCAAAGTATAATTCTGAGGTTTGGGCGACTGATAAAAACTGGGTTGAGGGAAAACTTCAAAAAGTACCTTTTGAAAGAAGAAGATTTATCACTTTAGACGATTTCTATATAGATGAATTTACGATTTCTCCATTTGAAGTTTCTCATGATGCAATATCAACAATTGGAATGTCAGTATTTAGTCATGGGCGAAAATTTTCAATAGCAACAGATATTGGCGTTATGACAAGTGAAATAATTGAAAAAATGGCGGGTAGCGATTTAGTTTTTATTGAGTCGAACTATGATGAATATATGTTGAAAAATGGGAGTTATCCGCCAGTTATTAAACAAAGAATAGCGTCAAGGTATGGCCATTTATCAAATTTAGATTGTGCTGAAACTATTATGAGGTTGATTGATAGGGGTACTAAACATTTCGTGCTAATGCATATTTCTGAGAATAATAATACATATGAGTTGGCATATGGCACAATAAAGAACGTTTTAAAAAATAGAAATTTGGATAACAATATATTTATAGGTGTGGCATTTCAACATAAGATTGGTTCAAATTTTATTTTAAAAGATAACAAGTAAAGAGGTAGTGAAAATTGGAAAAGTTTAAAAGCAAAACAAACAGTTCATTTGTATGTACATTTAAAGACAACGCATTCTCTCCCGATGATGCATCTAAGGGAATTTTACTGTTTTTAATTTTTGAAACGGCAATAAGTCTGATATACCAGACAGTTTATAGTATGGGTATTACATCAACAGTGTTTTCATATGTTTTTAATATTTTGCTTGATGCTTGTTTTGTATTAACTGTTGTAATCATTGCAAAGAACAGAAATAATAACCCTATTGATGAACTGAGAATAAAAAAATCGCCAAGTATACTTCAAATAGTTTTATGTTTGGCGACATCTCTTGTTTGTATATTTGGTTTTTCTGCATTAACTAACTGCTTTTTGCAAGTATTATATAATGCAGGATATTCATCAATATCAGGTGATATTGTTATTCCAGATGTAATAAGTTACATTATTTACACAATTTTCATTTGTATTATTCCTGCAATTTGTGAAGAGATTTTGTTTAGAGGTTTGATTTTTACAGGCCTCAAAAAAATCTCTACTGCAGTAGGTGTTTTTGGAAGTGCGTTCTTATTTATGATAATGCACGGTTCGCCAGACCAAACTGTTCATCAGTTTATTCTTGGTGTAATTTTGGCGTTGGTGTTTTTGATTACCAATAACATTTGGGTTCCAATAGTTGTTCATTTCTTTAATAACTTTATTGCGGTTACTTATGCATTTTTAGCTTATGGAGATTCTGCGTCGACAGAAGTGGAAACTGCAGAAATTTATCTAAATCAATATTTTGTGTATGCATTAGTAAGTTCAATTATTGCCGGCTGTCTAATTTATTTAATTTTTAGAGGATTTTCAAATTTGAATGAAAAGAAAATGCAGGCAAAAGAGTATGCGGGTTCTGATGCCTATCAAAATAATGGTACTATCGGTGCGGAGGTTGAATATAGGATTTTAGAAACATCTAGTGAAATGGGTGTAGATAATTCTGAGTTTGGTAATGGTGATATTCCAGCAGGCCAAGTTTATGCAAATCCTGAAATCATTCCGAATAAGAGTTTATTAAACGACCCAAACCGAATGACCAAACAAGGTGGATTTATTATGACTATATCAGTCATATGGCTTGCACTGGATTGGTTTCTTGCATTACTAAGTGGATTTTTGTTATAGGTAAATTGATATGCAAAAGATAAAAATAGTTTGTATTGGTACAATAAAAGATAGTTTTTATGTTGAAGCGATTGATGAGTATAAAAAAAGACTTAGAAAATATTGCGATTTTGAAATTGTCGAATTACCAGAGGTTTTGCCGTCGTCAAAGTGTAATGACGCTCAAATTAAAGAGCGAGAAGCCGAAGAAATTATTAAAGCACTATCTGGGTTTGTTGTAGTAATGGATTTAAGAGGGGTTGAGCTTTCAAGCGAAGAACTTGCAAAAGTAATACAAGATAGAGCTATATATAGCGAGAGTAAGGTTACTTTTGTAATAGGTGGGTCACTTGGACTTGGAGAGTCGGTGCTTAAAAGGGCAGACTTGAAAATAAGAGTGGGAAAGATGACTTTCCCGCATCAATTAATGCGTGTTATGTTAACAGAACAGATATACAGAGCTGAAACAATTATTAATAACGTTAAATACCACAAATAGGATTAAGCTATGACAAATTTTGAAAAAGAAAATTTTATGGGTGAAGCACTTAAAGAGGCTAAGCGTGCATATCGTAAAAATGAAATTCCAATTGGAGCAGTGATTGTGAAAGATGGTAAAATTATAGCAAGAGGACATAACACGAGAGAAAAAAGCAAAAATGCAATAAATCACGCAGAGATTTTAGTAATAAATAAGGCTTGCAAAAAACTTAAAAATTGGCGACTTTTAGATTGTGATTTATACGTAACAGTGGAGCCTTGTTTGATGTGCTTAGGTGCTTTATATAATGCAAGAATTAAGAAGTTGTATTATGGTGCGAAAAATAAAAGTAATGGAGATGTAGTTGTTGATTATAATAAAACAATTCAAAATCATAAAATAGATGTCGAAAGTGGAGTTTGTGATGAAGATGCAAAATCTTTAATGGCAAGTTTTTTTAAAACTCAAAATTCCGACAAAAAAATAAACTTTTATAAATGAGGGTACTATGGAAGAGATTTTAACAATTGAAGAAGAAAAAGTAGACAGAGAATTTGATTTTATTCCAAGAACAGAATTTTTAATGGAAAGAGATGTTTTTATTACTCGAAAAATTAATTACATTGTTTTTGCTGTTGATTATGAAGATGTGAACACCGGAAAGGCGACTTATGATGTAAAGTTGATGGGCAAGTCAATGCTTGACTGGGTTAAAAGTTCTTGCTCTGAAACGCCAAAGGTTAAAAAAATAAAGGGAGAAATCAATGTCGTTCAAGAAATTAAAGAAATGCTTGATGATTGTGAATGGACGATTGTTTTATTTTCGGATACACCACTTTTAACAAATGATACAGTTGAAAAATCTCTGGCATTTGCAGAAAATAATAGGCTTAATGTTTGCAGATTAAAAAGAGGTTACATTTTTAAGACTGACTACGTAAAAAGAATCGAAGATGTTTATGGTGTCGAGAATTGTGAAATAAATCTTGACGATTTTATGATAGTTGATGACTTTATGCAAATTAGCAAGGCTAATGCTATATTAAAAAATAGGATTATAGATTTTCATCTAAGAAATGGTGTTTTAATTTTGGATAGAAATTCAACTGTTATTGATTCTGAGGTGTCGATTGGCAGTGGTACAGTAATTTATCCAGCAAACTATATTTATGGGGCAAGTGAAATCGGTGAAAAGGTACAACTATTTTCAAATAATAGAATTCTGTCTTCCATTATTGCAAATAATGCTCAAATCGAAAATTCTACAATTTCGTCAAGCGTAGTAGGTGAAAAGTGCAAAATTAAAAATAGTAGTATTGGAAACGATACTTTAATTAAGTCAAACTCAAAGGTTTTAGATGGCTCAAACGTCAAAGAATCAATTATTGATGAAGAATGTAAGGTTATGAATGCAACAATCAAAGGAGCGTTTATTGATAAAAACTCTAAGATTTATGACGGGGCAAGAATAATTGGTAAACACGGAAATATTACAATTAAAAATAATGTAACGGTTGCGGAAAATTGCATTATCAATATTCCGTGTATAATACAAGAAGGGAAGAAACTCCTCTCGGGTACAATTATTAACAAATAAAAGGAGAAGAATAAGTTGAAAATTATTGTAGGGCTTGGAAATCCTGGTAAGGAGTATGAGAATACAAATCACAATGCAGGTTTTAGTGTTGTAAACTTTGTTTGCGATATTTATGGTGAGAAATTTTCAAAAAAAGAGTGTAATTCTGAAATCGCAAGTTTTTTTGTAAAAGGAGAAAAGTTTTTGTTGGTAAAGCCTCAAACCTATATGAATAATAGTGGGGTTGCGGTTAAAGGTTTGGTTGATAAATATAAAATTAATCCAAATGAAGAATTAATGATTATTTCTGACGATTTTGACACAAAAGAGGGTACCATAAGAATAAGAAAACAGTCTGGAAGCACAACTCATAATGGAATTAGAAGTATTAAACAACATTTGTCATCAAATGAGTTTATAAGAATTAAAGTAAGTATTGGTCCAAAGCCAGAAAATATGGATGTTGCCGATTTTGTTTTATCAAGAATTAAAAATGAAACGACTAATATTGCTATTAATACAGCAGTTGATGCAGTTGTTGACTTTATAAATGGAAATACAATTGAACAAGTTATGCAAAAATACAGCAAATAAAGAGATGAAACTATGACAAAGGAGTTTTTTGATTTTTCAAGGCTTGGTGGCGATTATTCTGCATTAATTGATAGTGTTAAGCAAGCGAAGAAATGCTCTGTTTGTGGAATGGGGCAAAGTGAAAAAGTAATATCAAGTATAAATATGACTGGCAAGGTTTTATACATTGCCAGTGATTTTTCTATTGCAAAAAAAGCTTATGAATTATTTAAATGTGTTTTGCCAACATCTACATTTTTGCTCCCCGATCCGCAAGACAATCTAACATATAAAAACGCACAATCAGAGGAATCGAGTATTGAAAGAATTAAAACTCTGTTTGCTTTAACAAACGGTAAGGCGGATATTATATGTGCAAGCATTTCTTCGATAATGTCTTATTTTCCAAACAAAAAACAATTTTGCTCGAACAATATAAAGATAAAGGTGGGAGATTTTTTATCGTTAGATGATATTAAAATACAATTAATTGCTATTGGGTATACAAGTGAGACTTTGATTTCTGCTCCAGGGCAGTTCTCTGTTCGGGGAGATATTTTAGATATTTTCCCAATAAACACGTCAGACCCATTCAGAATTGAATTGTTTGATGTAGAAGTTCAGGGAATAAAAACTTTTGATATTGAAAGTCAAAATTCAATTAAAGAGGTAAATTCTCTAAGTATATGTCCATATACCGATTTGTTTTTAAATACAATAGAGATTCAAAATATTGAAAAAGAGTTGGAAATTTTAAAAAAATATGATTTTGATTCTAGAGAGTCGTTAGAGCGATTTGTTTCAATTTCATCGATTTTAATTGAGAGATTAAATTTACAAGATAGGGGCTTTACATTAAATTATTTGTTTCCAATTTTGACAAAATCATTAAATACGATTTTTGATTATATTACAGATGATTTTGTAGTTGTTGTTGATGAATCAAAAATGGTTTATGATGCAGTTATTTCTCATGAAAAAGAATACGATGACCGGAAAAAGGTGCTTATAAAAACTGGTGAGGTATTGCCAGTTAAAACAAAAGGTATTTTATCAAGTGCTCAAATTTTAGAGGCTCTTTCAAAAAAGAATGTTCTTGTTCATCAAAAAATTACAAATGCAAATAAATTTTTCAATCCAGAAAAAGTATTTAACTTTAGGACTTCTGCGGTATCTAAGTATGTTGGAAACACAACTGAACTTATAAACGATATAAACAGTTGGATTTTAGATGATTATAAAATATTTTTATGTGCAGGAAGTGAAAAAGATGCAAGAATACTTTCTCGTACACTAAAATCAAACGGAATAGATTTTGAAATAGATAGACATTCAAACCTTACAAAATCATCGTCTGCTATTTTACCTTTTGAGTTTACGTCTGGCTTTTGTCTGCCAGATATGAAAATAGTAGTTCTTGGGACTTCGGAGTTGATTGCAACAAAGAAAAAAACAAATCATATTTCAATTAACAGAAAAGATGTGTTCAGCGTTCCAAAAATTGGCGATTATGTAGTTCATTCTCTCCACGGGATTGGAATTTGTGAAGGAATCACAAAACTTAGTGGTAAACTTGGGACGAAAGATTATATTGTAGTTGGATACCGAGATGGGGATAAACTTTATGTGCCAATAGACCAAATGGATTTGTTAGATAGGTTCTCAGGTGGGGAAGTTCCTGCAAGACTATCTAAGATTGGCGGTAGTGAGTTCGGGGCTGTAAAAGAGCGCGTTAGAAAAAATATAAAGAAAATGGCATTTGATTTGCTTAAATTGTATGCAGAACGTGAAAGTCGAACGGGTTTTGCTTTTGTAAAAGATGATGAAATGCAAATGGAGTTTGAAGACAGTTTTCCTTATACCGAAACTGACGACCAATTGAAAGCGATTGCCGAAGTAAAAAAAGATATGGAAAGCACTAAGGTTATGGACAGGCTGATTTGTGGAGATGTCGGATTTGGAAAAACTGAGGTTGCTTTGCGGGCAATATTTAAGGCTGTTTTGTCCGGTAAACAAGTTGCTTTTTTGGCTCCAACAACAATACTTTCAGAACAGCACTACAATACTTGTATGTCAAGATTTGATGGTTTTGGAATAAACACCGAGGTTTTAAATAGGTTTAAAACCACAAAAGAAACCAACGATGTACTAAGACGACTTGAAAATGGTGAGATAAATGTAATTTGTGGAACACACAGGCTTTTGTCAAAAGATGTTAAATATTATAATCTTGGCTTGCTAGTTCTAGATGAAGAACAAAAATTTGGTGTTGAAGATAAAGAAAAGTTAAAATTGAAAAGAAGTAATGTTGATGTATTAACATTATCTGCAACACCAATACCAAGAACATTACATATGTCTTTAACAGGAATCAGAGATGTTTCAATAATAGCGACTCCTCCATCAAATAGAGAAACCACACAGACCTTTGTTTGTGAATATTCTGATTCGTTATTAAAGGACGCAATTAACAAAGAACTTCGTAGGGGTGGACAAGTTTTTGTTGTGTATAACAGAGTTGAGTCAATTTACCAGTTCTCTGCACGTGTTAAAGAGTTGATACCCGATGCAAAGGTTGTTGTAGGACACGGGCAATTACGAAGTTCTGAATTGGAAGATGTAATATATCAATTTTACAACAAAGAAGCTGACATTTTAATTTCTACAACAATTATTGAAAATGGAGTAGATATGTCTAATGCAAATACTTTAATAGTTATAAATTCAGACATGTTTGGACTTTCTCAACTTTATCAAATAAGGGGCAGAGTTGGAAGAGGCAGTCGTCAAGGGTATGCTTATTTTACGTATAATGGCAAAAAGGCATTGTCGGAAGATAGTTATAAAAGACTTTCTGCAATTTCAGAATTTACCGAGTTTGGGAGCGGTTTTAAAATAGCCATGAGAGATTTGGAAATCCGTGGTGGTGGAAACGTTCTTGGTGCTGAACAGCATGGGCACGTACAAAAAATAGGATATGAATTATATTGTAAGATGTTGAATGAGGCAATTTCAGAGCTAAAAGGGAATGCAATAGTTGAAGATAAAGATGTTTTGATTAAGATAGCATTAGATGCATACATTCCAGATTCTTATGTTGAAAGCACTTCAAATAGAATGACAATATATAAAAATATATCAAGAATTGAAACAAAAGAAGAAAGAGATAAACTTATTGCAGAAGTTGAAGATGTGTTTGGCAAACTTCCAAAGTCTGCTGAAAATTTATTTGATATTGCTTACATTAAGGCATTGGCAAAGAAAATTGGTGTAACAGAAGTATATTGTACAGAGAATGAAATAAAGCTTATTTTTGATGCAAAAGAAAATAAGATTATGTCAAAGCAACTGTCTAATGCATTAAATAAATATTCTGCAGTTTGTGTATTAAATTTTAAAGAAATGCCAACAATTACATTTAAGTATACGGGCAACGATGTTTATGGCAATTTTAATATATTAAAAGATTTCCTAATAATTTCAAACGAAAATGCAAAAAATTAATTGATTTTCAGTTGCGATTGCTTTATAATTAAAAGGAATTACAAACTATAAAGGTGCGGTTATTATATGAAAAAGAAAATACTTTCAATATTTCTAAGCTTTTGCTTAATATTTACATCTCTATTTACTTTAAGTGGTTGCGACCTTTTGCATGATAACGATAAAAGGTATTATGATGAGGTTGTTGCAAAGGTTGGAGATGAAACAATTACAAGAAATGAAGTGCTAACAATGTTTAACTATTATTTCTACACAATGGGCTATTATCAATATGGTTACAGTGAAGAAGTTGTTTATAAAATGGTGATTGAAGCACTTATTAAAAATAAAATTATGGTAATTGAAGCTCAAGCTATTGAAGAATGTAAACTTGACGATGCAGATAATTTCTATATTTGGGAACAGGTGTTCAATAATGTTTACTCTCAACTTGACGGGAATGAAGACCAAATAAGAACATTGTTTGGTGTTGAAGAAAGAGAGAAACCAGAAGAAGAACAAGAAGAAAATTTGCCAACATTTAAAGAGTATACTAAAAGAAGTACTCCAAGTGGAGAGATTAAAGAGGCTGAGATAAAAAGAACGAAGGCAGAATGGCTTCAAGATTTAGCACAGACAACTGACAAGACTGCTAATTATTACAGATTCTTAGCATATTCAAGATATATTTCAGATTTAGAAAAAACTGCAAGCAAATATGGCAAAAGCAACAAGTCTGAGGCTGAGCTTTTGGAAGATGAGTTGACAAGGCTTTACGACTACTACAAAGAAAGTAGATTTGTTGAAAAGTATACCGCATATATGACAAACAGAATTGATGTTTCTAATGATGAAATCCAAGCGGAATATCAAAAAACTTTAAATAAGCAATTCCAAGAATTTACAGTTAGTGGGGCGTATGGCACTAAGGTTACAGACACCTCAAATACCGAATTGATTTTAAACAGGCAAAATGGGAATTACTACACAGTTCAACATATTTTACTTCAATTTGCTGATTACAATACAGACTTAAAAGCAAGTGAATATCTTTACAACTTGGATAATTATGTTTCTTCTGTTGATTCAAATCAAAACTTAGAGCAAGCATTTATTGATGAATTCTTAAAAGAAAGAGATAATTACGCAAAGAATAACGATGAATCTTTAAATATGGATTACATCAATCCAAAAACAGGGAAGACTAATCTTGATGATAATGGTAATGAAGTTGAATACACCCTAAATGACTTTGATGATATGATTTATGGGGTTGATGGAATATACACCAAATATGAAAATGATGAAATTACATACGAAGAATTAGCAAAAGAATTCTTTAAGTTGAAGTTTTCATTCAGTAAAGATGGCGGAGTGACAGATACAACAAGTATTGCAAACTTGATGGGATATGCTCTTCCTGTAAATGAAGCTGACGGAAATAGTTTTGTAAGTGAATTTGCTGACACATGTTATGACTTGTATAATAAATTTGAAACAGATGGTATCTATGGAATTGAAAAGGTTGTTACAAACTTTGGTATTCATTACATTATGTTTACTGGTGTAATAAATCAAGGAATACTTTCAATGGAAGACGAGTTCACATTAGTAAGCGATCAAAAAGTGGGCGATTATTTCTACGAATCAATTTTAAAAGATAAAGAAAGCACAATAAGTTCAGATATTGGCTCAGTTTTATATAATCAATATAATAATGCTGGTTTAATAGAAATTAAATATGATAATTACGAAGATTGTTTATAAGATAAAAGAGTTAAGGAAAAATTCCTTAACTCTTTTATGATAATAAAGCAAAATGCATAGATTGATAAAAAAGAATAATTTAATACAAATACGGCATAATAAAGTGATGGGGAAAGAGCCTCATCACTTTTTAGTTTTGTTGCGTATTTATAGTTCTAAGCCTAACAGATAATCGGTAGAGATTCCAAAAAAGAACGCTAATTGAATTAATTGTTCAAGGCTACACTCTCTTTGTCCTAATTCCCAATAGCAAATTGTTCGAGCACTAACAAAAATTTGGTCGGCAAGTTCTTGTCTTGACAACCCTCTTTCAATTCTTAGGTCTTTTAGCATTTGTGGAAATTTTAACATTATTTATAGTTTAGAACAAAATGTTCGTTTTTGGTTGACCTGGAACAAAATGTTCCATATAATTAAGTATGTAGAAAAACAAAGGAGAAAAAAATGAAAAAAAATAAATTGATAGCGATTATAATAGCGTCGGTATTGTCATTGTCGGTGATAGGGGTTGGGACTTGGGTTCTTTGGCCAAAAAAAGAACCAGTCTCAAATAATCCGGCAAACGAGACACCTGTAAATCCTTCGATCGAAGCTCCAGAAGTTCCGCCAGTTGAGGATGCAGAAGACCCACCAGTTGTAGAGCAGGTAACAAAATATTATTATGCGGGATTGGCTGAAGCTCTGTCTTCAATAAATTCTAATAATTTTGAAAACGAGCAGATAACCGAACCAACCGAGCAATCTGGTGTAGAAGTTTTTGCAGATGCGAATGACATTGTAAATATTGGTTTATTAAAGTCGTTTGATTTAAGCGAAACTTTACAAATTGAAAAGGATTTAAAGTTGATTTTATCAGGAAATACATTAAACTTTTCAAGCGAACTAGCAATGAAGATTGTTGATGCTGATGTAAAGATTGATGGTTCAGAACTAGGAAGTAAGATTGTTGTCGGTGATAAAAGTACGGTGGCTAAATTGTTTGAAATACAATCAGGAAGCTTGTCAATAACTGGGGGGCAATATGAAAGTTCGACTTCGGGTTCGGGAACTTCTGTAAGTCCACATTCTGCAATAGTGTTAACAAGCGGGGTAATTGATTTTAAAGACGCAACTATTACAGCAACTGATAATAATGGCGGAACAATACAAGGAATAAATATTGCTTCTGGATGTACTGCAAGTTTATCAAATACTAATGTTACAATTTCATCAAAAAGTGGCTTAGAAGTGAGAGGTGTTGAAAACGCAGGAACTGCAATTATGAGCAATTGTTCAATATTATCATATGCGGATTATACAGCTAAAAATAACGCTTATGCAACAAACTCTAGGGGTGTTTATAATACTGGAACATTGACTTTAAAAAATTGTACTGTATGGGGTGCTCATGCCGGCATAACATCAGAAGGAACTTTGTATATTGATGGCGGTTCATATTCTGGATATGGCCATGGTGGTGTTTATTTTAAAGGAGCAGAAACATCGTCTTATTTGAAAAATGCTGAATTTTTTGACGGGGTTATGCCAGAAGGTTACATTGCTGATTCAGTCGCTGGAACAAACGGTGCAGGGATGTACATTGGTGGAGCTAGCAATGTTTCGGTATATATTGATAACTGCGAACTTAAAGGAAATCTTTATGCTGTAGTTTTAAGAGATTCAGGTGGTGAAGACAATAACACATTGTATTTAAGCGACTCTTCTGTTGAACATAAAAATTATATAAGAACAAAAGGAAAGAGAAATAATAAAGTATACATAGGAACCGGGAATGAGTTTGGGACTGAGGCCGTTGATTATGAAAGTGCTGTGGTAGTTTCAGAGATAGATTACGGAACATTATTCCCTAATTTTTAAGAACTTAAAAGGTGATGTAAATTAAGTTGTTTTGCTTATTTTACATTACCTTTTGTTTTATTTACCTTGCAAAACATGTTTATTAAACAAATGTTCGAAAACCAGTTGCTGTTTTATTCTTTTTGTGGTAGAATGATTGGAGATAATATTAAGAAGGTGTAAGGACGTGAGAGTTATTCTACATTCAGATTTAAATAATTTTTATGCTAGTTGTGAGTGCTTGCTTCGTCCAGAATTAAAAGGTCTTCCGGTTGTAGTTTGTGGAAAAATAAAAGATAGGCATGGCGTAGTTCTCGCAAAAAATATGATTGCAAAAAATGCTGGCATTAAAACGGGAATGACGCTTTATGAGGCTCGTAAATTACAGCCGAATTTGGAAGCCGTTGAAGCAAACCACGATTTATATTTAAAATATTCAAGACTAGTAAAAAAGATATATAGTGATTATACAGACAGAATTGAGTCTTTTGGTATAGATGAGGCGTGGCTTGATGTAACTGAGAGCGTAAAATTATTTGGCTCAGGTGAAAATATTGCGGAAATTATAAGAAAAAGAGTTCGTGAAGAGATTGGGCTTACTGTTTCGATTGGGGTAAGTTATAATAAGATTTTTGCAAAACTTGGTTCAGACATTAAAAAACCTGATGCTGTAACAGTTATTGATAAAGATAACTATAAAGATATTGTTTGGGGTTTGTCTGTAAGTGATTTATTGTATGTTGGAAAGGCTACGACAAAGAAATTAAATGCTTTGGGTATTTATAAAATTGGTCAATTGGCTAAGTTTGACAGAGGCATATTAAAACAAAAACTTGGAAAGTGGGGAGAATATCTATCAGATTATGCAAACGGAAATGATTTAAGTGTAGTATGTAAAATGGGTGAAAGCGATGATGTAAAATCTGTGGGTAATAGTGTTACCTATTACAGAGATATGGAAGAAATTGAAGATGTAATGGCATTGATTTATATGATTGCGGAAAGTGTTGCGTACAGAATGAAAAAGTCTTGTGTTGGAAGTGCAAAAACATTACATATTTCGGTTGTTGATAGTGAACTTATGCACTATGGAATGCAGTGTGCTTTTAGTAATCCGACTAACTTGTCTAAGGATATAGCCACAACTGCAATAGAGTTATATAAAAAGCGTTATATACATATAAAAAAGGTTCGTGGGGTTGGAATTTCTGTTTCAAATTTTGTAAAGGAAGAACAATTGTTGCTTGGTGAAAGTCAAGAGGACAAAGACAAGCTTTTAAAACTTGATAAAACGATTGAAGATATAAGAAGGCGATTTGGAAGAAGGTCGGTGTGTAGGGCTCTTACAAAACTTGATGAGAGATTGCAAGATATTGAAATAAATGGGGCAAATATAACGTCAAGAATTTTGTAAATCTAATCATATTCAATAAACCAACGATAACCACTAAGGAAAAGAGTTTTTTCTTTTCCTTTTATTTTACATATATATCTAACTCCAACGCCTCCGCCTTTTGTGCTTGCAAGTGGTCTGATGTCTGTGACTTTGTCAATACCAAAAGTTTTTCCGTCTTCCCAAATCATGGAAAGGGGAATAACTTTACCTTCAGTTGTCATTTTTGCATTTACTTCAATATATTTGATCATACTAATATTATTTAATGAAAAATTTAAAAATATACAAATTCTATTTCTCAAAAAATTAGTAAATATGATATAATATTTAAAAAGTTAACTTAAAGGTGTCAAAAGATGTTCAAACTGACAAAATATCTTGCAAGATATAAAAAATACATAACTTGGGGCCCAATCTTTAAAGCACTGGAAACAGCTTCTGATGTTGTGACTCCAATGCTTATGGCTCTTGTTATTGATGTAGGTATTGCAAACAGAAATTCAACTTATATATACATAATGTGTGGTGTAATATTGTTTTTGAATATTATAAGTTTTTGTTGTACCGTTGTTTGTCAAAAGTGTTCATCTTTGGTGCAGACGGGAATATGTAAGGATATAAGGCGTGACATGTTTGGACATATAAACACATTGTCGCACGCTGAACTTGACAAATTTTCAACGGTAACTTTAACAAACCGAATGGTGCACGATGTTGACCAAGTTGGGCTAAGCGTTGGAATGACCATCAGAAATGTGTCAAGAGCTCCATTTCTTCTTCTTGGTTCTCTTATAATGGTTTGTATTATAGATATAAAACTTGCAAGCATATTTTTAATTATGGCGCCAATAATTTTGTTTATTGTGTTTTTTGTAATGATGAGGAATAGTCCAAGATATGCGAATTTAAAAGTTCGACTTGATGATGTTACAAATATCGCAAGAGATAATTTGGATAGTGTAAGGGTTGTCAGAGCGTTCAATAAACAAGCATATGAGCTTGAAAGATTTGATAAGTCAAATAAAGAATTTACAAAAGTCAATATGCAAATAGCAAAAAGTGCATCACTACTTCAACCTTTAATTGCTCTGGTTGTTAATTTTGGAATAATAGCAATTTTATGGTTGGGAGGGGTAGAGGTTAATCTTGGAATCATAACGACAGGAAATTTGATTGCGTTTGTTAACTATTTAACAACAATCTCATCTGCGCTTGTAATTATTGCAAGGCTTATCATAATTTATACACGTACTGGTGCGTCAATTGGCAGAATTAAAGAAGTTTTTGCAACAGACAATACCGTAAAGAATGCAAAAAGAATGGTGGATTTTAAATATGAAGATGCTGATGGGAAACTAGAATTTAAAAAGG
The DNA here is from genome assembly GCA_045655005.1 of Clostridia bacterium. Lineage (GTDB taxonomy): Bacteria > Bacillota > Clostridia > Christensenellales > UBA1242 > UMGS1908. The sequence goes on along the minus strand of JAZOOJ010000007.1, from coordinate 28,984 downwards.
TTAATTTTTCATATGCAAATGCCAAAAATGTAGTAAATGATTTGTCAGTGGTCGTAAATCCGGGGCAAGTGCTTGGTATTATTGGTGGAACGGGTTCGGGTAAAAGTTCAATCGTAAATTTAATACCAAGATTTTACGATGTGAAAAGTGGAGAAGTTTTAATTGATGACATCAATGTAAGAAAAATTGATTTAGTAGAACTTAGAAAAATAGTAGGTATTGTTCCACAAAATCCAGTTCTTTTTGAAGGGACTTTAAGAGAAAATATGCAGTGGAGAAAGGAAGATGCGACAGATACTGAAATAATTAAAGCCTTAAAAATTGCACAAGCCTATGATTTTGTGAAAGAATTGCCAGATTTTCTTGACCATAAAGTTCTGCGGGGTGGAAGAAATTTTTCAGGTGGACAAAGACAAAGATTGACAATTGCAAGAGCGTTGGTTGGAAATCCGAAGATTATAATTCTTGACGATTCAAGTTCGGCTCTTGATTTCGCGACTGATGCAAGCTTAAGACGTGCAATTGCAACAAGTTTAAATTTAAGCACGGTTGTACTGGTATCGCAAAGAGCAACATCGCTAATGTCTGCTGATCAAATTATAGTATTAGATAATGGCAATGTTATGGGGATTGGGACTCACGAGCAATTACTTAAAACGTGTACAGTTTATCAAGAAATTTATTACTCACAAAACCAAAGGGAAGATGATGAACCCAAGAAATCAAAAATGGGGGGCGTGAGATAATGGGGAGTATTACTACAAAATTACACGAAAAAAAAGATGCGTTCAAAGAACAAGAAAGTTTGTTTAAGTCGGCTATGAAGTATTCTGGGGCATATAAGCATTTCTTGTTGTGGGCAATCGCATTTATGGTTATAAGCAGTATTTTAGACTTGCTTGTTCCGATTTATATTGGTAAATGTATTGATTGTATTATTGGAGTCAATGAAGTAAATTTTTCATTACTAACACAAAACATTTTGATTATGTTTGGGGTTGCGATTGTTAACTTATTATTTACATGGCTGTATAATCTTTATGCAAATATATTTTGTTATAAAACATCTGAACACATAAGAGATTTGTTCTTTAAAAAGATAGAAACAGTTCCAATTAAATTTGTAGATGGGACAACTCATGGCGATTTGCTTAACCGAATGATTAATGACGTAGAAATTGTAACAGACGGATTGGTTGAGGCAATTATATCAATATCGTCAGGTGTATTTACAATTATTGGAACATTAATTTGTATGATTTCTCTAAATGTAAGTATTGCAATTATGGTTGCGGTATTAACGCCATTGTCATTATTTGTTTCATATAAGATTGCTAAGAATGCGAATGATTTATTTATAAAGCAAGCTTCAACAACAGGTGAGATGAGTGGCTATTTGGAAGAAATCATAGGAAATCAAAGAGTTGTGAAAGCATTTAATCACGAAGAAGATTCTATTGAAGAATATAACGAAATCAATGAAAAATTGACTGTTGTTTCAGAAAAAGCAAAATTTTATTCATTTCTCGCCCCACCATTTACAAGATTTATCAATGGATTTGTTTATGTATCTGTTGGGTTTGTTGGTGCATTACTTGCATTAAAAGGGAATATAAGTGTTGGTGTTATAAGCAGTTTCTTGTCTTATGCTAATAGTTATGGTCGTCCATTTGATGAACTAAGTGCAGAAATTACTGAAATTCAAGCAGCGTTTGCATCGGCAAGAAGAATTTTCGCCGTGCTTAATGAACCAGATGAAATTAGTGACGCTGGAAATAAAGAGCTTTCTTATTGCAATGGAAACATATCAATTAAAAATGTAGATTTCTCATATTCTCCAAAGACAAAACTTATTAAGAATTTTAACTTGGAAGTAAAAAATGGACAAAAGATAGCAATAGTTGGTCCAACTGGATGTGGTAAGACAACTCTAATAAACCTATTAATGAGGTTTTATGATGTTACTGATGGCGCAATTTATGTATCTGGTGAAGATATAAGGTATGTGACCAGAGGGAGTCTTAGAACTAAGTTTGGTATGGTTTTGCAAGAAAGCTGGTTGTTTCATGGAACGATTAGGGATAATATTGCTTACGGAAATCAAAACGCTTCACTTGAAGAAGTAAAAGATGCTGCAAGACTTTCAGGAGCAGCAGACTTTATTGAAAAACTTCCACAAAAGTATGACACTATTGTGTCAGAGGGTGGTGCGAATATATCACAGGGCCAAAAGCAGTTGATATGTATATCAAGAATTATGCTTACCAAACCTTCAATGCTTATACTTGATGAAGCAACGAGCAATATTGATACAAGAACAGAAATGAAAATTCAAGAGGCTTTCAACAAGATTATGGAGGGAAGGACAAGTTTTATTGTTGCGCATAGATTGTCAACTATACAAAACGCCGATATAATTTTGGTTATGAATAAAGGAAATGTAATTGAGCAGGGTAATCATAAAGAATTGATGAAAAAGAAGGGATTTTACTACAATCTTTATACAAGCCAATTCATGAGAATGAAAAAGATATCGAACAAGGCAAAACAGTAAAAAAAGACAAAAAACAAAAGTTTCTGACAGAAAAATGTCAGAAACTTTTTTATAAAATTTTTAAATATGTTGACAAAGTGAAATAATTATTGTAAAATACAAAGGTACTAATGTGAAATAATGCCCAAACGCGAAAGTTTTTGGGTGTTATTTTACGACAATTTAATATTTTGATTCGTGTTTGCACGTCAAAGCAAATGGTCGATCTCTCCATTTACAAGTTAATGATACCGCAGTCACGTTTCCAAAGTCAAGCGATTTTCACGAAATTTTTTTAAGGAGATTAAAAATGTCAATTAAGGTTGAAAAAAAGATGTATGGAAGACACGAGAGACAAACTTTTGGAAACATTAAAGAAGTTATCGATATTCCATATTTGGTGGAGATCCAGAAGAACTCCTTTGAAGCTTTTACCAAAGAAGGTATTAGGGAAGTTTTAAGGGATTTTTCTCCTATTTCAGATTCAGATAACCTAAATATGAACAGGGCTGAAAATGAAGAGGATAAGGATAGCCGTATTGAACTTTACTTTTTGGACCACTCTCTTTCAGGTGAACCAAAGTACAGTGAAAGAGAATGCAAGATGAGAGATGCTACTTATGCAGTTCCTCTAAAAGTAAAGGTAAGACTAGTTTATAAGGAAACGGGAGAGGTTGTAGACCAAGAAGTTTACATGGGCGACATACCAATGATGACCGACAGTGGTTCATTCATTATTAATGGTGCTGAAAGAGCAGTCGTAAGCCAGCTTGTAAGAAGCCCAGGTGTTTACTGCAAACAAGGTTTAAATAAAACTGGAAACTTCGTAGTTGAAACTGGAATTATGCCACTACGTGGTGCGTGGCTTGAATTTGAAGAAGACACTAATGGTGTTCTTTGGATTCATATTGATAAAACAAGAAAACTTGTTGCATCTATTCTTTTAAGAGGATTAGGTTTGGGGTCTGATGAAGAAATCTTAAACGCTTTTGACCATCACCCAATCATTAAGAAAACTCTTGAAAAAGATGTTACAAAGTCAGAAGAAGAAGCTTTGGTTGAATTGTCAAAAAGATTGCGTCCAGGCGAAGTCCTAAACTTAAAAGCTATTAAAAGATACATTAATAACCTATTCTATAACCAAAGAAGATATGATGTTTCAAGAGTAGGTAGATATAAATTTAACCAAAAATTATCTGTTGCTAACAGAATTGAAAACCTAGTTGTTACAAAAGATGTTGTTGCTAATGGCAAAACACTTGTTAAAGCTGGGGATAAGGTAGACCTTGAAACAGCGTGGAAGATTCAAAATGCTGGTGTTAACGAAGTTTACGTTAAAACCAAGAATGGCGAATTTAAAGTATTTGGTAATAACAGAGTAGAATTAGATAAATACATTGGAATTGATCCAAAAGAAGTTGATATTAATGGAATGGTACACATTCAAACATTAAACGACATCTTGAAAGATTGCAAGACGCCAGAAGAAAAGAAAGAAATGATAAGACTTAATGCTGATCAACTTGTTGGAAGACACATTATGTTAGACGATATTTTATCAGCAATCAACTATCATTTATCTCTTTCAGAAGGTATTGGACACTTTGATGATGTTGACCACTTAGGCAACAGACGTGTTAAAACCGTAGGTGAACTTCTACAAAACCAATTTTATATTGGTATGGCAAGACTTGAAAGAGTTATTCGTGAAAGAATGCAAGTTCAAAATATTAATGAAGTAAGCCCAAGCTCGCTTATTAACGTAAGACCTGTATCTTCTGCGATCAGAGAGTTCTTTGGTTCATCTCAAATGTCGCAATTTATGGAACAAATTAACCCAATTGCTTCATTAACACATAAAAGAAAATTAACAACTCTTGGTCCTGGAGGTCTTAGCCGTGAACGTGCTGGATTTGATGTGCGTGACGTTCACTACACACACTACGGAAGACTTTGTCCTAACGAAACCCCAGAAGGTCCAAACATCGGTTTGATTAACTCGCTTGCAACATTTGCAAAACTTAATGAATATGGATTCTTGATGGCTCCATACAGAAAGGTTGATAAAGAAAGTGGTGTTGTTACAAATGAAGTTGTATATATGACTGCTGATATTGAAGACAGATATACAATAGCACAAGCTAACGAACCATTGAATGAAGACGGTACATTCAAGAATAAAAGAATTATTTGCCGTAGCCGTGAAGAAATTATAGAAACAACAGTATCAAATATTGACTTTATGGACGTTTCTCCAAAAGAATTATTCTCAGTTGCAACAACGCTTGTTCCATTCCTTGGTAGTGACGACTCCGTTCGTGCACTTGTTGCATCTAACCAGCAACGTCAGGCTGTTCCACTATTAAAAACCGAAGCTCCAATTGTAGCAACTGGTATGGAACATAAGATTGCCGTTGATAGTGGTGCTGTAATAGTTGCGAGAGAAGCAGGTACAGTAACATATGTATCAAGTGATAAAATTGTTGTTACTCAAAAGAGTGGTGAAGAAGACGAATATTACCTAACTGGATATACACGTTCTAACCATGGAACTTGTATGAAACAACATCCAATCGTTACACATGGCGACAATGTTAAAAAAGGCGATGTGTTAGCAGATGGACCATCAACTTGTGGTGGAGAATTGTCGGTTGGTAAGAACATCTTAATTGCATATATGCCTTGGGAAGGATACAACTTTGAAGATGCTGTACTTATCTCAGAAGAAATAGTAAAAGATGACATTTTAACATCAGTTCACATTGAAGAATATGAACTTGATTGCAGAGATACTAAACTTGGTCCAGAAGATATTACAAGAGATATCCCAAATGTTGGTGATGATGCTCTTAAAGATTTGGACGAAAATGGTATAGTAAGAATTGGTGCTGAGGTTGTCCCAGGAGATATTCTTGTTGGTAAGGTTACTCCAAAGGGTGAAACCGAATTAACACCAGAAGAAAGATTGTTAAGAGCAATCTTTGGCGAAAAGGCAAGAGAAGTAAGAGATACATCACTTCGTGTTCAACATGGAGAGGGTGGTATTGTTGTAGATGTTAAGGTATTAACTCGTGAAAACAAAGACGAACTTGCAACTGGCGTAAACAAACTTGTAAGAGTTTATATTGCTCAAAAGAGAAAGATGAGCGTCGGAGATAAGATGTCTGGTAGACACGGAAACAAAGGTGTAGTATCTAAGATATTACCACAAGCAGATATGCCATTCCTTGCTGATGGTACTCCAATACAAATCCTTCTAAACCCAATGGGTGTCCCTTCTCGTATGAATGTTGGACAGTTGCTTGAAGTTCACTTAGGTATGGCATCAAGAACAATGGGTTGGAAAGTTGCTACTCCAATATTTGACTGTGCAACAAGCGATGAAATTCAAGAATTACTTGTTAAAAATGGATTAAGACCAGACGGAAAAATTGATTTGTATGATGGGCGTACTGGTGAAAAACTTCCAAATCCAATGACAGTTGGTATTATGTATATGCTTAAACTTAACCACTTGGTTGATGATAAGATGCACGCTCGTTCAACTGGTCCATACTCACTTGTAACACAACAACCACTTGGTGGTAAGACACAATTTGGTGGACAAAGATTTGGTGAAATGGAAGTTTGGGCATTGGAAGCCTATGGTGCAGCCAACGTATTGCAAGAAATGTTAACGGTTAAATCCGATGATATTATGGGTAGAACAAAGACTTATGAAAGCATCGTAAGAAGCGAAAATGTTGCAGAACCTGGAATCCCTGAATCATTCAAGGTATTAATTAAGGAATTACAAGGTTTAGCACTTGATGTTAAAGTTTTAACCGAAGATAAAGAAGAAATTGGACTAAGAGAACTTGTTGAAGACAATGATGACGATGACAGACCAGTAAGAAATGCAAGAGATGACAAAGAAGAAGTTGAACTTGACTTAGACGACGGTCCACAAGAAGAAGTCCTAGACTTAGATGATAACGGCGTTGACGCATTCGGAATAGATAGCGATGATGACTTGTTTGATTTTGATGATGACGACATTTAATCTTTTAGATTATGAAAAGAAAAAATAACTTATGGGGAGAATAAAATGTTTGAATTAAACAACTTTGATGCTATGCAAATTGGCATCGCAAGCCCAGAGAAGATAAGAGAATGGTCTTATGGTGAAGTTACAAAGCCAGAAACTATTAACTATCGTACTCAAAAGCCAGAAAGAGATGGTCTTTTCTGTGAGAGAATTTTTGGGCCAACAAAGGACTGGGAATGTTATTGTGGAAAATACAAAAGAATAAGATATAAAGGCGTCATCTGCGATAAGTGCGGAGTAGAAGTAACAAAGTCAAAAGTTCGTCGTGATAGAATGGGACATATTGAACTTGTTTCTCCTGTTTCTCATATTTGGTATTTTAAGGGCATACCAAGCAGAATTGGAATGGTTCTTGACCTTTCAATTAAGCAACTTGAACAAGTATTATATTTTACTGCTTTTGTAGTAACTGATCCAGGTACAACACATCTTTCATATAAGCAAGTCTTGAACGATAGAGAATATCGTGAAGCTTTAGAGCAATATGGCTCTAAAGCCTTCAAGGCAGGTATGGGTGCAGAAGCCATTAAAGAACTTTTGTCACAAGTAGATGTTGAAAAAGAATGTAAAGAATTAAAAGAAATAATCGTAACTTGCAAAGGTCAAAGGAAATTGAAGGCTGCTAAGAAATTAGAAATTATGGAAGCTTTCAGAGTAAATCACACAGACCCTAAGTGGATGGTTCTTGATGTAATTCCAGTAATTCCACCAGAACTAAGACCAATGGTACCACTTGATGGCGGAAGATTTGCAACATCTGACCTTAACGACCTTTACAGAAGGGTTATTAACAGAAATAACAGATTGAAGAAATTGATGGACTTAGGTGCTCCTGACATCATTATCAGAAATGAAAAGAGAATGCTTCAAGAAGCAGTTGATGCTTTGATTGATAATGGCAGAAGAGGAAAGGCTATCACAGGTGCCGGAAACAGGGATTTGAAATCTCTTTCAGGACTTCTACGTGGTAAGCAAGGTAGATTCCGTCAAAACTTACTTGGTAAACGTGTTGACTATTCAGGTCGTTCGGTTATCGTTGTTGGACCAGAATTAAAACTTTACCAATGTGGTGTTCCAAAAGAAATGGCTCTTGAACTATTCAAGCCATTTGTAATGAAAAGATTGGTTGATTTAAACCAAGCGCACAATATTAAGAGTGCAAAAAGACTTGTAGAACGTGCAAAACCAGTAGTTTGGGACGTGCTTGATGATGTTATCAAAGACCACCCAGTACTATTAAACCGTGCACCTACACTTCACAGACTTGGTATCCAAGCATTTGAACCAGTGCTAATTGAAGGACACGCAATGAAATTGCATCCTTTGACTTGTTCAGCCTTCAACGCCGACTTCGACGGTGACCAAATGGCTATTCACGTGCCACTAAGTCTAGAAGCACAAGCAGAAGCAAGATTTTTAATGCTTGCATCAAACAACATCTTAAAACCATCTGATGGTGAACCAATTGCAACACCTTCACAAGATATGATTTTAGGTAACTATTATTTAACACTTGAAAAGCCAGGTGCAAAGGGTGAGGGTAGTATGTTTGCAAGTCCAGAAGAAGCAATAATTGCTTACCAGGCTGGACAACTTGATGTACAAGCAAAAATCACCGTTAGATTTACTGGTGAGGTTGATGGAGTTGTGTACTCTGTTAAGCAAGAAACAACTGCTGGAAGAATTATCTTTAACCAAATTATTCCACAAGACTTAGGTTTCTGCGAAAGAGTTAATCCAGAAGACCAATTAAAACTTGAAGTTAACTACAAAGTAGGCAAGAAAGAATTAAAGAAGATAATCAAGGCTTGTTATGATGTTCATGATGCAGGTGAAACTGCAATTATGCTTGATAAAATTAAAGACCTTGGTTACAAATATGCAACACTTTCAGGTCTAACAATTGCGGTATTTGATATCGAGGTTCCAAAAGAAAGGCCAGAAATTATAGCAGAAGCAGACCAAGAAGCAGTTGATGCTGAAAAGCAATTTAAGCGTGGGCTTATAACAAAGCAAGAAAAAGAAGCAAGACTAAGTGAAATCTGGGCTGGGGCTATGCAGAAGATGAGTAAAATAGTTTCTAATAACTATGATACATTTAACCCGATCAAGATGATGAGTGAGTCGGGTGCCCGTGGTTCTGCTGCTCAGATTAACCAGCTTTCAGGTATGCGTGGACTTATGAGTAGTACTTCTGGTAAACTTATCGAAGTCCCAGTACGTTCGTGCTTCAAAAACGGTTTGTCCGTTATTGAATACTTTATTTCAACCAGAGGTGGTAGAAAGGGTCTTGTAGATAAGGCGCTTAAGACTGCCGATGCTGGTTACTTAACAAGACGTCTTGTTGACGTTGCACAAGATGTTATCATTCGTGATGATGACTGCTTTGAAACACTTGGCGAGAAGGTTAAGGGTATGGAAGTTTCAGCTGTTTATGATGGGAATTCAGTACTTGAAAAACTTTCTGAAAGAATTATTGGAAGATTTGCAGTTAATGATGTAATCAACAAAGAAACTGGCGAGGTTATTGTGCCTGCAAATACAATGATTACAAAAGAACAAGCCGAAGAGATTGAAAAGGCTGGAATTACAAGTGTTGCAATAAGAACTGTATTAACTTGTAAGTCAAAAGTCGGAATTTGTGCTAAATGTTATGGAAAGAATATGTCAACCAAGGAAATCGTTCCTTACGGTGAAGCTGTTGGAATCATCGCTGCTCAAGCGATTGGTGAACCAGGTACACAGCTTACTATGAACGTCTTCCACGAAGGTGGTATTTCTGCCGGTGATGACATTACCCAAGGTCTTCCTCGTGTAGAAGAACTATTCGAAGCAAGAAAGCCAAGAGGTGTAGCTGTTGTATCAGAAGTTTCAGGTACAGTTAAGTCTATTGACCTTGCTAAACAAGAAATGGTTATCAGAAGCTCAGAAAACTTCGATGTTGACTATGCACTTCCATATGGTGCAAAGACAAAGGTTCAAGTTGGCGACACAGTAGAGCCAGGTACTCAATTAACCGAAGGTTCTATTAATCCACACGACATCTTAAAGACAAAGGGTGTTAAGGGCGTTCAAGACTATTTGATGAAAGAAGTTCACAAAGTTTATAAGAAAAACGGTGTTGATGTTAACGATAAACACATTGAAATTATGCTTCGTCAAATGTTGAAGAAGGTAAGAATTGAAGATTCTGGTGATACATCAGTTCTTCCAGGCGAATTAATGGATATTGGTAAATACGAAGAAATGAACGAAGAAGCGGTTCAACAAGGCTTAGAACCAGCAACTGCAAAACGTGTATTGCTTTCAATCACAAAGGCATCGCTTGCAACAGATTCATTCCTTTCAGCGGCATCATTCCAAGAAACTGTAAGAGTTCTAACAGACGCTGCAATTAAGGGTAAGGTTGACCCACTAGTAGGTTTGAAAGAAAACGTTATTATTGGTAAATATATCCCAGCGGGAACAGGGCTTAGAAGATACCGTGAAATGGTACCAGTTGAAAACAACTAGTAAATTAAAATAATAAAAATGACTAAGAAAATTCTTAGTCATTTTTTGTTGGTAAATATTAAAAAAGTGTTATTTAATAAGTTTTATTTGAAATAAAAATTACACATTTTCGCCAGATTCTGAAATGGTGGGAAGTTCTTTTGGGTCAAGTTTTTCAGTTGCGAAAATTAATCGTGTACCAAAAACAAGTTGATTATATTTATCTTCAATTTGAATAAGTGAAATTTTTATATTCTGAACAAATTCTATAAATGATTGAGATATAATCTTATTGCTACTTTTAAATAAGCTTTCTAAATTTGCGATTGGTCCATTTAGTGTTTTAAGTAACATTTTGCTTCTTTCAGAATTGTTTTGAAGAACGCCTTGAATATCAGTTAGTCTTTTTATATTAAAGTCATTAACTTTTGCAGATGTCTTTTTTGCGTTGTAAATCATAGATAATAAAGTTGTGTGTTGACTGAGGGTATGGGTTGCATCAAAATTTAATAGTCGATATGCTTTAAGTGTTTCTATAAGCATGTTTTTGTGTTCAGGATTACTTACTATTTGTATTTGTTGAGTCAATTTATCAATGTCAAGACCATAATTTTGGTAGTTTATAATATTTAATAAGTGTGTATATAAGCTGTTTATTTCATTTTGATATTCTTCTGGAAGATTTTTTGCTTGAATGAGATTGTCTTGAATTTCAAAATGTAACTTTTTTGCAAACTTAGAAATTTCATCGTGCATTGTATCAATTTTGTTTGTGTATTTTGTATGTGGCAATTGTTGTATGCGATATAAAAATTGTTTAGACTCTACTGAACCACGAAGAGCTTTCATTTTGTGGTACATATATATGTCATCGCCAAGTAATACCGTTATGTGATTTTTCATAAATGGGTATTGTGTAACCATTCGTTCAGCGTAAGCTATTACATAATCGTTAATATTATGACTAAAATATGAGGCATCAAATATTAAACAAAAAGGTAGTTCAATATCTGATTCATTGATATGAAAACTATCTATGAATGTATTTGCATCATAAATCGCTACATTTTTAAAACAATGTTGCATTTCATTTGCAAATTCTTCAGCCATATCATCAATTAGGTAAACTTCAAAATATTCTTCTATGGTTTCATCTTGACTATTTTCATTTTCATTCATAAAAAATACTCCTTGATAGGAGTATTATAGCATAGAACATTTAAGATTTCAATATTAACATCATTTTTTAAGTTCGGGTTTTTTATCAACTGCCTTATAGATTTCATTTATAATCCTAGATTTGCCGTCAGGAAAAGTTAGTTTATTAAACTCTTTTTTATATTTATATAAATTTGTCATTGTTTCTTCAATCGTTTCTTTGAACTTATAATCTAAATCTTCTTGATTTAATACATTTGCAATCCCAAGAGATTTAAAGTATTCAGCATTGTCGATTTGGTCGCCACGGGAAGCCGACTTTGGAAGGGGGATAAGTAGCATTGGAATTTTAAGTGAGGCAAGTTCAAAAATTGTGTTACTTCCAGCACGTGATATAACAAGGTCGCTTGCTTTAAAAATACTTCCAATATCATCTGAAAATTCAAGCTGATGATAGTTGTTGTGTTTAAAATTGACCTTTTTACCTTTTCCTGTTAAATGAATCACATTGTATTTAAGTGTTAAATGAGGCAAAATTTTAAGTATTGCATCGTTAATTGGCGTTGCTCCAAGACTTCCGCCAGTAATGGTTATTGTTTTCATTCCAGGGTGCAGTTTATATTTTTCTTTAACCCGGTTAGCATCTCCCAAAAATAGTTTAGAGTTTATTGGGCTTCCAGTATAAACACCATTCACTGTTTTTTTTGCAGTTTCTGGGAATGTGGTGCAAACAGTGGTTGCTCGTTTTGCCGAAATTTTATTGGCTAAGCCAAGTGTTAAATCTGATTCGTGAATTACAATAGGGATTTTTAATTGATGCGCAGCAATTACAACAGGAACCGCAACAAACCCACCTTTTGAAAACACAACATCGGGGTTTGCTCTTCTTAATGCATGTTTGGCTTCAATTATACCTTTCAACAGTTTAAAGGGTAATCCAAAATTCTTATACCATTTTACTCTATCCAATTTGACTGTAGGGATACCAACATAATCAACTCTTTTTTGGCTTGGATAAAGTTTTTTATTAAATTGGGCAATTTTATCTTTTTCAATTCCTTGTATGCTTCCAATATAGCAGATGTTTTCAAAGGTATTCATGAGTTCTGGGAGTATTGAAAGATTTGGGCTGACGTGTCCCATCGTTCCACCGCCGGTAAGTACAATTGAATTATATTTTTTCATTAAATAGTTCCTCTGGTGTTATTATATGAAAATAGAAAAGATATTATACTTTTATAGAAGATTTTGTCACCAACAAAAAACCCTTTCAAACGTTTGATTTTCAAGGGGTTCGTGTGATATAATAACTTTGAAGATAAACTATTTAGAGGTATATATGGCAACAAAAGATAATGTTAAAGAGAAAGCATATGACGCAAAAGATATACAGGTGTTGGAAGGTTTAGATGCTGTAAGACTTCGTCCGGGTATGTATATTGGTACAACAGGTATTAAGGGTTTGCATCACTTAGTGTGGGAAATTGTCGATAATGCAATTGATGAAGCAACTAATAAATTTGCAAGCAGAATTGACGTTGTAATTAATAAAGACGGCTCAATTTCTATTCAAGACGACGGTCGTGGTATCCCAGTAGATATTCACCCAACCTTAAAAGTGAGTGGTGTTGAAGTAGTTTTCACTCAACTTCATGCAGGTGGCAAGTTTAATAATGATAATTACAACTTTTCGGGAGGTTTGCACGGAGTCGGTGCGTCAGTTGTTAACGCGCTTTCTGAATGGCTTGAAGTTGAAGTAAAAAAGAATGGTAAAATTTACAATCAAAGATTTGAAAGTAAAGTAGGGGCAAATGGCAAAGTTCAAGGCGGTATGCCAGTCTATCCATTAAAAGAAACTGGCACAACAAAAGAACATGGCTCAAAGATTACATTTAAACCAGATAAAAGAATTTTTGAAACTGTAAATTTTTCGCTTGATACAATTGCAAAACATTTGAAAGAATTGGCGTTTTTAAATAAGGGCGTAAAAATTACACTTAAAGATTTAAGACTCGCCGAGCCTTATGAAAAAGAATATCAATATGATGGAGGACTTTCAGACTTCGTTCAATATTTGAATGACACAAAAACAAAAATCCACAACGATCCAATTTTTATTGAAGGCGAAAAAGATGGTATCTATGTAGCAGTTGCTATGCAGTATACTGACAGTTACAGTGAAAGTGTGTTTTCATATGTAAACAACATTCCAACTAACGAAGGAGGAACTCACGAAACTGGTTTTAAAACTGCAATTACAAGAGTTTTTAACGATCAATTAAGAAGACTTAATATGTTGAAAGACAAAGAGCCAAACCTAATGGGAGAAGATTTTAGGGAAGGTTTAACTGCTGTACTTCTTGTTAAAATGAAGAATATTCAATTTGAAGGACAGACAAAGACAAAACTTGGGAATCCAGAAGCAAGGCCAGCGGTTGAGTCGGTTGTTGTAGAAAAATTAACTGAGTATGTAACAGATAACAAAAAAGGTAAAAAACTTACTGCAATTTATGAAAAGGCTTTGGGCGCAGCACGTGTTCGTGAAGCTGCAAGAAAAGCAAAGGAAATAACAAGACAGAAAAACAGCATTGAAAACTCTAACCTTGTTGGGAAACTGTCGTCTTGTACAGGCAAAAAACCTGAGTTGAATGAACTTTTTATCGTTGAGGGCGACAGTGCGGGTGGATCTGCAAAAATGGCAAGAGACCGTCATTTTCAGGCGATTTTACCTCTTCGAGGGAAACCATTAAACGCTGAGAAGAAAAGAATTGACCAAGTTTTGGCAAACGAAGAAATAAGAACAATTATTTCAGCATTAGGTGCGGGGCTTGGGGAAGATTTCAGACCAGAAGATTTGAAATTCCATAAAGTTATAATTTTGGCCGATGCTGACCAAGATGGTGCTCATATCAGAGCAATACTTTTGACTTTCTTTTTCAGATATATGAAAGAGCTTATAAACGATGGACATGTTTTCATTGGTATGCCTCCGCTTTACAGGGTTCAAAAGAAAGATGAAATCGAGTATGTTTATAGTGATGCTGAACTTCCAGAAGTAACAGCAAGATTTGGCAAAGGCTATGTAATTCAAAGATATAAAGGTCTTGGAGAAATGGACCCAGAACAACTTTGGGAAACAACAATGAATCCAAAGGACAGAACTTTGGTTCAAGTAACTATTGAAGACGCTGCTGAGGCTGAAAGACTAATCACAACCCTAATGGGTGATAACATTGAAGCTAGAAAGGCATATATATCAGAAAATGCTGACTTTAACAAGTCCGATAGTGCTCAATTTATAAAGGCAGTAAAGTAATTAACTATAAAAAGGCAATCATAATTTGGTGGTTGCTTTTTTGAAAATTTTGACATTAAATATAAAATAAATTATAATATAGTTAGAAAAATTACCAATGAAAAAAGATAATGGAGAACAAATGAACAGCGAGTTAAAGGAATATTTTAACACATTATGTGATGGGAAATATCCTAAGTTTATTGATAAATATTTGGAGTGTGAGGAGTTTAAAAGACTTGACAAGATTGGAATGTTTTGCGGTTGTGATTACACAAGTTTGTTTACACCAAGATTTTGGTATTCAAGACTTGACCATTCATTTTCAACGGCTTTAATGACCTATCGCTTTACAAAGGACAAGCAACAAACAATTCTTGCATTATTTCACGATTTAGGTACGCCTGCGTTCAGCCATTGTGTTGATTTTATGCTTGGAGATTCTAAAAATCAGTCAAAATCTGAGAAATCGGTTAAAGATATTGTGTTTTCTTCTGAAAAATTGAAAAACTTACTTTTGAAAGATAAGGTTCCTTTGGATATATTTGACGATTACGAAAGTTATACAATTGTTGAAAATTCAAAGCCTAAAATATGTGTGGATAGATTGGACGGGATTTTTTCTCTAAACTCTATTTTAATGCACACACATAGCATTGAACAGGTTGCTGAAGTTTATAAAAATATGGTGATTTTAAAGAATGAGTTTAATGAGAAAGAAATAGGCTTTCTAAACACAGAAAGTGCTGAAAAATTCTATGAAATGGCAAGTAAGTATACCATCGAAATGCAAGATAATGAAGACAAGTTTGTTATGCAGTTTATTGCTGACAATTTAAAACTTCTTATAAATAGGAACAAAATCACTCTTGAAGATTTATATAATTTGGGTGAACAAGAAATTCTTTCCATTTTAAAACGTGAGAATGGCGAGAATTTAAAAGCATTTAACTATGCAAAAAAGTTAAAACGTTCAGAAGAACCCGAACCAATGTGGTATAACGTTTCAGTTGATGCAAAGAAAAGATATGTTTTGCCTATTGTAAAACTAGACGATGGAAGGGTGGTTAGATTGCATACAATATCTGTAAAATGCAAAAAAATGTTAGATTATATTTTGGCGTATAGGGATTCAAAATATTGCCACATTCCAAACATTAAATATTTTATATAATAAGAAAAGAAGTGAATTTGAATTCACTTCTTTTAATTTAACCTCTTTTTTTTATTAAAAGTTTTTCGAAGATTGAAACAAGTAAATACATTAATCCTGCAAGCAAGCAAAGAATAAGAATTGCTGTCATTACAAGATCGAGTTTAAATATGTAGCCACCATAAACAATTAAATAGCCAAGGCCGGCTTTACTTACAAGATATTCGCCCATGATCGTTCCAACCCAACTCATTCCTACATTTATTTTTAAAACCGAAATAAAAGAAGGAAGGCTTTCAGGGATTACAAGTTTGGTCAGTATTTGCCAACGTGTTGCTCCAAGAGTTTTAAGTAATAAGATTTTTTCTTTACTTACGGCCATAAAACTGTTTAAAAGACTTACAATGGTAATGATTATACAAATCAAGAAGCCCATCACAACAATTGCCTTTGTTCCTGCACCAAACCAAACAATAATTAATGGTCCAAGAGCGACTTTTGGTAAACTGTTTAAAATTACAAGATATGGCTCCAAAATATTTCTTGCTCTTTCACTTGAAAAGAGTAATATTGCAATAATCGTTCCGACTACCATTGAAATTACGAATGCCAAAATCGTTTCGTAAAGAGTAACAAATGTATGTCTTAAAATGTTACCCTCTTGGAATAATTGAATCAGCATTTTAACAATCCTTGATGGGGAGCTGTATATGAATGAATCGATAGCCTTAGTAACAGTTAAAAGTTCCCACAGTCCCAAGAATACAAGCAAAACTAAAATTCGCCCGCCAATTATGATATTTTTGTTTCGACGCTCTTTTTTTAAATATAATAGATGCTCGCTAGAAAAATTTTGTTTAATACTATTCTTCATTTTTAAGTTCCTCCCAAATTAGATTAAAGTAACTACTAAAATTTGGGTGCCCTCTACGTTCAAACGGAGAAAGATTTTTAGGAAATTCAAGTTCTACAATATTTTTTACGTGAGCAGGACGTTTTGATAATATTATAATTCGGTTAGACATTGAAATTGATTCGCTTATGTCGTGAGTTACAAGTATTGCAGTTTGCTTTTCTTCTAAGATAATTTTATGAACTATATCTTGGATTCCAAGTCTGGTTTGATAGTCAAGAGCTGAAAATGGTTCGTCTAAAAGTAATAATTTCGGTCTTGTCGCAAGAGTTCTAATTAATGAAACCCTTTGTCGCATACCACCAGAAAGTTCGCTTGGGTAGTGGTTTAAAAATTCAGATAGTCCGTATTTTTCCACTAGACTGTACACAAATTGTTTATTTTCTTCACTATCTTTTTTTTGTAAATTTAAGGCAAACAGTACATTTTTTTCAACGGTCAGCCATTCAAACAGATTATCTCTTTGGAACATATAGCCTACATCGGTATTGATGCTATCTATCTTTTTCCCATCAAGTAAGATTTCTCCATCACTTGGATTCAACAATCCTGCAATAAGCGAGAGAATTGTGGTTTTACCACATCCGCTTGGTCCAACAATGGATATAAATTCATTGTTTTTTACTGCAAAAGAAAGTCTGGATAATGCTTGCGTTTCTCCGATTTTAGAGTGGTATGTTAAAAATAAGTTGTTAATATCAAGCAAATTTTTCATAGTTTTCTCCGTGGTTTGGCTTGATAATAGTTGTTTGATCTTTATTCAGCATTAGCCAAACTTAATGCGTAACTATTGTCAACAACATCTCCAAATTTTACGCCAGATACATCAATCCCAGCATTTTCAATAATGGCAATTAGTCTATTGAATGCACTTTGAGTCATTGCAGGAGTACTGCTCCAAGCGTCAATCTCAATATATTTCGCAATTGAACTTTCAATTAAATCAACACTTGTTCCTTCAAATGATGGCAAAAGTGCTTCGGCAATTTCCTTTGTTGTATGGGTTAACATATAGTTATAAGCTTTTGTAACAGCATTTAAAAAGCCTTTTATGATTTCAGGATTTTCTTGCATATAGCCAGCGTTTGCCATAAAGCACGTGAATGGAACCTCTCCACATTCTTCTCCGATAGAAGCCATATAGTAACCTTTGCCCTCGGCCACATATGAACTTGCTCCTGGCTCAAACATCGTACAATAATCGCCCGTGCCACCTTCAAAGGTTGCGGTGATTAAATCGAATTTAATGCTTGTGTCAAAGGTCATATTTACACCGTCGTAAAGTCCTTTATTGTTTAGAACATATTCAAGCGTCATTGCAGGCATTCCGCCTTCACGACCGCCTAAAATATAAGAGTTTTCAAGGTCAAGCCAATTGAAATTTTGTTGGTTGGTTCTGCCAATTAAA
Source organism: Clostridia bacterium (assembly GCA_045655005.1). Taxonomy (GTDB): domain Bacteria; phylum Bacillota; class Clostridia; order Christensenellales; family UBA1242; genus UMGS1908. The sequence goes on along the minus strand of JAZOOJ010000007.1, from coordinate 10,945 downwards.
AATGAGCCGTCTCTTTTTGTGAGTTGTCCAAACACCATAGGGTGATTAGTGCTACCTTCTTTAACTACATAAACCAATGTTTCTGGACCAAGTAATGCAATGTCAGCACTATCAGAAAGCAATGCAGACATACTTACGTCACTTCCGCCACCATTAGTTAAATCAATTTCTAATCCTTCTTCTTCCATATATCCAAGATTTATTGCAAGATATAGTGGAGCGTAAAAAATTGAATGAGTAACTTCATTTAGACGTATAGTGGTAAGATTGTTTTTTTTGCAAGCCGAAAAACAAAATAAAATTAATAAACAGGCTGTTATAGTTGATAATATTTTTTTCAAGATTTACACCTCCTAATGTATTTTATTCTAAAATTTAAATTTATGACAATAATTACTTGAAAGCAGATAAAACATTGTGCTATAATATTTTTACTTAATAAATTCGGGGTAGGTATTATGATTAAGAAAACTACAATACCAAGCTTGCTACTTGCAATTAGGGGTGCCTTGTTTGCCCTAATAATTACGGCACTTGTATTGGATATTAAATATCTTTTTGGTGTTCTTTTTGTTGTTGTTGAAATTTTTGAGGTTTGTGATGTCGTCCTTGAGATGAGAAAACCTGCAGACTTTTCAAGGCTTGGCTTGGTTTCTAACATAATTGCAAGGCTTCTGTATATAACTCCATTGTTATTTCTTGCAATTCATAAATGCATTACCATTTGGATTTTATTAATTTTAATCTTTTTTGAAATCGTTATTGGCTTATATAAAACCTTTGCAAATGTTTTTGGCAAAAAACGATTGATTTTCGATATTTTATATTGCTTATATTCGTTTGCTATATGGGTCGCAATCTTTGTAAATGTATTTCTTCACAAAATAGGAACAGTTTTTATTTTTGTAAGTAGTGCCGTTGGTGCGATTCTTATAATTTACTCATCTATTATTGTTGGAGAAGATAGTGATGAGATTGAAGATGTTGCAAAAGAAGAACAAAGAAGTGAGATTGAAAAGACGATTACAGAAGAAGAAAGTGATCAAATTTTTGAATAATTATTTTTAGACTTGAAATTTTTTATTTTATATGATATAATCTTTTAAAATTTAATAAAGACGTTTGAGGAGTATCTTTTAAAAGTATCTTAATAAGAGAGCGTTCTTCGTGGGCTGAAAGAGAATGCAAGGGCAAACTAAAAAAGAGAAGGTTGCAAACATTATGTCTTATATAATTGTAAAGAGCAAGTATTTATACTTGAATAAAGGTGGTACCGCGGAAAAGACTTTTCGTCCTTTAATATGAGGGAGTGAAAAGTCTTTTTGTTTTGGAGGTGAGTAAATTGATAAAGACAGCATTGTTAATTATTGTTTTAGTTCTTATGTTTTTGGACTTATTATTTGTTGTATTTGCAAAATTTTTTGTCAGTGGCTTAAAGAGCCAAGACATACACAGAAGAATAAAGGCCGAAGATTTACTCAGTAAACTTAGTTTGATAAGTTATCTTGCTTTCTTTGGTTTGTTAATTATTTTAGTATTAGTAGTTAAATTGTTATAATAAGGAGAAATTTATGAAAAAAGAAAAAAGTTACGATCCTCAGTCGTTTGAAACACAAATTTATAAAAAATGGGAAGATTCAAATTGTTTTTTTGCTGACCCAAAATCAAAAAAACCGGCATTTTGTATTATAATGCCACCACCAAATGTTACAAGTGTAGCACACGTAGGTCATGGCATGGATATGACAATGCAAGATATTCTTTCAAGATATAAAAGAATGAAGGGGTTTGAAGTATTGTGGCAACCGGGGGCCGACCACGCAGCAATTGCAACTGAAATTAAAATTGTTGAAAAACTTAAAAAAGAAGGAAAAACCAAAGAGTCTATTGGTCGTGAGGAGTTTGATAAGGTTGCATGGGATTGGTATAATCACTATGGTGATGCAATTATGCAACAGTTTAGAAGAATGGGTTTTTCTGCAGACTGGACAAAATATAGATTTACAATGGATGAACAAAGTACAAATGCGGTATTAGAAGCATTTATACGTCTTTATAATAAAGGCTTAATTTATAGGGGAACAAGGCTTACGAATTGGTGCTCAACATGTAAATCGGTTATATCAGATGATGAAGTAGAGTATTCTGATGAAGAAAGTTCAATGTGGCATATAAGATATCCATTTGCGGACGGAAGTGGGCACATTGTAGTTGCAACAACAAGACCAGAAACGTTGTTTGGTGATATGGCGGTTGCAGTAAACCCAGAAGATGAAAGATATAAAGACATTGTTGGTAAAATGCTAGTTTTACCATTAACAGGCAGACAAATTCCAATTATTGCAGATAGTTATGTAGAAAAAGAATTCGGAACGGGAATGGTAAAAATTACTCCAGCACACGACCCTAATGACTACGAGGTAGGGAAAAGGCACAATTTGGAAATTATGTCGGTAATTGAAAAAGATGGTAAGTTGAATGACTATGCTGGTAAATTTTCTGGTATGGACGCATTTGGAGCAAGAGATGCAATTGTTGCAGAATTAAAAAATCAAGGTTTAATCGAAAAAATTGAACCATATACTCATAGTGTTGGACATTGTTATCGTTGTCACAATATAATTGACCCACTTGTTACAAAACAATGGTATGTTGCAATGAAAGACTTGGCTCGTCCTGCTATTGAATGTGTAAAGGACGGTAGGCTTTCAATCTATGCAAAAAGATTTGAAAAGAATTATTTCCACTGGCTTGAAAATATTCAAGACTGGTGTATTTCAAGACAACTTTGGACAGGGCACAGAATACCAATTTATTATTGTGATGAATGTGGCGAGGTTTACGCGTCAAAGACACAAACAAATTGTCCAAAATGTGGTTCTGACCATATTCGTCAAGATGAAGATGTATTAGATACTTGGTTCAGTTCTGCTTTATGGCCTTTCTCTACTCTTGGATGGCCAAATACCGATGCTGAAAATTATAAAAAGTTCTACCCAACAACTGTTCTTGTTACTGGCTATGATATTTTAACTCATTGGGTAACAAAAATGGTTTATATGGGTATTGAATGCACCGGAGATGTTCCGTTTACATCAACGTTGATGCACGGGCTTGTTCGTGACGAGCAAGGCAGAAAGATGAGTAAGTCATTAGGAAATGGCATTGATCCAATAGAAGTAGTTAACAAATATGGTGCGGATGCTCTAAGAATTGCACTTGTAAAAGATATGGCTCTTGGCTTAGATACAAGACTTGGTGAAACAAAGATTGTAAACTCTAAGCAATTTATTAATAAATTATGGAACGCTTCAAAGTTTGTTGCTATGGCGACTGACGGAATTGAAATATTGCCAATTGAAAAATGTAACTTAGGTTTGTTTGATAAGTGGATTTTATCTGGCTTAAATGACTTAATTGAAAATGTAACACAAAATATTGAAAAATATGAACTTGGCTTGGCGTTGACTAATATTCATAATTTTATTTTAAATAGTTTTTGTGACTGGTTTATTGAACTCTCTAAACCAATGCTGTTTAAGGGTGGGGAAGAAAAACAAAATACGGCAAGTGTTCTTTACTATGTATTAATGGAATTGTTGAAATTAATACATCCGTATACTCCTTTTGTTAGTGAATTTATTTATGGCAAGATGGGTGGAGATGGTTTTATTTGTGAACAAAATTACCCAAAAATGAAAGAAGAATTTAAGTTCGCTTATGAAAGAACAAGGACTGAAAGCGTTATTGAACTTGTAAAAGCAATAAGAGCATTAAAAAATGAAAATAATATTGAAGCAGGCAAGACTGTTGTATTAAAGACTCCTAATAGTAAAAATTTAGACGACTTTATTGGGGGTATTAAAAAACTTGCAACGATTGGAGAAGTTATAGAAACAAATGATAAATCTGGACATCTGATTGTAAGTGATTTGGGAGAGATTTACATTGACTTAAACATAGACAATGAAGAAGTTGCGCAAAAGTTAAGCAAAGAACTTGAGACAATTGAGTTTGAGATTTCAAGAAGTGAAAAAATGCTAAACAACCCAAATTTTGTTGCAAAGGCACCTGCAAATTTGGTAGAATTAGAGAAGGAAAAATTAGAAAAGAACAAAGCATTAAAAGCAATGCTTTTGGAAAAAATAGAAAAAAATTAACAAAATGAAAAAATTTTTATTAAGAAAAGCATTAACAATAGGACTTTTTACAATCACGAGCCTCGTGATTGAGTCCTATTTGTTTTTGTTTTTAGGACTGGGTCTTTTCCCAGAATATTATTTGTTTGACTTAGCTTTAATTTTGTTTTTTTCGTTTATAATTTTTTGTTTGCCAATAGGAAGATTTCAAAATATATTTGTTTTCATAATGGTATTTATACAAATGCTATTAAGTTACGTAAATATTTGTATTTATAAAACTTTGAACGATATATTTACTTTTGATTTGTTGTCGTTGGTTGAAGAAACTGCAAGGGTATTGACTTTTGATATGTTGCCTATATTGCCTTTGGTGTTTTATCTTGGTTTGTTGGGATTATTCTTGACGGGATTGTTGTTGCTAAAGAAAATTGATGTAAGAAAGTTTAAACATAGCGAAGCAATAAAGTTTGTAATTAAAAATATCGCAATAGCAGGTTTAACGCTAAGTATGATTTTATATTCTGTAACATCTGAATATTTAATTAAGAATAGTGAAGATGAGGAATTATACTTTTTCTCAGATAAAGCCCTTTATAATACATTTAGTTCAAATAAACAAGCACTTATAAAGTTTGGGACTTGGGGATTTTACTTCGAAGAGTTCTTTCGTCAATTTTATACAATCGATGACAGTGTAAATTACACAAAGGCCGAGCTCAATGCTTATATAAATTCATCTGAATATAATCCAAGCGATCTGTTGGATTTTGGTGTTTGTGAAAATCAAAATGTTATTATGATAATGTTGGAGTCTTTTGAGTGGTATGCAATATCGCCTGAGCTTACTCCAACACTGTATGCACTTTCTCGGGGGTATGACTTTGGAACGAGTGCAGATGGCTATAAAAATTTTAATTTCTATGAATTTGTAAAGGAAGAAGATGATAAATTTACAACACTTTGTAGAAATGATTACGAATACTTAGAAAATAAGTATACAAAAAAAGAAGATATAACATTATTTGAAGACCAAACGCTTTTTGATGAGTTTGGGTATACATTGGTAAATTATTATAGCAAGTCAAAGACTGACTATTCTGAAACATCTGCAATTCTTGGCAATTACCCTTATAATGAAAGTTTTACTACGCATGGCGGATTACTGGGGTATAGTTCTCAAAACTTATATTCAAACATTGATTATTGTTTTTCTTTACCAAATATGTTAAAGAATAGTAAGGCGGTTGAGACTACTAATTATATGCACTCATATAATTCAACCTTTTATGGTAGAGATTCATTAATGAATCAATTTGGTTTTGATGAAACAATGTTTCTTGATAGTATGTCAAATGAAATATTGAAAGGAGATAGGCTTGCACATATCGTTCTTGATAGTCAAGTTATGGAGTATTACCTAAACAATCAAGAAGAATACTCATTTATCCCAAAAGATAAATCATTTTTAAGTTTTTATACAACGGTTACAACGCACGGAGAATATACCGAAAACCCAATGCTTACAAAACATTACGAGTTTATAGATAGTGTTGGCTTTCTTGGTCAATCACAGGAAGGTGAAACAAACGTTGTTGGACTAAGTGCAGAACAAGAAAGTATGGTGAGAACATATTTAGCATCTGCGCTTGATACTGAATATATGGTCACTTTGCTTGTGAAATATCTAATGGATAATAATTTGTTTGATTCAACTATGCTTGTATTATTCGCAGATCATCAAAGTTATTATGAGAATCTCGATATTCATTATAAGCAATTATATTTTAGCGATGATGAAAAATTATATTCATCGCCAATATATTGGGAAAGAGAGAATGTCTATGGTGAAGATTATGGCCAAGATAGTCAAGACAGATACAAAGTTCCCGCAATGATTTATTCAACAAAAATTACAGATGATATTGTTGGTGGCTCCGTTGGACACTTTGTAACAAAGTTGACGTGTGCTTTTGATATCCCTGTTACAATTATGAATTTGCTTGGTGTAGAATACAACCCATCATATTATTTGGGATATCCTGTTGAATGCCAAGTGTTTAATGAGAAAACAAACACCCATCAAGAATTGGGTGTTCCTGCAATATGCTCGGCAACCGGTGGGGTGTTTGATTTGTATATAAACACCGAGGAGGGTAAAACCTTAAAATATTATAAATCTGGTGTCGTGTTGCCAGATGACCTTACAAAGTTCTCATATAACGTAATAAAATATATTGAGAAATGGTATAAAATAACGGCGTTGTATCAGTATGATATGTTTGCAAATGAATAAAAAAATCTTACATCAAACCCATAAGTACGGAAGGGAAGATGTAAGATTTTTTATTTATTTAAATTTTCTTTGTAAGCGATAAGTGCTTTTGATAATTGGTCTGGACAAGATGTTTCATTTCTGCATTGGATACCTTTAACCTTATTAATTACATCATCGATGTGCATTCCAGTTACAAGTTTTGAAATCCCTTGTAAATTTCCTGAACATCCTCCAATAAATTTAACACTTTTAATTGTTTGGTTGTCGTCAATTTCTAAAATAATTTGACGAGAACAAACGCCCTTTGGATAGTAGCTGTACATTTTCATTGCTCCTTAATTGTTTAGTAGTATTTCATATATAGAGGCGAAGACTTTACTTGCATTTTCAAGCCAGCTTTTTTGTATTTCTTTTGTTGCTTCTTGTGTTGGAACGTTAAGCTTTAATTCAAGAGTTGTAGCATTTGGTTCGATTATCTTTAATACTACCGAATAACTTCCGTCTTTATTTTTGAATGAATCAAAGAAATATTCTTGTTTACGTTTGAAAATAAGTTTATTATCTCTAACAAAATCTGCAATGTTTTCACGAATGCTTGTTGGTATCTCATTATAGAAATAAGACAAGCAACTTCGACCTTCTTGCGTAATGCGATAATATATTATTCCTTCTGTGTTTTTAATTTCTTGAACATAGGTGGATTTTACTAATTCAGACAATGCTATTTTGCAAGTGAAATATGAAATCCAGCGTTGTTGATAATAACACATATCAATAATTGTATCTTCGGTTAAATCACATTCCATTTTGTCAAGAACATACAAAAGTATTAATTTTCCTGTAGTTTCATTTGTTGCGTATTGAATCATAACCTCTTTCTCGCCTATAAATATTTTACTTAACAATTATAACAAATAATGATTAAAAAGGGAATAGTTTTTTTTAAAAATTGCAATATTTGTTTTTAATCTCATTTTAATTATGTTAAAATTATAAAATAATAGGAGGAATGTTCTATGGCAATACCTAAGAATGTAAAAGATGAGTTGTATTCGCTACAGAAAGCGTGTGATGAATTTGTAAATTCTAAACTTATTTTAATTGAAAAATCAATAAGTAATATATTGAAAACGGTCGCAAAAGGTGGTCAAATTTATAATGTTTTAGCCGAAGAAATAGTTGGGTATAATTTTTCTGCTGAATACGAAAGTGTTTTAAGGTCGGGGTCGTTTGACTTGGTGTTGAGTGAAAAGAAAATGGTTCCTTTTGCGTTTAATCTTCTAAATGAAATGGACAATGGTAATATAGACATTTTTAATTTTATTAAGAAAATATTTGGAGATGATAGTCAAAAAGCTTATTTGAATTTTGGAGATGTTGTAATAAAGAATTTCGAAAGTGGAATTGAAGAGTTGCTCGAAGCAAGATTTGTTGAAAATGAGGTAGAGGTTGAAGATGAGCCTGAACAGCAAAACCCAATGCTTGACGAAGCTTTTTTAGACAGAATTAAATTTGTAATAGAAAATATTATGAATGGATTAGCAGACAAAAAACTTTTAAAACATAAATTGCGTGGAGATATTAATACTCTGTGTGTTTCAATTTTGTTATGTATTGCACATTCTGAAGATATTGGACTTTTAGGTCTTGTGATAGGTTTGAAACATATGTTGTCCAAAATAAAACCGTTTAAAAACGATGTAAAAGAATTAGGATTGATTATAGACGCATTTAATGAATTGTGATTAACAATTAAATTCATTAAGGAGTGAATTGATGGAAATAAAAGTAGTTACAATTTGCGGAAGTATGAAATTTGCAGATGAAATGATAAAAGTTGCAAGTCAATTGGAAAAGAAGAATGGTTGGTGTGTCATTCAATGCGTATATGACGTTGATTCCAATGAAATAACTGATGCAGAAATTGAAAATATAGTGAACGCCCACTGGAAGAAAATTGACATGTGCGATGCGATATATGTAGTGAATATTGGTGGATATATTGGAATTTCTACAAGAAATGAAATTAACTATGCTTTATCAAAAGGTAAAGAAATTATTTATCACGAAAATTAATTTTGCAATAGTAAAAATTTTGAGATATATAATATAAAAATAATAAAAAGAACTTTATTGATCATAATAAAGTTCTTTTTATTTTGTCCGATTATATTAAATCTTTCTCATTAAGCTCTTATAAATAAACATATACATATCCTTAATTGCCTGAACTAGTGAGGTTTCTTGTGTCGTGTCTGCGAATTTTTGAAATGAGCCACCTAGCAATCCATAAAGTACAATCGATAAAACTATTAATATAAGAAATAGAATAAGTCCAATAATTATTTTCTTAGTCATAAATTCTCCTGATCGTTATATAAGCATAACTATTATGTTTGTTTGTGTTTAAAACGAAATTAGAACAAGTCGTCAAATTTTGATTTTTTCGTTCCGCTTTTCATGACTTGATCCCTTTTATCTACAAAACCTTTTTTAAGGCCGACCTTTTTTAGATGATAAATATTTGCCAGTCTAACTTGGTTTGCTGGGGTTGTGAAAGTATAGGCAAAATATCTGCTGTCAACTCGGCTTAACGATTGCGATTTTGGATACATTCCAATTACTCTGATTTTTGGAATTATTAATTTTGATACTCGTTCGACCTTTCCTTGCGATGGGGGAGTAATTGCTTTTTTGTTTGAGTTCAATGGCTTATGTTTAAGCAATTGTTGGTCTTCGGCTTTTTCGTCGATTTTTCCTATGTTTTTAGTGTTTGTTTGTTTTTTATATATTGCGTATTTTGATTTTACTAGGTTTTTGGTTTTATCTATGTCGTTTAAAATAACTTTTAATTGAGTAGTTGCGCCTAGCAATTCGTTGCTGTCTATTGTGTATTGTAAATCCTTTTTTGTTGAATGCTTATCTGCAATAAGATATTTGCCAGCCTTTAAACCTTTAAGTATGCTATCTTTTTGAATTATTTTGTTTTTAAGATTTGGTAGTTTTGATTTGCTATAAACTTCAACGATGTTGTCAATGTTGACTATTTTGTTATTAAAACATAAGAAAAATGCGTATAAGTATTCATCGGTGATAACTTGTTTTTGGCATTCATTGAAATAAAATGTTATGAAATCATAAGGAATATATACATTGTGAGTTTCTTTAATATACATTTTTACGCAAGAATCTAGAATATTATTACACAAAATAAAGAAATGCAATTTCTTAATAGATGCACTTTTTTTATTCTCTAATGCAATTCCATTTTGGCTAGACATTATTATCGGGCTCCTTTATATAATGAATAATATTATATATAATAATATATAATTAAATTATACTTTTATATATTATAACAAAACATACTTAATAAGCCAACTTAAAAATTTTAAAATTTTTTAATTTTTTTTAAAAAACCTCTTGCATTTATTAAAAATGTATGTTATAACTATAACGCTTTCAGGTGAGCAATCACTAATGAAAGTTCACAAAAATACAACTTGAAAAAATTTTTAAAAAATTTTTAAAAAAGTGTTGACAAGTTGAATTGAATGTGATAAACTTGTATTTGTTCGCTGATGTGAACGACAACTTAATAACTGTTAACCACGTATTTGTTTTGAATATAGTTGAAATACCTCTGGCGAGTTGAATTGATGATTAGAATGATAATCATAAGGCGACTTGCTTTTTTATTTCAAAAGGGAAGACAGTTTGATGAACATTGACAACTGCATAGATTTATAGAGAATCAGACAAATATTTTATAATTGGTGTAATACGCGAATTACAATTTTTAAACGATAACCGTTTTAATGTATATTTAAATTTACGCTGAGTCAAATATTAACAAGAACAAAAAATGCATAAGGCAAAGTTAAACAAAATTTGATTCAATTCGAAAGAATTGAGTAAGCATACCGCAAACGTATATATGATTAAACAATGATCAAGCTACGAAGGGCGGACGGCGGATGCCTTGGCACTAGGCGCCGATGAAAGACGTGATAAGCTGCGATAAGCTTCGGGGAGTTGCAAATGAACTGTGATCCGAAGATTTCTGAATGCGGGAACGCACCAAGGGTAATTCCTTGGTATCATTGCATGAATACATAGTGTAATGAGGGGAACCTGGGGAACTGAACCATCTAAGTACCCAGAGGAAAAGAAAGTAAAACAACGATTACCTAAGTAGTGGCGAGCGAACGGGTAAGAGCCCAAACCACTTATATTTTATGAGTGGGGTTTAGGACCCACATATTGCTAGATATGTTTTGTAGTCGAATTGAGTTGGAAAGCTCAACCAAAGAAAGTAATAGTCTTGTAAACGAAACAAAACATACGGTAGTGGTGTTCCAGAGTAGCACAGGACACGAGAAACCCGGTGTGAATGTGGGAGGCCCATCTCCTAAGGCTAAATACGACCTAGTGACCGATAGAGTATAGTACCGTGAGGGAAAGGTGAAAAGAACCCCGGGAGAAGTCGGATCGTAGCCATGTCGTTCTGTGAGCCAAGGAGTTGTCC
>JAZOOJ010000006.1:0-137244 GCA_045655005.1 Clostridia bacterium | reverse complement strand
CTTCAATTTCTTTTTCTGTTAAATCATTTCGGTAATAATATTTAACGGTAAACTTATCTGAAAAATCCTTGCCAAATGAAATACATTTGACACCTAATTCTTCATAAGTCTTTATTTCTTCATTTTCTCCAACATATACATCACTTTCGCCATTCGCATAAGTTATCATTTCATAAGTATCACTTGCGAATATGTAATTACATGCAAAGAAACTTCCAACCGCACTAACTACTAATACTAAACCGACAATAATCCACATTAGTGCAGACTTTTTAAACGTCTTTTTTATTTTTCGTTGATTACTTCTTGAAATAGTAAAGTCTTTATCATATTCTTTCTTTTGAACCTTGGTTGCTTTCATTGATGAGTAATCACCCATATAGTTTCCTCCTTTTGTTTTAATTAAGAAAATTTTATCATAACTTATCAAATTTTGACAATCAAAATTAAACTACTATTTAAAATTTGTCATAAATCCGTTGACAATTAATAAACTTTGTGGTAAATTATTTCTTGTTATTGAATTTGACTTCTTTAACGCTTCATATCATTATATGAAGGAGATTGGCGCAATTGGTAGCGTAGCGGTCTCCAAAACCGTCGGTTGGGGGTTCGAGTCCCTCATCTCCTGCCAAAAGTACACATCAAATTGATGTGTACTTTTTTTAATGTAAAATAAAAACTAAAAATATACAATTGACAATGATATAATTCTTATTTAATTTAAACATAAAATAAAAAAGTAGAGAGTTTTCTCTCTACTTTAGTTATAATATCCATTTGCAACCATTGTGTTATAGGCTAATAAATATATTTTATTCTCATTTACGTTCGCTTGTTCTTTCACATAAGATAACCATTCGTTACTTTCGTAGAAACATAACCCCTTATAATCGTGAGAACCGCTATGTGTTGTGTTCTCCGTACTATAATTGTTTTCCCTGTATAGCAAACTTGCCTTGTTTTTCATTTCTTTATTTAACGAAATTTGAGTTAAGTCAATATCATCTAAATCTGTCATCGACATAAATGTAAAGTGTGGATGAGCTTTTGTTTCTCCTGAATATTTACATATTCTATTACTTACATTAACATCTTCTTCAATTCGTAGTACTGAATTTTTCCAAAACCCACCCCAATGGGTCCCTCTATTTAATCGACTTGCAAACATATCTTCATTGTCAAATTGGAAATAACAATTATTTATATATCTTTCAGCACGAGCATCTCCGTTCCAGTCCCCAAATATTGTTATAGTGTTTAACATTACGCAATAATTTAATTCCAAATACTTTGTTAATGCTCTTGTTTCGCTTTCTACAAAAGCGCAATTATTAAAAATTGTTTTGCCACTACTGTAAACGTCTACACGACCGCCAATGAAGTTTGTTGTTTTTGATACGTCTGTTAGCTCATCACCTTCTAAGCTTCCTGTTATTCCTTGATTGAAAATTACTGAACAATTTTCAAACTTGTTCCCATAATTTTCTGCCAGTCCATTGTCCCTAAATACAACACCATGTGCATACCAATAGGTACAATTTACTTGCGCACCAATAATATTCCTAAATGTTGTGTTTATAATATTGTTTCCCTCTGCGAACCAAAAGTATCCATTAGGCGTAAATGTGTCCTTTGCAGGGTTATTTAGATAAATTATAGAATCTTCATCTTGCTCTATTAGACACCCATCATAGGTATTGCCAATATTGAAAAATGACATATGCCCCCGATAAGTTTTTCTAATGATACATTGCGAATAAGTAAGTTTTGTTGTTTCAAGTGCAGACCAAACATCAACTTCGCCTTGCATATTATCATTTAATTCATAACCTATTTGAACAACAGGCTTTGCGTGTATCAATATATTGTTCCTTAGCATTATCTTTTCCGCTGGATAGAAAACACCATCTCTATACTCGTCTTGGTTTTCGCTAAGGCAAATAAAACCCTCAATAAATGAATTTGAAATTATTAAATCACCTGTCGTGTGGTGACTGTGCGAACAACCTACACCAACAATAGAAAAACCAAGTGTCGTATGAATATATGTATTATTTATCGCAACCTTTTCTGCTTGAAAATATGCACTATGAGAATCTGGTTCAATATCAATACCAGCCATTGGACTTCTTCCAACACCCAAAGTTGCAACCATATTTTTCTCTTCTTCTGTAAGGTTTGCACCATATCTTTCTTCGTCTTCTTCACTTGCCCAACCATAAACTAGTGAATATGTTCCATCGCTGTTCATTGTATTTATGTCCCCAATATAGGCAATTTCTGTGTGATGTATGTTAACATTTGATATATCACCAATAGTTATTCCTTGTCTGCGACTATGATGTAAGTACGAATACTTTACTTCAACATTTGTTTCATTCCCTACACGATTACCATTAAGCCATAACACAGATTCTCTTAACGCCAAAGCATCTGCGGTTGCATCATACACATTCATATTGCTAATAATGGCATTTTCTGTAGAAAAAACAGTTATTCCATATCCTTGTGTATGGTCTCCAGCATCGCCAGATTGAGGATGAACATTTACACCATCATATAAGAATTCTGTATAATCGTGTTCCATTCTGTCGCCTTGAACTGTGCCATTCTTTATTTCTACATATTTACAATTCTTAACTTCAATAATTTGATAATTTGGTAAATGGTTCTTTTCTAATTTAATTTTTGAGCCACAAAGATCTAAAATAATTGGAGCAAATCCGTTTGGTTCTTCTACTACATTTTCTGTATAAGTTATATAATTACCATGAATCCTTATACCTATGCCACGATTGTTTAGAGATTTTTTAGAGTCAAAGCTCGACCTTCTGCCATCTGATAATATTTCATATTCAAGACCTGTATCATCGTCTAAATCTACCAAATATTCTCTTGTTGGGAAATATAAGACGCCACCTGTCGCTAATACATCTTCTATTGCTTTACCGATACATCTTGTCCAATCTTTAATACACTCAATACAACCTGTACAGCCTGCAATTTCACAAACTGCGTAATCACCAGAATCACCAAACGTTACATAATCTTCAACATTATAATGTTTCATTTCTCCAACAAACTTATAACTTCCAGATTCTGCATCGTACTTAATTGTGTTATAAGTTTGATTTTCTGTATAGGATAAACCATTTTCACCAACAATCCTATACTCTTCTTCGTACTTATAAGTTTTAATTACATTGCTTGAATTTGCATATTCTGTGTCTAAAATATTTTGATTTTCATCAACGTATTCAACATATCTAATCCTTGACACCATACAATTATTAAAATAAAATGTGTATTCATCTACTGAATTATTTTCAACTTTAACCCAGCCCGTGTTTAAGTTGTCAACATATTTCATATCCAATAAAGTACTATCTATCTTAAATAAGTTGTTGATTAAGTTATAGCCTTCATCTAAACTTATTTCGTTATTTTTAAGCTTTGCATTTAATTTAGCAACATATTCCACAACATCGTCTTGCTCGTTGTCAATATTGTTCACTTCTGCATTTAAATAATTTACTTTTGCATTATTGCCATAATAAAATGTCCCAATACCCACTGCGAATATAAACAATGAAGACACCATAACCACTGCAATAAAAAGCCAAATACACAAAAGTTTTCTTTTATCTTTTTTATCTGTTTTATTCATTACCAAAAAAATCCCCCTTTTTTTTCGGTTTTATAAATTATACCACATTTTTTAAAAAATTACTAGGGGGTTAGTGAAATTTGTCACTAAATTTCAATATCATATTTAAGAAAATAAGAAGGCGAGCATCATCGTCTTCTTATTCAGATTGGTCAGATATCTCTAACGCTCCTAACATTGCACAACTATATTTTTTCTCCCAAATTCGTCGTTTGTTTTGAATAGCAATCTTAAATGCTGTTTTTAATTCTTCGATGCCAAATTCTAATGTTTTTACATCAGCATTTGATTGAAATTCTTGCACCATTGTTCCATCTGGGTATTCATACATTTTACATCTTTCAAACCCTAAATGTCTAAAAGCGTTTAAATATTGAACTTCCCGTTCTTCAGAACTGTCGTTTAAAAGTTCTTCAACTCTATTTCTCTCTGCTCTTAATTTTAATCTCTCATAAAGTAAAACTGCCTTATTCAAAAATGACACTTTTATACCTTGTAATAATTTAATTTTTTCATCAATATATGCCAATTCTGCTTTATAATTACTGATTAATATTTCATCTATGTCTTTGATAAATTCATCAAGCATCTTACAAGCAACAATATCTTTACCATTAAATATTACACTTGTAAAATTATCAGATGTAATCATCCCAAATTCCGCTTCTTGTCTATTTTGTAATGTTGCATAAATCATAATCATTTCTCCTTAAATCAAAAACCTGTGTGATTATATCATATTATTTGCTCTATTGCAACATATGTAAATTAGTATTTTATAAGTTAATAAATAAAAAGACTGGAATCACAGTCTTTTTATGTTATTGTACGTCTTCATCCACCTGCAACATCGAAGGTTCGCAATTATATATTGTGCGCCATGTTTGTCGCTCTTCATTGCTAGCCTCAATTAAACTTTTTTTCATTAATTCAACACGATCGCTTAAATCTGCCGAATCTATGTCCAACTGAAAGTTTCTTATTGCTGTTCCGTCTTCATCTATTAATTGATAATTTGGAGAGAATTGAAGTAATGCAAATATATTTAAATACATATGAACTCTAAACGAAGAATCGTCTTTTTGACTTCTTTTAAGGATATCTTTCCTTGAACGCAATTCCCTTTCTTCACAAAACAACTCTTTAAGTAGAAACATACTATTTTTATTATTGATGGCCATTTTAGTTTCTTCTTTTATTTGTTCTTTTCTTGACTTAATACATACCAACTCATCTTGATACATTTGTTGTAAATGATTGTCCACAAATTGAATTAACTGATTTAACAATTCACAATCTTTACTTCCCCCATAAAAAACAACTTTTGCAAAATTTCTTGCTGGGTACATTGCTGACTCATCTTCTTTTCTATGCTTGATAGTTGCGTATATCATATATATCCACCCCTTTACTGATCTACAGTTTCTATTATATCATACTGAACTGTATATTACAATATTAAATTCGAAATAAAAAGGAAGACGCATATTTGTCTTCCTTTCTTTTTTAGGTTGCGTAGTCAACACTTCTTGTTTCACGAATAATATTAACTTTGATTTGACCTGGATATTCAAGTTCAGATTCAATTTTTCTTGCAATTTCTTTTGCTAAAATTACAATACCATCATCATTAACTTCTTCTGGTTTAACTGCAACACGAATTTCACGTCCAGCTTGAATTGCATAACAACTTTGAACGCCTTTAAATTCATTTGCAATTGATTCAAGTTTTTCAAGTCTTTTAATGTAGTTTTCCAAAGATTCACGTCTGGCACCCGGCCTTGAAGAAGATATTGCGTCAGCGACTTGGACAATCATTGCTTCAAGTGTTTTATATTCAACATCTCCGTGATGTGCTTCGATTGCATGAATAACTGCTTCGTTTTCTTTATACTTCTTTGCTAGGTCAACACCAATCGATACATGGGTCCCTTCAACTTCAAAGTCCATCGCTTTACCAATATCGTGCAAAAGTCCAGCACGCTTACACACTGTAACATCTGCACCAAGTTCTCCGGCTATTAGCCCTGCAATGTAACTGGTTTCAAGAGAGTGCTGTAAGCAATTTTGTCCATAACTAGTTCTGTATTTAAGTCTTCCGAAAATCTTCACAAGTTCAGGACTTAATCCAAATACACCTGCATCAAATGTTGCGTTCTCACCTGCTTCTGCAATCGTCTTTTCAAGATCCTTTTTAACCTTTTCAACAATTTCTTCAATTCTGCCCGGATGTATTCTTCCGTCAGAAATTAATTTTTCAATAGTTTGTCTTGCAACTTCACGTCTTATTGGATCAAAGCAACTAATGATAACGGCTTCTGGGGTATCATCAACAATTAGGTCTACACCTGTCGCTTGTTCAATAGTTCTAATATTTCTTCCCTCTCTTCCAATGATTCTTCCCTTCATTTCATCATTTGGCAGAGTAACTGCTGATACAGTAACTTCGGCTGTATGGTCAGTTGCACATTTTTGAATTGCTTGCATAACAATTTCTTTTGCTTCACGTTCAGCATTATCACGGGCCTCTTGTTCAAGTCTTTTTACGATAGTTCCTGCTTCTCTTCTTGCATCTTCTTCAATTGATTTAACCAACTCAGATTTTGCATCTTCTTTTGTTAAACCTGCTACTCTTGAAAGTTCTTTTTCTATTTCTTCGCTTCTTTTTGCAAGCTCACTTTGAGCATTTTCTAATTCTTTTACCTTCTTTTCTATCGCTTCTTTCTGCTCGTCAATAGAAAGCGATTTTTTATCTAGTATTTCTTCTTTTTTATCTAGTGTTTCTTCTTTCTGTCTTAGACGATTTTCAAGTTTTGTAACTTCTACACGTCTTTCTTTCAATTCTTCCTCTGCTTCGTTTTTTAGTTTTAAAGCTTCTTCTTTTGCTTCAATCATCGCTTCTTTCTTTAAAACCTTGACAGAGTTCTCAGCTTCTTCAATAATTTGCTTTGACTTTTGTTTCGCATCTTCTAACTTTTTTGTGTTGTATATTTTAGAACCATATATTCCACCTGCAACACCAACACCCAAAGCAATAATACTGATTATTACACCAAGTATGGTCATTTTTACCTCCATATTAAATTTTTATTGTTCGTAAAATGGCATATTAAACAATGCCAAATATATATCATTGATAACATCAATAATCTTCGACCAATTACTAGTGTAACACCCTAATTAATATATTGTCAAGTTTATTTAAACTTTATTTACCCACAAACTATAATATCAATTCCAGTGCCACAAACATTAGAAATAATTACATCGTGAAAGTTGGGCTTTTTATCTAACTTTATTTTTGCAAGTTCACCCATGCAATCATCAATTTTGTCTTTTGGGATTGTGCCATTTGTCTTAACAGGCACGACTCCTCCATTATACTTAACAAGAGATGAAACACTTCTTTGAGGATTTGTTAATTCATTCTTTGCGTAAACTTCACCACGTATGCAAGTATTCCCTGACACCTTTATTTCATCGCCATCTTTCAAAACAGTAAGTTCACACCCAAGTGGACACATAATACAGTTAAAAACTTTTTCCATTTTTTATCCCTCCATCTCTACTACGATATCCGAAGAAGCATTATCTTTCTTAAATTTAATTGATTGCATCTCACCAGCATTTGCAGAAATAACAAATTTTTTTGCAAGTATATTTCCATCTGTATCTTTAACTAAGATGTTTGTTTTCACATACTTAGTTAAAACTCTGAATAAAATTTCAATCTCCCCTGAACCTTCAAAGAAAGAATTTGGCATTGTATATCGCACTCCATTTCCAGCTTTAATTTCGTGAGAAACTCCATAATGCAAATTGCCTTTCGCATACTCACTTGCAAACCTTCCAGTCTTCATAGATTCGGCTGTAACAAAGTCTACAAGATCGTGTACGTGAAGCACATTTCCACAAGCAAAAATTCCATTGATTGAGGTCTCATTATACTCATTTACAACAAAGCTATTTGTCTTATTGTTCATTTTTGCGTCCTTAATTAGCCCATTTTCAGGAATTAGCCCCACTGAGAGTACTAAACCGTCACAAGGATAGTACTCCTTAGTGGCGTCAATTATTTTCATATTATCGTCCACCTTTGCGATATAAACACCTTCAATATTTGGGTAACCTACAACCTCTGCTACAGTTGTTGAGAGGTGTAATGGTATATCAAAATCATTCAAACATTGAGCGATGTTTCGTTTTAATCCACTTGTGGTTTTTTGAACTTCAAGTACCATTTGAGGCTTTGCTCCTTCTAACGTCAAACGCCTCGCCATTACCAAACCGATATCACCACTTCCTAAAATTATTGGATTTTTACATGGAAGTTTACCATAAATATTAACCCACTTTTGTACTTGTCCAGCCGTCCAAACTCCATTTGGTCTTTCTCCTGCCATTGCGATTGCACCAGCGGTACGTTCTCTGCAACCAACTGCAACAACAACCGCTTTACATTTTAAGTTGATAATGCCATCACAATTTTTTATTATTACCAATCCAGTTTCTACTTTTTCTACAAAACTAGAAAGGAAAAGAGTTAAGTTACTTTCGTTAACTTGTTCTACGAAACGATGAGCATATTCAGGACCTGTCATTTCTTCACCAAAATGATGAAGCCCAAATCCAGAATGGATACACTGTTTTAAGATTCCGCCAAGTTTATCTTCACGCTCAACAATTGCAACTGACGAACCATTTTTTTCGGCTTCCAATGCAGCAGCCATTCCGCTTGGACCACCACCCAAAACGACAACATCGAAATAAAGTTCTTTAATCATTCTGCCATACCTCCACTAGGTTTAATTTCACTTTGAATAATCTTTGAGCCTAGAGCATCTTTTTCTACTTCATCAAAGGATATTTCTTGAGCTTTTGCAATTTCTTCCATAACAGAAAAAATACAGAAACCGCCTTGACACCTTCCCATACCTGCCCTTGTTCTGCGTTTTACCGCATCAACTGTTCGTGCTGGAATTGGAGAGTTAACTGCATCTACAATTTCGCCAAGTGATATATTTTCACACTTGCAAACGACTTTGCCATAACTTGGATTTTTGTCTATAATTTCGTTTTGTTCTTCAAGAGATAAATCTGCCATTATGATTTTCTTTTGTAAACATTTCAAATCTTTAACTTCTTCGTTTGGATTTAATCCTAATAATTCTGCAACCATTTCAGCAATTGCAGGGGCTGACGAAAGCCCTGGAGAGCAAATGCCCGCAAGATTTATAACGTTTTCTTTTCGTTTACTTTTTTCAATTATAAAGTCATTCCCAGAAATATTCCTTACGCCACTAAACACCCTAATATTACCACGCAATGGTAAACTTGGCATTTCTGACAACGCTTTTTCTTTTACTTCATTTAGTCCAGCTGTCGTTGTTTTGGTACTTGCATCACACTCATAAGATGTAGGTCCGACTAATATATTTCCAGCAACAGTATTGGTAATTAAAATGCCTTTCGATTCTTTTGTTGGCAATGGGAAAATAGTATGCGTGCAAACATTGGAGTGATTTTTATCTAAAATATAATATTCACCTCTCCTAAATTGTAAAGGATAACTTTCGCTTCCAATTAATTTTGCAATGTCATTATATCCACTTCCGCAAGCATTTATAATTACCTTTGCGAAGACTTCTTCATTACCATTGGAAATAACATATATACCGTTTTTATTAGTTACTTCTTTTGTGTCAAAGCCAAGCTTTACAACAGCACCATTGACAACAGCCTCTTCCGCAAACGCCACAGCCAATTCATAAGACGGAACGATACAGCCAGTTGGAGCAAAAAGAGCATACCTAATATCATTTGAAAGCATTGGTTCCATTTCGTGCAATCTTTCAAAATCAATTACTTCAAGTCCTTTAACCCCGTTTTTCTCTCCTTTTTCTTTTAACTCGTTAAGCCGGTCAACATCATTCCCTACGACTAAATGTCCGTTATTAACAATTTTAACGCCAAGCCTCTTGGCAATTTCTGGGAACATTTCTGCACCACGGACATTAAGTTTTGCTTTTAATGTTCCTGGGGTGCAATCAAAACCCGTATGTATAATTGCACTATTTGCTTTACTGGAACCAAATCCTACATCACTTTCTTTTTCAATTAAGACACAAGATTTGCCAAGCCTAGTTAATTTGTTTAATATGGCGGAGCCAACAACTCCGCCTCCGATTATTGCATAATCAAAATTCATTAATAGATAACCCCCATTTTAAATACTAATATCATTTTACCATATCACAAATAAAACTAGCAAACGATTAATTTTAGTTTTCCCAAAATAAAAAATAGCCTGAGCCAATTATTTACTCAGACTATTGCAAAAAATGTTATTATCTTTTTAAATTTACCACTATCACTCCAAGAACTGCACCAGAAATAAAACCAAGAAAACTATCATATACTAACGACATTGTAAACACAAACGCACCATTCAATAGTGAGAACACACAAAAGCAAAGTAAAATGTATATTACCCCAAGTGTTGCCCCTTTTAACGCCCCACGACTACCGTCTTTACAAACAAAAAGCACACCTATTGCAATACTAACTATTTTTATTATAATATTAGCAGGCATAATTACTGAATCACTTAAATTAAACCATTTTATTAAAAGCGCAAAAATCAATATTAATGCAAGTGATACAATAATTGATGCCATAGCCCCAATAGTAAGACTTAACCATGCCTTGTTATTTTTGTCTTCTGTATAACTTGCGAACTTCGCCATAAACCCCTCACACTTTAAACATAATATACTAATGTATATGATTTAAGTTTTAATAAATATGATTAATTATAATGAAAAGAGTGTACAGATAATGTACACTCTTTTATTATTTATCTTTCTTTTTTGATTGCTTTTTTTCTTCGGATTTTTCTTCTTCCACTGAATCTTCTACATCAACAATTGTAGGCTCACTTTTTTCACTGTTAATTTCTTCCAATGTTTCAGCTTCTAATGAATTTGTAGATTTTGCAATTGCTGTTGGACCACCAGTCACAACACCAGCGATTGCATCAAGATTAAATTCTATATACATCTTATTGTTTTTATCGCCAGTTTCAAGAACAAAAGTTTTCATTCCGTCTTTTTCGTTAATTCTAACGATACGACCAATTATGCCACCAACAGTTTGTACTTTGTCGCCAGCTTTTAAACCGCTTTGCATTTCTTGATAAGCTTTAACCCTTTTGTTTTGATTAATTGTAGGAAGCACAAGCATTAAAACAATTAATAAGCCTAAAACAACAAGCATTATAATTGATGAACCTTGACCACCTTCATTTAATAGCAAATTATACATTTTTTCATTCTCCTTATAAAACTATTTTTATTGTACCATAATTGAACTATACAATGCAATGAAATTTCTGTGAAAATATTTAGTTTTTTGTCTTATCGTAGCCAGTTTTGGCAAAATATTCATCTCTAAATTGCAACAACCTATCTTCTCTGATTGCTTTTTTAATATCTTCCATTAAATGCGTTAAATAGTATAAATTATGATATGATAACAAACTTGCTCCAAACATCTCTCCGGCATTCATTAAATGTCGCAAGTACGCTTTTGTGTAGTTTTTACACACATAACAATCGCATTCATCATCAAGCGGAGTAAAATCTTCTTTATACATTCCATTCTTAACAACAACTTTGCCTTTTGATGTAAATGCTGTTCCATTTCTTGCGATACGAGTTGGTAAAACACAGTCAAACATATCAATCCCACGAATTACACCCTCAACTAAGCAATCTGGGCTTCCGACACCCATTAAGTATCTTGCTTTATCTTCTGGATAATGTGGTTGTAATAAACTTAAAATTTCATACATCTTTGGTTTTGGTTCTCCAACCGACAATCCACCAATAGCAAGCCCAACCCTTGCATATTTTTTACATTCCTCAAGACTTTTCAATCTTAAATCATTATACATATTGCCTTGCACAATTGGAAATAACATTTGCTTTGGATTTTGTTGAGCCTTAAAACACCTGTCAAGCCAAGCGTGAGTTCTCTCCATCGCAACTCTTGCTGTCTTATAATCGGCGTTAGGCTCTGAGCAAACATCGAAAGCCATAACAATATCCGAACCTAAACAATTTTGAATTTCAATAGCCTTCTCTGGTGTAAAAAAGTGTCTTGAACCGTCTAAGTGAGAAGCAAACTCAACACCGTTATCGGTTATTTTATTAAGTCTTGCAAGTGAAAAAACTTGAAATCCACCACTGTCTGTAAGTATTGGTTTCTTCCAATTCATAAATTTATGCAAGCCCCCAGCGTTCTTTACAATATCCATTCCTGGACGCATATATAAGTGATATGTGTTAGATAAAATAATTTGAGCACCAAGTTCTTCAACTGCTTCTGGCGATAGGCCCTTAACTGTTGCTTGCGTACCAACCGGCATAAAAACTGGAGTTTCTATTACACCGTGAGGAGTTGTAAGATTCCCAATTCTACCTGCATTTGAACTTGTATATTCTACTTCAAATTTAAAATTTTCTTCCATTTTATTTCCCCTTAGAATTTATAAACATACAGTCGCCGAAACTGAAAAATCGATATCTTTCTTTTATTGCCGATTCATAACACCTAAATAGTTCATCTTTCCCCATAAGCGAAGATACAAGCATTAAAAGAGTACTTTCAGGTAAATGAAAATTTGTAATTAGCGAATCAATAAACTTGAATTTATATGGTGGATAAATAAAAATTGATGTAGTTCCACTGCCCGCTTTTATTACACCGTTTTCATCAGAAACACTTTCAAGCGTTCTTACCGATGTTGTTCCAACAGCAATTATTCTTTTGCCGTCTTTCTTTGCTCTGTTAAGCCTTTCTGCTGTTGCATCACCAACATAATAATCTTCGCTGTGCATTATGTGATTTTCAACATCGTCAACTTTAACAGGTCTGAAAGTTCCAAGACCAACATGCAATACAACTTCTTCAATTTGAACACCATTATCTTTAATCTTTTCTAGTAATTCAGGAGTAAAGTGTAGGCCAGCAGTCGGAGCTGCACTTGACCCATCTATTTTTGCATATACGGTTTGATATCGGTCTTTTTTCTTTAACTTCTCTTTAATATATGGTGGAAGTGGCATCTCTCCAATTCTATCAAGTTCAACTTCTAATGTTTCTCCGCTTAGAACTTCAAAAGAAATTATTCTTTCACCTGTTTCATTAATTGATTTCACTTCTCCAACCAAATTATCACTATAAGTAATTCTGGTTCCAACTTTAAATTTCTTACCAGGCTTCACCAAACATTCATAGGTGTTTAATTCTAATTTTTTTAACAAAAGAGTTTCAAGTGCTTCTTCCTTTCCTTCTCTTGTGCCATAAAGCCTTGCTGGAATAACTTTACTTTTATTGATTACAAGAACATCGTTTGGAGTCAGATAATCTAATATATCAAAAAAGTGTTTATGCTCAATAGTTTTGTCTGCCATATTGTACACCAACATTTGAGAATGGTCTCTTTTTTCAATTGGAGTTTGAGCAATTAATTCTTCTGGTAAATCATAATAAAAATCACTAGTTTTCATTTCTTTTTCTTCCTTTAATTCGTGCTTTTGTATTATACACTACAACTGTAAATAAATCAATAAAACTCTTGCGATTTTTTATATCACAAGAGCTTTTATTTTACTTATTGTTTGGTGCTGGTGGATTAAATTTTACTCCCATATGTTGATATGCAGGTTCCAATGCAATTCTTCCCCGTGGTGTTCTTGCAATAAAGCCAATCTGCATTAAAAATGGCTCATAGCAATCTTCAATCGTCGCAGCCTCTTCACCAGTAATTGCAGCAAGTGTTTCTAAGCCCACTGGGCCCCCATTAAATTTGTTAATGATTGTATCAAGAACACGCCTATCAACAAAGTCTAACCCAAGGTCATCAATTTCCATTTTTGAAAGAGCATGATCAGCGAGTTCTTTTGTGATTACATCTGAACCTTGAACTTCCGCAAAATCTCTAACCCTTTTTAATACTCTGTTTGCAATTCTTGGAGTTCCTCTACTTCTGCTTGCAATTTCTTTGGCTGCATCTTCATTAATTTTAATATTTAATAAATTTGCAGACCTTTTTACAATCGTTGCAAGCTCTTCAGTTGAATACAATTCAAGCCTGCACATTACCCCAAATCTATCTCTTAATGGATTTGTTAGCATTCCAGCTTTTGTTGTTGCACCAATAAGAGTAAAGTGCGGCAAATTAAGTCGCATACTTCTTGCGCTTGGTCCTTTACCAATAATAAAATCTAACGCAAAGTCTTCCATCGCAGGATATAAAATTTCTTCCACCGAATGGTTAAGTCTGTGAATTTCATCAATAAACAAAACATCGTTTTCATTCAAATTAGTTAGTAATGCTGCCAAATCACTTGCCTTTTCAATAGCCGGACCTGATGTTAATCTAAGTTGCACACCAAGTTCGTTTGCTATAACATTACTAAGTGTAGTTTTCCCAAGTCCAGGAGGTCCATAAAGCAATACGTGGTCAAGACTTTCTTTTCGTTTCTTTGCTGCTGTAATGTAGACATTTAAATTTTCTTTAACTTTTTCTTGCCCAACATATTCTGCCATTGTCTTTGGTCGAAGACTTACTTCGGTGTCGATGTCTTCTGAAATCATATTGCTTGATATAAATCTTTCTGCGTCTTCAAAATCTCTCATATTATCTCCTTTCTATCTCGCCATATCTTTTAAGCACTTTTTAATAATATCTTCTGCCGTCATATTTGGTTCAGCAACTTTTTGCACAAGTTTAAGTGCATCTGCATTACTAAGCCCAAGAGTTGAAAGTGCAATGCAGGCGTCTTCCACCGCTTGACCGTCTATTTGAAGAGTATTGCTTTCAATTCCTTTAACTTGACCTTTCTCAATTTTGCCAATTTTTTCTCTAAGCTCAACAACAATCTTTTCAGCAGTCTTCTTTCCTAGTCCTTTAATCTTACTTAATGAGCCTAAATCCGATGTTGCAATTGCAATACACAAATCTTCGCTTGATATACTTGACAATACTGTAATTGCAAGTTTTGGTCCAACACCTGAAACTGTAATTAATTTTAAAAACATAGATTTTTCATTGTTGTCTGCAAAAGCAAATAATGTAACAGCGTCTTCACGCACAGCCATATAAGTTGGCACTGTTACAACTTCTGTTTCTGGCGAAAATTTAAAAACCGCATTTGCTGTTGCTGTCATTTCATACCCAACACCGCCTGCTTCTACCACCAAATAATTTTCGTTATATTCTGCAATTTTTCCTTTAATAAACGCTAACATGTTTTCTCCTTAAAATTTAATGCATTGGACTATATTTCCTATTTGTCCAATTACCCGTAGTTAATGTGTCCATAGCACTTCCTGCCATAAATTTGTTGGTTTGTGCATGACATAATGCTGCCGCCAACGCATCTGCTGCATCATCTGGTTTTGGAATTGATTTAAGCCCGAGAATTGCGACCGTCATATACTGAACTTGTTTTTTTTCAGCCCTTCCATTCCCAGTTATTGCCTGCTTGATTTGTAGTGGAGTATATTCATATAAAGCTCCACACTCTTGAACGGCTGTACACAATAAAACCCCTCTTGCTTCGGCAACTTGAATACCTGTGGTAATATTGTTATTAAAAAACAATTCTTCGATAGCAATCTCATCGGGCTTATATTTATCAATCAGTCTTTTCATTCCATCTGCAATTATAGCAAGACGCACTGGAAAAGCCTCTTCTTTTGGGGTTTCAATAGTTCCATAATCAATAACTTTAAGTCTTCCCCTTTCATCTTTTTCAATTACACCAAAACCCACAATTGCATAACCTGGGTCAATGCCAAGAATAACCATTATATACTCCTTATGTTTTAATTTTAGCAATTATAGTTCACAATGTCAATTAGAAAAAAGTAATTACAAAAAAGGGTTGGACATAGTACCAACCCTTCTAATTATTAATATTACGATATTATTAAACATTGAGACAATTTTTCTAGTTGTTCAGCACTAAAGTCAACACTGCCATCGCCATTTTTGAATGCAATAATTACATACCTTGTATTAGTTTGTAAACTATGTGCTTCGGTTAGCCAAGCTTTAGCTGATGCTGCATTATTTGATGAAGCACTTAAAGTTGTTGGAGATAATGGTGCAGAAGAAAATTCTAATACTGCAAAAGATAAGCTTGTTGAACCAAATACTTCTTCTAGATTAGAAACAAAATCTATTGTTTCCCCACCATCAACCGCAAGGACTGATGTAATACAAGTTGCTCTACCGTCAACTGTCGCTGGCTTAAAGTCATCCGACGCAGATCCTGGTGGTGCATAGTTGCCATCAAATGTCATTTCGCTAATGCTATCAACAACTTCCATTTCGGTATTATGATACATTACGGTTGTTACTGCAGGATCTTGTCCTTGATCTCCTCCCCCAGTTGCTGTTCCTTCTGGGTAAAGGTCGTTTGATGTTGGATTAAATGCTTTATTTTGAGAATAATCAAAAGCTATATCATAGTCTTGTGCAAATTTACAAACATCTTCAAAATATTGTTTGCCACTATCAAGTGTAGTTCCGTTATAAATCAACCATTCGTGTCCAAAGAAAATATATGAACTTATTGAATTTGCATATTCAACATTTGTATATCTTTCTACAAGTTCTTCATAGACTGATGTTTTTGTTGGCTCTCTATATTCATTACTTGCACTTGTGCCTTCAAACCAATCTGCTCTTAAATCAGTTGCTACAAATAGTAGTCCGTTCTCGTGGTCAGTAATATGATCGTTATAATAAAGATAATCGGTTGTATCTTGGTCAAAGTAGTATGAATTCCTAGCATCATCAGCAGACAAGAAACCTATTGCTCCGTAGCTAGCATCTCTCATACCTTTTAGGGCCTCTTCGCTACCTGCAAAAGTATGAAGCCTTGGCATTCTATCAACACTTAAATATGAACCAGTAATTCTAACAACATTATTTACAAATGTATTCCAAGCGGTTTTCCCTTGTTCATAAGTGGAACTAGCAAAGTTAGAACTTGAACTATCTGCGTGTAATCCTATTTTCAACCAATCTTTGGCCGACAAAAATTCATCAGCATAAGTGTTTGGAACGCTTGTTAGTGCGTTGTTGTAAGCATATAAACTAAATTTTGCTCCATAGGTATCGTGTAAAGATTTTAGCCAAGCAAAGAAAGGTTCGTCATAAAGACTGTCGTATGAATTATTTTTAAGATTTGTAAAACATTTTTCAACATCATCAAATGAAATATGCATAAAATTCATATTGTCTAGCGTTCCAACATCCACCCCTGCCTTACCGGTTTCTCCGGTGGCTCCTTGTGGGCCAACTGCACCAGCATCACCCTTTTCGCCTTTTACTCCAACTAGTGAATTTAACCATTCTTCAAGTGTGCCTGTATAACCGTTTTCAACTGCAAGTTCATATGCACTTTTACCATTCGCACCATCTGTTCCATCACTACCACAAGCAGTTAAAAGGCTTGCTGACGAACCAATAATGGCGACACTCATCGCAACAGCAAGTGCCTTTTTGCTTAATAGTTTAAATGAAATCTTTTTATTGTTTTCTTTTGCGTTTTTACAATTTTTACTCATTATTTTCTCCTTTGAAAATTTTATACGTTTATATGTATAATAGATGTATATATTTTATCACTTTTTGCAGAAAATAATCAAATAAAAAGCAAAAAAAATCAAAAATTGTTTTAAAAAAATCAAAAAATTTATTCGTCTAATATACATATAAACGTATAATTTTTGCCATCATTGAAATAAAGAAAAAAACGAGTGAAAATTTTCACTCGTTTTATATGTTATATATTTAAAAATCAGCGTTGTGATAAACATTTTGAACATCGTCAAGTTCTTCAAGTCCATCAATAAGTTTTTCAATTGAAGAAATTTGGTCTTCGGTTGGAACGATGTAGTTTGATGGAACCATCTCGCTTTCTGCATGTGCTACTTCAATACCTGCATCAACGAATGCCTTTTGTACGTCGTTTAAATTTTGTGTAGGTGTGTAAACTGTAAAGCAATCTTCATCAGTAACAACATCATCTGCTCCACTTTCAATTGCAATTTCAAATACTCTGTCTTCTTCAAGACCATTTTGTTTTTCAATTATAATCACGCCTTTTCTGCTAAACATAAATGAAACGCTTCCTGTTGTTCCAAGACTTCCGCCAGACTTATCAAAAAGATGTCTTACATCGCCCGCAGTTCTGTTTTTATTATCTGTTAAGCATTCAACAATAAATGCAACCCCTGCTGGTCCATAGCCTTCATATACCATATCTGTATAATCAACCATATTGGTTTCACCAGAGGCCTTTTTAATACTTCTTTGAATGTTATCATTTGGCATATTATTAGATTTTGCCTTGCTTATAATATCAGCAAGTTTTGAATTTGTATTCGGGTCAGGTCCACCCAACTTAACAGCCACAGCAATTTCTCTTCCAATCTTGGTAAAAATCTTTGCCCTTGCTGCATCTGCTTTATCTTTTGTCTTTTTAATATTATGAAACTTTGAATGTCCGCTCATCTTTTGCATTTGCCCTTGTCTTATGTTTCGGGCTTTCCCTCCTTATTTTTTATTTGCGAGTAAAAACATCAATATACTTGCACTTACGCCTGCGTTTAGCGACTCTACTCTTTTATCCATCGGAATTGAAATTGACATAGTTTTGGCATTCAATACTGTTTCCGAAACGCCATTCCCTTCGTTTCCAATAACCAATGCAAACTTATTTGGTATTTGTAATTCAGCATCAAATATTGATTGTTTTCCAGCCTCGGCAACAATTATATCACAGTCATTTTCTTTTGTAAACTTAATAAATTCGTTTGTTGAAAGTTTATAAAATTTAGGGAAAAATATTGTTCCACTTGCACTTCTTATAGTTTTATCATTATAAGGATCAACGCTATCTATTAAAATAACATCATTAAAGCCACTTGCAACCGCAGACCTTATAATTGTTCCAAGATTTCCTGGATCTTGTAGTTTATCCAATACTAATACTTTATCAGCATTAAATTGACTTATATCTACATTTTTAAATTTGCATATAGCCATAATGTTTTGAGGTTCAACAGTGTTAGATAAGCTTTTATATACCTCGTTAGATACCAATACTACCTTGCTGTCAAATTTTTCAATTATATTTACATATTTTTCTCTAAATTCTATATTTACAACAAGAGTTTCTAATAGTTCGGGATAGTGAAGACTTTCTTTCACTACTTTTTCACCCTCTATTATAAATAAAGAGAATTGCTCTCGGTATTTCTTTACCGAGAGCGAACGAAATTTTTTTATTAAAGCATTATTTGTACTTTCAATAATTTTCATTATTTTCCCTTTGAATAAATTTCAAATTACTTAGCAAGTGCTTTCTTTGCGTTGTCGCAAAGTGAAGCGAATGTAGCCTTGTCTGAAACAGCGATTTCAGCAAGTGACTTTCTGTCAAGTTCAATACCAGCCTTCTTAACGCCGTCAATGAACTTGCTGTAACTTAAGCCATTAACTCTTGCTTCTGCATTGATTCTTGCAATCCATAGAGTTCTGAAATCTCTTTTCTTGTTCTTTCTTCCAACATATGCATAAACACCAGACTTCATTAGTTGTTGTTTAGCAAGTGTGTATAATTTGCTCTTTGAGCCTCTGTAGCCCTTAGCAGCTTTGAAAACTTTAATTCTTTTCTTGTGTGCGTTAACGCCTCTTTTAATTCTCATTACCTTTTACCCCCTTCTTAGCCTTGGTGTCCTACTAATTTTTGAACGGTTTTCTTGTTAGCATCGCTAACATATCCACCCTTTCTCAACTTTCTTGTTCTGCAAGTTTCTTTCTTTGTTAAGATGTGAGCCTTGTTTTGCTTAGCTCTTTTGATTTTTCCAGATTTCAAAATTGTAAATCTTTTCTTTGCTGCACTGTTATTTTTTTGCTTTGGCATAATTTTGTTCTCCTTTTAACTATTTCTTTTTCTTTGGCACAAGTGTTGTTACAACATTTCTGCCTTCAACTTTTGGTTCTTTTTCTTTATCGCCAAATTCACTAACCAATCCACAAAATTGATTAACGATTTCAATACCTTTGCTTGCATATGCTTGTTGACGTCCACGCATTCTTAAAACGACTCTTACTTTATCTTCATTTTGTAAAAATCTTTGAGCGTGTTTAGCCTTAACTTCCATATCGTGCATTTCGATTGTCATTGAAAGTTGAATTTCTTTAACTTCAATAATCTTTTGGCTTTTCTTGATTTCTTTTAATTTTTTTGCTTGATCAAAACGATACTTACCATAATCCATAATTCTGCATACTGGTGGAACAGCGTTTGGTGAAATTTTAACAAGGTCTAATTCATGTTGTTCAGCAAGTCTGTTTGCTTCAATACTGCTCATAATCCCAAGTTGTTCACCGTCTGGACCAATTACTCGAACTTCTTTGTCTTGAATATCGTGATTGATTTCAGTTTCTATTTTAGCGATAATTAAATCCCTCCAAAAAATAAATTAGAGTGAAACCCAAAAGTTTCACTCCGCATAATTCAACACAATCAAATTTCAACCGTATATTAGTTGAAAAGGAATCATATTGACCAACAAAAATCTTTCATTCGGTTGGCGAGAAGAAACTTCTACTTGTTTTCACGTGTTATATAATAATACTTTTTTTATACTTTGTCAAGCGTTTTATAAAAATTATTCATTTTCTTCTGCGTTCTTATTTCTATACTCACTTCTTGTGAACCCTCTCATTTTAACATCGCCTGTAACTTCTTCGCGCACAGATAACAAACCATCTTTTCCCACATTTAAGTAAATATTCCTATGACTATACTTTAACCCTTGTCCAGGCTCTGTGCATGAGGTTGAATAATGCAAAACTTCATACTCCGCCCCCGGTATAGGTCTGTTATCGCAATAAATATGGAGAGAATTATCACTTTTCACACCAAACAACTTTCCTCTGATTGCAATTTTCATCGTTCCTTTCCTTGAAAGTAAATCGCTTTCTGGTCCTACTATAATTGCGGTTATATCCCCTGCGGTTTGCTCAGTATCACCATCTAACTTAATTCGCCCATCTTTTACAATTCTTTGAATTGCTTTTTCTGGCAACAATTCAAAAGTTTGCAACAAATTTTCGCACTCGTCTGCACTTGCTATACATAATTTATCCACAATTGGAAAAGTTGCTCTAACTGCATCTAGCATAATTTTACCATTTGACATAATTTAAAATCCCCTTTTCTTTTGTATTTAAAATTCTTTTATTAAATTCAATGCTCTTGATTTATTTTGTTTGTTGATTTTTTCAAGCACGTCCTTAATTGTTGCTTCATATATAATTTGCTTTTCTCCTCGTACTTCAACTAAAATCTTATGCTTTTTCACAAGATTTGAGTCAACAGATAGGATATATGGCACTTTTGTGGTTTGAAATAATTCTTTATTTAACTCAATTCCAAACTCCCCATTTACAATTTTACACCTAACACCCATAGATTGCAATGCTAATTTTAATTTCTTTATTATACTATCGCTCTCCGGCATTTTAGTTACAATGATTGTCTGAATTGGAGAAATCCAGAACGGAAATTTACCTTCAAAATGTTCAATTAATAGCGCTATAAATCTTTCAATACTTCCTAAAATTGTTCGATGTATTAAAACTGGGACTTGTCTTTCCCCTTTTTCATCTATATAACTTAGTCCAAACCTTTCCGGTAGTTGCATATCAAGTTGAAAGGTTCCAGTTCTCCATGAACGCCCCAAAGAATCCTTTACAACAATATCAATTCTTGGGCCAAAAAAAGACCCATCCCCCTCGTTTATTTTATACTTATTATCACCAAATCTGTTATCCAATATTGACTTTAAAATACTCTCTGCAGAATCCCAAACCAAATTATCTCCTAAATGATTATCTGGCCTAGTTGATAATTCCACGCCGTACTTAATTCCAAAAGTCTTATAAAACTTATCACACATCTCAAAAATATTTAAAAACTCTTGTTCTATTTGACTTTTTGTTGCAAAAATATGAGCGTCATCTTGACACATACTTCTAACATTAAAAAGCCCATTTAATTTTGAATCGTCAATATTTCTATGCAACATTCCAAAATCTAAAAATTTTAACGGAAAATCTTTAAAGTTTCTTTCTTTTGATTTGTAAATCAACATTGAATTTGGACAATTTGCCGTTTTTAATGAGTAATCATTCTCGCCACTCTTATTCTTTAATTCAAAAATATCACTTGTGCGATATGAATAATGACCACTATCAATAGCTAATTGATTGTCATTTAATGTCGGAGAACTGACTTCGTCATATCCATAAAACGCATTTAACTCTCTGCAATAATTTAATAGTGTATTATATAGAGTCCAACCATTTGGAAGCCAAAACGGACAGCCTTTACTCACATTATTAAATAAAAATAATTCCATATCTTGACCAAGTTTTAAATGGTCTCTTTTCTTTATTTCATCAAGCGTTTTTAGTTTAAATTCAAATTGATTCGCCTTAAAACAAGCAAATCCATAAATCCTAGTCAACTTATCATTGCTAAGTTTCCCTTTATAAAACACCTCTTCAATTGCTGTCAACTTAAAATATTTAAGCATTGACGTAGATTTTATGTGTGGTTGATCACAGAAATCTATAAAATCCCCTTGCGTAAACACGCCTACTGTATCTGTTGTAATTGCCTCTAACTTCTCAATTTTGTAATGTTCTTCGGAATTTGACATTGCAATAATAGCGTCTTCAACCGTCATTTTTTTGTTTGTTAATTTAAACCCAGCTTTTACAATTCTTTTTATTTCGTCTTCAATTGTCGGCAAGTCGCTTTCTGTTATCTCTGTCTTAAATTCGAAATCATAATAAAATCCATTATCATCAACTCCGCCAAACCCCAATTTTGCAGATGGATAAATTGTCTTCACTGCTTGTGCTAAAATATGACTGGCTGATTCATTTAAAATATTTATTGCCTCATCATCTTTTATTGTTATTAGTTCAAGTTTACAATTTTTACCAATACTATCATCAAGATCAACTAGCTTGTCGTTAATTTTCCCACATATTATATTTTTTGCAAGAGTCTTTGAAATAGATTCAGCAACTGAACCCACGGTCGTTCCCTTTTCGACCTCCGCCACAATATTGTCTTTTATAGCAATTTTCATATTTACTCCTGCTAAAACAAATGCTTTTTTAATATGAAAATTACATAAGTTAATAAATTAAACTTATCCCTTCTTATGTAATTTTTACGCAAAAACCTTTTAGTTAAGTTTACACTAGGCTGAAATTATTTGTCAAGTATTCACAACTACTTTTTCTGCAAATAAATCAATTATTAATTCAGTCAATTCTTTTGTCTTGTTGCTATCGTATTTTAAATAAATGTTCATTGGTGCAAGCATAATTAATTCGCTTACAACCTCTGGTAAATAGTTTTCATTAACTTCAATAGGCTCTGACAAGTCTGCACCATCTTTGTTTCTTAAATAAATTATATTATTATATTTATACACAAACACCTCTACTCCATCGCTTTCTGTCGTCATAATTAAATAACGTATTAATTCAATATAACTATTAGAGTATAAAATATTTGCCATATTTTCTAAAAATAAATCTGTTACCTCTTTCCATTTTGCACGCAATGTAGACAGCTTAAAAATATAGAAAGAATCTATGTTAATCGAAGATGTAAAGTTTAAAAGCGACTCAACTTCTAAAATATCTGAGGCCCTGTCAAATACAGCAAGCGATTTACAAAGAGCATCTTTATATTGTTTAAAAGAATCTGGGAGTTGCAAATTTGATGTCATATACTTATACTTATAGTTTAATACGATAGTTTCAGCAAGGTTTGTTTTAATTTGATCTAAAATGCCCTTGGTCGATTTTTTAATAGAAAAACACAATTTTATGCAATCTTCTTCATTCCTTATGTTAACACTTTTTAGCCTATCAGCAACTTGCTCAAACTTCTTCCAAAAATGTAAAAATATATCATTATCTTGTTTAGAAAAAATTATACAAAAATCATTCATAAAAAAATTCATACCTCTTATTTTAGTGTATGAATTTTAATCTGAAAAATACTAATCTAAATTCTAAATTTATACTTGCTGTCAAAATTCTCATTTATATTATCACTTTCTTCTGACACAACATTATAATTAGTTTCTATATTATATTTTGCTTCATTCATTAAAGATTTTAGTTCATTTCTATCTATTAATATAACACTATTTTCATCTGCTATTTCTTCAGCCTGCTTAGTGAAATAACTATTTGTAACAACCATAGCTTCATCTGCGTTGTAATGGTTCTTTGCAACAACTATTTCTTGCACTGCCTTAGACCCTACATTTTTATTATATCTTTTTGCCTGAACAACTATTTTCTTTCCGTCTTTCTTCAGAACGACATCGGCACCATAGTCTCCCGATTTTTTGGTAACAAGAGCATCATACCCTAAATAGAAAAATAAAGTCTTTAAAAATTGCTCAAACACATAGCCTTCCATAACATCAACAAATTCAATCTCTGCTGAGTTTATAAAATCTTGTGCTGAGTATTTTTTCTTCTTCCAACTATTATATTTTGCACGCTTAATAATTCCGCTAATTATCATTTCTAAAATTAGCAGTGGCAACAACAAAACAAATAAAACTAAAAATAAGAATTTAATAAATGGATTACTTTTCTTTCGACTCACTTACTTTCTTTTTTATCAACCTCTTTTCACAATTTGCCATAACAAAATTATAGCTCTTTAAATATGGTTTGTATAATAAATAACTTATTGAACATATAGCTATCATCAAAAGATAACCGCCAAGTATATCTGTTAAATAATGTTGTCCCAAGTACATTCTATTGAACATATTTAACAAAAGATAAAAAGCACCTAAAACCGTAAAAGTAATTCTTTCATTTTTGTTTCTGTTTTCGCTATAAATGAAAAACATAACAAACATAAACACACCCATTGCAGCAACGCTATGGCCACTTGGGAAAGCACTCCCCTCCGATGTTAAAATACTAACAATAGTATCTGATGCGACGTGTGGTCTTGGTCGCATAAATGCCATTTTTGCAAACTTTTGCACAATCGCTCCAACGCCTTGGATTATAACATAAAACCATGCATATGCTTTTTTGTTATTAAGGTAAAACAAGAAAAATACTGCAATTATTATTGCATAATCAAAAAAATAAGAAGCTAGCGATGTTAGAATGTCTAATGCAGTACAAGAGAATGATTGCAACCATTCAATAATTTTTAATTCAAATAACATAATTTTCTCCTAAGTAAAAAAGTAATAGCCACTGCCCTCATCTTGGGCAAATGTTGTTGACAAATCTTCATAATCAAAAATAGACTTAGATTTTGTTTCTATGCAAGATAAAGACCTTATCCTACCCGTACTTCCATTAAAATAATATAAAATTTCTTCACCGTAATCTGATCCACTATTTTTAATGAAGCATCTTGACACATAATTACCACTCTGAATCTTTTTTATCTCAATGTAACAAACTGTATTTGCATTAAGTGTCTTTACCGAAATCCATTC
The DNA here is from genome assembly GCA_045655005.1 of Clostridia bacterium. Classification (GTDB taxonomy): domain Bacteria; phylum Bacillota; class Clostridia; order Christensenellales; family UBA1242; genus UMGS1908. Next base: position 111,911 of record JAZOOJ010000006.1, on the reverse strand, counting down.
GCCTTTTGAAAATGTAATATCTATGATTTGATCGTCTTTTTCATATTTAAAAAAATTTTCATCAAAACTAAACATATCAGCATATTCAGCAGAACTTAGCGTTGTCTTATAAGTTGTAAAGTTTGATACAACAATCTTTATGCTTTCATTTATTTCTCCAATTGTAATAATTAAATTCTCCAATTTTTGTGAATTGGCATTATTTTTATACTTATTAGATATTGCATTGAAAAACACATCATCTTCTGTTTCTAATTTTGTAATTATACTTGTTGCATTTTCAATATTAAAATCGGTTGGTTTGCCGTTTTTACAAGCCGAAAGTAATGCTGTCATACAAATCAACAACAAAGAACAAAATATGGTAAAGGTTTTATTTAATTTCATTCTTTAAGCCACTCCTTCTGCTTATTAACTCAACAAATTCTTCGGAATTTTTAGGAGAAACATAAACTCTATTTCTTTTTTTATTTCTGTTTTTTCCCCAAGATAACTCTATCCTATTTCTTGCAAGAGCAAAAGAAAACACTAAGTTTTTACAAATTGTCAAACTTTGGATATCACATAATTTTACATTTAGTGATACAAATCCAATAATTAATTTAATCTCGTTTTGGTTTATAATGTAATAACAATTATAAAACAATATTGATATTAAAATAATTTCAACGCCCAGCAATACACTTATAAGTATTGCCATAAAATTTACATCTAATAGCAGAAGTCCAATAATTATACCAAATCCTAGCACCAAGTTAAATAAATACAATGAATAATAAATTAAATCTCTTTTTGCTTTAAACTTCATAAGTCTAACCCGCATCCACAATACTTTTGTCTATAAATATCATACTCCTTACAGAGTTCAATCGAACGCAAAAAACCATTTTGTTTTTTAAAATCCGATGGCATATATTCAACATCAAATTCTTGTGATAAGGACTCACCTATTTCATTGATTTTTTTTGCATTTTTGTGAGGACTGACTGTCAATGTTGTTGCAAATAAATCAAAATGATTTTCCTTTGCGTATCTTGCCGTGTTTTTCATTCGGTACCCAATACATGCATCACACCGAACGCTACCTTCTCCAAGGCTTTCAAGACCTTTTATTGCATCAAAATAATCGTTTGGACAATATTCTTCAATAATAAGTTTTGTGTCGGTGAAAATCTCTTGATTAAGTCTTATCATCTCAGCCTTGCGTTTCTCATATTCCTCTTGTGGTAATATGTTAGAGTTCGAAAAATACATCGTTATTTCGTATTTATTTTCTTTTAAAAGACGCTCAACCACACTTGATGCACAAGGAGCACAACAACAATGCAATAATAATCTCTGTTTTTGCATTATTTTTCCCACCTACATTTTTTCTGGCACATCAATTGCCAAAATCTCTAAACCTTGTTTTAATTTATCAAGAACTAGTTTGGACAATGCTAAATAACTATTTCTTTTATTATTATCCATTTCGCTTAATATTTTTGTATTATTATAAAATGTTGCATATGAACTTGCCAAATTATAAAGAGCATTACAAACAACACTTGGCGACAACTCTTTTAAAGCCGTAGCATATGAATTTATTAATTTCAAAATTTCAAGGATTATATTCTTTTCAAGGTCAGACGATGTGCAAATTTTTGCATCAAATTCATCAACTTTATTTAAAATAGATTGTATTCTTACTGCGGTGTATTGAAGATATGGACCAGTTTTACCCTCAAAAGATAAGAAATTGTCAAGGTCAAAAATATAATCTCTTGAAACTTCATTTGATAAATCTCCAAACTTCATTGCGGAAACACCAATTTGTAAAGCAATATCTTGACCCGCCATTTCTGTTCCATTTTGCTTTAGTTTTTCTTCTGCTTTTGACCTTACTAGATTAATAATGTCTTCAAGTTTAATTGAACCACCATCACGAGTTTTAAATGGTTTTCCGTCTTTACCATTCATTGTTCCATAGCCAATATGTGTAAGTTTTAAATTCTCTGGTGCAATCCCTGACATCTTAGACGCCCTAAACACACCTTCAAAGTGACCTGCCTGACGCTTGTCAACAATATAAATAATTTCTTCTAAATTTTCAAAGTCTTCTACCCTTTGCATAATGGTTGCAATGTCTGTTGTTGCATACAAATCTCCGCCATTGTGCTTTTTAATTATTACAGGAGGCATTGGATTTTTATACAATTGACGTTCGTTCGGATCGTCGGGATTTTTCTTTGGAATTGGTATATGCTCGCCTTCACGTTTTACCTCAACAATTGTTGCCCCATCGCTTTCCTTTGTTAAACCTTGTTCAATAAACCTATTAACTGTTCTGTCTATATATTTTTGAGCGTCACTTTCACCATACCACAAATCAAATGTGCAATTAAGTCTTTCATAATTTCTTTTAATCGCTTCAACCGAAACATCTCTAATATCTTTCCAAATTGTAAAATAAGGCTCTTCAAGTCTTTGAAGTTTTAAAGTTAAAGTTTCAGCCTTTTCTTTAAATTCAGCATCAGTTTTACTTCTTTTACTTGCAAATGGATAATTCTCATTCAAAAATTCTAGGGTTATTTCAGGTTTAACATTGCTTTTGCCAATATAATAATCTGTCATGCCTTTTTCTTCAAGCATTGCCATTACTAAACCCATCTGAAGACCCCAATCCCCCAAGTGGACATCCCCAACTGTATGGTAACCAAATAATTTATAAAGCCTTCTGATTGCTTCACCTATAATTGGCGACCTTAAATGCCCCATATGAAGTTCCTTCGCAACGTTTGCCCCACCATAATCAAGCACTATGGTCTTATTAACACCCTTTGCTGTATCTATTCCATAATTAGGATCAGACAAAAGATTGTTTGCAATTTCAATTAACCCTTCTTCTGTAAACTTAAAATTAATAAACGCAGGGGTTACAATTTCAATATCAAAAAATTTCTTCACGTCACCCCTTATATTGTTTACAACTTTATCTGCGACTTCCATTGGAGGCACTCCGCATTTTTTTGCTAACGCAAAACAAATATTGCTTTGAAAATCAGCAATTTCTGGACGTGCCGAATTTGACACCAAATTCATATTATCAACTTCAAAACTACAAAACCTTAGCGAACTTTTAATTGCATCGCTTAAATATTCATGTACACTATTAAATCCCTTCATAAAACACCTTTTCTTCAATTGTTTTTCATATTATAACACTATTTAAACCAAAATCAAACATATATTTTAATTTTTCATTATATTAAATAGATTTAAGTTTAATTTTTATTTCATTATCCACTATTTCAATCATTGCGTATTTACCATTTGCAATACTTCCAGGATTTACAAAACAGATTTTATCTATCACTTCTTCCTTTTGAGTATGCGTATGCCCATACAACACTAAATTGAAATTTTTATCTTTCGCATATTTCAATAAGCTTCCAAGCCCTAGTTTTACTTTATACAAATGTCCGTGAGTCGCAAAAACTTTCACCTTGTCAAGATTTAACTGAAATTCTTTTGACTCATCAGAGAACCAATCACAATTCCCCGCAAGTTTGATGAACCTTTCGTCATCAATATATTCAAAATCTTTTAATCCATCTCCAAGAAAAATTGCCTTATCAAAATTCTCCTTCTCAATTAAATCTTGGATTAAACCAACTCTTCCGTGGCTATCACTTAAAACTAAAATTCTCATTCAATTTCTCCACATTCTTGTACTTGCGATTGTTCAGAAAGTAAAGCAAAAAATGGTGTGGGTTTATGCGTTTCATCTCTTCTTATCTCATCTAAAAACTCATAATAACATTCTTCAATGACGCCTTCTTCTTCCCTTAAAATTTCGTACTTTTTCATCTCTGCTGGTTCAACACTATCTTCTATTACATACTTTTTGTGATCTAGCGCAAACACATTATCCTCAGTGTAGTTACAGTCAAATGGATTTGGATATTGTTCGGTTAAATACTCAGGCATATCTTTAAATAGTTTTGCTCCATTTATATCAAAGACTATAGCATCTGAAACGGGCCTGCCAAGTTCATCGACATCTCCAACAACAATACAGATATGCCAAACTTGACCTTTCCATTTGTATTGACAGGACGTTTCAATCTTTCGATAAGTTCTTCCAAACTCAAACATACGTACATTTTCATTATCTAAGAATTGTGCTTTGATTAATGTCGCAAGGCTCATACAATAGCCGTGGGTATATTTACGTTTAGCATCTTCTAATAATTTCCCCGTCTTCAACTCTTTTTGTATGACGTAATTTATAATGTAATCAATCCTCTTTTGTATTTCTTCCATTTTATTTACCTAAAAATTGAAAATCTATTATTTCTACCAACGTTTTAATTATATCACAGTTAATATTTTTAGCAAGCGTTTATTTTATTTTTCTTTTTCCTATTGACTTTACCCTAATGGTACACTTTATAATGTACATATAGGAGAAAATAAATGAAAAGAAAAATAATATATAAATACTCAAATGGAGCAACTTTAATTTATCAAAAAGACAAACGCCTTAATTACTCTGCGGTTATTGCAGGCTTCTTATGTGGTTCAATAAAAAATGAACAAAATGGAGTTGCACACTTTGTTGAGCATACTATGTTTACAAAAACAAAAAACTTAACGCTTGATGAAATAAATAAAGAGCGTAGTATAATCACTTCTTTAAACGCATACACAAGTACAAATTTAATCGCAATTGACTTTTCTCAATCAAACAGATTATTTGATAAAGCAATGAGCGTCACATCAGATATTTTATTAAACTCTGTATGCGATGATGAGTTAATAGAAAATGAAAAAAGCGTGATTTCCGAAGAATATAAAAGAGCAATAGACAACTTACACCACGAAATCGGACAACAATTTGGAAAACATTTTACAAACACTCTAACCCTGGAACAAAGGTTGGGTACTGTTGACGACCTTGCAAATATTGACGCAAATACACTCATAAATTACAAAGACAAAAATTTTTGTATAGATAATTTTATTTTATCGTATTGCGGTAATTTTTCGTTTAGGAAATTAAAAAAGTATGTTGATAAGTATTTTATTCCTAATTTACAAAAAAATGAAAGCTTAAAAAACAACTTCTACCCAATAAAGATAACCAAAGAACCCTCCATTATAATTCACCACAACGAGAATAATCAAGCACGAGTATTAATTGGTTTTAAATATGAGTTTGACGAAGAAAATAAAAAACAAACATTACTTGACACAATTCTTGCAAACTACTTTAACTATGGTACAAATCAATTCTACAATAAACTTAGAAATGAAGGTTTAGTTTACAACTCTTCCTCATTTATACCAGTCTTTGACGATAAAGATGCGATATTTGGCTTCAGCATTTCAACAAGTCAAGATAAAATTCAAAGATGCTTTGAAGTATTAAAATCTTGTATTGATTCGATAATTAAGAACGATATACCTGACGATGACTTTAAAAACAGCAAAAACTCTGAAATTTATGCACACGACGAGATGCATGGTTCTATGAAATATAATCGTGCAAAGTTTAACTTAAACCACTTTTTAACGTATCAATCATTATCAAAAACAATGACATCAAAAAAGACAATTAAAATGATTAAAAAGATTAAAAAACAAGAATTGCAAGACTATGCAAAAACAATATTTAATTCAAATAATCTCCCTTACGTGGTAATTATGGGAGATGTTAACGAAGAACAACTACCTACTTATGAAACAATATCTAACATTTTTAAATTCGAATTTTAAAATTATTTACAGTATTATACAAAGTTTGCATAATACTGTTTTTATTTATAAATATTAATTTAGTCCCAAGGCTTTTGTCGCCCTTTGTAAGGTTTTATTGGCAACACACTGAGCATCTTTTGCTCCTTTGCTTAATATACTATTTAATATTTCCTTATCGTCATATTTATGATATTTATTTTGAATACCGGTTAGCAAATTTGCGACAACTTCTGCAACTTCTTTTTTAAATTCACCATAGCCTTTATTTTCATACCTTTTTTCAATACTTTCAAAACTTTCATTAGTTATTTTGCTTAATATACTCATAAGGTTTGATATGCCTGGTTGATTTTCTTCATCAAAGCGAACCCTATTAAAGCAATCTGTTTTTGCTGACATTATTTTCTTCTTTGCAACTTCAATATCGTCTAATAAAAATATCGTTCCCTTATTATCTCCACTATCGGATTTGTTCATTTTTTCTGATGGGTTTTGCAGATTTAAAATTTTATTGCCGACAGGTGCCACGTATACGTCTGGCATCACAAAAGTTTCTCCGTACCTTTTATTAAATCGTTCAGCCAAATCACGTGTTAATTCAACGTGTTGCTGTTGGTCTTTTCCAACAGGCACAATTGATGTGTTATACAATAAAATATCTGCGACCATCAATGTTGGATATACAAACAGCCCAGTATCAACCCCCTCTTTGCCACTGTTATTTGCCTTAGACTTAAATTGCGTCATTCTTGACAGTTCGCCCATTTTTGTTTGAAATGTCATTATAAACCCCAGCGTTCCATGTTCTAAAACATCGCTTTGTTTAAAAATAATAGTTTTTTCTGGATTTACTCCACAAGCCAAATACATAGCAATAGATTTATATACTGAATCTTTTAATTTTTGAGGTTCAATATAACTTGTAATTGCGTGCAAATCCGCAAGAAAAATGTAACTATCATACTCATCTTGCTTATCAACAAAATTTTTAATTGCCCCTAAATAATTTCCCAATGTTAAGTTCCCACTTGGTCTTACACCAGTTAGCATAGTTTTTTTCATACTTAAAATCTCCTAAAATATAATAAACCCGTTGAAAGTTTGATTAAACAAAACATACCAACGGGTTTTAGATTTTATTCATATTAAAAATATTTAATCCATTTATATGTTTTGCGACGCAATAAAAAGCATTCACAAAACATATTAGTCTTTTGCGAACGCTAAATTATCTACGCCACCACATAAATGAATTAAACATATAATCTCTCCTTTCCTATTATTGATTTTAGTATATACTATTGTTCAACTAAAGTCAATAATTCTTATTTTGTTTTTTAATTTTCTCCACTTGTCTGCTCTGTATTTTCAATATTTTGACCTTTAAGTTTAGCCTCACAAATAAACAAACGCTTTCTTAATTCTTCAAATTTTTGCAATAAATTTCTATCATACTGAGCATTTAATAAGTAACTTGACACAATTTGATTAAAAGCATTAGTTAAATCGTTTGCTCTTTCTATAAACTTGTTAAGATAAATTACATACTCGTCATTAAACTCTCTATAAAGTTGATCAATTGAATGTGCTTCCCCTTGACTGTTATTTAGACCGACTTTATGAACAGCCTCCATTGTTCCATCTTTATTTTCAACACACCAAACATATATCGTAAAATCTTCCATATGACGTGTATTACCATCTACTTCGCAATGCCAATGGTGTAAATCTTCCATCTCATGAAAATCACTTTCGCTCCAAGGCAACCCACTAGAAATTTCGACTGGAAATCTTACACCACATATATCTCTGTATCTACGTCGTATTCCATCATTACCTTGCAAAAGATATTCCTCTCCAATTTGATATACTATTATACGGGTTTTAAGATATCCTGTTTTATTATAAAATGCCATCTCACGATGTAATGTGTTTTTATAATGTTGTATTTGTGTTGGTAAATTATCTCTACAATAACGCCACATTTGTAACGCTTGTTTTTCTTCTTGCAAAGTTTCTGGAATTTTTGCGATGAAATCCCAAAAATCTTCCTTCCCTACGAAAGAATATTTCTTGAAAAATTCATCATTTTTGAAAAATTCCTGCACCCAAGACTTAAACAACTCTGCGTTTACATTTTCGCAATCAAGCAACCTTTTTGCTATTGGCATCCAAGAATATAAATGCTTCTTTGTATTAAACCTAGATAGCACTACATCAGCACCCTTAATGTTTGGATTGTCTAATGCTAAGAACGCTTGTATTTCTTGCTCTATTAAATAAAATAAACCTTGACTATCATTTTCTGTTAAACACTTTTCTTTATCAGTATTAATTAATTCTAGAATTTCCAGCAATATTTCATCGCTTGTAAAATCCAAGAAAAGCTCTTCTTCTTGCATCTCTTTGGCAAAAATTATTGGATAATAGTGTTTATCAAGAGCATATCTTGCGAACTCATCTGCGTTGTTAAAAACTCCAATTCTCCAAGCATCAACTAAAATATCAAATATATTAAAATCTAGACTTGAATCATACCTATAATATTTTTGTAATTCTTCTTTACTTGCATTTTGTACCATTCGTCTTATTAATAACTCATACATATCATCAAAGTTTCTGCCTTCTAGTACATAGAGAGGATAGTCTGAAATTGTTAATCTGTTTGATGCCCTATTAGGCTTGTTGGTAATAATAACCTCATTTTCGCCTTTGCCTTCTTTGAATAAACCAAATAATTTAATCAACTGCTCAAATGAACAAACGTCAATACATTTATGCAAGTAATCGATGTCGCCAGTCATAAAATATAGCGAATATAATGCGTTTGGATTTTTTACCTGTTGTGCAACCTCTTTAAATTTATTATATAGTTCCTTACTTAATACTGATTTCTTCTTAAAATCAATATTTAGTGATTCCTCAAATGAAAGCTCATTGTCTACCAATTCTTCAAAAATGTCGCCAACAAAAACACCAACCTTGCTTGCAACATTAATAAGTTTTAATAAGTTCGGCAAGACATTTTCAAGTTGATTTTTGAAATACATATAATCTTCATTACTTCCTTCGCCATAGCCAACATCATAATAAAAATTTAAGATGTTTTGGTAATCTCTTAATTTTTCGTGAATAAGCTTTTCTATATGTTTATTAAAATTTTCACCCATCTCATCTTTAAGTTTCATTAAAACTGTCAATAATTCATTTTCACTTAGATTATAAAATTGATTTAGATCCATAATTATCACCCTTACAATCTTTATTTTAAACTAATCAAAATACTCCATACATTCAACATTGATGTCATATGGTTTTTTAAAAACTTTTGATGCTCTCGTTAGCATATATCTTTGACGCAACATATCACCACTAAAATTAATTACATTTTCATCTGGATGAGTAAGTAGGATTGGAACCCCAAAAGCATATGCAATTTCTTCAATTTCTTCGCTTACATTATCATAAGCAACTACTGCTACGGGTTTTATAATTTTGCCATTCCTTTTAGTTCTGCAAGTAATTTGATCATAGCAACCAATTTTGTTTTTAATAGCCTCTAATTCATCTAATGTTAACCATAGACTTGGAAGCCCCGACAATTCACTTTCAACTTCAACATGCTTTTTTGTATCACTATCCATAGGAAAAATATGTGCAATATCATCGGGCATTATGTTGTAAATAAAAAATGCCCCTGTCTTCATATATCTTGAAATATTTTTATTACTGATAGTACTAAACCCTACAAATTCTCTATTCTCAAAATCTCTAAAATAATAGTCTGGATTACTTCCTGCCCAACCAGTTGTATCTACTCTCCCAATGAAGTGCCATTCTGTCCCTTTTGGAATCTCAAAAATACCACAGCCTTGCGGAATGTCGCACCAAGTTTTTTGAGAAATGTCCATACACACATATTTTCTGCACCTATAATATTTAGCATAGGCATTTTTTTGCCCCAAAGAAGAATGTTCAGTTTCCCATTCTTCATTCCTTTTATCTTCGTATAAATGCCACCAATACATTTTTTATCCCCCTTTTATTCGCTTTTAAGTTGTGAAAAATCATAGCCTGGGACAATATCTTCTCTTGTAATCTTCTCTTTTATAAATAGATTTAATCTTCGAGTAATCTCATCTATAACCATATCTATTTCTTGATAAATTGCACTCGTATAATTATTAGTAACTTGAATCGCATCTTTAAACCTTTCTGGGCTTGGCTTCCTTTCAATTGAATAATGCTTTACATATTCGTCTTGCGGTATTCCACGCATATATTTTGAGTGTCTGTACATTTCTTCAATCGAAATAGGATTTACATAAATATTTATTACATAACTACCCTTCAATTCCTCATCGTCAAAGAACCTATCAGCATCGGGATCTGAAAATACAACAACTTCACTTCTCCTAGTTAACTCTGTAAATGGCATTTTATAAGTTCTTTCATCAAGCATATCAGAATCAAAACAAAATGCCCCAGATATCGTATTCGCTAAAAGGTTCGAAAAATATGTTTTACCAGAATCTGGATGCCCAGATACCAAAATCACTAATCTTTTATCTAAATCGAAATTTACATTGCGATACTTTGGAATATAAACCTCTGGTTTTTCTAAAGAGATTTCATTAACGGCACAATATGATTTTATCATTTCTATTAGTTCAAAATCGCTTGTTTCTTTATACGCCCACTTGCAAGTCTTTTCAATCTGATCTGCAATTTGCACTACACTTTCACGATATTCTTTTGCCTTGCCTAAATATCCGAGCTTTTCTCTCCATACACCCCACATTCTTGCAGACGCAAACTCATAACGTCGTTTTGAAAATTCGTATGCTATTAGTAAAGGTAAACTCTGCTCATCTTCTGGCAAACTTTCTAATCTTTTAGGATCTTCAAGTATAAAACTCATCAATAATTCTTCAGTTCTTAATTCTTTAGGAACGTGTAAAATTTCTGCATCAAGATTAAAAACTCTAGGATTTAAAAAAATCAACTCTACAATTCTTGGGCTTCTAAGTTCTTTTTTAATAGTTTGTAATGTGCAAGGTCTTTTGTGATTTCGACCATTTATATAATTAACGACTTCTTGATATATTTCTTGTTCGGTTTTACTCATATATACCCCCTATATTTATAAACTAAGAATATCATAATCACTTTAAAATTTCAATAGCATAAAAAATAAACCTTAGGAAATTCCTAAGGTTTTTATGGAGCGGAAGACGAGATTCGAACTCGCGACATTTGCCTTGGCAAGGCAACGCTCTACCACTGAGCCACTCCCGCATAAATAGACTAATTTTTTGTGTTATCTCTCAAACACAATAGTTAGTCTACCACATCTTTTAAAAATAATCAAGCATATTTTTCAAATTTTTAAAAATTTTTTTATTTTTTAATTTATTACTATTTTTTTATAAAGTTCACCATATTTTTGCAAGGCTTGTTTTTTTAAGTTCTCTTGAACTATAAAATCTAAATCCCGCCAAATTTCCTTAGCTTTTTCAAATCCACTCACTGTAAATCCAATTTCATTAAATATCTCATTTACTCCGTGTTGCTTGGTTCCATATATTGTACCAGAGCCACGCAATTTTAAATCTTCTTCGGCAATTTTTAATCCATTGTTATTTTCTTTAAATATTTTTAGCCTTTTTTGAGATATTTCATTTATCTCATCGCTAACACAGAAACAGAACCCTTCTGAGCCATCTCTTCCAACCCTGCCACGCAATTGATGTAAGGTGCTAAGTCCAAAACGCTCAGCATTATATACAACCATTATGTTTGCTTGTTTTATATCAATACCCACTTCAACAATAGTCGTTGCAATTAGCACTTTACCACTTCCGTCACGAAACTCTTGTAAGATTTTATCACTTTCCGCTGACTTCATCTTGCCGTGAACGCAACATATTTCGTCTTTGTTAAACAGTCCAAGGTTTTGAATTTCTTTCTCTATTTCTGTAATTGACTTTAAATCTCCATCTCCATCAAAAACTCTTGGAACAATTACAAAGCATTTTTTGTTCTTAGTTTTTAATTCGTTTGCTATAAAATGCCACATATCATCGACTTTTTTGGAAGATAGTATATTTGTCTTGATTTTACTTTCTCCACCAGGTCTGTCATTAATTTCACTTACATCAAGTCCCCCATAAAGAACAAGTGCTAGACTTCTTGGAATTGGTGTTGCACTCATTACAATTTGGTCAACTGTTTGTTTTTTAGATAGATTAGCACGCTGTTCCACACCAAATCTATGCTGTTCATCGGTTATGACTAATGATAAATTTTTAAATTTTACATTATCACTTAAAACCGAATGCGTTGCAATTACAATTTGCGCTGTTCCGCTTTCAATATTTTCTAATATCGCTTTTTTGTCTGAATGTGATATGCTCGAGTGTAAAAAAACTACGTTATAATCTTTAAATATCTTCTTGGAGTTTTCAAAATGCTGACTAGCAAGCACTTCTGTTGGACATAACATAACCGCTTGGAAACCGGAAATTATCGCTTTAAAGATGCTTGCAAATGCAACCATAGTTTTCCCCGAACCAACATCTCCAAGAACCAATCTGTTCATTACTATACTTTTATCCATATCCTCAAAAACAGCCTTAACTGCTTCATTTTGCCCATTTGTAAGCCTATATGGCAACAAATTTTCAAAATCGTTAATTGTTATTTTTTTATAACTAAAACTCTTTTGTTCTCTATTGTTTTCAATAATGCTTTCAAGTGCAACGAATAGTAATAATTTGTCTAAGTTTATTCTTAGTTTGGCTTTCTCGATGTCATCTAAGCACCTTGGGGAATGTAACATTTTGTATGCTTCAAGTATAGGCATTAAACCCAATATCGACTGTTCTTCCTTGATAAAATCATCACTGTTTTTAATTTGTTCTAAAATTTGTGCTATCGATTTTTTTATTATGCCAGAAGATATTCCTTCCATTGGCTTATAACAAGGTAAAATATGCCCATCTTCTTTGCTTGCTTCAAAGTATTTCTGAATAACCAGTTGTTTTTTTGAATTAGGTTTGCCATACAAAAAATACTCTTCACCAACACTTAGGTTGTTTTTCATAAATGGCTGGTTATACCAAACCGCTTTAAATTTTTTATTAGTTTCTATTTCTTGAAATTCTGAAATTACATAATTTAGACCTTTAAAAAATACACTCTTAGCTTCAGAAATATTTGATGCACGCACCAAAAGACTGTTTGTTGCAGTTGCATCAAACTTATCTATTGATGTGAAATCATAATATTTATAGGGCTGATAATCTAAGAAATCTTCACAAGAATTTATTCCTTGTAAATTTAAGGATTCTATGCGTTTTTTGCCTAAACCGTTTATATCGTATAACTCCATATTAATATATTATCATATAAATTTTATTTTTTACAATAAAAAAGAACAATTCTTTTTACGAATTGTTCTTTTAGTAATTTATTCAAGTGATACCATATAGTAATATAATGGTTGTCCACCGTAGTGGAAATCAACTTCAATATCTGGATGTTTACTTGCAATTTTTTCAGCTAAAACTTCTGCTTCTGCTTGTTGAACATCTTGTCCATAGAATAATGTTATTGACATAATATCTGGGTTAATTAATTTTTCTACTACTTCCTCGGTTACGGCACTCACATCTTCACCCTTTGCAATAATATTCTTATTGTCAAGACCAATAATATCGCCTTCTTTTAACTTAAATCCATCAATATGCGTTGCACGAACTGCATATGTTACAGAACCTGTTACCACAGTGTCAATTGATGTTGCCATATTAGCAAGATTGGTTTCGACACTATCGTCTGGATTTAAATTAATTGCCGCTGTAATTCCTTGCGGTACAGATGTTGTTGGAACAACTACCAAATTTCTTCTTGAAAGGTCTTTTGCAAGTTCAGCTGCCAAAATAATGTTTTTGTTATTTGGAAGAACAAATACTGTTTCCGCCTTCACTTTTTCAACCGCTGCTGCAATGTCTTCGGCGCTCGGGTTCATTGTTTGACCGCCCTCAATCACATAGTCAACATTCAAATCTTTAAATATTGTAGCTAAGCCTTCACCGGCACAAATCGCAACCATTCCAATAGGTTTTAATTCTTCTTGAACTTGTTGACGTCCCTTTAATGAACGGAATTGTTCAAGCATATTTTCAATTTTTATTGTGTCAACTTCTCCAAGAGCAAGTGCTTTTGTTAAAGCAACACCCGGTGAGTTTGTGTGAACGTGAACGTGAACCCCGTTTAAGTCGCCGATACATATAACACTGTCACCAAGTTCCATTAATTCTTCACGAAGTCTATCAATATCAGCTGATGTTGTTTTGCCATTTAGATTAATAATCCAAAATTCGGTACAATACGCAAATTCAATCTCAGCCAAGTCATTATAATCTACGTTTATATTTTCAAATGCAGCATCTGCACTTTCTACCTTATCGCCCTCAAAATCAAGAGCAATTTCAACTTCATTTCCAGCAAGCATTTGATAGAATCCTGAAAGAATAACAAGTAGTCCTCTGCCACCAGCGTCTACAACACCAGCTTTCTTTAATACCGGTAACATCTCTGGTGTCTGCTTTAATACTTCCTCGCCAGCTTCTAAGGTATGTTGTAAAAACTCTGCAAGGTCGGAATATTTTTTTGCAATATCAACAGACTCTTCGGACATCATTCTGATAACTGTTAAAATTGTTCCTTCCTTAGGTTTTGTAACCGCATCATACGCAACAGAAGAACCTTCTTTTAAAGCTTTTGCAAATGCTTTTGATGTAATATTCTTTTCATGAGCTAATACTGTTGTAAAACCTTTTAAGATTTGAGATAGGATAACTCCTGAGTTACCTCTTGCTCCTTTTAAAGCGCCCTTAGCAACTGCACTTGCAAGTTGTTCAATATCGTTACTTGTTACCAAATTAAGTTCTTTAATTGCTGAACGCATTGTTAAAGACATATTTGTTCCTGTGTCACCGTCTGGGACTGGAAAAACGTTTAACGAGTCAACATATTCTTTGTTCTTTTCCAAATAATTGGCACCGCTTATAATCATTTTTCTAAATGCAGCACCTGAAATTGTTTTAGCCATTTTAAATCTCCTGTATCTCTCTCAATTATACCTTAACGCCAACCACGTTGATATTAATACTATCAACAAGCATTCCGGTAAATTGTTCTACATTATACTTAACTGAACGACGTACAGATTCAGCAACTGCATTAATTGAAACGCCATATTTTAATATAATATCTAAATCAATATGAATCCTGTCGCCAATTGTCAAAATCTTAATGCCACGAGATTTTGAACGCTTCTTGAAAAGTTCAAGTAAATTTTCCAATAAAGTCCTTGCAACTAAATCAACAACTCCATAACATTCAAGAGTTGTATGTCCAACAACAAGAGCAATAGATTCATCAGTTATACTTATTACACCATTTGAATTTTCTGTTGAAACTGCCACAAAATCTCTCCTAACAAAAATTTTTAATAGGCACACACCTATTAAATCAACTACTATTTTACAACATCTTAACTTAAATATCAAGGATATTTTTAATAATTATATGCCAAATATCGAAAATTTATATAAATTTTATAAAAAAGTGTTGCAAAAATATAATAAATATGGTAATATACCCATTGTGAAAATTAAAGTTGGGAGGAAAAGTAATGAGCAGAGTTTGTTCTATTTGTGGTAAAGGTAAAATGACTGGAAACAATGTTAGCCACTCAAATGTAAAAACAAAAAGAGTAACCAACCCAAACATCCAAAAAGTTCAAGTGGAAGTTGATGGAAAAGTTCAAAAAGCCTATGTATGCACAAAGTGTATGAAAGGCACAAAAAATAACTAACATCAAATTAAAATAAAAAGCACTATTTTGATTTACAAAATAGTGCTTTTGTTTTATTTGTTTTCAACCCTTGTCCTATCCTTATTTGTCTTAACAAAAACTTTTAATATTGCGCCGATTGCCTTTGGCGCCTTAATACAGCATATTGTCATATCTCCCCTCCCATATTTCAATATATGCTGTTAATTTTTTATCGTCAAAACTATTCTTTTCCTCTTAACTGATTAATTATTTGATTAATGTCTGATGAATTAAAAATTGTTGCTCCTGAAACAAGAATTGTTGCTCCTAATTTTCTTAGCATCTTAGCATTCTTAACGTTAATTCCGCCATCGACTTCTATCTCAACGGACTTATCCATATCTCTTAATTCAGACACTTTTAATGCTGTTTCTGGTATAAATTGTTGCCCACACGCCCCTGGTTCTACACTCATAACAAGAACTAAGTCCACTAAGCCATTCACAACCAAGTGTTCTATCTCAGAAACTTCGGTTTTGGGACTTATTGAAACCCCAGCCAAACAACCATTATCTCTTATTGTTTTTAAAGTCTTCTCAATATTTCTGCATGCTTCAAAGTGAACAGTTAAAATATCTGCCCCAGCATTTATATAATCCAAAATAACATCGTCAGGATTTTCTACCATTAAATGGACATCTAAAAGCAAATCTGTTTTATCTCTAACTTTTTCTACGAAAGTGTGATTAAATGTTGTATTCTTTACAAATTTTCCATCCATTACGTCTAAGTGAATAAATTTCGCAAGAGAATTTTGTAATTTACTAATATTTTCAGACAAAACTTCTTCGTTGTTATAATCTATTGCAATAATGCTTGGCGAAATTTTTACAAATTTAAACATTTATATTTCTCCATTAGTCTTTATTTATATATCTTCTTCTAAGTTGACCGCAAGCCCCCTCAACATCGCTTCCAAGAGTTCTTCTTACAGTACAAGAAACACCACCAGATTTAACTTTGTTAAAGAATCTTTGTATTTCATCTTCGCCCAGTCCAGTCAACCCACTTTCCTTTACATAATTATATCTAATAAAATTGAAATGGCAATCAAACATATGACTGATTTCAATGATATTTTTCACATCTTGGTCGGTTGTATTTATATCTAATAAAATGTATTCAAAAGCAATTCTCTTATTAGTCTTTTCATAATAGAACTTTAAAGATTTTAAAAGTTCGTCAATACTATAAGCGTTCGCAACTTTCATTATCTTTTTTCTTACAAAATCTGTTGTTGCGTGTAAGGAAACTGTTAAAGTCATTTTCAAGTCTAGATTTGTGATTTCATAAATTTTATCTACTAGCCCCGATGTTGAAATTGTAATCTTTCTTGGACTAATATTTAAACTGTTTGGAGATTGAACTAAACGTATAAACTTGATTACATTATCATAGTTATCAAAAGGCTCACCACTCCCCATTAATACAACATTTGTAACTAACCTGTCTGTATTTGTTCCGCCTATGTACTTATTAACTGCCAACACCTGAGATAAAATTTCAGCCGGTGTTAAATTTCTTTTAAGCCCATCAAGACCACTGGCACAAAACTTACAACCCATTCTACAACCAACTTGCGTTGATACACATAAAGTATATCCATATTTATACTTCAATAGAACACCCTCAATCAGATCACCTGTTTCTGTTAATCTGTACAAAAACTTTTTGGTTCCGTCTTGGTTACTGTCAAAACATTGTTCTATTACTAGTGGTAAGTCAACAAAATTTTCTCTTAGTTTTGCCCTGTCTTCTTTGCTTAAATTTGACATCTCCTCAAAAGGAATATAACTTGTCAACCATTCGTAAACTTGTGTTGCTCTATATTTTTTAAATCCTAATTCTACAAATCTTTCTCTTAACTCATCAAGAGAGTAATCTAATAATTTTTCTTTCATATTTCATTCCTTGCCTATTCACTTTTTATTGAATTATTAACTTCGGTTTTTTCACCACTTACTTTTAGTTTTAATGCGTTGTTTTGTTGAATTTCACTATTATATTCAAAAACATCTCCCAACTTTACCTTTCGACCATTTATAGCTTCAGAACCTTTTAACACCTTGCCTCCTGGAAATTGTAATTGTTCTATTTCTAAAACGCCCTTTCCACATTGAACAAATAAGCCTCTTTTTGCACTGGTTGGAGCAATAACCGCACCAACTGTTTCGTGAGTTTCTTTTATATCTTCACCCTCTGCAATTTTAGCCCTATAAATTTTCACGCAAGTATCATTTAAAAATGTGTAAGCAATTGGCGATGGGTTTTGACCTAGTATTTGACACTTCAATTGATAGGCAGATTTTTCCCAAACAATTCTCCCCTCTTCTTTGCTTATTCTTCTTGTGATCGTTGCATCTACGTGGGACTGTTTTATGTATTCGACATCACCGCTTTCAATTTTTTCAAGGGCTGTTAACAATAAGCCCGCACCCAATACAGCCAAGCGTTTTGATAATTCGCCTGCTGTTTCATTTTCTCCAATATTCAATTCTCCTGTTAAAATTATATCACCCGTATCAAGCCCTGCCTCGGTTTTCATAATAGTAACACCTGTTTTTTCGCAACCTTTCATTATTGCAGTTTGAATTGGAGAAGCCCCACGAAACTCTGGCAAAAGTGACGCATGTACATTAATTATCCCATACTTAGGCAAATTAATTATTTCTTGTGATATTATTTGACCATAGCTCGCAGTTACCATAATATCAGGATCTAATTCCTTTATAATTTCCACCCCATCTCTTGATATCTTTTCAAATTGATATATTGGTATATTATGTTCTAGTGCAAACTCTTTAACTGGGGAAAAGACAATCTTTCTGCCCCTATCTTGAACTCTGTCAGGTTGAGAGATAATAGCAATTACTTCGTGTTTGCTCTCATATATAGCTTTTAATGTTGGTATTGAAAACTCTGGCGTTCCTAAAAATATAATTCTCATTTACTTTTTTCCTTACTTTATTTTTTGAATATCATCTATCGTTTTATCTATGAATAATACACCGTCTAAATGGTCGCTTTCATGACAAACTGCCTTGGCAGAAAATCCAACAAATTGTTTTTTAAACTCCTTCCCGTCTCTGTCACAGGCTTTAACAATTACTATATTAGGTCTTTTTACTTTGCCATAACTTTTTGGGACACTTAAACACCCTTCTTCAAGTATTGGACAACTTCCACTTGATTCTATAATCTCTGGATTAATAAATTCAACAACTTCATCATTATCATCAATTATAATAAATACTCTTTTTAAAACCCCAATTTGCACAGCCGATAATCCCGCACCATCTGCACGTCTTACAGTTTCTTTCATATCTTCAAGTAGTGTTTTTAGTCTTGCATCAAAATTTTCAACTGGTTTCGATTTTTTCCTTAAAAACTCCAAATCTTCTTTATTATCAATTTTTAAAATTCTTCTTATTGCCATTCTTTATTACCTCAAATCAGATGCGTTTATCTCAATAAACGTCTGAACATTTTTTGATTTATATTCCCTATCTATTTCAAAGAGTTTTGTAATTATTGTTTGTTCATATTCTTTTGACAATCTCATAATGATTTGAAACCTATATTTTTTCATAATCATATTTAATGGAGATTTCATCTTGTTTAAATATATGAACGAGCTATCTGGTGAAGACGCCTTTATTTGATTTACCTTATTATAATACACTTTTAATTGCTCAATTGCAAGTGCTTCGTCTTCACTTGTAAATAAAATTCTTACAATTGTTGAATATGGCGGAAATTTTGTTACCTCTCTTATATTTATCTCTTTGTTATAGAAAGCCATATAATCGTAACTTGACGCCAATTTATAAACATAGTGATTTGGCGAAAAGGACTGTAAAACCACTTGACCGTCTGCCAACGCTCTTCCTGCTCTTCCTGCGACCTGAGTCACCAATGCAAAAGTTTTTTCTGTCGCTAGATAACTGTTTTGATAAAGAGTTATATCTGGCTCAATAATACCCACCAAAGTTACACTTGGAAAATCATGTCCTTTTGCGACCATTTGTGTTCCAACAAGAATTTGAGCGTCTTTATTCCTAAACTTCTGCAAAATCTTTAAATGTGCATCTTTTGTTCTTGTCACATCGTTATCCATTCGTAAAATTTTCACGTCAGGGAAAAGGCTTTGCAATTCACTTACAACCCTTTCCGTGCCGATAGAGCCATATCTTATGCTTTCGCTATGACATTCTGGGCATTCACTGAATACCTTAAAACGATTTCCACAATAGTGACATTTAAGTGTGCTTTCAGATTTATGATAAGCTAGCGATACATCGCAATCGGGACACTTTGCGACCCAGCCACATTCTCTACACTGAATAAAAGAAGCATATCCACGTCTATTTATGAATATAATAGCTTGATTGCCATTCTCGACTGTTTTTTCAAGTTCACTTATTAAGAGATTGGAAAATATACCCGAATTCCCAAGCCTTACTTCTCTGCCCATATCAACAATTTCAATAGGCGGTAATTTCTTACCATTAACACGCTCTAACATTTCTATTAACTTATAATCTTTTGTCATTGCTTTATGATAAGAAACCATCGATGGTGTTGCACTTCCTAATACTAAAATACAATCATTAAATAGTCTTCTAAATTCAGCGACTTCGCTTGTTGTATACCGTGGGTGGCTTTCACTGTTATAGGTTTGCTCGTGTTCTTCATCAATAATAATCACACCAAGGTTTTGAATTGGCGTAAATATTGCAGACCTTGCTCCAATTACAATTTTTGCTTCTCCTAGCAATATTCTTTTCCACTCATCAAATCGTTCGCCTGCTGAAAGCCCACTATGAATAAGTGCAATACTATCTCCAAATCTTGATTTGAAATTTTGAAGCACTTGCGGAGTAAGAGAAATCTCAGGTACAAGCATTAGTGCGGATTTACCATTTTTTAGTACATCTTTAATTACATTCATATAAACTTCGGTTTTTCCGCTTCCTGTAATTCCGTGCAATAAATAACTTTGGTTGGTATCTGCAAGAATTGTATCAACCGCCGATTGTTGCAACTTTGTTAATGTGATTTCTTTTTTTTCTATTCCGTCTAAATCACTGTATGGAATACGCTTTACTTGCTCAGCACGCTCAACTACTAAACCAAGTTTTTTTAATTTTTGTAAAGCAGAGTTCCCAAACCTCTTATTTAAAAAAACTCTTTCAACTCCGTCTGGATTATCTATCAAAAAATCGATTAATGCAATTTGCGCTGTCGCATTTTTCTTTAAATTATTTTTATATTGAGAGATTTCATTAATATTGGCGATTTTAATAATGTATTTGAAAATATCACCAACTTTTCCACTTCTAAGTTCTGGAGGTAAAAAAAGCCGAAAACAATCTGCGTAACCAATATGAAACCTTTCTTTCATAAATTCTGAAAGACTTAATTGCTCTTTTGTTATAACTGGCATAGGGTCCAATACTTCGATGACCGACTTTACTTTACTTTCATCATAGCTTGTTGTTTCAGATTTTGATATAATAAAGCCTTCAATTCGCCTGTTCCCGAACGGAACCAAGACCCTTGAACCAACTTGCCATACTTCATCTTCTGTTATCGCATAATCAAATATCTTATCTATATTTGAACTTGCAATATCAACTATTACCTGAGCATACACCTTATAGTTCTCTCCTTTTAAAAATAAACGGTTGGAGTAATTTTACACCAACCGAAAATAAATTTTTAGTAAAATCAAATCCCAGAGTTATTCTGGCTTCTTTACCACTCCGTCAAAAAATTCACTAGACGCAACACTTACAGGCTTTACACGTCTATTCTCATTAAAAAATTCTGATCTTGAAATAGAAATTTCTTTAGCTCTTTTAGCAACTAACACCGAAAGTGCATATTTGTTGCCCAATTTATCAATTAATTTATCTACTGGTGGTTCATTTAATGACATAATTATCTCCTCTTATACATTATTATAACACACATAGATTTTCACATACAAATACTTTTTGTGATATTTTATTATAAATTCAAATTATTTTTTAAACACATTACTCTATATTTCTTATTTGCTCTTTAATGCTTTCATTAATGGTTTTTGCTTCAAGAACCAAATTTGTAATATTAATTGAAGCAGACTTAGACCCTAATGTGTTTATTTCTCTTGTAATTTCTTGTGAAATAAATTCAAGCTGTTTCCCAACTGGAAGATTTGCATTAAATAGTCCTGCAACTTGATTTAGGTGTGAATAGAGTCTTGAAATTTCTTCATTGACATCTGATTTGTCCACAAAAAACGCCACTTCATTAACAAGTTTCGCTTCGTCAATTTCAATATTGTTCAATGCTTCGGTTATACGATTTTGTAATTTTGCCCTGTACTCATTTATTGAAATTGGCACTTCGTGTGAAATTTTATCAACAACATTTTTTAACGCAGTAAACTTCCCTCGCAAATCTTTTTTCAAACTTCCGCCTTCTTGCCTTCTCATCTCAATTAGACAATTTAGCGCCTTTTGCGTCGCTTCTTGAATCAATGAAGAGAAAATGGAAACATCTACATCTTTTTGTTGTAGTTTCAAAACCCCCTCGACTCGTATCAACTCTTTTAGTGATAATCCATTAGGAACGTCTGTTTCTTTTGATAAACTTTCTGCCTCTGAATAAATTTTCTCACAAAGGCTCTTATTTAACATCACCTCAACATCTTCATCTTCGGCTTTGGTTATTGTTATAAAAACATCAACTGTGCCCCTTGCAAGAACTCCTTTGATTTGATTTTTAATTTGTTCTTCTAAGCATAAAAAACTTTTTGGCATCTTTGCTGTAATATCTAAAAATCTGCCATTGACGCTTTTAATATCAACAGAAACTTTATTTCCATTACACTCAACTTCTCCGTGCCCAAAACCTGTCATACTATTCATATAATTCACCCCTTACAAAAAGCCTATGATAAGTGCTTCCTTAACAACTCATTAACCTTTCCTGCATTAGCCTGACCTTTTGTTGCTTTCATAACCTGACCAACAAAGAAAGCAAATGCCTTTTGATTGCCACCCTTATAATCAGCAACACCCTTTTCATTTTCAGAAATAATTTTCTTTATGATTTCTTCAAGTTCTTCATCATTGCTTTCCATTTTTAATTGTAATCTGTTTACAATATCATCTGTTGTTTCACTATTACCCCAAAGTTCATTCAAAATAGTTCTTGCTCCCTGCTGGCTAAGTTCACCTGCATCTAACATATTAAGCATTTTTGCAAACTCTTGTGGATTAATTGGAACGATTACTTCTTCCATAAATTCATTATTTATTCGCTTGTTAATTTCAGAAGTTATCCAGTTGGCAACTTTCTTTGCATTTGCATAATACTTGGTTGCTTCAAAGAAAAATTTAGAGATTTCTCCTTCTTTTGAAATTAAGTTTGCATCATAATCCCCAAGCCCGTATTCATTAATAAGTTTGGATTTAATTTCTTTTGGCAACATTGGGATATTATTTTTAATTTCTTCAATTTCTGCATCTGTTACAACCACTGGTAAAATATCAGGTTCTGGCATATATCTGTAATCTTTTGCGCCCTCTTTACTTCTCATTGGAAAGTTTTCACCAACAGAATCGTCCCAACGCCTTGTTTCTTGAACTATTTCACCACCAGTTTTTAGCAAATAAGTTTGTCTGTTAATTTCGTACTGAATAGCCCTTTCAATTGCCTTAAATGAATTTATATTCTTCATTTCTACTTTAACACTAAACTCACTAGAACCTGCTGGCTTTAGCGAAACATTTACATCACAACGCAAGGAACCTTGTTCCATTTTAACATCTGAAACACCTGAAAACTTTGCAAGTTCTTTTAACGTTTTTACATATTCTATTGCCTCTTCAACACTTGACATATCAGGTTCTGACACTATCTCAATCAATGGAACGCCACATCTGTTAAAATCAATATATGTTTCACCTGAGTTTGAATGTATTAATTTACCTGCATCATCTTCTAAATGAATTTGATGAATTCTTATCTTCTTTGGATTTCCATCTTTGCCTGTTACTTCCAAATAGCCGTTCGTGCAAATTGGAGTTCTGTCTTGTGTAATTTGATAAGACTTTGGAGTGTCTGGGTAGAAATAATGCTTTCTGTCAAAGCCAAATTTTCTTGAAATATCACAATTTGTTACAAGCCCCATTGTGATTGTTTTCTTAATAGCGTCTGCATTCACCATAGGAAGAGCCCCAGGAAGTCCAACACAAACAGGACAACAATGGGTGTTTGGCTCACCACCAAACTCATTGACACAACCACAAAATACCTTTGACCTTGTATTTAATTCTATATGGGTTTCAAGACCAATTACTACATCATATTCCATCTCTACGCATTACCCCCTTTATTTCTTTCGTAATATTCAGCAAGAGCATATAATTTACCTTCTTCCCACCTATTTGCAATTAATTGACAAGCAATTGGCAAACCAATTTTGCTTTTTGCAACAGGGAACGAAATCGCAGGAACACCAACAGTATTCACAGGAATTGTAAAAATATCTGCAAGGTACATTTCAATAGGCGTTGCCTTTTCTCCACACTTAAAGGCAGGTGTTGGACTTACTGGTGAAATTATAGCATCAACTTTTTCAAAAGCCTTATTAAATTCATCTTTTAATAGTGACCTTACCTTTGACGCCTTTCTGTAATATGCATCATAATAACTTGCACTAAGCACATAATTCCCCATCATTATTCTGCGTTTTACTTCATCTCCAAAACCTTCTGTTCTGCTTTTATAATACAAATCAACAACACCATCAAAATCCTTAGCCCTTGTTGTATATCTAACCCCATCAAATCTTGATAAATTGCTTGCAGCTTCTGCTGATGAAAGAATGTAATAAACTGCCAAGCATTTATCTATATTTGGTAAAGAAATATCAACAATTTCCGCACCATTGTCTTTATAGAATTTTATTGTTTCGTCCATTGCAGATTTTACTTCTTGATCCATAGTTAAACCAAACATTTCTTTTGCAACACCAATTCTCATTCCTTTGATTGAATCCACAAAAGACTCACTAAATGGTTTATCATCTCTTGCAACACTTGTTCTATCGAAATCGTCTTGTCCTTTTAATACATCAAGCATTAAAGCATTGTCTTTAACAGTTCTTGAAAAAGGTCCAACCTGGTCGAACGATGAACCAAACGCAACCACTCCATATCTTGAAACTCTGCCATATGTAGGTTTAATTCCAACAACACCACAAAAGCCAGCAGGTTGACGCACTGATCCACCAGTATCGGTTCCAAGCGAAGCATAACATTGATTTGCGGCAACGCTTACAGCACTTCCACTTGATGAACCGCCAGCAACATAATCATTGTCTATTGGATTTAAAGCTCTGCCAAAAGCACTGTTTTCACCTGAACTTCCCATTGCAAATTCATCCATATTAGCTTTACCAATAATAACTGCACCCGCATCACGAAGTTTTTTTACAACAGTTGCGTCATAAGGAGATATATATCCTTCCAAAAACTTAGATGCACAACTCGTAACATAATCAGTTGTCGCAATGTTATCCTTTACAACAATAGGAACACCTTCAAGTACTCCTGCACTTCCATTTGCAATTCTTTCATCAGATTTTTGGGCATCAGCCAAAGCCTTCTCTTCATCAAAATATAAAATTGCATTTAAGTTTTGTGTTTCTTTTATTCTATCAATTGAAGCTTTCACAACTTCAACACTTGAAACTTTTTTGTTCTTTAATTTTTCAATTATTTCAACCAATGTATAATCTGTTAATTTTCTCATACTATTTCTTCCTTTTATTCTACAACTCTTGGAACTATAAATGCCGAATTATTATGAAGTGGGGCGTTTTTAATCACTTCATCTTTTGTTAATCCTTCGCATTCAATATCTGCCCTTTGTGCACCAACTTCATCATTAATCTCTGAGACACTTGATGTATCAACAGAAGAAAGAACTGAAAAATGTTCAACAATTCCTGCCAAGTCTTTTTGAATTTTTATTAATTCTTCATCTGAAAATTCAAGTCTTGAAAGTTTTGCAACGTGTTCTACGTCACTTATTTCGATAATATTTTTTTCCATATTCATTTACCCCTATAAATATCTAGTCTAGTATATCAAACTATTTCGTATTTTTCAATTATTTTAATAAAATCATCTTCATTTATTACTTTAATATTTAATGATTTTGCCTTGTCCAATTTGCTTCCTGCATCGCTTCCTGCAACTACCAAATCGGTATTCTTTGACACCGACGAAACACATTCTCCTCCAAGTTTTCTTATTATATCACTTGCTTCATTTCTTGAATATCTTTCAAGCCCACCAGTTAGTACAATCTTTTTACCTGTTAATTCGCTTTCAATATGTGGAGCATTTTCAGTCGATAGTATTTTAACTCCACAAGCAATTAAATCATTAATTTCTTTCAAATTTTGCTCATCTGCAAAAAACTGCAAAATATTATTTGCAATAACATCTCCAATATCTTTTACCTTTAAAAAGTCATCGATTGTAGCAGATTTTAAATTTTCCAATGTTTTAAATCGTCTTGCCAAATCTCTTGCTGTTTTATCGCCAACTTCTGGAATACCTATTGCATAAATAAATTTATCCAAACTCACTTTTTTCGACTTTTCAATAGCATTTAGAATATTTGTTGCTTTCTTTTCTTTCACTTTATCTAACGAAAGTAATTGTTCTTTTGTAATGGAATACAAATCGGCAGGTTCTGAGAGTGAAAGTTCCTTACATAACTGTTCAATGGTTTTTATTGATAAACCATCAATATTCATGGCATCTCTTGATGCAAAATGTGAAATTCTGTCAACCATCTGTTCATAGCAACCATCTCTGTTTGTGCAATATAGCAATGGACCTTTTTTAATAAGTTTGCTTCCGCAACATGGACAAGATTCCGGTTCTTTTATTTCTATTGAATTTTCAAACTTCTCCAGCAATCCCAATACTTCTGGTATTACTTCATTGCTACGTCTTATTAACACCTTACTGTTTATCATTACCCTTTTCTTTGTAATATCATCAAAGTTATTTAATGTCGCTCTTTGGATTGTTGCACCTGCAAGCTCGGTCGGTTCAAGTATCGCAATTGGCGTAACCTTTCCGCTTCTTCCTACTTGCCAAATTACATCTTCTAAAACGGTTGAAACTTCTTGTGCCTCAAATTTAAATGCCATTGCCCATTTGGGGAATTTGTTGGTGTACCCGATATCTTCACGAACAGATACATCGTTTATTTTTAAAACAACCCCATCAATCATCACATCAAGTTTTTCTTTGACTTTATCTACTTCATTAATTTCCTTTAAAAGTTCTTCCTCTGTGTTGCATAATTTAAAAAAGTCACCCGTTTTAAAATAGTTGTCTTGCAAAAATAGATGCATTTCTTCTTGTGATGTAAAAGTTTTTTCGCACTCTAATATAGAGTAACAAAAGTAATCTAAACGTCTTTTTGCCGTTTCTTTTGGGTCTAAATTCCGGATAGCACCCGCAACCCCATTCCGTGCATTTTTAAGTGCAATATCAGCACTTTCGTTATATAATTTTAAATTACTTTGCGTCATCATTCCTTCACCTTGAACTATTAAATGACCTTGATAATTTATAGATAATGGCACAGACTTTATTGTTTTTACTTGATTTGTTACATCTTCGCCAATACGGCCATTACCTCTTGTTGTCGCACGAACAAACTTTCCATCATTATACTCTAAAACAAGTTGTAAACCATCAAATTTATATTCTAATGATATTGCAGTATTTGGCGAGAATCTCTTCATTTCTTGAACCCAAGATGAAAGTTCTTCTGATGAGCGGACTTTATTTAGTGAATATAGTCTTACCGAGTGAGTATGTTTTTCAAAGTTCGATTGAACATCTCCTCCAACACGTTGAGTTGGAGAATTTGGCTCAATGACCCCTAACTCTTCTTCTAGGTCAACCAGCTCATAATAAAGTTTATCATATTCTTGGTCTGAGATTGTTGGATTTAGCAAAGTATAGTAATTGTAATTATGCTTATTTATCTCATCAATTAAAAATTTCATTCTGTCTTGCTTTTGCTCTGCCATTTTATTCCTCCAAAATTGTTAATGGTGCAAATTTTAATGATAATGTTTTTATGCCTACATTGTCAAACTTAATAGTAACAAAACCCGAACTTGGATCAGTTACAGCGACTGTTACCACACCCCTACCAAAACTTTTATGTGATACAAATGTTCCTACTTTGAATTTTTTATATTCATTAACTTTTTCTGCTGTTAACTTTGGTTTCTCTTCTGCAATAACATCACTTCTGTCATCAAATCCCACATTTGACGACATATACCTAGCACCAGAACTAAAACTATCGCTTCTTGTCCTATAATTTGATGAAGAGTGAAAATAATCTCTTTCTGATGTATAATCTGCTCCATATTCTTTACGTGGCGACGTTTCAATTGCTTTTATGCCCGACTCTTTCAAAAATCTTGAAGCAGTTGTTGATTCTGTCCTTTTTGTTTCAAAACTAAATCTTGTTGTAGGTCTTGTATATATTAATTCTTCTTTTGCTCTTGTTGTTGCAACATACATTAGCCTACGCTCTTCTTCTAAATCATTTGGATTGCTTGAATACAAAGACCTTGAAGTTGGTAAAACCCCCTCAACTAAACCAACAACAAAAACAATTGGAAATTCTAATCCTTTTGCAGAGTGTATGGTCATAATTGACACATTATTATCTTCATCTTTCATTTCATCAATATCTCTTGAAAGCGTAACCGATTGCAAATAATCTTCAAGCGTTGGGTCTTCATTTGCTTCTTCGTATTCAAGAACTGACTTTTGTAACATCTCAATGTTTTGAATTTTTGACAATTCTTCTTCAATCTCTCTTGAATAGGCAGTCTTTAAACAACACTCATCGACAACTTTGTTTGTTAATAGAGAAATTGACAATACCGCTTTTTGTTCAATATATGACTGAATTAAGTTTACTACCGGTGCAAGTTTTTTTATGGTTGACTCATCTATACCCATTCCTGTCCTTGCAATTTCATACGCACTTAGTCCATAAACGCTACTTGTATCCAATAGCTTCTTTACCGTTGCTTCACCTATTCCTTTTTTAGGGAAAGCCAGAACTCTTACAAAACTGTCGTTATCTTTTGGATTTGATACAAGTTTTAAATAAGCCAAAGTATCTTTTACTTCTTTTCTTTCAAAAAATTTGAATCCACCATATACTTGATAAGGTATCTGATAGTTTAAAAACTTTTCTTCAAATACCCTTGATAAGGCATTCACACGCATTAAAACAGCAAAATCTGAAAAATGTTTTCCGTCTTCCATTACCATTTTCTTTATCTTTGACGCAACAAATTCTGCCTCTTCGTGATCGCTGTATCCAGTATAAAATTTAATATCACTACCTTCATCATTCTCTGTCCAAAGATTTTTTTCTAATCTGTTAGAGTTGTTTTTTATAATCCTATTTGCAGCATCTAATATTTTTGAAGTAGAGCGATAGTTTTGTTCCAACTTAAATATAGCAATATCCTTATTATCGTCTATAAATTTTTGAACGTTTGTAAACTTCGCACCTCGCCAAGAATATATGCACTGGTCTTCATCTCCGACGGCAAATACATTATTGTGCTTTGCTCCTAACATTCTAACAAGTTCATATTGAACAACATTAGTGTCTTGAAACTCGTCAACGTGAATATATTTAAACTTATCTTGGTAAAATTCTCTTACGTCATTATTGTTTATAAGTAGTTCATAGGTCTTACATAGCATATCATCAAAATCAACAGCGTTTGCTATTAACAATTCCCTTTGATAGTCTTCATATGCTTTGATAATTATATTTGCATAAATATCTCTTTTAATTTTTATAGCATACATATCTGGTGACAGTAATTCATTTTTTGCATTTGAAATGTGCCAGGCAACAGACTCTGGTTTTAATTTGTTTTTTTCAAGCTTCACAAATTCTGGATTGTTTTGAAGAACTCTTTTTATAAGCCTATCTTTTTCACTATCTCCATAAATTGAAAAATTTTTATCAAGACCAACCCTATCGCCATTCATCCTTAAAATTCTTGAACACATAGAGTGGAAAGTAAAAATCCACATTCCTTGTACACCAAAAGAGAGAAGTTTTGACAACCTCTCTTTCATTTCATTTGCTGCTTTATTTGTGAAAGTAATTGCAAGTATATTTGAAGGAGCCACTCCCATATCTTGAATTAGATGTGCAATCCTATGAGTTAAAAGCCTTGTTTTTCCACTACCAGCCCCAGCAGTCACCAACACAGGACCCTCTGTATGAAGCGCTGGGAGCCTTTGTTCATTATTTAAATTATCTACTATACTAGCCAAAATAATACTCCTAAAATTAACAATTTTACCAATTAATTTTAGCACATAAAAAGCATTAACACAACTATTTTAATTATTTGCTTAATTTAAAAAACTTTTCATCTCTCTCTAGCATAATCTGCATTCCAATAGTATAAATAAAACTTTTTGCTGTAGGTGCTTTAAACGCCAACCTCACAGCATCATTTGGATATTCAACATCTTGATTAAATCTGCAATTTGTAGAAACTGTTTGTAATGCCTGCCTTACGGCTTTTTCATAATATTTTAAATTCACCCTTGCCTTACTAGCTAGTTCTGAATATATATCCTTACCTAATCTTAACCTTTTATTTCTTTCTGATTCTAAAACCATTGCAATAGAATCTACTAAGTAATCGTACCCAACCTGAGAAGTGTTAAATGGGTAGTCCATTAAAAATTTATTTACAACATATTTATATTCTTTTTGTGAATCTTCAAGCATTATAACTCCTTTTCCTACTATAATAAATATCAGTATAACAGAGATAAGCTAAAATGTCCAACAATTTTATATTATTTTTGAATATTTTTGAATATCTTTTATTATTTTTGAATATTTTTGAATAATATAAATGTTTTTTTATTATTTTAAATCAATAAAATCCGCAAACCCTTTACTAGGGTCATTAATGAAAACGTGTGTTACACATCCAATAAGTTTACCATTTTGCAAGATTGGACTACCACTCATTCCTTGAACAATGCCACCTGTTTTAGTTAAAAGTTCTTTATCTGTAATTCTAATGACCATACACTTATTCCCATAACTGTTGATATGATTAGTTTTAATAATTTCAATATTGTAAAGCTTTGGTGTATTGCCATCTATTGTAGTATAAATAGAAGCATCACCAACGCTTACCTCTTTTCTCAATGCGACCTCAGTAAGTTCTAAATCTTTGAACATTTCGCTTGTTTCACTGGACACAAATTGTCCTCTTATTCCAGTCGTTGTATTGCTTAGAATACTACCGACTTCATTTGATGTTTTTAAAAATAGACCTTTTAGTTCTCCCGGTTCACCCTTAATGCCTTTTTTTACCCCTACTATCGAACATTTAAATGTTCTTCCTACGCCAACAGGCAAAATTGTTGAAGTGTCTGCATCCGTCACTGGATGACCTAACGCACTAAAACAATTGTCTTGTGTTACGTAAGTAACTGTGCCAACCCCAACCGAATTATCTCTTACCCACACACCCAACCTATAAGAAAGTGCAAATTCATCGTAAATCGGGCAGACATCAACATACATCGTTTCTCCTTTCCTATTTAGTTCTATATTACATACCTCGCCCGGCTTTGAATTTACTACATCGATCAGCCTTTCTCCGCTTGTAATTTCCACACCATTCACTCTTTTAATAATATCTCCCGGTTTAATACCAGACACTTCACATGGGGAATTAATAAATCCAGAAGATGTTTTAATTTCTCCCATAGAAACAACCACAACTCCATCCGCATCAATTGAAAAACCGATAGGCCTTCCGCTAACGTGCACCTTAAATCTTTCAATAACTTCTGTTTCTTTAATCTTTGAGTCAGGTTTTACCAACTGAAAAATTTTATCTATTATATTAGATGGGCAAATATTACCGCTCATAACCACATTAAAATTTGACGTGTTTATTACCGGCAATAATCCCACGATTGCGACAATTAAAAAATTTACAATAAAAAATTTTAGTCTTTTAAACATAAAAAATCCTTATACAATGTATAAGGATAGTTTCTTTTATTAAAATTTTAATATTCTATTTATTTTGTCGAATTATTTATCTTCGTCAAGACAATCAAAATTAATTTCAGCATATTCTTCTAATTCCTTCTTTAAAACCACTACTCTTGCAGATGCCGACTTTAGTTGATTATAATTCTCCTTTATAATAGTAACACCTTCTTCAAATAATTTCGTTGCTAATTCAATATCAATATTTTGTGTTGCTAATTCACCCGCTATTTCCTCTAATCTTTTAATAGATTCTTCATTACTCATCACTTTTTCTCCTTAATAGTTTTTATTTCGGAATATATGCTTCCATCAATAAACAAAGTTTCTACCTCTTCTCCGACTTTCAAATCTGCAATCGAATTCAAAACTAAACCTTTACTATTTTTAGTTTGAGTGAAACCTCTCTTAATAATTTCAACTGGATTTGAACTACTTATTCTTATTGACAATTTATCCAATAAATTTGTGAAATTATCCAAATTTTTATCCATCAAAACCGCCAACTTGTTAGATAATTCATCAATGCGATTCTTTTTGTCTTTTACAATGCTTTCATAGTTTAAAGTAAGCATTTCACCTAAGTTGTCCAATATTCCCTTACTATTCCTATTGGATTCCTCCAACTTTAAAATAGAATACTTTAAAATATTATAAAGATTTTCCAAATATTGCTTTTCATCAAAGAACGCTATTTCACTTGCAACACTTGGAGTACTAGCCCTAACATCGGCGACAAAATCAATTAAAGACCAATCATTTTCGTGACCAATTGCACTTATTACCGGTTTCTTGCACTCAAACACGGCTCTAACAACTTGTTCAGTATTAAACGGCTGATAATCTTCAAACGACCCACCACCTCTTGCAACAATAATTAAATCGACATTGTAATTATCTAAGAATTTAATTCCTTTTATAATGTCGAGATCTGAGCCCACGCCCTGAACCTTAACCGGGTATAAAACAATGTCGGTTGACCTATTTTTCTTTCTTGCGACTCTTACGATATCTCTAATCACCGCACCTGTTTCGCTTGTTACAACACCTATTCGTTTAGCATATTTAGGCAAATCCTTTTTATATCGTTCATCAAACACCCCCTCTTTTTCAAGGCGGTCTTTTAATTCAATAAATTGCTTATATAAATTCCCTACACCAAATTTTTCAATCTTGGATACAATAAAACTAAGTTTGCCAGTTTTTGCATAGTAGTTTAATTTACCAACAACAGTAACTTTATCACCAAACTTAAAATCTTTCATCAAATACTGATCAAAGCACACGCAAGGAAGTGCTGAATCGCTATCCTTTATATCAAAATAAATTGCTCGTGCAGACGGTTTTAAATTAGTTATTTCTCCATAAACACTAACACCTATCAACAATTCTTCATTGTCAAAAATGTTTTTTATGTATGTACTTATTTGTGTTACCGAAAGAGTTAACTTAGTCATCGTTTTCAACCTTTACAAAATTTGCAAGAATACCATTAATATATGAAAAGCTTTTCTCTGTTGAATATCTTTTCGATAAATTAAGTACCTCGTTCACGCTAACTGCGTTAGGAATTTCTTCTATATACTTAATTTCATACAACGCCAAAAGTAAAAGTGCAAAATCTACCTTAAAGATTCTTTCCACAGAAAATGATTTTGTAGTGCCTGCAATTGCATCTTTCAATTCTTCAAAATGCTCAACAACACCATAATACACTTTGTTTACATATTCAGGTTCAACATCTTTGTTAGTTTCGATTACTTCATTGACTGAAAAATCATTCGCTTCGCCTGTTGCACAAAATTCAAAAATTAATTTAAATGTTTCTTCTCTTGAAATTACTCTACTCATTTTTCCCCTCTTAATTATTCTAAAACGGCAGGATCATAATGTTGTTCACTACTATTATCTTTACCGTTTAAATTCTCTTTGTTTATTATATATTCTTTTACAAAATTTTCTCTTTTGTTGTTCTCAGGAACATTGTTAGCTGTTCGATTGATCTGTTCAGACTTTTCTTTCTTTGCAGACCCAGGATTTTTCTTTTCGTCAGATTTCTCCTTCGCTTTTTTCAACTTGCCCTTTTCTTTGTAATACTTTGCATAGACAACAGCTTGTTCTGCTTTCTTTTTTGCATCTTTTGATGGAGCACTTTGAACAGCTTTTTTTTCTTCTTTTTTCTTTTCTTCTTTTTTTGCAATATTTTGAGTTCCCTTTGCAACCATTTTCTTTGACAAACCTTTAATATCTTCAAACTTAGAAGTTCTTGGTTTTTTCATCAAGTGTTTTAATACTAATATTGCTGGAACTTCTTTACCATTTTTATCAAAAACTGGTTCAACACCCAATATTTCATATATGGATTTTTCAAGTTTACCTTCCTCGTCTAATTTAGTTAAAATTCCAATAAATTTATCAGGTTCCATTACGGTTCCATCTTCATTATATTGAGGATTTAATCCTCTGCTTTTATAAAATCTTAATTTTGCGAACTCTCTTAATTCAAGCAATTTTTTTGCATAAAAAATCTGTTCTGCAAGTTCTTTATCTTGTTTCATTATAAGAGATTCCAAATATTGAAAATAAACACACAATACCGCACTTACAGCTAAAAATATATAACTAAATACATATTTATATACAAAGCCTGATGCAAGCAACACTATTGACAATCCTAAAAAATTAGCATACGACAAAATTAAGCAGACCATCAATATCTTTTTCATTTGATTTGTCATAATTATCCCTCAATACAAACAAACCCTATTTTATAATAGGGTTTGAATAGTATTATATATAAATGCTTTCGTCTTGTTGAAATGCTACTCCATACACATGAACGTTAACTCTTTTCACTTTAAACTCTGTCATACTTTCAACACTTCTTTTAATGTTTTCTTGTACTCTAAATGCAACGTCGTTTACAGAATGTCCAAACAACATATCAACATAAACATCAATAACTAATCCACTGTCTGTAAATGCAATAGCTACGCCTTTTTTCAACTTCCTTGAAAACAAACTTCTGAAATGAAGACCAAATGTAGAACTTAATGAAGTTACGCCAGAAATTTCTTTTGCGGCAAGTTCAATAATTTGAACTACTACTTCCTTTTTATATGAGAAGTCTGAACTTTTTTTTCTTTTAAACTTTGCTGATTTTTGTGCCATAATTCTATACCACCCAATTAGACTAATTGCATTATATCACAAGTGTTTCGCTTTTGCAATAATTTTATACAATTATTCAACTGGAATAATCTTTACATTTGACGGACTGGTCTTTGTTTCATTTGTAATAACCCCAAGTATTTGTGTCGCTTGATCTTGCGTTAATTGTCCACCCTTTACAATTACATTATAATATTCAGAGCCTATTGTTACAACGGCGTCTTCAAATCCCTTAGCCTTGATAAGCCCCTCTAAAATCAATTCTTTCTCCATCTTTTTTTGTAGTTCTGCTTTATTTTGCAAAGCTGTAGACCTTTCAATTTCAGTAGCATAGGCATTGTTGGAAATTTCATTTAATAATTCAAGTTGGGATTCTCTTGATGCATCTCTATCTTGCTTATATGCATCAAAGAAATTTGCCGTTACAGCATTTGTTGGAGTTGTATCATCAAGACCGACTGATGTGTTTAATTTATAATTTATAACCCCTGTCACCACCAAAAGCAAAGCCATTCCACAAATTATCAATGCTTTCTTTTTGTTTTTAATAAATTGTTTTGTTTTCCTAAAAAATACAAATTTCATTTTTTCACCTCACATAGTAAATTTTATGCTTGTAATTAACCCGCTAGAACTTCAATATCTGTAATATTTATATCTAAAACTGTTGCAAGAGCATTAATTATCATAATACGCTTTTTTTCGTCATCTGCACCCTTTGCAACGACTAATACACCCTCAATTTTAGGATAATTTTTCTTTATAACTACAGCAGCAGTCTTTGTCCCGTCTTTACTAAACACAATTGATTCTAATTCTGTTGAATTCCCGTTTTCCCCACCCGACGTCTTGATTTCTTTATCTTCGGCATATATTATCTCAATTGAACCTTTCGTGTAAACAAATGCTTTTGCATCACTTATCCCATTTATAGAATTTACAATGTTTACTATTCGGCCTTCAACACCAACTTCATAATTTTCAGACATTGCCATGTTACTCTCCAATACTTCATTGATTTCACTATTAGTTGAAGCACTTTCGCTAGTGTTGAAACATATTAACAATAAGACAAAACTTAAAACAACCGCTACCGCCAGTTGGACTTTTTTATTTGATAATATTTTCGATTTGAATAATTTAATCATAGACATTCACCTGACAATCTAAATATTCTTGGACTATCTTTTTAACTTCTTCGGTTGATATTTCACCTTTTTCACTTATATAAACATCAACCATTAAATATCGCAAAATATTTTTCTCATCAATTTCATAGCCAATCTTTATACTGCTTATTACATTATGTTCAATTTCTAACCGATTCTCTATTATATTTTCCAAATATGCAATTTGACCCTCTGCAATAGCTATTGAGTTTTCTATTGCTTCACTTTCAATATTATCCAAATTAGACAACCCCACAATACATTCTGATAAAAAAGACATTGCAATAAACACAATTAAACTTGAAAATACAAACCTTATAAAACTCGATAACCGTGTGTTAGAACAAAACATTTCAAAAAATATAATTAAAATAAGAATTGAAATAATTACGCTTAATAACTCTTTCACTTTTACACCACATTTGCAGTCATTATAATCAAAATAAATAATATAAAACACATCATAAAAACTGCAAAAATAATTGCTATTAAATAACTAAAAATCTTTGTTACACCCGACAGTAAATTTGATATCTTTTTTGCCCCTACAATCTCAGTAAAAGAACTAGCAAGTTTAAATGTTAAATTAAGAGCAATAAGTTTTACTAACGGAGATAGTATTACAAAAATTAAAATTATAACCCCAATAAATCCAAGACTATTCTTAATAAGAATACTCCCACCACGAAAGATTTCAAAACCATCAGATAGATATCCCCCAACTATTGGAATATAACTTCTTATCGCATACTTTGCAGTTTTGATAGATAATCCATCATATCCGCTAGCTGTGACTCCTTGTAAAGACAAATACCCAATAAATAAGGTAAACACAATACTTATAACCCACTTAAAAAGCGACGAACAAAATTGATTAAGCCTTCCAAGATTAAACCCGTCTACCAACGAACCTAATATTGTAATAACTAGCATAAAAACTATCAATCCAAACAAAAAGTTTGTAAATATATCAATTATTATAGTTGACATCGCTGAAATTGCCGGCTGATACAATGCGCTTGAAGACACTGCTCCAATCGATACCATTAATGCTAATAAAATTGGAGATATTGTCTCTGTTAGTTTATTTATATTTGAAAGAGTTAAGGATGTATCTGTTATTAGCTCTAGCACACTATAACTAATCAAACCTGCAACAATAGCAACGAACACAAATGAAATAGATGACAAAAAGTCTGATGATGTTTTAGATATTGCAAAATTAGATATTAGCGCCGATAAAAAAGCTATTGCTAAAATCGTTAAAAGTAATTTGTAATTAGACTTTATGGTATTGACTATCCCGCCACACAACAAATTTAATACTGAATTAAATGAAAATACATTTTCTCCATTTAAGATGTCGGTCAATATGTCATAAAATGAAGCTTCTTCATGAGTCACATACTTATTATAGATATCTTCTATTGGCTCCAAATCAAGCGATTCAAGTTGTAAATTTATACTTTCACTCAACAGTTCTTCTAAATCTTCCTCGTTTTCTGTTGTTGCATAAACCGGCATTAAATTTTTAAAATTAAGTATTGAACTCATAAACAAAAGAAACAAAAATAATGTCATTAATTTTTTCATACCAAACCTAATACCATATCAAACAATTCGAATAAATATGGCAAACAAATAGAAGCGATGATAATTTTACCTGCAAGCGTAATTTTGTGAGAAATTGACTGCAATCCACTTTCCTCGGCTATATCCGAAGCAAATTCAATTAAATATCCAACTCCAACAACTTTTAATGCTGTCTTTAAAATTCCATCATCTAATGACAATTTTGTCATAAACTCACCTATGGTCGATGCTAACCCTTGAAATCTGGCTATAACCAAAAATGAAATAACTACACAAGTTGCAAGAGAAACAAAAAGTGCCATTGACGGCTTAATTTCTTTTAAAATTAAAGTTGCCGAAACGCCTAGAATTCCAATGCCGACAATTGTTAAAATCATCTACCCCAACCCAAATAAACTCTTTATACTTGTAAACAATTCTGAAATCATATCAATTACCATAACTAATACAATTACCACGCCTGCAAGAGTTGATAAAGTTGCAATCTCGCTCTTCCCAGCTTGTCCAAGGACCTGACTTATAACGGCAGTCAATATGCCAATCGCTCCTATTTTAAAAATTATTTCAACCCCCATACACTTCTTTTACTCCTAAATAAAAATCAAAACAATTAAACAACCTACTATGATAGACATCTTGACTGCAAGACCTGAGTATTTTTTCATTTTCTCACTGCTTTCTATAAGCAATTGTTCAAACTCCACCTTATATCCATTAAGTAATGCGATTTGATTTTCACTATCTGTTGAACCTATCGAATTCAAACACTCAAACACAATATTTAATTCATTATCACTTAAATAAAGATGTTTTATATTCTCTGATGATATATTATCTATATAATTTTGTTTAAATTGTCTTAATGCTTTTGCAAGTTCATTGTTCTTAGCAATTTCTTCATTTAAATAGTCAATAAAATTAACTTGTAAAAAATTTATATTTATAATAAATTTGTTTAAAAAATCAATAAGTTCTGCATAAAATTGAACTCTTTTTGATAAATGATTTCTAACACACAGCCCAATATAACCAAACCCAGCAATAACGCCCACACATAATAAATATTTCATAGTATTCACCCCCACACCGGTCTTAATTCTTTATTAAAGACTGCATCAATAGTTCCTGCTCCATTTCTCATAGATAGAAAAATATAAAAATCTATATATTGTTCATTTATCAACTCTTTAAAATATGTGCGTCTCCTAAAATTCATAAAACTGTCACTGTGAGCAGTAGCAATGACTTTAACACCCGAATTTATAGCAAGTTTTACCGCATCTACATCTTCTTTCTTTGCAAGTTCATCACATATAATCACATCAGGTCTTAGCGACCGAACCCCTTCTGTAAAGGCAAGATTCTTAGAACTTCCAGACATACAATCAGCATATAACCCCACATTTAGAGATTGTTCACCATTGTTTCCCGCACATATCTCAAATCTCTCATCAATAATTAAGGTATTTAAAACTTTACCAGACGAGCCAATAATTCTTGCAATATCTCTAATAAATGTTGTTTTTCCACAGCAAGGCGGAGAAATAATTAAACAATTATTTATACCATTTTCATTCATAATAAATTTTTGTATGGGTTTTGAACAATTTACGACTTCGTGCGGAATCCTAATATTTAATGAAGATATATTCTTGATTGTTTTTATACTTTTGTTGTCATCATACACGACCTCACCACATACGCCAATCCTTAATCCCCCAACACTTGCAATAAAGCAATTCTTTAATTGATTGTTATAACAATACAATGACGAATCAGTGGCTTTTAACAAGATATAATCAATTAAGCGTTTGTCGGCAAATACAATTTTTTTATCTCTTTGACTTCTTAACTCAAAATATTTTCCAGCAACATTTATACATATTGGCATATTTCGCCTTATTCGTATTTCATATATAAACTCTAAATCATAATTTGCTGTTATCATATTTAGTAATTCTGCAGGAATAATTTTTGCCAACATATACATTCTCCCACTAAAAGCATATTTTAACTATTCACGTTCTATGAAATTTTTACAATAAAAAAAATGTCGGCAAATATTGCTGACATTTTTTATAATAAAATTAAACTCTTTCCATATATGTTCCAGTTCTTGTATCAATCCTGATTCTTTCACCATTGTTTACAAATAATGGCACTTGAAGTACAAGACCAGTTTCTAGAGTTGCAGGCTTGTAACCAGCCTTTGATGTATCACCTTGAATACCAGGTTCGCATTCAACAATGTTCAACTCAACAAATAGTGGTGGTTCAACAGAGAATGCTTCGCCTTTATAGAATTGAATAGTGCAAGTCATATTTTCTGTTACATAGTTTAATGCATCTTCAACTTGATCTTTATTTAATGGAATTTGTTCATAAGTATTATTATCCATAAAATAATACAAGCCACCATCTTCATAAAGATAAGACATTTCTTTTCTTTCAATATGAGCCTTTTCAAAACGCTCTGTTGGGTTAAATGTCTTTTCTATTACTTGACCAGTTACTACATTTTTGATTTTTGTTCTTACAAACGCAGAACCTTTACCTGGCTTAACGTGCAAAAAATCTACCACGACATATACTTTCCCTTCTAATTCAAAAGTTACGCCTTTTCTAAATTCTCCAGCAGTAATCATTTTCTCCCTCCTATAATATGTGTCTATAATATAATAACATAGATTTATTAAAATTAAAACCCTTTTTTGTAATAATCTAACATAATTTTTGAATCTTTATCTTGTGTACCCGCCGATTCAGATATAATTCTAAAATTTGCATCATAGTCAACAAGTGCTTGAATCATCAATTTTTCATCAGGCCCAAACCCTGGGTCGGTTTCAAAAGTTAAATGCTTTATTTCACCCTTTCCGCCATATTCAATTTTACTAAAATGAATATGCATTTCTTTCTTGCCAAGACCTAATACAAATTTTTCAATGATACTTGCAAAACTTTCTTTTGAAATTAATCCCCCACCACTAAATGCATTGATATGACCAAAGTCAATTGTTGGAATTAGTATACTTGAAAGTTTACACATTTCTACAACTTCATCGGGAGTTCCAATTTGTCCGTGCTTACCCATAGTTTCAGGGCACAATAATACTCCCTCAACAAGTTCATCTCCTGTAATTGATTCAACGAACCTCTTTAAGTTTGAAAGTACATTATTGAATGCTACTTCTCTTGTCTGCTTTGTAAGACTTCCCGGATGAAAAATCACTCTATCAGCACCCATTACTTTTGCTTTTTTCATAGAATTATAAATATGGCCAAAACTTTTCAGTACTGATTCTTCATCTCCCGACGCTAAATTAATATAGTAAGGAGCATGAACAGACAAACTCACTCCTTCGTTTAAAAACGCATCCCCTATCTCTTTGCATTTTTCATCACTTATATTTGTTCCGTATGTAAATGGATACTCAAAACAGTCAAGTCCTAATTCTTTTAATCTCTTTGCGACCTGATTATAGTTTAGATTATCCTCTTTCATAGAATCCGACACACCAGATGTCCCAAATTTAATCATTAGTTGTTCCCCTCAATTAAATTAATTTCGCTTTTCATATGTCCATTGGCTATATTTACCAAAGCAATAATCTTGTCTAAATATTTTGCTAAATATATGCCGTCTTTAATGTTTGTTTTTATAACAACACCATTTTTGATTTTTGTAAACTCTACTTCGTTTAAACTAATTACATCTACATTTTCTAAGGCGTCTTCTATGCTGATTAACGCACTTTGTGGTTCTGTTGAAATCTCTTCAATAGTCATTGAATTGGAAATTTTAAAGGAACCTGACCTTGTTCTAACCAGTTTTGTCATGGTAGCTCTTGTGTTTAATGCCCTAAAAATATCGCAACCTAAACTTCTAATATATGTACCAGCAGAGCACCATATTTTTAAACCATATAAGTTGTCGCCAGCAATGCTACTTGCCGTTAAGCCATAAATTTCAACGTCTTTTGGTTTTATATCAAATTCTTTGCCATCCCTTGCAAGTTTGTAAGCCCTTTGACCATTGATTTTTATTGCTGAGAATTTTGGCGGTTTTTGACTTATTTTCCCGACAAAATTTTTACACATTTCTTGTACTTGATGCAGGTCTACTTTTACATTACTTTCTTCTACAATCTCACCTTCCGCATCTAAGGTGTTTGTTTCATAACCAACTTTAAATTCTGCCTGATACTCTTTTTCTTTCTTTAAAAAATAATCAAAAAACTTTGTTGCCTTTCCTATTGCAATTGGCAATACACCCTCAGCCATTGGATCCAAAGTCCCTAAATGACCAATGTGTTTTATACCAAAAATTTTTCTAATCTCTCCTACAATTTTAAAAGATGTTACGCCTTTTGGTTTATATACATTCACAAAACCTATCATACTAATCCATCCGTTATGCTTTTTGTTACTTTTTCAATCGTTTCATATAGATTTCCAAAAACTTTACAACCCGATGCCTGCTTATGACCACCACCTCCAAATACTCTCGCACACTCAGAACAATCATATGAGCCTCTTGACCTAAATGAAACTTTGCACATATTTGGTTCTGCTTCCGCAATTAACGCTGTTACGATAACATCTTTAATTTCTGTACCTATTCTTGTTAAATTCTTCGCACTGTTTGGGTCAATGCCTGTTTTTTGATAAAATGAGTTTGGTATAACAATCAAAGCAACCTTATTGTTTTCAATTAATTTTGTATTGTTTATAGCTTCTTTGTACAATTCTAAATATGCAGGTTCCTCAGACTCAAAAAGGTTTGACATCAAGTAGTGCAACTCAACATCATATTCTGTTAGCAATCTACCAACTATTTCCATCGTCTTTTTAGAGGTGTTAGAAAACTTAAATCCTCCACTATCTGTTATTATTCCCGACAACAACAACTCTGCAATTCTGTTATTTAATTTAGCGTTGTTTGTTAAAAAGAAATCTGCAATCAACTCGCACGCAGACGACCTTACATCATCAGTCACATTAAACTTTGCATAATGTGGATTTCTTGGGTGATGATCAAATTGAATAGTGTTTTCAATATCCAAAAATTTCTCAGCATAAACATTCATCATTTCTGATGTATTACAATCTACTGAGATTCCTAAATCATAACTTGCACAGGTTTTTTTATTAATCAAACTTTCTACATTTAAAAACTTTAATTGATTTGGCATTGTAGTTTTTGTAAATACATCAACTTCTTTGTTTAAACTTTTCAAATAAAAGTAAAAAGCAAATGCTGA
Organism: Clostridia bacterium; assembly: GCA_045655005.1. Classification (GTDB taxonomy): domain Bacteria; phylum Bacillota; class Clostridia; order Christensenellales; family UBA1242; genus UMGS1908. The sequence continues at coordinate 68,889 of JAZOOJ010000006.1, read as the reverse complement.
GCCAAGTGCATCGCCATCAACATTTGCATGTGTAAAAATCGCAATTCTTTTTGCGTCGTTAATTATTTGAAAAGCTTTTTTAAAACTTTCACTCATTATTATTTTTACCTTTACTTATTTAATCCTTCAATTAACTTTTTTATTCTTTCGCCTTGTTCTAAACTGTCGTCATAGATAAAAGTTAAATTAGGAGTCCTTTTAAAATTTTGTTTTTCCGCTAATCTTTTCTTAATAAAAGATGAAGATTTAGATAATTCTTTTATGATTGTTTCGTGAGATTCGTTAGTGTTTAAAGCACTTATAAAAACTCTTGCACTGGAAAAATCTGGCGAAACTTTTACTTGACATACTGTTAAAACGCAGTCGTCTAATAAAGGATTCCTTAAATCATCATTTATAATTTCAGATAAAGTCTTTTGAACTTCGGCGTTTATTTTTTCCATCCTAAAACTCATAAGACGAACCCCCTTCAAATATTAATTAATTCTTTCGAGAGTTATACCCTCAATTATATCACCAACTTGAATTTGACTGAAATCTTTTAATACAATACCACATTCAAATCCAGCACTAATATCTTTAACTTCATCTTTCTCTCTTTGAATAGTAGCAATAGTTCCAGTATAGATGATATCTTTCTTTCTGTAAACTTTAACTTGCTGTCCTTTTGTAAGTTTACCATCAAGAATATAGCAACCTGCAATAGCTCCAACCTTACTTGCTTTAAATATCATTCTTATTTCAGCCTTTCCGCTTACATTTTCTTTGTACTTTGGAGTCTTCATCGCATCGATTTGTTTTGTTACATAATCAACTACTTCATAAATAATTTTATTAAATTGAATATTTACTTTGTATTTATCTGCAAGAACTTTTGCTTTAAAGTCTGGCTTTGTATTAAATCCAATAATAACCGCATTTGATGCTGTTGCCATCATAATATCATTTTCGTTTATAGCTCCAACACCACCATGAATACATCTTACCTTTACTTCTTCGTTCATAACTTCACTTAAAGTTTGTGTCAGTGCTTCTAGAGAACCTTGAACATCAGCTTTAATAATAACATTGTAATTTTTGTATTCTGTTTCTTTTAGTCTGTCCATAAGAGAATCTACTGAATTATCTGCCTTTTTAATTTTATCAGTCTTTTCTTTTACCATTCTTTCTGAAAGAACTTTCTTACTCATCTTTTCATCAACGGCATACATTTCATCTCCTGCGCTTGGAACGCTTGAAAGTCCAAGAACAGAAACTGCGTATGAAGGACCAGCGGATTTTACATTTTTACCCTTTTCATTAATCATTGCACGAACTTTACCAACACTTGTTCCCGCAATAATAACATCACCAACTTTTAATGTACCATTTTGAACAAGTATGGTTGCAAGAGGTCCCATACCTTTGTCTAATTTAGCTTCAATTACAGTACCAATTGCTTTTCTCTTTGGATTTGCTCTTAGATTTTGATATTCCGCTACAAATAAAATCATTTCCAATAATTTATCAATATTTTGACCAGTCTTTGCAGAAATTGGAATTAAAATTGCATCACCGCCCCATTCTTCTGGAATAACATCGTGTTCTGTTAACTGTTGTTTAATCCTATCGACATTAGCCTCCGGTTTATCAATTTTGTTAATAGCAACAATCATTGGAGCTTTTACTTGCTTGATTTCGTTAATTGCTTCAATTGTTTGTGGCATAACTCCGTCATCAGCAGCAACAACCAAAATTGCAATATCTGTCATTTTTGCACCACGTTCTCTCATTGCGGTAAACGCAGCATGCCCTGGGGTATCAATGAATGTAATCATTTCATTATTTTTTTCAATTGTATAGGCACCGATGTGTTGTGTAATGCCACCCGCTTCACCAGCAATAACATTAGTTTCTCTAATATAGTCAAGTAATGATGTTTTACCATGATCTACGTGTCCCATAACTGTAACAACTGGTGGACGCTTTTCAAGGTCTTTTTCATCATCGGTAATATTTTTAATATCGTTTAATTGCTGTTCGGCTGTCTTTTCAAGTTTTTGTTCAAGAGTAACACCAAACTCACCTGCAATTAATTCCGCTTCATCAAAATTAATCGTACTATTGATATTAACCATATTGCCAAGAATCATAAATTTCTTGATGATTTCAACTACTGGTTTGCCAATTTTTTCAGCCAATAATTTTACAGTTAAGTTATCTGTTGTAATAACTGCGTGTTCAATTACTTGTGTAACTACTGCTTCTTGTTGCTTTGCCTTTTTGCCCTTAATTTTTCTTGATCCCATCATTACGCCGTCTTCATTTTCAAGACTTTCATCCGCAATAAATCCACGCATGACAAGAGCTTTTCTGTTGAGAGATTTCTTTTCTTCAAAAGAATGGTCATTTGTCTTTCTTTTTGCTTGTGTTTTTGAGTTGTCAACCTTATTTTTCTGTTGCATATCAAATGAAATAGTACTTCCACCTGCTGACATCGGACGAGTTCCAAATGGCTTATTTTGAGATTTATTACCATTCATACCATTTTGTGGTCTTTGTGTATTAGCACCAGCCATACCAAAACCACGCTGAACACCGCCCTGCGTATTCTTTTGATAACCTGCTCTATTATCTCTTGGTGAAAAACCACGCTGTGAGCCGTCTTGGTTAGTATCGTTAAAATGGCGCGTCCTAAAATTACCATCGCCTCTATTTTGTGAGTATTGTCTATTTGCAGATTGAGGGAAACGCCCTTGCTGTTTATCGCCTTTTTGCTCTGCCACAACCGAACTGTTCTTACTTATAGGTTTTTGCTCGATTGAAGATTTTACATTTACCGCACTTTTTTGCTGTGTATTAGATACTTCAATAGACTCTTTCTTTGGTTCAATTTCAGGAGTCTTTTGTTGAGTCAATTTTTCAGCTTCCTTTGCCTTTAAACCATTAATCTTTTCTTTTAATTGTTTGCTTAATGTAAGTGCAAGAGAAAGACTCTTTTTAATTGTTGTAGAAAGAGATGTTGCTTCATTTTTTATGTCAGTAAGCGATTTAATAGAATCTACTCTACTTCCTTCTTTTTTTGTTTCATAAGTTTTTGCGTTGCTCAATTAGTTTTCCTCCATTAATTGATAAATTGCATTTGCTAAATTACTGTTTTCTATTGATATAACTTTAACACCCGTTTTAAATATTTCGTCACATATTTCTTTATCTAAAACTTTTAAGTTAAGTTTGTTTTTTTCACATTTTTGGATAAGTTTTGCTAAACTACCCTCAGATAAATCTCTGTTTGCAATTACTAGTCGAGCTTTACCTGAGATATTATCACTTCCATACCGTAGCGATCCTGATTTCATTGCAAACCCTAAGTAAGTTTTTAATTTATTGAACTTCTGCTGTTCCAATTCCCGCCCTCAACTCTTCATAAATTTGTGAATTAATTTCTGAGCTAAAAGCTCTTTCAAAGCATTTTCTTTTTTGACATTGTTCAATACATTCTTTACTTTTACAAATGTATGCGCCTCTGCCATTCGCTTTGCCTGTTAAATCAATTTTTGTTTCGCCGTTTTTTGAATGAACAACTCTAACTAGTTCTCTTTTATCTTTCATATCACGGCAAACCACACACATTCTTTTAGGTGTGTTTTTCATTGTTATTCACCGTCCTTAAAACCATCAAGATTTACATCTTCAAACATTGAATTAATGTCGCCAAAGTTTGTCTTTACCGCATCAAATGCAGAATCGCTGATGTTGTTTGACATTGATTCTTTTTCATTTGGATCAACACTTTGAGATACGCTCTTAACATCAATCTTCCAATTCGTAAGTTTTGCAGCAAGTCTTACATTTTGACCACTTTTACCAATTGCTAATGAAAGTTTATCGTCTGGAACAATAACTCTTGCAGACTTAACTTCGTCATTCACTTCAACTGTTAAAACTTTTGCAGGTGAAAGTGCTCTTGCGATATATTCAAATGGGTCGTCTGACCAAATAATAATATCAATTTTTTCGCCGCCCAATTCTGCCACAATACTGTTAACTCTTGTTCCTTTATTACCTACACAAGCGCCAAGTGGATCAACGTTTTTGTCTTCGCTGTAAACTGCAATTTTAGACCTGTATCCAGCTTCTCTTACACAACCTTTTATTGATACAACACCAGAAGCAATTTCAGGCACTTCAAGTTCAAACAACTTCTTTACAAATTGTGAAGCACTTCTTGATACAATTGCTTGTGTTCCTCTTGCTGTTTCTCTTAATTTTTTTACATAAACCTTTGTTCTATCATTTACTTGCAATTTCTCGCCTGGTATTTGGTCTGGAGCAAGTAAAACACCCTCAATTTGAGAACCAACTATTTCTAAATAAATGGTATCTTTTTCAACTCTTCTAACAATTCCTGTTGCAATTTGTTCAAGGCGTTCGCTCATTTCTTTATATGCAACACTTCTTGCTGACTCTCTAGACTTTTGAGTAAATACTTGTTTTGCAGCCCCTGCAGCAATTCTTCCAAATGCCTTTGGATTAATTTCTTCTTTTACTACATCTCCAATTTTAAACGATTTTTTAATCATTTTTGCTTCACTTAGTGGAATTTGCATTTCAAGATCTTCAACTTCATCGTCTGCTACAATTGTACGAATTGCATACATTTTAATAGTCTTTTTTTCTTCATCTATTTTAAATAGAATATCTCTCCCTTCTCCACTATTTTTTTTGTATGCAACAATTAAACTGTTTTTTAACCATTCCATTGCTGTTTGTCTTGAAATTCCGTTAGTTTGTTCAAGCTCTTCAAGTGCCAAGAAAAAATCTTTATTGGTCATTTTTATATTCCTCCGATTAAAACTCTATAAATTTAGTTATTTTTGCGATTGCATTTCTTTGAAATTTAATTTGCTTATCGCCATCTAAAATAGCTATTTCATCTTCGTTGTATGAAGTAAGAACTCCTGCATATTGTTTCTTTCCGTCCATTTTGCTGTAAAGAGAAATCTCAACCATCTGATTTAAATTTCTTTTTAAATCCCTATCTGTAGAAAGAGGTCTGTCAAGTCCAGGAGATGATACATTCAATGTATAACTTGCACCATTTGTTGGGTCAAGTTCATCAAGAGGCTCGTCAATTGTCGAATGTACTTTTTCACAATCTTCAATCTTTATCCCATTAACTGAATCAATAAAAATTGTAAGATTCATACCATTTGGTTTCTTTGTGTATTCGACTTCAACAATCTCATACCCTAAACTCTCTACTATTGGATTTAGAAACTCTTCTACCGTTTTTGCAATTGGTTTTTGTGCCATTTTTCACTCCTTACATAAAAAGTGAACGGCAAACATTTTGCCGTTCAACGAAGATTAGTTATTACATTATGAATTATATCACATTTATATTAATTAATGCAATAGTTTTTTAATTATTTTTTAATAAAGTTAACATCACCTCGGCAGTTGCCACTGCGTCAAAAACTGCCCTATGTGCATTTTCAAGTTCAACACCTAATTCTTTTGCTATGGTAACAAGTTTATAATTTTTTACGCCCTTAACTCTCTGCTTTGCAAGAACAAAAGCGTCAAATGTTTCATTTGTGAAAGTATAGCCATAAAGTTTGCCATAATGACTTATAAAATTAAAGTCAAAATCAATAACATAAGAAACCATTATCGAGCCATCACAAAACTTGAAAAAGTCCGGCAAAACCTTTTCTATTGTTGGACAACCCTCTACATCTTTATCAAATATATTGTTTACTTTGGATGCATCATCTGGGATATGAATTTCTGGGTCAATCAAACAAGAAAATGTTTCAGTAAGTTTTCCACCCTCAATTTTAATTGCTCCGATTTCTATTATTTTATCACGATTATAAATAGTACCTGTTGTTTCTAAATCAAATACAACAAAAGTATTGTTTAGCAAATATTCATTCGTTACAGAATCTTCTGTTGAAAACAGATTTGATTGCTTTGTTGAAACGAACGGTTCTGGAAAAACTATGCTGTAATTTTTAGGTACAGGCTTAGAATAAATTTTTTCAAAAAACTCGTTTTCAAAAATACATAAATTTATTGATTTTGGACGCATAGTTAAACCTGAGCTAAAACTGTCTTCTTCAATATTGCCAAACAAAACTACATCCATTCCGTTCTCTAATTTTTCCATCTTTGGAAGATTTGCCTTTGATGGAAAATACGCAACACGCATACTTCCACTGTAATCATACACTTCAAAAGTGTAGTATGTACGTTCCGGCTTTTCCTTTCCATTTTCGTCAATTCGAGCCTTAGTCTTTTGTTCGGTAAAAAATTTTATTCTTCCGCTTATTGCAACACTCTCAACCGCTTCTGCAATAGTTGCAATTAAAATGGGCTGATCTTCAATCGCTTCTCCAATATAGGCTTCTTTTTCTTTTACGTCAACTCTATAATTGTCTGTATATTTATCATCTTCAAAAACAACATCATCCGTCACCTCTGTTACTCGATTTGGAATAAAGTCAATTTTTATATCAAACTTATCATAAAACTCAACCTCTAATTGCTCTTGAAGTTTTTCAATCAATCCACTCTTTGTTATTACATTGGTAAATTTGTTTTCAATATTGATAACAATGGACTTCTCTTTTTTTTGCAAAGTCACATCTCCATTATTTATAGAAACAATAGGAATATGTTTCTTTACTATTGCAATTACAGACTCTTCAATCAATGCCTCGTCATAATAATTTTTTCTATATTTTATATCAACACTTTTAACACCTTCCGGCAACGCCAAAACGGCAGTCTTTTTTACAAGACTTTGAATGTCCGCCGAAAGCAACACATCGTCAGGATATAAAAGTACTAAACTTAAATCCTTATTCGTCTTATCAAAAACTGCCGATTCTATTATAAATTGTATATTATATTTTACTAATTCTTTATTAATCTCTTCTATTAAAAGCATAAATTATATTGTCCTTATAGTATAAAGAAATGATAAACATCTAAGAATATCACAAGTGAAAACAATACCATTAAACCAATAAAATGAATATAACCTTCAACATTTCTATCTATTGGTTTCCGTCTGATCCACTCAATTAAAACAAACACCATCCTTGCCCCATCAAGAGCTGGAATTGGTAATAAGTTAAATACTGCAAGATTCATACTAATCATAGGAATTAAGTATAACAAGTATCTTAAATCTATGCTTGTAAGTTCTGCGATTTGGTCAACCGCTGTAACAGTTCCGCCAAGATCTGCAACAGCTGTCGCACCTGTAAATAAGCCACCTAAAACGCTTAATATTAATAAACAAATATCTAAACTGAATGGCACTGCATATAATAATGCTTCACCAAATGAATAATCTTCATAATAATAATTTTGTAGTATTCCAAGCGATACACTTGCAGTACTTGTTGAAATTCCCGCAATAGACGAAATCTCATTTTCTGTGTATGCAATAAATTGTCCGTCTTCGGTTTTATGGTAAACCGACACCAATTCATTGTCCACATTCTTTAAGTAATCATATATTGCTGTTTCTGTTTCAAGAGGTATATAGTTTCCGTCCGTTTCAATATATGCCTTTCCAATCAACTTTTCTGGATTTAAGACATATCTAAAAGCTTCCCTTGCTTCTTTTTTTACAACGACATTCATTTCTTCGCCGTTACGTAAAATAGTTACAACTATTTCTTCGCCCTCACCATATTTTGAGAGTTCTTTTGAGATCTGTTCTAATGGAGCTTTCGAAACTTTATACGAATCAATATTATTATTGTTTATAGCAAGAATAATATCTCCTTTTTGGAAGTTGTTTATATTATTATCACTAACAGCGATTATCTGGGGCATTGGTTTCATTGCAATCATTAAATAAGCGACACTCATTATTACGCCAAAAAGAAAATTAAAAAATACACCACTAAATAATACAATTAATCTTTTCCAAGGTTTTTGTTTGTTGAACGCACCCTCTACATCTTTATCTTCATCTTCGCCTTCAAAGGCACAATAGCCACCAAGCGGTATTAGTCTTACAGCGAACTTTTCACCGTTCTTTTTAGTTTTTTCAAAAAGTGCTGGACCAAAGCCAATTGAAAATTCATTAATTTTAAACTTTAAAATTTTGCCAGCAATGTAGTGCCCAAACTCGTGCACCATTATTAAAACCATCAAAAAAGCTATTGCTATTATAATATATGTTACTTTCGTCCACACAAAACAACTAGCCACCAATGTAAATAAAATATCTGCATACATTGTAAATGTATTTACGACAGACTTGTTCTTCCATAGCCAAATTATTCTTAATGCATTACTTATGATTAAAATTGAAAAGTACACATAAAAATATGTATTAATTGCCGATGTAAACATACACACAACCGATAATGCAATAATGATACTTGAAATAACTTTTGAAAGCATTTCTTTTGTTTGTACATTTTGTTCGTTAGCCTTATAAAGCCAATTAAACAATACTTCAAAAACTACTAAACTAAATAATAAATAAATCATTCTATCACCTAAAATAAAAATAACATTGCCAATACATAGGTTATTGCGCTACAAAACATAAGCCCATCAACCCTATCCATCATTCCGCCGTGTCCTGGAAATAGTTTACCGTAATCTTTTACTCCATATACACGTTTAATGCTTGACGCAACCAAATCACCAAACTCTGTCATTAATGAGCCTAAAACACCAGTAAGCCCAAAGAACAACACTACCTTAAGAGAGGTATCTGTTGAGGCAGTAAATGGATTAAATAATCCCGCAAAGTAGCATAAACCTAGTGCAAGACTTGCAAAAAGTAATCCTCCAAAAATGCCACCAATTGCACCTGAAACTGACTTCTTTGGTGAAATTTGAGAGGCGAATTTACCTTTATGGAAAGCCATCCCAACCAAGTAAGCAAACACATCAGTAAACATTGAAATTCCAAATACTAATCCAATAATTATTGTTGCCTTGTCTAAATTAAAACTATTTATGCCATACAATGTTCCAATTAGCGTAATTGGGTACAGCATTGTCGTCATAAGTCTTTTTGTTGACAAAAGCAAGTCTTCATTTTGTATTTCTTCATTTCTGTTTTTTGCAAGAAAAACAAGTTCAAATATAAATGATATTATAAAGTATATTGCAAATAAAAATAGTTGATATACAATTGCTTGTGTATAACTATCTGCAAATAAATACGCAAGGTAAATTAAATACACATACGAAAATGATAAATAAATGTACATCTTTGACGACTTTCTTGGACTATCATCATATAACTTTAAAACTTCAAAACAAGCTATGAAAGAAATAGCCATTATGAATACATCAAAAAAGTAAATTGATAAATATCTTGATGCTATAAATAGCACCGTTGCTAAAAATATGCCTAACCCAGTTAGTGTTCTTTTCCCCATAACGTTCTCCTTAAACCGATAAATTATTCTTTAACATCGCCAAAGTTTCTTTTTCTTGACTGATAAGCTATAATACATTCTTCAACAATCTTTTTATTGAAGTCAGGCCAATGAGTTTTTGGAAAATAAAATTCACTATATGCAAGTTGCCACAAAAGGAAATTACTTACTCGTTGCTCCCCGCTTGAACGAACAATTAAGTCAGGGTCTTTTTGACCTGCGGTATATAAATAATTAGCAAATTCTTCTTCTGTTATATTCTCTTTTTTGTCTTTGATAACATTGTTTACAGCACGGACAATTTCATCACGTCCACCATAAATAAAAGCGATATTGAGAACATAAGTTTTGCAATCTTTTGTTTCTTCCATAGCTTTTATGCAAGAAGCTTTTGCATTCGCTGGGAATTTTTCGTGTTCCAAGTTCCCTATTATGTTAATTTTTAAATCGTTGGCTTTGGCAGATTCTAATTCAGAATTTACAAACTCCATCGCTTGGTCAAAAATATAATTTACTTCTTTTTCGCTTCTTTTTAAATTTTCGGTAGATAAAGCATAGACAGTAATAGTCTTCACACCGAAATCACGACAAGCCTCACAAACGCGCCTTAATGCAAAAGCACCCTCTCTGTGTCCCATAGAACGTGGAAGCCCTCTTTTTTTTGCCCACCTTCCATTCCCGTCCATTATAAAACCAATATGTGATGGAATGTTGGACATATCTATTTTTCTTTTCTTTTTAAAAATACTCATAATTAAATTTGCATTACGTCCTTTTCTTTTTCAGTAGACTCTTTGTCTATATTAGCAACGGCATTGTCCACTATTTTTTGAACTTCTTTTTCATGAGAAGCCATTTCATCTTCTGAAATTTCAGAATCTTTCTTTAATTTTTTAAATTCATCCATTACATCTCGTCTAGCATTTCTGCAAGCAACTTTTGCATCTTCTGCAAGTTTCTTTACGGTCTTAACCATTTCTTTTCTTCTTTCTTCAGTCAATGGCGGGAATACAAGTCTAATAATTTTACCGTCATCATTTGGAGTAATGCCAATATCTGATGCCATAATCGCTTTTAAAGTGTCTTTCATAGCATTTTGGTCCCATAATGAAACAACTAAAACTCTACCATCTTGAACTGAAATGTTTGAAATTTGGTTTAGAGGTGTTGGGGTCCCATAATAGTTTACGATAACTTTATCCAAAATATGTGGATTTGCACGTCCAGCACGTAAAGATAAATATTCTTGTTTTAAGTGAGAAATCGCTTTTTCGATTTCTTCTTCATAATTTAAATACAATTCTGCAATAAAATCTTCTTTGTTTTCCATAAAAAATCTCCAATTTATATTAATACATTTTATATAATACTAGAAAGTAAATAAAATTGCAAATAAAATTGAGCATTGAATTAATCAATGCTCAATTAAATGTTTACATATTTTCTAAACTACTTAGTTTCGGTTTTTGTTTGAGCCATAACTTCTTCAACAAAGTTGTCGTTTCTTTTTTCTAGGCCTTCACCCATTTCATATCTAACGAATCTTCTGATAGTTACCTTTTCACCAATCTTTAATGTGATTTCATTAACTAGTTGAGTAATTGTCATTGAATCGTCTTTTACAAAATCTTGTTCCATAAGAACATTTTCTTTATAGAACTTCTTAACCTTTCCTTCAACCATCTTATCAACGATTGCTTCTGGTTTTCCTTCGTTTAGTGCTTGCGCTCTGAAAATTTCCTTTTCTTTTTCAAGAACAGTAGTGTCAACTTCTTCCACTCTTACGCAGATTGGATTAGATGCAGCGATATGCATAGCAACATCGTGGCAGAATGTTTTGAAATCTTCGTTTCCTGCAACGAAGTCTGATTCGCAGTTAACTTCAAGTAGAACACCAACTTTTCCATTTTGATGAATGTATGATGTTACAATACCTTCTGCTGCAATTCTTCCAGACTTTTTATTAACAGCAGCCATTCCTCTTTCTCTTAAAACCTCAACAGCCTTCTCCATATCGCCATCTGTTTCGGTCAAAGCTTTTTTACATTCCATCATTCCAACGCCAGTTCTTTCTCTTAGCGCCTTAACATCTTGTGCTGTAAACATAATTTTTTCTCCTATTTTATAAAATTAATTTTCTTCGGTTGTTGCAGGTGCTTCAACAGCTTTCTTTCTTGTTGCACGCTTCTTTGGTGCTGGTTTTTCTTCTTCAGCCTTAACTTCTTCAACTGCTTCTGAAACTTCAACCTTAACTTCTTCTTGTGGAACTTCTTCGCTTGCTACTTCTGTTTCAGCTTCTGGGTTTTCAGCCTTCATAGCTTCTTCCATTGCTTTTTGATCGGCCTCACGAACTCTTGCCAATCCTTCTTCACCTTCTTTTGCTTCGATAACAGCATAAGCCATTGCACCAGCAATAAGTTTAACGGCACGGATTGCATCATCGTTACCAGGAATTACATAATCAACAGCATCTGGGTCACAGTTTGTGTCAACTAAACCTACGATAGGAATTCCAAGTGAGCGAGCTTCACGAACTGCAATATATTCCTTGTTAGGGTCAACAACGAACATAGCTCCTGGAAGTGTTCTCATATCCTTAATTCCACCAAGGTTTTCTTCAAGTTTATCTCTTTCAGCCTTTAACTTTAAAACTTCTTTCTTTGGAAGTAAATCAAACTCACCAGTCTTTTCCATTTGGTTTAACTTGTTAAGTCTGTCAATTCTTCCCTTGATTGTTTTGAAGTTTGTCAAGGTACCACCAAGCCATCTGCTTCCAACGTAGTACATACCACATCTTTGAGCTTCTTCGATGATTGCATCCTTAGCTTGTTTTTTAGTCCCAACAAAAAGGATTGATTTTCCTTCTTCAACTGTTTTCTTAACAAAAGTATAAGCTTTGTCAATTTGTTCAACAGTTTGTTCCAAATTTAAAATGTAAATGTTATTTCTTGAAGTGAAGATATATTTCTTCATTTTTGGGTTCCACTTATGTGTTGGGTGACCAAAGTGAACACCTGCTTCAAGTAGTTGCTTCATTGATACTACAGACATTATTTTTTCCTCCTTGTTTTTATTCCTCCCCCAGCGTCTTCTTTATCTGCAACCAAAAAATTTGGCAACCGCAAATAAATCAGCCAAGGTGTGTAATATGCATTGATGCGAAGATAGTTTATCACAAACTTTCTTTAAATGCAATAACTTTAAATAAAATTTTTCATTATTTTGTAAATATTTTTAATTCTTTGGAATGTCTGCCAACAACTTTAAATATTCATCATAAACGGCATTAATAATTGATTCATCAATTTCAATTTCAAAATTATCTTCACCATTTTCACCCTTGGTTACTCTGAACACTAAAGCCTCTTCTTCAGTCATTCCATCAAGCAATTCAACAGGTTGTAAAACTGCATAAAAACTGCCTCTGTAAACAATTCCGGCAATTTCAACAAATTGAATCTCTTCACCTTCTTCACTAATAAGGGTTACAATATCATCTTCATCTTCCACCATATGACTGATTGACTTTGGGATTGAACCCTTTCCTTCTAATCCATTTTTTTCTGACATAATCTTATACACTCCTTTTATTATAGTTCTTATCTAAATAATTTTGCAAAATTATTGATGCTGCAACTTTATCAACAACGTCTTTGCGTTTCTCACGTCTTACATTTCCTTCTATCAAAATGTTTGATGCGCTAACCGTTGAGAATCGTTCATCTTGCAAGATAAATTCGACATCGGTGAATTTTTTCATCTTTTCAATAAACTCATTTACCATATCAACACTTGTACTTGCACTTCCGTCCATTTTTAAAGGTAATCCAACAACAACTTTTCCAATATTATTCTTTGAGATTATTGAAGAAATATACTTTGCGTCATTGTTTATAGAATTAGTACGTTTGTAAACCTCCAACGGTGAAGCAATAATTTCCATTTCATCACTTTGAGCAATTCCAATCCTTACTAATCCTATATCCAAACCTAAAATTCGCATTTCTTTATCTCCTTTAAATATATATTATCACAATAAAAAAAAATAGTCCACAATTTTTGTGAACTATTTTTTGAGTAATAACGAATTAGTTGTTCTTTTTTTGCTTGTCGCTTTCACTTGTTGCCACTTCGCTTGACACATTTAAGTTTGGCTTCTCGCTTTGAGCACAAGTGCAGGATATTTTGCTATCAACCTTTTTCATTACATCTTCACAAAATTCAGTCATTTTCTTTGTACTTGATGTAAACCAACTTCTTACCTTAGCATTGTTTGATGCAAGGCAAGCACCAACAACAAATCCCATTCCCATCCAAAAAGCACAACATCCTAATGAGCATTTCATTGACAATAAACCTCCTTTCCGTTATTAGTATTATTTTCTACACTTTTCGACATTTTATACACAAAATAAAAGCCTTTTAGTATTTTCACTAAAAGACTTTTATATAATTTACTTTTCCTCATCATCAAATTTAAAATTTAGTTGAGATATTGCATTTGTTAATTGTTCGGTAATGCTGTCAATTTCATCAATAACTTCTTCATCTGATACTGATTTTTCAGGTTCTACTTGAATTAAATATGGATTTTCTTTTTTGTCTTCGGTTTTAATTGTTTTTGTGGTTGTAATTTTTGTTGTTTTTGTTACTTTCTTTGAAGTTTTTTCGTTGTCATCATCTTCAAAAACTCTAACTTCAATCTTAGTTGGAATTACAACATTTGATTTTTTTGATTTTTTTTGTTTTTTCTTGCCACCAACTGGAACAATCATCATTTCAGAATTTTCTTCTTCTACTGTTTTCTTGATATCAACTGGTTGTTCAAGTTTAACCTCATTAATCAACGCATTTAACTTTTGCATATTTCTGTCAATAGTACTTGATTGCACTGTTTTTTCTTCTTGCTCTTCAATACGAATAGACTTAACTTTTGCAACTTTTTTAATGACTTCTTTCTTCGGTTGCAAAACCTCAACTTCTTGAGTTTGTACAGCATCTTCATTTTCTGCCAAAGCCCTTTCAATATTACAGGTTTTTGAAGTCTCTTGATATTTTGTGACGTTTTTAGATGGATGTAAATTTTTTGATTTCAAATTATTTTTTTCTACAATTGTTCCTTGCTTCTTCCTTTTTAAATATATTTCAACTGCCTTTTTAAAACTTTCCAAAGCAAAAACAATTTCGTTGTATTCTTGCTTGTTTAACTGTTTTAATTCATTGATAACATCTTTTTCGCTTATAGATAAAATTTCTGATAAGGTTTTACCCTTTGCAAGCGAGCAAATTGTTGTAAGAGATGCGTATAAAACAATTGAACCCTTTGCTTGGAATGAGCAATCTTGCAAACAATCGTTTCTGACAACTAAGTAAATTTTAACAATTTCACCACCTTCGTTGTCTTGATTTTTCACAATAACATCCGCACCAGTTATGGCACCAGCATATTGAGTATTATAAAATATTTCAACTAAGTTCTTTGAATATTTTTGCATAAGACCTACTTTGCCTCCTTTTTAATTTTCTCAGGAGAAAGTTGTCTTAAATTTGCAACAATCTTAGAAAGTTCCTTGATTGTATAATCAATTTCTTCGAAAGTTGATAAATAACTGAATGAAAATCTTACGGTAGACTTCACTTTCTTAGGATTTAACGCCTTAATCACATGAGAGCCCGTTGTTGAACCAGATGAACAAGCAGAACCAATCGAGACTGCAACCCCCGCAAGGTCAAGAAGCATTAATACAGCTTCGCCGTCAATATTTTTAAAGTCAACGCTTACGATATTTGAAACTGACTTACTTAAATTTCCATTAATTTCAATATTTTGAATTTTTGATGTTAATTCAGAAATAAAATATTTTTTAACTTTTGCTAAAATTTTACATTTTTCATCAAAATCAGCAACCATCAACTCACAGGCCTTTGCAAAACCAATTATACTTGGTATATTTGTTGTTCCTGCTCGCATATTGCGTTCTTGCTCTCCGCCATACATAAGCCTTTCAATTTTTGTGCCATTTTTAATGTATAACGCACCCATTCCCTTTGGCCCATAGATTTTATGAGCTGAAATACTTAATGCGTCAATACCCATATCTTGAACATCAATTTTAATGGAAGATAATGCTTGAACGGCGTCAGTATGAAATAAGATGTTGTAAGACTTCGCAAGTTGAGCAATTGCCTTTATTGGCTGAATTGTGCCAAGTTCATTATTTACTGTCATTACAGAGATTAAAATTGTTTCGGCTTGGATTAATTTTACTATTGACTTATAGTCAACAATGCCATCGCTGTTAATTGGAGCATAAGATACCTTAAACCCTTCTTGTTCAAGTCTTTTTGCACTTTCGATTACAGATGGATGCTCAAAAGCCGAAATAACAATATGATTGCCTTTATCTTTATTTGCCCTTGCAATACCAAACAATGCCCAGTTGTTTGCTTCTGTTCCGCCAGATGTAAAATATATTTCATTCGGTTTTGCATTTATTGTTTTTGCGACAATAGCCCTTGATCTTTCAAGGACATCAGATGCCTCACGACCAAAGGCGTGCAAACTGTTACTGTTTCCATTCACATCTTGAAAACACTTCAACATCTCCTTATAAACATCTGTGCTTAGCGGAGTTGTTGCTGCATAGTCTAAATAAATTCTTCCGTCCATACCCATACTAAATCCCCCATTTTTTACTTTCTCATATTTTACCACTTAATGTGTAAAATGTCAATATTTGACTGTTATTTAATTAGCTCAAGACTTTATTTATATTGAAAATATTATACCAATATTAAAAAATCTGCAACAGATAGTTTCGTCGCAGATTTTTATTAATTTTTTAAATTTATTCATCTTCACCAGACTCGCTAGGTTTTAAATTTGATTTATTTAAGACTGTTGTTCGCTTATATTTGGCACATATCCCGCTGCATTCATCTGGTTTGCAAGCATTGTATTAAAACTTCTGTCACTATTCTCAATTATTTGAGCTAACTTCTTTACCTTTTCTTTATACCAATTCTCTCGTTCTTCTTTGTAGGCATTGGCATATGCTTGAAAATAATCATTCCCATTCTCATCAACAAAACCTATATTTTTTGAAGCAACATAATTAATCCATATATTCCCTTCTTGCGTTTCATAGATATTTCCGTTTTCGCCAATATTAAAATTAACTATTGGAGCTCCTGAATTTACACCAGCACCACGGTCACCATAAACAGACCCAAAGTTCCCCAAATAGTAGGTCTTAAAAAGCCCTTCGTAATCAATTTCATTTACATATGTACTAAATGTAAAGATTGTTCCATATGCTGGATGATTTATCTTTCTGAAATCAGTATAATAAACTCTTGAATTATTATGTACACAAAATAATTTTATCACTTCGTCAACTGTTATATCTTTTATCCAATCCATTTTAACTTATCCCCTTTGCTATTTATTAGTACAATTTAAGATTGTTGCTCTTCACTATTGTTAATAGAATATCCTGTTAATCTAACTAGCCCATTAAATCTATCATTAAAAGATTTATCAAACGACCCCATTGCATTTTGTAATAATGCAACTTCTTCGTTATACCAGCGTTCTCTGCTATCTTGGTAAGTCTTCACAAATGCCATATGGTAATCGTTGCCATTTTCATCAATTACACCTTTATTCTTTTGTGCTACAAACTTAACCCATCTACTTAAAATTGCTGGCTGTTCACCCACAATACCCTCTCTGTTAAAATTGAAATCGCTCACAATGGATTCGCTATCTAAAACCCCGCCATATCTCCAATTCATATCACTAAAAATTGCACCAAACTTTCCAAGATGCCATCGTTGAGTCAGCACATTCCCTGATAAGTCATCCATTTTTGCAACATAAGTAAAGTATGTCCCATATTGTGGGTGCGTTAGTTTTTCAAATGCTGTAAGATAGTATGTTGGGTCCATTTCATACGAAAAAATTGAAAATAAAGACTCAACTTCTTCGACCGTTATATCCTTTATCCAATCCATCTCTATACCTCCGTTTTTGTAAGTTCATAGTAGCACATAATTATTTTTATGTCAATATATAAATTTCAAACAAAGCAAAATATTTCCGCATTTGAACATCAATTATTCATCTTCACCAGACTCGCTGGGGTTTGTATTTTTTTGGTTAGGGTTCTTTATTACAACTAGCCCATCTTTTCTAAGTCCCATATTGATAGAAGTTATTATTGTATTGCAGTGCTTATTTATATAGTCTTGTACACATTGTTCTTGTTCTGCCATATAAGACTCTTGATATGTTCGACCATATTCGTCTAACACACCTTTGTTTTTTTGCGCCACAAACTGAAACATTCTTTTACCAGCATCTTCAATATATGTGCCAATTAAAAATTCTTTCTCATGATTATAATAAAAACCATCATTTTCATATAAATTATAACTCTGTCTAAGGTCAAAAGAATCAGTATGTAGAGGCGTAACTAATTGAATTTTTGGAAACTCTCCAATAACAGCAAAATCGGTAAACTTTCCGTCAACTTTATGTAAAAGACCAAATTGGCCAATATGTCTTGTTTCTTTACGAACAACGCTTTTGGTTTCATGGTCACAAACGCAAGGAACACTTATACGCATATCATATGTAAAATATGTGCCATATTTTTCATTATAGCATTTTTTAAAGTTTGCAGTTTTTAATGCATCAAAATAAAAGGAATAAACGACCAGCGGAGCCCCATGTTCTATTTGAAAAGAATATTTAAAAATTTCTGCAAATTCTTCAACTGTTATATCTTTTAACCAATCCATTTATATTTTCTCCTTTTCGCATTTTTGTGATTTTATTTTAGCACACTACATTTTTGTTGTCAATATGCAAAGTTTAAAAATACAAGATGCCTGAGACTCAGACATCTTGTAACTGTTATAAAACATACTTCTTTAAATTAAATGCTCTTAGTTCTTTTGACAAATGATTTGAAATATACTCTTTATCAATTTTAACATCAATCATTGGGTGATTTCCGTCTGCATTGAAGGAAATATCTTCAAGTAAAAGTTCCAAGACATTGTGCAGTCTTCTTGCCCCAATATTTTCACTTGTCTCATTTTCATACTCTGCGATTCTTGCAATTTCTTCAATTGCGTCATCAGTAAACTCGATATTAATATTGTCAACCGACAAAAGCGCCTTATACTGTTTTAATAATGAATTTTCGGTATTTTTTAATATGTTTGCAAAATCAACTTGCTTTAAGCTGTTTAATTCAACCATTACAGGGAATCTTCCTTGAAGTTCAGGAATTAAATCTTCAACTTTTGAGATGTGAAAAGCTCCTGCTGCAACAAACAAAATATAATCTGTCTTAATTGGACCATATTTTGTTGAAACAGTGCAGCCTTCAACGATTGGAAGAATATCTCTTTGAACGCCTTCACGTGATACGTCTGGACCACTTGGATTTCCACCCTTGCCAGTAATTTTATCAATTTCATCTATGAAAATAATTCCTGATTGCTCTGCTCTGAAAAGTGCTTCTGATTGAACGGCGTCCATATCAATAAGTTTATCACTTTCTTCTTGAACTAAAATTTCAATAGCTTCTTTAACAGTTTTTTTGGTTTTCTTTTTCTTACCAGCACCCATTACACCATCAACAAGTTCACTAATGTTAAATTCCATACCAACACCCATTCCAGCCATTATATTCATTTGTTTTGGTTGTTGTGCCATATCAATTTCAATTATTTCTTCATTGAAATCGCCATTCTTAACGCCATCTAACAATTGTTCTTTTGTGAGTTCAACGCCATTTTTATCAAGAGTATTCTTTGCTTTTAGAATATCTACAATTTTATCAAAAGCAACCTTTTCACTTTTCTCTTTTACATCTTTATATTTTTCTTTCTTTACCATCAATAGACTTGCTTCAACCAAATCTCTGATCATACTTTCAACATCTCTGCCAACATAACCTACTTCGGTAAATTTTGTTGCTTCAACCTTTACAAAAGGTGCTTTTACAAGTTTGCTTAGTCTTCTTGCAATTTCGGTTTTACCAACACCAGTTGGTCCTTTCATTATGATGTTTTTTGGTGTAATCTCATCACGAAGTTCCACAGGTAACTTACTTCTTCTGTATCTGTTTCTAAGTGCAATTGCAACAGCCTTTTTTGCTTCATCTTGACCAATTATAAACTTGTCCAACTCTGCAACAATCTCTCTTGATGTCAACTCCATACTTACACCTCCTCAACTGTGATGTGATTGTTTGTAAATACGCACATACTTCCAGCTATCTCAATTGCTTTCCTTGCTATTTCTTTTGCAGAAAGTTTTGTGTTTTGCAATAACGCAAGTGCGGCAGCCTTTGCATACGGTCCGCCTGAACCAATTTCAAGCACATCATTTTCTGGTTCAATAACATCACCAACACCAGTTAATAAAAACATATGCTCTGCATCTGCAACTATCATTTGCGCTTGCAAATCTCTTTGCACCTTGCCAGTTCTCCAATCTTGGGCAAGTTCAACAGATGCACGCATTAAGTTTCCGCTGTATTTCTTTAACATCTTTTCAAACTTCTCGATAAAAGCAAATGCATCGGCCGTGCTTCCTGCAAAACCTGCAACCACTTTGTCATCATAAATTCTTCTTACTTTAACCGCATTTGATTTTACAACATATTTTTCACCTGCTGTAACCTGACCGTCGCCAGCAAGCACAGTTTTACCATTTCTTTTTACAGCAACAATTGTTGTTCCTTTTAAACTCATTTTAATTCCTCCAAAATCCTGTCTATCTCTGTCATCGACCTTTCATAAATTGCCAATCTTTTAACTTTTTTATCTTTATATTTCCCATCTATTCCAGCCATTATTCCATAATTTGAATTCATTGGTTGAAAATTGTTTGCATTTGCTGGATTAGATATAAATGACGCCAATGCTCCAAGCATCGTTTTATTGTTTAACAATAGACGCCTGTTATTATAACGCATTAAAATTGAAATTGCAACAACCAAACCACTTGCTGTGCTTTCGACATAGCCTTCAACACCACTTAACTGACCTGCAAAATAAATATTAGGGTTGGATTTTAAGCAAAAGTTATCGTCCAAGTGTTTTGGTGAATTTATGAACGAATTTTTATGCATTACGCCATACTTTAAAAATTCAGCGTTTTTTAATGCAGGTATTAGC
This sequence comes from Clostridia bacterium, assembly GCA_045655005.1. GTDB lineage: Bacteria > Bacillota > Clostridia > Christensenellales > UBA1242 > UMGS1908. The sequence continues at coordinate 48,283 of JAZOOJ010000006.1, read as the reverse complement.
GAAAACACCCTTTTTTGCTCTCCAAACTTCAAATTGGTTTGAAAACCAACTAAATTATAAGATTCTTCTTCAATATTTTCTTTCCTTAATTGAACCACTGCATATGGTTTTATGCCAAGCGGATTAATGTTTAATCCAACAGGCTTTAATGGTCCATACCTAAGAGAGTCTTCACCACGCCTTGCCATTACTTCAACCGGCATACAACCTTCAAAAACATCACTTGTTTCAAAATCTTTTAATTCGACAGTTTCTGCATTAATCAATTCGTTGTAGAAATTTAGATATTCTTCTTTTGTCATCACAGCATTCAAGTAATCGCCTTCTCCGATATTACTATATCTGTCTTGCTTAAAACATTTTGTATAGTCAAGGCTTGAAGCAAGTACTATCGGTGCAGAAGCATCAAAAAAATAAAGACTGTCATCACCAAGCATACTTTTGATTGAAGATAATAAACTTGTTGACGTTAATGGTCCTGTTGCAATGACACAAATTTCATCTGCCGGCAAATCATAGATGTTTTTAATTTCTTTTTCAATAACTTTAATGTTATTATGATTTTTTATGATATCGTCAATTTTTTCGCTAAAAAGGTCTCTATTTACAGCAAGAGCCCCACCTGCTGGGACTCTGCATTGTTTTGCCACGCTTAAAATAAGCGAACCAAACTTTTCCATTTCTGCTTTTAATAATCCTGACGAAGTTGTTATTTCTTCATTTTTTAATGAATTTGAGCAAACTATTTCAGCCAAGGTGTCTTTTTTGTGTGCTGGCGAATGTTTTGTTGGTTTCATTTCATACAAGTCTACACTAATTCCATTCTCTGCTAAAAAATAAGCACACTCTGAACCAGCAAGCCCTCCTCCAATAATATTAACTTTCATTTTACTAGTCTTCCACCTTTTTATCTGTCATTTCTTCATCATTTATATTAAGTATCTCTTTTGTTGAATAGTCACACTTTGTGCATTTTATATTTTTTACACCTTGAATATCTTTTTCAACCATCATAGCGTTACATTTTGGGCATTTGTCCTTATAAGGCAAATCCCAACTTGCAAAATCACATTTTGGATAATTTTTACAACCATAAAAGATTTTACCCCTGTGTGAATGTTTCTTTAAGATATCGCCTCCGCACTTAGGACAACTTCCAACAACTTCTGTAACAGGCTTTGTATTTTTGCAATCTGGGAAGTTTGGACACGCTAAAAATTTTCCAAACTTTCCAACTTTATAAACCATCTTACTTCCACAATTTTCACAGACGATATCACTTTCTTCAACTGGAGCCTCAATTTTATAGCTATCTTGCATAGCCTGTCTTAATTCTTTACTGAAACTTGCATAGAAATCTCTTATGACGTCTTGCCATATTTGACCGCCCTCTTCAATTGTATCAAGCCTATCTTCCATACCAGCGGTAAAACCAATATCCATAATATCGCTAAAATTTCTCATAAGCAAATCAACAACATTTCTTCCAAGTTCGCTTGACACCAACGCCTTACCATCTTTAACAAGGTAATTCCTTGAAAGTAAAGTGTTTACCGTTGGAGAATATGTCGCTGGTCTTCCAATGCCCTTATCTTCCATAGCTTTGACAAGACTTGACTCAGTATATCTTGCTGGTGGTTTTGTAAATTTTTGTTCTGACTTAAACTCTTTACAATCAACTTTTTCACCTATTTCAAGATTTGGAATTTTTGAAACTTGTTCTTCGGATTCTTCTGAGTTGTTGTTGTAAAGAACAGAGTAACCATCAAACAATAATGTCTTACCAACGGCTTTAAATGTGTGTTCTGTTCCAATTGCTTCAATATCTACATTGACAGTATTGAATTTAGCCTCTGCCATTTGGCTTGCTAAAAACCTATCATAAATTAGTTTGTATAATTTATATTGTCCTTGATCTATTACACCTTTTAAGTCTTCAGGACGTCTTTCAAGAGTAATAGGGCGAATTGCTTCGTGGGCGTCTTGAATGTTCTTTTTAGATTTATAAATATTAGGTTTCTCTGGGCAATATTTTTCACCAAAATGGGTTTTTATATAGTCAAGAGCTTGCTTTTGTGCATCTTCTGATACTCTCACAGAGTCAGTTCTGATATATGTAATTAAGGCAATCTTGCCTTCGCCGGGGATTGCAATTCCTTCGTATAATGATTGTGCAATACTTGATGTTTGTTTTAATGTAAAGCCCAACTTACTTTGAGCATCTTGTTGCATTGTGCTTGTTGTAAATGGAGCAGATGGATGAGATTTGCTTTCTGCCCTTTTTATATTTGATACAGCAAATTCTTTATTTTCTAATGACGCTAAAATTGAGTCCATCTCATCTTTATCTTTTATTTTTTCATTTTTCTTTAAAGATAAATTTGCTTTGAATGATTCTGCTTCATTCTCAGTTTTGGCAAAAAATCCAGATAATGTCCAATACTCTTCGGGTTTAAAGTTTTCAATCTCCCTATCTCTATCTACTACAAGCCTTAAAGTTACTGACTGAACTCTTCCGGCACTTAAATTTTGTCCACCTTGAATCTTGTTTGATACAAGCGGAGATAATTTATATCCCACAAGCCTGTCAAGAACACGTCTTGCTTGTTGAGCATCTACCAAGTTTATATTTACAGGTCTTGGAACTGTCAAAGCGTGTTGCACTGCCTTTTTTGAAATTTCATTAAATTCAATTCTTACGCTTGAATTTGGATTTATATCTAAAACATTCGTTAAATGCCATGCAATCGCTTCTCCCTCTCGGTCAGGGTCAGTTGCTATAAAGACTGATTCGCTTTTACTTGCCTCAGACTTCAATTGTTGAATAAGTTTTTTCTTATCCGTCATAACCTGATAGTCTGGAGTAAAATTATGCTCAATATCTACGCCAAGTGTTCTTACCGGCAAATCCCTAACGTGACCTTTTGTTGCTATTACTTTGTATTCTTTACCAAGATATTTAGATACAGTTTCTTGTTTACCAGAACTCTCTATTAAAACTAATTTCATTATTAATACCTACTTATTATATTCCATAATAATTTCCGACTTTCTTTTTTATTATTCCAAACAATTCCATCTCTGTTAAAAGAGTGTTTAATTCATTTGGTGAAAGTTTTATCTTATTTGCAATTTCATCGAACTTTAAGTCTTGAACCCGCAACAAATCATACACTATTCGTTGCTCATTTGTCAACTCTAAATTATCATCAACTTCATTAATTGATACACTTTCAATATGTAATCTATCTAAAATATCTTGTGGATATATAACTAAACATTCAGGATATTCGCGTATTAGTTTATTACTTCCAAAACTTGCCGTACTTGTAACGTTTGCAGGAACAACAAATATTTCTTTATTTTGCTCTATTGCTATACTTGCGGTGATTAATGAGCCACTATTTTCGCCAGCCTCAATGATTAATACACCCTTTGAAAGTCCACTGATTATTCTATTTCTTTCTGGAAAATAATATTGTCTTGGACTTTCATCAGGTAAATATTCACTTAATACTAAACCACCATTTGCTATTATTTTATTTGCTAACGGAATATTTGAAGAAGGGTAAATTTTATTTACGCCACCACCTAAAACCGCGATGGTTTTTCCGCCAACCTCAACAGCACTTCGTCCAGCCTCAGCGTCTATACCATATGCTAAACCACTTACCACAACAACACCGGATTTTGCAAGTTCTTTTGAGAACAGTTGGGTTACATCTCTTCCATAATTGGTAGGCTTTCTTGTTCCAACAACAGCAATCATATTCTCATTTTTAAGCAATAATGTGTTTCCTTTACAAAATAAGACAAGTGGTCTATCGTCTATATTTTTCAAAGATTCGGGGTAAACATCACTATAAATTGTAACAATTTCAACACCTTTTTCTTTTAATTTTTTAATATAAATATCTGTTTCATTAATATCTATTGTTGCTAACTCATTGTAAATTTTATCACCTAGCATTTGTTTTGCACTTTCAATTTTATCATTAGGGTTCAAATAGGCATTACCGAAATTCCCAAAAGCCTTACCAATGTCTACCATATTCTTCCTTGAAAAACCACGTTTGCATAGTTCAATTAAAACCTTTTCGTTTAATGTCATTTCCATTTTAAATTAATACCTTCACTCTATAATTCGTACTTTTCTATTGTTCGAAAACTTATTGCTTCAATTAAATGTTCTTTCTCAATTTGCTTCGAGTCATCTAAATCCGCAATAGTTCTTGCCACTTTTAAAATTCTTGTGTAACCCCTTGCAGACAATTTAAATTTTTCAAAAGCATTTTTTAACAATATCTCATTTTTCATATCAACTTTGCAAAACTCTTGAATTTGAGATGAACTCATTTTCGCATTCGTATGATTTTTACAGCCTTTAAATCTTTCTTGTTGAATTGCACGAGCCTTATTGATTCTTTCCTTTACAACTTCACTGCTTTCTTCAGACTCTCCCGTTCTTAACTCTGCATACTCGACTCTGTCAACGTCTATTTTTAAATCAATTCTGTCAAGAAGCGGTCCGCTTAATTTCCTTAAATATTTATCTATTTGTGTTGGAGAACACTTACACTCTAAATCTCTTGAACCATAATTCCCACATGGGCACGGATTCATACTGGCAACCAACATAAAACTTGCTGGATATTGAACTGATAAATTCGCTCTTGACACTGTGATATTTCCATCTTCTAATGGTTGACGTAATGTCTCCAATAAAGTTTTTGAAAACTCTGGCATTTCGTCTAAGAATAAGACGCCGTTATGTGCAAGACTTATCTCACCCGGCTTCGCATTTTTACCGCCACCGGTCATTGCAACGCTTGACGCTGAGTGATGAGGAGCTCTGAATGGTCTTTTGTTTACAACACCTTTTGATTTGTCTAACTCCCCTGCGATACTATGAATCTTTGTAATCTCTAAGGCTTCTTCAAATGTTAAGTCTGGTAAAATTGATGGAATACATTTTGCAAGCATAGTTTTCCCGCAACCAGGAGCCCCAACAAGCATTATATTATGTCCACCAGCAACAGCGATCTCTAATGCACGTTTTGCTCTGAATTGCCCCAGCACCCTTGAAAGGTTTTCGCTTTCTTCGTGGTCAGCTTTATTCCATTTAACCAATGAAACAGCCTCAGTTTGATTTTCCCCCTTTAAAAAACTTACCACGCTTTTTAAGTCATCAAAGGCGTAAACTTCAATACCTTCCAAATAAGATGCCTCGGCTTTATTTTCGCTTGGGATAATAACCTTGTTACACCCCATCTCTTTTGCAGAAATTAATAATGGCAACATACCATTTACTGGTCTTAGTTTCCCATCAAGCGAAAGTTCACCTATCATTGCGAACTCATTTATTAGTCCATCAATATATCCACTTGATTTTAAAATACCAACAGCAATTGGCAAATCAAACAGAGAGCCCTCTTTTTTCACATCTGCCGGTGCCAAATTTATAACTATTCTTTTTTGTGGCATAAAAAAACCAGAATTTGAAATTGCCGAGCTTACCCTTTCAATTGATTCTTTAATGGTAGAATCTGGCAAACCAACAACTGTAATTTGTGGTTTTGCTTTCATAATATCAACTTCGACATCAATTTCTACACCTTTTAATCCAATCAAACTAAAACTTTTAACTTTTGATAACATAATTTTTCTCCAACACTATAATTAGTTTTATTATAAATTAAATTATTCAATATAGCAAATAAAATTTTTATAAAATCCCTTTGCTGTTGTTTAAAAAAATGAGATGTGTTTTAACACATCTCATTAAATTTGGTATATTTGCATTACTTAACTTCTTTCTTTGCAATGATTTTTTCTTCAACTTTTGCAGATTTACCAGATCTTTCACGTAGGTAATAAAGTTTAGCTCTTCTTACTTTACCGTGTCTTACCACTTCAATATGGTCAATTCTGGTAGAGTGCAATGGGAATGTTCTTTCAACACCAACACCATAAGAAATCTTTCTTACTGTGAATGTTTCTCTGATTCCGCCATTCTTACGAGCTATAACCACACCTTCAAATCCTTGCAATCTTTCACGATTTCCTTCAACGACCTTAACGAACACCTTAACTGTATCGCCAATGTTGAATGCAGGGATGTCAGTGCGCATACCTTCTTTTTCAATTACATCGATGATATTGCTCATTTCATTTCTCCTTTAAAAGTAGTATGTCAAAAGTGTTCTTACGGCTCTTTTCGCAGAGGACCACTAGTCTAACGCAACATATGATAACACATTAATTAATAAATTTCAAGTGTTTTTGATATATTTTAATAAAAATTTATTTTCCAACCCTAATAATTACCAAAATTATGGCCCCCATGGTAAAGAGAATAATCTGCGGCGTACAAATCAGGGTCATAGTCAGTGAAAATCGTTGAGTAATTACGAAGGTCTTCTTCGCTTATATCTTGGTAAAATGTATGATGTCGAACTTCTCCCAAACTTTGACTTATTTCTCTTTGTTTTTTTGTCCTATCATCCACCTCATTTTTCAACGCTGTTGCTAATTGGGCTGTGTCTTTTTGAGTTTTAGTCATAAAAGGTATGAGTAAATTTTCTTGTTGAATAAACATTTTGTAAGCTTGGTCAACTTTTGTCATGCGTATAAGTTTTTCGGCATCTGACATTTCATATCTTCGAAGAGTACAAGCAATAGGTATATCAAAAAATTTACAACTTTTAAAAAATTCATCCATTTGTTGTTGCACTACTTCTTGAGTCTCATACTTAAAGGACGGTGCTGTTTCTGGTGTAAAGTACAAAACTTTCCTCGATCCATTCTCCCCTTTAATCTCTTTAACTTCTATTTTATGAAGCATTTGTGGTGGTAGTGCAATTTCCACAAATGAATCAAGCTCTTTATCTTCATATACTGGTTCTCCATATGGGTTAATTGATTCAGGCAGATTATCCCAATTTATTATAGGCATAACAATTGGTTTGTTTTTTGTGTTTCTTCCAAATATTATTGATGGAATGCCAAACGAATTATTTATAATTTCAAAATCCTCGTAAGTATTGTATAACTTTACAAACTCTTCAACTGAAATATTCATTACCGGTAAAGAATGCGCTCCACTATCTGAACTATAAGTTCTTCTTAGCTCATTGTTTACAAGTTTACTACTTGAAACCTCCATCTTCCGTACATCAACACAACCCCATGAGCTTCGAGTAAACTCTAATATATTTGCATCTATACACCCCCAAAGACCATATGACTGCAAAATCTTTTTTATCTTATTGTTTTTATTATCGCACCAAAGGCCATTACCCGTCCAACTTCGTGAAGTAGATAAAAACGATATTATATTTCTTGGAATTATTGTGTTTTGAGTATTTCCCATTATTAAGTCCCCCATTAATAAATAACCATATTTTGATATATTTTAATTACTTGTTGTAAAGTCTTCTGACTCGTTAATTTGTTTAATTATATTATTTAAAAATTTATTTTTATCTTTTAAAATTTGTGCAACGCAATCATCTATATCAACTGATGAAAGCACTTTTGCAAACATATTTAACTTTTCTCCCTTAAACAACTGGTAGGTACCATCGTTTTGTTTAGGAACCAATAGATATGAATATTCTTCTGGCAATTGAAAATGATAGTTCTTTAAAATCTCGTTTGTCATCGTTCCTGAGTCATTATTTATTGCACTTAATACTTTCACCACTGATAAATTTTTACTTCTTTCTATATACAAATAGTTGTAGTACACATAATCTGTCAACAAGTGTAAAAAAACCGCCCTATCTTCTTCTTCATTCAGATTCAACGACTTAATGCATTTTATAATATCAATCTTGGCATTTAGTTGTTCTTTAACTGACAATGAAGTTGTATGTGTTCCGTAATGTGCAAGAGTTTTATCTTTCGCAATATCTGGCAAAATAGCGCCCCAAAAGTATACTCCTAATTCTAGCCCACTATTGTTTTTGCAATACTCATACGCTATTTGTAAATGTAATGCCGTACACGCCATTGTTAAATCCCCCTAATAATAAAAGCATTATAACATAAACCTCTTAAACTGTCAATAGTCACAAAAAACAGACCATTAACCAATTACACATAATCTCCAACCTCTAATTTCTTTGCTTTCTTATAAACTTCGCCATCTTTTTTAGTAAATATTTTATGCTCTATCGTGCCATTCTTTGTACATAAGGACAATGTAATTCTTCCCTTTTGTAAAGTCGGACGTCGAATTATAATGCCTTCTTTATTAAGACGACCTTCCCCGTTTGCGTCTTTTGAAAAAAGTAAAAATGTAAATTTTTCATCTTCAAAATTTCTGTTTGAATCTTTTATTTTTGATTCAATTACAGGTCTTTGTAACCTAACTTGAAAATGGCACCAATCATCTGTTTTGTTTTCTATAATTGGGCACTTTTCAATCATACAAGGAGCGACAACTTTTCCACCAAGCGTAATTAAATATTCTTTATATTCCATCATCTCTTTATGTGCTTTGGGGGTTCCTGGCTCAATTATTAAAATGTATTTATTTGACAACTTCCACATCTTATTAAGTAAATTTACCCTGTCTGATTTACTCATTTCATTCATTGAAAAACTTGCAAGAACTATATCTGAGTTATACATTTCAAGATTGTCTTTTATTACATCTTTTTTTACAAACTCTAAATCAAAATTGGTTGAAAGTTCAGCCACTAGACTTTTAAACACTTTAAGCATACTTTCAGAACTTTCTATGCAATTTAGTCTTGCAAAGTTTATATTTTCTTGCTCAACACAAGCAAAAACACTTGCTCCAGTTCCAGCGCCTAAATCTAATAACGAAAATGCTTCTTCGCTTTTTGGAATATACGATAAACACTTTTTAATCACTGCCGTTGTTGATGCCATTCTAAAAAAAGCATAGCACAAAGCGTCTTCATATGTATCAATATATTTATCGCCCTTACCTGCATTGTTTGTGTAACCATAATGAATAACATCAAAGTTCCTTTTTAAATTTTTAACTTTGATGTTATAAGATAACTTCTCTAATGCAGAATTTAATAACTCCAATTTTTATTACCCCACTTAAAATGCATTTTTTATATGATTTATACTTTCGGTTCCAAAAACTTCAATAATATCAAATCTGTATTGAAGATCTTTGATTTTATGCTCTTGCATATACACAAAAGATAAATCATTATACTTTTTCTGTTTTATTAAGTCCACTGCTTCGTTAGGCATACCAAAATCCGTCCTATTTCTTGACTTAACTTCAATAAAACATAAAATATCTTCATTTTGAATACATTTTGACATTTTACAAAAGTCTTCGGTCTTCCTTCTTGCTTTCTTGGTTTCTATTGCAATTATATCAATCTCGCCACTTCTTTTAGAATAATTTCTATTAATGATTTTATAGCCTTGCTTTTTTAAGTATTCGCAAGCAAAGTCTTCACCAAAATTTCCATATTCTTTTTTTAACATCTATTACTCCACAAAATTTTTAATAAAAGTTTTTCTATGGATTTCTTTTGCACCAAAAGTTTTGATGGCTTCAATATGTTTTTTTGTGCCATATCCTTTATTCTTTGCAAGTTCATATTCTGGGTATTTGGCATTCAGTTTAACCATAAGGTTATCTCTGTAAACTTTTGCAATAATACTTGCACAAGCAATGTTATAACTTGTGGCATCACCCTTTATAATTGGAATTTGTTTAATTGAATTATCTATTCCATCAAGTTTTAGTGCATCAACCAACAGAACTTCTGGTTTAACCTTTAATGAATTTACAGCATTTGCCATACACTCTTTTGTCGCATTCAAAATATTAATTTCATCAATTCTTTTTTCGTCAATTTCACAAATTGAGTATGCAATTGCCTTTTCTTTTATTCGTTCACTATACTCTACACGCTTTTTTTCTGAAAGTTTTTTACTATCGTCAACTCCGTCTATTAAATCGTCAAGTGGCATAATTACACAAGCACAAACGACAGGGCCAGCAAGTGGTCCACGCCCAACTTCGTCAACACCAGCAATTAAAGTATTCCCATTTTTCATCTCAGCCAGCTCGTAATCCAGCAATGTCATTACATCTCTCATACTACACCAATCCTATGTCTTTTGGATTTTCAAGAGTAATTCTTCCAATTCTGCACTTTCTGAAATCATCAATTATTGCAAGACAAGTTCTGTCATAGTCAACCTTATCACCTTTCAATAAGAATCCTCGTTTTTTGCCAATTGCATTTATTATTTCATCGACATTCGTCAAGGTGTTATCAATTTCATATCTTTCAAAAAACTTCTGTGAGGCAATTTTTTGTAGCCTTTCAACCATCAATCCTGCAAGTTCATTTAAGTCCACCACCACATCATTAATAGAACCTAAAAATGCCAAATTCATAGCCACAAATTTGTTTGAAAGTTTAGGATATAAAGTCCCAGCATTATCCATTAATTCAATATTGTTTTTTAATTTTATCCAAGCCGAAGACCTTGTAACACCTGCAATATTGCCAGTTTTTGACACATAGTTTCCCGCAAGAGTGTTTAATAGGGTTGATTTTCCAGTGTTAGGAACACCCACAATCGCAACACGAATTTTAGATACAATTCCACGTGCTTTTTGTTTCTCTTGTTTCTCTTTTGTTGCTTCATTTATAGCAGATAGCAATAAATTTTTGCACGCTGACTTAGTTGCATCAATCGCCAATGCAACTTTGTTTTTACTCCTAAAATATTTAATCCATTCATCTGTTACAGCCTTGTCTGCCATATCAATTTTATTCAAACAATATATAATTTTTTTGTTTTGAAATAATTTTTCAAGTTCAGGATTAATACACGAAAAAGGCGCTCTTGCGTCCAACACGCAAATAACAGCATCAATAATTTTAAGTGAACTTTCAAGCTCTCTTATATTCTTTTTCATATGACCTGGGAACCAGTTTATATTAATTTGCTTTTCTATATCTTTCGTTGCCAATTTTACTTACTTCCTTTAACTGATAATTATAAAAACTTTTTTATTTCTTTTCGTAGCATTACCACGTCTTCTTTATAAACACCATCAACAAACTTTGCATTTAGTCTATCTTCCAAAAATAAAATAGTTTTGTCGTCGCACGCATATATCAAATGATAACCATTAAGAATATCTACTAAATTTATAAAAACAAACTGCACATTATGATGTTTGTAAACATCGAAAATAACATTATCAATTTCATTTTTGTATTTACTCAAAAAATCTAATGCATTTACAATTTCTAATTGACCGATTATCATATTATAATCGCTCAATACAAATCTTTCTTCTATTTCTAAAAATCTTCTTAACTGATTAATATCAATTTTACTCTTTTCTTCAAAAATCCTCATTATTAAATTATCATCTATTTCATCACATTGTTCTTTTAGCCATTCCAACATATCAACATCTTTTTGAGTTGTGATTTTTGATTTCAAATTTACAGTATTTTAAATAATTCCATAATATAATAAAATCGCAGATTCTCTTGAAATGTCAATATTGTTATTCTTAAACATCTCTGCAATAATGGTGCAAACAGCACCTATATCATATAATTTTAAAATAGCATTCTCGCAATATTTTATATCGCCCGAGTTAGGATGATGGTCTATAATTTCAATTATATTTTTAGGATTGACATAATCAACAGAAGACAGCGTATTGGTATCCACAACTATTATGTCTTCATTTTCAATTCTTTCTAGTTTATTTTTTAATTTTATATTAAATAAATTGCAAACAATCTTTACTTCTTCTTGAACGGTACCATAAATATAATAAGATGCGTTTACACCAGTTTTTATTAAGAATTCCGAATATGCATACGCACTAGCCAAGCAATCCAAATCTGAATTTTTGTATGTTATTACAATTTTATCCATCTACACACATTCCTTTATTAAATTGAAATTATAAACTGCCCTGATCGTTGTTTTGTCTGTTATATTCATTCATTACACAACTTGCAATTACAGCATCTTGAAAGCCTAATCCAACCAAATCACAAACTGTAATATCGGTTACTTCTCTTTTTATTTTAGACGTTATGGCTTCACCTAGCTCAAAGACCCTTTCTTCATCTATATAGCCCTCTTCAAGAGCATGGTGCAACTCTCCATTTCTTGCACAAGCTTCTATACTGTCTACTGCAACGATGTCTGCTATTTCAAGTATTTTAGGATCTAATTCTTGCATACTTGGCTCACAGGCACCTACCGCTGTTATATGAGCACCTTTTTTAATCCAGTCGGCATAAATAATAGGTTCTTCACTGTATGTTACGGTATATATAATATCTGCGTTTCTTACTGCTTCTTGTGCATTTTCACAAACTTTTATATTTAAGTTTGGGTACAACATTTTGACTTCATTTATATAATCTGACATTCTACTTTTATTCCTGCCCCAAACTTGTATACTCTCAATACCTGGCATTACTTTTAAAAGAGCCATTAACTGCATTCTTGCCTGAACTCCTGTTCCAATCATTGCAACGGTTTTACTCTCAGGATTTGCAAGAGTTGAAGTTGCTATTGCACCTGCAACTCCTGTCCTGTAATCAGTCAAAAAACCTTTGTCGTCAATAACTGCCTCTACCTCACCCGTTTTTGCATTAAAAACTGTAAACAAGCCTAAAAAATTAGATATTCCCAATTTCTCATTCCCATAAAACGCACCCGAATATTTCATTGCAAAATATTGTTCCCCAGGTACATACCCGCATTTAAAATGAACACTTCCATTATTCTCTGGAATTGTAAATACTGTAAACGGTGGTGTTATAGTCATCTCTTTGGAGAATAATTCATACGCACGCTTAGTTTTACTAAAAACGTCATCAAATCTTATTAAATTTTTAAGTTCATCTTTTTTAATAAATTCCATACTGACTCCTTTCGTCATTCCTAACTATTTAGTTTTACTATAATACTCAACACCTGAATATGTACCATCTTTATTAAGCCTTCTGTTTTGTATATAACCATCTTTATTAAATCCAGCTTTCTCCATAACTCTTGATGATTGTGTGTTTAATTCATTACACGAACACTCAACTAAATAGTACCCTCTTTCATCTAGTAAATAATCTGACACAACTTTTAATGCTTCAGATGCATATCCATTCCCCCAGTAATCATACCTAATCGTATAACCAACATTACAATAGTTGTGTTTCTTTACAACTGTGTTAACATCAATATTTCCAACAACTATTCCGTCTGATTTTCTTTCAATAACCCATCTTTCATATTTGGACTCGTCAGCCTCGTCTATCCACTTTTTAATGCAATCCAACTCTTCATCTTTTGTTAAGTTGGGGAATTTAATATAAGTAGACAGCCTTTCATCGGTAATGATTTCATACATTACATCTATATCACTTTCTTTATATCTTCTTAATGTTAACCTCTCAGTTTCTAATTTCGGACTTAACATTTTATTCTCCTATTTTATAATTCTTCTTGATCTGCTTTTACCCAAGTCCCAAAACATTTTCTTTCTGGCTTAGTGTAATCATAGTTAAGCAATGAGATAGTATTCGATATTTTATCCATTGCAATTTCAAATACTTCATCTGCAGTTTTCCCCGTAACTTCAATAGTAATTTCATTAGGCAATAAAGGTCTTGGATACTTACTTCTCCTTGCATAATCTTGTTCTAAAAGACTTGTATTAATTAAACCTTCACCTCGATTACTCATTTGCTTTAAATTTTGTTCTTTATCGCAAATTAAATGTAAAATTAAATAATCATACCCTATAAAATCTTCAGGGATATCTCTAAACCTTACTTCATTGAAATCTAATGCTATGATATTGTTATAGCCTAATGATGCAAATGTCTTTATATTTGCGACCATTAGCCTATAAAGAGTTTCATCTTCTTCTCTCCCTGTTATCTCCGCAACCCCATCCTTTGAAATAAAATCTGGCATCATATATTGCTCAATATAAACACCTTTTAAAACAGAATGCAACTTTTTTGCCAATGTGGTTTTCCCAATACCACTAAATCCATCAATAAATATGATTTGATGTGCCATAATTACTCCCTTTTTATTAAGAATTTTAAATAAAGCTTAAATCAATATTTAAATACTCATCATTGAACATTTTATAAAATTCTATTGTTAACTCTTTTAATTCTTTAAAATTTCCAACGTATTTCTGTTTTAAAAGTGCTAACGTTTTATACGCCAAGTCAAAATCCGATTGCGTAATTACTTGATTTGATAATGCCAAATCAAGCTCATCTTCATCTAAAACTAAATATTCACATCCTGGCGTAATAATCATATCTAAAAACAAATCCTCTTCATAAGGTATGCCATTCTCGACACCTATTTCTTTTGCAATGTCAAAATACCATTCAATTATGTTTTTATGTTGGTCGATCATTATAGTGATTGCATAATTAGCGTTATCTGGATAAATTTCAATCCATTCATAACCATTATCTTTTATGCACACATCATTTTTGCCATTGTTTACGATTAATGGTCTTTCTACATTATTAATCTTTACATCACAAACATAACCATTAAAATACTCTGTATCAACTCTTGCCTGAGCGTATTCTCCACCAACTGCATTTGCATATCTTCGTTTCATCTATCAACTCTCCTTCTTGATTTTATTCTAGTTTAACAAATCAGGTCTTCTTGATTTTGTTATTTCTTTACTTTGGTTTTCACGCCATTCAGCAATTTTTGCATGATTCCCTGAAAGTAAAACTTCTGGAACTTCCATATCTTCAAATACTCTAGGGTGAGTATACTGAGAATATTCAAGCATTCCACTTGCAAAACTTTCTTGAACTAAACTTTCGCTATTTCCTATAACCCCTTCGATGTATCTTGCAACGCTGTCTACCAAAGCCATTGCAGGGATTTCACCACCAGTTAAAACAAAATCGCCAAGAGATATCTCTTCATCTATATATTTATCAATAACTCTTTGGTCAACACCCTCATAATGCCCGCAAAGAATAATTAGGTGATTAATCTTCGAAAATTCTTCCACAACTTTCTGGTTAAACACTCTACCACGTGGCGACATATAAATCTTTTTTGCATTCTCAAAACCTTGAATTGACTTTATGCAATCGACAATAGGTTGCGCCATCATTACAAGTCCTGCTCCACCACCAAATGGATAATCATCGCATTTTTTGTGCTTATCAAGTGAATAATCTCTTATGTTATGTATATTTATTTCTAAAAGTTCCTTATCTGTTGCTTTTTTTAATAGACTTGTTTGAAGAGGACTAAACATCTCTGGGAAAAGCGTTAAAATATCAATCTTCATAGCACGCCACCTCTAAAAATATTTTTGTATTTAATATTATTTTCTTTTCATTTTCAACAATCTGTTCAATTAAACCATCTACTATCGGCATCAATATCTGACCATTTTTTCCATCAATAAACGCAATGTCTTTACTTCCGTAGTTTTGCACATCGGTCAACACGCCAATTTCTTCACCCATCGATGTAATAACATTAAATTTTAAAATATTTTCAACAAAATATTCATTTTTATCAAGAAGTTGATTTGCATCATCGGCATTTATATAGACCTTTTGCATTCTAAACTTTTCTACCTCTTGAATACTGTTAAACCCTTCTATCATCACATACATAAAATCTTGCCTTATTGCAAGCGATGAAATATCTAAGATGTCATCACCGATATATATCTGTTTTATCTTAGACAAATCTTTTGACGTGTCAAACAATTTGATTTTTAACTCACCTTTAATTCCTTGCGGCTTTACAACTTCGCCGATAATTAACTTTTCCATTCTAACACTCCTTATGTTATTCAAGTATATCATATAATTTTGTATTTTTAAAGAAATTTTGCAAAAAACATTTATAAGATAAATTTTACGTTTAATAAAACACTTTACCAATATTGATAAAGTGTTTTAAAGACATATTAAAATTATTTTTTTCTTTTTATGTGCAATGCAATTCCAAAAGCAAAAAATATCATTGAGAGCGTCAATAATGTTAATACTATTAAGCATAGTATATTATTTTCATAACCCGCATTTGGCATCCAACTCGTAAAATCTGCTTTAAATATGTTTAAGTCATCAATTTCTTTTTGAATATCCAAATTATCAACTTTTATAACTAATGGTGGAATTACCATAAAAACATTAATTAAAATTAAAATTATACTTGTTTTTAAAAGTTTGTTTAATTTCAAAAATCTTACAGATAGTAATATGTTTAGCATTGCGTAAATAACTAAAACTATTGGCAACGCTAATTTTAAGTACCAAACTCCACCAGTATAACAATTAATTACTATCAATAATATGTTTAATGTAATAAAATCTATTGCAATAGAGATAAAATCATTATATTTATTAATTTTTGAAAACTTTCCATATTTTGAAATATAGATTGGTCCAAATATTATTACTAATCCTAATAATACCGATAATGATGCTATAAAAAACCAACTTCCATTAGTATAAATTGCACAAACACCAAGTAAAAGACACAAAGCCAAATACATTGAAAGCGGTATTAAAATTAATCTAAGTTTCTTAATAAATTGCGGTAAATTTGTAAGTGTAAAACTTAAAATTAATGCAGATAAAACTATCCAAAACCAACTTAATGTTTTGTTTACAGCTAAATTACATATAAAACAAGTTAAAATTGCTACCGCATAAGAAATATAGAAAAACAAATTCCAAGACATTGAAACCGCTCTCCATTTCTTTGCCTGAGCCTTTTCTTGCCTTGCACTTTTATCTACGCTTGCAGTTATTATCTCGTGTTCTGTAACACCCAAAATTTCAGACAACTTAGGGAGCAATGTTATATCTGGGTGTGCATTATCCTTTTCCCACTTACTTACAGCAGACTCAGATACAAATAATAATTTAGCAAGTTCCTTTTGTGTTAAATTTTTCTCTTGGCGTTTCTCTCTTAAAAAATTTCCAAAACTTATTTCCATAAATTTCCTCCTCGATATGTAAAGGATTATATCACACTAAACGGCATTTTGCTAAGGAATAAATATAAATTGATTAAAATATAGACTTGAATATTTTTCAAGTCGTTATTTATTCGTATATTTATAATATATAAAGCATTACAAACTTTTCAACAAACATCATTTTAAATAAAATAATCTTTATTATAAAAAATTAGAGCAAATTTTGCTCTAATTTTTTATAAATTTACTTATGTTCAATTTTAATAACAATGTGCTTATTATCAGCCTTTGCAAAAGCCCTGCACAAAGTTCTTATTGCGTTAGCAGTTGCACCACCACGCCCAACAAGCATACCCATCTGACTTTCATCAACTGAGATTGTGTAAATTTCACACTTTCCGTCTTGTCTTTGTGAAACTGCAACACTTTCAGGATTTGAAACAACATTTCTTGCTAAGAATTCAATTAAATCTTTCATTCTGTGTTCCGTCCTTCAATTACTTGCTCTTTTTATCTGTAATAACGCCAGATTTCTTTAATAAAGCCTTTACAGTATCAGTAGGTTGAGCACCCTTTGCTAGCCATTCGCTTGCCTTTGCATTGTCAATGTTAACAATTCCATCACCTGAAATTGGGTCGAATGTTCCAACTTGATCAACATACTCTCCATCTCTTGACTTTCTTGAATCAGAAATAACTATTCTGTAAAATGGTGATTTCTTATCTCCAAGTCTTGTAAGTCTCATTTTTACTGCCATTGTTTAATTCCTCCATTAATATTTGTATATAATAACTTTCGTTAGTAATACCTTATCTATATTTAAATTTTGTTCCGCCCATTCCCATCAATTTTGACATCTTTCCGCTATTCATATTTTTCATCATCAACTTAGTTTGCTCATATTGTTTTAATAGCATATTAACGTCTTGAATAGTTGTAGCACTTCCGTTTGCAATTCTTTTCTTTTGATTGCCTTTAATTAGGTCTGGATTTTCTCTTTCTGCTGGAGTCATTGATTGAATCATCGCTTTGAATTTTTTCAACTTTGACTCGTCAATCTTTTGTCCCTTTAATTGAGCCCCAAGTCCTGGTATCATTCCAACCAAGTCAGTTAGATTTCCCATTTTTTGAATTTGCTCAAATTGAACCATAAAATCTGCTAAGGTGAAAGAATTTTTTCTTAGTTTTTCTTCCATTGCTTTTAACTCTTTTTCATCGACAGTTTGTTCAACCTTTTCAATAAGAGTTAAAACATCACCCATGCCAAGAATTCTTGTTGCCATACGGTCTGGATGGAACGGTTCAAAATCACCAACTTTTTCACCCACGCCACAAAACTTAATTGGTTTTCCTGTAACAGCTTTAATACTTAACGCTGCACCACCCCTTGTATCACCATCAAGTTTCGTTAAAATGACACCAGTTACATCTAACTTTTCATTAAACGCAAGTGCAACATCGGCAGATTGTTGTCCGACCATTGCGTCAACAGTTAAAAGAATTTCATCAGGTTTTACAGCAGATTTGATGTCAGACAATTCATCCATCAACTTTTCATCAATTTGAAGTCGTCCAGCGGTGTCAATAATCACAGTGTCAAGTGCGTTCTTTTTTGCATAATTAATTGCATCTTGTGAGATTTTGACTGGGTTAATTGTTCCCTCTTCAAAGAAATCAACTCCTGCACTTTTTGCTACAATCTTCAATTGGTCTATTGCAGCAGGTCGATAAATATCGCACGCTACAAGCAATGGTTTTTTGCCTTGTTTCTTTAAATAAAGCCCAAGTTTTCCGCACATAGATGTTTTACCAGCACCTTGCAGACCACACATCATAATAATTGTTGGTGGAGCAGAGCTTACAGCAAGTTTTGCATTTGAACCACCCATCAATTCGGTTAATTCATCTCTTACAATTTTAATAACTTGCTGAGCAGGTGAAAGGCTTTCCAAAATCTTTTCACCAACCGCCTTTTCGGTAACCGAGTTGATAAAATCTTTGGCAACCTTGTAATTCACATCAGCTTCCAAAAGTGCAATACGAATTTCTCTCATTGCATTTTTGATTTCAAGTTCAGTCAGCTTCCCTCGATGTGTAAGCTTTGAGAAAATATGATTTAGTTTTTCATTTAACCCCTCAAATAAAGCCATTTATACATAACTCCTAATTTATCAAGTCTTTAATTCTTTCTAGTGCATACTTGGTTTTTTCATCTAAACAATTAATATTCTCAATTTCTTGCAACAATTTTTCATTTCTTGCAACAATTCCAAGCTTGTCTTCAAGTTCTGAAAGTGATTTTATGGTTTTTTGAATAGTATCAAATATCGCCTGCCTTGAAGTGTTATGCAACGATGCTAGTTCTGACAATGTTATATCATACAACAAATAACCTTCCAAAGTCTCCTTTTGTTTTGTTGTAAGCATATTCCCATAGACATCTAATTGCTTAATTGTGATTAACTTTTCAGTAAGTTTCATTCTCTATCTTTACCATATATTTGTAAAGCACTTCAACTTTACAAACAGCAGTATACACCTATTATTTATTTTTGTCAATAGTTTTTATATAATTGAATCAACAAAATCTTTTGCATTAAATTCAAGCAAATCGTCAATTCCTTCGCCCACTCCAACATAGCGGATAGGAACTGAATAATTGCCTTGAAGACCAACCAAGAACCCAGCCTTGCTTGTTCCATCTAGTTTTGTTACAACTAAATCGGTAACATCAACAGCCTCGTCAAAGGCTTCTAATTGATTAAAAGCATTTTGACCAGTTGTTCCATCTAATACCAAAAACTTGTGATAATTTGCTTCTGAATACTCTCTTTCAACAATCCTTGATATCTTCTTTAACTCTTCGATTAAATTAGACTTGTTGTGAAGTCTGCCTGCTGTATCAATAATCACGACGTCGGTATTTTTTGCTTTTGCACTTTTTATAGCATCAAACACAACCGCACCAGCATCAGTACCCTCTTCACTTTTTACGATTTTCACTTTTGCTCGGTCTGCCCAAACTGCAAGTTGCTCACTTGCAGCAGCTCGAAAAGTATCCGCTGCTGCAATAACAACTGACTTTTTGTTTTCTACAAAATAGTTCGCAAGTTTGCCAATGGTAGTTGTTTTGCCAACACCATTAACACCTACCACCATAATAACTAATGGGTATTCGTACTCATCAAGTTCATTTTCCTCAAGTTTTTCAATTAAAATTTCTTTTAATATTTCTTTTGCATCATCTGCGTTTTTAGTAAGCCTCTGTCTTGCTCTATCTCGCATTTCTTCAATAATGGCCTCAGTTGTTTCAGCATCAATATCGCTTGACACTAATACATACTCTAACTCTTCAAAGAAATCATCATCCAACTCATTTTTTGAAAACACATATTTAAGTTTTTCACTTAATGCAGTCTTCGTCTTTTTTAGTCCATTAAATAATTTACTAAATATTCCCATTTTATTCGCCTTTATTATTAATTTGCTTTTGCTGAATTTTTAATTGCTTCTGAAAGTTGAACAGATACAACTTTTGAGACTCCTCTTTCTTCCATTGTTACACCATACAATGTATCAGCAAGTTCCATTGTTGGCTTTCTGTGAGTAATAACAATAAATTGTGTATAATTTGAAAATCTTTTCAAATACCTTGCATATCTTTCGACGTTCGCATCATCTAGCGCAGCCTCAATTTCGTCTAAAACACAGAACGGCATTGGTTTTAGTTTTAATATTGCGAACAATATTGCAATAGCCGTTAATGCACGCTCACCACCAGAAAGTAAAGTTATATTTTGCAACTTTTTACCTGTTGGCTCTGCTGCAATATCGATACCACATTCAAGTGGATTTTCTGGATCGGCAAGTTTAAGTTCTGCTCGCCCCCCACCAAATAATTCTTTAAATACACCTTGAAAGTTTGTATTAATTTTATCAAACTCTGTTTTGAATTTACTTTCCATCTCTGCGGTTAAGCTATCTATAATTTTTGTCAAGTCATTCTCCGCATTAATTAAATCATCTCGTTGAGAAGATAAATCGTTAAATCTTGCAGTTACATCGCTAAGCATTTCAATAGCGTTTACATTAACACTTCCTAGACTTTGAATTTGACGTTTTAACTTTGCACTCTCTTGCATTCCGCTGTCAATATCGTGATTATCAATCTTATATTCAAGTGCCGTCGCATACGTTAAACCATATTCTTCCCAAACTCTTTCTTGCATTATTTCAATATCTGAATCAATTTTTACAAGCAAGTTTTCTTCTTTGTATTTCCTATCATTTGCTCTTTGTAAATCCGTATTTAATATAAGCTTTTGCTCTGACAATTGAGATAGTTTTTGAGATAATTCTTTCTTTGTAACATCAAAATTTGCAAGCTTATCTCGGGTTGATTGAAGTGATGCAACATTTTCATCATACGCCTTTTTGTCAACTACACTTGAAAATTCATCTTCTAATTCGCTCAAATCTGTCAAACATCTTTGCAATTCAACCTTATTATATCGAATTTCTTTGTTAGTTTTTTCAATAGTATCATTAAGTCTTAAAATTTCACCATCTATTGATACAATTTGACTTTCAGTTCCAGCTTTTTTAATCTTTAATTCAGTCAATTCATCATTAACATCTGAGCGTTTTTTCTTTAGTAAATAAATTTCTGGGTCTTTAACAGAGTTTTCATCTACCCCGCCATTGTTAATATCGTCTTCATACTTTTTAAAAGCATTCAATCGTTCAAGAAGAGATTTCTTATTGTCTTCTAAATTTTCTATTACACTTATAATTTCTTCTAAATCGGCTTTTAACTTCTCATTCTTTGCTATTAGTTGTTTATTTGCTTCAAGTTCTTTTGCAAGCGAAATTTCAATATTTTTTAGACTTTCATCTAATTCGTTCATCTTTGTATCAAAAGCTTCTTGCTCGGCTTTTACTACAACTAATTCCTGTTCTTTTTCAGCCTTTTCTTTCTCTAATTCTATTAAAAGTTGCTCGGTTTCTTGGATTTCTCTTTCTCTTCCAATTAACGAAACCGCCTGAACCTTTTTACTACCACCACTTATTGTACCTGCCGGATTGATAACATCGCCATCCAGGGTTACAATTTTAAACGAATATCTTGTTGCTTTTGCAAGCGACACAGCCGAATCCATATCATCAACAATAACAGTAGATCCAAGCAATGAACTGAACACATCTTCGTATTCACTATCAAACGAAATTAATTTATTCGCAATACCTCTAACACCATTAAAGTTGTTTATGGCATTAATAAACTCATCGGCAATTCGCCTTGGCTTTACACTTGTCATAGGAAGAAAAGTTGCACGACCAGCATTATTATCTTTTAAATATTGAATAACTGCCTTTGCATCTTCCTCGTTCTTAGTAACAACGTTCTGCACAGCACTGCCAAGTGCCATATCAATGGCGACTTCGTATTCTTCTGGAACTGTCATTAATTTTGCAACAACATTGACAAATTTACCACCAAGCGAACTGTTGTTTTGTGCCTCTTGTAAAAGTTTTCTAACAGATGCGACATAACCTTCGTTCTCTTTTTGCATTTCTTTCATTAAATGCATTTTGCTTTGAGCACTTCTGTACTCGCCTATAATGTCTTTTATATCTTCTTCAATGCCAGCCTGTTTGTAGGCAAGTTTAATGTTGTTTTGCTTTTCAATTCGTTGTTGCTCTAATGCGGAGTTCCTTGAATCTGTTAGCTCTTGAATTGCTTTAACTGAAATTTCTAAATCACAATTGTTAGACGCAATTGTTTCTTCGATTTCATTTTGTTCATTGATTTGGTCTTCAATCTTATCTTCTACCGATTTAATTTCAGCTAGTAAACTTGAAATTTGGGCTTTAATATCTCCAAGTTTACCAAGACTTTCTACTAATTTTTGTGTGTTTTCTTCGGCGATATTTTCTCTTGAACTTATACGTGTGTCTAAATTTTCTAATTCAATAGTAAGCTCGTTAATATTTTGTAATAGTTCATCTAATATCAAATCCTTTAATTCTTTATCTTGATTCGATTTTTTCAAAGATTCATTTAGTTCTTCAAATTCTTTACTGTCTTCTTCAATTATTGCAGAAAGTTCATCTCTTCTTGATTTTAAAGTTGTGATTTTTTCTTGCAATAATTTAGTTTCTCCTGCTTGCTTTTCCAGTCCTACTGTCAAGTTTAAGAGTTCATCTCTTAGTGCTGAAATTGTGTCATCTGTTGCATCAATTTGTCTTGCTGTAACATTATACTCATCTACCGTTTCATCAAATTCTCTTGTCTTTAATTCAATCTCTTCGTTAATACCATTAAGACGATTGTTTATTGCCTCTTTTTGAGAACTTGATGTATCGTATTGGTAAATATAATTGTTAACTTCTAAAAATTTTAATCTTTCACGTAAATCTAAATACTTCTTTGCAGTTTCTGCTTGCGAAGCCAAAGGCCCTAATTGAATTTCAAGTTCGTGCAATATGTCATTAATTCTAATTAAATTTTCTTGTGTATTATTTAACCTCTTTAATGATTCTTGTTTCCTATTTTTTAACTTTGAAATCCCCGCAGCCTCTTCAAACACCGCACGCCTGTCCTCTGGTTTTGCACTTAAAAGTTCATCAATTCGTCCTTGTCCAATAATGGAATAACTTTCTCTGCCCATTCCACTATCTCGCAACAACTCTTGTACATCTTTAAGCCTGCAAGGAGTTTTGTTAATTGCATAACCGCTTTCGCCAGAGCGATAAAGTTTTCTGCTTAAAACAACCTCGTCATAATCAACATTAAAGATCTTTTCAGTGTTATCAAAGTATAATGCAACTTCTGCAAAACTTTGCGGTTTTCTTTTCTCTGTTCCGTTAAAAATTACATCTTGCATACTAGACCCACGAAGAGCCTTTGCACTTTGCTCACCTAGGACCCATCTAATAGAGTCTGCGACATTACTTTTCCCGCACCCATTAGGTCCAACGATTCCAGTTACGCCTGATTCAAATTGCACCTGCACTTTATCTGCAAATGATTTAAATCCATAGATTTCCATTTTTTTAAACTTCATAAAATTTTCCTAAACCTTTGTAAGTTTCTTTATTGCTTCTGACGCTGCTAATTTTTCGGCTTGTCTTTTTGAACTACCAACCCCTCTACCCATTGCAACTCCATTAATTATAACAGTTGCAGTAAATGTTGGATTATGGTCGCTTCCAGTTTTTGTTGTTGTATATTTAATTGATTCATTTTTTAATTGTTCTTGTAAATATGATTTAGAATCTTCCAATACTTTCAACTTTTCCATTTCAGTAATAATTGGGAAAAATTTCTTTTTAACGAATTTTTTTGCCTCTTCCAATCCACCATCAATGTAAATTGCTGCGATAATTGATTCCATTAAATCCGCTTTCATATTATCTGTTATATTTGCCCTATTGCTTGAACCAGAATATTGAAGAAAATCAATTAATCCTAAACTTTCAATTAACAGTGCAAGTGGGCGCATTGAAACGATATTGGAACGAAGTTTTGACAACTGCCCTTCGTTATAATCCATATCAAAGTAAATTTTCTCGCTGATAATAGTACTTAATACCGTATCGCCCAAAAACTCTAATCTTTCATTACTTTTCGTATGATTGATATTTGCATAACTTGAATGAGTAAAAGCAATTTCCAATAAACTTTTATCTCTAAATTTATATTCAATTATCTCTTCAATTTTTGCAATTTCTGTTCGATTCATTATTCCTCTGTCCTTTCTTGAATTAGGTCTAATTCTTTTTCAAGTGTTTCTACAAATCCTGCCTTATAGATATCTCTGCAAAGAGTCATTGACCCAAGTATTGACTTTCTGTCAGATGAACCGTGAGATTTTATAACAACCTTTTTGCACCCTAAGAATGGCGATCCTCCAATAGAATTGTAATCAAGTTCTTTCATTAAGTTTTTCAGTGCTTTTTTCATAAGCAAATATCCAATCTTTGCACGCAATCCACCAGCCTTAATCTCACGCTTTAAAGTCTTTAAGATGAATAACCCAGTTCCCTCAGTCGATTTTAATGCAACATTTCCTGCAAATCCATCGGTAACAACGACGTCATAATCACCACTCATTAAATCTCTTGCTTCCATATTTCCAACAAAGTTGATTGTCTTCATTTCTTTTAACATTGCAAAAGTTTCGTGGCATAATTCATTACCCTTTTTGTCTTCAACCCCAACATTAAGTAATGCAACTCTTGGATTTTCAACCCCGAACATTTGCCTCATATAAATTGAGCCCATAAGAGCAAATTGACATAAAAACTCTGGTTTACTGTCCATATTAGCACCACAATCAATCAAAAGAGTTTTCCCACCTTTTAAATTTGGAAGTGGTGGAGCAAGTGCTGGTCTTTTAATACCATTTAATCTTCCAAGTTTTAATAATGCCCCTGTCAACACAGCACCAGTTGAGCCTGCTGAAACAAAACCTGCAATTCGTTCTTCTGGGTGTTCGTTAATATAATCAAGAGAAACAACCAAAGAACTATCTTTTTTTTGTCTGATTGCCATTGTTGGTGATTCGTTATTAGAAATTACATCGGTTGCATTCACGACCTCAATATTGTTACCTTTGTATCCCGCCTCTTCAATTATGCCTTGAATAACATCTTGTTTTCCAACAATAACAACTATTACATCGTTGAAAGTGTTTACAACGTCTATCGCTCCAAGGACAATTTCTTTTGGGGCGTTATCGCCACCAAACCCATCAAGAACTATTTTCATTTTTTCCATATTTTCTTTTTCTCCTAGCAAAGTATTTTAAATACAAACATTCATAATATAATTATACTATAAATATTAATAGTACGCAAACAAATAAATATTAATTTTAAAAATATAAAAGCACCTAAGAAAATTCTTAGATGCTTTTGTTTACAAACATTTTGTTGGATTACCTTAAATTGTAATCAGATGTAAAAAAGAAGGAATTAGTTACTCTTCTTGTCTGAAGAAACTTCTACTTTTTTCTGTCCATCATAATATCCGCACTTAGCACAAACGCTATGAGCAACCTTTGATTGATGGCATTGTGGGCAATCTACAACTGTTGGGGCATTTGCCTTCCAGTTTGCAATTCTTGATCTTCCTTTAGATTTAGATATCTTACTCTTTGGAACTGCCATTGTCTTTCCTCCTACTTCAAATTCTTTTACAAAGCATATGCTATTATATTACACATATTAAAATTTGTCAATTGGAAAATCAAAAATAATTAAAATAATATTTTATTAAATCCTATCAACTTCTCTTTATTAAACAGTAATAATTACTTAACCAACTTTTCGGTTTGTTTTGCAATAACCAATTCTTCATTTGTAGGTATTATGCAAACCTTAACCTTTGAGCCTTCTGCTGAAATTACAAAATTTTCACCTCTTGGCGCATTATAGTTCTTTTCATTGTCAAGCTCAACACCAAAGAACTCCATATCTTTTAAAATCAACTCACGAAGTTCAGGTGTGTACTCACCAATTCCTGCCGTAAATACAATTGCGTCTACACCATTCATACTTGCTGTGTATGAGCCGATATATTTTTTTACTCTGTATGCGTACATCTTTAATGCAAGTTGAACAGACTCATTGTTGATATTTGCTGGGTCTGTTAATTCTCTCATGTCAGAAACGCCGTTATTAATAGCATAAATACCGCTTTCTTTGTTGAATTTTTTGATTACTTCGCTTACTGTTAAACCTTCTTTCTTACACAAGAACTCAACAACACTTGCATCAATATCACCCGAACGAGTGTTCATCATAATTCCTTCAAGCGGAGTCATACCCATTGAAGTATCAAAGCTTTGACCATTCTTAACAGCGCAAATTGAAGCCCCACCACCTAAATGACAAGTAATAATTTTTAAGTCTTCAATTGGTTTGTTTAAAAACCTTGCACATTCATTGGCAACAAAGTAGTGGCTTGTTCCGTGTGCACCATATCTTCTTACGCCGTACTTTTCATAGTAATTATTGTCAATTGCATATCTGTAAACATAATCTGGCATTGTCTTGTGGAAACCAACGTCAAACACTGCTACGCTTGGGATTTCTGGAGCGATTTCTAAACACGCTTCAATTCCAGCAATTCCACCTGGCATATGCAATGGTGAAAAATCAATATTCTCTTTAAATTCTTTCAAAACCTTTGCATCTACAAGTGTTGGATCGAAGTAGTTTGGTCCAGCGTTTGCAATTCTGTGGCCAAACGCTTCAACTTCACTTATTGATTGAATAACACCAATTTCTGAATCGGTAATTGTTTTAATCAATAATTGCATAGCATCCTTGTGATCTTTAATTTCTTCAAAGATTTTCTTAGAATTTCCATTAGCCTTGTAAGAAATGAATGAAACATCAGCTCCTTCACCAATTCTTTCAACATTTCCTTTTGCAAGTACCTCTTCGGTTTCAGTGTTTAATAATTGAAACTTTAATGTACTGCTTCCTGCATTTAATACTAGTATTTTCATAATATTTTCTCCTTTTAAATTAATTATTTGCTGTTTGTAATAATGTGATAACCGAAGTCAAATAAATTTCTTCGGCTGTACAAGACCTGCTTAAATCATTTACTGGTTTATTTAAGCCTTGTAAGATTGGACCAACTGCACGTCCACCGCTAAAATGTTGCACAAGTTTATATCCAATATTTCCAGCGTTTATATCTGGGAAAATCAATACATTTGCATCACCTTGTAATCTACTTCCTGGCATTTTTCTTACTGCTGTACTTGGAAGAATTGCAGTGTCTGATTGCATCTCCCCATCAATGATTGTTTCGCTGTCATTTTCCTTGAATATTTCAATGGCTTTTTTAATCTTTATAATAGTTTCATCATCTGAACCGTTTGAAGCTGTTGAATATGAAAGCATTGCAATTTTAGGAGTCATACCACACAAATCTCTTGCACTATCACGACTAGCAAGTGCTATACTTGCAAGTTCTTCAGCATTTGGATATTGATTAACTGCACAGTCTGCAAAAATCATAAAACCATTTTCACCGAAAGGTTTTCCCTCCGGCACTTCCATAATAAAGAAACTTGACGCTTTCACAATATCTTTTCTTTGCTTTATAATTTGAAATACTGGTCGCATAACATCGGCAGAGTGTAAAACTGCACCTGCAACCATTCCATCAGCATCGCCAAGTTGAACCATCATAGCGCCATAATATATTGGTTGACTTACAAGTTTTTCAGCTTGTTCAATAGTTAAACCTTTCGCTTTCCTTAATTCAAAAAGCGCATTTGCATATTTATCTTTTTGTTGATCATTGATTGTTGTATCAATAAACTGCACTTTTGCTAACACATCGGCTCTGAACACACTTCTTACCTTCTCTGAACCACCTAATACAACAACTTTACAAGTATCATTTTCTACTATCATCTCTATTGCTTTTGCGACTCTTTCATCTTCACCTTCTGGGAAAACTAATGTCTTGTTGTTAAAAGACTTTGCTCTTTCTATTAAAAAATTAAAAGGATTTTTCTTCTCCATACATATCTCCACTTGATTTATATTTTATTTTTTGCTACAATTATGTATTATAAACGCAACTTTTAAAATAATCAATAAAAAGTGAGAAATTTTATGAAATTTAATGCAATTATTTGCGAATTCAATCCTTTTACAAAAGGTCATGAGTTAATTATTAAACACGCAAAAACAATCTCAAAAGCTCCTTTAATTTGCTTAATGAGTGGAAATTTTGTTCAACGTGGCGAACCTGCAATTATTGATAAATATACACGTGCAACACACGCAATTAAAGCCGGTGCTGACATTGTTATTGAACTCCCTACCATTTACGCCCTTTCAAGCGCTCCAGACTTTGCTTATGGTGCAATTAAAATTTTAAACTCAATTGGAAGCGTTGATACTCTAATTTTCGGTAGTGAATGTGGAGACATCGACATTTTAAAGCAAGAAGCAGAGAAAGAAATCGAATATGACCAAATTCGAGATGATTTAAAATCTGGCAAATCTTTTGCATCTTCTGCGGTGAGCACAAGCGAAATTCTATGCTCACCAAACAACATTCTTGCTGTTGAGTATATAAGAGCGATTAAAAATACAAATTCAAAAATTAAACCTTATACAATAAAAAGAATAAATAATTACAACGATACATCAACGACCTCTCTTTCAAGCGCAACTGCACTTCGTGAATTAATAAAAGACCATCATTTTCAAGATTTTACAAACAACTCACCTATTTACTGTATTGAAAACGAAAATGATTACAACTTTTCAACTGCCGTAGAAAAACTAATCGAATACAAAATAAAATCTATGAATATAATGGATTTATCTAACATAAATGGCATTTCAGAGGGACTTGAATTTAGAATAATTGAAAAAATTAATCAAACCTGTAATATCACTGACCGAATAAACAGCATAACTACTAAAAGATACCCTAGCGGGAAAATCAAAAGAATTTTGTTTAATTGTCTTTTAAATATTACAAAAAGTGACGTTTCAAGCGCAAAGTCGAATACAACTGAATATTTAAAAATTCTTGCAATTAATAAAAATCAAACACGTCTTTTAAGTTCTCTTCCACAAAGTTTGCTTTTAACTTGCAAAAAAGATTACTTAAAATTAAACAACTTAACAAAAAACATTGTCGATTTCGACTTAAAAGCATCTAAAATATATTCTTGTATAAAGGATACTTATAGTGCATTAAGTGATTTTACAATAGGAATGAAGAAAATTTAAAACATATAAATACACAAAAAAGGAGCCCGCAGGCTCCTTTTAAAATTTAAAAATTAAGATTATATCCAAGTATCATCGATACATTTAAATTCTTGATTTATCAAATACAAATATTTTTTATTTACATCTATAAACACTTTACTATGTTTATTTTTTTGTGATGTATAACACATCTCTATCCACTTCGTTAACATATTCAACATCATTTAATTCC
Source organism: Clostridia bacterium (assembly GCA_045655005.1). GTDB lineage: Bacteria > Bacillota > Clostridia > Christensenellales > UBA1242 > UMGS1908. The sequence goes on along the minus strand of JAZOOJ010000006.1, from coordinate 18,289 downwards.
TTATCAAAGGCTACAACGACATCAATAACGGAACAGTATTTATCTTTTACCGTAAAACCCAAAAGACCATCCGCACTTATAAAAGCACCTAATGTTAAACCCTTCATAAATCCATCATAATCAAAGAAATCAAACTTGTCATAAACCTCTTTAATTGATTGTTGTGTGCCAATTTCTAAATATTTATCTAAATCTTTAAAAGTTTCTTGATTAACTATATTCTTAAACTCTTTAAAGCTATCTTCGTCTGATATTTGCTCTTTGTTTTTTCTATAATCTTTCCAAAATTTAATATCCACCTCTGATGCCGACACAAGCACTTGATACATTATATAATTAACAAAATAATTTTTGTTTTTTTCAATTATTTCAGACCACTCTTTCAATGTATTAATAGAATACTTTATTGATTCCTTGTCGTTAACATCATTGCTCAACCTTGGCACAAATTCGCAATCAATATTTTCACTTTTCACCGACCCAATTTCGCCAAAATTAAAACTAAAATCTATAAGGCTATTAATTTTATTTCCATATGCAACACGTACATCACTATTTTCTTTTAACCACTTCAGCCTTGGCTTAGCTTTACGATTTTTAATAAAATCAATAGCACTCTTTATTGCCCAAAATAGCAAAAAAGCAATTACTATATAGGTGAGAAATAGTTCCCCTGTAATTATTTCTTCTATGACAAACGCTAAGAAAAGCAAAAAGCTTAAAACTATTACTACCCATATCCATTTAGGACTTCCACCACTTATTTCCATATAATTTTCTCCTTAAAAAATAAATTAATACATAACACTATTCTTTAATGTTAGTATATTTTTCACGGCTATTATATCACAAAAAGTAAAAATGTCAATTGTGTAATTCACTTTATATTTAGCCACAAGGTTAGACAAATACAAGCCCCGACCTTAATAATCTATTCTTCTATTTCTTCAACTTTTAAATCTTTGTGATTTCTCCAAGCAAGATAATGAATAGTGTCCATAACTGTATACATTAAAAACAACAAAGCAATTACTAAACTTCCATTTGTTAGAGATGTCGTAAAAGCGACATAAAGCCAAACAATCATACTAACTCCGCACGCTGTAATTCTTGCAAACCAATACTCTCTGTATTCGCCATTACTCAAAAACACACTGAATGCTAAAAGAGCTACACTTACGCTATCAATAATGTAGAATGGCTCGCCCACCTCATACAAAACAAAAGCCAAAGACAAAGTGAATAGCCACATACTTACAACCGCTCCAACACTGCCCGCTTTCGACAATTGTTTGTTATATTTTATGCTAACATCTTCAATTTTTTGGTTCTCATAAAAGTAGATAAGTTGTGTAGGTAAATAAAAGCAAATGTGTAAAAAAGCACTTCCATACATTTTTAGCCTTATTGAAATCAGCGCAAAAATTGTACATACAACAAACGCAAGCACGCAAGCGAATAATTTATTGCCTTTCATAAAGAAGTTCCAAACAGCCCCAAAAAATATCAATGAAAAGGTTAAGATATCACAGCAACCAAAACATAATAGCACAACGTCAACAAGCAACGCACAAAGCGTTACAACTATTTCTGGCAATCGCTTTTTAAATTGATTTTTACTTTCAATTATTTCTTTTTCTATGCTTGAAGAAATATCTCCAATTACATTTTCTTCCATAGTACTCTCCTTTTTATTCCCATGTTTGTATTATTCTTTTTAATTCGTTTGCGTTATCCATTACCGCCCCGTACCCTATTTCAATACTTTCTTTCACATTTTTAATTCTTATACTGCTAACATTTGGCTGATGCATAGTAACTAAAAAATCTGATCTTCGTATTTCGTGCTTGCTGATTTCATAATCCATTACGGTAAAAATCCTTGCAATTGTATCCATATAACTATTACTTTCAATATCTTCAGGCATTGTCTTTCCTGTGCAATCAATCGCAATTACAATATCAGCCCCCAGTTTCCTTGCAAGATCAACAGGAACACGGCATAAAATGCCACCATCTGTAAGTTTTTTACCATTAATTTCAACCGCCTGAAACACTCCATTTATTGAAAAACTTGCCCTGATAGACTTTAATAAATCTCCATTTGTCAAATCAACAATATTTGGCACGCTTAAATTCGCAGCGACACAAGCAAACGGAATTTTACAATCTTCAAAAGACACCGAGTCTTCTTCACCTACTTGCAAAAACTCTCTAATCACCTTTTCGGCCTTGTCACCTTTAACAAAACCATAATTATTAGGTAATTTAATATCTAAAATCTTAGTAGTTGACAGATCTCTCGCTCTTTGTTCCATTGTATCAACATCAACACCTAAACAATAGCAGGCTCCTACTATTGCCCCCATTGACGAACCAACAACCAAATCCGGTTTTATTCCCAACTCTTCAAAAGCTCTCAACACACCGATGTGTGCAAAACCTTTCGCCCCACCAGAACCCAACGCAAACGCAATCTTTGGGCGTTCATTATTCATAACTTCCGATTCTCCTTTCATAAGATTATATTATGACTTCTACAATTAATATACCACTAAATGATGTTTCTAGCAACAAAAAAATAAGAACTTTAGCCAATCTAACAACAAACATCGTTGGAATACTTTTACTTGTTGCTATTGTTTTGCTTATTGTAAATCCAACTAAATACATAGACAGTATTCTTTCTGGTACCAGCTTATTTTACAATTCGGTCATGCCATCGCTCTTACCATTCTTTTTTGTCAGTAAAATTATATTTGGACTTGGCACGCTTGATAAAATGATAAACTTTTTTAGGAAACCAATCTGTAAGATATTTAAAGTTCCGCCTGTTACTAGTTATGCCCTAATAATGAGTATTTTATGTGGATATCCTGTTGGGGCAAAAATTATTGGAGAACTTGAAAAATCTAATATTATAAGCAAAGTCGATGCAAAAAAAATGATTACAATTTGTTCAACAAGTGGGCCAATTTTTGTTATAGGCTCAGTCGGCGGAGCCTTATTTAACTCTGTTAAACTTGGAGTCGCAATTTTTATCTGTCATATAGTAGGTTGTATTTTAGCTGGGCTCATTCTATCAATAAGATCTCCTAAAGTTAATGAATATAGCGACAGATTTAAAAGTGAAAAATGCGAGAACTTATTGACTCAATCAACTACCTCAACCATTACTTCTATTCTTACCGTTGCTATTTATGTTTCCATCTTTTATATGTTTATTGATATGGCATACGACTTAAAAATTTTAGGATTTATTTCAAATAATTTAGAAAAAGTTTTTAATATGATAAATATTGACAATTCTTTTGCAAAAGGGATATCCAGTGGATTTGTGGAAATGACAAGAGGTCTAGCAGAACTTGCGTCTTCAAGTGATAATAAATTAAAGCTCGTGTTTTCTACCTGTCTAATATCTTTTGGTGGTCTTTCAATTTTTATTCAGACCCTCACCTTTTTAAATGAATGTAAAATTAAAGCACTTTACCTTTTAAAGATAAAGTGCTTACAAACAATTTTAAGTGGCCTAGTTGCCTACGGTGTTTCATTTATCATATTCTAAGACTTCCTTTTTAGAATCTCACCAGCCAAATCTTCTCTGTTATTTCGTATAATTCTTAAACTATCCATTAAATATTCTTCAATGTTTTTTAGCATTAAATCAATCTTTTGTTGTGCATTTTCTACCATTGCAGAACATTTTATTTCGGTATCTCTCAATGATTTGTCTGCTATCTCTTTACTCTTTGATACAATGTTTGATTCATCTAACATTTCTTTTACCTTTGCACACGCCTCTTTTTCGATTAACTCAGCTTGCGCAACAGCGCTAGAAACAATAGCATCTTTTTGAGAGATTATATATGATGCCTCTTGAATTGACGCAGGCAACGCTCTTTTTATATCCTGTAAAAGAGATTCACACTTTGACACATCTACCGCACTTTTTTTGCTAAAAACCAAACTTGTTGCACATGAAAGTTCTCTTTCAAGTGCAGAAATTTTATCATAAATATCCATTATTCTTCAACCCTTTTTAATATTGTTATATTTGTAATACCATAATCTCTTGATTTATAAATCTTAAAATCTTCTAATTTAAAATCCATTGGCTTATTTTTTAAGCTTTCGACAACTACTATTCCATCATTTTTTACTAAATTATACCTTTCTATAATTTCAACCGCTGGAATATAAAAACCATTTTCATATGGTGGATCAATAAATATTATATCATACTTTCTCTGGTTTTTTGACAACTTATTTAACGCATCTTTGTAATCTGTATTCATAATAGAATAAAGAGAAGAATCAATATCTCTCATATTTTTCTTTATACATTCACAAGCCTTTTTATCCAACTCAACAAAATCAACATACTTTGCTCCACGGCTTAAACACTCGATGCCAAGAGCACCACTTCCAGCAAATAGATCAAGTACCTCAATATCTTCTTTTACAAATTCTTGTATTAAACTAAATGTAGAAATTTTTATTCTTTGCAAAGTTGGCCTTGCAGAATCTGGACTTGTTAGTTTTCTTGCTCTGTACTTCCCACTTATGACTTGCATTAAGTTATCTCCTTTAAGATTCTTTATTAATTATATCATATTTAATGTATTAATCAAATTAAAATATAGTCGACTTAAAACTTTCAATAAAAACAAAGCCTTACTATTTCAACGCAAATTCCAACTCCAGCTCATCTCTTAATGGAATATTATTTTCTCCAATAAGGGGAATATCTTTTATTTTTCTTACTTGTTCCATTGCATTTGGGTATAATTTTGTTAATACAAAGCCTCTCCTTTGATAAAAACCAAAAGCTTTTAAATTGTCATTTGTAGTAATTAATCTCATTAATCTACAATTATTATCAATTGCGACTTCTTTTAATTTATTACACAAAGCAGTTCCAATACCTTTGTTTTCTTCTAAACTATTTAATGTTACAATTTCGCAAACATCGTTATAAACGATATATGTAATTAAACCTACTATTCTACTTTTATCATAAACGATAAAGCCCTCTACATTAGTTCCGTCAACAACTTCACCTCTTATTATAATATCAGTTGAATACCAATTATCTAAAAGAAACTGATTAACATCTTGCCTGTTTTTATTTGTTACTGTTATTATTTCAAAATTTTCCATAACACTCCCCAATCTATTTTTAATTGATTATATGTGATTGATTCATTTATTATCTTTTAAAATCAAACCATATATCAATTTCTTCTTTGCTTGGCTCTTCCCATTTTGACAACAATTTTTTCATAAGACCAACGTCTAGATAATAATCACTACCGCCATTCCCAGATAAAACTCTTTGATTTCTTTCATCAATATTCTTTTGCCAAGATTTATCATCAATATTTATGTAGTGCCATTCAATAATAATGTTTTTTGAATTGAAAAAATCATTAATATAATTTCTATCATTTTTTGACCAAAATCCCCAATCTAAAATTACATTAGTGTTGATTTTTATTATTTCTTCAGCCTTTTTAAGCAAATATTTCCATATTCGCTTAGACATATCATCGTGTTTATCTCCCAAATTGTTATCAAATAAAACATCTGTTAGTTCATCACAAGATAAAATAACTGCCTTTTCTCTTATCTTTAACTCTTGAGCATAGTAAGATTTGCCTGAGCAAATTTTACCACATATAGCTATAATTTTTGTCATAATTCTACCTCCTATATAATATTTAAATTTATTAATAAACTCCAATTCCCATTTCATACCTACTGAAAATTTTTTAATATTTATATTTCTTATTATTTGTTAATAACAACGCTAAATTTAATCCAATAGCTAATATCTCTGCTACTAAAATGGCAAACCAAATACCATTTAATCCAAATACTAATGGTAATATCAATACAGTTAATGTTTGAAATAATAATGTTCTGCAAATTGATGAAATTGCTGAAATTAAACCATTATTTAATGCTGTAAAGAATGATGATGTGAAAGTATTTAATCCATACAATATGAATGAGAAAGCATATATTCTCATAGCATTTGTAGTTAATTCAACCAAGCTATCACTATATCCTACGAACAATTTTGCTAGTGGAATTGCTAATGCTAATGATAATAGTGTCATTGATATTCCTGTTAAAATGTTGGTAACTATGCTTTTCTTTAATATGTTTTTAATTTCATCATTATTCTTTGATCCATAATGATAACCAACGATTGGTGCTGTTCCAATTGAGTAGCCAATAAAGATAGCATTAAATACAAATCCTACGTGCATTAAAACTCCGTAAGAAACAATGCCACTTTCTCCTGCAAATTTTAGTAATTGCATATTAAAAGCAATTCCTACAACAGCGGTTGCTATGTTGCTTAAAAATTCACTTGAACCATTAGTCATTGCTTTCAAAATATCTTTAACCTTAAATGTTGGTTTTGTTAATTTTAATAAACTGCTGTTTTTTCTTGAAAAATATATGATTGCTATAATTGCACTTGTTGCTTGTCCAATAATTGTTGCTATTGCAGCTCCCGCAAGCCCCCATTTAAATACAAGAATAAACAAAGCATCTAATCCTATGTTTAAAACACCAGCAATAACTGAAAGAACAAATCCTAACCAAGATTTTTCTGCTACTGAACAAAATGTTTGGAAAAGGTTTTGTATCATAAAAGCAACTTCACCAATCATAAAGATTTTGCCATAAGTCACTGCGTAAGGTAAAATTTCAGGTGTTGCTCCTAATAGTAATGCTATTTCTTCCATTAGAAAATAACAAACAACTGAAATAATAATGCCTATAATCATAACAAAGAAAACAATTCCAGAAAAGATTTTGTTAGCTTCTTCTTTTTTGCCTTCTCCTAATTTCATTGATACTAATGCTGAACCACCAGCTCCAAACATAAAGCCAATAGCTCCTATAATCATTGTTGCAGGTCCAATCAAATTAAGTCCTGCAAAAGCTGTATCTCCTACAAAGTTTGAAATAAACAATCCATCAATGGTGCCATAAGTTGAAATACATATCATCATTAAAATGGGAAGGATAGCAGCTTTAAGTAATTTTTTATATGTAAAATGGTCTGATAAACGTGTTGCCATTTTTGTCCTCCTTAAAATATATAATATTATTCGGCAATATTACATATAAAGTATAGCAACTTTCATCTTAAAACAAAAGAAAAAAGCTCACCCAAAACGAAGTGAACTTTATCATATATAAAAATGTGTAATTACAAAATTGATCACAAAATAGATAAAACTCACTAGTTTTATATGTATGACGCACATAAAACCAGCCGAATAGTTTTATGTGTCTATTTAGTTCTTAATTCTGTTTGCACCATAGGTCTCTCCTTTTTATATATTTCATTATAACATATTATTTTTAAAAGTCAACTCTTTATAATTATTTCATTTGTTGAAAAACTGAAAGTAAGATTTTTCTATTTATTTTATTTCTATTGGCGTAAAATTAACCCTATCACAAGATGAAAGATAATAATTTACTCCGTTTATTTCAATTATTCCGTTAGGATACTTATTTTTTCCATGTAAATGACCGAAGACAACTTTTTTAACATTGTATTTTTCAATTAGTTTTGTAAACTCACTTTCATCTAAATAACTATTAAATGGTGGGTAGTGTAAAACACATATAATCTCTTTGTCGGAATCACCTTTTAACTTAATCGCCTTTTGTAAAGACATTTCTATGCGAATTAATTCTCGGTTAATCATTTTTAAGTCTTCTGCTGACGGCTGTTTTTCACGTTCGTGAATAAGCCACCCACGACTCCCGCAAATTATCACATCACCATAATCAATTGCATCGTTTTGAATTGCACATATTGATATCGGTACCCAATCTCGAACGACGCCAATTGCTTTCCACCAATAATCGTGATTACCCCTAACAATGACTTTTCTACCATTTAACTTATCTATATAATCAAAATCGTATTTTGTATCTTCAATTTTTATAGCCCAACTGATATCGCCAGCAATAATTACTAGGTCATCTAAACCCACAATGCTGTTCCAATTTTTTATTATTCTGTTTTCATAATCTTCCCAATTTTCACCAAAAACATCCATTGGCTTATCGCTTTCAAAAGAAAGGTGTAAATCGGACAATGCAAAAACTTTCATATTATTCTTCCGTAATAAATTGTGATACTCTGGCAAGAAGTTCATCTCTGCCAGTTTTATTCAATGCAGATACAACATAAATATTGTCAACACCTACATGCAATTCCTTCGCAAGCATTTGCTTATGAACCCCTATTTGTGATTTTGACAATTTGTCGCTTTTGGTTGCGACTATTGTGTAAGGAATTGCATAAAAATTCATAAACCCAAGCATCTGCATATCATCTTTGCTTGGCTTATGACGAATATCTACCAAAAATAAAATATTTTTCAGATTTTCATTTCCAGAGATATATCCTTCTATCATATTTCCCCAAGTTGATTTTTCTTTCCCTGAGGCTTCTGCATAACCGTATCCTGGCAAGTCAACAAGTAAAAACTCATCATTATTAATTGAAAAATAATTAATTAGTCTTGTTCTTCCCGGAGCACTTGAAGTCTTCGCCGTTTTTGTGTTTGTTAGATAATTTATCAAACTACTTTTCCCGACATTACTTCTTCCAACCATAGCAATTTCTTTTAATCCAAAAGAAGTATCTTTTGCTGTCGCACTTTTAAGAAACTTTACATTTGTTATTCTCATCAATTCTTTCACCCAAAGATAATTCTGGTTCAAGTTCTTTGTTTATGAGTTCGCTAACTATTTCTGAACCTTCTTCTTTAATTACAATTTTATCTAGGCTTTTTTCACTTGGAGCTTTATACATCAATGGTATCATTGTGTCTTCTAAGATATTTCTAAGACCTCTTGCTCCTGTATGTAACTTAATAGCCTTTTTGGCAAAATACTCAATTGCATTCTGTTTAAATTCAAGCGTTACATTGTCCATTCTAAACATTTCAATGTACTGCTTAATCAATGCATTCTTTGGCTCGGTTAAAATCTTCACCAAAGCTTCTTCGGTTAATGCTTCTAGGCTTACTGTAATTGGTATACGTCCAACGAACTCTGGAATTAAGCCAAACTTAATCAAGTCGTGTGGTTCACAATCTTTTAAAGCTTCAGACACTTCAACTTCTTTATTTGTTTGTAAATTACCACCAAAGCCAAGACCTGAATTATCTTTTCTTTTTTCTATAATTTTTTCAAGACCAACAAACGCACCACCACAAATAAATAAAATATTTGAAGTGTTTATTTGAATAAAGTCTTGATTTGGATGCTTTCTTCCTCCATGTGGTGGAACATTTGCCACTGTTCCTTCAATAATTTTTAAAAGAGCTTGTTGTACACCCTCACCAGACACATCTCGAGTTATTGAAACATTTTCACTTTTTCTTGCAATTTTATCAATCTCATCTATGTATATAATGCCTCGTTCTGCAGCCTTAATATCATAATTTGCATTTTGTACAAGTTTAAGTAAGATATTTTCAACATCTTCACCAACATATCCCGCTTCTGTTAAGCAAGTAGCATCAGCCGTTGCAAAAGGTACTTGCAAAATTTTAGCTAAAGTCTTCGCAAATAATGTTTTCCCTGAGCCTGTTGGTCCCAAAATTAAAATATTACTTTTTTCAAGATCTAAATCTTCTTTGCCTTGTTTTGCATTTGAAGTATTATACCTTACTCTTTTATAGTGATTATAAACAGCAACCGACAATACTTCCTTTGCATCATCTTGACCAACGATATATTTATCAAGTTCTGCTTTTATCTCCATTGGTTTTAACAAACTTGGAGAATTCCCTTCGATTTTTTCTTCGGTTTCCGCTTGTATCTTAATCTTTTCTAATATTAAGTTTTGACATTCCTTGACACATTCATCACATATGTAAGTAACTCCATCTGGGCTTGAAACAAGGTTTTTTACATCAACCTTGCTTCTACCACAAAAGGAACAATGAGGAATTGTTATGTTGTCCATTCTATTCTCCAATATTTCTACCTTTTATCAAAAATCTTGTCTATTAGACCATACTTTAATGCTTCTGATGCAGACATAAAATTGTCCCTGTCAGTATCCTTTTCAATAGTCTGAATATCTTGACCAGATTTCTCTGATAAAATGCTATTTAATTTTTTCTTTGTCTTTAAAATATGTTGAGCATGTATTGCAATATCACTTGCTTGGCCTTGCGCACCACCCAATGGTTGGTGAATCATAATTTCACTGTTTGGAAGAGCAAATCTTTTGCCCTTTGTTCCAGACGCAAGCAATACAGCGGCCATAGAAGCAGCCATTCCAACACAAATTGTTCTTACATCACACTTTACATAATTCATTGTATCGTAAATTGCCATTCCCGAAACAACGCTTCCTCCGGGACTGTTTATGTACATCATAATGTCTTTGTCCGGATCTTTCCCTTCTAGGTATATCAATTGTGCAATAGCAAGATTTGCTGTTGCATCGTTAATTTCGCCTGATATAAAAATTATTCTATCTTCTAAAAGCCTTGAATAAATATCGTATGAACGCTCTCCACGATTGGTTTGTTCAATTACCATAGGAACCATATAATCCATTTCTTTCATAAAAGTTCTCCTTGCTAATAATTTTATTTCTTACAATATAAGTCTATGCAATTTCATTGTTTTCTTTCAAGAAGTTTATAACCTTATTTGTCAAAAGTTCTTGTTTTACAGAAGACAATCCTTCATTGCCTAGCATTTTCTTGATGTTTTCAACAGTTTGAGCATACATTTCTGCAAGAGCTTTAACCTTTTCATCAATTTCAGCTTCGGTTACTTCGATTTTTTCTTTTTCAACAATTCTTTCAAGAACAAGACTTGTCTTTACAGACTTCTCAGCATCTTTTTCTCTTTCTTTCTTAAATGCATCTTCTGTTGTTCCTAAGAATTCAAAATATGCTTCTTTTGAAAATCCTTGTGATGCAAGTCTTGCATTAAGGTCATTTACCATATAATTAAGTTGTTTTTCAACCATTTGTTTTGGAACTGATAATTCAACCCCTTCAACAATAGCATCAATTAACTTAGCTTCAGCAGAATGTTCAGCATGATGTTGTTTTTCGTGCTTAATTTTGTCTTTTGTTGCCTTCTTTAATTCGTCAAGACTTTCATGTTCAGAAACTTCCTTTGCAAATTCATCATCAAGAGTTGGAAGTTCTTTTTCACGTATTCCAAGAACCTTAACTGTAAATACTACTGGCTTTCCAGCAAGCTCTTTTGAATGATATTCAGCTGGGAATGTAACATCAATGTCTTTCTCCTCGCCAATTGTCATTCCTACCATTTGTTCTTCAAATCCTGGTATAAATGTGTGTGAACCAATTGTAAGTTCTTGGTCTTCTGCTGTTCCACCATCAAATTTAACGCCATCAAGTTTTCCTGAGTAATTAAGGTTAATTAAATCCCCTTCTTTTACGGCTCTGTCCGTAACTTCAACAAATCTTGCGTGTCTTTCTTGAAGTTTAGCAAGTTCTTCATTTACTTCTTTTTCTGTAACAGAAACTTTATCTTTTTTAATTGAAAGACCTTTATAGTTTACAACTTCAAATTCTGGAAGAACTACAATAATGGCAGAAAATTTAACACCTGTCTTATCCATTTTTTCAACGCTGATTTCTGGATAATCAATTGGATATAATTCTTTTTCTTTTGAAAGCATTTCAGTATAGTATTTTGGAAAGCAATCGTTCAATGCATCTTCATAAAACATTGATTCGCCATAGGTTTTTTCTAAAATTGAACGAGGGACGTTACCCTTTCTGAATCCTTCTTTGCTGTACTTACCCTTATTCTTTTGATAAGCATGTTCAACAGCTTCTTCCCATTCTTTTTCGGTTAATGTGAAATCAATTTTAATTTCGTTGTCTTGTTTTTCGTTAATAGTATATTTCATTTTTCTTCTCCTTTAATAACATTTTAATTTAAGATACTAAAATAATACAAGTACTATAATTGCAAAAATTGCAAAAGCACCAGAAACTATAATTTTAATAGTTTCTTTAACAATTGTAGACTTTATAATTTTTAAAGCATTTTCTTTTCTTTCAACAAACTTTAAGTCAATTACATTTGTTGGGTCTGCTTCATAATTTAAAAGTCTTTCTTTAAAATTTAAAACTAAGAAAATCTTTCTTATCGCAAATAAACAAATTGCAATAAAAGACAAAGCATAAAGTGCTATTGCAAAGTACGCAGCAAAAAAGCTTCCTAAAAGAACATAAATTGCAACTGCAATCGTAGCAAGTGAAAACGACGTCATTAATCCATATTGAATGGTATCATCTCTTTCATCTAAATATGTCATAGTATCTCCTTTTAAACAGACTAATTAATTATATCATCTATAATTTGTTTTGTCTAGAACATTTTGTTTTTAATTTTTGCAAACTTTTAAAATTTTTGCAAAATAATCTGGTATTTCACAACTAAAAGTCAAACTCTCTCCATTCTCTGGATGCTGAAATGTTAATTTTCTTGCGTGAAGTAATTGACCTTCTAATTTAAATTTGTGTTCTTTGAAACCATAGGTTTTATCACCAACAATTGGATGACCAATAAACTTAGAATGAACTCTAATTTGATGGGTTTTACCTGTTTCTAAGTCAAACTGCACAAGTGTGTGGTTTTTAAATCGTTCTAAAACTGTATAATGTGTAACAGCAGTCTTGCCAGATGACACAACAGCCATTTTCTTTCTGTCATTTTCACTTCTTCCGATTGGCTCATTAATTATACCACTATCACTTTTCATAACACCTTCAACCAATGCAACATATTGACGCTTACAAGACTTCACCGCAATTTGTTTTGCTAAATCAAAATGAGTCTTATTATTTTTTGCCACAACTAATAGTCCACTTGTATCCTTATCAATTCTATGTACTATACCTGGTCTGATAGCCCCGCCTACATCACTTATGTTCCCGTTAAAGTGATATAGAATTGCATTTACAAGCGTCCCAGAATAATTCCCTGGAGCCGGATGAACTGTCATCCCTTGTGGCTTATTGATTACAGCCAAATACTCATCTTCATACACAATATTTAGTGGTATGTTTTCAGGGGTTGCATTTATTTCGTTTTCCAACTCGGTAAAATCTACTTCATCGCCAACTTTTAAAATTTTGCCAGCTTTTACTAAATTTTCACCATTAACTAATGTTTGACCACTTTCAATAGATTTTTTTATTTGCGACCTTGAAACATCTTGAATTTGCTCATTCAAAAAAACATCTAATCGCTTGCCTGCGTTATCTTTATCTACAATAAGTATTTCTCTCATAGCAAAATATTCACTCCATTTTCTAACTTTTGTCTGATTTGAATTTGTGCATAAATATTATATATACACAAAGCATTGCCGTACCAATGCAAATTGCAATATCTGCAATATTGCAAATAAAACCAAAAGGTTCTAAATATAAAAAATCCCTAACTTCTCCAATAAAATATCTGTCAATAAAATTTCCAAGTATTCCACCCGCCAATACTCCAAGTGTTATTTTAAAAAATTTGGATTTGGAAAATATATTTGTAAATAAAAACCAACCTAAAACAAACAATACTATTGTTGTAAAAATTATAAAAAAAACTCTTGCACCGCTCAGCATTGAAAATGCGGCTCCATCATTAAGTGTTGGGACGTTATACAGAACATATGGAATGTATGTGAAAGAAACATCCATTAGCATAACTTTTGTAAATTGGTCCAAAAACACAACCACTAAACAAATCACCAAAGATAAAGTAATTATCATTATTCCTCCGAACTATTATTTAAAAATTTTTCAATATCTTTTCTTGTTATTATGTTTGCTTTAAAATCATCAAATGCAATAAATCCGTGTCTGCCCATTTTAGTATCTTTATCAAAAAATAGACATTGCACATCAACATCGCAATCGACTAATTTTTCATAGAAAACTTTTGACTGACTTTCATGTAATCTGTCTATCTCCCCACTTACAATCATTGTCTTTGGGAAATTGTTAGTAACATAATTAATCGGCGACAATTCTTGCTTTTTGTCATCAAATTCAAAACTTTCCCCCATCGCATTTCTGACATAAAACTCAATTGATGGAAATTCAGAGTCCAACACACTTTTTAAATCATAAACGCCATAAAAGAGCATTGTTCCAAATATATTTAATTCGCTTCCTTTAAAATCAGGATATAATTCTACCATTTTACCAGTAGACACAAGCCCCGCAATCAACGCAGAAATATGTGCCCCAGCAGAATCTCCCGCAACGAACAATTTATTTTTGTCAATACTATAATTATATTCAAGATAATCTTGTGCCTTGATTATAATTTCGATACAATCTTTAATTATTTGTTTTAGATTGGATTTTGGAGCAAGCGAATAATTTATATTACATACAACCGCACCCATTTTTGCAACTCTTTTACAAAAAGTATGGTAATAGCATTTATCATACCCAGTCCAGCCACCACCATGAAAATAAAAAACTACTGGAAAGCTTTTTTGTTGACCACTTTCTATTGGAAAACACACTTGAAAATTATTTTCTTTATTTCCAATAATTGGGTAAACAGTTTTAGATTTCCTTACTCCTTTAACTTTTTTATTAAAATTTACGCAAAGTTTAGAGATTCCATACAGAACCTTTCCAACAGTTTTATTCGCACCAACAGCTAAAATATCCATAAAATTCTCCTTATATTAGTATATCAAATTTAATATAAAAAGAAAAGTAAATTTATTGTTAAAATTAAATACACTCAACTTGAAAGTGTTTGAGTGTATTTAACTTAATTATAACGCACCATAAAAAGATGGACGCTTACTTATGTGCTTTGAAAGGGCTATTGGTCTGTACGGAAAACCTGCTATTTGTTTTTTTATAAACTCTTCAAGTTCTTGCTTGCTCATTTCATAGACACTATTATTGCATCTGTCATTTACTTTAAATTTTCCCCCTGAGATTTCATTATCTCCAACAACAATAACATATGGTATCCATTCCTGCCTTGCTCTAACCAACTTTTTGCCCAACTTTTCATTTCTGTCGTCTATATCATATCTAACTCCATCAAAATGCAACTCTTCACAAAACTTCAAATGCATTTCGTTATTTACTGGCAAAATTCTTAGTTGCACAGGTGAAAGCCACAACGGCAACACCGGTCTTTCAAGTTTTAACGATTCTTCTAAAATTGCATACATACATCTCTCTACCGCACCAACCGATGAGTGAACTATAATACAATTTTCTTTTTCGCCATTCTCATTAGCATAAACGATATTATACACCTTACCCTCTTTCACATCAAATTGAACAGTAGACAATTGCTGATTGCCATGTACGCTATCAATCGATTGCCATTCATGTTTCATCGCCCAATAATGCTTCATCTTATCCATTCTTTCAATAAATAATGGACGACCAGCATACTTTACAAGTTCGACTAATTCTGCTTTAAATTTATCATAAAACACATCTACTATTCGTAAAACGTTTGCATATTTAATACCCATACCAGAGTTTAAATCTTCATATTTGCAACAAATATCTTTGTATTCTTGTATCGCCTGTGCCTCATCTTTACAAAAGCAGTGGATATCTGCCATATGGAAAAATCTATCACGTTTAAGCCCTGAAAGTTCTCCGGATTTTTCATATCTAAAATTCTCTGAATATTCAAAAAATCTTAGTGGTAATTGTTTATAACTAAATTGTGCTTGTTGTACCATTTTAAACAAGCCAAAGTCGGCGGCAAATCTTAAAATAAATTCTTTGTTTGGGTCGTCTGGAACTCTTACCGAATAATGCCTTTCATGGAATGAACCACATTGAGCAAGTATCTGCTCATCCGCTTTATTATAAAACAATGGTGAGCCTATCTCCATCGCTCCTAATTCATACTTTGCAATTCTTTCTTGCCAATCTTTAATCAGACTAAACATAAGCTGTCCATTAGGATACATTCTGTGGTTACCGCTATCACTTGAACTTTCGTTGTCGACAAGTTCTAATCTTTTCATTTCTTTAATTGATGGAGCTTCTTGCTTTATCTCGCCTGGCAACTCTTCGGCTTTTACATAATCAATTAATTCAGGATATCCATACTTTTCTAATTTTTCTAAAACTTCTTCTTTCTGGGATAAATCCAATTGAATTTCTTCCCCGCTTGGGAGCAATAAAAAATAATCTTTTTTAATATCTTTTACTATTTCCTCTCTATTTTTTAATTCCATAATAATTCTCCTATATTCTATTAATTAAATTTTTTTACTAAAATCTATAACCAACCCTTTCGGGTAATAATTTTTATTTTACTGATAATTAAATATATCATAAATCCTCCAAGTAACAAAAAGACAGTAACACTTCACTTGTTACTATCTTAAAAAAATAAAAGACAGTAACATTTTGGAGTTTTGTTACCGTCTTTGTTAATAATCTTTAATTAAATCTACACGCACAAAACACCATATTAAATTAATATGGTTGTGGTGGTTATATTAAGTTGGAAAACTACTAACTTTTTCATAATTTTTCTCCTTAACGATTATTAGTGTACACCAATTTTGTCAAAATGTCAAGATTTTACACACTTTTTGTATTAAGTTTTAATCTATCTCAATTAAAAAAACCAGTCACATCTTTTGCGACTGGTTTACATTTATAGTAAGATACAAATTATTCCGCCTCTCCCCTCATTAGTAATTTTACTTAGAGTTCTACGCATTTTAATTTGAGCCTCCTCAGGGAATGCTTGAACTTTATTTACAATACCATCGTGAGCAAGTTCAGATAAAGTTTTCCCAAACATATTTGTGTTCCAAATTGACTTTTGAGTCTCTTCATCAACTTCGCCCGATGTAAGCATTCCCTCGGTTATTCCAATACCGCTAACCGCTGGCGTTACTTCGGTTTCGACATCAACTTTTAATATATGCAAACTTGAAGCTTTTGCTTTAAGTTTAACCCCCGAATTCCCTGACCTTTTTACTACTTCTGGTTTAGACAACTCCAAATCATTTACACTTGGTATCACAACTCCATAACCAGTATCATTTACATTTTCAAGTGCTTCTTGCAATTTTGTATATTCTGCTTTTGCAATTGATGCTTCGGTCATATAGTTAATCAAATCAAAATCGTTAAATATATTAACACCGCTTATATCACTTAGCGTTTTATAGAACAACCCCTTAGATGCTCCAATGTGATAATTTACTTCGCCAATTGCAAGATTGATATCTTCAACGACAGGACACGCTATATCATCTAAACTTTGAAACAAATTAAAAGCTTTTGTATAGTCTGTCATTTTTGAAAGATTTAGTGCGGATACTTCATTTAAAATTTTTGTAATAATCTCGTTATCACTAGATAGGCTTGTCATCCATTCAGGAAGTGAAATATTTATTTTGTTTACTGGAAATTCAAATAAAACTTTTTCTAAGACCTTGTTAAAATCTTGTTCTGACATATTGTCAACATCTTCTACTAACACAGGAACACTATACTTTTCTTCCATCGCAACACGCAATTTATATGTTTCTTCTGAGGTAGGAGTTGCCGAGTTTAGCACAATTATGAAAGGTTTGTTTAAATCTTTAAGCTCATTAACAACTCTTTCTTCAGCTTCAATATAATTTTTCCTTGGAATTTCGCCAATTGTCCCATCAGTAGTTACAACTATCCCAATCGTACTATGGTCAGCAATTACTTTATGAGTTCCTATCTCCGCCGCACGACTAAATGGAATTGCCTCGTCAGACCAAGGCGTTTTTACAAGCCTTGGATTATCCCCATCGGTATGTCCAACTGCCTCATCAATTAAATAACCCACACAGTCAATAAGTCTTACCCTTGCTTTTGCGTTTCCGTCCAATGAAATCTCAACGGCTTCATTTGGAACAAATCTTGGTTGCATTGTCATAATAAGTTTTCCATTACCAGACTGTGGCAATTCGTCTTCCGCCCTTCTTTTATCATTAAAATCTTTTATATTTGGCAGAACCAACTTTTCCATAAATCTTGATATAAATGTCGATTTGCCTGTTCTTACAGGACCTACCACACCAACATAAATATCACCATTGGTTCGGCTTGCAATTGACTCGTAAATATTCATATTTTTCAATAGCCTCCTTTTGCTTATACTTAAGGATATTCAACAGCTTATTTAAATATGAATTAATTTTAAATAAAAACAGTCCTAAGGTTATAGACATTTAGAATTG
>JAZOOJ010000005.1:0-1761 GCA_045655005.1 Clostridia bacterium | reverse complement strand
CATATGTATTATCAAATGAGAGAGAGGTCTTTATTGATAATGGCATTACCTATGTCCCTATCTACTATATTATGTTTTTTCAAAATATTTCCAATGTAGTAGAGGAGTTCTTGGACTAAACTTTAATTAGCAATAATAAGGTACTAAAAATGTCGTCTTAAAAAATGTATCTGATTAAACTTTAATATATTACGAAATAACAAACGGGCGAAAACTTGCAAAATTCATAAGTTTTCGCCTGTTTATCAGTTAAAAGGTCGTGCTTTTTAAATGAACTTCTATCGCAAAAATTGAAAGTAAAATGCCACAATAATTTAAACTGACTTGTAGTACTGCTTTTCACTTTTTGAGACTGGGACATCGAAATACCAAAGAATTGGTGGATATTGACAAATTGTAGTTGTTAAATTTGGTGGATATTGACAGAATGATTTTTTCGTTGGAAAAAGTGTATTGAAGTCTAACTTCTTCGCTTGGAAAAATGCAAGAATCATATGTTTCGCCCGTTTATCAGTATAAATGCAGGTTTTTGAAGTCGGAAAAATCTGCAATAATTCCGACTAAAAACGAGGTTTCAAACCGCATTCAATTTTCTGTCAAACAAAATCTTAGGACATATCGAATGCGCGTAAAACTATGCTATGGTTTTAACGTGAAAGATTTGAGAGATAGGAATTATTTCTTTGGATTTTTTCATTTTTCGGCAATTTATTTATTTGGAAAATTTCATTTTCATCTCTCTTGACCTTCAAAATATGGAAGTTCAGTTCACCATTTTGTTCGATTTATGGAAGTAGAAATCTGAAAAAGAGTTTGTATATGGAAATAGGATTGTATTCAGATATGTCGAGGTCGGAAAAAAACGCTTTTATTCCGACCTGAATTGGGCTATTAAATCGCATTCAATATGCTGCTAAACAATATTTTGTATGTTGGATAATGTATGGAAACTATCCTTGGTATTATAACTGCATTTTTAGGTATAAGTAGGAAGGATTGAATAGAGATTGCAAACGTTTCACAAACGTTCCAAAATATGACTCCCATTTAGCAATATTAAAACATAAGTTATTAACAATCAAGAGTAATATCCTTAAATTAAACGCTCCACAAACGCTTCATCTTGATTTGGCTCATAATGGACTCACAAAGGGTTCATAATGGGTTCAAAAATCCGAGAACCGTTAATTGAGAGTTTGCTTAATCCGTTGATTACAACGCGATTAATCAATTTTTCAAAGGGTTCACAATTGGCTCATAATGGGCTCAACATAGCAAGGCAAGAATCATAAAGCGCAAGGCTTTACGATACTTGCCTTACTTGTTAATTGGAGTAGCTGAATACACATATAAACACTGACACCCCGATTCACATCGGAGTGCCAGCCCAGTTAACCAAATATATAAACAATGAAAAAAGAATGTTTATTACATAAATTTATTCCAATCAATCTCGGTACGCTCTAGTTGCTTACCATTCAACCGACGACCTGCACCATCAAGATTGTCTCTTAGCAATCTATCCACTTGCTTTTCCGTACTGATAGATGTAGTGTAAAAATGATAGATGTCGGAATCTTGAAGTTTATATAAGGTCTCTGCGGCATCCATAATCTTTTTCTTATCTGTAGTCCTATTCAATAAGACATCTGCCACATTACCCAACTCTTCAAAAGTACAGGCTCCCGAAAAATCCGGATCAGGAATAGACTCGGAAGACATCAATTCTTTCATATCCTCTTGCGACAATCTTTTCTGCGG
>JAZOOJ010000004.1:0-43465 GCA_045655005.1 Clostridia bacterium | reverse complement strand
AAAAAGTATACAAAATAAATTGTTTTATGATATACTAAATTTAATAAAGATTTTATTTAAAAGGTGTAAATTATGAAAATAGCGATCATTTCAGATATACATGCAAATTATCAAGCACTGAAAACTGTTTTTGCAGATATTGAAAAAAAAGGCGTAGATAAGGTTGTTTGTTTGGGAGATATAATTGGGAAAGGTATTAATGCTAGGAAATGTATAGACTTAGTGAAGGAAAAATGTGATGTAATACTTAGAGGAAATACCGACGATAGATTTTCTCAAAATGCAGATAATTTTAAAAATGATATAGAAGAATATGAACGAATTAAACACAATCAATCATTACTAAATGATGATGATTTAAAATTTTTGTCGCAATTGCCCTTATGTTATGAAATTAGACTGTCAGGGAATTTAGTAAGATTTTTTCATGCACACCCAGAATCTCCATATAAAACAGTCAATAACTACAATATGAATTTTAATGAAAAATATCAGTTGTTTTGTCCAACTGAGCATACAGATTCGCACGGGATCGCCGATATTGTTATATTTGGGCATGTGCATTATCAGTTTATGGAAAAAATATATAATAGAACAATAGTCAATAGTGGAAGTGTGGGTTGTCCGGGCTGTTTGATATTTGATGAAGAATTAAATGCAAAAGCCATGGAGATTAGGCAAGCACATTATGTTATTATTGATGGAACTGAGAATTGTGAGGGAATAGACGACTTATCAATTTCTTTTCAAAGTGTAGAATATGATATTGAAAGAGAATTTGAGGATAATAAAGAAAGTCCAGAGAAAGAATCGTACTATGATGAATTGTTTAATGCAAAATATCGTGGAATATCTAAGGCAATGGGAAATTTAAAAAATATGGGTTACAAATTTTAAAGGAGGTTAAAGTGACAGAAATATTAAAGAAATTAAAAGTTGAGTTAAATAATCTATTTAAAGATGAGAAAACTGGGCACGATATATCTCATCTTGAAAGAGTTTTAGATAATGCCTTAGAAATACAAAGGGAAGAAGGTGGCGATTTATATATTGTTGCTGTTTCTGCTCTTGTGCACGATGTTCATAGATTAATGTCTGCGAAGTTAAAAAGATATGTTGCACCAAAAGATAGTTTAGAAGAAGTAAAAGCTTTATTGATGTCTTGTGGTGTTGATTTATCCAAACTTGATGAGATTTTGGAAGTTGTTAAAAATCACGATAATAAAGAAAATAAAAATTGTTCATTTGAGACATTAATTGTTCAAGATGCAGATGCGTTAGATGCGATAGGTGAAATAGGTATTCAAAGAACTTTAAAATATTGCGAAACCAATAATATTCCAACGACGATAGATTTACCATTAGACTGCGAAGATTATATCCCGGATATAAATCCGCTGTCTACTTGTCATTACATTTATAGAACAATGATACCTAATGCAAAAAATCTTTATACAAAAACTGCAAATAAAATCGCACAAGACAAGATAAAGGTGTTAGAAGAGTTTATAAATGAAAATTACAAATAAAATTGAAAGTTATAATAAAATAATTGAACTTGGGTTAAATCGCTTTTCCGAGGAGATTTTTAGGTCTTATGAAATAAGAGAATTGGAAGATTTTATTAATAGGTATTCCGCAAGCTTTTATGCAATTAGAGATAAGTCAAAGGCTGGTGGTAATTTTAAGTTAAAAGTTGAGGCGAAAGATATTTTAAATGAAGTAACTGGTTATGATCTATTTTCAGTTAATGTAAGTTCATTTAATTATTTGGAGAATCAATTACTGGTCGGCGAAATTTTAATTACAGATACAAATGTGAGTGCTGTGCTGTCAACAAATTGTAGATATTCTGTAAGAGATGCTATTAATGATCCAGATTTTAATTTCGTGACAACTATTTTTGACGACAAAACATTAGATCAAATACCTTGTTTTAATGATGTTTATAATTATATAGTAAAACAAAAATTAAAAGATATAATTGTAGAGTTTGCATATTTTGATAAGTTGTTGGGTGTAAATAATGAAAACATAATAATCTATGAATTAAGGACAGAATATTAATTAACAAAGCGTATTGTTAAATATAGACTTAGGGATAAAATTATGGGAAAAACGTTTAAATGTGAAAGTTGTGGTGGGAATTTATTATTTAATGCAGAAACACAAGAATTAATGTGTGAATATTGCGGTAATGAGAGTGAAATTATTGACAAAAAAGCAAATGTGGTTGTAATGCCATATACAAGCGATTTAGAATACGTGGGGTATAAAGATGCACGGCATATATTTCAGTGTAATTCGTGTACTACTCATATTGCAACATTTGATGATAAAACACTTACAAGGTGTCCGTCATGCGGAAATAAAGATCTAAAAGAAGTGCAAGAAAGTGGTGTTCATCCTATTGCAGTGGTACCGTTCAAAATTTCAAAAGATGAAGCCGTTACAATTTTTGACAAGTGGATTAAATCTCGTAAATTTGCTCCAAATGACTTAAAAAAATTAGCGAAACTTAAAAAGCTTTCGGGATTATATGCTCCAATATTTTTATTTAATTTCACGGCGACGACGGAATATTCCGCTTCATGTTCTAACGACTATGAAGATAGAAGGGGTAACAAAAGAAGGGGGCCTACACGTTACATTAATGATATAGAAACGAAAGAGTTTTATAATTATATTTATACGGCAAATAAAGGATTGTCATCTAAAATTTTTAGGAAGTTGGATTGTTGTAATATTTCTAATGTAAAATCTTATCAAAGTGAATATATGCTTGGATTTACTGGTGTGGGTAGTGATTATTCTGTTCACGATGCGTATAATGGGACAAAGGATGAGGTTTCAAGTTCAGAGGCATCAAGGCTAAAATCAAGGCTAAATTCCAGATATGACAATGTATCATTTTTTAAATCTACAACAATATTAAGTGACGTGACAAATAGTTATGTATATTTCCCGATATGGGCAAATCATTATCACTATAAGAAAAAGGATTTCCATTGTTATATAAATGGAGATAATGGAAAGGTATATGGCAAATCCCCAAAATCCTTCTGGAAATTATTAGGGCTTGTTTCAGCGATTGTTGGTGTGGGATTATTGCTATTCTTACTACTTAAACATTAGAAGTTTTATACATATCTAAAAGCTGTTATATAAAACGACCGACCCTCGCTAATAGGGACGGTCGTTTGCTGATTGTTGCCTAGAAATTTCTTGCAACCACATAGTGGATTTTTGCGCTTTCCCAGCGAATTTTCAAATGGCTATTCTTTACTTGTTTTAATGCGGTCTTGTTTAGTTAGCGTCTAAACAAGTCTTAAAAAATTCAAGAGACTTAGCGGTTCAGCTCCGCTATTAAACTGCCTTTCGTTCCCTTGTTTTCATCTAAGCACAGGCAAATTCAAAATTTTGGTTAACATAAGAAACCTCCAAAATGTCTTCGCCTATTGGCATAATTTTATTATATCATAACGGTATAAATTTTTCAATTGTAAAATTAGGGATAAGAAAGTTCAATTTTATTGCAAATCTTGAAGTTTTATTGTATAATAATTAAAAAATATACTTAGGAGAAATGTTATGAGTTCTGCTGTAGAGATGAAAAGAGTTGTGGGTATTATACCTATTGAGTTGCAAGAGAGTATAGTGCAAGGTGAAATAAACATTAAAGAATTCCTTAGGGATTTAGTAAATTACCATAATGCACAAACCAAATCAACTGAAAATATAACTAATGATTTTAAAAGGAAATCCATAACGGAAGAATTGAAAGAAAAGATTGAGAACAAGAAGTTTGAAAATGTAAGAAATAAAATGGTCACAAGCGCCTTGGGAATTTCTTTGGATGACCTTAAAAACTATAAAAAAGACGCTGAAAGAATTATTGAAGGTGAATACGCTCCGTCTGAAGCGGAGTCGGATATAGTTAGGGACAGAAGAAGAGTTTGGCGTGGTCAAGTTGGTTCAAACAAAAGGGATAAAAAGAATATTTTGATTGGTACAGCAACTGGTGTCGCAAGCGTTGCATTGGATTCATTTCCTATACTTGCTAGCGTTTTGGCGGCAATTCCTGGACTTCAACAAGTTTTAATAGGTGTGTCATTAGTGTCGCTTTTAAGAGCGGTTGTTGCCTATGCAAAGGGAAGAAAAGGGAATGTCGCCGATGGAATCGAAAAGGAAAGAGCCTATCTTGAAGCATTGGGCCCATATATGGAAAAAATAAAAGCCTTAGAAGACGCTATTGCAAGTGATAAGGATTTAATATTAGAGAAGAAGAAAACACTAAGTAGAAAAGAATTTTCTAAGTGGTATACAGAGTATGCTGAAAACTTAAAAGAAAAATTAAGTCAAGACAAAAAAGATGAAGTATCGATTCAATAAATCAATAAGAATAAGAGAGGTAAAATTTAATGGAATTTGTAGTTAAAGTTGGCGATATTGTAATGCTTGAAGATGAATTAAATTATAGGGTTTTAGATTGTGTTGAACTTGATGGCAACGGATACGTCATTTTAAAAAAGTTTGAATTAACGGTAGATTCAGTTTTGCAATTAGATAACGCAAAAGAAATTGTTGTACAAGAAGTGATAGATAATGAGGGCGACTATTTTTTACAAATTGTGACCGATGAAGATATTTTAAAAAGAATTGAGAAATTATCAAAAAAAAATTAATAAATAAAGGAGAAGTTAGTATGAAAAATTTTTATGTTTGTAGAACTTGTGGGAAGGTTATGACACAGCTAACAGAAAAACATATTCCAACTATGTGTTGTGGTTCACCAATGGAGAAATTGGTCGCAGGAACTACAGAGGCCTCTATTGAAAAACATATTCCTGTCTATGAAGTAGAGAATGGAATGGTTGATGTTTGTGTTGGCGCGGTAGAACATCCAATGTCACCTGAGCATTTTATTGAATGGGTGGCGATAGAAACAAATAAAGGAAGTCAAATCAAGCATCTTGCTCCAAATACAAAACCTGAGTGTAAATTTGTTCTTTTAGAAGATGAAGTAGTGCTTTCTGTTTATGCATATTGCAACTTACATAGTCTTTGGAAAGCTTAATATAATCGTAGCGAAACTATTTTAAACTTTGGAGAATTTACCAATGAAAGATTTAATGAAGTCAAATATTTATGATTGTAGCGAAAGTATTATTGTTGTAGGTAGTTGTTTAAAATCTATGCAACCAGAAGCATTTAAAATTATCGAAAGCTGGAATATTCAAATATATGACTTATGCTTAGAGCAAACGCATATAAATATGGCGATTACAAAGGTTCTTGGAATGATAAGGACAGGTAAATTGAAAAAATTAATTTTTGCTAGTGTTGACCGTTCTCCACATTGCATTCAATTGCATTATATTCAAGATGAAATACGAAAACTTGGATTCAAATTGGAGATTGATAATTATATTGCATCAGACAACGAACTTGTAAAGATTGATGCTGATACGATAAGTTTATCTAAAAATTTGTCGAGGTTGAAGCAGATAATAAAAAAATAAACGCAAAAGGAGAATATTTATGCAAGAAATTTTGAAAGGAAGAATTTATAGACATTTTAAGGGTGATTATTACCTAGTTGAAGACATTGTGGCGTACTCTGAAGGTGGCGAAATGGTTTTGTACAGGTGTCTTTATGAAGATGGTAAAAGATATGTAAGGCCGTATGAAATGTTTGCAAGTGAAGTAGACCACATCAAATATCCGGATGTTAAACAAAAATACAGATTTGAACTGCAAGACATTCGAAGTGTAAAAGACTAAATAAATCAATTGAGAAATAGGAAGTAAAAACACTTCCTATTTTTATCTTTTTATGTTAAAATCAAATAAAAAGATTTTCGAGGTAAATTATGCGAATATTAATACAAAGGGTAAAATCGTCAAGGTTGGAAGTTAATGGAGAAGTGGTCAGTGAAATCGGAATTGGATTAAATGTCTTTGTCGGTGTTATGAACGATGACACTATTGAAAATATGAAAAAAATTGCAAAGAGAATTGCAACGATTCGGCTGTTTAGTGATGAAAATGATAAACTTAATTATAATGTTTCACAAATCAATGGTTCGGTATTGCTCGTTTCAAATTTTACATTATGTGATAGGAAAGGTGTAAGTGGGGCAAGGCCGGATTTTTCGCTAAGCGCTGATAAGAATAAGGCAAATGAATATTATTTAGCTTTACAAAAAGAACTTGAAGATGTTTATGGTGTTAAAGTGAAAATGGGAAGGTTTGCCGAAGATATGCAAATATACACACAATTAGATGGCCCAATCAATATCAGTCAAGAATACTGAGTTGAGAAAATTTAAAAAAACTATTGCAATATATAACAAGGTGTGATATATTTGAATCAATCTTGAAGGAGAGATGTTTTGTATGGCTTTTCATAACGCAATAAATCTACATAATGATTCTATTAAAATGTACAAAAATAATGTACATGATTTTTGCGTGTGTGAAAAAGCTTATAAATTATGCTCTTAGTAATGGTTGACAAATAGATTTGTTGCTTAATATTAAATTTAAAACACTATCGCAAAATTGTTATTTAATCAATTTTTAAGATAGTGTTTTTTATTTGTTAATAATGGGTCTTCAAGATATAATAAAAGGGAGGTGATGTAAAATGAAATTTGTTCTTATAATTGGGAATGGTGCAGTAGGGAAAATGACTGTGGGACAAGAACTTGTAAAAATTACTGGGTTAAAGTTGTTTCATAATCATATGTCAATAGAGCCTGTAGTTGAAATATTTGGGACTAGAAATAACAATGTTGTAAATGATTTTAGAGAAAGTGTTTTCAAAAATTTTGCAGCAAGTGATAATTATGGTTTGATTTTTACATATATATGGGCCTTTGATTGTGAGGAAGATAAAAACTATATTGACCACATAACAAATATATTTCAAGAGCAAGGTGCGGATATTTATTGTGTTGAATTAGTTGCTTCTAAAGAGGCTAGACTTGAAAGAAATATTACAGAAAACAGACTTAAAAATAAACCATCAAAGCGTGATTTGAATTTTTCAAGAGAACTTATTGAGAGGGCTGATAATAAGTGGAGACTTGAAAGTTATGAAGGCGAAATAAAATTTGAAAATTATATAAAAATCGACAACACAAATTTAGAAGCAAGTGAGGTTGCAAAAATTATTAAAGAAAAATTTAATTTATAAGGAGAAAAGTTATGTTATTAGAAGAGTTGGATGAAGAAAAAGATGCTATTATAAATCCGTCTACATTTTATTCTAAAATTGAAGGATTTCCAAAGACGGCAGTGTCTTTTTTCTCAAAATCTATTATGAAAGAAATTGTTGAAACATATAACCCAGAAATTATTGCAGAATTAAGCAATGCAACTATGACCTTTTATGTTTATAAGTTAGTTATAGATGGGGTTCCTTTGGCTTTGTATCAATCCCCAGTAGGAGCTCCTGCGTGTGTTGGGCTATTTGAAGAGGTTTCTGCACACGGAGTTGAAAATATATTACTTGTCGGTTGCTGTGGTTGTTTAGATAATTCAATTGAAGACTATTCCATTATAATTCCAACATCTGCGATAAGAGATGAGGGTACAAGCTATCACTATTTAGAGGCTAATGATGAAATCGAAATTAATTCAAAAATAGTTGCGATAATTGAAAAAATAATGCAAGATTGTAACATTAATTACAGAAAAGGTAAAACCTGGACTACCGATGCGATGTATAGAGAAACAAGACAAAAAACTGAAAGACGCAAAGAACAAGGCGCGATTACTGTTGATATGGAATGTTCTGCGATGGCTGCGGTTGCGGAATATAGGAATGTAAATTTTGGACAATTTTTCTATGCTGCTGATAACTTAGATGCTGAAACTTATGATCCACGAAGTTTAACAAGAAGTGAAGTGGTCCCTGAAAAAAGAAAAGTTATACCATTAGCCTTTGAATGTGGAATTGCGATAGATAATGAAATGTAATAGGTAGAATTTATATTGCCTTCAATGTGTAAATTATGATATAATAATTTCATAAATTATGCTTAGGGAAGATTTCTATGTTTAATGATGCCGTACTAAATAAAATTGAGAGTTGTGCTTATGAAATTGTAAGAACAACTATGCCGAGTTTTGGTAGATATTCAAATGCATCAATAAGTGAATACTTAGATCGTTGGAATTATGAAAAGGAATGTTTGGAAGTTATTAATCATTTGTTAGGTCTTGTTGATAGAAATGAAATTCAAGATGTTGATTTATATAATTTACAAACGCTTTGTGTTGAAGTTTTAGCATCTTCGGTGCAAAAAGGCTTTATAAATGGAGCAGAGCAGTTGTTGCAAAGAATAGGGCTTGGATTGATAGAAAAGCAGGATGTCCGAATTGTAGAAAAACAAAGTTTGGTAGAAGAGTTGTTAGGTCAATTAGTGAAGACATGTGCAGACGGTTATGGTAAATACCTGACCAGCTGTAATAATGAGCAAAATGTATTGTATATGGGAAGTCTTAGAAGTAGGGCAAATGCATTATTAAAACACATATATGATGGACAATATGGAAAATGGCTTAAAGGGGACATCTCTTTTTGTAATAAACTATTGGCAGATTTTAATGACCATTATATAATGTTAAATGGTAATTGGGTGCAGATCCAGTCGCTGGGTAGGAATGCACAATTGCAAGATATAGGAACTATTATTGAGTTAAGTGAAAAGTCGGTGATAAATTTGGAGAGGTGAGAAAGTGATACATTATGATAAGATACCAGATATAAAAATTAGAGATTTAGAATGCGCAAAATATTTCAAATATAAAAATGGGCTGGTTCTTGATTTAACATTGATAGAATTTAGTGAAAGGTATTTAGAATTTTATACATCAGAAATTGCTCGTAAAATAAATGCAACTTATGATGATTTCTTGCACGACTATGTGTTGCAGTATATGATTGAACAAAGATATATTGAACCAAGTTTAAGTGATCCTATTTCTCATGCAATGATTTCTATACCAAATAGATTGTTACAAATTAGACCTGAA
This sequence comes from Clostridia bacterium, assembly GCA_045655005.1. GTDB lineage: Bacteria > Bacillota > Clostridia > Christensenellales > UBA1242 > UMGS1908. The sequence goes on along the minus strand of JAZOOJ010000004.1, from coordinate 34,420 downwards.
AACTTACCCGACAATTTCCCAATGTCAAGAGAAGGTGGAATTACAATAGGTATGTTGCTTGATTTGTATTTTGGTGAAAATGGTGAAGACATAAGGGGGACCGCAGGTTTAAAAACAAAAAAACAAAGAAAACTTATGCAAAGATTATATAGCTATTTGTCGCAATGTGAAGAAATGGATTCAGATATGTTGGCAACAATTTACAAAAATCTTGTAAATTGTGGTGCTATTGAATATTCTTTGACATCTGACAATTATTGGAATGTCGAAAATGAATAGTAATAAAAAGTGGGCGAAGTGCTCACTTTTTATATTTGATTATTTAATAGGCTTATATTATTTGTAGATTATGCTTGATAGGTGATATAATATGATTATAATATCAATTTGGGTGGTGGAGTAATGAAGAAAAATTTTATTAATTTATTCAATATCGCATTTTTAATATTGCAAATAGCAGGTGATGTCATATACTTGATTGTCGGTAATCCGTATATGTGGAAGGTTTTTTCAAGTCTAACATTTTTCTTGGGCGGTGTTGTAAATCTTGTTTATGTAATAACGAATAAAAAAGAATGTGGAGAAAATCGAAACTTTAAATATTTTATGCTGGTTGGCTTGTTTTTTGCGATGGTCGGAGATATCGTTCTTATTGACTTTTTTGTGATAGGGGCGGGATTGTTTGCAATTGGGCATATGTGGTTTTTTGTTGCATATTGTACATTGTATAAATTTAATATAAAAGATGTAATATGTTCGTTAGTAATATTTGCGGCTGCTATTATTGTTGAATTGTGTTTGCCGATTTTTGATTACAATGGAATGCTTGCGTTGGTTGTATCTTATGCATTTGTTATTTCAATTATGCTTGGGAAGTCAATTTCTAATTTTATTTTTAAAGAGAAAAATACAGCGAACTTGATTATAATTGTGGGAAGCGTTTTATTCTTTTTATCTGACTTAATGTTGCTTTTTAATGTGTTTGGAAAGGTCGGTAAGTGGGCTGATATGTTATGTTTAATATTCTATTATCCAGCAGAATATTTGCTTGCAATTTCAATTTATTATGCATCTAAACAGCGGGCAAAGGATCAGATGTATGACATCTCGAATAAATAGTTGGTTTTATGCCTTTGTGTCAAAAAAGGTGAAATTTAAGCCTATAATTATTTGCGTAAAAGGTTGATATTGTATTTGTTGGTGAAAATATTGCGTTTTGCTTTGTTAAATACGTCAATGAAAAATCAGTAAAAAATAACAAACTTAAGGAGTGGATTTATGAATATAATAAGAAAATTTGGATGTAGACTTTACCAAAAAGTTTTTAGATTGGCGTTGCCGTTATTACCATATCGTGAGCCGGAAATTTTAGAAGGTCTTGATAAAATATCTTTGCTATTAAAAGAAAAAAAATTGGATTCAGTTTTATTGGTAACGGATAAAAAAATCAGAGAACTTGGGTTAACAGAATTCTTAGAAAATAATATTATTTCTAGTAATATTAAATTGAGTGTGTATGATGGGGTAGTCCCTAATCCAACAATCTCAAACATAGAAGAAGGATTGAAAATTTTTAATGCGAATCGTTGTGATGCAATTATTGCTTTTGGTGGTGGTTCGGTTATGGATTGTGCAAAAATTATTGGAGCCAGAAATGTTTGTCCTAAGAAGCCGGTTTATAAGATGAAAGGATTATTAAAAATAAGAAAAAAACTACCAATGCTTATTGCTGTTCCAACAACTGCGGGGACTGGTAGCGAAGTTACGCTTGCTGCTGTTATAACGGATGACAAAACTCATCACAAATATCCTATAAATGATTTTTGTCTAATTCCGCATTATGCAGTACTTGACCCAAAAGTAACAATTGGCTTGCCGAAAGGGATAACAAGCACAACTGGACTTGATGCGCTTACTCATGCGGTTGAGGCGTATATTGGTGGTTCAACTACAAAACTTACAAGAAAGCGTGCCGAGGAATCGGTCTACTTGATAAATAAATATTTGCTAAAAGCATACCATGATGGCAGTGATTTGGAGGCAAGGGCTGGAATGCTAAAAGCAGCATATTTCGCCGGCGTTGCGTTTTCAAGAAGTTATGTAGGATATGTGCACGCTGTGGCTCATTCGTTGGGTGGAAAGTATGGTGTCCCTCACGGGTTGGCCAATGCAATAATTTTACCGTATTTTTTAGAGAGCTATGGTAAAAAGGTAGAAAAAAAGCTGTCTAGACTTGCAAAAAAAACTGGAATATGTTCTGAACTATTAACGAAAGCAGAAGCAAGTACTGCGTTTAAAAATTGGGTAGTTAAACTAAATAACGAGATGCAAATTCCAAAATTTGTAGAAGAGCTAAAATTAGATGATGTTGAGGAACTTGCAAAAAAAGCTGACGCAGAAGCAAATCCATTGTATCCGGTACCTGTTTTAATGAATATAAAAGAGCTATCTGAAATGTATAGAAAACTAATAAAATAAGATAATAAGTTCACATATATTTGATTAATATATAGTGAACTTTTTGTTTTAAGATCCAACTAAAAATCGCCTTGACTTTTATCATTTAACTATATTATAATTAAATTAGGAGGGCGTGTAACCATGACAAGGTCTACGAAAGAAAAATTATTTAATAAAAAGAATATAAGGATTTTATTAATAGCGTCCATTTGCGTTTTGGCACTTTGTGTTACAATATTGCCAATGGTCGCGTTTGGCTATACAAAAAACAAACTGGGCATTACGCCTCCAGCATCTGAACAAACAATGGACCCAACTAATACAAATCCGCAAATTCCAGAAGTGCCAGCTGTTGTTTGGGTGACTCCAAATGTTGAAATGTTTAATTACCAAGCGGTAGAAGGTTCGTCAGATTTATATATTTCGGGTGTTAAAGAGGGGAGCGATTTTGAATCGGAGTATATAATTTTGCCACATGAGGTAATTGGTGGAAGTAAGATTGTTGGGGTTGCAGATAATGCATTTGCTGGCAACAATCAAATTAAGGGTCTTGTAATACCAAACGTTTATAATTTTATTGGGGAAAATTCTTTTAAGGCTTGCACAAAGTTAGAAACAATAATTCTTGGAAACACAATTAAAGAAACAGAAGAATCACTTGCTGGTAGAGAATTGATGACGGTTTTAAATGGTGCGTTTAATGAATGTATTGCACTAAAAAGTATTTCAATTGGTGTAAGTGTAGGAAATATTGGCGAAAGTTTTTCGGGGTGCACTTTATTAAGTGAGATATTTATTTATAGTCAAGAAATTTATGAGGGGTTGTTTACCAAGACTACGCTTGGTGGGGTTTTGGAAACTTGTCAAAAAGTATTTGTATATTCAGATGTGTATAGTGGCAAAAATTCATATTTTTCAAAATATTATACAATGGGTCAAACCGTTATAGAAGGAAAATCTTATAATGAATATAGGTTGGTAAAAGTATTGTATGAAATTAAATTGCATACAAATGGTGGAAGTGTAATGGCTGAAAATGTAAAGTATGAACCTAATTCAAACAAAGATTTACCAGAACCCGAATTGTTGCATTACGACTTTTGCGGTTGGTATCTTACAAATGATTTTTCGGAAGAAGAGAAGGTTGAGTCTGTTACAGAAGATATGAAAGGTTGCTTTGATTTGTATGCAAAGTGGGAACCAAAACAATATCAAATTCACTATGTTCTAAGTGGAGACACTACTAATTTAGAAAATCCAATTACTTTTGATATTACAAGCGAAGATATTGTATTTCAAGAGCCTCAAAGAGCAGGTTACTTGTTTGATGGCTGGTATAAAGAAAGTTTGTATAACACAAAAGTAGAAAAACTTTCTGATTTATTAGGAAATGAAGAATTGTCAAGTGTGACATTGTATGCAAAGTTTGATGCAATATTTAGAGGTACTAGTATAATAGAAGGTTTGACTTCAAAAGCGTTAACTAAAAACTTGAAAAAAATAACCATTCCTTTAAGTATTGATGGAATTCCTGTTTCGTCTATAAAGGATAGGGCGTTTGCCACATCTTTATTGGAGGAAGTTGTAATAGATGCACGATTAAATAGTATTGGTGAAGGTGCATTTGAAAATTGTGTGAATTTGAAATCGGTGGTATTTAATTATTCAAGTTTGACTGAAATAGGTCAAAAAGCATTTTATGGTTGTACATCTTTGGAAAGTGTTAATTTTGAAGAATTGACTAGCTTAACCGCTTTAAGAAATTATGCTTTTTACAATTGCAAATCCTTGAAATCGGTAGATTTGAGCGCAAGTAGGTTAATTAATATAAACTATGAAGCTTTTAAGGGTTGTGCAGGTTTAGAAAGTGTCATAATGCCAAGCACTTTGGAGAAGATAAAAGGGTATGCATTTAGTGGTTGTTCTAAGTTAATGTATATTAATATTGCAAGTTTAAAAAACATTAAAGCAATAGAAGCATTTGCCTTTGAAAATTGTACAAGTCTTGTAAATATTGAAATAACGAAAACTGCTTTATCTGTTGAAATTATGGAGGGCGCTTTTAAGGGATGTATAGGATTGAAGGTTGTTAATTTTACACAATCAAGATTGACAACTATTCAGGCGTCGGCTTTTGAGAATTGTACTTCGTTGCAAGCAATTACATTTGGATTAAAATTGAAAACAATTGGAGCGTCTGCTTTTAAAAATTGCACTAGTTTAAAAGAAATAACACTTCCTGCGACATTGGAGAAAATTGGAATAGGAGCTTTTGAGGGGGCAGGTATTGAGAGTGTTGTTTTTGAGGATTTGGTTGATTGGTACTTGGTTGAGGCAGAGGATGAAGACTTGGGAAATCTAGAGCCATTAAATTTGTTAAACGCTGATACTAACGCAGTCAACTTAAAAGGAAATTATTCGTCAAAATTACTAATAAAGAAAATATAGAAAAAGGCAATATGTATTCATATTGCCTTTTCAAACATATGTTCAAATATTTTATTATGTACTATTTTTGGTACGTTGTGTTTTATATAATCAACTTACAAATATGAGGTAAGGAGATGATTGTATGGAAAACTTTTTAACTAGGGGGATAAGTTTAAGAGGGGCTCAACATATTTTAAACAACGATAGATTAAGTACTTTGATTTTAACAAAAAACAAAGATGAAATTAGGTCAATCTTAAATCATTATTATAATTTAATGTTGGCTTCGGATGGTAATTACGATTTCATTTATCTCGATGAGGGTTGTAAAAATTTTAATTTTATACTTGCTAGGGAATTTCAAATTGAGGAGAAATCTGAAAGTTTGGAAGACTTTTTTAAAAATTTACTTAATTATGCTTATAAATGTAAAAAGTTGATTATAAAAAATGGTTTTAAAACGTTGGATGAATATAATTTTAATTATCAAATTTATAATGTTCCCAAAACCGTTGTTGTAATATCAGATTTTGATGGTTTAATAAGAGAAGTTGAAAATCCTAAAGTTGTTAAAGATTGCATTTTGCAATTGCTAAAATTGGAAGAATATTCGGGTATTTGTTTAATGATTGGAACAAGTTTAAAGTTAGAAAGTGGGTTGGATTTTATTTTTATGAACGCCTTTGCCAATAGGGTATTGTTCAGTATAGGTGATAATAAAATTGTGTTAGAGGCTTCAAATGGAATGTATAAATCGACTGAAATGCTGAGTGAAAACGAGTTTTATTATTTTACAGCAAATAGTTCGAATGGTATTATGTTGTGTGTATAAATTAAAAGGAGATTTGGTAAAAATGGCGTCAGATAGCAACAAAAAATTGCTTATATTATATGTTTTGGATTGTTTAAAAGAAGAAAGCGATTATGAGCATCAGCTCACTCAGGTAAATATAATAAAATATATATCAAAAAAATGGGGAATGGAATGCGAAAGAAAGGCTATCGCAAGAAATGTTGAGTTTTTAATTGATTATGGTTATGACATTGTGAAAGGTAATAAGGGATATTATCTTGCAGAAAGAGAGTTTGATTCTAGTGAGATAACATATTTGGTAGATAGCGTTTTTTCAAGCCGTTCAATTCCAGCCAAAAATGCTCAAAGTATTGTAAAAAAATTGGCTGGATTTTCAAGCAAATACGAAAGAAAAGCGTATAAGCATTTGTATAAACCGAACGATGAATCAATTGGTAATAAACAATTCTTTTTTAGTATTGATGTAATTAGTCGTGCGATAGATTTGAAAAAAAAGTTGAAGTTTAATTATGTATCTTTTAAACGTGAAAATGGGGAAATTAAGTCCATCAGTAAAGAGCATATTGTAAGTCCTTACTTTATGGTGAATAGTCGAGGAAAGTATTATTTAGTTTGCAACAAGGTAGATAAGCAGTCGTTGAGTAATTACAAGATAGAAAATATTGTAGATGTGTTTATGCTTGATGAAGATATTGCGGATTTAAGAAAACTTGATGGTTATCAAAATGGGATTGACGAGGTAAAATATATAAATGAGCACATTTATATGTTTGGTGGAGATATTGTAAATAGTCATATAAGATTGCTGACGGATAGGGCTGTGAGTTGTGTTTACGAATGGTTTGGTCAGAATACAAGGATAATTTATTCTAATGGTGAATATTATGCTTTGGTAAAAAGTGATGAACAGGCTTTATGTTATTGGGCTTTACAGTATGGTGAGCAAATTGAAATAGTAAAACCTGAATCATTGGTTGAATTAATAAAATCCAAAATTTTATCTTTAAGTCAAGTTTATAAATTAAAATAAAGAAGATGATTTAATATAAATCATCTTCTTTATTTATAATATTGTTCATGTTTTTTTTGTATCTTTTTAGATGGTTTAAAGTTTGCCCAAAGAATTAATGATATTTGTATTGGAATCCCGATAATGAATATTAGCCATATATGATATTTTAAGAATTGGACATAAAAGCATGAAAGAGAACTCCATGTTAATGCTGTTAATATATAAAAGGTGTAAACGCGTCTGCCCCAACGGCTATTAAACATTAAAAGCATTAAGCATGATGCCGGAACAGCCCATAAAAAAATTGTCCAATGATTTACTAAAAGGTTGATTCTTGTATAAACATAGACAACGGTTGCAATAAGCCAAATCATTGTGACGAAAAGTAGAGTGATTGTGATTTTGTTGCTTGTATTATTGTCGGTTAATACATATTCGCTCTTTTCATTTTCTGGTAGGTCATGCAACAGATAGTCTACTGTTACGCCAAACATATCTGAGATTTGCTTTAAAATTTCAATGCTTGGTACACTTTCTCCACGCTCCCACTTACTTATTGCTTTATCTGTGTAATTTAACTTTTCTGCAAATTCTGCTTGTGTCAGCTTGTGCTTTTTTCTAAGTGTAATTATGTTGTGTGCTATAATGCTTTTTAATTCCATAATCCAATTATATCACATTAAATTTTTAAAATCAATCGTAAAAATAGAATATTCTACTTTAAAGATTTCTTGTAGTCGAGAAGTAGAGTTTGTGATTTTTGCTCTACTTTCAGTTTTTAAATGTATAGAGTATCTTTTAAAAATATCACTTTTCTTTTTGTGGCTTTTGTATATAATCGTTTTGTAAATAATTCAATAAGAAGGAGAAAGGATTTTATGAAAGTTACAATGGTATGTGATGTCTTGGGAAAAGAAAATAATGGGACAACGGTTGCGGCAATGAATTTATATAGAAGCTTAAAAGCAAAAGGACATATTGTTAAAATAGTTTGCCCTGATGCTGACAAAGCTGGTCAAGAAGATTATTATGTTGTTCCGACTGTAAGTTTAGGAAGGATTCTTGATAAGTATATTGCAAAAAATGGAGTAGTAATAGCTAAGTGTGATGAAAAAATCTTAAAAGATGCGATAGTAGGTTCGGATGTTGTTCACGTTATGATTCCTTTTGGATTGGGCAGAAAAGCTGTTAAAATTGCCAACAAGTTGGGAATTCCAGTTACTGCAGGGTTTCACGCCCAAGCAGAAAATTTATCGAGCCACGTATTTTTGAAAGATTGGAAGTTTGCACAAAAGTTAATTTACAAAAACTTTTATAATCATTTCTACAATGGTGTAACCGCAGTGCATTATCCTACAGAATTTATAAGGGATGTTTTTGAAAGTGCTGTAAGAAAAGAAACTAATGGATATGTTATATCTAATGGTGTGAATAAAAGGTTTATAAGAAAAAATGTTGAAAAACCTAGTGAATGTCAAGATAAATTTGTTATTATGTTTACGGGAAGATACAGTAAAGAAAAATCGCATAAAGTACTAATTGATGCAGTGTCAAAAAGTAAATATAAAGATAAAATTCAATTAATTTTTGCTGGTTGCGGTCCATTGGAAGATAAACTAAAAAGATACTCAAAGAAAAAACTGACAGTACAACCAATTTTTAAATTTTTCGACAGAGAATCTATGGTTGAAACAATGAATTTTGCAGACTTGTATGTTCATCCAGCAGAAATTGAAATAGAAGCGATAGCATGTTTAGAAGCTATTGCTTGTGGAGTTGTTCCGGTTATAGCTAATTCGCCAAGGTGTGCAACCAAGGCGTTTGCTCTTGATGAAAAGAATTTATTTAAAAATAAATCCAGCAAAGATTTAAAAGAAAAAATTGAGTTTTGGTTGGACAACCCTAACGAAAAGAAAAAACGCAGTGAAGATTATTTAGGATATGCTTCGCAATTTGACCAAGATGTGTGTATGGATAAAATGGAAGAAATGTTGTGTGATGCAATAGCATTAAATAAAAGGGCGTAATGCATTGGGGTACATGAGAAAATGAAAAGGCAAAAGAAAAATGAAAGAATAGTATTTTATACAAATGAATTAGAAGATGATTTTGCAGGAACTTCGATTAAAGAGCAAAAAGTGATAGATGAAAAATATGTATACATCCACAAAAATATTTTTTGGAGATTTTGTTCATTTTTACTTTACAGGTTGATAGCCATGCCTGCGGTATCTATTTTTTGTTGGTTGAAATTTAATACAAAAATAAAAAATAGGAAAATTTTAAAACCATATAAAGAACAAGGCTATTTTATGTACGCAAATCACACATTGATGGCGGGAGATGCTTTTCATCCCAATATGGTCAACGCTTTTAAAAGAACCTATATTTTAGTAAATCCTGATGCTGTATCAATTAAAGGAGTGAAGACGTTGGTTGAGATGCTTGGAGGTATGCCTGTGCCAACGACATTATCTGGGTCAAGGCACTTTAATAAGGCGTTGAGAACAAGGGTTGTTGATGAGGGGCAAGTCGTGATGATTTACCCAGAGGCGCATGTTTGGCCATATTGTACAAAAATAAGAAATTTCAAATCAAACTCATTTCGTTACCCTGTGGAGTTTAATGTCCCAACATTTTGTTATACAACAGTCTTTAAAAAGCGAAAAATTTTCAAAAAACCAAAAGTGGAGATTTTTATAGATGGACCATTTTATGCACCAGAAGAATTATCTGTAAAAGAAAAAGAACAATGGTTACGTGATGCTGTATATGAAGCTATGGTTGAACGAAGTAAGCTTTCTGATTGTGTTTACATAGACTACCAAAAGAAAAGTGACAAATGACTTAAAAATTATAAAAATCATTTATCTTTTTAAGAAGATGGTGTATAATAGTCATATAAAAAACAGGTGTGTTTATGGAAAATGTATTAGAAAAAAATTATTTAGCTACGATTTCTGATGTTGGCTTTAATTTTAAATTAAGTTTACCAAGTTTATTAAAAGATTTTCAATTTCTTGCCACTGAGCATTCAAAAATTATGGGAATGAGTTATTTTGACTTAAAAGAAAAAGATAATGCTTTTTGGGTTTTATCAAAAGTTAAGGTTAAATTTCTATGCGACTTACCAATGTGGGGTGATGAGTATAAATTATTAACATTCCCAACTGAACCTACAAATGTAAAATATGGTAGAAATTTTAAACTTTTTAACAGTTGTAATAAATTGGCGGTTGTGGGTTCAACAGATTGGTGTATATTGGATAGGGAAACAAGGCGTTTAAGACGTGTAAGTTCTATTTCTTGTTGTCCTGAAAATTTTGCATATCTTACTGAGAGATTAGAGAGCGAAAATTATACATTAATCAATGATTCAGTTGATGCAGGTGCGGAATTCATATACGAAAAGACTGTTAGGTGTACAGATTTAGATATGAATCTCCATATGAATAATGTGGTTTATACAAAAATTGTATTAGATTGCTTTTCTTCTGGTTTTTTTAACTCAAAGATCATAGATGAATATGAATTGCATTTTATTAAAGAAGCTCCAGAGGGAAGTAAAATTGAAGTGTACAAAAAAGACAATGGTGGCAGTTTTGTGATTTTTGGGAAAAGCGAAGATGGTTCACAATCTTATTTTAAGGCGAGGATAAAATTTTGTTCATTAAATTCAAAGTAATTGACATCTGATTGTCGAAGTATTAAACTAAAAAAGAGAATTTATAATAGGTGGTGATAATATGAAACTTGCGTTTGTTATAAATGGAAAGGGCGGAGTTGGTAAAGATAGCTTTTGTGACGCAGTTGCAAAAGTTTTTGAAGTTAGGAATATTTCATCGGTTGATCCAATAAAAGCTATTGCAAGACATGCTGGATGGTCGGGTGCAAAAGAAGATAAAGACAGAAAGTTTTTAAGTGATTTAAAGCAATTGCTAACGGATTATAATGAATTGCCAACAAGTTATTGTATGGAAGAGTTTAAAAAATTTATAGCAAGCGAAAGCGAAACAATAATGTTTATCCATATTAGAGAACCAAAAGAAATACAAAAGTTCGTAGATGCGACAGAGGGACGTTGTTTATCATTATTGATAAGAAGACCAGGAATAGACAGGGTTTACGGCAATGCGTCTGATGATAATGTAGAAAATTATGAATATGACTATATTTATGAAAATAATAAGACGTTGGAAGAAATGGAATCTGATGTTATAGATTTTATGATGAATGTTATAGAGCAAGAAAAGAGAAAGGAATTTCCTCACGAACAATTTTAAGATTTGGGAAACTTAAAAAGCACTATGTAGAATTTGACATAGTGCTTTTTGTTGAAACAATACAAAAAAATTCGTTTGCTTTTATTTGAATTTATATGATATACTGATAATAATCACATTATTATGTTTATATGGAGCAGTTACAATGGATAAGAACAATGGAAACGGTACAGAAAAAAATAAAAACGGCAGGTCGGTAAGTGATAGCCGTATTGATGAAATAAAGCAAAAGATGGGATATGATGACAATAATGACGATATTGGTGCTAGTGTTATAGACGGGCAAGTTGGTTTCGATGATTTTTTAAGTCAAGTCGAACAACTTTCAGAGAATGAAGCCTCTGGAGAAGGGTCGCTTGAAGAGAAGACCGAGAAGAAAAAGAAAATAAAACAAGAGATGCTTGTAACAGCAGGTCTTGGGAAAAATATTTTACAAAAAAGCGTAGATGTAGTAATGCACGAGTCTATGATGCCTTATTCTGAACATGTTATTTTAGATAGAGCGTTGCCAAGAGTAGAAGATGGACTAAAACCGGTACAAAGAAGGATTTTATATACCATGCTTGAATTGGGAATAACTCCTGACAAACCGTTTAGAAAATCGGCGAGAATTGTTGGTGATTGCCTTGGTAAATATCATCCACACGGAGATACCTCCGTTTACGATGCTATGGTAAGAATGGCGCAACCTTTTAATATGGGTAGAATTTTGGTTGATGGTCATGGAAACTTTGGTAGTGAAGATGGTGATGGTGCGGCGGCGATGCGTTATACCGAAGCAAGGCTTGCTCCACTTGCGATGGAGATGTTAAGAGATCTTGAAAAGGATACAGTTCATTGGAGTTTTAACTTTGATGACACATTGAAAGAACCGGATATGCTTCCAAGCAGATATCCAAATCTTTTGGTAAATGGTGCGTCTGGTATTGCTGTAGGTCTTGCTACGAATATACCTACTCATAATTTAAATGAAGTTATCTCTGGTGTTGTGGCGTATATAGATAATCCAAAAATCACATTAAAAGAGATGATGAAACATATTAAAGGTCCAGATTTCCCAACAGGTGGATATATTATTGGGGGAGAAGAATTAAAAAACGCGTATGAAACGGGACGTGGTAAAATTACCTTACGTGCAAAAGCATACATTGAATCAGGCGATAAAGACAGAAAAAGTATTGTAATTACAGAATTCCCATATGGAGTCAAAAAGGCAAATCTACTTTCAAAATTGTTGGATTTAAGAGAAACTAAAAAGGAACAATTAGAGGGTATTGCTGAAATTCTTGATGAATCTGACAGAAATGGTACTCGTGCGGTAATCAGAGTGAAGAAAGATGCCGATCCTGAAAAATTATTAGAAAATTTATACAAGTACTCTGAGCTTCAAGTAAGTTATGGTATAAATATGGTTGTTATCGCTGAGGGAAGACCTCAACAACTTGGTTTGTTGCCGATTGTTAAATACTATGTAGATTACCAACAACAAATAATTTACAGAAGAACGAAATATGAACTTGACCAAGCAAAAGAGCGTGCACATATATTAGAGGGATTGGTTATAGCGGTTCGTAATATCGATGAAGTAGTAAAAATAATTAAGACAAGTGCAAACACTTCTGAGGCGAAACGCCGATTGATGGAAAGATTTAAACTTTCAGAAAGGCAGGCTCAAGCAATTCTTGATTTGCGCCTTGCAAGACTTACAAGTCTTGAAGTATTTAAGCTTGAACAAGAATTAGCAGAATTAAAAGTGTTGATTGAAAAATTGACTCAAATAGTAAATAGCCCAAAACTTCAATTAGAAACAGTTAAAACTGAATTGCTTGAAATAAGGAAGAAATTTAAGTTTGAACGTCGTTCAATTATGCTTAATTCTCTTGAGGAATATGAATTGCCAACATCTGAAAATATGCATCCAGTGGAAGATGTGGTTGTTGGCATTACAAAGGCGGGAACTATAAAATTGCATAATGGCAAATATTTTGCAAGTGCAACCAAGGAATTTTCTGAAAAATCGTCAGACCACGAAATTTATAAAAAGTTGATATCAACAACAACGGCAAAGACATTAATGTTCTTTACAAATCTTGGCAATGCATTTAAGATAACGGCGGGAGATATTCCAGAATTGAAATGGAAAGAGCGTGGCTTAATGTTTAGTCAAGTGTTTAGGGAAGCAATAAGTACTGAATATCCAGTTGCGGTATTTGAAATGCCTGAACAAGAAGACGAGAACGCTTCAAAACAAAACTTGATCTTTTTCAGTAAGGCTGGTATGATTAAGAAAACTGCGTGGAATGAATACTACTTATTGAAAAATTATTTCCAAGCGACTAAGTTTAAAGATGATGACTATTTGGTTGATGTAGAACCTGAAAATCTAGATGCAAAATCTACAATATTGTTTGTTACTAAAAATGGTATGGCTCTTAACGCCTTTACTGATGATATACCTTTGCAAGGTAGAATTTCTGGCGGTGTTAAAGGTATAATGCTGTCTGATGGTGACGAGGTTGTGTTATCAAAACAAGTAATGCCAAATTACAGAATTGCTGTAATCACAAATAAAGGTTATGCAAAGAAAGTGAAACTTGCGGAGATTGAGCCAATGGCAAGATATCGTAAGGGTGTAAAGATTATGGATTTAACGGCAACAAATAATGGCGATGCTGTTGTGTTTGCGTCAACAATTGATAAACCTTATACCATTGTTATTGAGGACAATGAAGGGAATAAGGCAGGGTATAATACCGATAGTTTAGATAACCAAAACCGAACGACATCAGGAAAGTCTTTGGTGCGTGCAAAAACTGGAATTGATGTAAAATCAATTGATATATTCTTAAATTGGATATAACAGAAAAAAGCCTTGTGTATTTTTCATAAGGCTTTTTAATGCTTATTTCAAGAGTAATAAAAAATTCAAGTCGAAAGGGGAGTGTTTATGGATAATGATTATGGGGAAAAACTGTTTGGAAATACAACAAATTTTTCACCGCTTGTAATAAAAGATTTTAATATTGCCGTTTTAAAACCAATGTTTATAAAATTAAGCATTGCGTTAGTGGCTTTGTTTTTATGTTTGTCATTATATGGTTTTTTAACAGGAATTTTATATGTTGGAATTGGAATGGCTATTATGTCATTAATAATAATACCAATGATGATTTATTCTTATTTTTTATCAATCAAAAAAGCTGTTAAATCAAACAAGATGTGTTCATCAACAACTTTTGTTGATTATTATTTTGAAGAAGGCGGTGTAAGGACAAAAACAAGAAAAGGTGAGGTTGAAGTTGCTTCTCTTGCGCTTGATTATCGAATGATTACAAAAGTTGTTGAGAGTGGCCATTATTATCACCTTTATGTTGCAGATACTCAAGTTTACATCCTTGACAAAAATGGAATGACAGAAGGGTCTTCTGAAAAACTGCTAGAATTTTTAAAAGGTAAAGTAAAAACAATTAAGGAAAATAACAACAAATAAAATAACAAAAAGTGTTGGTGACAATTTAAACCAACACTTTTTATTTGTTTATTTTTAATGAATTATGCTTAATGTAAATTTTAAGATATTAATTAATAATTAATTTTATTATATTTTAAATAGGGGGCTTTTTATTTGACTTAAATGTCGCATATTTTATATACTAAAAACACAAGATATTATTATATTGATGGGTGTTTAGTTGTGGTTATTAAAGCATAACAATAAATTGTGGGATTGCCTAGCAATATGGTATGTCTGAGGAAAATTTGTATGGTATGCCAATGAAAAAAGTTGAAAATTTCTTTAAATATTTATCTCTCACAATGTTATCGATTTCAATTGCTATTGTTGTGGGTATTTTTTGTGTTTTTAATAATAAAAACAAAGATGTTGAAGTCTCTGAGTTTGTTCCAACGCTTGTAAATACAACATATACAGAGGATGATTTTTCTTTTGATACAACAATTGATGGTGGAGATAACTATTTGAAAGAATTAGTGTTGGCTTCAAATGTGCCATCTGAGAATTTTCAATTGTTATTTGGGACTGTTGGCGACTCGGTTGCTGATTATACGTTTAATATTGATACAAACAACAACGGCTTTTATGAAGGGTCTGGTGGTGATGAATTAAATCATTCGTCAGGTGAAACTATCTTAATCAATAAAAAGTTTAATTCTAACGGTTCGACTAATATCAATTTTAAGATAATACCAAACATCGGAAAAGATTATAATGGGAAAGATGCAAATGCGTTCTATATTTCTGCATTATACCTTTACACTTCTGTCACCGATGATTTTAAAGAGATTCAAACAGCAATAGTTGATATGTCTTCTGAAAGAGGTCAGTTAAAGTATCCAACTAAATCGTTTATATCAGGTGATATAACATTTTCATTTACTGTGGATAATGAAACCGGCGCACTTGAATGTGATTTATCTACATTGGACTCAAAACCAGTTCAAACTAATTTAAAGTTTGCTTTTAAAGTTGATCATAGAGATAATGATATCTATGCAAACTATGTAGATATTGTGGGAGAAACTGATGTAGTAACAACCATTGTTGAAAATGGTAATTACCCAATAACAAATACAGGGACCACGTTTTCTGCTGATGATAAGGTGACAATTAAAATTAAAGCAGATACAAAAATTACAAAAGTCTTAAGCTTCGGGAAATTGACTGCAGACAATGAATTTATTGAATGGTTTAAAATTTATGGTGGTGTTGCAGGGGGCGTAAATAAATATTCTTTCGCTGAAAATATGAATGTTGAAAATATTGTGACAATTAATAATTTTGCAATAGGATTTAAATATTCATCAAACTTCTTAGAAGGCGAATATGGAAAGTTTACACAGGTTTCACATATTTATGAAAATGGCGGATATGAAAGAATTGAAATAGCGGAAGATGAACGTATAGATGATAGGCACAAAACGGTTATATATTTACACAAAGATGGAACAATAGCCATTGAAAGAGTTGGGAATGAAAGTTCATTAAGATTAATAGCGTCTACGCAACATTATTTTGTTGTAAACTTACAAGAGTATATTAACGGTACAACAAGCACAAGCAGAGAGCCTTATGAAATGATTTCAGTATCCGTCAATTCTGTTCCAATTGTTTCAGCAAGTGGTAATGATTTAATAGAAACAACCTATTATGGCGTAAGCGATAGTATTTATTCACTTGAATTGTATGCGCAATTAAAGCCTGAATATAAGTGGTACAGAGAGTCAATAAATTCAGCATATATAGAAGATGAAATGGCTTACCGGGAAAGGTTTAATGGTGGAGTAAAAACATTAACGGCTGTTAGTTCAAGTGATAAAGTTGTGCAATTGACAATCTCTGTTAGGTTGGAAGAAACCGACAGGAATGTAACAAGGTCAAACTTGCAAATCTTAATTGGAAGAACCGCTGTAGAAGAATCGTCATGTATGGGTGTTGCTAACAGCGGTGTAGGAAGCAAATCTTTTGGTCTTGCGGTTGGAGAAACAGCAATTACATGCAGTTATTCAATAAATCTACCATATGGTCTTGAAATTGTAAGATATTTGGAAAATGGGGAAAGCATCATCCCAAACAAAACTATTCTTTCAATCAAAAATAGGCAGATAGAACTTGAAGAAGATTGTAATATTATTTATTATGTGAAGCCTATACAAATGGACGACATAAATGTATATAATCCAGAAATTAGCACTGTCGACCCAGTAGGTAAATTGCAATTTACTCCTGTGTTGGATACGACAAGCGACTTTAAAGTAGGCTATGCGTTATATTACAAAAACTTATCTGCTATAAACCCAAGCTATACAATTCTTTATTCGGGGAATTGTCCTATAAAAACAGGATATAGGCTAACAGGACTGTTTGATGCAAATGCTATAAATGGTGAAAACGATAATTTTATAAATTCGAATTATGAATTTGTGGGACTTGCAGATTATGAAAATTATCCAGAATGGGTGGTAAATGTTACAAGCTATATAACCTATCTGTATGGTCAAAATAAGGATAATTTGTCAAATTTAAATATATATTCCATTTTTGAACCTATAACTTATGCTCATTCAATTAAATCAACGCCAGAGACTACTCCACAACGTCCGAACCCAACACCTGTTTTAATTGGTTGTCAAGTGACTTATGATGATGAGTATATATACATTAGAAGTGAATTGTATGACAAAACAGGATATTATATTGCAGGGCTATATAATAAAGATTTGGGAGAAATTTTATTCGACAGTGATGAAGGGATTGAGCGTAATGAAGAGTGGTACCCTTATACGTACAGATACAAACTAAAAGAAACTTGGAATATTTCAAGAAATAACGGGGTAGTATTTGAGACGTTGCTAAAACCAATTACTTATCAAAGTTCTCTAGTTGTTGCAGAAATATCAAAATATCATTTTAATACCGACGACGTAACAACAGAAGATATTGATGAAAGTGTTCTTGAATTTGCTGTTGCAACAAAAGCAATAGATTTTGATAGCGAATTTAAAGTTGATGATATTTTGGCTGTGTATACAGGTTCAATTTTAAATAAATTAGAGGGTTACAACCTAATTGGCTATATGCCGATAACTAAGCCTGTCGACGGTGAAATTATTGAAGATGGCTCTGTTGAACAAGAGCTACCAGAAAATGCTTTTTATTACATATACGAAGAACCTGATGAAAACGTTGCAAATAAAATGCTTCGATTAGGGGAAACTTATATTTGGAGCTATCCGCGAAATGTAAGGTTCATACCAGTTTATCAATTGGGAACATATAAATTAACATTGAGAGCTGGAAGCGGCAATGTGTTTGATGTTAATGACACAACCGAAATTGAAATAAACGCAACATTTAATGAAGAATTAACCGATGAATTCATTAAAAATAACTTTATTGCACCTTTGAATTTAATAGCAGGATATGACTTTGGTGGTTATTATTATTTAGATGCTGATTTAAATAGAGTTTTGATTGTCGGCGGTGAAAAAATTGTAAATGAAGATGATTCAACGATCAAATTTTTAGCAACGAATATTGTAAGCGATGCTGTAAATCAATTTATTCAAGATTTTGCTTATATTTATGAAGACCAGATGTATTGGGGTGTTACTAGGGATTTAATTTTGGATATCCAGTTTAATGAAATTGATTATAGCTTTACGTTGACAGGTAAAGATCCAGAAGGACAAGAGGCTGATATGTCAGGACAAGAACTTGTGGTTTTTGGTAAAAATGCTGATGGAGAACGTGAAGAAATTGGAACAAATTTAACATATGGAGAGTTTATTTCAACATCTCAAACGGTTAATATTACAAACATCTTAGCTTTTAGTAGTTTGGGAGATGAAGGTACTTTCGTCAAAAAGATAACCATAAAGTACAATACTTTATTTGATGAAGAGAATTATAATCTCGCATATGAATTTAATTATATAACTGACAGAAACGGAAAGATGACCCTAGTTAGTGAAAACTCAACAGAGGCTGAAAAGATTTATTATAGTTTGGAAGATAACACTTTCTATATTGACATTAACGAACTTTTAAATAGAGAAAAGCAAGTGTCTGGAACCATTGCAACAATAAAACACTTCTTGATTGAGTTTGAATATGATTACAGAACTTATGTAATTGGGTTCCAATCTGGTGCATACAGCAAAGAACTTGAACAAATTGTGACACCTGCTGCTGCCGATATTGCTTATTACTTAGTAAACTATAAAACAAGAAATGATTACTATACGTGGATTCCTTGTTCGGGTGATGGAGTTCCATTTGAAGAATATACAAGCGTATGGCAAAACATTTCATTTAAACACAATTTTGAAGATGTTGTGTTTGAAGAAGGGTCTTTGGACAGAAGTCAAGAAATTGATATTATTATAGGAACAACGTCGTATTTCTTCTGTTATTGGGCAAGAACAGACGTAGATGGAAACATTGAACCTTTAAGTTGGGATTGGTCTGATGGAAATGCAAACATGGCAAATTCAGAAGACGGAGGAAGTTTGATTTACTATTCAGCATTTTCTAAGATTGCGGACATAAATGTTTATTACTATACTTGGGATCCTGTTGCAAAAGAAGAAACAGGCACAGGATATGTGGCTACATCACACAAAGGATATTTCTGGTTCGATGAAGAACGAGACGCAACCTTTAAAACGGTTAACAGTTACGAAAGATACAAGATAGGGAATAATACTTATTATATAACGGGTTGGGTTTGGCTTGCAGACAATATTGCAGACGCAAATTCGTTTGAATATGGTGTATATTATGATGATAAGAATAATATGTTTGTTGATAGCTATACAGGAACTCAAATTGGAAGCCAAAACATTCCAGAGAATTATCTAAAATTACTAGAACCTTGTACGGTAGCACATGTAAGAAACAATACCGACTCAGAAGAAACCAACATAAAAATATATTGCTATGCTGTATATTCACTTTATGATTTTAATATATCTGCAAATGATGAAAAGACATCGTTTGAAGTTGAAATGAGAGTTCCAAATGACTTCGCTGGTAATGCTTATACAACAACTGATCTGTATTGGGGTGCAATATCATCAAATGTTTATTCAGAATTATTAGGTAAATACCTATCTGTTAAAGATGTTATAAATAGTGGTGAAATTGAAGTTGTTACTTTCGAAGAGTTAACTGGGAAGACTTCTATTACAAGTGTAGAAGCAGAAAGTATTTTAAACGAGCAATTCGATTTATTAATTTGTTACTATAGTCGTGATGTTTTAAGTGAAACGCAAACTATTGTAGTTGATGCACTGGGTGTCGGAACATTAACAGTCAACGGATTTAAATTTGATGAGTTTGATAAGGTTGGTTCTTATGCTGACGGAACGATTGTTGGTGCGATTGATTCTTCAATTGCGTTAACAGGAAGTTATATGACAGCTTATGTAAACGCTGTAAATCAAATGAAATTACAAGGGATAACAGAAACAGAATTTAATAAAAGAGAACTTATTCTAAGAATTACATTGCAATTATTACAATGGGATTCAACTTTTGGAAACTCCACAACAAAGGGAATTAAATATAGCAGTACTTCAACAACTGTGGGCATGGAAGAATCTCAACTTAATATTGAGGCGTGTATAGAAACGATTTTAAACCCACAAGGAGGCTTAATAAGTGTATCGCCAGAGGGTTTTGTAAGGCTTGTATATGCAATTGCGGGTTATTCAATAGACAAAGAAAATCCTGACACAGCATATGGATTATTTGGTTTAAGCGATTTAGAAGAAGGAACGGAAATTGTCGAAGGGACTGGATTAAATTCTTCTTTAAAATGCGGTGATATAATTCTTTATGGTGGGGATTCTCAAACTATTGCAATTTGGTTATATTCTTTCCAAGATACTGCTGGTAATGTGTATAGTGTAATGGCAAGTTGCAGAAATATATTGAAAGATACAGAACTTTGCGGAACGGACAGAAGTTGTTATGTGCAAGGAGATGGTTTGCTTTATAATAGTACGCCATTCTCATATAGATACAATGAATTTATAAGTTATTGTGGTGAAAAGGAAAATGCATAATGAAATTAAACAAAAAATGGTGGTTAATAATTGGTTTTAGCGTTGTTGCACTTATAAGCATTGCTCTTGTGATCGTCTTGGTTGTTTTAAGCAACCAAGATGGTCCTAAAACTACTTATTCAATAGAAATTACAGTAACAAATTCTGAATTAGGAACAGTGTCCGGAATGAGTGATTCTGGGACGTATATAGAGGGTGAGAATGTAACACTTACCTTTACGCCTAATCAGACAAAATGTATAGAAAGTATATATATTGATGATATTAATGTTTTTGACTACATTGCTGACGATTCAATAAATGTAGAAAATGCGTTCAGTTACACATTTGTAAACATGTCAAGCAATCACAAAATTAGTGTAAAATTTGATGAATCCTTAAACATTGATGGGCTGACTTTTAAAACAAGACAAGAAAGTGGAGTCTCAGAAATGGAGTATGGACATTTAGAGATTTGGGGAGCGAGTAACGTTTTCCCGAGGTCTGGAAGAGTAAAACTTCAAGTGGTATCTGATATACATTATGATTTTTATGCGTACGTATTGCCTGATGAAAGAGAAGCTGAAAAAAGCTGTTCTGAGGATTATGTGTATAACAACGAAGTGTTGTCGTCGTCAATGATTTATGATAGTGAATCGCAAACATTTACAATGAGTTCTGCTTTTGTTAAATTGGCTCCAAGTAATGGATATGAATTGGAACTTATATTTGTTCCTGTTTCAATAGAGTTGGTTGTGTATTTTTCAAATGATGGCGAAACTTTTGTTCATGGACTTACACAACAACAAAAATTATACAATGATTATAAAATTGATGTAAGTTATACGAATAACTATACTTGGTATTATTGTTTATATAGTGAAGTAATAGCATCGAATTTGCGTACAAATAATATGGAAATTATCGAAAAAGATGTGCAAGGTGTAACATCAAAATATATTAAGTTACATCACAACTTATATGCTGATGGTGTAGATAGTAAAAAAATAATCTTGGTGTGTGTGCTAAATGACTAATTCAATTGAGGGGTGCCAATGGCAAAAGACGAAAATTTAAATGGGGTTGAAGATTTGAATGACAAAGTACTGCAATCTGAAAATACGATTGCAAGTAATACTATGTCTGTCAATAACGAAGATAAAGCACTGGGAAATTCTACGATTCAAGGTGCTATGTCAGACAACTCTGTTAAAAATGTGCGCAATGCAAATTTAGATTCAACAAGCCCAATTGAAAAAGATGAAAAAACATTAGCAAGTGATTTGCAGGATAATGAAAACTTGACAATTGGAAAGGTTGAGAATAACTTGAATATAGAAAGGTCTGTGGTAGGTGAAGAATCAAAAGATAATTTCAAAGTGCAAGATTCAAAAAACTTAGCCACAAACCATAAAAATAGTGGTGGTAATTATGTTCCATTGTTGCAAGATAATGACACAGGATGTCCACCTTTGCAATATAGACCTCGCTCGTCTGGTGCAATATATGGTGCTGGGTATGATGCAGGTATGATGCAAGACAATACTAGAAGTTTAAGAACTAGAAAGCAAAAGAAAGACATAAATGATGGCTTAGAAGATGTAGACTATAATTTTAAAAAGCCAAAACCTTTATGGTTCAAGATTACTCTAATTGTTCTAACGTCAATACTTTCAATAGTTGGATTGTTTGGTTTATATCTGGCCTATTTAGAATCTGGTTATGAAAGAATATATAATGTAAAGTACCTTGAAGTTTTAGATAATAGACCCGCAAACGTAACAAGGGCAGTAAGCTACGAAGTAGTTACCTATAATTTAAACTATGGAGCATTTAGTTCGGATTATACTTATTATAAAAGTTTAGGATATAATGAAAACGGGAAACAAACCAAAGGTTCTCATTCTCGTGCTCAAAGTAAAGAAAGGGTTGAAGTTAACACAAAAGGTTCTGCCGGTTTGCTTTCTACTGGATCAAATGCTAACGCAGAGTTTTTTATGCTTCAAGAAGTTGATGTAAACAGTACAAGAACTTACTATGTTAATGAAAGACAGATTCTAAAAGACGTAATGGTTAATTATGCTGAAATATTTGCTGAAACAGGAAGTTCAAAATATGTTTTTTCTCCACTTACATCTCCCGTTGGAAAATATAATTCAGGAATGCTGACTTATTCGATTTTTGATGTAGATTATGCAATGCGATATAGTTTACCTTCAAACAATGAATTCCCGTCAAAATATAGTGCAACAGATAATTGTATTTCAGTGGTAAAATGTTTACTCGCTGGTTCGGGTGAACAAACGCAATTAGTACTTATTAATGTTGATTTATCTATGTATGAAGATTCACGAATTAAAGAAAGCTGTTTAGCTGAAGTGTACAAATACATGAAAAGCGAAGTAGACAGAGGTAATTATGTAATTGTAGGGGGGTCATTTTCTTATTTGCTATATGGAAAAGACGGTGCTTTTGAAAATAAGATGAAAACGCCTGATTGGTGCAAAGATTTGCCTGAATGTTTTAATGAAACAAAACTTAATGAAATTGATTGCAGAATAGTAAAAGATTTTATTGCTGTCGAATTAAAAACTGGAACTACAAGAGATTCATCTGTGAAATATAAAAAAGGAGAAACATTTGAAGCTATAACAGATGGGTTTATTGTTTCAAACAATGTAATTACTGAAAAAATTGAAGTAATGGATAATGAGTTTTTATATAGTGCACACAATCCAGTAAGATTGACATTTAGATTAAAATAAGGAGAGAAACTTATGAAAGAAATGATTATGAAAGGATATAAAGATAGAGAACTTGCTTGTTATATTAGTGATGAAGTGCCAAATCCGAAGGGCATAGTGGTGGTTGTTCATGGAATGCAAGAACACGCACTAAGATATGAACACTTTGCAAAATTTTTAAACAATGCGGGATACATAATGTTTATATCCGATCTTCGGGGGCATGGAAAGAATATGACAGATGGGAAGCCTGGTTTTGAAGACGGAGATATCTATTTTAATATTGTTGAAGATTATAAAATATTTATCACAAAGCTAAAAGCCGATTATAAACTACCTTTAATTGTTTTTGGACATTCCTTTGGAAGTTTTATAAGCCAAAAATTATTGACTGAGTGTGATAATTTGGTTGATAAGTTTATTTTGTGTGGCTCTACTTATACAAATACAATTATGTTTAAAATGGGTAAATTAATGGCATCGATAACTAAGAAGTTTAAGGGTGTAGATGGTCCAGCAAAATTAGTTGAGGCGTGTTCAATCAAGGGTTATGGTAAAAAATATCCAGATGGGAATTGGTTGACTAGAGATGAAAGTGTGTGGGAAGAATACAAAAAAGACCCATTGTGTGGAAGGTCATTTCCTGCAGGATTCTATCATAGTTTCTTTAATGGTGCGGTTTCAAATTATAAAAAACTTGCTATGGTAGATGAAAGCACCCCAATACTTTTAATTTGTGGAGATGCAGATCCTGTAAGTTCAGGTGCAAAGGGTGTTAAAAAACTAAGCAAAGTATATACAAAACATTGGTTGAATGTTGAATTAAGAATTTATAAAGATGCAAGGCATGAACTTCTAAACGAAATTAACAAAGAAGAAGTTATGCAAGATATTCTTGCATTTATTGTAGCAGATAATAAAGTTGCCAAACTTAGGAAGTAAAATTCGATTGTAAATAAAATTTAAAAGAAATAAAATTTATTTGGATTTTTTTAAATACAAAGTTATAATAAAATAAGCATTAAATTTAAAAAGGAGTGCTATGCCAACCAAGTCAACAAGAAAAGTGAACATATATAAATGGCATCGAATGAAGAAAAAATTAATTTCTTCTGTAATTTCGGTGCTATGTTGTCTTGTTGTTATGATGGTTGGTGTGTACGCTTCAACTACCGATGCTTATCAAGTGTCTATCGCTAATGATATTGATGTAAAAGTAATTGCTGTCGATGGAACACTTTATGCAAGAAGGCGTGGTGGTGTTTATGCAACTCCTCCAAAAAATGAGTCAGCTTATGGAAATGCGGTAACAGAGGCTATGAATTTTGAAGGCTCATATTATGAAAATTTTGAAAAAATATATGATATACAAAATAACATTGATACAATGGCGATGGAGCGATTGTGTCGTCCGTCTATATGGGCTGATGAAGATGAAAGGGGTGGCTTAGATATAAATGTATATCATAACGAAATTGAATATGTGTTTAGATACGAAATCCCAGAAGATTATTCGTTATTTACTACTAAACTAAGCATAGTTAACGGAGATGAGGGAGATATTAAACCTAATCAAAGCGAACGCTATGAATGTAGTTATAAATATCATTTTGGCGAAACAGAGCCGACAGATTGGAATATAATTAGCACAACTTTAAATGTAGATGGAACCAATTATGTTGAAGTTAAAAATGCTGATGGTAGGAGGGTTGTTTATATACGAGCATATTTTAAATACAATACCGAAGATTTTGGAAAAGAATCTTCTGAGATAAAAGCAGAAGCAGATAAAGGTCTTGGGTTTAAAGGCAAATGGAAGTTTAGTTTGGTTCTTGAAGAATTTGAAGAGTAAAATAATCAAATAAAAACCTTGATGGTAAGATTCATCAAGGTTTTTATTTGATTTAATAACATATTTTATTATGAATACATAAAAAAAATTTTAATGAATTTTCAAAAAGTGGTCAAAAGTGGTTGGAGATGTGAAAGTTTTGTTGTATAATCTAATTGAGTTAAAAAGGAATGGTGTAGAAGGTTTATGCTAATAGGAACATATTATCATCAACTTGACCAAAAAAATAGATTTAGAATTCCTGCAAAATTCAAACAAATTTTGGGTGATAACATTGTTATTACAAGGGGGAATGGAAATCAACTGTTTTTATTTTCAAGTAATGAATTAAAAAGACTTGTAATTGATAAAACTGAAAACATCTCTCTTTTTGACGAAGTTGGTCAACGTTCGGTACGATTGTTGTTATCGTCTGCTTTTGAGTTGGAACAAGACAATCAAGGTAGATCGTTGTTGCCATTGGCACTTAAAAAACTTGCAAATATAAATAAAGATATTGTATCTGTAGGAACGGGGACTCGTGTAGAGTTATGGTCGGCAGAAGAATGGGAAAAGTATTCATCTGGGATTGCAATCGATGAAGAAATTTCGAAGCTGAAAGATTATGGGGTATAACGAAATGGATAGTTATCATATACCTGTTTTACTTGAAGAAGTAATAAGTGGATTAAATTTAAAAGATGGGAAAACCGTTGTTGATGGAACTCTTGGCGGTGCAGGGCATTCAAAGGCGATTTTGGAAAGATATAAAGGCATTAATTTGATTGCTTTTGACCGAGATATTGAAGCAATAGAATTTAGCAAAAAACGCTTAAATAAGTATGAAAGTCAAGTAACATTTAATCACACAAATTATAAAAATGTTCCAAAGGTATTAGATTTATTAAATTGTAAAGTCGATGCAATTTTGTTAGATTTAGGTGTTTCAAGCCACCAGATTGATGATAAAGATAGAGGGTTTAGCTTTAGGTTTGATAGTGCATTAGATATGCGTATGAACACCGAAGACTTGCTGACTGCTGATATGGTGGTAAATGAATATACCGAAGAAAATTTGGCTAATATTATTTACAATTATGGCGAAGAAAGACTTAGTCGAAAAATTGCAAAAGACATAGTAAACGCAAGACCTGTAAAAACCACATTTCAGTTAAAGGAAATAATTGAAAAATGCGTATCAAGATATAACAAACGTGAAGTCAAATCAAGCATTCAAAGAGTATTTCAAGCTATAAGAATAGAAGTTAATGATGAACTTAATGGATTGTATGATTTATTTCTAAGTTTACCCAAGTATTTAAATAAGGGCGGACGAATTGCAATTATTACATTTCATTCTCTTGAAGACAGAATTGTAAAGCAAGCATTCAATGAGCTTAGTACAAATTGTGTGTGTCCACCAGAACTACCAATTTGTGTTTGTAATCACAAAGCGCAAGTAAAATTAATAAACAAAAAGCCAATTACAGCAAAAGATGAAGAATTAAAAAACAATAGTCGTTCATCTTGTGCAAAACTTAGAATAGTAGAAAAAATTTAAAAAGGAGGTTGCCAGAATGGTTATACAAAAAAGAAAAGTTGAAACTGACCAAGATAGAGTTGGCGGATTCTCAACATTTAATAATAATTTTTCATATTTTTCGAACCAACAAAATAATACTGGCACCATACATCAACAATCGGTAGAAGATTACACAGAAACAGAGGAACAGCAAGATTATTCAACCGAATATGAATCACCTACTACGGTTTATGAGGGTGAAAGCGAGTATACTGCTAACGATATGCCAAATACAGATGGCGAGAGTGAGTATGCGTTTGTCAAAACTTTTATGCCTAATGTGGAAAGGCGTTATGAAACTGGAGTTACAGAAAATACCGAACGAAAGATTGTTCAAAAGACAAAAGTGAAATTAAATGCAAGAGGGAAAATTTTAGCGTGTGCATATTCAATAATAGCCGGTCTACTAGTTGCCTTTTGTATATATAATGTCGTAGCAATATCAAATATTAAAACTTCATTGGTAGGATATGAGAAAGAATATTCTATGATGGTCAAAGAAGTGTCGGTTCTACAAGGTAACTATGACGGGCTTAATAATGTGAATACAAGCCAATCTAACTTTATCCCAGTAAGCGAATCAAACACTGTCAAAGTTCAGTTAGATAAACGTCCAACTTTTATAGACGTAAATGAGTCAACTAATTGGTTTGATAAATTATGTAACTTCTTTTCAAATTTATTTTAAAAAGTAATTAAATTAAAACTCTTTTAATAATCATTATTAAAGGAGTTTTTTATGTATACTCAAATTTCTTTAAAAAAGCGAATATTTGCATTTTCAATAATAATTATTTTTTTATCAGGATTGCTAATTTGTAGGCTTTATTATGTGCAGATAGAAAGGTCTGACGACTTGCAGGTTAAGGCGTTAGAACAATGGTTGCGTGATGTTCCAACAACAGCTTTGCGTGGTGAAATTAAAGATAGAAATGGAGTTACAATCGTGTCTTCATATAGTCAATATGATATTTACGTTAGACATGCGCTTGTAAAAGATAAAGAGAAAGAATCTAGCGATTATGCGGAAGTTTTAGAACTGGACTTCGAAGAAGTTTATAAAAAAGTTACAGACTATTCAATATCTGAAAACCTCTTAACAAGTGGTGCAAGTAAAATGCAAGTAGAGCAACTATTAGAGCGTGGAGTTACTTCATTTGTTGCAAGCGAAAGTTTTAAGAGGAATTATAATTATGGAAGTTTGCTTTCTCAAATTCTAGGTTTTATTTCAACAGATGGGGTTGGGCTTTCAGGTATTGAGTTATATTACGATAAATATTTAAAGGGTATAGACGGCATTTCGTTAGTTGAAGGAGATGCAAGAGGAAGCGAGATTGAGGGTGCTTCAAGTTATTATATCCCGAGCATTGACGGAATGAATATAGAGCTAACAATCGATTTTATGATACAAGCAAGGGTAGAAGAAATTATGGAAAAAGCACTTAATGAAACGAGAGCTTCGTCAGTGTCTGCCTTGGTCACCAATCCTAAAACTGGCGAAATATTAAGTGTCGTAACTTTGCCATCGTATGATTTGTCTAATATACCAAGAGATGATTTAGATTCTTTAAATAGTTTAAGCAGAAGTTTTGTTATAAATGATAGCTATGAGCCAGGGTCAACTTTTAAAACGATAGTGGCAGCAATTGCATTAGATTTGGGTGTCGCAAATGTTAATTCATCATATTATTGCCCAGGTTATAGAATTGTTGATGGTGTACGGACTAATTGCCATAAAAAAACGGGGCACGGACCTCAAACATTAACGACTGGATTTGTAAATAGTTGTAATTGTGTTTTTATGCAGGTTGTTAGTGATATTGGAGTTGAAAGTTTTTATAAATATATGTCGCTTTTTCATTTTGATTCAACTTTAGGCGTTGATTATCCTGGTGAAGCAAGTGGTATCATAATTGATAAAAATATGGCAAAGACTAATGACTTTTTGCGTATGGGTTTTGGTCAATCCATTGCAATAACAGGTCTTCAATTGGCTCAATCAATCGCAGCTGTTTCAACAAATGGATATTTGATGCAACCATATTTTGTAAAAGCAATTTCAAAAAGTGATGGGCAGGTGGTTTATGAAAATGCACCAACGCAATTAAATCAAGTGGTAAACTCTTCAATTATTTCAAGTATGCAACACATAATGGCACAAGTTGTTTTGAAAGGGGGAGGTAAAGCTTCTGAGGTCGTTGGTCACACTGTTGGTGGTAAAACAGGTACGGCACAGAAATATGATAATGGTGTTGTGTCTATGGGTAATTATATAGGCTCATATATATGCGTATCGCCAGTTGAAGACCCTGAGTATTTGGTTCTAGTTATTGTAGACGAGCCCAAGACAAGTATTTATGGAAATATTGTGGCGACACCTGTTGCTGGCGAGATTTTGCAAGCAATATATTCTTTAAAAGGTGAGTTGGAGCATACAAGCGAAGAATCAAAAAATAAAGTTGAAGTACCAAATTTGGTTGGTCTTACATTAACCGAGGCAGGTTCTCTTTTGGCATCTATTGGACTTTATTATGTAACAGAGGGAGATGGTGAATTAGTGTCATATCAATCGGTTAAAGAAGGGACTATTGTGTCAATTGGTTCATCAATAATGATTAAATTTTAGGGGGGGATTTCTTTTGTTAATTACACGATTATTCGCAGGCTTAAATTTTAAACTTGTAGGAAAAGATAAAAATATTATTAAACTAGAACATAATTCAAAAAAAATTACAAAAGGTAGTTTATTTTTTTGTATTCGTGGAACTATGTATTCGGGAACAAGCTTTATTTACGAGGCAATCGAAAATGGCTGTGAAGCAATTTGCATAGATATTACTGAATATGAAAAGTTAAAAGAAATTGACTTTGACAAAAACCTTTCGATTATCGTAGTTGATGATGTTAGAGATTGTATAGGGTATGTTTGCTACAATTTTTATGGAGCAAAGCGATTTGATTTTAAAACTATTGGAATAACTGGAACAAATGGTAATACGACTATTTCGTTTATGTTATCCCATGTGCTTCAAAAGGCTGGGTATTCTGTTGGTGTTATTGGAACAAGCGGTATATATGTAAATGGAGATATGATTCGTGGCGAGGGGTTAACAACTCCTGATCCAATTGATTTGTATGACATCTTGTCATTCTTTTATAGTGTTGATGTTGATGTTGTGATAAGCGAAGTATCGGCACATGCGTTAGACCTAAAAAAATTAAATGGGCTAGTGTTTGACTATGGTATTTTTACAAATTTAACAGAAGACCATTTAGACTATTTTAAAACATTGGAGAACTATGGAAAAGCAAAAGAACGCTTTTTTGAAATTGTAAAAACCGGTGTTTTTAATATTGATGATGAATTTGGTAAAAAATTATATAAAAAATTTCAATCAAAAAAAATGTCGGTGTCAAAATTTAATGCTGACTATACATATTCTTGCAAAAAAAAAGGTTGTATCATAACTACAAAAAAATGTAAAATGTCTTTGAGTTATTATCTTGACGGAGATTATAATGCAACTAATGCTACTCAGGCATATGCGGTATTGTGCGATATCATAAATGACAAGAAGTTGATTACTAAAGCCTTCAGAAGTCTACCTAAAATCGATGGAAGATATAACGAGATTAAAACAGACTATCACGGGAAAATCATACTAGACTTTGCACATACTCCCGATGGTTTAGAAAAGGTGCTGTCTACTGCAAAGAAACATGTAAAAAAGGGCGGTAAACTTATTTCGGTTTTTGGTTGTGGAGGGAATAGAGATAAAGAAAAGCGTTCGATAATGGGGCGTGTTTCAGGAACAATTGCCGATTTAACTATAATCTCAATTGATAATCCCAGATTTGAAGATCCAGAAAGTGTAATGGGTGATATTGAAAAGGGTATAAAAGAAGTTACAAATAATTATAATATAATAATGCCAAGAGAAAACGCAATTCGTTATGCATTAATAAACTCAAAACAAGGTGACATTATTGTTGTGTCTGGGAAAGGAATGGAGCCTTATTATGAAGTAAATGGCTATAAACACATTTATCGAGAAGATATAGTAATTAAAACTATAATTAAAAGGTATGACAAAAAGGAGAACTAAAAATGGTTGTTAATTTTATATTTAATTTTTTAATTGCTTTTTTTATAACCCTAATTATTGCTTTACCTGTTTACAAGTTTATATTAAAATTAAAAGTTGGTCAGCCTATTTTAGAGTATGTTGATAAGCATAATTCAAAATCTGGCACTCCTACTATGGGTGGGATAATCTTTATAATTGGTTTTGTTTTGGCAAGTATAGTTATGATAAGTGGCTATGTAAAAATTATTTACTGTTGTGTTTTATTTGTAATCCTTAATTGTCTAGTAGGGTTTTATGATGATTTTTTAAAAATTCGTGGACGCAAAAATGAGGGCTTAAAGCCCTATCAAAAAGTTGCATTTCAGGTGGTGATTTCCTTCCTTTGGGGTGTCGTTTTATATGTTAACTCGCTAACATTTATTATATTACCATTCAGTCATACAATAATAAACTTGGGGTTTTGGGTTGTTCCAATAGCAATTTTTGCGTCGCTATTTTTTGTTAATTCTGTCAATCTTACAGACGGCTTAGATGGACTTGTTTCATTTATCACGATTGTGGTTACTGTCGCAATTGGCTGTGTTTTGGGGCTAATTTTAAATGGTGTATTGAATTCAATAGTTGGTTTTGAGAATTTTTCTGAAAATTTGGCTGTTTTTTCAATTTTGTTTTCTGGCTCAATTTTAGGCTTTATTTTCTATAATTGTTATCCTGCGAAAATGTTTATGGGGGATACAGGGTCGCTTGCAATAGGAGCCTTTTTGATTTCAGTTTCGTTTGCATCGGGAACAATTTTGTATCTTTGTATTTTTGGAATAATGTACAACATAAGTAGTGTGTCAGTGATAATACAAGTTACATATTATAAACTGACAAAGAAGCGAGTTTTTTTAATGGCACCATTGCATCATCACTTCGAACTGAAGGGCGTGCATGAAAATAGAATTACTTTTTCATATGCAACCATTACAATGCTTACTTGTTTGTTAGTTATAGTATTGGAGTTAGTTATTTAATGAAATACGTAATAGTATTAGGAGCTGGTAGAAGTGGTAAGGCTGTCTGTTTAAGACTTTCAAGCCTTGGGCTTATGCCAGTTCTTTTTGATGATGAGTATTTATCAAGAGATGAACAAGTTAAATGGGTTAGCGAGGCTGAGTATTTAATTGTAAGCCCGTCGATAAAAGAAGATAACAAGATTGTATTGTTAGCAAAAAAATTAGGCAAAAAAGTTATTGGAGAAATAGAATTTGCATATCAAAATACATTAGGAAATTATAAAAACTTGATTGGAATAACTGGAACAAATGGTAAAACAACTGTTGTGTCCATGCTTGGTCATATTTTACAAGGGAAATCTTTGGTTGCGGGAAATATTGGGTTACCGTGGTCGAATTTTATTGAACATAAATATAATAATTGTATTTTAGAATTGTCAAGTTTCCAATTGATGACAATAGAAAAGTTTAAACCGAACATTGCTTGTATTTTGAATTTGGCACCTGACCACATAGATTTCCACGGCTCTTTTGAAAAATACTGTCAATCTAAGTTACATATATTAAAGAATTTGACGAATAGTGATTTTTGCGTCATAAACAAAGAAGATAGTGTTTTAGTTAATGATGTGGACACTCAGGCAAAAAAAGTTTATTTTGGTTTTGAGAACGATAGTGAAGGGTGTTTTATTAAAGATGGGGCAATATATCTAAGGGAAAGAAATAACATCAAATTCATTCTCGATTTATCAATTCTCAAATCTACTTTGCGACATAACATTTTAAATGTAATGGCGGTCGCTTGCATGTTGTCAATATGTGAAGATAATTTATATAAGGATTTATATAACATATTAACTTTTAATTACAGTCCATATAGAATGACGGATTGTGGAAGCATTCGAGGAGTGAAAGTATATAACGATTCAAAGTCTACAAATGTTGCATCTACGATTGCTGGTCTTAATTCTTTATCTGATTGCAAAAATATTGCGTTAATTATTGGTGGAAGATATAAGGAAGAGTCTTTTAAAGAAATATTTAAATATAAAAACATAAAAACGATATATTTATTTGGAGAAAGTGCTGAAATTATAAAAAATGAAGCATTGAAGTATAAATTAAACAATGTAAAAGAATTTATAAATTTGAATTTAATAGTGGAAGACATCTTCAAAACTCATAAATTTGATTGTATTTTATTTTCGCCAGCTTGTGCAAGTTTTGATATGTATAATTCATATATCGAAAGGGGACAACACTTTGATAAGTTAATCAAAGAATATAGTTAAACAACTCATTAATCAAAAGAAATAATCATAAACTTTAATAGCTATGAAAAAGAAAAATTTGCGTTTTGATTATATTTTAGTAATTTGTGTTTTAACACTTTTGATAATTGGAATTTTTATGGTTTACTCTGCAAGTTGTTATGTGGCAGAGCATAATTATGGTGATAAGTTTTTTTATTTAAAAAAGCAGATGTTTGGGGGCGTGGCAGGCTTGTTATTAATGATAGCTGTGTCATTTATCAATATTGAGAAGTTAAAAAAATTTAAGTTTGTATTTTTGCTGTTAAGCCTTGTATCGTTAGCTATATTATTTATTCCAGGCATAGGTAGAACAAGTTATGGTGCAAACCGCTGGATTGATTTGGGGTTTATTACAATTCAGCCATCAGAGATTGCAAAGTTTGGTTTCATATTTTATTCCGCTGGGACAATGGCTGAGATGAAGCACAATCCAAAAACATTTCGAGCAATGCTTCCAACATTGATTTCAGGCTGTGCAACTTGTTTACTTATAATAATGGAACCCAATATGTCAATTACAATGTGTGTTGGGCTTTCAATGGCGGTAATGCTGTTTATAGGCGGAGCCAGTTTTAAAAATTTACTATTAATCGGCTTGCCTGCATTGTGTGCTGTTCCACTTCTAATAATATTAGAGCCTTATAGAATGCAAAGATTAACTGCATTTCTTGACCCTTGGTCGTCGCCTTTGGGTGAGGGTTTTCAACTAATACAAAGTTATTATGCTCTTGGCTCTGGAAGCTGGTTTGGGATAGGGTATGGTAATTCAAGACAAAAAAATTTGTTTTTACCATTTGCTGAAAGTGATTTTATTTTTTCAATTATAGGCGAAGAATTGGGTTTTGTGTTTTGCGTTCTTATAATTTCGTTCTATATAGTAATTATTTTGCGTTGTATACGCATTGCATTAAAAGCAGATACAAGATTTAAATGTTACTTAACCACAGGAATTTCTGCAATTATTGCAATACAAACGCTAATAAATATAGCTGTAGTTA
Organism: Clostridia bacterium; assembly: GCA_045655005.1. Taxonomy (GTDB): domain Bacteria; phylum Bacillota; class Clostridia; order Christensenellales; family UBA1242; genus UMGS1908. The sequence continues at coordinate 300 of JAZOOJ010000004.1, read as the reverse complement.
CAGGCTCAATTCCACCAACTGGTTTGCCGTTGCCGTTTATTTCTGCCGGCTCAACTTCGTTGCTAGTTTTTATGAGTGCGATTGGAGTTGTGTTGAATGTCGATAGGCAATCAAGAAAGACAAGTATTTAAAAAAATCAAAAAATGTATGCAAATTGCAAGCAAAGTGTATACATTTTTTTGTTTTTATGGTATTATTCTTTTAGAGGTATAAGATATGATAGAAGAACTAATAAGAATGTTTAGGAAAAACTTTTCCTTTATTGTAAGAGAGGAGAATACTGTAAAATCTATTTTAAAA
>JAZOOJ010000003.1:0-44597 GCA_045655005.1 Clostridia bacterium | reverse complement strand
TAGGGTGGAAATTTTAAAACCCTTGATATAAGTGAGATAGATATTTAAAATTTATAATTTATAAAATTTATATATATTATTTTTTATTATATATATTACATATGTATCACTTACAGCTAAAATCACGCTATAAGTAATTTAGAGGCGATTTTTAAAAAAATATAAAAAAATATATATAAGCAGAAATTTTAAAATTATAAATTTTAACCTTCAAAACCACTTATAGGTACTGTTTTAAAATTTCCACAGCATGGAAATTTTAAAAAACACGAAAATTTTAAACACTCTACTGCAAACCGCGTAGCGATGGTTTTAGGTGTGCGCGCTGGTTTTTTATTTATAAATATTGACTCTATTGTAATACGTTAGTATAATATAAATATGGAGGAATTGGATTATAAGTACTTCATATTACATAAGTTGTATAGGAAATTATACGGACTTGCTTTATTGGACAAAAAAAATAAAACCAAATGGCTTTTTTATGAAAATACAGAAGAGGGTTGTTGTACTGCAGAGCTAAAAGAAACAAGATTTTGGGATGTAGATTCGAGAGTAAAAATACATTATATGGTTTATTTAAAATTAAAAGAAGAGTTTAAGAATTATAATATAGGTGATAATGGTCGAGTTTATTTGTTTGAAGGTATTACAAAATATTAAAGGACATTACGAAGTATGAAGGGAAAAAAAGGTTTTCAAAAAGCACCTCAAGGATTAGATGAAGCTAAATCTAGGGGCATGATCAATCTTTCTATTGAGAAGAATTTAATAAAAACGTTGCGCACACGCATACAGGAAACTAACTTGTTAGAAGATTTAGTGACAGGTATTGCTAATGAAACAAGGGAAGGTGATTACAAAAACGCTTTAAAACTGGTTGAAATAGTAAGAGAACCAGAGGGTAACCAACCGGTTGTAAATATAAATCAAGCTGTACAGGTAAATCAAAAAGCGTTAGACGAGGCTGTGAATATCATTAATGAACTTAGATGATTTAATTGATAAACTACAAGAAGAAAAAATCAAACAAGCTATTGTTGAGATATGTAAAAAAGATTTTTTATCTTATTTGATAGTTGTGTTTTTCTTGATTAATAATTCTAAGTTTATGTTAAAAGATTTTCATAAACTGGTTATTAAAAAGCTACAAGATATAGTTGACTGTAAAAATACAAAAAGAAACTTGGCTTTGTGTTTACCTGTCGGATCAGGTAAATCGCTTATTATTGAATATTTTATAACGTGGTGTTTTGCGCGCACGATAAATTGTACATTTTGCTATACCTCTAATTCAGACCGTTTAATTAACAAGCTGTCAAAAGAATGTAAAGATATTATCGAAAACGAATTTTGGCAGCTTCTTTTTAAACATTCGCTTAAAAAAGATGACAGACAAAGAGTTAATTTTAGTTTTAAAGGAGCAAAAAACAGAACAGGCCTAACTGCGGGAACTACGGGTGGTGCCATTACTGGGTTAGATGCCGGCAATCCTAATATTGATGGATTTAGTGGTGCGCTAATAATAGATGATCCAATGGATGCAGGTAATGCAAGATACGAAAACGCACGAGAAGAAGTAGTAACGTTTTACGATGAAAAGCTTGCAACAAGACGCAGAACGCCGCAAACACCAACTATTCTTATAATGCAAAGACTACATTTGGATGATTTAGTTGGTTGGGTAGAAAAAAACGAACCTGAACTTTGGGATATATGTAGAATACCAGCACTTAATGAAAACGGTGAATCGTTTTGGGAGGAAAGGTACCCAAAAGAAGAGTTAAAACATATACAAGTAGTTAATGCTTTTAAATTTCAATCACAATATCAACAACAACCTATTGCGCTAGGTGGTAGCGTTATAAAGAGCGAGTGGTTTGGCTATTATTCTGTTAATGTTAAATATGATTATAAAAAGATAATAATTGCTGCAGATACAGCAATACAGGCAAAAGAACATAGTGATTTTAGTTGTTTTTTAGTTGGTGGTATAACACAAAATAATCATCTACATATATTGCAAATGGCACACGATAAATGGGAGTATCCGGAATTAAAGAGTGCGGCGTTAGGCATTTATAACAATTGGCAATTTGATAAAAGAACAACATCGGCAAGTGCATTATTTATAGAAGATAAAGCATCCGGACAGCAATTAATACAAGATTTTAGAAAAGTAGGTTTACCTGTTAGACCAATTGAGGTTACAAAAGATAAATTAACAAGAGTTGAAGAAGTATTAGACTATATTGCCGCAGGATTGGTTGAATTACCGGAAAATAGAGCATATGGAAATAATAATGTGTTTTTGTCAGAGTGTGAGGCTTTTTCCAGAGATATGAGTCATAAGCATGATGATATAGTTGATACACTTGTACATTTAATAAACAATAGTATAGCTCGCAGAGAGGTTAGTATTTTAGAAGTTTTATAGATTTTAATTGCTCTTCGACTAACTCAACAGGTGTATTTTTAAATACACCTTTATTTTTTTTGCTGTATAATATACATATTAGTGGTGTGCAAGCCTCTTAGCTTTTATCTTTTTCCTAATGCTTAAATCGCACACCCTTTCAAAAAGGATATACATATGTCAAAAAATAAAAATAAACAAAAGACAAATAGTGTTACAAATGGTTTAAATAATGTAATTGAAGTCGACAGAAGCAGGGTAGTTAATTTCGGAGAAATAACAACTAATGCTTCATACGAATTATTATCCCTATTGCCTAATGTTTTGACTAATACTTATAAAAATAATTCATTTGCACAATTAGCGGTAGATTTACCAGTACAAGATGCTTTTAGAGATGGTGGTTTTACAATAGACTCACAAACACTATCGGCGGATGAACTATTGGAATTAAACGATTTTATTGAAGATAAAAACGATAAAACAACTCTAAAAGATGTCGCCCGTTGGGGTAGATTATTTGGAGGAGGTGCGTTAATAGCTAGTATTGGCTCTGATAAAATACAAAAAACCCCCTTAAATATAGATGGTTTATACAATAAAGATGTAGAGTTTTTAGCTAGTGATAGATGGCAATGTTCACCAACAGGATCTTCAATATATAAAGCAGAAAACTTTTTATTGCAAGATTTAACATCACAAAGAGAATCTTTAATAATTGATAAATCAAGACTTAAACTGTTTATCCCAAAAATAGAACCTTATTATATAAGGACTCAACTAAACGGCTGGGGTGCCTCAATATTTGAATGTATCATCCCAGCTCTTTCTCAATACATTAAAGCAAATAATGTAATTTTAGAACTATTAGATGAAGCAAAAATTGATATATTAAAGATATTTGGCTTATCTGATATATTAATGAGCGCGGATGGAGAAGCCGCAGTTAGAAAACGTTTAAAAATATTCTCGGAACAAAAGAACTTCCAATCAGTTGGCGCTATGGATGCCAAAGATGATTATGTTCAAAAGCAATTAAGTTTCGGTTCTTTAGACCAGATGGTTGAAAAGATAATGCTTCTTATATGTTCGGCGCTTAGAATACCGTATTCTAAAGTATTTGGCAAAGGCGCAAGTGGTTTTAGCTCTGGTGAGGATGATTTAGAAAACTATAATGGTATGGTAATGTCAAATATCAGAGAACCTTTAATGCCTTTAATTAAGTGGATGTTAGATATTAGATGTGTGCAATTATTTGGCAGAAAAGTAGATGATTTAGTTGTTGATTGGAAGCCATTAAGGGTATTGCCGGAAACAGAACAGCAAAATGTTAAAACACAAAAAATTAACTCATATATTCAATTATGCCAATTAGGTATATTAACCAAAAAACAAGTAGCAGAACAATTGACAGCAGATAAAATAATATTGTTTAAGCCTGAAGAAATCGAGCAAATAGATGATGAATTATCGCCAGAACAAATGGAAAATATAACACAGGTTGATGAAGTAAAGAATAGTACTGGTAAAAAAAAACTATTTGGAATTTTTTAAAAGAAGATATCGACAAATGGATAACTACTAAAAAAGGTAAACATATTCCTATAATTAATCATAATCAATATTTCAAGAGAGAAGGAATAAAAACTAATTTATCTAATTGTCAAATCAAAAATAATATATGTATGGCAATAGATAAAGTACATAATATTTTCCCCGGCATTAAAATTAATGAATATATTACAGAAATAAGAGAAGACAAAAAATTAGACTCTATTGCACAAATAGATAAAGGTGTTATAAGCATACGAGACGATGTAAACCAGGTATCTGTTAAAGAATACTTAAATGATAGAACCGACTTTAAATATTACAAAGATAATGAGGATTTCCCCGAAGACTTGGTAACCAACTTAGAATATCGCGTATCTCCAAAAAATACAGACAATCCAACGGGTTTATTACTACACGAAATAGGTCATTCTTTAAGTAAAGGTAATAATTCTTTTTATGATAATTTTGTAAAATGCCTCGAGGAAAATACTCTTTATTTTAATAACTACAAAACAAAAGTTTTGCCTAAAGAATTATCGGTTCAGTCTGTTTATTATAAAAACGAGCTATTTGCAGATGCTTTTGCAGATTATATTACGAATGGCGAAGAAGCTAGCCACGCAGGAAAATTAATACCTAAATTTTTAAAAGAACAAGGAATAATATAATGATATTTAGACCTATTGAACCAAGTAAATATTTTGATGACAAAATCGCAAGGCAAATAATAAATTGGGAATGGCTTTGGTATTATAAACCAATGTTAGATGCGCTAAGACCTGTTACTGTAAATAATGATAACAACGCTATATTTGAAGCAATAAAATCAGGTACTTTATATTATCAAAATGGAGCTTTTTATTCAAAAAGTGGCAGATTTAGTAATAGAATAGCTTTGGAATTAGAAAAAATAGGTGCTAGATATTCTAAGTACGGCAGGTGCTATCGGATAATAGAAACTAAACTACCTACAAATATAGCTTGGATAATTGAAACAACTAAGGCTAAAGTATTTTCCGATGTTTTAACTATTAAAAAAATATTAGATTTTTCTATTGGTTCGTTAAATGAAATAATAAAGCATTTAAAAGTTACAGATGTAGTAGAAGCTATGTTTCAAGATTTACAAGATAGAACATATAAAATGTTTCAACAAAACAAAATACAAACAATAGCGCCCAAAATGACTGATTTCAGAGTTAAAGAATTAGCGGAAAACTATACCGATAGTTTAGAATACCATATAAAAGATTGGCAGCAAAATGAAATAGTTAAAATGCGTGAAGTGGTTGGTCAAATGGCAATAGATGGTGAAAGCCGAATCACTATTGCAAATTATATCGAAAGCCAATTTAAAGTATCACAAAGAAAAGCTAAGTTTTTGGCAAGAAATGAAAGTAAAATTGCGGTTAATGAGTATTTATTTGCAAAATACGAGGAAGAAGGGCTTTACGAGTTTAAATGGATTGCAAATTTAGACGAGAGAGTAAGACAAGACCACAAAGACTTAAACGGTGTTATATTTACAAAAGATAATCCGCCAATAATAAACCAAAAAACAGGTAAAAGAGGTTTACCGGGTGAGGATTATAATTGTAGATGTACTTTTGTTCCTGTAATATCCAAAATTTGGCTAAATCAAAGAAAAAATAGTGTATAATTGTATTAAAAGGAATATATAATAATGAATAAAGCAAATTTAATACTTAATTCAACTATTGAACTTGTAGACGTACAAGAAGAAGGCAATGGTAAAGGCAGACCTTTTGTTTCAAGGTTTTTAGAGCCTGGTATTGCTCACTATAAAGAACTTGGTGATATTTTAATCACAAAAGAAACTTTAAATAAATTTATACATACAATGGTTGGTTGTCCTGTAATAATTGAACACGAAGATGTAACAGATGAAAATGCCGATAAATTAAGAGTTGGTGTTGTATCTCGTGTATGGTTTAATGAAACGGACGGCTATTTTTATTGTGAAGGCATTTTAACAGACCCTGAGGCAATAGATTTAGTTAAAAATCAAGGCTATAATGTATCTTGTGCTTATAGCTTTGTATCGGATAATACTAAAAAAACTCATAACGGTAAGGAAATTGATATGGAATTTATAGACGGTGAGTTTTTACATTTAGCGCTAGTTAAAGACCCAAGATATGAAGGAGCAAATATTGTGGTAAATAAAAACGATGACGATTTAGAGTGGATTACAGTCAAAGGTAATCATATTCCTATTAAAAAAGGACAATCTAAAGATGAAGCTATTAAGGAGTTTTTGGAAGGTAAACAAAAAGAATCGGGAAGCAATAAAGATGCCGATATAGCTTTAACAATGATGGCTCAAGATTATGAAAAAAGAGGAAATAAAGGAACAGTAGATAGAGCTAATGAACTAAAAGAAAAGCTTAAAAAGGGTGAGGAATTATCAGAAAAAGATAAGCAAGATATCAAAACAGCTATTGAATCTTATAAACCCAAAGACAAATCAGAAGATAATAACAAAGTAAACAACAATATAGGAGATATAACAATGCAAGTATTAAATGAACTTAAAGATTTTATTAAAAGTGTAGTAAACAATGAAAAGGGAGAAGAAATGAAAGAAGTAAAAAACGAAGACAAACGTAAACTTATCGATGAAGTTGGCGGAATCTTAAAAGGCAAAGTTGACGAAGAACTTTGGAGAACAGTTATTGGTAAGTTAGAAAAAGTAGCTTATGAACCGTCTGAAGACTCTAAAGCTGATAATGAAGACGACAAAGAAAAAGAAGCTAAAAACAAATGCAAAAACGAAGAAGATAAAAAAGAAGAAGACAAAAAAACTGATAATGAAGACGAAGAAGAAGATGAAAAAGTAACAGAAAACGAAGACGAAGAAGATAAAGAAGATAAAGCAGAAAATAAAAAAGTTAAAAACTCAATGAAAGATATTGTAATGGGTGGAAGCTCGCAAGCGCAAACACAAAAATTATATACATCTAGAAAAGAAAGACTAGAAGAAGGAAATAAATACTAATTAGAAGGAGAAACAAATGACTCAAGCATTTTCTTTAACGGCAGCTGGTACTACTCCTGCAGAAGGTATGTACGCTTATATGCCTAACAAACCGCATCCGCACAACTGCAAATTCTATTCTGGTACTGCAACAGATACAATTCACGCAGGCGCGTTTGTAAAACTTTACGGAAGTTCAACTTCTACAACTAATCCTGTAGTAGTAGCTGCAGCTGCAACAGATGTTCCTTATGGAATGGTTGTTTATGATATGCTAAAAGATACTAACAAAGTTGGTGATTTTGTAGCATTGGCCCAATCAGGTGAATCTGTATTTATGGTAGCAGCTGGCGCAATTGCAGTAGGCGCAAAACTTCAATTTAATGCATCAACAAGAAAAGTAGATGACTCAACTACTGCAACTTATGCATACATTGGTGTTGCAGAAACTGCAGCAGCAGCTGATGGTGATTTAATTCAAGTTAAACTTGATTTTAACTTAGGTGTACAAGGTTCATAGAAGGAGAAATAAACAATGACTAAAATGATAGGTGTTTATTCGGTAGATGAACATAAAAACAGATTAAGAAACAACTTATCTGGTATAGTTCGCAACTCTGGTATCGGAGCTACTACTGGTTTAGAACAAATTATTACAACAACAACTGATATAATTGCAGGTACAATTGATACCCTTTATTATGAATTAAATGGTCAAAAATTATCTGATTTTTGCCCTATTGAAGTAGGTAGAGGTGCTTATGCAACTCAATTGTTACAATATGCAATTAACTACAAAGCAAACGCTGGTAAACAAGGTTTAATCAACCCAACAGCTAATGGTATTGCAAAAGACGCTAACTCAACATTACAAGTTGGCACATTATCAATGCCTAACAATTTCTGGAGATGGACTTATGAAGTTTCCAATGAACTTGTTAATATTGCAAAAGTAAATACAGAAACATTCTCAATTATTGAAGAAAATGAAAAAGCTCGTAAAAAAGTATGGGATTTAATGTTACAAGACGCTTGGTTTAATGGCTTAGATGATGGTAAATCATTTGGTTTATTGAACGCACCTGGTGTTTCTGTAAATACAACTTTAATTACAGCTAAAATAGCTTCAATGACAGATGCCCAATTTGATACATTCTTGGCTTCAGCACCTAATGCTTTTGCTTTAAATTCAGCATATACATTACACTTTAACAGATTGTTAATGCCTACATCTGATTTCTATGCATTAACTAAGCCTTATGGACAATATGGTTTGAATAGACTTCAAGTATTAGAAGATGCATTTAAACGTGTAGTTGGTGGTGATTTCAAAATCGTACACGCTAAATATGGTGAAACCGCAAACGCTGCTGGAAATGGTGCAAGATACGTATTCTATAATGCAGATGCTGATAATATTTGCTCATATCTACCTGTACCATATACTCCAATGCCTTTATTCCCACAAGGTTCTTTGGATTTGGTATCTCAAGCACACGGTCAATTTATAACTCCGTATGTTAAGAGAACAGGCGCTGTATTATATGCAGACCAACAAGTAGTGTAACACAATCAAAGGGAGGGTAACTCCTCCCTTTTTATATTAAAGGAGAGAAAATGAAACTTATAAATAATTCAATAAGAAACTATATAGCATTTGATACCGTTTTAGAAGCAGGTAAAGTGTTAGAAGTTAAAGATAAAGAAATAGCAAAGCTATTATTAAATCAACCAGATGTTGAAGAATATATTGATAAAGAAGAAGTTAAAAGACTTAAAGAAGAAAATAAAAAATTAAAAGAAGCTGAAGCAAAAGCTAAAGCCGAAGCTGAAGTAAAAGCTGAAGTAAAAAACAAAAATAAATAATTTTCTAACTAGCGGATTCTACTCTCTCCGCGATTTAATTTATAAAGAGGGTTTAATGCCCTCTTATTTTTATAAAAGGAGCAAAAATGTATACAGTAGATGAATTTAAAGCACAATTTCCAAGATTCTCGCCACAGTTTTTATCTGATACTTTATATACAAACACTAGAACGTATTTTAAGGATAATATAGTATATTATGACAATAGTTTTTATATCTGTATAGTTGAAAGTACAACTAACAATCCTCAAACCACCTCAGACTGGAAGTTATATAATGACAGTGTTTTAAATTATACGCAAGATGAGGATATACAAGAAGCTATACAAGAAGCTTCTATTAATTTTAATAAAAATTTATTTGGAGATTGTACAAAAGCTAAAACAGCTTTTGGCCTATTGGTTGCTCATTTTCTTACTGTAGATTTTAATAATGCACTTGGTTTAAATGGTGTCGGAATACCAACATCTAAATCAGTAGGTTCCGTATCAGAAGGTTATTCAATACCTGCTTGGTTGAATAATAATGAAATGCTAAGCACTTTTGCAACTACTGGATATGGAATTAAGTATGCAAGTTTAATTAGACCTTTATTGACAGGCAATATACTCTTATTTAAAGGAGGACCAACTATTGCGTAATGTAATAGAAGCGAAAATAGACTTCGGCAAACTTAAAAATATAGCAAAAGAAATGTCTAAAAGATATTCTATAAAATTAGGTTTGTTATCAAAATATGGTGCAGGTGAAGCCGTTTCGGAAAATATGGATATAGCCGGTTTGGGTATGGTTCAAGAATATGGAGCGGATATTAAAATAACACCTAAAATGGCAGCGTTTTTAGCAATAAAAGCTAAAGAATTAGGTTTATCACCAAAAGCGCAAAAAGGAGATGGATATGTTCATATACCTGCTAGAAGTTTTTTATATCAACCTATTGTTGGCGATGCTGCAGGATTTAGAAAAGAAATTAAAAAAGAAATAGATGATTTCGCAATGGAATATATTGCAGAATATGAAGATTTTGAAGAATTAGCTAAAACTATTGCAGTTGTCGGATTAACAAGAATACAAAAAGCCTTTAGTGATGGCGGTATTAATGGCGAATGGAAAGAAAATAGTCCATTTACAATAGCAAGTAAAGGTAGTAGTAAGCCCTTAATAGATGAAGGTACTTTAAGAGGTGCTATTTATTACGAGGTAGAAAAAAATGTTTAATAGAATTTTTAATTTTCAGCAAAATAGAAGTTTAAAAAGCGGGATGCCGAATATGGCGAACACTTTAAATGGATGGGAAGTGCCATTAACTTTAGTTAGGATAAAACAAGATGTAGTTGAAGGTGAGGCTGTAAAAACTGAAGAATTTATTAGGTTTTTAGGTGTTTGGCAACCATTAAGAGATGAGGAATTGCAATTTAAACCCGAAGGTCAACGCTCCTGGGAGTGGATATGGATTCACGCCAAATCGGGTACTTTAAATTTAGAAACACAAGACAAAGTAATTTTTAATGATAAAAGATATAAAATAATGAATGTAAAAGATTATAGTTTAAATGGTTTTATAGAATATCAACTTGTTAGAGATTACGAGGATATAAATGAATAAAGAAATTGAAAAAATATTTGTAGATTTAATACAAGTATCTTTAGGTTTACCTAATGACTACGGCAAAGACCCTAATGGAAATGTAATTCCTTGTGTTACAATAAAATCTCAAAACTTGAAGCTATTTAACACCACTAAACTTCAAATAACTGTTAGTACACTACAAAATCGAATATTTTCAAATAGAAAAGAATATAGAGAAGAAGTTATAGATGATGTAACCAAATACTATGAAGATATTTATATTAACGAGAATAGAACAATACAAATAGATATTTATTCACGAAATAACGATGCTCGTACAAGGTTTCCAGAAGTTCAAGCCTGTTTGAACAGCACTTATGCAGAGCAATTACAAGATAAATATCAATTTAGAATAGGAGTTATTTCTAATGCTGTTAATTTATCAGGTTTAGATGGTGGCTCGGATATAAATAGATTTACAATTAGATTCCAATGTTTAATTTGGAATAAGTATACCAAAGAAGTAGGCTATTATAATTCGTTTAGAACACAAGCAAGAAATACAAATGAAAATATATTTGCTGATTTTACAATAGAAAATAATGAAATAATAAACAACTAAAAATTTGTTAAAATAATATTATAAGTAATTTTATAGAAAGGTTAGAAAATGACAAGAAATGTACCTCTTTCTTATACAATTGATGTTAGTGTATCAACCACCCCAACTGGCTTAGGTGAACAAAATACTAACACTGTTTGTCTTTTAACAAATGAGCAACCTTTAAGCACAGAACCTTTTATATGGGCTGTTAATGCTAGAGATGCTATTAATGAATACGGGACAAATTCACTTACTGCTAAAATGGTTCAAGCATTCTTTACTCCCGTACCGAATTTAAGAACAGGCAATGGACAAGTTTTAATTTTTCCATATACTGCAACTAATGCAACTTGTGGTACGGCTACTACAGTTGCTATTACAAGTACAATAATTAGTGCTTTTCAATTAGTATCTAATGCAGATTTAACTGTTACAATTGACGGAACAGATAAAACTGTTACAGGATTAGATTTTACAAATATTAAAACGGTCAACGATATTGTTAGAATTTTACAAAATCAATACTTAGATTGTAATATTGCAGTAGTTGATACTAATAAAATTCAGTTTAAATCAAGAAATTTTGGCGATGCTTCAACTATTGCATTAAAAGCTACAACAAGCGGAACCGGAACTGATATTTATGGTTCTACTTATTTAGATGGTGCAAATCAAGTAACAGTAGATGGTGTTGATGAAACAGGCTCAATAGCTGATGCTTTAGCAGCTGCCGAAGAAGTTGGATATTTTGGAGGTGTTTTAACTACTCAATATTTATCAAACGACGGTATAACAGGTTTTTCTACTGTAGTACAAGGCAAAGACCATATATATTATGAAGCGATTAACTCTTTGGAAAATATATCAACATTAGGCTCGGCAATTAAAGCTGCTGGAAACACAAAAACAAGGTTATTAGCAAAAACAGACCAAGGAGAAGAAACAAGTAAAATTGCTATTGCAACATATGCAACTATAGCTCAATCTACAAACTATTCAGGTAATGATACAGCTTTAACAATGAATTTAAAAGAGTTAACAGGTGTTTTGCCTGATTACAATATAAATTCAACTTATTATAATATAGCCAAACAAAACGGAGTAGACATTTATGCAACTACTGAAGGTCTCAGTTGCGTATATTCATTTGATAATGGTTATTATACAGATGATGCTACTAATTTATTATGGTTGAAAAAAGCATTAGAAGTTAGCGGGTTTAATTATTTAAGAAAAACAAATACAAAAATACCGCAAACAGAAACAGGTATGGCAGGACTTAAAAATGCTTATGAACAAAGATGTTCTCAAGGCGTAAGGAATGGAGTTATTGGTATAGGTTTATTATGGAATGACTCAATTCCATTTGGCGACCCTGCAGATTTCCAAAGAAATATTCAAGAAAAAGGATATTACATTTATTCATTACCAATAGCCTTACAAAATCAAGCTGAAAGAGAACAAAGAATAGCTCCAGTAGTACAAATTGCAATTAAATTATCAGGAGCAATACATAACTCAAATGTAATAGTTCAAGTACAAAGATAGGAGAAAATAAAATGGCAGGAGCAAGTTATGCGCTAACAGGTGCCGATACAATTATTATTAATGATATTCCTTTGAAAGACTTTGCAGATGGCGATATAGGCACTTTAGAGGTCGGAAATGATTTATTTGCAATGTCAACTGGTAAAAATGGAAATACTATTTTTGCTTATGATGAAAAAGGAAATAATGGTACTTTAACTTTAAGAGTCCTAATGTCATCTGGTGATGATAAACGTCTTAATGGTTTAGTACCTAAAAGCTCGGAGTTTGCCTCTACTATATTAATTAATGGTTCTGTAGTTAAATTAGTAGGTGATGGTGAAGGACATATCACAAGTAACGTTTACTTACTAAAAGGTGGTATGGTACAACGTAAACCTAATCTTTCATCTAATGTTAATGGCGAAACAGAACAAGCAGTAGTAGAATATGTAATAGCTTTTGCAAATGTAGAAAGAAGTATAGCTTAATAACTCCTCTTATGTTAAACTCAACTCTCGTCATTTTTATGGCATAGGATTTTATTCTATGCCATATGTTATAATTAAATAAAGGAGAGAGAATATGAAAGAATTTAAAGCAACAAATACAGGAAACAAAGTTATTATTAACTGTGCTAAAACAAGAGAAGTTCAAAGACTAAAAAATGTAATTTTAAAAGAAATGAAAAAAAGTCCTATTGGGATAAAATTAACTGGTGGGGAAAATACTTTTTTTGAAAAAGAAATGGACTTTACAGGTGTTATTGATTTTATAAAAGATACTTTGATTAGTATTGAAACATCTGATGAATTTAACGAGGCAATTTTTGAATGTTTGAAATATTGTACATATAAAACGGTTTATAAAATAGACGAGGCTTTATTCGACAACGAACAAATACCAGAAGCTAGAGAAGATTATTATGAAATAATTGTTGCTTGTTTGGAGGAAAATTTGCGCCCTTTTTTCAAGAGCCTTATTTCTATGTGGAAAACCCATACAAACATAATAGAATCTATCCAAAAGTTAAGTATAATGTAGATAAAATAGATGTTATAATATATACTATATGCAAGGCAAATTGGTATAGTAGCAATCCTACAATAGCATATGAATCTCCAATAGATGAAGTTATTAAGGCATATCAATTTGAAATAATGGCAAGACAATATAAAGATACTGCATATGAATTAAACAAGGATAAGAAATGAATATCGGCGAATTTATAATCAAAATAGGTACTCAAGGAAATACAAAAGGTCTTGATGATGCTATAAAAAAAATGAGCGAAGCCGAAAAGAAAACTCGTAAGCAAATAAAACTTATGAGGGATTTAAACAAAGCTACTTCCGACCAGGAAAAAGAATTAATTAAAAAGAACGCAGCACAGCAAGACGAATTAGAAGGTCTCAAAGCTGTTAAGAGCCAACAAGATGAATTAACCAATTCTATGAAAATTAGTATGATGACATCTATTAAATTTATAGGTGCTATTGGTGCTACTGTTACAATGTTAGATAGACTTGGCAATAGTTTGCTTAAATCAAATCAAATGTATATAACATTTGAAAAACAAACAGGTTTGGGTATTGGCAGGTTAAACAGAATGGCTGGTTTAGCTCAATTATCTGGCATGGGTTTATCTCCTGAACAAGTTGCTGGCGATTTACAAGGTTTACAACAAAGAATATTTAGACTTGGTATGACAGGCGAAGGTTCTGGTATATTTGCTCAACTTGGTATGAATCCAATGGGAATGAAATCGGACCAATTTATCGCAGCACTCAGACAAAGAACAAAAGGAATGAGTGCTCAATCTAAGTCTTATATTTTAAGCGAATTAGGCTTATCGCAAGAATGGTTAAATGTCTTAGAGTTAACTAATGAGCAATTTGCTCAACATATAAAAGATTCTAAAGAATTACAATTAAGCGAAAAAGAGCGCAAACAACTAGCACAATATACAGCGCAACAGCAAAAAAATAATATGCGTTGGGAATTAGCCAAGCAAAGACTTTTAATAGCTGCTATGCCATTAATCCAAAAAATAATGGATATGACATCTAAAATAGCTTTGCAAATATCTAATGTTTTAGAAAAAAATCCGCAATGGCTATATGTAGTAAAAGATATTTTACTACTATTGGCAGGAAATTCAGTTATAAAAACAATAAGTGCTATATCTAAACTTTTATCAGGTGGAATTATTGGCGGTTTATTAGGCGGTGTAGCTGGGAAAAGTATTTTTGGTAAAACTGCCGGCAAGGGTTTAATGCGTTTAGCTGGTGCCGGGGGGATTGGCGCCGCTGGTGGTATTATAGCAAAAAGAGGAGCTGCAGCATTAGGTGGATTAGCAGGTGGACCAATTGGTGCTATATTTAGCATAGCAATGGGAATATGGATGATTGTAGATTTATTCAAGTTGTTTATAAATAAAGAAGATGAAAAAGATGAAGACTTACCAGACCCGGCTGAATTAGATACAGGTTATCAATACAGAAATATAAATAGTAATATGACTAATCATTTTTACAATAATCCAGCTCCACAACAAGCAGTAATTAGCGAACTCGAAAATATAAGTCACAGATATTTAGAAACCGCTTATTTATAAGGAAATATAAATGATAGAAGACGTACAACAAGAAGGATATATATTAAAAACAGAAGAAAGCACGCAAAAAGATTTTGGAGTAGCTATATATTTTGATTATATAGAGGATGAAACATCCGCTGTTGAGGCCTCGATTACTGATAATTATGTAGAAAGCAACTATTCAATACAAGACCATATTGCAATAAAACCAAAGGTTTATAGATTAAGAGGTTGCGTTGGTGAAATAGTTTATAAAAATGAATTTACTTGGCTTAATAAAATATCGAATAAAATAAATCATCCAATATTATTGCAAACATTAGATAAAATGAAGCCTATTACATCTATTTCTCCCGTTATAAGTAATTATACTCAACTGGCTCAAAATATAGTTAATCAAATAGAATCTAGTTTTAATAGATATAAAAAAATGTGGAGTGATTATAAGGGTACTGGAAATCCATATAAAGGAAATAGACAAAGAGTGGTGGTTGCCATCCTTAATCAAATATTACAACAACGCATTCCTGTAAGATTAGAAGACTTAAAATATACTTATGAACCATTCCAAGAGGGACAATATAATAAAACTTATTTTTTACAATCTGTTAGCGCACATCAAGGAGATAACAACTTTATAACTGATGTAGAAGTAACTATTAAAGAATTTAGAGTAGCTACAACTAAAGTAACCAAATTAGATAAAGAAAAATATGGCGTAATAACCGCCTCTCAAGTACAGAAAACAGAGACACAAAACGAAGGTGTAGCAAAAGGACAAGAAACCAATAAAAAACCTTCCGATATACCTATATTTAATCAATTGCCAAAAGCAACTGAGTATATGGCAAAAGGTGAAACACCAACAGCAAGATTATGTCAAAAGGTTTTTAATTACCTTGTAACTCCGCAGTTGAAAGATATACAATTAATGAGTTTAGTTAGTGGTATTGGAAAAAAATAATGGAAATAATAACTTCAATAACGGCATATCCCAAACAACAATTTATCTTAAAATTAGAAAATAACGAATTTGCTACAATGCGGCTTTATTATTATTCTTCTCAACAATCTTGGTATTTTGATATAGAATATAAAGACTATGTAAATAATGGCAATAAGGTGGTGATAACACTTAATGCCTTAAGACATTTGCGCAATAAATTACCATTTGGTATTAGTTTTTTATCTAGTAGTAATGCTGAGCCATTCCAATTAGAAGACTTTGTTAGCCAAAAAGTACTTATGGTTCTTTTAAATAAAGAAGATGTTAACGAATTAGAGGAACTAGTATATAATGTTCAATAAACTTCAATGTCATTATAAATTAACTCTACAATGGTGGGAGAACGACCAACCTGTACAAGGAATAGTAACAGACCCTATTAGTATAGAATTTAGTGTATCTAAAGCATTATTTCAATCTACTAATACCGCCAAAATTATTGTTTATAACATGGATGGCGAAATAAGAGAAAATATTTATCAAGATAGGTTAGTATTTGATAAAACTAAAGCAAAAATGGTAACGCTAGAGGCTGGATATGGTGATAAATTAACATTAATTTGTTTGGGTTGGATTCAAGAATGTTATTCTGAAAGGCAAGGAGTAGATATGGTAACTACTATAGATATTCTTGACCCTGATATATTATCTGAATATACAAGTGTAACATTTCAAGCCGGTACGACATTTGATGAAGCTTATAAATATTTAGCAAGCCAATTTCCTAATTTACAACAAGGAGAATGTGGAGAGCTAACAGGAACCTTTCAAACACCTACTGTTTTTGAAGGAAACTCTTTTGTAGCTATAAATAAACTAACAGGTGGACATACTTTTATTGATAATGGCAGGTTAAATACACTTAATGATAACGAAACCTTGACAGATTATGGGGTTTACTTAATCGAAAGTGAAACTGGTTTATTGGAAACACCAAAAAGGCGCGAAGCGGTGTTAGAAATAAATATGATATTTGAACCTACTTTAAGATTAGGACAAATGGTAGAAATAAAATCTGAAACTCAAAGCAGGTTTAATGGACAATATAAAATAAATGGTATATCTCATAATTGTACAATTTCTGGTGCGGAGAGTGGCACAAGAACAACCTCTATTCAATTAGTTTATTTAGAGTATTTAACTAATTCAAATGTTAATTTAACAGCTAATCCCACAGGAACAGGGCCAAGTAGGGTTGTTAATAATAAAATAGAACCACTTAATACAAACGTATCTTCTAATGTTTGGTATGTATATAGATATATTAAAAAATATAATGGTAAAATACCATCTTTATTTATTAATAACGCTTTAGGAGTACAATGGAAAGATTTAATAGGTCATAATAATACAGATAGCGAAAGAATACAAGAACTAACCACTGGAAAATTAGCCAATTGCGAAGCAGTTACAAATAGATTAATTGATTTTAGTAATAAACATTTTCCAGGCAAAAAAATAACAATTACAAGTGGTTGGCGTTCTGTTCCTAATAATGAAAGGGAAGGCGGTGTAAGCAATAGTCAGCATTTAACTGGTAGGGCTTTAGATTTTAAAATAGCAGGAGCTACTGCCTCTAGTGTTTATTATGCAGCTAAACGTTCAGGAATGTTTAGTTATGTAGGTAAATACAGTACTTGGACGCATGTAGATGTGAGGAGATAATGTTACATTTTAACCAAGAAGCAAGCAAAACAGATTTATTTAATGTGTTAGAAGCACTTAAAAACAATATTTTATGCACATTAAACTGTGTTAAAGTTGCATCTATTGTTAGTTTTGATAGCGAAACATTGGTAAGTTGCTGTCAAATAAAAGGCAAAAGATTAATGGCATTAAAAAACGATGGCAACCAGGAGTTAAAAGATTATCCTTTAATATATGCCAAAACTTATTTTTTAGGATATGGCAATATAGGAATTACTCACCCTATTGAAGAAGGGATGGAGGGTATACTCTTATTTAATGATAGAGAATTAGAAACTTGGTATATCACAGGCGAAGCTGGCAATTTAGCATACGACAGAACGCATGATTTATCAGATGCTATATTTATTTGTGGTTTATGTAGTCAACCTAATTTAAATTTGATACAATATTTAGAAGATTGTTTAAATATTTATTACAAAGAAACAAATATTCAGCTTTTAGAAACTGGTGTAAATATCTTTGGAGATACAAACATAATTGGCAAAACTACTTCAGATGGTTTAGTAGATACAACTGCAGAGGCGGATGCAACATTTGTAACTAAAGATGATAAACTTGTAATAATTAAAAATGGAATAGTTAAATCAGTAGTACAACAATAAGTGTTATAATAGAAATATGTTAGTACGTGCTATACAAAAAGATACAGAAGGATATTCAGAATGGCTGTTCGGTCATTCTATAGCGGATTACAAAAGCGGAGTAAATCAAATAATTCAAGATATTTATACGGCTCTCTATGAATGGAAGTACGATTGTTTTTTTGCTCTTGAAAATGGTATAGATTGGTATACAAGACTAGGTTTTAAAAATCAAAAAGAACTATTAGACCAAGATATTGTTACAATTATAAGAAACAGGCAAGGTGTTTTAAATATATCCAATTTTAATAGTAATTTAGAAAATAGACATTATTATAGTAGTTGCGATGTTTTTACAGATTATTCTGTAGAACCTATTGCAATAGAATTTTCAATATAAAGGTAAGTTATGGCAGATATAGATGAAATTACATTTTCTGGTTTACAGGTAAAAGACAACACAGTTTTAGTAGATGAATTAAAAAAAGACTTTAAAGATTTATATTCTATTAACGGAGAAGAAATAAACTTTGAATCTAATACGCCAGATGGCCAGCTTATAGAAATATTAGCTTTTATGGGTACAACTATAAGAGAAATGATAACAGAAGTTTATAATTCTTGTGACCCTGATAAATGCGTAGGCGCTATTCAGGATAATAGATATCAAATAAATTATTTAACTCGTAAATCTGGTTCGTATACAAGACAAAATATAGCAATAACCGCGAATAAAACCGTAACGTTACAAGGCTTAGATGGTTCTTATGACGAACCCAATGCTAGTGCATATACTATTTCAGATAACGCTGGAAACATTTGGTATTTAATAGATACTACAACAATTTATTCGGGTACATCTTATTTGCCATTTAGAGCAAAAGAGATGGGACAAGTCATTCCATCTATTGGCACAATAACAAACCAAGTAACAATAGTAGACGGTGTGACTAATGTAATAAATAATGTTGCACCTATTGACATAGGTAAAGATGAAGAAAGTGATAGCGATTTTAGAATCAGAAGAGCTCAATCCGTATCAAAACAAGGTAAAAGCAACACAGATACAATGTATACTGAATTATTAGAGTTAGATGGGGTTTTAAGCGTAAATATTCACGAAAATAGAGATAATACTACTGATGCCACTGGAACACTACCTCATTATATATGGGTTGTTGTAGATTATGACGGTTCAGAAGAAGAAAAGATTGCAGAAATAATATATGCCAATTCAAGTGGTGCTGGTTTAAGAGGTAGCAAGAGTATGACTATTAACTCTGAATGCTTGCAACCTTTAATTATAAATTGGGATGATGCAACTCAAGTTAATTTTTATATTAAATTTGATATTAAACCAATAGGCGAATCAACAGAGATTAATGTCAGCAATATTAAGCAATATATTACAGAGAATTTATCATATGTTATTGGCGAGGATGTAGAAACTTCTAAAATCACACAAATTTGTGCTGATGCAATGCTATCAGATGGTGGTAATGGTTATGCACTAGACGTTCAAGTTTCAACAGGCGGAAGCGCAACAGCTTCTGTTACTGGTAGCGGAATAACCTCAGCTTCTGTTAACGTTATTGATTTTCAGTATATGGTTCAAGATACAGCTGGAAGTTATGAATTTAGTTATTCAACTGGCGAATGGACATTAAATTCAGATACAGTAGATTTGACACAATATGGTATAACATATACAGGTGCACCAGTAAACGGTGATAAAATAACGGTTGCTTATACAGCAAGTGTTTGGAGTGATTATTTAACAACTAATACTATTGCCGATAAGTTTACAACCGATGAAAATAAAATTTATATTACAATATTGTAGGTGAAAATGGATTATTTAGAAGAACTAAATAAAATAAAAGAATGGATTAAAAATTTAATTATAATCCAATATCGTCAATCTAAAAAGAATAGAGCTTTAATTGATTTATTAGTAGAATTAATTTTTTCTAACAACTTGGTTTTAAAAATTAGAGATTTATGTTTAAATGTAGAAAAAAGTGAAGGAGCTCAGTTAGATGTAGTCGGAAAATGGGTTGGAGTAGATAGATTTTATAACGGCATAGAATTATGGGAACATCCTTATGTTTCTTTTATTAACTATACCGATATACAAAATGTTAATTTTCCAAATAATTTAGACCCAATGCAAGGTGGTTTTTCTACATATACAAATTTTGCCGATAATGACGGTGGTTTTTTAACTTATAAAAATTGGCAAGACACAAGAACTGCGGTTAATAAACTTGGTGATGATATATTTAGACAATTAATTAAATTAAAAATTATTAAAAATTCAATAAATCACACTAAAAAGAATATTGATAAAGCTATTTATGAATGGAGTGATGGAAAAGTCTATACCACCTGGGATGTAATGAAGATAACATATCACTATGATGTTAGTTATAAAAATATAATAACAGTAGCAACTTTTAAAGATATCTTACCTCATCCTACCGGATGTGAAATTGAAACTCAACAAATTGTATAATATAAATATAAGGAAAATATTATGACAAAATATACTAGACTTACAGGAAAAGTTTTTGGTTCATCAGCAACGGCAACAGGAGATGACCCAGAAATAGGACAATTTGGCTCTGCTTTAGCTGGAACTTATAATGGAACAACTGATATTGCAACAATTCAAAAACTACCAGCTTGGCAAAAAGGTTTTATAGGATGCGTAACACCTACAACACAATTCCCGCCATTGCCGGAGATGACAGGATTCGGGAAAGTTTTATCCCATCAAATTTGCTACTTATTGCAGCAAGGTGTACCTGAATATGATAGCGGAACCACATATTATATTGGGAATTGGTGCGCATATAACGGCAAATTATATATTTCAAAAACAGATGAAAACTTGAATAATTTACCAACAGACACTACAAATTGGGAACAATTTACAGGTGGTTTTTCAAGAAACTACGGCGAAATTGTAACAAGTTCATTGCCGTTAACAGATAATACATTGCATCTTGCAGATGGCTCTTTGTTATCGGCTACAAATTACCCTGAATTTGTAAGCTATGTTGCTAATTTATATAATTCTTTACCCAGTGGAGAATTTTCACAAGCAACACAAAATACAACTTTAGGAAATAACAACTGGACAGACATTGCATATGGAAACGGTGTATATGTAGCAGTAGATTATAATGGATATTGTTCGACTTCGACAGATGGGGAAAACTGGAGTGCTCGTACAAAAATATTAAATATAACAGAGTTTACAGCTATTACTTACGGAGATAATATATTTGTTGCAATAACTACTGACGGGATTATTGCTACTTCTCCCGATGGTGAAACCTGGACGCGAACTGGCACAGGCAGTGTTATGGGCAATTATGGATGGATAGATATAGCGTATGGAGACAATAGATATATAGCTATTGGCGATGAAGGAGCTTATAGCTCAACTGATTTAACAACTTGGAGCAAAATTGACGATATAACAACAGGAAGTCTTAAATGCGTAATATATAATAAAAGTTTTTTTATTGTTCAAAGTTCTTGGGTATATATGTATAATAAAACATATTCTCAATGGCAAACAATATCTGGTTCTTTTAATTTATATTATAGTTTGTATGTAAATATCGCATTTGATGGCTTAAATTATATAGCAATTAATAATAATGGAGAGATATCTAAATCAACAGATTTTATTAATTGGACCACACCACAGAGTGATACTAATTTAGGAAATAATAATTGGCGAGGAATTGTATCGGGTAATAAAATCGTAACATTAAGCAATACTGGTTATATTTCTATCAAAGAAAAAGCTTCTACAGAAGTATTTACTACAGAAGCTGATTGGCAAACAAGTTATACAACATACGGTGAGTGTGGTAAATATGTATACAATTCAAGTGCAAATACAGTAAGATTACCGTTATATAGTTCTTATTTTACAAATACAGTAAATCCTCAAAATTTAGGTACTTTAACAGAAGCAAGTTTACCAAATATTAAAGGTGCGTTTAATCACGAAACAACAGGTGGAACAGCAACAGGTGCATTTTCAATAGGCTCTTCTATTGCAGGTCAGAATGCAGCGCCTGGCGGTGATGCCGACCATTTAATAGAATTTAATGCAGGCAATTATAATTCTATTTACAAAGATTCGGCAACAACAGTTAACACTCAATCAATCAAACAATTAGTTTATATAGTAGTTGCAAAATAGGAGGAAATTATGGCAACTAATGCAATATTTAAAGGTGATGATACAGGTGCTTTAGGTAATAAATTCATAACAATAAAACTAAAAAACCCTGAATTATATCCTATATCAAAATTAAAATTTGTAGTTAATGGTGGATGTGGAATAGCTCCAAAAGAATTTATAGATGAAGAAACTCATTTTCAACAAGCAGAAATAGAGCTTGTTGTTAATTTTTCAAGTGAAGAAACATCAAAACTAAATGCAACAAACACAGGTAATTTAGTTGGTTATGATATGGAAAATAAGCAATTCACTTGCCCTCAAACACTAACCTTTACTGCAAAAAACGGAGTTTTATGTAAATGCCAGAACTAGATGCAGATTTTGAAATATCGACTAATAATTTAGAAGCTGAATATAAAATAAGCGAAGGAGAACATTTCGATTGTTCTTTTGAAATATATGCCTCTGGTACAACTTGGGGAAGTATAACTGGTAATATCGAAGAACAAACAGATTTACAAGATATTTTTTCCGATTTGCGCTCAAATATTGATGATATTGCAGATGATTTATCAATAGAAACAGATAATAGACAAAGCGCTGATATTGATTTACAAGATAATATTGATACCTTAGATAATAAAATAGATACACATATTGCGGATAAATCTAACCCTCATGAAGTAACAAAAACACAAGTCGGATTAGGGAATGTTGATAACACTTCCGACTTAAATAAACCCATATCAACGGCAACACAAACTGCTTTAAATGGTAAACAAAATACAATAAATGATTTATCGACTATCCGCACAAATGCAAGTAACGGTCAATCAGCATATAACACTATACAAACTTATGGAGACATTGTAACTTACAGTGTCTCAAATTTTGCTACCTCGATTCAGGGTCAAAAAGCAGATACGGCTTTACAACCGAATGACGATATTTCAGAGTTAAATAATGATGCGGGATATATTACATCTGCAAGCTTGCCAACTGTTAATAATTCAACAATAACATTTCAAAAAAACAATGTAACCGTAGGCGATATTAATTTAAACCAAGCCAATAATGAAACAATTAATTTTAATATCCCGACTACTGCAAGCGATGTTAACGCATTACCAGATACAACAACTATTGAAGATTTAACTACAACCGCCCAACAAAACGCAATAAATTCAGGTGCAACAACATCAAATATCGGACAAATTGCAACAAATACAAGCAATATATCATACCTTTCAACTACTGTAACAAATAACTATAATACTTTAGACGGTCGTATCACATCCGAAGTAGCAACATTAAATACTGCAATAGAAACAGAAACAACAAATCGCCAAAATGCAGATAATAATTTACAATCCCAAATTGATGCAATAGTATCATCATCAGATGTTTTTGATATTGTAGGTACTTATGCAGAATTACAAGCCTATGATATCTCAACCGTACCCGTTAAAGATATTATCAAAGTTTTGGTTGATAGTACACATTCAAACGCAGCGACTTATTATAGATGCGTAGAATCAGGCGGTATAAAATCTTGGAGTTATATAGGTTCAGAAGGTGCTTATTATACAAAATCAGAATCCGATAGTTTATTTGTAGAACAAACTACAACCGTAAACGGAAAAGCTTTATCAAATAATATTAGTTTAACCGCTTCGGATGTCGGAGCTTTGCCCTTATCAACTACAATCGGAAACGGCACTTTAACTATCCAAAATAATAGTGTTGATGTTGATACATTTGGCGCAAATGCAACAAGCAATAAAACAATAAATATTATTACTCCAACTAAAACAAGCGATTTAATAAACGATAGCGGTTTTATTGATGATTCTGCTTTATCAAATTATGCAACCCAAACCGATTTAACAAACGGTCTTGCAATCAAACAGGATACGATTAGCGATTTATCAACTATAAGAAGTAATGCAACAAACGGACAAAGCGCATATACAACAATTGGCGGTTATGGTAATATTGTAACTCATAATACATCAGAATTTGCAACATCATCACAGGGGGGTTTAGCAGACACTTCAATACAACCAAACGATAATATAACCCTGCTAAATAATAATGCAGGCTTTATTACGGGTATTGATTCATCAGGCGTTATAACCGCTTTAGGTTACACACCTTATAATTCAACTAATCCCGCAGGCTACACCTCAAATGTTGGTACAGTAACATCAGTAAATAACACTCAACCTGATGCAAACGGAAATGTTACAATTTCAGTTACAAGCGGTGCAAACACAGACCTAAGCAACTTGACCGCAACAGGGGAAGCACATTTTCAAGAACCTTTAGTTAGCGGAACAAATATTAAGACGATAAATAATGTTTCTGTTTTGGGAAACGGAAATATTGATACATCAGAGATATTTGTTGCAACGTATGGAACAACAACATATCAAGAATTTTTAAATGCCTATACTTCAAATAAAATCATATATTGTGACAAAGGTGCAGATTTATATTATTTAAACAAATTTACAAGCGGAGTAGCAAGTTTTACAACATTAACAGGTTTAAGTACACATGTAATAACTTTAAATCAGTATAATACTTGGAGTTCAAGCAATTATATTACTTTGGAAGACCAATCTAATAAAGTAACTTCAATATCATCATCAAGCACTGATACTCAATATCCGAGTGCGAAATCAGTTATTGAATTATTAAAAACAATTTACCCCGTTGGAAGCGTATATTTAAGTACAAATTCAACTTGTCCTATGGCTTCTTTATTTGGAACGTGGACTTTAGTATCTAGCGGAAAAGCATTATGGACAGGTACAGGAAGTAACGGAAATACAACGATTGCTGCGGGATTGCCAAATATTAAAGGTTCTATACCGAATGTTCAAACAGATTATGTCTCTCAAACCAGTTATAGTGATGGTTGCGTTTCAATGTCATCTACTACATCAGGTTCACAACACGGTACAAACCGTAAAACATTTACTGTTTCAATAAATGCGTCTAATTCAAATTCGATTTATTCGGATAGCGTTACAACTGTCCAACCGCCCGCTTATGTAGTCAATGTATGGAGAAGAACAGCATAATGATTAAATATTGTTTTATAAAAGATGAGGAAACAGGACTTGTCCAAATAGGTGTTGGATGCCCTGATGAATATTATATTGAAATCGGAATGGAACAAAGAGATGTTGAGCGGTCGGAAAAAGACGAAAAATGGTATTTAAAAGATAAATGCCCGCACTATACTGAAGAAGAAATCGAGGAAATGGAAAGAGAAAGAATTGCCAATCTCACAATGACTGCACTTGATTTTATTACATTTTTAAGACAATGCGGTTTAACTTTGGAACAAATCAGAGCATATCTAGATTCAAACATTGAACTCGATACACAACTAAAATATTGCCAAAATGTTTATTGTAAGGTTGCAAGAAGTGTAATGCCTATAACAGTTGGTAATATCACAATAACGGCTGAAATGGTGGAAACGGCTTTTAAGGTGAAGAATGGTGAAAATATATAAAGAAAGGTAGCAAAATGTCTTTAAATTTTAACGGAATAAATATTGGTGGTTCAGATTCAGGAGGTGGTAGTCAAATAACAATAGATTCAGCATTGTCTATATCATCTACAAATCCTGTACAAAATAAAGTAATTACGGGTACTTTTATAGATAATATTGACATTGTTAATACTACTACATATACGGATTTAACTACTGAAACATTGGATGGATATGGGTGGACACCACCAAGTAATGGATGGTTAATATTTAGAAACGAAGGCAGTGGAAATGTAAAATGTGGTGTGATAATTGCCAATGCTTATGTAGGTACATATTTAAGTTTACCTCCAGAGGGAATAATATCGCAATATATGGCAAAAGGACGCCCCTTATGGGTGGTTAGAGGAAGTTTAAACGTATTAGTACGTTTTTATCCAGTTAAAAGTGGTTTATAAGGAGAAACAAAAAATGACAACAAATTCATACACAGGTTCAATCACAACTAACGGAATATTCAAAACAATAGAAGAAGTAACAAATTTTACTTTTACATCCGGCAAAAGTTATACTATTCAAATTCAAAACATCGCTTATTTAAAAATTGCGGATGCTGAATTTACAATTAATAATCAAATTTTTACACTAACCGTTGCAGATGATGATGTTTATATCAAAGCAGATGGATATATAACATTAACGATATTGGAAAATGCTTAAATGGAGAACAATAGATGAACATTTTTAAAAAAGTCAAACTTATTGCAAAAATCAATAGTGCTTTGAAAAAATCAAAAAAAGCAATTGATAAAAACAAAGGTTTAGCGGGCGAAGTCAAAAACAGACTTGAATATTTAGTTAATGATGTTGAAGAATTAGTCAGATTATTACCTGAGTTCGAATCGGTTTATGATGAGGTTTTAAACATTGTCAAAGAAGTGTTTTAGCGTAGAACTGTTTGGCGACCCTGATATTAAAGTTCGTGAAGTGTTGCCGACAGATGATGAAAAAACTGTAAAAGATAAAAACAAAAAACCTTTTATTGCTCAAAAAGTAGCAGTTATAAAAGTTACCTATGGCGATGAGGTTTATTTTATCGCTAACGAAACAAACTTCAAATATGACGGTGCAAGTATTCCTTTTAAAATCGGCAAAGGAAATATGAAATTATTAATTCCTGCGTTATATCACGATATTATATGCGAAGATAAAACACTTGTTAATTGTAACCGTAAACTATCATCAATGATATTTAGAGAATTATTAATTCAATGCAAAGTTAATAAATTAACTGCGCAAATAATGTATTTAACGGTGGATAATTACCAAAGGTTTATGACGGGGTGGAAGTGCAAGTAAATTTTATAAAGCCGATTCAATTCGGCTATAAATCAGTTTTAAAAACCGAATGGCTAAAGGGCAATATGCCCGAAGTAACAAAGGATATGGCAGGTAATTTATTAACTATTGAAAATGTAACAAATGGTCATATGCTTGCACATTCAAAAGGCGGTAAAACTCGAATTGATAATTTAATGCTCGAAACAAAAGATTATAACTTCATGAAAGGCGACAAGCCATTCAGCTGGTTTTTTACAAAAGAGGGGTTTGAAGCATATTGTGAACAATTCAAAAATATAAATTTGCCAAACTTTAATGGGTTAGATTATATAGAAAAAATCACAAAAACAGCAAAGCGTTTATTAAGGATGGGAAAATGAATTTAGAACTAGCCGGTATATTACTAACAGTCATTTTTCAAGGTTTATATGTAGCATACAAACTGGGTAAATTTGAACAAAAACTAGAGAATTTAGAAGATAAACAAGAAAAACATAATAGTTTAATAGAGCGGATGGTAAGAGTGGAAGATTCTGTCAAATCTGCTCATAAAAGATTGGATGATATATTATGAACTTAAATTTTTCCATCTCTGAACTCATACATTCCGACAATGCAATTAAAACAGGCATTGACAATACACCTACGATTAAAGAAATAGATAATTTATTGAATCTTATATTTTATTGTCTGCAACCTATAAGGGATAAATTAAAAAAGCCGATGATTATTACATCGGGTTACCGCAATATGAAAGTAAATTTTTTAGCGGGCAGTGCAATAAATTCTCAACATTTAAAAGGTGAAGCCGCTGATTTTCACGTCAATGGAATGACAATACAACAGGTTATTAATTTTATCATAAATTCCGGTGTTGAATTTGACGAATTAATTAATGAAAAAAACAAGTGGGTGCATATATCGTTTTCCAAAGGCAAAAACAGAAAAAAAGTATTTGCGATTAAATAAAGTCTCATCATAGTTTTTAATTATCTATATCTACTCTGTAAGTTTTTTCTTTTTTAATCAAGGATCGTCTCCACTGATTTAATTGTGCTATTGCATGCCTAAATTTTTCTTTGTATTTTTTCGATTTATCTTTTTTGGCTTTTAAAATCGTATTTAACTCATCAATAAGTTGAATATTTATATAGTATTTTTTATCTGTCCCTGACCTATATTTCTCGTACCGAGATATTAATGAATCTACTGTTGTAAAGCATAGCCCAGTGTGCTCGGCTATCTCTGTCACTGTTTTAAACATTTTTACCCCTTTTTTAATTTTTTACATTTCCACTTTAGCTCTGCAATAATCTCTTTCGCTTCTTGGCTTTCTAATTCATAAGCTTCAATTTTTTCTTCAAGCTCTCTATTATAAGCCGTGATTCTAATACTTTTCTTTGCTAATTCTGCAATGGTTTTAAAATCTAAGCCTTTAAAATACGGGTCAAGAAATGGTTTAATATCTTCCTCCGAATACCAAACAACCGCTTCGCCTTTATAATTAGTCGTTTTCCACATCTTCGCTGTCCTCTAAAACCCATTTAAGAGCTTGTTTCATACCTATATATTTTATTTTTATATCTGACCAACGTTCCATTGTGGGATGATTTATGCTTTCCTCTAATACCCTTATTTCTTTCCTTATTTCTTCAACCTTTTTCATTTATATATCCTTTTCCTTATTGCCATTAATTCTTTATTGAGTTCAACCCTTAGCCTGTCAAACTTTGCTCTTGCAGGACTTTGAAAAATATAAACATCATCGAGTTTTGCTATCTCTTTCAAAGCATTAACTATTTGCTTTGTCATTTGTTCAATATAGGTTATTTCTTCTTTTTTAAGCATTTAAAATATTCCTTATTTCCTCTTTTTCTTGGTCGGTTAGGTCTTGCCAAAGAGTATTTATAAACTCTGCTATTGCTTCTTCAAAAGGTCTGTACGCCACATTTTCTATTTCATCTGTGAAATGAAACCAATATGTATCGCCATCTGTATCATAATAAACGCCATCTGTATCATAATAATCACCTTTACGAAGCAGAAACTTGACAATTTTTAACTGTTTCTCGGCGGTGAAATCAGGGTAATATTTAATCTTTTGTTTTGCCTTTTTGCAAACTTTACAAGGTTCTTTAATCTTGCTTTCAGTATAATCACAAACATCTGAACCATACTCTATACGATAATCATATAAATTCTTAAATTCGCAATTACAAAGCATTTTATAAGCATTTGCATTTTCATACATTTTGCTAATTTCTATCATTTAAAACCTCGTTTGCTATATTTAATACCTTTTCAACATTTTCAAAATATTTATTACCTGTATTTGAATGGTCGGCAAAAATTAAAAATTGCTTCATATTTTCAAGTGCTTGTTTATATTTTTTAGTTTTAGCCGATTCTGTTGCTAATAATGCGCCACCGTTGTTACAAAGATTTAAAAGTCCTTTGTTCTTTTCTTTCAACTCTTTATTTTCTTCCTGCAAGCGTTTGAGTTGTTTGTAATAGCAATTTTCATCACTACTGCAAGTATAAAGATGTTCTTCGTCCATATTGCAATATGGTTCTTCGTTGACAACTTTATTAAAATATTTACACTCGCTTACATCTATGCCGTTTATAATTGGTTCGTTCATTGGTTCTCCTTGAATAGTTGTTGGATTTCAGATTTTCTAAGTGCCGCTAATCAGTGACACTTCTCAACTCTTGCTCTAATGGGTCAAATTCAACTGCTTTTCTAAATTCCCATATACCAATCGGCAATACGCAATCATCATGACGTTCCTTTAAAATGCATTCAA
This sequence comes from Clostridia bacterium, assembly GCA_045655005.1. Classification (GTDB taxonomy): domain Bacteria; phylum Bacillota; class Clostridia; order Christensenellales; family UBA1242; genus UMGS1908. The sequence continues at coordinate 14,303 of JAZOOJ010000003.1, read as the reverse complement.
CTGTTGTAGGTTCATTTACTTTTGCATATAAAATTCCATCTTTTTCGTAAAATTCAATATCTTTATCTTTGACTAAAACTTGATGATGATTTCCTGTAACTTCTGATTCTGCTATTCGGATAAAACCGTTTTTTGATTTTATTTGTTTTAAATCTTCTGGTAATTCGTTAATTTGTGTGATTACACATTCGCCATGAAATAACATTTTTTTATTCATTTTAATTTTTCCTTTCGTTTATGCTATTGCTGTTATCTCTACACTTTCAGGGTCAATTCCGTTAAGCCTTACTTTTAGAGCTTCAAGTATTGTTTTTGGTTGTTCATTGCTATTCGGATTATAACAACATTCAAGATGATATATACCCAGTACTGTTTGATTTTTCATATACAAATAAGGTAGATAGTTATATGTTGTAAATATTGAGGACATATCAATCAACTTATATTCTGATTTTTTATACCACTCAAAATTGTGAGTATTTTCGTGATTTTGCCATGTATCAATTAGTTTTCCCATAGATACCATTCGCTCAATCCCATATTTTCTGATAAATTCAGCTTTTACATCTACATTTTTCTCTTTTTTTAAAAATTCAATATCTAATTTGCTCGATGGAGTTTCAGCCAAATATTGAGGTACTATAACACCATTTAAAGACCATACGCTAAAACCATCTGCATACTTTATTGAAGGTTTTCCTTCCGCATGCAATTTACCATCTTTTATATTGATTTCAATAGGTTTTTGGCACAGAATACATACATTATCTAACGGGTACATTAATTCTATTTTTGCAAGATTTTTATACCAATTCCATTTTTCTTGATTTTCAAATTCAGTTCCTAAAACTTCGTTCATATAGTCATAAAAAGAATAATAACTAGAATTAAAATGTCCGTCTAAATAAGGATATATAAAATTCCACACTTGCGACTCCACTTGCGACCTTACTTGCGACCACACTTGCGACCACACTTGCGACTCCGCTTGCGACGTATTTATATTTGCATATTCACATACCGCCAACCACGCAGTATAGGGGTTTTCCATAATCACAATAGGAACAGTCTTTTTATTTGCGATTTTTTCATAATAAAAATCAACAAGTTCTTTTGCTTCGTCAAATGTAAAAGGTTCGGTTGATAGACCGATTTTTAGCCATTTATCACGATAAACAGCTAATTGTTTTTCTTGTTCTTTTGTTAATTTTGTTATCATTTTATTTTTACCTCGATTTCTAAAAGGTTTAAAATGTCTGATGATAAGCCATTTCCAAGCATAACGGTCCCGTAGTTGAAAAATTTGTTTTCTTTACATAACCCTACAATCTGCTTAATAATGCAATCGGAACAATCTTTACAGTATTCTTTCCAATTTGTACGATGGCATTTTTTAAACCTTAAACCCTTGCCATAGCTTAACGCAGGGCAATTTTTAACTATGTATTTCATACTTCCTACTTTCAATGTATCTTTTCCACTGCATCAGCTTTGCCTGTGCGATTCTGTATTTTTCTTCTGTTTTCTCTTTTGCAACTTTTTTAAACTGAAAATACTCCATCCTTCGCCGCCAAACATTCTCTAGCCTATTTATCAGTTTTTTCCTTTAATTCTTTTGCTTTATAAAATAAATTTTTATATTTTTGTAGTTCATCAAATTGTTTTCTTAACCCTTTATGATGTTTTTCAAGGTTAATATAATCCTCTTTACCATTATAATTTCCGCAAGCATAACAGTTATATTGTTTTTTTATTTTTTCGTTTTCTTCCTGCAAGCGTTCCGTTTCTTTTTTCAACTCGCAATATTCAAAAAACATATCCGATAATTCGGTAATTTTTTTACCGTTAATTAAAATTTCTTCACTCATTGTTTGTTTTCCTTTATTTTCATATTCAATATCGTATTTATTGACTTTGTTCATTTACTTCCTCGATCTTAACTCTAACTATTTTTACGTTAACTTTACCGCAAAACCTTAGACCATCTAAAAATCCCTCTGCGTGTTTTAAATCATCCTGTAATTTTATATTATCATCTACCTGAACCGCAATTTGGTATTTTTTATCTTCAATAGCTTTATCGTTTATATTTTGTAATACCTTTTGAACAGGAGTTACAACTTCTTTTTTCTTATTAGACTTTTTTCTGTTCCATCTTTGATCTCGTTCGGATGGCGTTAGAGGTTGTATACATTGTTTTATTGCATCGTCAATATACTTATATACAGAACTAGTAACTTTATTGTTTTTTCTACCTGTCTGAATATAAATAATACAATAACTAATTAAAGATACGAGTGATGTCTTAGTGTAGCCTGCGCTATCAATTTTGTTTATAAAAGCACTTGTTTTAAAATTCTGGTATTTTACAATATTAATTGCTAATTCTTTTAATCTATTTTCCCTTATTACCAAAGGTAGATTTTCTAATGTAGTCTTCATGGTTATACCTCCTATAAGTTAGACTCTATAGGTATTAATATTTTATCGTACATACCTAGTTTTATTTCTAAAGCAATCTGATCGACTGCTTCTCTAAAAATATCGCCGTTTAGTATTTGTATCATTAGATCGTCATTGTTTTTTCTTTGTTCACATATTTGATCTGCTCTTTTGGAGACCAATCTTGCCCAATTTTTTCCTCTCGTGTTTAATATTTCTTGTTCTATATTCATTATTTCACCTCGAATCTCATAGGTACATTCAATTTAGTTACGCCGTCAATTTTATCAACAAAACTTGTTTTCTTTAATTCAGCCCAATTAACTGACGGTTTTACTTTAATATAGTCCATGTGGTTATGGTCTGTAAGCCATTGTATAATTTTCTCATCATTTCTTTCATATTTAACAGTTTCTTTGTTATAAACAAGTTCACCGGAAGGCAGCTTATATTTATAACAAGTTTTTAACTCTTTTGATTCTACTGTTCTAAAATACTCAAACAATTTATCTTGAAGAAAACCGATTTTATTGTCTAAACTATCCATAATGCGTTGTTTTTTTAGCTTCAATACCTCAATTTCTTCATCTATTGTTTTACACAATCTTTCAACCTCTTGACGTTCTTTTTGAATAATTTTTAAAGCCCAATCGGCTTTTAAATCTGTATCAATAACAAATTCTTGTTTTTCTTCAATAACATCTTCTAATTCGTACATTCTTCCTCCTTTTATGTCTAATAAATAAATCTATGACTTGATTCGTCTATTGGTACTACATCGAAGTTTTTATCTACTTTTATATCTCTAGATTTAAGTTCTTTGTATAATTTTTCAAGAAACTTATTTTGTTCTTTATGCCTGTAGTTATTTTTCAACCATTGTTCGTTTCTCTTGTATAAATCTTTGTATAAAAAAAGTAAATCAACTGTATCAATAATCTTTATAGATATATCTGTATCTTTTTCTGTTGGTTTAAATTTAGAAACTTGGTCGTAACAACGTCTTACAGTATCCCTCGATAATAAATCCTTGTAGCCAAGTTCTAATCCGTTTAAATAATTTAAAACTCTATCCTTATTGCCAATCGAAGGATAACTATGCAAAAAAGACACTATGTTATCTAACTTGTTTTTTAAAAGTTTTTCTTTTTTATTTTTAACCCTGATCAGCTGCCAAAGTAGGTTATATTTAAAACTAGTACTTTTATACATTTTTATTCTGATCCGTCTATCTTTTCTCTAATTCGTTTATTATTATACTACAAACGTAATACAAAATCAACTTGTTTATTTTACTAAGACGCTTATCAGAAAAATTTTATTATCTTCTTTTATAACAACGGGTTTAGGGCATTTATTAAAAAACAGTATTATATTTTCTTTATTTATTAGTCTTAAAACTTTTCTTAATTGCTCGCGTTCTATTTTTAAACTTTCTTCTATATTTGAATCTATATCTACCTCCACGCATACGCCCTCTTTGTGGCTTATTCTGCATTTATTTTCTTTATATTCAATAGTTGCATCTATATTTTTAGTCATAACATCCATTAAATCGAAAGCTTGTTCAAAAGAGCTTTTAAATATAGGTAGCTCTTTTTCAAAAGAAGTGGGTACTATTTTTTCAATATACGGAAAGGATTTTGTCAAAAACCTAAAAGATAAACTGGTGTTTTTATCTTTAATATTCAGAAAACCTTTATATATAGATATTTTTAATATTTTTTCATCGAATATATCTTTAAATTCTTTTAAAAACTGCGTGTTTAATGTAAAATCTATATCTTTATCTTTTTCAAGTTTTATATCTTCTATAGAATATAAACAAGCGCTTAATTCGGAACAACAACAAAGTCTTAATTTGCCATCTTGATTTAATTTAAAATTTAACCCGGAAATTACGCTTTTGGCGTTTTCAAAGGGTAAACAATTTAAAAAAGCATCTTTTAGAATTTCGTTATTTAATTCGAAAGATTGTTCTGTTTCGAGATTTTCCAAATTAGGTCCTTTTATAAAATTATCTCTATTTAATAACGATAACCGGATTTCAGTATTTCTACCTTTTATAAATAGAGTAGATTCATTTGATTCGAATTCAAGTATATCAGAGTTTAAGCTGTTTATTATGCTAACAAAAACACAAGGATTAATACAAACTTCACCTGGATCTATGGTTTTGCATTTTATTGATGTTTCTAAAAACGCTATATCGTTATTTATTTTAAAACTAGCAAAATCATTGCATGTTATTTTTAAATTATTATAAAGCTCGTTTGTTTTATACGAAAAAGCGATTTTACCCGCTTTAGTTACTGCTTTTATAAGTTCTTTTTTTTCAAACCGTACTTTCATATAATACCTCTATTGTTTTATCATTGTTAAAAATTCCGCGCGAAGCGCAGGGTTGGACATAAATCTTCCCGATAAAGTAGAAGAAACAGTAGAAGATTGAATATCTTTAATACCTCTCATAGCTACACACATGTGTTTTGCTTTTATAAACACAGCCACATCTTCTGTTTTTAATATAATTTTTAAAACTTCCGATATATCCTCTCCTAGTTTTTCTTGCAGCTGTAGCCTTTTGGCGCACATTTGACAAATGCGATTAAGTTTAGATAAACCAATTACCTTGTCTTTAGGGATATAACCTATTGATATTTTCATATCATAAATAACTGCAAGATGATGCTCACACGTACTAAATGCAAGTATATCTTTTTCTACAATTAAACCATCTGTTTTTACTGTATTTATATCAAAGCATTTATCAAACATAGCTGCTATTTCTTGATTAGTGTATAATTGCCCTTCAAATATTTCTTGATACATTTTAGCCACTCTTTTAGGCGTTTCTATTAAACCAGGTCTGTCGGGATTATCATTTAGCTCTATTAGTAGTTTTCTAATTAACTTTTCTATTTTTTTTTGGTTAAATTTTTTCATTAATCCTTCTTTCTTTTTTTAGTGCTTCTCTCTTTAATGCAGTTATTCTCATTTTTTCCCTGGTTTCGGGTGAATGTCTATACCCGAGGTTATTTTTATTGCCTTTTAATTTTGCGGCTATTTTTTTTCTTGTTTCTTGTTTACAAGTCCTTCCTACGTTCCATTTATTGCCTAGATTAGAATAATGACACGGGTGCTTATCGCCTGTTTTACCATACATTGGAGAATCCTTACCTGTTTTTATCAAACCTGTTTTAACTGCGTGTATTGAATTTTGTTTAAAGGTTACCCATTCTAGATTATCTACGCAATTGTTTAGCTTATTACCATCTTTATGATTAACGCAAGGTAGATTACTAGGATTAGGTATAAAAGCTTCAGCTACTATACGATGAACCATGTTTTTTCCACCTCCTCCGAAGGTATAATAGCCTGATGAAATAGCATATTTAACGGGATAATAATAACAATTTCAACTACACACCCCTAGTACCCAACGCCCAGATCAACTTATGCATTTGTAATTGTATTCTAACATTCTGTAAGTTATTTTGTTTTAAATAATCAACTATTTCAAAAGGTTCTATTTTACCAAAAACGGGACTTACAAAAATATTACAGTAAATGTCATTATTTTCAAGTATATTTTTCATATCATCTAAATCTTCTTTTGTTGCAACAACGAATTTTAAAACATCAATAGAGCGAAGATCTTTTAGGTTTTCCTCTATCATTTTATCTCTCATACCAGAATAAGGAGATTTCCAATCCATTGTAATTATTAATTTTGTCATATTTTTATTTCTAAAATAAACAAAATCTTTTATGGGTACAGCACCATTTGTTTCAATATTAACTTCAAAATCTTCATCTAGTAATTTATCTACCAATTCTTTTGAATCTTTTTGAGCAAGTGGTTCACCTCCGGTAAATGTGATCTTTTTATTGCCAATATGTTTACACTCGTTAACAATGTCTTGTATGGTCATTTGTTTAAAGTTTTTATTACCGAATAAATCAACAGCCTCATCTACTGCATACATAGAATCGCAGTAGCTACATCTAAGATTACATCCATAAGACCTAATAAAAGTTGCAAGATAGCCTGATCTAATACCCTCTCCTTCAACAGAACTAAAAATTTCTGATATTAACATTAAACCTCCTCATATCTTGTTGGATCTTCTACATTTGCATCGTGAAACGCTTCTATTCTTTCTGTACACGTTCCACATTTACCGCAATGTTTTTCGTGTCCCTTATAACAGGAATAAGTTAAACTAAAATCTACGCCTAACTCCGAACCTAGTTTACAGATTTCAGTTTTTGTCATATTGCAAAACGGGGATACAACTTCAATATTTTTTGCTGTACCTTCATAAATTGCTTTTTTAATACCATCTATAAAAGATTCTCTACAATCTGGGTAAATTGCGTGATCCCCTGAGTGGTTACCTAAAATCAAGACATCACAATCCCAGGACTCTGCATAACCTGCAGCTATCGAAAGCATTATACCATTTCTAAATGGTACAACTGTTGATTTCATGTTTTCTTCTGTATAATATCCCTCCGGTATATCACCCCCGGATTTTAATAAATCAGATTTAAAATATTTGTTCATAAAATCTAAATCGATTCTAACATTGTTTACTGCGAGTTTATCGCATGTTTTTTTAGCATATGAATATTCTATATCATTATGCTTTGAACCATAGTTAAAACTGATTGTAGCCACCTCTCTGTAATTTTTTTTAGCCCAATAGAGTGCAACTGTTGAATCCATACCCCCGCTAAAAACAACTAGCGCTTTTTTATCTATCTTTCCCATACTGCAATATTCCCTTCTGATTCTTGTACTGATACTTTATAACATGAAACTCCTTCTCTTATGCCAGAAACTTTATACGCTATCCAATAAGCTATATTTTCGGCTGTTGGATTAAAGTCGAATAACTCATTTAAATTCTTATGATCTAAAAAATCGTGTATTTCTTTTTTTATACGAGTAAAATCTAATACCATACCGTTTTCGTCTAGTTTTTCAGATTCAACGTATATTTGTACTATCCAGTTATGACCATGCAGTTTTTCACATTTAGATTCGTAATTAAGAGATAAATGATGAGAACCCGCTATCTCTAATCTTTTTGATACTTTATACATTTATTTCCTCCAAAAATAGTTTTTGTTGTGACATCAAGTTTAATAGATTATTTTTCTTTACAGGCATATTATCTAGGTTAATTTTAATATCGTCTATACGTTTATTGAATACAGATTGTTCATAATCAGTAGATGCTAATGCTGTAAAGTAACCTGTATCAATAGACCTTATCCGGTCTGTATAAGGGCCTACTGTTTCTGTTATGCAATCGCCCATCCCCAGCCAGTGTATATCTTTATCCGAGCCAAAGACCAACAACCTCATTAAATCCATTCGCCAAGCCCAACTCCATTTTGGCAACATAATAGTATCTACTCTTTTAAGTTGTTTTATTTTGCTTATACTATCTGCTAAGTCAATAATATCGGAGCCTTGTGCGACTATTGCTATTTTTCTTTTAAAATCAGCAGGTATTTCTATAAGATATTTTAGTGAATATTCGAAAGAATCATTGCTTTTAAAAATATCTGGTAATACGATTTCGTTGGCATCTATTATGTCTGCTACCTCTAAAAGTTTATTTAATTCTAATCCTTTACCTAGCTCGTAAGCCGAGTTATCTAAGATTTTATACGAGCAACCTCTTTCTTGTGCTAAAAATTCAAACTGTTTAGGATTAGCAAGTATTTGATGCGCTAAATACAACTCATAATCTTGCCTAACCATATCGGGTTTAATCATATTACTTGGCAAAATATTAATTATTTTCATCTATTGCCCCTTTGGTTCTATTTTCTTCGTTGTACATTAAAGCCATTAAATTCCAAGTACAGGCGGCTAAATGATCTTCTGTTTTTAAACCCATTTTAGCTTGTACAAAATGACGGAAAGCCGAATCCCACAAACTAGAATCAGGTATTCCCTTTTTCCAGTTGTTATCACCGTATTTAATAGCACCAAACTCGCATCTTTTGGCTAACCTTACAAGCATGCAAGGTTCTATTAAATCAAAACGACCTTTGCCTTCTGCATTATCTCTACGAGCACCTGTGTTAAATTCCCTCATTGGTTTTTGTTCTGGAAATAATTTATTCATAATTTTATCAGTTAGTTCTTTTTCTTTTGAATTTTCCATTATCTTTTTCCCCCTTTTTTATCTAACCTGCAGCCTTTATGCCTGTTGTTAAGTTTAGATACATTGTATCCTATAACTTCTTCAAAAGTTAAATTTAATGAGTTTAGTAGGGCAAAAGTTTGCCAAATAAAGTCTCCAATTTCCTCGATTAACTTTTCTCTACAATCTACATATTTTTGCTCATCTGTATAAATACTAGCCTTTTTAATTACATCACAAACTTCTCCTACTTCGCCAACAAGGGCTAGTCCGGCAAATTTTAAATCTTTATACTTGTCTGAGGCTCCTTGTTTTACATACTCTTGGTATTCTTTAATTTCCATTTTTTAACTCCTTTGCTATTTTTTTTGCTACATTTATAAACGTTATATCTTCAGGAATATCTTTAAGATCGCAATTATCTAAAGATATTTCTTGTAATTTATCTTCAATTACGGAGTCTATAGCTTGTGAAAAATTTTTATATTTTTTTTCATTAACAAGTTTTTCTACTCCTTCGATATTTTTTCTTTTTAATGTAACGCTTTTTCTACCTGAGTCCATTTTTGACATATATTTTCCCTTTTTTTTAATGATAGTACAAATGTAATATATAATCAACAATTTATTTTATTTTATCTACAAAATTTTTTGCTTCATCTAACCCGTATACGATTTTGTAGGTATATTGATTTAGATTAAAAAATTCCTGCCATTCTAACTGGTATTCGGAGGGTTTACCTTTTTCTGTTTTGAGTTCCAGAAAAACAGTATTACCATTACCTGGTAATAAAACCAAGTCGGGAGCGCCATTTCTAAATCCCTCTGCTTTCATATAGTTTATGTATTTTGCGGCCTCTAGTTTGTCGCCACCCCTTACAAAGCCATTAGGAACTGCAAAAAATTTTATTTTTAATTTAGATAGATATTTTACAAGCTCAACCTGTATTTCGTGCTCCGTCATTTCTTTTTTAATACCTTTTGGCTTGGCTTTTAATATACCTTTATAGGTTATATCTTTTTCTTTGATATCATAATGTTTTCGCAGTAGCTCGTCAAATTCTTCTTCTGTGTATTTTTCAAAATACTCAGACTCTTTTGATAAAGGTTGATTCGTTATTTTTAAATAGGCATCTATCTTTTTACAATATCTACCAAATATATCTCTCTTTGTAAAACCACACCCTATTTCCTGTATTTTATTGATAATTTTCTGCTCTCTTTTGGCATAAATACTCATTTATATCCTTACATCCCTTCAATAAATCTCTTTTGTCTTTAAAAAATGGATATTCTTCTTGTTGCCTGCTTTTACAAAACCGGACACTGAAAATAATACTAGTATCCGGTTTTTTTAGTAGGTTGACCCAAAACGTTTATAATATCGCTTAGTTCAATATCTAACATTAGAACGGAGCTTCCTCGTTTTCTTCATCTAACGCATAAAAGCCAGCATATGGTATGTTATTATACTTTTTGCCGTTATATTCTGTTATAATAACGTCTATTGCTACTTTTTCTCCATCTATATCAGATGTTTCGCAGTTTTTAGGTAATTTTGTACCAAATATAGCACTGTACAATTTTTTAATATTACCATATCCACCTTCATTAAATACAAGATTAGTTGAAACTTGACGGTTTTTGTAGTTTTCATTTAACAACTTAAAGTGTACCAACCACATTTCGTCACCCTTTTGAGTTTCTTTAACCTCAACACCATCAATAATGGCTTCATACTTACCTTCTGGTATGGGTGTAAACTCTTGAGTATCTTCCACTTGGTTCCAATTTACTTTTGGCATGTTATTCTCCTTCCTTTTTAACGATATTTACTTGAATTTTATATTTATCTTTATTTTCTTGGGCTTCTTTTAATCTTTCGTAACATTCACTTCCTTTAATTACTTTTAAATTAATAGTATAATCTACCGTTGTTTCTCCAAATTCAAATTCGCATTCAAAATTTTCGCCATTATTTCCAGTAGTTTCTTTTCCGTTTATTATTAAAGCGTCGTTTTTTGACAGTTTATATTCCATTATTTATTCTCCTTTAATATATTTTTTTAGCCCTTTTATAAATTTAATATCAAATATATTACTATTATTGTTATTATTGTTGCTGTTATTATTTTTCTACCTCGTCTAAAAATTTAGCTATTTCTAAATCCAAAGAGTAATCATCTCTTTTTATTAACTCTATAATTTTTTGAGGTTCGTCTATATTTAATTTATTTTGTTTCATAAACAATTTAATTTGTTTACCGGTCATCAAGCGTTTACAGGTTTCTTTAAATTGTTCAAGAAAAACCCCTTCGGAAGAGTTAGGAAGAGCATGTTCTGCTTGGTTATTTGATGAAGGGGTTATGGAGTTATCAATGTTTTCACTAAGCCAGAGTTTTAAATCTTCTCCTAATTTTTCGTCTATTATAAAGCACTCATCTTGGTATTTACCTGTTCTGTCTTTTAAAACAACAGCTTGGTGTTCTTGTGATATTTGCATTAACATATCAAATTCAAATTCTATTTGCTTACCTTGTTTAGGTGCCTCTCCTATCCTAACAGGTACCATTTTGCCTTTATCATTAACAGTAGTTGTCCAATTGGTTTCTGCTCTCATTGTAGCTATAACGTGTCCAGGAAATGATAATATGGCATTTATTAATTCTGTTTGTTTTTTATTACCATCGGCCCACCCCGACCAGGAATTACCACCGTATTTTGCCTTTGCTATTTTATCAACTTCTTGTATTAACTCGTTCCATGCATGAGTTAAGCTATCAATAATCAATACATCGTAATCGCGAGCTTGATCCATGCATATTAGAATGTTGTTAATTGTTGGTTTGTCAAGATTGCATACATCGAAATCAAAACGATCTGAGTATTTTGATGCTGAACCGTGCTCTGTATCAATAAGTGCTATTTTACCGCCTAAGCCTTTAGCCAGTCTTAAAGCGCTATACGTCTTACCACCGCCACTAACGCCAAACAAAGCTAATCTTAATTTACTTTGTTTTTTTGTTGCTTTTTGAAACATACTCGTCATAATTAATCCTCCATGTTTTTAATCCGATTGTAATACAAATAAGTATTTATGTCAACTTATTTTTTTTATAATCTGTAATATCTTTAAAACCTTTAAGTAAATTACGCTTATCTTTAAAGAATGGATAATCATTTATTATTTTATTTGTTGCGTTATCACCGGCTTCATCATTATCTAAAATTAAATAACACCTACTAAATTGAGACCAATCGATATCATGCATACATTGCAGTAGGGATCCTACGCCATGTGGGCAAGTATATATAAACCATTCGTATAATTTTTTACTACTATTTTTAAATAGACTATACAAATTACATGCATCTTTAAAACCTTCGACAATAACCGCATATTTGGTATCGTCCATATATCTATCCAGACCCCACACTTTACATAATGACGTTGGTATCGATGGTGATCGCCTAATTACCTTATTGCCTTCTATTTGCCTCAATTCAAATCCAGTAATAAAGTTGTCATATTTGGGCATAATCATTGGAAAAATAAAACAGGATTCCATCTTACCAAGATTAGGAAAGTTCGGTTCAAAATCTAATCCGATACCAAGATCTTGAGCTGCATCTTTTTCTATACCGTGTTTAGTATACAGTTTTTTATAATAAACTTCGTTTTGCTGTAGTTCTTCGATGGCTTGGGCCCAGTAATTGAGTAGATTATTGGCATTACGGTGATAAAAATATACAGGTTTGTTATAATCAATAGTCTCGTTAGTATAATTATTACTATACATTACGCTAGTGTTTTTGACCTTATTATTATTAATTAGCCTTAATACTTCTTTGGCGCCATTATCACAGGCAAAGCATTTTAAAACACCTTTTTGATCATTAAAAAGCAGATTATCTCCACTTTTATCGTTACCAAACCTGGCGCATTCCGGGCATCTGAAGTAATATTGATGACGGTTTGCTTTAGTCGGTGTACCTAAAACCCTTTTTAGATCTTCTATTGTTATGTTAAGCTTTTGCATACTATAACCCTCCTAGGTCAGCGTTATTGTCATCATTAGTTTTAATGGTAAAATATCTGGTATTTCGTAAACCGTTTGTTACAATTAATTCCACATTATACTGCTCTAGTAGCTCTTCTTTAATACCATCTAGTAGCGAGCCGAAGGTTTTGGCAAAATTGGTATTATGTATATAATTTAGTTTACGTAAATCCGACATTTTTATCGTTTTATTGCGATTTTCATATAAATACTCGGCGTATTTTTCTATTAAATCTGGTTCCCTCTCTATTAGAACTTTAGTTAAGCCATCTCTAACAGATAAGTAAAATTCAATAGCGTGTTCGACATATTCTTTCGTTACTGTATTAGTATATGGCTTATCTATAGCACAGTACGCTACTGAGAGTTTTTGTATTTTCCAGTAACTTTCCTTTATTTCATTCCTTATTACTAGATCTATATGAGGGTTATTATTAAAATAATCAATACATTCACACTGGTATTGATAAATAACTTCATTCGCGTCGTCATCAAATAAATAAATCTTATTGCTTTTTTGCAGTAAGGTGTTAAACGTATTTTCAAAATCTCTTGATATACTTCTCAGTTTTGCAATTTGAGCATTTTTTACAGCAGGCCTTACGGGATAACCTACTTTGACCGATTTTTTGTTATTCATATAAAAGAAAGTCCTACGGCTATGTCCCGTCCTTAGACTTCGAAGGTACTCTTTTTTAACATCATCTTTATACAGATTACCAAAGTCGGAATAAGCTAATAACTGTATAGCCATACCTTCAACAGGCTCTCTTTTAGATTCACTACCAATGATTGGAGGTGGAACTTTGCCTTCGTAATTAGTTTTGAGACCCTGCCAGAGTTCTTTTTTTGCAGCATTGCCATTTGCGGCGTTTTCCAAATAATCTCCGAACTCATCTATTCTCATAAATATAGCATTTAACCCGACCGTGCTAGATTGTACACTCTCTTTGTAAAAGCCTACACTAGTAACTCTTTCAAGCTCAAATTGAGGTACTCTAAGATCGTTATACAGTTTTAGATTTGCTTCTTTTTTATACTTATCGTTTTCCTGTTCGACATTATTATAATAAAATTCCTCTTTATATTGCTCCACTTTGTTTTTTATAGTTGTTTTAACAAAAGGCAAAAGATAGTTATTAATATTGTCTATAGTAAAATCTTTCTTTTCACCGCTCCCCATAAAATTAATACCATAGTAACTAATAACCCTGTCTGAACCTTCATTAAACTGCCGAAAACGAATACCCGCTAATGCAATCAAATTTGCAAGTTTAGCATTAAGCATATTAACAATAGCTTCTTCTTCGACGTTATCTGATAAAATTTTAAGAGGTTCAATACATTTTTTTATTATATCGATCATATTTAATTAATTAAATCCTGATTCTTTTCTACAAAACTTGCAATTAATTCTGCTACAATGTCTTTAATGGCTATACCCTTTTTAAGCGATATAAGTTTTAGTTTAAACTTTAAATCACTGTTGATATGAATAAGTAGTTGTTCCATTATTATCTCCTCTATTACATATAATTATATATAATTATAGATACAAACATAAGATTACGTCAACTTGTTTTTAAAATTTTTTAAAATTTCCATAGGCTGGAAATTTTACAACCCTTGATAT
>JAZOOJ010000002.1:0-2345 GCA_045655005.1 Clostridia bacterium | reverse complement strand
CAAAATTGATGGCTAGCCATGCTATGGGGATAATCTCCTTGTACAACTTGAGAATATCCGCAGAATAATAAGTTTAAGGGACAGGTTTTCTTTGGTTCCATTTTTATAAAATCTCCATTTTTTTACTATAGTAGTAGATGATTTTATTTTCAACTGCTAAAAAAGATAAAAATTTTATTTTTTTACCTGTGCCATTTGTAAATTTAAACGCACCACTCAAAATCGTTAATGGTGCAATAACTTCTTCAAACTTGATAGGTGCATTTAGTACTTCAATTTCAGTAGATGCATTTAATGCATTTTGAGCAGTTGTTTTATCCTTGGTTTTAATTCCATATCTTGATATGTTTTAAGATTTGAATAAAACAACATTCGGTGATAGAATTACAGATGTTGGTTCCACCACACCCCCCTGGTTCGAACCAGGGGGGGGTGGTGCGTTTACTTCTTCAAAAAAAATCAATAATATCAAGGAGACAACAATGGCACATCTAACACTTCAACAAAGATATAAAATTGAAAGGATGCTTCAGCAAGGTGCCAGTATACGTCAAATAGCAGCTGAAATCGGTGTTGATCATTCAACTGTTTCAAGAGAAATAAAAAAACGTAGGTTGCATTCAAATAAAACTTATGGAATCTATATCATAAATGAGTGCAAACTCCGCCAATCTTGCACTGTTGCAAATCTTTGTTTCAGGAATACTCGGCAAGGAGAATTACCTTCATCTATGTGTAAACACAAATGCAGTGCTTGTAGAGTTATAAGTTGTAATTCCTTCTGTGAAAAATTTATACCAGAAACATGTGATCGTTTGATTAATTCCCCTGGCGTTTGTAATGGTTGTAATCTAGAACGAAAATGTTCACTACCTAAATATTATTACATTTCAGAAGAAGCCGATAAACAATATAAAGCAACTCTTAGTGATTCAAGAAAAGGAACACACATAGAAGATGGTGAATTAGCTGTTATGGATGAGTATATATATAACGGCATAAAAAAAGGTCAATCAGTTTATCATATTATGAATTCCAATCTAGACTATTTTATTTATAGTAATAAAACTATATATACTCTAATTAACAGTGGTGTATTAAGAATCAAACGTCATGATTTACCACAAGCAGCAAACCGAAAGCCACGTAAAACTCGTAAGGGTCCAGAACATAAAGTAGATACTAAATGTAGAATCAATAGAAGTTATGAGGATTTTCAAAATTATAAAATTAACAATCCTGGTATGATTTTGGTAGAAATGGATACTGTCATTGGAAAACCAGGTGGCAAATGTGTTTTAACTTTACAATTAAATGTTTGTGGAATGATGCTAGTTTTCATTAGAGACCATAATAATTCTCAGTCTGTAATAGATGTATTTAATAAGTTAGAACAAGATTTAGGAACAGAATTATTTACTAAAATATTTCCTGTTATTTTAACAGATAACGGATCTGAGTTTACTAATCCTATAGCTTTAGAAACTAGTATTGATAATGTTACTAAAAGAACAACAATCTTTTATTGTGAACCATATTCTTCATGGCAAAAAGGACATATTGAAAACAACAATGGTCAATTAAGAAATATTCTTGAGAAACATACATCATTTGATAACATAACCCAAGAAGATTGTAATCTTATTATGTCTCATATAAATTCTTACAGAAAAGCTTCATTGAATAACAAAACTGCAATAGAATTATTTACCCTTATTTACGGCAAAGAAGCTTTAGAAAAATTAAATATTAAATTGATTCCTGGAAATGAAGTTATTTTACTTCCAGACTTGTTAAATAAATTCTAATCAAACGTTTTAATTAGAGTCAAACAATACGCAAATTATGGTGGTGCGTTTAGTACTTCCGAAAAAAAGAACTACGTTTCCATCACGGCATCTTACACCCTTTTTATAGTTTTGGGAAGAAGTAAACGCACTATTTGAAGAAGAAAATGCACCAAAAGTATAACAAATCTATGCCTTAAATTGGTTGGGTTAGCTAATTGGGGATAGCTTTGAAGAAGAAAATGCACCACCTTATCAAAAAGCTCGTAGAAAAATGGTCAAGTGGTGCGTTTACTTTTTCAATTGGCCGTTTTTCTAATAATAAAGCTTTATTTTGGAAATAAAAAAAGTGCCTAATCATATACAGATTTTTTACTGTTTATTATTAGGCACAAAAAACTACTTATAGCAAAAAGGTTGCGTTTTAAGCACGAACTCTTTGGTCAAATACTCGTTTTGCTTTTCCTTCGCTACGTTGAATTAAATTTGGAGCAACTAATTTAACCTTTACGCGTAAACCGATTAAGGATTCAATTGCTTGAGTAATACGCTTTTGAA
>JAZOOJ010000001.1:0-112797 GCA_045655005.1 Clostridia bacterium | reverse complement strand
AAACTTTCTGAGTTTATTGGTTATTATATGGTACTTAAAACCTCTGCACAATTAAATACTATTATTACCAATCTTACCGAAGAACAAATCGTTGGAGATACTCCTGGTACAATGGGTACAGGAACATATTTAGGATCTGAAAGCTCTCGAATAACTATTAAAGTTGGCGATATAACATATATTCTTAACGTATCATCAAGAAAGATAACAGGGATAACTGTTAGCGATAATAACTTACAACAAGCCGAAAGGATTGAAGCTTTTGATAAAGTATGGCAATTTGACAGAAGAATGCCATATATACCAAGCGCCAATTAAATAACAAAAACCTCTACCTAATAAGGTAGGGGTTTTTTAATGCAAAGGACTCAGTTGAAATTCAACGGAGTCTTTCATTTGTAGTGATAAATCTATTCACCAATTGAAAGAAAACTATCTTTGTCAATTTCAAAACATACAGGACAGCAATTTATAACCATAGGGAAAGGCAAATCGTTGCTTGGTTTGACATTATATGCTAATGATATAAATGCGGTTAAGTTGACCCCACTAGTGACACATAGAACACAATCGCTACCATCGTATTTATTTACTATGTCTTTTATGCCGGCAATTATTCGTTTTTGGCAGTCAAGCCAGGGCTCGTTATTTATACTTCCAAACTCATTAAAGCGTTCTTCTTCAAAAATTGGCACTTGAAGTTTGCTATTTATGATATTTGCAGTATCAACACACCTTTTAAATGGGGAAGTATAAATTGCCCTAATATTGACATATTTTTTGCCTTCTTCCATAAGTAAAGATACAAGTTCGGCGTCCTTTTTGCCGAGTTCAGTAATTCCATCGTTTTGAGTTGGTGGGTTGCCTTTATCTCTTGGGGCGTGATGAATATAAAAAATTTTCACAATGTTCTCCTAATCAATGTTTATTCCAAAGTCTTTAAACTCTGTAACTTCTGATAGTAACGTCTTTTTATCAATTCTTGCAATTTTTACAGTGTCGTTGTCAAATTCTCCTTGAAGTCCTACCACGTGCATATCTGTGTTTTGTTCATTCTTAATCTTGGTATCAAAAACGTGTATTTCATATTGGATATTATATATTTCGCCGTCAAGTTCCCAAGGGTGATAGAATTTATCATAAACTCCGAGTTCTTTAATAACATCAACTTCGATGTTTAATTCTTCCATTAATTCTCTTTTGATGGCTTCTTCCAATGTTTCGCCTTCTTCAACGCCGCCACCAGAAATGTCATAGGTTGTTTTCCCATTTCTATGCTTTTCTAAAACAATAAATTTATTGCCATCTCGAACTGGGGCGTAAACTTTAACGAAAGGAAGACCTTTGTTATATAGTTCTTTAACTCTTAAAGCTTTTTCTCTATAAAATTCTTGACTTGTCATATTTTTTCTCCCTTGTGTATTACTTAATACTTAGATTATATAATAGAAAAAGAAATTTAGTCAACAAAAAACTCAGTTGAATTTCAACTGAGTTTTTATGTGGTGCAGGCAAAGAGACTTGAACTCCCACGCCTCACGGCACTAGATCCTAAGTCTAGCGCGTCTGCCAATTCCGCCATGCCTGCAAGTGGTGATCCAACCGGGACTCGAACCCGGGACCCCAAGATTAAAAGTCTTGTGCTCTACCGACTGAGCTACTGGATCATATTGTTATTTAGTTTTTATAAAATGGGGTGAGTAGTGAGAGTCGAACTCACGACCTCCAGAGCCACAATCTGGCGCTCTAACCAACTGAGCTATACCCACCATAAGTTGGTTTTGGTGCGTCAGAAGGGATTCGAACCCCTGACCCACGCCTTAGAAGGGCGTTGCTCTATCCAGCTGAGCTACTGACGCAAATTGCGTACACCGTAAAGGTTTATTGGCTGGGGTGGAAGGATTTGAACCCTCGAATGTGGGAGTCAGAGTCCCATGCCTTACCACTTGGCGACACCCCAATGTCGCACGTTAGAGGTTCCCACGTTAAATAAATTGGCTGGGGTGGCTGGATTTGAACCAACGAATGCGAGAGTCAAAGTCTCGTGCCTTACCGCTTGGCGACACCCCAATAATTTATTGACCAAGCCTGTCAATGTTTGTGGCTTTTAAAAAATGGAGCGGGTGATGGGAATCGGACCCACGCAATCAGCTTGGAAGGCTGAGATTCTACCATTGAACTACACCCGCATATTGACTATATTTTTATGCCCACCACAAGTTGACTAGTCAATTCTACCACATAAAGATGCTTGTGTCAATAAAATTTTTGAAAATTTTGAAAATTTTTAGATTTTTATTTTTTATAGTTTTTATACTCCAAAGCGAAGACTGCCATCAACATTTATAATTACTCCGTTGATGTAAGATGAATCATCACCTGCAAGGAATGACACCGCTTTTGCAACTTCTTCTGGTTTCCCAATTCGTTCAATTGAAACCCCAGACACAAAATCTTGCTTTTCAGCGTCGGTCAAATCATTGTTCATTTTTGTATCAATTAATCCAGGGGCAACAGCGTTAACTCTTATGCCGTTTGGAGCAAGTTCATTCGCAAGCGCTTTAGTAAGCCCAATTAGACCTGCCTTAGTTGCCGAATAAATACTTTCAACTGCTCCACCATAAATGCCCCAAATACTTGAAACAAAAATTATACTTCCAGATTGATTTTCACACATTGATTTTGATACAAGTGCAGACAAATAGGCTGGGGCAGTTAGATTGATGTCAATAACGTTTTCCATGCCCTTATAATCTTCGTCAACAATAGGGCAAATTCTTGCAACTCCTGCATTGTTAACCAATACGTCAATCTTGCCAAAGGTTTCAAGTGAATCTCTAACCATTAACGCAATATCCATAGGTTTTGTAAAATCGGCTTTAATTGGCAATACGCTGGTGATTTTCGTCAACTCTTGAACTAAACTTTCATTATAGTTATTATTATAATGAAAAATAATATTATAGCCTTTCATTGCAAACTCTTTTGCGATTGCATATCCAATGCCACCCGAAGCACCGGTAATTAATACTGTTTTTTTACTCATATTTGCTCCTAAAATCAAAATTTTTAATAATTATATCATAAATTTTAAAAAATATCAAAAAAATTGTTGCATTTTAAAAAATTTGTGGTATACTATTTATGTTTTTGAGCAAAAATTAAATATTTTGGGCCATTAGCTCAGTTGGTAGAGCAGCAGACTCTTAATCTGTTTGTCCGGGGTTCGAGTCCCCGATGGCCCACCAACAAAACATCGGATGCTTAATAGTATCCGATGTTTTGTAATAAATTTATAAGATTTGAAATGGAGGTTTTGTATGGGAGGATTTTTTGCAATATTTATAATAATGTTTGTAATTGCTACGGGTGTTATTATTTGTTCGTGGGTTTATGGTATTAATAATTATCGCTCAACCATTAAAAGAGCACAAAAAATTGATCCAAGCGTAAAGACACTATCTGAAGCTGATTATGTTCTTAAAAAAGATATCGCAGAATCAGTTGGTAAAGATACCGTGAATACTGAAGAAGATAAAAAGTATTGTAAACATTGTGGGGCTGAAATAGATGCTGACTCTAAATTTTGCAATCATTGTGGACAAGAACAATAGCTTGTTATCACTTATTATTCTGAAATTAAAAAATTAATTTATAGCAAAACAAACCAAAATTAATGACTAATTATATTTATTTTCTGATAAAATATTGTTAATATAGTAGCAAAGGAGATGTTTCATTGAATCCAAAAAAACAAGCAGTTATAACTTGGTCGTGTATCTTTACACTTTCACTCATCTTAACTATAATAGTTTTTAATATATATTTATACAATAGGGAAGTATATATTCTGTTGGTTATTACATCAATACTTGCTGTGTGCGATATTTTTGCTTTTGCGTTTTGGATTGCATCATTCACATTCAAATACAGACGTTTTTACGTTGATGATTATGAAATTGAAATATATGTCGGTTTCAGAAACCACTTTATAAAAGTAGATGGTGATATAAAAGACGAATATATATCTGCATTCGCTCTGTCGCCTATTCGTTTAGAGTATACAATTGCTGAACATACAATTGAAGCGATTATATCACCAACTAACAGCCTAACAGTAAAATGCGATGGGGAGTTAATTAGGCAATTCTTATGATAACTTCTAATTTTTACACAATAAAAGCGAGCCACAATTTGGTTCGCTTTTTGTTTTATTTATAAGATACTAAATTCACCAGCTTTTGTAGACGCATCAGCTTTTGCAATAATTATCGCTTTCCCTGTGCCAAGCATGTTTGCCTTGTCGGTACGCCAAGTTGAAAATGCAGCCATAGCTGCTGGCGATGATTGAGATGTACGGCCTTGTTTTTCAGCAAGTTTGAATCCAGCCGCTGCAACACCTTCCATATACTCAAAACCAGAAACAGATACGTTTGTCGTCACACCACCGAGTTTTCTTGGCACCATAATAGTTTGTCTATGTAATGCATTAATAACGCTATCTGGCAAGGTTGTTATTGACTGTGGATACTCTGCAATAATTTGTTTAAGCTTGTCAAAGTTAGGAGTAGGGTTTCCGCTTCCATCAAATAATTGACTTCCAGCAAGTTGTTTTGCTTTGCCTTTGGCAAAATTAACTTTGCCATCTTTTGCCTTTGCAAGAACTTTTCCATCAGATCCCTTAACTTTTTTGTTTTCGATCTTTTTCAACTGCGACTTCACAGAGTTTCTTTCAAGGTCATCAATTAAAGCTTGAGTTCTGTCAATACATTTATCCCAAAATCGCTTTTGCGGGTCCAAAAATTTTTCCTTTTGAGCTGTGTATGTCTTCTTTTTGAGAAATAGCGGTTTTAGTTGCAATTTCCTTATGGCTTTAATTGCCGGATTTGCACGAGGATCATTTATTGTGTCTTGTTTATCTTTTATCTCATCATTTACGACATTTAGTTGGTCGTCAACTTGTGTAATTTTAACAACGACAACATCACGTTTTGATTCAAAATCACTTTTTTTATTTCTTAGATTAGCGATCAAATTCTGAACTTTTTCGTATCCTGACATATCAACACTTGATTGTATTTTGTTATCCATAAATGGCATAATTTGTTTTCTCCTTTAATTAAACAGAACCTATATTTTCTTCTTCGTTTAAATTTAATATTTTTTTCATTTTTTCTTCAAGGGCGGCAATGTCTTTTTCAAATTGTGCAGTTGCTTGTTCTACTGACAATCCCTTGGCCAATTGTTCTTTAATATATGATTCGACATCTACAAGCGAAGATATCTCTTGAATAAGACTGTCCAATTGAGCAATCTTGGCGTTAGCCTCGTCGAAATCGTCGTACAAAATATCTCCGTTTTCGTCAATCACATATTTTATATCATCACTTTCAAGTAAGCTCTCAACCTCTGCCATATATGGTTCTGCAAGTTCATCAATCATTCTATTTATTTTTGGAAGTTTTGCTTCGATATCTAATTGTTCTTTCATTTCATTGATTAAGGATAAATCTATTTTTTCTACTGCCATTGGGCTCCTCCATATTTTACTTAATTTATTTAAGTATAACAATAATTAATCTATGATGTCAAACAATATTTTAATTTAAAACTTGAACAAAAAATATTATATCTTGACAAATCACACTTTTTGTGTTAATATATGTTTGTAAACTTAAACAAGGAGCAAAAATTATGTTTAGACTTATTAATAATAACAACAATAATAATTTAAACGCATTTAATATGGGTTTCATTTTTGTTGTTGAAAAAATCTAAGCATAATTAAAATATTAAAAGACATTCAACACTCTCTTGAAATCCAAGAGGGTGTTTTTATTTAATATTGTTGTATTGAATAATAAATATGATGACACACCCTCAAAAAAGCAAGGGTGTGTTTTATTTTGGCTACTTTTAATTATGTTTACGAAAATGATTATAAAACAAGGAGAAAGATTATGAAAAAGACAAATGCCGTAGCGGGCGACAATGATAATGATAATAAAAAATTTCAAGGGGGAATTTATAGGTGAATTTAACACTCCTTGAAATAATTAAAAATCAAATTCACCAAAAATTATTTTTAAGGAGAAAAATATGAAATTTATTAAAGACAAATATACACATTTAAGTGTGTTAGAAAAACAAAAATATATAAAACTTATTAAAGATAAGTTTGAAAGGAAACTGGCATATGAGCTGTGTTTAAGCAGAGTATCTGCTCCATTACTTGTAACAAAAGAAAGTGGTTTGCAAGATGATTTAAGTGGGATAGAAAGGAAAGTTTCGTTTGATGTCTTAAAAGACGGAAAAGAACTCGAAGTCGTACAATCTCTTGCAAAATGGAAAAGATTTGCATTAAAGAAATACGATTTCCCTGCATACAAAGGACTTTATGCAGATATGGCAGCAATTCGTAGAGATGATAAAATGGACGAAACACATTCAGTTTTTGTCGATCAATGGGATTGGGAAAAGGTGATTTTAAAGAAAGATAGAAGTATTGATTATTTAAAGCGTATTGTAAAAAAGATAGTTAAAGCAATTTCTGATACTAGTAAATTTTTAAAAACAAAAGGTTTTGAAAGTGTAGATATTTCTAAAGATGTTCACTTCATTACAAGTCAAGAACTGCTTGATATGTACCCCGACAAAACAGACAAAGAAAGGGAATATCTGATTACAAAGGAGCATAAAACTGTTTTTATAATTGGGATTGGAGATGATCTAAGCGATGGGAAACCACACGATTTAAGAGCACCTGACTATGATGATTGGAGTTTAGATGGAGATTTACTTTTCTATCACGAAGTGGGGGATTACGCGCTTGAAATTTCAAGTATGGGGATAAGGGTTGATAAAGATACTCTAATTAAACAACTTGAAAAATCTGGCAAACAAGAAAGGCTTGCATATTCCTATCATCAATCAATTATAAAAGAAGAGTTGCCCTTGACAATTGGTGGCGGGATTGGGCAAAGTAGACTTTGTATGCTACTGCTTGGACGTGCTCATATCGGCGAGGTTCAAGCAAGTTATTGGGACAAAGATACCCTTGAACAATGTGAAAAATTAAAAATAGAATTATTATAAGGAGAAAGTTTTTATGAAAAAGATAGATATAAAAAAGGTATATGAAGATATAGATTTATATAAAGATAAAAAGATTAAATTTGGCGGTTGGATACAAAGTGTCAGAGATTTTAAAAAATTTGGGTTTATAAGCCTTTCTGATGGCTCAACCATAAAACCTGCACAAATAGTTATAGAACAAACAATAAAAGATTTTGATGAGTGTGTAAAACTGCTTGCCGGATCCAGCGTTGTTTGTGAGGGAGTTATAATTCCAACGCCCGATGCAAAACAACCATTTGAAATGAAGGCAACAAGTGTTGAGATTTTAAGCAAGACCGACGAAAGTTATCCACTACAAAAGAAAGCAAGTTCTTTTGAATATTTAAGAGAGCACGCATATTTGCGTGGTAGAACGCCAATTTTTCAAGCCGTGTATAAGATAAGAAGTGAAGCAACATTGGCAATACATAAATTTTTTGAACAAGAAGGATTTACGCATATTCACGCTCCAATTTTGACAACCAGCGATTGTGAGGGGGGTTGTGAATTATACAAAGTATCTTCGCAAGATATTTATTCAGAAAAACAACTAAGCCCAGAAGATGAATTGTTGGGTCGAAAAGTATTTTTATCGCCATCGGCACAAATGCAAGGAGAGGCTCTTGCTATGGGGCTTGGCAAGGTTTATACATTTGGACCAACTTTTAGAGCCGAAGACAGCAGAACGCCAAGACACCTAACAGAGTTTTGGCACGTAGAACCTGAAATGGCATTTTTCGATCTGGACGATGATATGGAGTTAATGGAAAAAATGGTTAAATTTATTATCAAATATATCTTAGAAAAATGTAGCGCTGAACTTGTTTATTGTGAAAAATATGTTGATGCGGGTTTAATTGAAAGATTAAGAAAGACATTAAAAGAACCTTTTGTGAAAATTTCATACACGGAAGCAATAGCACTTTTAAAACCACATCAAAAAGAATTTGAGCATAGAGTAGAATGGGGAGAAGACTTGCATACCGAACAAGAAAAGTATTTGGTTGACAAAGTATTTTACGTGCCTGTATTTGTATACGATTACCCAAAAGATTTCAAAGCATTTTATATGAAAATTGGGCAAGACGGCAAAACTTGTCGTGCGACCGACCTTTTGGTCTCTGGAATTGGTGAACTTTGTGGTGCAGGCGAAAGAGAGTGTGATTTGGAAATATTAAAATCTAGAATTAAAGAACTAGGACTTAAAGAAGAAGATTACTGGTGGTATATAAAACTTAGAGAGTACGGAAGTGTAATGCATAGTGGATTTGGTATGGGCTTTGATAGGCTAATAATGTTCTTAACCGGAATGAAATCTATCAAAGATGTTATTCCTTTCCCAAGAACACCAAAATCTTGTGAATTTTAAAAATTTAAAAGAATATTTTCATCAATAGTATAATGATTGATAGCATTTAAAGAAAACATAAAATGATTTTATAATTTAAATTTTTACTAAATAGTTCTTATGTTTCACCACCATATTTGTAGTTTCATATAATGTAGTGATGGATATGAAGCCATCTATATAATTTACAGAGGAGGTAAATTTTTTTGAAAACTATAACCAATCAAGCATCGGTTTCATTTTCGTATGAGGGTTCACCATTAACTAGAACCAACAACTCTAATGTTGTAACTCATTCAATTAGAGATGAGTACAGTATTCTAGTTGATAAAACATCTTCAAGTGATAGTTTTAGAGCGGGGCAGACAATTACTTATTTCGTTCAAGTAACAAATAATGGTTGTGGCTGTCTTGGGACCTTCGAAATAAGCGACAACCTTGGAAATGAAGGTTATACTACTTATATTGAGGGAAGTGCAAGACTATTTATGAATGGAGTATTAACTGAGATTACTCCAACCGAAACATCACCACTTCAATTTAGAATAACAGACAGACTTGAACAAGATGAAAATCTTTATGTTTTGTATAACGTTGTTGTAAATGAAGATATCGGCGAAGATGTTGCCGAGCTTACAAATGAAGTTACAGTGAGAGCTTATCCTTGCGGTTGTGATTGTTCAAGAAACAGCAATTGCATTACAGGAAGTGATGACTTAACTATACCAAGAAGCGAATTTGCTGAGGTATTAATTTCTAAATATGCAAGCAATGATAATGTTTGTTGTGGCGAAGAACTTGATTATTTCATTACACTTACGAACACAGGAACAATCGATGCAACAGAAGTTATTGTAACAGATTCGTTACCAACTTCATTTACAGCAACCGAAATTCATATGGACAGCAATGGAGAACATTATCAATTTAATGCTAGTGAATATACAATTGATAATGCTAATTTCTTAACACTTCCAAACGCAACGGGTAGAGCAATTCTTGTACCTGCAATTGCACCGGGAGTTGAGAACACAACCTTAATAAGAATACACGGCCATATGTAGTTTGTTGTACAAATTTTAAGTGTATAAAAAACCACCAAAAGGAAATTGATTTTCCCTTGGTGGTTTTATTTTTATACTAATAAAAAAAGACAACTATAACCAATCTAGTTGCTTTTATTTGCTAATTAATGATAAAATATTATATCAAGAAGGTGAATAATGAAAAACATAAATGATTGTCTTAAATCAATTGCCACAGATTACGGCTGGAAATATTTGACCTATGACAATGGCAAACTAATACAACTTATAAATAAAGTGGGACAAAGTGTTGCTATATACGACCATTTTTTTCCATTAAACAGTGATACATCTGCAAGAATTTGCGATGATAGAAGCCTTAAATGTAAACTTTTAAAACAGGCAAATTTTTTGTGTGATGAAAACTATGAGGTGTTTTGTTCAAGTCCAAATAGAATTTTAGATGATTTAAATCCTATGCTCAATAGTTGTGGAGAGATTGTCATAAAAAGTAATTTTAGGCGTGATAAATTTGTTCGTAAAATTTCAAATTCAACCGAACTAATCAAATTTGCGAACAGTATAATTCCTTATGATAAAATCCTTGTTAACAAGTACGAAAAATATCAGAACTTTTACAGTGTTTTTTTAGTTAACGGTGCAGTAGAATTGATTGCAGAATATATAAAACCACAAATTGTCGGCGATGGAGTAAGTGCGATTTGGGAATTGCTTAGCATAGCAAATATCCAAGCATTTGATAGTGCTATTGACGTAAACAAGGTTTTACCAAAAGGGGCCGTTCTTAATACAAACTGGCAAATTAAAGCCCCCGACTCAAAAGTTAAAATCGTTACAGACAATGAAATAGCCAAAGTTTTATCCAGTATTGCAATTAATTCTTCTAGAACTCTTGGCGTTATGACAGGAACAGTTGATATTTATACAAAAAATGGGCAATTCTATATACAAAGTATAGACACATCACTTAACGCAGACGCTCTTTTGTCTGACAAAAATAACTATTATGCAGTAAAACATCTTTATGAAAAAGCAATAAGACTTTTAATTTAAGATTTAATATTACAAATATATCAAATCAAAAAGACAACACATTAATTCAATGTATTGTCTTTTTCTTTTACCTAATTTGCATCTATTTTTTATATTTGAATCTACCGATAGGGTCTTCGTTTTTCTTTTCTTCTTGTTCATTTGTGGTTGTTATGCCAAGAAGTGCATTTGTACGATTTGTTCCTATTGCTCCAAATTTATTAGTTGGATTTTGACCACGGGCACGTGCTTTACGCTCGGCCTTTTCTTTATCTTCATAGCATTTCAATTGTTCACGATCTTTCTTTGCAGCCTTTGACAAAGGCTTGATAATAACTAGTGAAGCTCCCGCAACCACAACCAAATAAATAAGATTCCCGGTCTTTTCTTGTTTTAGAAACACCAACAGCAATATTACACAGGCAATAACTGCTGCACCACATAAATATATTACTGTGTTTTTAATTCTAAGATGTGCTTTTAATCTATCTTTATAATTCATTACAATTTACACCTCAAATATATCAATAAACTTAGTTTACCAAATAACTTTCAAATAATCAAACAAATTTGCCATACTTAATAAATTTATCATTAATAATTTAGTCTGTCATAACAGGGCAGGGAAGAAGTGAAACAATGTAAGCAAGAAAAAATCAACCAACCCAAATATAGTAAGAATAGAGAATAACAAAAATTTCAAAAATAAAACAAATTGGACATCTTTAAAGACTTCGCAAAATGCAGATTTTGTTAAGTGAGCCACAAAACGAGTGGAGTATAATGGTCTTAAAAGATTAATTTTATCTTTTAGGACTTTTTTATTTTTGGGGGAAAGAAGATGTCTAAAAATCATTATTATTTTTTAAATGAAGAGTTTTTGAATAATCGTTATATTCGTGAGAATTTTAAGATAAAAATAATTTCTCATACTGATTACGCTTTAACGTCAAAGCTTTGTTCAATTTTCTTCATTATAAAACGAACTTCTGAAAATTGTTATCAAGTTTCAAGTGTTTCAGATTATAAGACTGAATTTAAGTCTTTTAAGAAAGCCGTTGAAGTTATGCATTATGTTGAAGATTTAACTAGATGCATTGAAATGCTAGATGTTTATAAAAAACTTGGTATTGAATTTAACTTAAATCGTTTCACTTGGAATTTGTTGGGTTTTTCTGAATATTTTGGGAAAATTAAAATTCGTAAATCAAGTAATTCTGATTTAAATTTTAAAGAGTTGCAGGCTCAATTTCACAAAGACTTGTATTATCAAAGTCGATTTTCAAGTCGTTACAGGTGATAATAACTACCTGTGAGGTGGGGTAGATATTATAAATCGTTGGCATATGGTCAGTTTTTAATTTGTTCTTCCCACTGTATGCCAACAACAAAATTTTAAAAATGGTCTATATGACCGAAGGAGTATTTTTATGGAAAACAAAATTTATCTGGAAGAAAAAGAGTGCGTTATCAAGGAAACAAACGAAAAAGTTAAGTATATCGCACCGATGTGGAGAATCGGTTCTCAAACGATTCAATTAAAACCTGTTTTTAAGGCTGACAAAGGTACAATTAAAACTCTTGCCGATGCCGGTTTGATTGAATTTAAAAAACTTAATGGGGGTAAATAGTAATGACTATTATATTTGATTTAATTGTTTTAGTCGGTTATATTTCTACTCTTGTTTTATTAGGACAAAGCGAAAAGAAACTTGATCAAGTAGAAAAAAAATACAATGATTTAAGAGTTCAATATGCTTCATTAAAATCTAAGAGAGGTGTACAAGATGAAAATAATTAGTGTCTTATTAGTTGTTGGTTTACTTGCTTTTGTCGGTTATCAGATTTTTGGAATAGTTAAAGATGTTAGAAAACGTAAACAATTAAAAGAAAATACAGAAAATTCTGATAGTAAATCTGATTAATTTTTAGTGTGGTTATAAAAGTGTGTGAGACTGGTCTATTGACCTACTCACACTAGGAAGATAAATCAGTTTCGCACCTCTTATATAAAAAAATAATTTATGGAGGTGTAAAAGAATGACTGGTACTGCGTTAGTTACTGCAATTATTGAAATCTTAGTTTCTGGTATTTCTGGAATTGCTACTGGTGTTGGTGAAGGGCTTTCAACCTTGGCTCAAAGCATCTTCTTCACAACTGCTGAGGGTGGCACTGCCGGACTATCTGTTCTAGGTACTTGCATAATTGCTTTTGCAGCGATTTCGTTAGGTTTGGGCCTATGTCGCTGGGTACTTAATTTCTTCACAAGTCTTGGTGCAAGAAATAGATAGTATCAAGTTTATAAGGCTAGACATAAAAATCTAGCCTTTTATTCTTTAAAATTAATGGATAATTCAATTTTAATTTTAATTATAATAGCCGTTGTGCTATTTATTATCAAAAAAATACAATCAAAATTTAAAGTTCCAAAAATTGGAGCTATGGCTCTCGTTAGCGGTGGTGTGAAATGCGGTAAATCTACATTGAGTGTTGCGATTGCTATGTCTGAGTTTAAAAGACGTACAAGGCGTGTTAAGATTAATAACTTTTTCCGCAAGTTGTTTAAAAAACCTTTACTTGAATTGCCTTTGTTATACTCGAATATTCCGTTATCGGTTCCTTATGTACCAATAACTACGGATTTATTGACACGAAAAACACGTTTTGTTTATGGTTCGGTAATTTATATTTGTGAAGCGTCTTTGGTTGCTGATAGTCAATTGATTAAAGATATGGAGTTAAACGAGCAATTGTTACTATTTAATAAATTGATAGGTCATTCAACTAAGGGTGGTGTAATTATATATGATACTCAATGTATTTCAGATACTCATTATTCAATTAAGCGTTGCTTGTCAGAGTATATTTATGTACATCATTTGACAAAATGGATTCCATTTTTCCTTTTGGCTCATGTTCAAGAATGTAGATATTCAGACGATAAGTCGACCATAAACGTTCAAGATGAGGATGTGGAGCAAAAGTTAAGACGAGTAATTATACCAAAAAAGACTTGGAAGTATTTTGATTGTTACTGTTATTCAAGTTTGACTGACGGACTTGAAGAAGAAAAGAATGTTATTACTGCTAAAACTTTGAAAGCAAATAACATAGTCAGTTTTAGAAAATCTAGGTTGCGGGGTGGTGTAGATGAGAAAAAGAACGATTAATCATATGGCTGAGACCATATTTTGGAATATAGTGTATTTTATACCTATATTTGCCTTTTTGATACTTTTATTTAAAGGTGGTACTGCTTTTGAATTTGGTACAATTTTTGACTCTATTGGACTTAATATTGCTGAGAATTCTATTGCGTATACAAGTTTAAGTCAGATATTCGGTGTTGATGGTATTTTGCCATTATTTAAAAATACAGATTTGCTAGTATTTTTCACTTATTACATTAATGTATTTATAGCCCATATTTTTGTAGATTTTCTTCTTTTTATACCAAAACTTGCAAAAAAATGGATGAATAAATTCACACAGGGAGATGAGTAAAATGAAACGTAATTATGATGATTATGTTCAAAATGAATGTATTCCTATAGGTGCTACTGATTTTGATAAATCTTACATCTTTGATCAATCTGCAGTTGATGATTTATTAGATGCTTTAGATTGGTATAAGATGTGGCATCAAAAACACATAAAAAAAATTAAAGATTTAGAGGCTGAGTTAACTGATTATCGACCTACTAAGTTGTCTGGAAACGGTCAATGTAAATGTGAGTTATGTGGTTTCTGTTGTTGGACGGATTGGTTTTATGAATACAAACGTAAAGTCGTTTGTGATAACTGTTTAAAGAAGATGCAGGGAGATGAGTAAAAATGAATAAAGCAATAGAAAATCTTAAAAATGGTAATTATGAAGTAGTTGATAATCAAGGTGTTTCGGTTACAATTCATTTTGTAGAGTGCTTAGGAAAAGAATTTGCCGACTTAGAAGTAAAACTTGCAGAGAAAGATGAACAAATCAAAGATTTAACAGAATGTAATAAATACCTACAAATTTATAGAAACAAAGACAAAATCTTGTTCGCAGTAGTACTGTTAAAGAAATTGAAAGAGTTGTTTTTAATACAAAGCAAAGAATATCCAATAGTATATAATATTTCAGATGATATTGTTGGTGGTGCGTTTGATAGAGATAAATGTTTTGATATAATCGATAACGAAATAGAAATCTTAAAAAGGATGGTGTCTAAATAATGAATCTAATTTTAATTATAATTGGTGCCTTTATTGGTTGCCTTTTGGAAAATATAGCACTTGGTGTTATTCAATATTTTTTAAAACAAAGGTTGATTAAAAAACAACTGGCGGAGCGGGGTGTTTATGGTCGAAAACAAACGAAAAATAATTAAAAGAATATCTAGTATATTTATTGCTTGTGCAAGTGCTTTGATGCTTTGTATAAGCCCTTTTTTACCCAAATTTCAACCTAAAACAATGATTGCTAGTGCTGATGAAGTCTCTACTGGTTATTCTTTTAATGGTAGTTCAATTGTTACAGTTTCTAGTTCAATCCAAGAAGGTGTCGGTTATGCATTAGGCTTTTTTAATTTTGAAGTTGATTTGAATAATTACAATGGCTATATTGAGTCGGATATTGAATTTAAATATTTTTATCCTGGTATCGGTTATGATTCAGTAAATACTACACAACAAGTTAATTTTAGTAATGAGGGTGAGCCTCTTACATATACTTCTTTTCATCAGACTGTTAATAATGCTAATCATTACTATTTTTCATATGCACTCGGTTGTGATTATGGTTTTAACTGTTTTGTAAAAAAAGTTCGTATTTATAGCACTGAATCTATGTTAAATACTCACACTATGCGTATATATACTTACATTGACTACTATGATGAAAATGATAAAGTCTTTTCTATTCGCATACCTTGCGATATTACCGGTGAAAATGCTCATATTGCTTCGTATTTTGAATATACTGACCGATATTATTATTTAGTCGGCACATTTTTAGATGATGATGTTTTTAAGGAAGGATATGATTCCGGTTATTCAATTGGTGAAAATGTCGGTTATGATAATGGTTATTCTGCAGGGTCTAGAGCTGGCGAAGTTATAGGCTATAACAATGGTTATCAAGCAGGTGCAAACGCTTCCAATAGCTATACTTTCTTTAGTTTGATTTCTGCTGTTATAGATGCTCCGGTGCAAGCATTTATGGGTTTGTTTAATTTTGAGTTGCTTGGTGTTAATCTTGCTGGGTTCTTTACTGGGTTATTAACTTTGGCTTTTATAGTTTCAGTTGTTAGGCTTTTAATTTAGTGAGGTGGTTTATGTCAAAAAAAGAAATTACTGTGATTTCACGTGGTGGTTCTAATGTTACTGTTACTCAAAAAAAACCAAAAGAAAAAATAGACTCTAATGTGTCATCTAATGATGTTAGGCAGGGTTTTAATGTTCTCTCTCTTGTTCTTGGTCTTGTTCTTGTTGTTTCTTTATTTAAGACTTTACTTGGTAATGGTTTTATAACTTTTGGTGGTCTGCTTTCATCCGTTGCTGATGCTCCCAGTGTTTCAATGTCTATGACGTGGTTTGATTCTCTTGAGATAGTTTCCGACTGGGGTGCTTTTAATTTTATTCGTGATTTTTTTAACATGGCAACTGGGTTTTATTCTGTTATTGAGTTTTGTGCAAGAGGCCTTTTACAAGTAATTATTTATGTTATTTGGGTCGCCAAGTTTATATTTTTTTAATTTTTTTGAGGGTTAAAGGGAGCGACTTTATGTCGCTCCCCCCTAAAATATTATAAAATGTAATCTAATGTGTTTTTTATTTTATTGATAATATACTCTTTATTTTTATTTTCATCTGTCCAAAATGTAATTAATTTTATGTTTGCATTATTACAGATTTCTTTTATTTTATTGTCCCTTTTAATCCTATTTTGCTGTTTATGTGTTTTGTCGTTAATTTCTATTAGCAATAAGGGTTTTTGTGTTTCTTTCTCAAAAATTCCAAAATCTATTATTCTGAATAGTTCGTTTTGATATTGTTTTTCAAAGTCTTTATTCTTTTTTATGACAGATGATAATGGAACTTGTGGGAATATATCATATTTAGTTTCAAATTCTTCTTTTATTATTTTGTAATAATATTTTTCACAATTTGTTTGATATTCTTCTTTCTTGGTGTATTTTTTTTTGCTTAATTGGTATTTTTCTTTATCAATATATGTCTCATTATTAGTTTTAAATTGTAGATTGTCAATAGGTTCGTCTTCATTTAGATCTTCGTAATATATTTTTTCTTTGTTTGTATATGTTTTTTTTGCTTTGATTTTTTTTACAATTTTAATAATTATTACAATTACTGCTGTTGCAATGAGTATTGGTGCTATTATTTTTATCAACGCAATACAAATAGCTATAACAAATAGTATTCCTATTGCTGAAGCTGTATCTTGTTTTTTTTGTTTTCTTCTTCCCACTTTTTTATTTTTCCCTTTTTGTTTTTTTTACAATTCTATCACAATTACAATATCAAAATCAAGTAATTTTAAAGGTCTTTTCTACTGCTTGCAATTCTGAGCCTTGCGTTATTGGGTTATTAGGGCGATGCCCTAATGTTAGGTTAAAATGTCAAGGTTTTAGTTTTTCTCAAGGTAGCAATGCGAGTTTCTACATTTAAAGTTTCATCCATAGTGCATTACGCACTTGATTAGCCTTTCGTCAAGGTTCTTTATCTTGACTACGTAAACACTATAATGTCTACGTACAAAATAAAAAATAAAAAACGTTTTTCGCACCTACGTCTAACAAGGTGCCAAGTCGTGCGGTTTTCCGCATTTTTAGTAAAAAATAGTAGGGTGGATAGGTGTGATATGTTATCTTATTATTTTCCAACGTCTGAAAATAAATTGATTTATAGTCTTGATATGGTTCGTTATAAATTCAAAATTACACAAGAATCTTGTTTTGAAATAATGGACTATTTAAGAAGATTTGAGCATAAGCATTCTTTTTCGGTTAAACCATTTAATTATCGTGAATTATTTACGATATATATAAAAGAAAATTCTTTTTCAGTTGGTCTTTGTTTTAATGGACTTTCAAAAAAAGATTTCTTTAGTTGTTTTGTTCAGTTCAACCCTAATAAAGTTGGTTATTCTCGTGAATTAAGTTCGGTCTTATTTTTTCTTCGCAGACGCTGGCAAGATTGCGAGATGGTTAATTATGATATTTCGATTGATATTCCTTGTAAGCGTTCTTTGGTTTATTTAAAGAAAGATAGAAGAGTTCATAAGCGTCATTCATTTGACTCTTCTGGCGAAAATGTTACTGAATATCTCGGATCTGATTCTGAATTTGGTCGTTGTAAACTGTACAATAAAACTATTGAAAGTAAACTTGACTATTCATTGACTCGTCTTGAAATAACGTCAAATAAGATTGATTATGATATATTTATGACACAATTTCCAGAAGTTGTTTTTTTTAAAGACTTAGATATGTTTGATATGGTTAAACTTTCAAAAACTGATTTAGTCCTTTTGAAATTACTTTCAATGTCAGATGATCCTATGTTTTATTTTAAACAACTCGGAAAAGATAAACAGAAAAGTCTTCAACCATTTGTGCAAAATTCAGCCAGTAGGGTAGGGATTTCAAGAGAGATATTCGAAAGAATTATGCGTCAAATAAATTTTTTTAAAAATAATGAAGAATTTGCTTGACAATAGGAAAGAACTTTTTTATAATAAAGACATCTTTTAAGACTTCGCAAAATGCAGATTTTACGAAATTATAAGGCGAAAATTACTCAAATTTTGGCATTTTTTTGGCATTTTATTTAATTTATGATTATTTGCTAGAAAATCTTAAAATTTTGACATCTTCCAAGTCTGTCGTTAATTTTACTATTGTTTATATAATTTTGATTCACCAATTTATAATAAATCGTATTAGTTTTACATGAGTAAACTCTATAAAATATGTTGTGTATTTATTATAATATTTCCACACAAATTTTTGTACGATTTGCTCAGAAAATTTTTATTCATTCCGTCAGAAATCGTACAAAGTTTAGTTATCCATTATCAATGTATTTATCTCAGAATTTCTTTAATAATTTGATCATTGTTTTTGTTGTATTCTGTGACAGAACGCTTTAAAAATACATTAAACAAAATCAATGCGTGTTTTATACATATCTTTTGCTATATATCTCTCTCTCACACAATATCATTACATAACAGGCACAGAATAGTTTTTGTATAAATATTGAAATTCTCTCTGTGTTATAATAATTTATTTATGTTTGTGCTTAAATTATTTAGTTTGATATAAAACCAAAAAAGTATTTTGCGAAAAGATTAAAAATCGTTTGTAAATAACTTAGGAGTTGTGTATAATAAATTTATGAAAAATTATTTTGAAACTCGTGCAGACAACTGCATATTAAAAACTCGTGAAATTTTAAAAGAATTGCCCATATTTGCAGAAATCTTTTTTGTAGGTGTTGAGCAATCTACTTCCCCACTCACCAGGCTGAATTATGCCTATGACCTCAGGGTGTTTTTTGAATATCTAATGACAGAAACAGAATTGTTTGATAAAGATCTTCGTCAACTTGAACCAGCAGATTTGAATGTGATTTCGGCTCAGACAATAGAGAATTTTCTTAGTTATTTGTCGCATTATTCATATGATAATAAAGAATATTCTAATGGAGAGCAAGGTAAATCTAGGAAATTGTCTACAATTAAGTCATTTTTCACTTATTTTTATAACAAAGAAATGATTAATGAGAATGTAACTCAAAAAGTAAAAATGCCCAAACTACATGAAAAGCCAATTATTAAACTTGAATCAGACGAAGTCGCAAAACTTATTACCATTACAGAGGCAGGGTCTTCGCTTACCGACCGAGAGAAAGCCTTTCATCAATACACAAAAGAAAGAGATGTCGCAATTATTACGCTAATGCTTGGTACAGGAATTCGTGTTTCAGAGTGTGTGGGTCTTAATCTTGATGATCTGGATTTTGATGTGAACGGCATAAAGATTACCCGAAAAGGCGGAAATCAAGAAATTGTATATTTTGGAGATGAAGTTCGTGATGCTCTGCTTTCATACCTAGTAAGACGTAGTGAAAATAAGCAAGCAAGAAATGAGCCTGCGGTTTTTTTATCACTTCAAAACAGACGTATTAATGTTAGGACTGTTCAATTACTTGTGAAAAAATATGCAAGTGCAACCACCCCACTAAAAAAAATTACTCCTCATAAATTGAGGAGTACGTATGGTACTGAACTTTATCGTGAAACTCAAGATATTTACATCGTTGCAGACGTTTTGGGGCATAAAGATGTAAACACCACTAAAAAACACTATGCTGCCATTTCAGAAGACTTACGTAAAAACGTTGCAAACAAAGTAAAACTTAGAGATTAATTATTGATTATCATCAAGCCCATACATTTTGTAAAGGTCTTGAAGGGTGCTATCACCTTTTTCGATTTTATCGATTTGAATTTGCACATAGCCCTCTTTATCTGTATTAAAAGCATCCAGGCACTTTCCGCAATTATCACATATTTTTGTTGGGTCTAAATCACAGGTAAAATCGGTTTCGTCGTCAAACTCAAAATCTTTATATTTTTTCTTTTGAATATCCTTTTTATCGTTTTGATGTGAATGAGAACCGCAGTTGCAATCGCTATGTTGTGTATGGTTGTGACAATCGCAATCGTGGTGATGATGTTGTTCTTCCATTTTTAATACACTCCTAAATTTATTACCCAGCATTATAACACAAGATGAATTTTTGTTCAACAATAATAGGTAAAATTTTGTTTAAATTTTTTGAACAAATGTTTTGCATTTCTATAATTTGTGTAGTATAATAATTCCAAGAGTTATTTGACTACACATTTTTTGAGGGATTTTATGGCAAAGACTACGCAAGATAAATTGAATAAAACATTGCAATTTATAACCAATTTTGTAAATCAGTTTGGTTATCCACCTACTGTGCGTGAAATTTGCAAAGAACTAAATGTAAGTTCTTCTGCCACTGCCCACTATTATCTTGATAAACTTGAACAACAAGGTCATATTAGGCGTTCAAGCACAAAAAATCGTGCGATTGAAGTTGTTGGCATAAAAAAATCTGTAATAAATCCATCAGAAATAACCTACGCCCCACTGCTTGGAACGGTTGCTGCAGGAACTCCAATTCTTGCGACAGAGAATTTGGAAGAAAATTTGTGCTTGCCTAAATCATTATTTAATTCAGATGAATTATTTGCGACAACGGTATCAGGTGAAAGTATGATAAATGCAGGCATTTTTAATGGCGATAAAATAATCGTCAAAAAGCAAAATACTGCAAGAAATGGTGAAATTGTTGTTGCTTTAATCGATGACAGCGCAACAGTTAAACGATTTTATAAAGAAGACGGGCATATAAGACTTCAACCTGAAAATGATTTTATGGAACCAATCATTGTTGAAAATTGCACAATTTTAGGAGTCGTAACTGGATTACTTCGTAAATTTTAGGTCAACAATACATATAATATATGGTAAACTTGACAATTTTTGAAAATTGGTGTATAATATATGGCAATAAAATTTACCTACCTGACTTGCTTTAGTCAAGCCAAATTGAGATAGGCAAATTTAGGAGATAAAAAATGGTTGTCCCGAGTACAATTATTTTAACACAAAACTTTTTAGGAAAGATTTCGTCAGGAGATATTTTCCTATTATTCAGCATAATTGTTCTGATTTTCTGTTCGGCGTTCTGCTCAGCCAGTGAAACCGCTTATAGTTCAAGTAACTCGCTAAGGCTTAAAACATTGGCCGAAGAGAAACGTAAAGGATCAAGAAAAGCAATCTATATAACCGAAAATTTTGAAAGAACACTTTCTTGTATTCTTACATTTAATAACCTTGTAAATATTGCTTGTACCACAATTGCAGGCTATTTATTTGGTAAATTTATTTTAAATCCAACAATTTCCAACCTACTTAATACCGTAGTGTTAACTATTATCATATTGATTTTTGGTGAAATTTTACCAAAGGCAAAGGCAAAAGCAAACCCTGAAAAATATGCGTTGAAATTCTCAGGCGGAGTATATTTTCTGCTAAAATATTCCGCTATCTATTACCCATTCTACTGGTTGCAACATAAAATTACAAAAAGAAGAGAAACCGATGTCGTTCCAACAGTTACAGAAACTGAACTTGAAAGCATTATTGACACTATGGAAGAAGAAGGTGTCATTGACCACGACAATAAAGAAATTCTACAAGGTGCAATAAGTTTGGGCGAACAATCTGCTTATGATGTTATGACGCACAGAAAAGATGTAATATTTATCGATGAAAATGACGATATCGAAGCGGTGAAAAAATTATTCGTTGAATACCAATATTCAAGACTTCCTGTTTACAGCGGTACAAGAGATAATGTAGTTGGCGTGCTTAATCAGAAGGATTTCTTTACTGCCCTACTTACATCAACTAAACCAGTAAGTGTTAAAAAATTAATGACAACCCCTCATTTTATATCTGAGGAAATGAAGCTTGATGATGTAATACGTGAATTACAAAAAGCGAAAAAGCACTTAGCAATAGTAATTGACGAACAAGGTGGAACGAGCGGACTTGTAACCCTTGAAGACTGTATTGAATGTATGGTTGGTGAAATTTATGACGAACACGATGAAGAACAAGACCACGATAATATTCAACGTCTTGAAGATGGTACTTATATTATAGACGCCGATACCGAATTAACTGAATTGTTTGAAGAACTTGAAATTGAGCATATTCCTGAAACAAATTATACAACGGTTGGAGGTCTTATCTTTGAAAAGTCCGAAGAACTTTGCGATATAAACGACGTAGTAAAAGTTAACACCAATGACGAACAAATTGACGAACACGGGAATTTTGTTACAAAAGCAATTACTCTTGTATTTACAATCCTTGCAATAGAAAGCAAAAAAATAACTCAATTAAAACTTGAAATTATCGAAGACCTGCCAACTATTTCAAACGATGAAGAATAAAACAAAGCACATACTAAGTAAGTATGTGCTTTTTATTTAACTTTCTTCAATTATAATCTTTCATCATTATCGCTATCACTATTTTCTTCAAACTTATTAGGTTGAGCAGCTAATAAATCATACAATCTTTCCAACTCGTTGCTTTGCATATAAGCAGGCACTGTGTAAAGTCTTGCAATTTGGCTTGTGGTCCCATCTTCTGTCCCTTGAGTTTTAAATACAGCACGAACCCAGGCAGATACTCTATCACCACAAGACATAACATCAAACTCTTTTACATTGTGTAAATTTACTAAAGCGATGCCTCCACCCATAGTTTTTAAAGCTCTTCTAGTCATTTCAGGGAAATTTTTTGCCACAAAACGTCTTGTTATATCTTGTTTCAACATAAAATTATATATTGGTCTTGATATCTGTAAAATTCTTCCATCAACAAGATATGCATATATTGCAGTTGAATTAGGCCCATAAGTAGACACCTTGATACAATTAATCATTTTAGAATCTAATCCTTGTACTAATTCTCTATTTTTCTTAATTTCTTTATTCATATAAATCTCCTCAGGACACTAATTATATTATATTTCTTTAAAAATTTCAAGGGGGTACACAATTTTAATCAATTATTACTAAATACTAACTAATCAACTAACTAAGCGTCTTTATAAATCTGGAATAAAAAGCCCATTTCTTTCACTGATTTTCTGCGTCGTTTGTAGTCTGGCAATATCTTTTCTACATTTGCCCAAAATTTAGGACTATGATTCATTTCTCTTAAATGGCATAATTCATGCACAATTACATAATCAATTAGTGCAGGTTCTAAACACACAACACGCCAATTTAAATTTATGCAACAATTAGACGTACAACACCCCCACCTGCCCTTTGTATCTGAAATTTTAAACTCATCAAAATTTGCATTTATAACTCTGGCTATTTCAAGAGTTCTTTCTTTAAGCCACTTTGACGCCAATTTTTTATATGTTAAAATTACTTTATGTAATTGTTGAGATTTATCAGGAAGTACCGGGAGCACACATTTATTTGCTACAAAATTAGCCGATTTTGCGGTAATATCTGTCACGGCCTCATATTTATTCCCAAACAGCAAAAAGGCCTTGTATTTTATCAAATCATCGTTTATTTCAGCTTTGGTGTTTGCCTTGCTTAATTTAGACAAAATCCAGGACTCTTTTTCGTTAATAAATTTAAAAATTTCACCTTCTGGCAAGCCTATTGGAGCTTTAACAATAACATCTCCAGTCGGTGTTATCGTAATGGACAAAGTTTTTCGTTTTTGTCTTATTATCTTCTTTGGTTCTATCATAAGGCTATTATAACAAACAATTTTAATATTGTACAATAAAAATTAAAAAGATTTACAAGATAGATTTATTTAATTGACATCGTTTAAATAAAAAAGATATAATTATATTGATTAATAATAGGCTTATTGTCATTATTTTCAATCAAAGGAGCAAAAATCTTTATGGCAATTGATTCAGATTTAATCCGTGGGCATGTGGATACAATAATTTTAAAAACGCTTGCAAGCGGAGATAAATACGGGTATGAGATTATAAAAGAAATTGAAACCAGAAGCAATGGCACCTATGAGTTAAAGCAACCTACATTATACAGTTGTTTAAAACGGCTTGAAGGTCAAGGATTTATATCTGCATACTGGGTGAACAGCGATATTGGCGGTAAAAGGCATTATTATAAATTGACCGATTTGGGTCGTCAAGAGTACGATAATAATATGCGTGAGTGGCTGTCTTCAAGGTCAATAATTGACAATCTTATTGCTGAAAATGCCGACGATGTTTTGCCAGAAGTAACAACAAACTTTATTCCTTTGACCGGCACTGAAAATATAACATTCCGCAAAAAAACTGATGAAGAAAAAGAACTTGATCAAGAGCAATGCACTTCTGCTTCATCAGAACAAAATCAATACGATTTACGAATAGAACAGACAAATATTATAAGTACGCAAATAGAGAACTCTGAACAAGGTATTCAATCTACGAAGGTCGTTAATCCGTTCGCTGAATTTTATGGGATTGAAGAAAATGAAGGTCTCGACTTTGGCACCGATGAGCAAGATTTAAAACTAGTTGAAGAATATTATAATACTGACGAAAATCAATTCGACATTTTTAACTCGATTGAAAAGGCTTTGCAATATGATGACAATCCAATACCAGAACAAATATTAACCTCCCCACTTTCTGATAATCAAGAAAGTGAAGAATTAAGAAACATATTTTCTAATAACGTAAAAGATGAAGCAACGCCAGTAAATGATATCCAATCTGAGCAAACCGAGTCGCAAAATGAATTAGATGATATCGTCATCAAGAATAATGATGTCAAATATTCTACCAAATTTAATTTTAAAGATTACAAGTTAAATAACAATACATATTTTGACAATGTAAAAGATGAAGTCGGTGGCTCAGGCTTCTATGAAGAAACATTCTCGCAAGAACAACCCAAAGAACAGACATTGGACACATCACTATTTGACAATATCATCAATTCTGACGATTCTGACGATGATTTAGAATTTGATAGCTCCGAAGATTTAGAAGAAGAATTGGACGACGCCCCATTTTACAGCGTTGCCGAAGAAAACGATGACGAATTTGAAATTTCAAGAAATTACAGCGATTTGACGTCAGATTTAATAAGTGAAGAACAAAACGAAGACTATGAAGACCCGTCAAATTTGGAGCAAGATGAACCCGAAAATGATTTTAATTCAACAAAACTGAATTTTGGTTATAGTGAAGATCAAGACGATGAGTCTTCTGAATTAATTTTTGGAGCCGAAGAAGATAATTCCGGACAAGGCGAACCTCTTCCTTTCGTTCGATTTAATTATGGTAATTACAATAACTTCAATAATAATGATGACGACGACGAAAACAACGAAGATGCCGAGGACGAAATTGAAAATTATAAAGCACAAAATTTCACTTTACGAAATGAAGATGAATTAACAAGCTCATACTCCTATGATTATGACCGAGATGAAGAATTTAGCAACGCAAGAGAGCTTGCTTTACGTGATGAATATTTATCACCTTCCGAAGACCCACGAAATGAAGTTTCAATTATTGATAATAATTCAGACGAAAGCTTAACGCAAAGCAATTTTGTTTATGCTGAACCTGAAATACAAAATTACGACCCAATTTACAACGACCCAGATGCTACAACGAACCTTTTTGTAGACAACAAACGAAGCTTTGTACCTCAATACACAGATAACGACAGTCGTCAATTATTAAATACACTATCCTCTTATGGCTCAATAAGATTTTCACCTTCAACAAAGGCAAACAACATCAACCAACAAACGATAACAAAAATTGATGACCTAAGGACAAATTTCAACAATGCAGGTATTGAGGTTAGAGTTTACGAAAGAAGACCAAAAGAAACAGCCGAAACAAAAAATTATATTTTACCAAATAAAATTAAAATGTTTACAAGTTGGTTCTCTTTTGCACTAACATCACTACTTCTTGTAATTGGGTATTTAATCGCTGGACCAATTGGCTACACTGACTTAAGGTATGTGCCTTCAGCCCTTCCTGCATCATTCTTCTTGTTTAGTTGTTTAGGAGCGATGATATTAATTCCAATTGTTTTTACAGTAATCTTTTTATTAAATCAAACCAAGAAAGTTAAACCTAGGTATTCTGCAAAAGTTGCAATTATATTCTCTGTGCTGTTTGCCGTTCAATGCTTAGTCATTATTTACGCAGTCAATATTCCATTTGGACTGTACAGTTTTACTCAAATTGATTACAACCATTTATTATGGTATTTGCCAGCAATTTGTACACTTTATCTTCCAATTCATACTTTGGTATATACCCTACTCTTTAATTCAAAACGTTTCCACGTTTAATAAAAAACTATCAAAGCAAGTCTAAAATATAGGCTTGCTTTGATTATTTTTTCACTTTTTGTGTCGTTTTCAGATAAGAAATTTTGAAAAGACTATTGAAATTTTATATATTGTAGTGTATAATATAGACACAATTAGTGAAGGGGGGCAACGCTTATGCGTGAGAAATTTGTTCTAACAGGGCAAGAACAATTTGACGTTGATAAATTTGACGACTACGCAAAATATCTTACCTCATTAATAAAAGTAGATAAAAATTTACTTTCTAAAATGGGCGATGGAGAAAAGACCGTCCTATTTTCGCATTTCTTTAAATTTATTCAAGAAGCATACTATGAAATGTTTGGCATAATGATCAGCGAAGATGATGAAAACAT
This sequence comes from Clostridia bacterium, assembly GCA_045655005.1. Taxonomy (GTDB): domain Bacteria; phylum Bacillota; class Clostridia; order Christensenellales; family UBA1242; genus UMGS1908. The sequence continues at coordinate 85,885 of JAZOOJ010000001.1, read as the reverse complement.
CTTAGATTATGCTACCCAACTTATGCTAAGAGATAAAAAGTTTGCCAAAAAACTTGCCGATTATGTTAATCAATATTTGACTTTTGTATACTTTCAACTTTTAAGGAAACAAAATTTAAAACAAAATCAAATACAACAATTCGAGCAAATACGTCAAGAAGCCGAGATTCTTACAAAATATATATCAAGCGTTTTGGGTCACGTAGATGAAAATGGTGATATAGTTGACTATCGTGAAGACGAAGCAATGAATATACGAATGAAGACAATTTGGAAATTGCGTGGATTTATGCAAGATAGCAATATGTTTAGCGGTGGCGACGCCGAACAAATCACCGAAGTTCCAAAAATGGACCCTATCACCTATAAAAGCCTTGCACAATGCTTTAACCCTGACGTCTTCTATTCGCTTGAAAAAGAAGATTTGCTAAATATTGTTGAAGGGCTTGTTGATGGGTATTGTTCTATGAACAATGTTCAAGCCCCTAAGGTGGAATTTAGAAAATTTGCTCAACAAGGCGACAAAACAACATTTGGTTGTTACGCAGACGGTGTTGACACATTATATTTAAATGAACAATTTTTAAACGAATTTGAAAAATGCAAGATTACAAAAGACCCATATCTTCCAATGCGAATGATGCAAACTGGACTTCATGAGGCGAAACACAAAATTCAAATCGCAAATATGAACAGAGAACCAACAAACGAAAGAGATAAAAAGCTTGCATTCAGAATGAATGCTGCACTGGAAATGGCAAAAAAAGGACATTCAAGTTTTGCCTCTTACCTATCAAGTATTGAAGAAGCAGACGCCAGATATTCAGCATTAAAGGAAATGCAAGAGTTCGCTAAAGCCGGAATTTTAGATGACGCCTCAAAACAAATGCTTGAACAACTGATTCGTGAAGAAGAAATGCTCAGACAACGTGCAGCAAGCAAAGACATATTTAAAAGCAAAGACTTTCAGTTGGAAGATGAAGATGAACCTCAGATGTCTTTATTTAACCGTGACGACGTCGCATAATAATTTACATTAAAACAAAAAGAACGAATAAGCAATCAAAATTGCCTAATCGTTCTTTTTCATTGTCAATTATATATTTACCTAGTCATCAAGATTTAAACTGTTTAGAATATCCCTTAATGCTTTTGCTTCTGCTTTGTTGAAAGTGATACCTTTACTCATTCTGTCATGAGCAACGTTCCAAGGTCTTAAATCGAAAACTGGAGCGTGATCATTCCAACTAATCATATTCAATTCTTTTGCATAGCCATTTACAGGTTCTGAAAGTGCACCTAATTTTTCGGTAACTTCATACTTAATTTCTGCCATAGGTTTTTCCTCCGCTTGATAGTATATACATATATTTTAGCATTATTTTTTATAAATCGCAAGTACTATTTATTCAATAATTAAAATAATTGAAAATTTTGTGAAAATTATTTTAGAACAATGCAAACTGCTCATTTTTTTGACTGTTATTAAAGTTAAGATTCAGACCCATAGTGTTTCTGGGCAATTTTTTGCCTAACCTTAACATCGAAAAGTTTAGAGTCTATCACTCTTTCTGCAAGTTCATATTCTTTCAGTTTTTCTTGTATCCAACTATTGTCCCAATGAAGTTGAGTAAAAACATCTTCTATTTCTTTTGCATCATAAGAAGTTTTGTTTATAAGCGATTGTATTTCATCACCTTTCAAGTTGTTTCCTATTGCGTTCAAAATCATATTAGTAAGCATTTCATCTGACAATGTGTATCGTAAAATTTGTTTAGTATATACGTTATCACGCAATTTTGAAACAGCAACGCTCGTGAATTTTTCTAAGGTAGGAAAAGATATTAATGACACATTTTTCCAACTATTGATAAACTGCTTAACGCCCTTATAAATATCTTCTTCACTCGCTCCATCAAAAAAGTCATTCCTATTTTGAGCTATTTGATACAACTCATTATAAACATCATTCCCTTGTTCATAAATTGTATGAGCGAACGTATTGTTTACACTTTTTAGATTAAAATAAGTATTCCTTTCTACATTTAAAAATCCTATAATTTGTCTTGCTGACTTTGCTGTTTTTGCATAAGCCATTGCGAGTTCCACTCGTTTTTCATACTCTTGATAGCAACAACTGAGAAGCGTGCCAACTACTGCATTGCTTGGATTATTTTGAAGAACTAAATCTACAAGTTTGTTTGAGATTACCTTCTTTGAAAAATACGTCGCTGCATCAATGTATTGTTCAAGATAACAGCCACCCTGTTGCATTTCCTTAATGATTACTTCTTCTGCGGTTAAATCTTCGCCATAAGGTGACTTTTGGACTTCAATATTCATCCCCCAACCGCTTCCATCAGGAGACATTATATCTTGATTAACCTCGCCAAAGTCCCTCATATATTGCCAAACTGCCCAACGAACATTTTCTTTGTGTGCGTGTTCGGCCAATATCTTCTTTTCGTCTTTACCCAAATTCTTCTTTCCATTCCTAAGTGCCCACGCAAGCTTTTGTCTTTCATCGAAACGACAAGCAATATCATAATTTATTTTTATTGCTTTTTCTTGAAACACCTTTTTCAGTAAATCGTCGTCAAGCATCGATAAAATGTTCCCAAATCTCTCACTTGACCTAAACATCAATATTTTATTTCTTACACTTTGAGTATATCCGAATTTCCTGTATTCGTTTCTTATATTCTCTGCTATTTTACTTTCTCGTAGTATATCCATAATCCCTTTTGACTCACTCCTTGAATAACCCAGACAGTTATTTTAGATTAATCTTGCTCGTCCGCTTGAGATGCTTCTTGTAGATATTCCTTTATTCCCAACAGCTTTTCATTTAACTTTTCTTCATATCTTCCAAAATTTTGCAATATACTTTCTACTTGCGACTCATCTTCATAACAAGACATAAAAAGTTGTACTACATCTTCTTTATTATATGAAAGAACTCCAAGCAATTCATCAATATGCCCGGTGGACGCAATATCAATAAAGGCTTTTGTCATAATATCAACAACATTTCTGTTTCCATATAGCAAAAACTTACGCAACTCTGCCTTTTCTTTTACAAGACTTCTTTCTCTTAATGTTTTAAAGGCGGTTTTTGCAAGTGCTTTTAGAGCATCTCCGCAAACATATGCATTTACATCAGTATAATGATATACCCTTTTTTGAAGTTCGGTGTGAATTTCAAAGTCTTCTGCACCGGCAAAATAGTCATCTCTACCAAAAGCAATTTCCATTGCTCTATCTACCGCTTTAATATGCGTACGGAACAAATTGAAATAAGTAAGGTAAATGCTGTCTGCTGGCGAGTCATAATCTGAAGGTGAAGCCACACTACACCTTCTTTTTTCAGAGTCTAAAAAATTCATTACACTATCTGGAGACTCTGCAATCTCGGCGTATTTTTCAAGGAGATCACCACGACTTTTGCCCCTCTGATAAGTCCTGTATAAAAGAGTATGCAACAACGATTCGCTTGGATTGTTTGCCAATATTATATCAACAAGCTCTGGCGAGATAATAAGCTCATCATCAAAGGTTTGCTCATCGATTATATCTTCAACTACATTTGGATGTTCTTTTAATTCTTTTTCTAAAATTTCCCTTGCAGTTAATTGCTCGCTTCCTGGAAATCTTTGAATTTTCTGAATCTTGCCCTCGTGCGGATTTTTTTGATTAGGATAAATTGCCGAAAATCTTACTGCGTGATAACTTGTAGTATATTGCTGAAAAGCCCAAGCAATGTTTTGTCTAAAACTTATATCGCTTAAAACTCTTTTCTCATCAAAACCCATTCCTTTAACGCCATTCCTAAGAGCCCATTCAAGACGAAATTCAATAGGATTAAAAAATGAAGTAACTTGCGAATAATTAAATTTTATCTCTTTTTCTCTAATAATCTTTTTAAACAAATCAAAATCTCGATATGCCAATTTTGCCACTAACTCTGCAAAATTCTTATCACTTCTAAACATCAATATTTTATTTTTTACGCTTTGCGTATAACCATATTGTTTATACTCTTGAACAATTCTAGTAGCAATATTAACCATTGTGTTCTCGTCCATAAATTTACCACCTTATTAATTAGTAAAATAATTTTAACATTGAATTAAATTTATGTCAATAGTGAAATTTTGTACAATTTATGATTGATACCCCTACTTGTGCCTTGAATAAAAAATGAAAAACAAAATTTATTAACAAAAAAATAGGATTGTGCTTTATGCACAACCCTACTTGGTGGGAGAGGATGGATTTGAACCATCGAAGACATAGTCGACGGATTTACAGTCCGTTCCATTTGGCCGCTCTGGAACTCTCCCAAAAAAATGGAGCTGGTGGTCGGAATCGAACCAACAACCGTCTGATTACAAATCAGATGCTCTACCATTGAGCCACACCAGCATGAATTTTTGGTGCCTTAGGGCGGAATCGAACCACCGACACGGGGATTTTCAGTCCCCTGCTCTACCGACTGAGCTACCAAGGCAAAATTCTTGTCAAAACTTTTGGAAAACTTTATCTTTAAAAATAATGGCGACTCCAAACGGGCTCGAACCGTCGACCTCTAGCGTGACAGGCTAGCGCTCTAACCAACTGAGCTATGGAGCCAAATTTTTGGTGGACCTTCACGGACTTGAACCGCGGACAAACCGGTTATGAGCCGGTTGCTCTAACCAACTGAGCTAAAGGTCCAAACCCTTCAAGTGAAATGTTTTATATGGTCGGGGTGGAGAGATTCGAACTCCCGACCTCATGGACCCAAACCACGCGCGCTACCAAGCTACGCCACACCCCGACAATAAACTTTTAAAGACGTGTGTTTCCAAAAGTTTTGGCTATTAAATTTTATTGCTTTGCGTGTAACACACGCTAACAACATATTAAATATACTACAATCTTCAAACATTGTCAACTATTTTTTTTAAATTTTTAAATATTTTATTTGTAGTATATTTAATCGTTATTTCGATATCCTTATTCTATTCCCAAATAATCGTTATACGTTGTTTGACGGTCAAACTCTTTTGTTGAATTTATAACAATTATTCTGTTAGCAACCGTTTGCATAAGCTCGTGGTCGTGAGAGGTGAAAAGAATTGGACCTTTAAAATTAATCATTCCCTTATTTAAACTTGTTATACTTTCAAGGTCTAAGTGGTTGGTTGGCTCATCAAAAATTAAGACATTACTGCCCTTTAACATCGCACGGCTTAACATACATCTAACCCTTTCACCACCGCTTATTACCTTTGCTTTCTTTTGGCTTTCTTCGCCAGTAAATAACATTCTGCCAAGCCAGCCACGAAGGAAAGTTTCATCTCTTTGGTCTTTTTCCTTTGCATACTGACCAAGCCATTGTACAAGGTTTAAATCAACCCCAGCAAAATATGATTCATTGTTTTCAGGTAAATATCCCGCAGTTATTGTTGAACCCCACTTGTATGAGCCACTATCTGGCTCTTCTTCGCCAGCAAGTATCTTAAATAGCATTGTTGTGGTTGTGCTTTTATCGCTTAAAAATCCGATTTTATCATCTTTATTAAGAACAAAGCTAACGTTCTCAAAATAGCCTTTTTTTGTTAGATTTTCAACCGATAAAATATCATTTCCAACTTCTCTTTCAGGTCTGAAATCAATATATGGGTACTTTCTTGAACTAACCTTTACATCTGCGAATTCAAGTTTCTCTAACTCCTTTTTACGGCTTGTTGCTTGTCGAGATTTACTTGCATTAGCACTGAATCTTGCAATAAACTCTTGAAGTTCTTTTGCACGTTGTTCTGCTTTTTTATTTTGCTCTTTTGCTTGACGAATTAAAAGTTGGCTTGTTTCATACCACATATCGTAGTTACCAGAGAACAAGTTTAGTTTCCCATAATCAAGGTCGCAAGTATGTGTGCAAATTCGGTTTAGGAAATATCTGTTATGGCTTACAACGATGATGATATTCGGAAAATCAATCAAATATTCTTCCAGCCAGTTTACAGTCTTTGCATCTAGGTTGTTAGTTGGTTCGTCAAGCACCAAAATGTCAGGGCTCATAAACAACGCCTTTGCAAGAAGAACTTTTACCTTTTGCTTTGGTTCGATATCTTCCATAAGCTTATGAAAATCCGCTTCGTCAATACCAAGGTTAGTTAAAAGTGTTTCGGCTTCGCCCTCAGCTTCCCAACCACCAAGTTCAGCAAATTCTGTTTCAAGTTCTCCAGCGCGTATTCCGTCCTCGTCACTGAAATCAGGCTTTGCATAAAGAGCGTCCTTTTCTTTCATAATCTCAACAAGTTTTTTGTGCCCAAGTAAAACAACTTCTAACGCAGTCTTATCGTTATATGCATTTTGGTTCTGCTCCAAAACAGACATTCTTTCACCCTTTGTGATTGAAATATCTCCACTGCTTGGAGAAAGTTCACCAGTTAAAAGTTTTAAAAATGTTGACTTTCCCGCACCATTGGCACCAATTATACCATAGCAATTACCCTTAGTAAACTTGATGTTTACATCTTCAAATAGAACCCTTGCTCCAAATTGAAGACGAACGTTTGTACATTGAATCATTATTACCCTCTCTTATATAATTTACCTTTATTTCTACCAAGATATAATACTATTAATTTAGTCTTTTGTCAACTTTAATTTCTCTTAAAGACTGGCGAATAAAATATTTTTATTTGTCTATAATCTATTTAAATCTTTCATTGGAGTAAAAATATGTCAAACACATCTACTACGACTTACGAAAGCAAAAATCAAATAGACTTTAAAACAGCATTCTTCTATCTTTTCATATTCTTAGCAAGTGCTATGATAATTGCCCTACTTGCATATCTTCTCTCTGCCAACAATTTATTCGACTTTATTATAAGCAACGAGCCAACTTTTTCGCTTTCAAGCAACCTATTAAAATATCTAACACTTATTGCCTTGGATTTCGTAGGTCTTGCAACCTACCTTATGTGGTTTTCGCATTATACAAACAAGCGACCAAAAAACGAAATTCACGAAAATTTTATACACTTAGGGATTGACTTAATATTATTTTTATTGTACCCTCTGTTTACCTTTGGGCTTACTCTACCTATTGTTGGCTGTTGTATTCTAGGTGTACTTATTGGCTACTCTATATATCTAACCTACCGCTATTATAACTCTAGTATAGGTGCCGGTATATTTATGACAGTATGGACACTTTGGCTTATGTATATATTTGTGCTTAATTTTGCCTTTTGTCTGCTTTAATGTTCCGCACCAATTACGGAAGATTTTAACATTATACCATCGTACTGGCAGATGCATATAAAAAAAGCATATTGACTTTTCTTATAGTCAGTATGCTTTAATATATTATTTACTCTACATTATATCTTCTTCATCTAATGGGTTTGCAAAGTGTTTTGATACTGTACAGTTCGGGTCTTGTAAGATAACATTTGGATTTATTTCCTTTTGAAGAAGTGTTGCCCTGTGAACAAAAACCATTCCATCTTTCTCTCTCTCAACTTTTGTCATTGGCGTAACGGTGAAACCAAGTTTTTGATAAACACTTGCAATTGCACAATAGCAATCGTCTAAATGTCGCTCTCCATATTCATCAATCATCTCAAGCGAGCGGTCACCCATCTTTCTTTTGAACGTTTGGTCAAGATCCAACGGTTGCATAGCACCAACAAATTTAATTTTAGGTTTATCCGGATTCAGTCTTGCAATTATTTGCTCTGCTGTTCCCATTGTGTTTTTACCAATACCTCTGTCATATGCATAGTTTTGTGTCATAAACAGCGACAAATATACATCAGGATTGGCATCGTTAAATATGGCGTTTGCTTGCTTTGGTAATGTTAATTTCTTTGCTTTGTGCAACAATTTAGTATGATGGTTTTCAAGCAACCATAACTGACCAAGATCTTTAATCTCTTTTCCCCCTGAGATTATTTGTATTGGTTCAATATGTGGAGCATTCCAACCGTGTCGTACACACAATTTTTCGTATTGACTCAATTCGGAATCGCTTACTACATCAAATGCCGTACAAAACGAATGGAAGCACTCGTCCATTTGATTATATTCTAGTCTATGTTTTAATAAATACATCAATCCGAATTTATCCTTTACCAGCATAAATGCTCTGCCGTAGTGATTGCCAAGTCTATCTACGCACTTTCTTACTACGGGAACTTTCCAATTATAAACATCATCGGACACAATATCGCCATCAGCAATTTTTATACTTCCTTCTTGTCCCGCACCAGCAATTAAAATTTCTTCTCCGCTTTCAACCAACCTGTGAAACTTCTCTGGGGTCTTAGGTTCAAATTTCCTTTTCTCATTCATTAGTTAATCACAATCCTTTTTAATCCTTTTGCGCCATACTTTTAATAATTTCACGTGCTTCGTCTTTGGACTTTGCAACAGCAACTACTTGTTGGCTTTCTTTTTCTACTACATTAAAGTTATCTTTTGCTTCAACTACGACATATTGTTGTTTATCTTCCATTCTTGCGCCTACTGGCTGGTCTGCATTTCTATCGTGTTCGGTATTGGCAATATTCTCACCTGTTCTTGACCTTAATTGATTTTCAAGATCTGCACACTTTGCAGTACTTCCAATAAACAACACTAGGAATAATATATTCCCAACAAGAAGTAATGCTACTAACACATACATTATAATGGTGATATTATCAGTTGTGATTGCTAATAGACTTTGCATACTTTATTCTCCTTTTTGTTCTTTAATATATTCTGCCCTTACGTCTTTATAAATCTTTTCTAATTTTTCGATTTCTTGTTCTGTATTACATTTCACTTCCTTGTCTATTTTATAACCCTTAGAAATAATAATCTTATTCATCTTAAATGGCTTTGGACGATGTAAAAATGTTACAGGAACAATAGTAGCATCTGCTTTATTTGCAAAATATATAACACCACCTTTCAACGCCTTTGTTTCTTCGTCTCCAGACTTGTTTCTTGTACCCTCTGGGAACATTATTAAAGTTTTTCCTTTTTGAAGTTGTTTTGTTGTTTCACGCATTGCTTTCATATCCAATCGACTTCTATCGATATAAATCGCCCCAAACGCCTTAAAGATATATCCAAAGAATTTATTTCTCGATAACTCTTTCTTTGATAAAAACTTCCTTACATAGGTTATAGGGTAGAAAAATACAACAAGCAAAACCCCATCAAAATTGCTGTAATGATTTGACGCTATAATTTTTCCACCTTTAACTTCTTTCAAATGCTTTCTGCCTACAATCTTTGTAGGGAAAATTATCCTGAGCGGGATATACAAAAACAAAGCAACTACTACTAATATTGTTGCTAAGATAAATTCTATGCAGGCATTCACGGCCTTTCCTATTGTGGTAAACAATTTTTTCATAGTTTAATTTTATCATAATGCTGTCCGTTTATCAAGAGAATAAACTATTCAGAAATATTTTTATTATAATTTCTTGAAATTTCGATAAATTTATTGTATAATGCAAACTATCAAAACTTGGGGAGAAAAACAACCTTATGAGAATTAATAAATTTTTGTCAACTTGTGGCGTTGCAAGTAGACGCAAAGCCGAAGAAATTATCCTTTCTGGCAGAATTTCCGTAAACGGAAAAGTCGTAACCGAATTGTCTACTGATGTCGACGAAAATAACGACAGAGTTTTCTTGGACGGAAAGCGTGTGCAATACACATCAAATTACATCTATCTTATGCTATATAAACCAAAGGGCTGTATAACATCTCTTTCTGATGACAAGGGAAGAAAAACCGTTATGGACTTCATACCAGAAAAATATCGCCCATACGTAAAACCTGTTGGCAGGCTTGACTATGACTCAGAGGGATTACTTTTATTCACCAACGACGGCGATTTCGCAAAAGAAATTACTTCCCCAGCATCAAAAATAAAAAAACATTATATCGTTAAAATTGAAGGAAATATAACAAGAAATGAAGTACTAAAACTTTCACGTGGTGTTGAGTTAGATGAAAACACAAAAACCGCCCCAGCAATGATTAAAGTTTTGGAAGAAGACAAAGAAAAGACCAAACTTGAAATTGTAATTCAAGAGGGCAAGAATCGTGAAATTAGGCGTATGTTTGAAAGTATTGGCAAAAACGTAATCTTTTTAAAACGTACCCAAATTGGAATGCTTCGACTTGGAGGACTTCCAAGAGGCACAACCAAGCCATTTGACCCAAAATACGCATTAATGTAAACATAAATATATAAAATAAGCCAAATAAACTCAATATTCTTATTAAATTTATTTATGTTTATATCGTATTATATAATCACTAAAAATAACGATGGTTTAAATCGTTATTTTTTGTTGCTCAAAACAACAAATATTCATACTATAAACTATTATTAATTAAGGGAGAGAAATTTATGAACTATTCACTAGGATTTAATCGTTCACTTGAACAAATGAAAAAACACGCCAATGACGAAACAATATCTACAATTAACGAATTTATGGAAATTATTAACAGCATCAAGCCTTCATCTCCATATTACCCAAAGAACGCTAATATGATTGAATTAATCAATATTGAAGCCTTTAATCTTTTTGGCAATGCATCTGTATTTGTAATGCGTAATATCAACGGCGAAGTTAAAGAACTTTCAGCAAAGTTTACTTCCGTCAATTCTGTTAATCGTCAAATCGAGAATGATATTTATGATATTTTCATAAAAGAATGCTCAGGTGACACATTAGCAAGTCTTAAAATAGGTAAATCTATACCTGTAGGTATACTCACTCACCATACAAGTGGCAGAGCGAATAGAGATTTTGCCTTGGTTTCAAAATATTCAACCTTTGCAAAAAGAGACCCTGACCAGTTCGTTGTTTTCTATGCAACAAATACAACATGCCAAAATTCATTACATATGCAAACAGATGAAAGCGACAATGAAAGCTCGGCTGTATAGTAACAAAAATCACGCAAAAGTATTAATTACTTTTAACGTGATTTTTATTTTTAAATAAATTCCTCAATTAACCCTTTTGCTATTTTTTTGTAGTTTGTATTTTTTACATTCTCCATTGATTTTATTGGCGTTGAGAACTTTTCTTCTCCATTAATTGTTACAATAACTCGCCCCACTTCTTGATTCTCTGAAATTGGTGCGTAGATTTCTTTTGGATACTCTAAATATGTTTTAATTTCAATTTTTTCATCTTTTTTTATTGGATAAGAGAAGCCTAATTCGCTAAAAACATTAATATTTTCAATATCGCCGTCTAATACTGTCAGCGTCGATAAATAATTATAAGGCTCAATAATTTGTTCGTACACATACACATTTAATGCTTTTTGTATCAATTCTTTGCTTTCTTCAAACATGTCCGGACAATTAAATACTACACAAATTGCATTCATATCGCCTTTATAACCGCTTGTCACCAAACACCTTCCGGCTTCGGGTGTAAACCCACTTTTAACGCCTGTAATTTGAAGTTCTCCAGAATTTAATTCATCATCAAATAATAACTTTTGTTTATTCTTTAAATATCTTTCTTTTGTAAGCGGTGTTTCAGCAATCGTATGCCTTTTAGTTGAAACAATTTCTCTAAACACATCATTTTGTAATGCGTAGGCTGTAATTTTTGCCAAATCCAAAGCACTTGTATAATGATTATCATCGTGAAGCCCGTGAGGATTTGTAAAATGCGTGTTTTTAAGTCCTAACTCAGCGACCTTGTCATTCATTAATTGAACAAACGCATCTTCACTTCCAGACGTTATTATAGCCAAAGCCGACGCTGAATCATTCCCGCTTGCCAATATTAATCCATACAACAAATCTTTAATTGATAACTCTTCATTTTCACGAAGATATATACTTGTCCCCTCAATACCAACGGCTTCACGTGGTGCGGGAACAACTTTTGTTAAATCTGCATTGTTTTCAATGGTGATAATTGCTGTCATTATCTTTGTCGTACTTGCCATAGGCAATTTTTCATTCTCATTAAATGATTCAAGCACACTTTTAGAATTTGGCTCAATTACAACCATCGATTTATATGGTTTCTTTTCGTCAGCCAATACCGACCCCGAAAACCTGTAAAAAGTCGTATAATTTGTGCTTGACGCAAAATTTAATCCAGCAATAATTGCCAAAATTAAAACTACCGCAATTGAAAACACAAGAGCGAACAAATTAGTGTGACTTTTGTCATAACAAACTGTAGTTTCTCCTTTTATTGGTTCATTTTCTTCTGCGACTTCAATCGAGCGACAAGGCTTTTCATAAAAATATTCACCCTTTCTGATATTTTCACTAATTGGAAAACTTACATTGCTTTTTAAAGAATTTTCACATACATTTTGCATTTTATATTCAGCAAAACTACTTATCGAATTATAATTTCTCATCATTATTTTCCTTTTTTTTATGTTTATCCACTGCACTTTTGATAACATCAGGAATTATATCAATCAATTTCAAAAGAGGTTCAGCTTGCGTGATTTTTATCATCTTAACATCTTCTCCATTAATAACAACCAAACCCATTGGAATAATTGAAAAACCGGCACCGCTTCCGCCAGCATATGGCGATTTTGTGTCAATAGTGGTAGCATTGTACTCCCCGCCACCAGCCACAAACCCCACACTAACTCTGCTTATTGGAACAATCACTTTGTCGTCTGGCGTTCTTATTTGTTTACCAACAACAACATCACTGTCAATCATTCCTTTGATTTCTTTGATTGCATTTGTCACCAATTCAGTTATTGGCTCTCTCTCATAAATAAATCCGCCTTTATCATCTTTTCTAAACATATTGATTCTCCTTTTTATAGTTTTTTGCTTTAACTTTTGCATCTACTATTGCTATTATCAAATTTAATACCGATATTTTAATAGTTGTTTCACCTGCCACATTTAAATTTGTATCTTTATATGTGGGGTCAATTTTTATATCGTATATTATATCTTTACTTTTGCTAAGCGGTGCAAGCGATGAGAAAAACGCATTAAAACTTCCGACTATCATACTTGTTAAAAATGCATCTTCTTGTATACCTGCGTCTGTTAAAATTACAACTTCACTAAGTTTGATTTTTTTTAAAAGAGATTTCAGCATAAAGTATTTTTCAATATTAGATTGTTTCATATTCATAAAAAATATTTTGTCTGTTATGACACTTGTTGTCAGATTTTCAAGCAAATATACCTTTCCTTTTATAATTGAAATTCCAGCCCCTAAAACAACAAAGTAAACACTTCTACTTTTAATATCAAGAACAAACTTTGCTTGTGCTTTAATTGGAAACATTAGCACAAACAATAACACTAATAATGGTATAAAAATAAACAACACTATCTTCATACAAAAATAGTGTTGTTATTTTTTTTATTTTTATTCTTAAATTAAATATTAAACAAAATCATCTGCTTCGCTAAATTCTGATTTTACTATATCCCCAGAAATAACATTTGGGATTTCAATTTCAGATTCTACTTTTAGCAACTTAGTCTCTTGCTTTTCTTTGATTTTTTCAGGTATTATCTCTTCATCAGAAATATCAAATTGACGATACAGAGATTGGTCACGATCTCCATCACGAATTGTCTTAATTCGTGCAAGTAAACTTTCTTTGTCTGGTAAATCTTCAAGAGAATTTAAATTAAATCGTTTCAAAAAGTCATCAGTTGTTCCAAACATTACAGGTTTTCCAACCACGTCTTTTTTACCTACTATTTCAATTAATTTATGTTCCATCAGCACACTTACCGCATAGTCGCATGAAACGCCCCTAATCTCTTCAATCTCAAGCCTTGTAATTGGCTGTTTATAACAAATTATAGCCAAAGTTTCAATGGTCGCCTTACTTAGTGCACGCTCTCTAATTGGATTCAAGACAAGCGAAATATTTTCAATATATTCTGGATTTGTAGCAAGTTGAAGTTTGCGATTGAATTGTTTTAAAATTATACCACTTGGATTATTGTACTTAAATTCCAAAGTTTCAACCGCTTCATTTAATTCTTGTTCGGTTATTTCAAGTTTGCTCATAATATCAGTTATGCTAACAGCCTCACCCGAAACAAATAATATTCCCTCAATTACTTGTGCTAATTTTTCTTTATTTTCCATATTTTTTCCTTTAATTCTGTTTTGATTAAATTACTTCCTCGTTCTTCTCGATAAAAATATCACTGAATATGTCTGGTTGAAGTACCTTTATCATTTGTGTTTTTAACAATTCAAGTAACGCCAAAAAAGTGTTAATTACTTCACTTTTACTATAATCATCTTGATATAATTCAGAAAACCTTATCTTATCAGTTTGTAGCAACTTGTCTTTGATGTCCGCCATTTTTTGTGCGACAGTAAATCTGTCTTTTGCAATTTGCTTTGCTTCTGGCACTTCTGCACGCTGTTCGACCTTGTGCATTATAAGAGCAAAAGCATCTAAAAGTTTATCAAAACTGAAATCTTTTAATTCATATCTATATCCATTTGCAAGTGGCTCTGGGTCTTTATAAAGAGAATTGACGTTTTCCAAATTGCTTAAAACCTCCGATTGCTCTTTAAAAAGTTTATATTCTTCCAATTGTCTAATCAATTTTTTCTCTGGATCTTCTTCATCTTCATCGTCTTCTTTTGGCGGAGGCGGTAATAATTTTTTAGACTTTATCTCAAGCAACATCGCAGCCATTTCAATAAAATCTCCAACCTTTTCGACAGGCATTTCCGAAAATTCATTAATATATTCTAAAAATTGCTCAGTAATGGTTGATATAAAAATATCTTTTATATCAATCTTTGCATCTTTAATTAAATGTAAAAGCAAATCAAGAGGTCCCTCAAATTTGTCAAGCCTAAATTTTACACCACTTTCATCAATATCTTCCTGGTTTTCTATTCCAAGAGATTCCAAATCTTCTTTATTTTCGACTTTTATATTTTCCATAATTTTAATTCCATTTTAATTTTTCTTATCTAAGTAAATAAACTGAACAAACTTGTCCACATCGTAAGCATTCCAATTTCCATAAAGTACAAAACATATTGAAGCACAAAATTAATTACACCAAAACACAAAAGCATTAAAAGAATTAATGTTGAGTATTTGTACATAAATTGCAAAACTGGGCTATTTGGCTTAAGCATCAATTCAAGAAGACGGCTTCCGTCAAGTGGATAAAATGGCAAAAGATTGAAAAATGCTAAACACAAGTTGATTTCTACGCCATAAATTAAAAAATAACTTAAAAGTTCAGACCAAAACGTATGCCCCATAAAAGCACTTGGAGATATTGTTCCGATAAGTGCATAGACAAATGTGAATCCAAGTGCTAATACTAGGTTTGCAACGATGCCTGAAATAGCAACCGCAAACATACTGCGTTTCCCACGCCTGTAATTATATTCATTAACAGGAACTGGATCTGCCCAACCAAATCCAAAAATAATCAAACAAACAAACCCATAAACATTTATGTGAGCAAATGGATTTAACGTCATTCTGCCGTATGCTTTGGCTGTTGGGTCTCCATTTTTATATGCTGTAAATGCATGTGCAAATTCGTGTGCTGAAAAACTTATTAATAGCACGCCTAAGTACGCAAGCAATACCGCCATAAATTGTAAAAAGGTTAACTTCGCTTGAAATAAACTAATCAGCATTAAAAACACTCTCCCAAAATTTATATACTTAATTATATATATTATTAAGCCCACTGTCAAATTATTTAATCACAACAAAAAAATATAGGCAAGATTTCATATATTACAATCTGCTTTTTGTGAATAATAATTATCTTACCTATATTTTTAAATTTTAACCAATTAATTCAACTACTATATCTTTTACGCCCCAAGGCTCAACATTTTCTCTTACCTCTAAGCCCGTTTCATTGCTTATTTCTCCATCTAAGAAAATCTCTAATTTACCAATATTGTCACCCTCATTTATAGGAGCCTTTACAACTTCGCTATCTAAAGTTTGAACTATTTCAGGATTTAATTTTTCACCCTTTTTAGTAAATCCGTAAATATCTTCTTCTGGATAATATGGCACGGTTTTTATTTTCCCGCCACGTACTCTTGCTTCTCCCATAGGCTTATCTTTTTCAATCAGCAATTGGCTTTCATAGTTTGCAAATCCGTAGTTTAATAATTTTGTTACTTCTTCAAATCTTGTAGCACTATCATCTAAGCCCATAACACAAGCAATCATATCTGTTCCACCACGTTTCCCATAAACAACAATACAATATCCTGCATCATCGGTATGTCCTGTCTTTGCCATATAACAATCTGGGTTGTTTCTTACCAATCTGTTTGTATTCGTAAGGCCTGTAACTCTACCATTTTTATGCTTCATATCATACATCCACGTTTTTTCAAAATTTGAAATTATATCATATTTAGAAAGTGCTTTAATTGCAAGACACAAGTCATATGCTGTACTTTTATGCCCACTTGCATCTAACCCTGTACAGTTTGCATAGTTTGTATTTTTCATTCCAAGAGCCTTTGCTCTTTCATTCATTTTGTTTACAAAAAGTTTTTCATCTCCACAAACGGCTTCGGCTAGCGCCACACAAGAATCATTCGCACTTGCGACAGCAACCGACTTAATAAGTTCACCAATTGTGTAACTGTGCCCAGCATCTAAAAAGCACTCAGACCCCTCTTGACTTGCAGAATATTCACTTATAATGGTTTTATCATTCAAAGATAGTCTACCTGCATCAATTTCTTCCATGACAATAAGCATTGTCATTACCTTTGTCATACTTGCTGGTGCAAGTTGTTTATTTGCATTATCTTCATATAAAACTTTATTGCTGTTAGCCTCCATCAAAACACTTGATTTCGCTTTTAAACCCAAGGCAGACTTAACATCTGAATTAATCTCAGACGCACTTACATTGAAATCAACTCTCTTCCAGCAAAATATTAATTCTCTTGCAACAGGAACCATTACTGCCATCACCGTTACAAAAATTATTGCAAAAATTGTTATTACCTTTTTCATTAAATTCTCTCCCCTTTTTTCATTAGTACTATTGTCTGTAATAGCACTACTTTATATTTTGGAGTTTTTATTTAATTTTGTCGAAAAAGAAAAACGCCAACACTAATAGTTGACGTCTTTTCAAATTATTTATTAATTAACAACGTATTCAATTTACTATAACTAAGACTTTTACCATTTGCATCGGTCACAGTTTCTTTTTCATAGAAATATAGGGTTGAGCCGATAATTTCATAATGCATATAGTTGCCAGCTTTTTGAGTTTCAACTTCGGTAATCTTTTGAACGGTTTGATTTGTGTCGGTCGTATTAATTCTCACCATATATTTTGTTTCATCTTTTACATTGTTTTTCATATAAATATAGCCATTGTTTTCAAACAATAATTCATAAGAAATTGACGTTAATAAGCATCTTGAAACCAAAGAACCTGATGTCCAATTGTAATACCAAGTTTGCGATTTATCCTTGTTTTGAGCAACAATTCCACCATCACTTAAAATCATAAAGTTTTCATAACTTATAAATGAGATTGAATCACCCGTTGTAAACCCACCGGTTGTGGTTGTTCTGTACATTGTTGCAGAATCAAGTAAATAATACAAATACCCATTAACAACTCTTAAAAGAGTTACATTTTGACCAGATGAAATAAGTTCAGGATTTTTTCCGTCTGGTGTAGACCTATAAACATTATGCCCAGTTTGTGTAATAAAGCCCTCAGCTGGTTCTTTTGTATAAAATACATAGCCTTCTGCTCCGCCACCTTCACCAGAAGTTTCGCTTAGTACAACACTTGTTACATCGCTATCAATTTGAGTTACGGTAAATTTCTTATCCATTTTGATTGAATAAAGATTTGTTTCTTGTAAAACAATTAAATACAACATATTGTCGTAAACATAATAACCAAATGTTGGTTCTTCATCACTATCATTAGTGTAAATCAAACTAAAATTTTTACCGTCTATACCAACTCTACAAAAACTTGTGCGGTCAGTCAGTCTTTTGCCCGATTGGTTGGTAACATCTGCAGGTGTTGTGTAATAAATATAATCACCATAAATAAACAGTTGTCCACTTTCAAAACCGGCAAATGTTGTGTAAAGAAGTTCAGCCTCACCAACAGGGCTTCCATTTGAGTCAACGGCGGTTTTGTAAATACCAAACATTTCTTGGTCTTTGCCACGAAGCGTTCTATCAGAAGTTAATCTGTTAACATAATATAAAATGTCATCTTTCACAACACCAAGATTACCATTACTGATAACGCCCTCTGTTGAAAAATTTGTAACTTTTGGCTTGCAGGCAGTCATTGTGAACGCCACGCAAACAAGAAGAATAAAACTTGAAATAATTGATGCAATACGTTTCATAAAAATAAAATCCTCGACCTTCTTATATAAAAAATAATTTGTAATATTAATATAACCTTACTTGTTAATTTTACATCAATCACACATCTTATGTCAACCTTTATTTTTTATTATTTTAATAGCTCTACCACTTTCTGCATCTTGCAATAACACCATAAAACCACCGTCATTAACATTGTTTAATTTTACATAACTTGAAAAACTTCCAAGCAGGCCTTTCTCCTCTTTTTTGCTTAAAACGGGAATCGCAAGTGCTACTATGTCAGGCGTAGCACCGTAAAAGTGGCTAGATTCCTTGTATATTTTACCGAAACACATTTCTTCACCCTTAAATAAACTTCTTGTCCACATACTATTTTTAAACATATTTTCAAGCACCTGCTCTCGTTTCCCTAAGAAAAAAAGTTCTTCGAAATCATCTTCTATTGACTGCCAGTAAGTCAGCGTTGGAGAAAAATCCTCTTCTTTTCCATCACTCGTTTTGGCTTCAAGACTTTCAGTTCTTTCATTATTGCCTACAAGTGTGCTATCGGCACTGATGATATTTGATATGTTTTCATAATTATTAGATTCGTCTTCTTTTACAACAGAAAAGTTATAAAGCCCATCTCTAAACTTGTCTAGAATTTGCGTTGCCGACTCAAATAAATCACTTTGACCACTTTGTTCCGCCCATTCTTTTGCAGAAAGGGGCTTTGTGTTTTTGTCAAATGGAATAATATTGTTATGGTTTTGTTCATCAAATTTTAACTTATCACACCCATCTTCATTATATCTAAGCCATTCCTTTGCAAGGTTAATACCAATATTTTCAGCAAAATGTTGACCTGTAAGCACTAATTCATCGCCATCATACAATTCTGCATACATATCACTATTTAAAGAAAAGTTTTTAGGCAGCCTAAATAATTTATAGTTATCTGAAATGATTTCAGTCGCAACTCCGCCGTCGTCATCAATCAAAAGCAGTTTGTATTCCCTAGACCTATCCATATTAAACATATTAAGCAATGAAACAATCCCCAACACCGAACGCTCTATATATAAACAAGCGCGTTTTTCAGAGTCACTCTCAGTCGGTTCCATTATTATCATAGTTTTATCTTGCATTTAAAATATTTCTCCATATTCTTTTATAAAACAATTGTAGACAAATAAAAAAAGTACGACAATACAAATTTTGTCGTACTTTAACTTTTAATGTATATTTTAAGCCCACACCTATATTTTAAGTTCTTTCATAAGTTCTACAAACTTTTCAGCAGTTAACTCTTCACCACGAACTTTATCTGATAAGCTGATTTTGTCTAACGCACCAATTACTTCTTCTTTTTTTAACCCCATTTCGTGGGTTAAGTTATGCACCAAAGTTTTTCTTCTATTATTAAAAGCTGTCCTGATAAGTTTTTTATAGGATTCTTCGCTGACACCTGCAAACTTAGTTTTGTCAATATCAATTCTTACAATACACGAATCCACCTTTGGCATTGGATAGAAATTTTGCTTTTTCACAATTCTTGTTATTTTTGCATTACCATAAAAGGCAACCATCGCAGAAAGTGCACCATAATCAGAAGTTTTAGGGTTGGCAATAATTCTTTCCCCTACCTCTTTTTGAACCATAATAGTTAAACTTTTAAGTCTTGATGTGTCTTGCAAGAACTTAAAGATTATTGGAGTTGTAATGTAATAAGGTAGATTTGCCACAACTTTATAAGTAAAATTTTCACTGGTTTCATTAAACAACTTAGGAAGTTCAGATAAATCCACATCCATAATATCTTTAAAATAAACCTTAAGATTATCAAGGTTTTTTTCAAGAGAAGATAGCCTTACTTCCAGACTTATATCTACTTCAAATGATATCATTTTTTTTGAGCGTTTTGAAATTATTTCAGTTAAAGTTCCAGCCCCCGCTCCCACTTCAACAACAAAATCATCTTTTGTAACGCCAGAGTCTTCACCAATTGCATTTAAAAGATTTGTGTCACTGATAAAATTTTGTCCAAGCGACTTTTTGAATTGATGACCGTCAAACCTTGTATTTTTTTCACTAACATTTTTCGACATATTTTTCCCCTTTTTTAGTGTTTTCCTTGTATATCTAAAACTATTTGTAAGAAAATATTAATACACTTATGATAAAGTTTGTGATGAACTGTTAGATAAATTTTGCACCAGCAACAAATCCCTTATTTAGTGCAAACTAATTTACTAATGATGTCATAAGTTTTAGACTAAATAGCATTGCCACCATACGCTATTTAGTCTTTTTTATTTTCAATAATTCCTGTGCATTGTATCTTGTTATTTTTATTAATTCGTTAACATCTATCTTTAATAAATCTGCAATATGCATAGCGGTAACTAAAACATATTTAGGTTCATTGTTTAATCCCCTGTATGGCATAGGGCATAAAAATGGGGCGTCTGTTTCAATTAAAAGTTTGTTTAACGGAACTTCTTTTATGGCAAGTTCAAGGTCTGTCAATTCTTCACTTTTTTTCTTAAAAGTCACAGCTCCTGAAATGGAAATATGAAAACCAAGTTGTAAATATTCTTTAACCTCCTCAACTCCTCCCGAAAAACAATGAATTATTCCACCATTATTAATATATTTCTTATTGCCTTTTAAAATTTGAATTGCATCAGCGTGAGCATCTCTTATATGCAATGATATTGGAAGACATAACTCGTCAGCAAGTTTTATTTGATTTATAAAGCACTCAATTTGTTCTTCTCTTGTTGGCAATTCTACATGATAATCTAAACCAATTTCTCCAAGCCCAACTAATTTGCCCTTATCTTCGGCTGTCAACTTTTTTATTAAATTTATATATTCACTATTATACATATCAGTATTATATGGGTGCAAACCGAACATATAATAAATGTTGTCATTCTCTTTTGAAAGCATGCTGGCATACTTTACTGATTCAATACTTCCAGCCATATTAACAATCGCACACAACCCATCGCTGGTCATATTTTTTATAATATTTTCCACATCACACTCATCAAAAAGATGTGCATGACTATCAACCGCAAACTCTGTAATTCTATCAGGTTTTATATATTCTTCACGAGGTTTTTTCTTTGACATATCATTCTCCTAATTTTTACCTTGCAATTATACAATAAAACTAAAACAAATGTCAATTCATATAGACAATTAGGTCATAGTAGGCTTTGCTTTTTAATAAAATTAACTATGAACAAAATTTGGATAATAGTCTGTTTACTTGCTTGTATAATGCTGACAATTGCTTCTCCCGAAAGCATTTTACCATCAATGATTGGTGCCACCAATAGTGCATTAACACTTTCATTTGAATTGCTTGCAATATACGCCGTCTGGCTTGGAATTTTAGGAATTGTCGAGAATACAAAATTAAGTGAGTTTTTATCAAGGCTTCTCTCACCACTAATTAATCTTCTTTGGGGCAAAAAATCTATGAGCGATAAAGCAAAAAAATATCTCTCCCTGTCACTTTCAACAAGCGTCCTTGGCATCGGCGGAGCCTCAATTCCCCTTGGTATTAAAGCAATTGAAGAAATGGACAATAAAAGTGGTATTGCAACTTTCCCAATGATTATGACAATTGTATTTGCAAGTTCTGGCGTTCAACTTATCCCTACAACTGTTATGGGTATGATGATTGCATCGGGAAGTACTAGCCCCGCATTTATAATTTTGCCTACTATTTTAGCAGGTCTTGTGACAACCATTATTGGTGTTATTCTTGCTAAACTTTGCGAAAAATTTTCTAAAAAAATTAAAAATGGAGCAAGCCAAAAATGATATATGTTGTTCCTGTTCTGTTCTTAATTATTTTCGTCTATTGCATCATTAAAAATGTGCCAGCTTATGACTTTTTTGTTAAAGGTTGCAGTGAAGCAGTTAGTCTTGTAATTTCAATATTTCCCTACCTTTGTGCAATTTTCATTTTTGTAACGCTTATGGACGCAAGTGGTATTTCAGATAAACTTTGTGTGCTGTGTGAACCAATATTATCTGCTGTTGGAATTCCAACTGAACTTTCCAAATTGATTATTCTGCGTCCATTTTCTGGCAATGGATCACTTGCAATTGTAAAAGATATTTTTATTCGCTACGGTGCCGACAGTTATATAGGTAGATGTGCAAGCGTTGTGGTTGGTGCAAGCGATACAATTTTTTATGTAACCGCCGTTTACTTTTCTACAACTAATGTAAAAAAACTTAGATACACGATTCCGATTTGCATAATTGCATCTTTTTGTGGCTCAATAGCTTCGTGCATTTTTGTTAGAATTTTTAGTTGATTTTATAGATATTTTATACCGCTTTAATGTTAAATACACACCATCAATAAAACACTCGCTAAAACATAAAGATTCCAAAAAACACCAACTTTGAAGCCATTATCGAAACTCAACAAGTTAGTTTTTGCGACAATTTATATTTTTAAATGTTCTAAGAGTATAAAAAATGAAGTTGATTTGCAACCTCATTTTTTTATATATTTAACTAAAAATCTAACCAACTTGTTGCCTTCCAAAACCAACTTCTTTTGTTCTTCAAAATTATATTTTTTAGCAAGTTTAGTCATCTCTTTTTCTCTTTCAATTATGTGAATAAAGTATAAACTTCCACCACTTTTTAAAATTTCTTTTGCACTTTGAAAGATGTCTTCAAGTGTAATTGAAAGCTCATGGCGAGCAAGAGACTTACTTGACGACTCATTAATCTTTCCACTGCCTTTTTTAAAATATGGAGGATTACAAACAATAACATCTACATCACTGACGTGGTTTTTGGCATTTTCTAAACTTATATTGTAAACTTTTATGTTTGTATTTGTTTCGTTATATTTTGCGGTCATTATTGCTACTTCAGCTAATTCTTTTTGGATTTCAAATTGACTTAAAGTTTGCACATCTATCCGACCAGCAACTTCCAGTCCAACAATTCCACTACCACTGCAAAAGTCAACTAAATGGCTTATATTTTCTTCGTCAACAAATCTCGCAAGCACAACACTATCGCTTGTAAAAGTGTATAAATTTTTATTTTGAAAAATTGGACTACCATCGGTAAGGTAATCCAATTCCCAATTATTATCACTTGCTATTTGCTGTAATAATTCGATATTTTTCATATTAGTTATTATCATCTGTATTTGGTGCTGGTGCACTTACTGGACAAACGCTTTCACATAATCCACAAGAAATGCATTTGTCTGGATCAATTACAAATTGACCTTCTCCCATTGAAATTGCACCAACTGGGCAATTTTCTGCACACGCTCCGCAAGAAATACATTTTTCACTAATTTTGTAAGCCATTTTAATTCTCTCCCTTTTTATGATTGTTGTTTTGGTTTTTAAATTTGTTTTTCTTAAAACCAAATTTTCGATTAAAGTTTTTGTGTTCTTTGCTTCTGTCAGTGTTTTGAGATTTTACATCAGACTGATCTTCATTTGACTTAACAACACTTTTTTCTTCACCGATAAAATTATTATATTCATTTACTGTTTCATTGGCAACTAAATTTTGTACCTGTTCGTTTTCTTTATCACTTTTTTGCAGTGTTTCCTTTATTTCGTTACCATCTATTTCATTTTCTATTTCAAGCCCAAGTTCTTTTAAACTAAACTCTTGAATTTTATAACTATCATCATTTTGAAAAATCTTAACGGTAACTAATCCTTTAAGTAAGTTATTATATTGCACAACGCCTTCACCATCTGGAGTTGTAATCTTTGAACCAACTCTTGGCATTTTGTCTTGCATTTCTTTATAAAAAGATTCTTCGTAAGCCAAACAACACATCATTCTGCCACAAGCACCACCTGTCTTTGTTGGTGACATTGAAAGATTTTGTAATTTTGCCATTTTTACGACAACATGAGCGGGTTCATTTAAAAACTTTGTGCAACAACACTCTCTGCCACAAAGCCCCAACGCCCCAACCGACTTAACTTCTTCTCTTGTACTAATTTGCCTAAGTTCAATTTTAACCCTTAATGTACTTGCGAGAACTTTTAAAAGTTCTCTGAAATCCACACGGTCTTCACTTGTGTAAGAAATTGTAACTTTGCCTTCATCAAATGTATACTCAACATCTGTCAAGTTCATAGGAAGACCAAGCGCATTAATCTTTGACATTATAATCGGCTTACTTTCTTCCGCACGCTTTTTATTCCTTTCAATTTGCAATCGGTCTTTGTCTGTCAACTTTCTGATTACATTTTTTAACGGTTCTTCAATTTCAGATTTTGACACCTTTTTTGCTTTCATTGCAACTATTGCATTTACTACTCCGTTTGCAGTATCAACTAAGACTTCATCATTTATCTCTAAATCTAAATTTCTTGGATTAAAATAATATATCTTTGAATTTTGTTTATATTTAATACCTACAACTTCTATCTCGTCCTGCACTTTAATTTTACCTCCACAATTTTTAATAAAAATTGGTCTATTATATTTTGAACAACTACATTTGCATCTTTCATTTCTTTTGCTTTATAAGTCTGCTCTATAATTTTTGTTAATGCCGTTATAGAGATATTTTCAGCAATTTTTTTTATTTTGTCAATATTTAGTTTATTATCTACTAAATTTAATACACCTACCTTAACCTTTAAAGCGTCAAAAGCGACTAATGCAAAAGTGTTAATAACATCTTCAAATTGATTGGAAAATTCTTCAAACTTTAAGGCATACTCAACAATCGAAGTTGTATCATTCATATTTATCAGACACCCTGACACAAAATTCATAATTAGTTTTGCATCGTTGTTTTTTGAATAATTTTCCGCTTTTCCCAAACTGCCACAAGACTGAATTGCTACAAGTTCTGCATCTTCCACATTCTTTTTCTGCAATATATTGGTTAATTGTTCAATCGAAAGCCCCTCTAAATAAAGTTTTCTTGTTCGGCTTAGTGTTGTCTGTAAAAGTTTATTTACATTTTTTACAACTAAGATAAATGTACAATAACTTGGTGGTTCTTCTAAGGTTTTTAAAAGTTTATTTTCGACCGTCTTATTAACATTATCATAGTTATATAAAATATATACCTTTCTTTCGGCTGAATATGGACCGATTATAACACTGTCAATAATCTTACTGGCGTCTTCACTTGAAATTGTATCGTCTTTCCCAAACCTTATAACATCTGGGTGGACACCTTTTTGAACATTGTTGCATACATTGCATTCATTGCAAAAACAACCATCAATTTTGTTGCCACATAGCAACAATTTTGCAAGATTTTCCGCATATTTTTCAGCATATACTCCATCGCTTGACACAAGCATTACAGCATGTGGCATTTTGTCTTTTTTACAATCATTGCAAAGATTTATAAAACTTTTTGATTTAACTATATATTGGTCTAACATAAAATCTTTCCACACATCTCCCAGTGCTTATAATCACCTTTTATATTACCATAAACCTACCACTTAGTCAACAATTTCAGTCTTTGAAATTGCGTTTATTTATCTTTAACACAAAACTTATATTAATCAATTTTTGGCTTAGATATTGATTTTTGCTTATTATTATGTTATACTTTCATTACAATAGTTTACTGAATTTTAAATTAATTCAGCATTTCTATTGCAAAGATTTTTAAGGGGGACAACAATTAATGGAAGAAAAAGAGCAAAAAGCAATTCTTGCAGGTCTTAAAGCCAGCAGGGATAATAATGTTATGCTTAGGGGAAAGGACGGCAAAAAGTATTCCTTGTCTATTCTTGACCTAATCAAACACAAAAATAACAATTATGCAATTGTAAAGCCTCCGATTGACTTCCCTAACGCACAACCAAACAAGGTAATGGTTTTTGGGATTCGCTACAACAGCGAAAATTTACCTTGCCTGTGTGCGGTGCCAGACAGAGAAACAAAAATCGCTGTGTTTGACAAGTATAATGAAGGTCGTCGTCAATCAGCCTAAATAATTTTAGGCAAAATAAAACCACTTGTTGGCAAGTTACAACAGGTGGTTTTACTTTTTAGTAACTTATTACAACGATTGAACGAAGTAGTATTGGATAAATAACCCCATATATCGCCGACGCCAAAACAATCCCTATAATAAGCCCTACAAATTGCCCTAAATAGGCTGAGAATGAACCTAAAAATGCTTTATTATACGTCTTTTGATATTCTCTGCGTTTAATAAATAAACTTGAAGCATATGCTATAATTATAAGATTTATAAGGTTTACCGGAATTGTAAATAAGACGACGTTTAACGCACCCGTTAACCCATTTAAATATATTAAATTCGTCGCAGTTGCCGACACAAGCATTCCTTGGTATGCTAGGTAAATATAGTTTAGAAAACTTGTAAATTTCGTCAAACTAAACACAAACAAAATAATGACTGCTAGAAATACCTTCTTAAAGCAATTTAAAAATAGCGTTCCTGCACTGTAATCACCTGTTATAATATCGGTCAACGACGCTGTCGAACTTGCAAATATGGTCAAAGTATCGGTTGTTTTGATTTCAACGATGACACCTATTGCAATTCCTATAATAATGAATAAAAAAGAAATTAAAAATAAAATTTTGTTAGTTATTACAAACTGTTTGATGTCTTGGGGTTTAAAAAATGCCATATATTACAAAATATGATAATTTGCAAAAAAATATGAAAAGGTCGCCCTATACATTAAAGGCAACCTTTTTATTTACATCTTTTTTGTGAAATCGTAAGACTTTGGGAAATCTCTTTTCTCAAAATCATCTGCAATTTCTTGCAATTTTCGTTTTTGGTCTTTCGAAAGCGATTTTGGCATTTCCACTATAACTTTAACATAGATTGAGCCATAATTATCCCTATTTAACACCTTTGCCCCCTTGCCACGAATTGTAAGGACGCTATTTGGTTGAGTAAGTTCTGGGATTACAAGTTTATAAACTCCGCCATCTACCAACGGTAAATCAACCGTTCCGCCACTTAATGCAAGTGTAAACGGAATTGGCATTTCAACGAATAAATCTGCTCCTTGGCGAGTATAAATTCGACTTGGTTCAATAGTAATTATAATTCGTATGTCGCCAGCAGGTCCGCCATTTTTCCCCGCCTCGCCTTGTCCACGAAGATAAAGAACTTGACCTTGCTCTATGCCACCAGGGATTGAAACTTCAATCTCTTTGGTTCCACGATTGTAACCCTTACCTGAACAAGCATCACACTTGGCTTTAATCTTTTTACCACTTCCACCACAATCTGTGCAAGCCTGTTCGGTAACCATTTGTCCAAGTATGGTATTGCGTGTAACACGGACTCTGCCACTACCTCTACACGACGAACACGTTTCAAACTCTGTGCCATTTTTAGCACCCGTGCCTTTACAAGCCGAACAACTTTCATTCCTTGTAACTTTAATGGTTCTTTTGGTTCCAAAACAACTTTCTTTAAATGAAATATTAACCTTTACATCAATGTCAGCACCTTGAATTGGTGCAGGTCCAGAGTTCCTTTGACTCCTTCCACCACCACCGAACATTCCGCTGAACATATCACCAAAAATATCACCGAAGCCACCAAATCCATTAGCAAAATCTCCAAAGCCACCAAATCCGCCACCGGAAGCCCCTGCAAAACCTTCTGCTGATCCAAATTGGTCGTAGTTAGAACGTTTTTGCTTGTCACTTAATACCGAATAGGCTTCGTTGACTTCTTTTAATTTTTCAGCACAACTTGCGTCGCCTGGATTTAAGTCTGGGTGATATTTTTTTGCAAGACTTCGGTAGGCTGACTTAATTTCGTCATCGCTTGCGTTTTTGCTTACTCCCAATATGTCATAATAATTTTTATTATTTGCCACCTTTGTTTTTCCTTTTTATGATATTAAGGGCAACCAGCAAAACAATTTTTGTATTTGTCAGTCGCCCTTTAAAAATTTAATTTATTTAACTAATTTTAGTTGTTTTGACCGTCTGGGTTTGAGCCGTCAGCGTTTGCATCTCCGTTTGGATTTGGATTAGCGTTTTGATAAAGTTTTGTAAAGATTTCATTTGATACCTTTGTTAAATTATCTAATGCCTCTTTAAGTTTTTCAATATCGTCGCTGTTTTTGTAAACGTCTTTTGCACTTTCCATCTCACCGGTTAACTTTGTCTTATCTTCTTCACTTAGTTTATCGCCACTGTCTTTCATAACCTTTTCAATACCAGCAATCATTTGGTCAAGACTGTTTTTAGTATCAACAACTTCTTTTCTCTTCTTGTCTTCTTCTGCATATTGTTCAGCCTCTTTAACAGCCTTGTCAATTTCATCATCAGACAAGTTGCTTGATGCAGTAATTGTAATATCTTGCGATTTTCCAGTTCCTAAGTCTTTTGCACTTACATGAACGATACCATTTGCATCGATGTCAAATGTAACTTCGATTTGTGGAACACCTCTTGGTGCTGGTGGAATTCCGGTAAGTTCAAATCTTCCAAGAGTTTTATTATATGCTGCAAGTTCTCTTTCACCTTGAAGTACGTGAATATCAACACCTGGTTGATTATCTGCTGCGGTTGAGAATACTTGTGATTTCTTTGCTGGAATTGTCGTGTTTCTTTCAATAAGTTTTGTGAATACTCCACCCATTGTTTCAATACCAAGGCTTAGTGGTGTAACGTCAAGAAGTAATACGTCTTTTACATCTCCACCAAGTACGCCACCTTGAACGGCTGCACCAATTGCAACACATTCGTCTGGGTTGATTCCAGTAAATGGTTCTTTGCCAAGATAATCACGAACTTTATCAATTACCATAGGTACACGAGTTGAGCCACCAACCATAATGATTTTAGCGATGTCGCTCTTTTCAAGTTTTGCATCAGCCATAGCCTTTTTAGTAAGTGTGATTGTTTGTTCAACCAAGTCTTCAATTAGGCTTTCAAATTTTGCCTTTGTTAAATCAATTTCTAAGTGTTTTGGTCCGCTTGCGTCTGCGGTGATAAATGGAAGACTTACAGTACTCTTAGAGCAACCTGAAAGTTCAATCTTTGTCTTTTCAGACGCCTCTTTAAGTCTTTGCATAGCCATTTTATCTTTACTTAAATCAATGCCTTCTGACTTTTTAAATTCGTCAATTAGGTAATTCATAATTCTTTCATCAAAGTCATCTCCACCAAGTTTGTTGTTACCTGCGGTTGCTAAAACTTGGAATACGCCATCAGAGATTTCTAATACAGAAATACCAAATGTACCACCACCAAGGTCATAAACCAATACCTTTTGGCTTGCACTGTCAAGTTTATCTAAACCATATGAAAGTGCCGCTGCGGTTGGTTCGTTGATAATTCTTAAAACTTCAAGACCTGCAATTTTACCAGCGTCTTTTGTTGCTTGACGTTGAGAGTCTGTGAAATATGCTGGAACAGTAATAACCGCTTGTGTTACCTTTTGTCCAAGATATTTTTCAGCATCTGCCTTTAATTTTCCTAAAATCATAGCAGAGATTTCTTGTGGGCTGTAATCTTTTCCTCCTGCGTGAACTTTTTTGTCTGAGCCCATATCTCTTTTGATTGAGATGATTGTATTGTCAGCATTTGCTACTGCTTGACGCTTAGCAACTTGTCCAACAAGTCTTTCACCATCTTTTGAAAATCCTACAACCGATGGAGTTGTACGGCTTCCTTCTGCGTTAGGGATTACAGCTGGTTCGCCACCTTCCATAACCGCTACGCATGAGTTAGTTGTTCCTAAGTCAATTCCTATAATTTTTCCCATAATTTTTATTTCCCCTTTATATATATTTTTTTGTTTTGACTAATCTGTTGTGTATACCGCAACTTGGGTATATCTTATAACTTTATCTGATGGTTCATAGAAATAACCCGTTCTGATTACCTCACAAACCATACCTTGTTTGTCTTCGTTGTCAGTATGAACGGTTGCAATTGCTTCCATTTTCTCTGGGTCAAATACTGCATAAGCAACTTCTGCTTCATATACGCCCATATCCTCTAACGCTTTTTTAATTGATTTGTAAATCATCTCTACACCTTGCCTGTCTGCATCGCTAGAAATGTGTTTAAGAGATTTTTCAAAGTTATCAAGTATTGGGAATAACTTCTTTGCTAGTTCAATAGTAAGTTTTTCTGTTAATTGAACATTTAAAGACTCCGCTCTTTCTTTAATACGGTCAACGTCCATTTTAAAGTTTTTAACCATTTCCATACTTTCTTTTGCGGCTTCTTTTGCTAAGAACAATTCTTCTTTCATTCTGTTAAATTCAGCCATTGTTGTGATGTCTAAAACTTCGGTTTCTTCTGAAAGATGTTCGTCCTTACTTTCGCTTGCCTTTGATTTTTTCTTTTCACTCATTTTTGTTAGTCTTCTCCTTTTTATCTTGTTTATCGATTTTGCCATCTAAAAACTTTCGGTCTTCAATCGAATGTTTATTTTTAGGTTTTAATCCAACAAAGTCAACATTTTTTTCAATCGTCTGATTAATTTCTCGAAGAACAGAAACTGCCTTTGCGTAGTCCATTCTGACAGGCCCAATAACACCCGCACGTCCAACATTTTTGCCGTTTATCTTATAAGTCGCAGACACAACCGAACAATCTTCATCTTCATTTGCACCAACACTTATGCTTATTTCTAAGTCATTCCCACTTTCAATTAACGGAGTTAATATCTCTTTATTCTCAAAAATAGTCATCGCTTTTTGTGCTTTTTCAATAGATTTGTACTCTGGTTGCTCAAGAAGTTTTGATGCTCCGCCATATCTAACAACCGGTTTATCTTCCCTTGACTTAAGTGCTTCGATAATCAAATCAAAAAACATACGATAATTATCAAGACTTTGCATTACCTCTTCATTCAGTCGTCGGCCATCTTTAAGTTCGGCAATTGTTCTTCCCGCAATCGATTCAGTTAAAATCTTGCCCGCCGTTATACAATCCTCGTCAGATACGTTTGGTGGAATTTGAATTGTAATATCACGTATAACCCCAAGGTCGGTAACAATTACAACCAAACAACTGTCATCGGTTAGTTTTAAAAGTTTAATTCCTTCAATAGATGCATCTCCGGTAACGCCCATATAAACTACCGACGCTAAGGTCGTAACCTCTGAAATAGATTTTGCAGTTAATGATACCAAGTCTTCAAGGCCGTCAATCTTTTTATTAAAACTTGCTTCCAAATGTTCAATTTCTTTTTCGGTTAAACGTCTTTCTGGCATCAATTCTTCAATATACTTTTTAAAACCGGTTGCCGTTGGAACCCTGCCACTTGATGTGTGCGGGTGCGACAAATACCCAAGTTCTTCCAGCCCCATCAATTCATTTCTGATTGTTGCACTTGATACCGAATCAAAATATTTGGTTTGTAATTCCTTACTTGAAATAGGTTCTGCACTTTTAATATTTTCATCAATAACCGCTTGCAAGATTTTTTTCTTTCGCTCACTTAGCATAAATAATTCTCACCTTCCTTCTAGTAATAATTATATGCCACTTAGCACTCTTTTATACTTGTCTGTTAGCACTCTCTGTTGCCAACTGCTAATTATTGTAACACTAACAAAAAAACCTGTCAAGAATTTTTGACAGATTTTTCTGTGAAATTTTTAATCTTAATAATTATTTGGGTCAATTTTAAAGTCGTCTGGGTCAATATCGAAACCACCACAATTATGATTCGTTGGATGCCCATCGTCAAAATCTGATGGAAGAGGCTTTTGATCAAGTTCTTTCAGCTTTTGATAATATTCTTTTGGAGAATAGCCTTTTTCTTCTGCAATTTGACGAAGTTTTGCCTCGTCCGCCTGATTACGAACTCTATTTATTGCTTCTGGGTCGTATATTGAAAGAAGTCTACCATTTACCACTACATATTTCCCACTTCTTAACTTCTTTATTACTATAATACTTTTAATAATAACCGAAATAATCATTATTCCAAAAATGCCCGCAACAATAAGCATTGGCAAAGCAAGTTCTATTAATTGAGCTTGTGACAATGGTTCGACTTTGCCACCAACGATATTATTAATAACGTCTTCATCAATCAACTTTTTTGCATCTTCAACCGACAACTGTATATCGTTCCCTGTCTCTTTATAGCATATTGCTTGACCTGTGCAATCTTCTGTTGATACATATGCAAAACCTAAAAGTTCAATATCTTCGTGATTAGATGAACTTATTGTAACCCTTGCATAAGAATTTGCACTTATCTTCTCACACCAAACCCATCTTGAACCTTTTACTCCTAAATATGAAACATAAGGAAAAAATGCTTCAACATCTAAAACATCTTCATCAGAATTATTGTAAATTATTGCAGTGTACTGAGCATAATAAACTTTGCCGTTTGATGTAAATGGATTTCCAGTAGGTGTAAAACTTAATGTAATAATTTTACATAGTTTGTCTGAGTTATATTTATCACCCGCTTCAATTGGCGTATTCATTAAATAATTTAATTGATGCTCATAATATTTATCGTACTTTTCTTTATATTCAATATAATCATTATCTCTAAGGCTGTTTACACAACCATACACTAGCATAGACAGTATAAAGCCTAGAAAAATTATAGTGAAAATCAATGAGCCTACCCTAACTTTGCTATTCTCTCTATTTGTCATACAAATACATACTCCCCATTTAAACCAACATCGAAATTATTTTATCCATTACTAAAAAGCCTTGATTAGTTGCACGAAGTCGGTTGTCTTTATCTATTACTATAAACTTGTTTTTGATAAGCGATGTTATAACTTCATTTTTCTCAGTTAGTAAACTCACTCCGAAATCTTTTTCATACCGAGCAAGGTCAATTCCTTCTGCCAGCCTTAAAGATAACATTATTGTTTCTTCTTTTGCGTCTGTTTCACTCAACTGGTCTTTATCGCTTAATGGGATTTCTTGCTTGTTTATGTGTGAGATATATTCATGAACATCATCGGTATTTGCCATTCTGTATCCATCAACAAAACTGTGCGCAGACACCCCAAGCCCAAGATATGGTTTTCTGTCCCAATAAACTGTGTTATGCTTCGAACGATACCCAACTTGGCCAAAATTAGAAAACTCATATCTTTTAAAGCCACGCTTTTCTAATTCATTAACAGCGGTATTGTACATTTGAATTGTATCATTTTCATCAGGAAGTTCAAGCAGATTTGCTTCCATAAGTTTGTGAAATTTTGTACCTTCTTCGATAGATAATATATACGCACTTACGTGCTTTACATCAAGTCCCGCAAGCATTTTGATACTTTCTTTCACATCTTCTACCGTTTGCGTTGGAAGACCAAGCATTAGGTCTGCACTGATATTTGTTACCCCTGCATCTTTAAGCATTAATACCGCCCTTCTAAAATCTTGATAACTATGGGTCCTTCCAATAATATTCAAAAGTCTTCCCTGAACCGCTTGAAGACCAAGAGAAAATCTGTTAATACCTTCCGCTAAGTACTCCTCTATTTTCTCTGGATTAAGCGTGTTTGGATTAACTTCAATAGTAATTTCTGCATCATTCTTTACGGTAAAATTTTTGTAAATAGTGTTCATTATTGCCTTAATTTTACCCAACCCTAAACTTGACGGAGTTCCCCCGCCAATATAAATTGTTTGTACTTCGTACTTCGCATTATAAGTCTTTCCACGCATTTTAATTTCTTCAATCAAAGCATCTACATAAGAAGTTTTGAACTCTTCACCAGCAACTTGACTTACAAAAGCACAATAGTGGCACTTAGACAAACAAAACGGTATGTGAATATATAGGCTTAGTGGTTTACGCATAAATGTCATCTCTCCCCCAAAAATAGTATTTTTAGTATATCACAGGCAAAAAAAAATAGCAACCTAATTCAGTTGCTATTATATATTATACAAATTCTACACTATTTTCAATATTGTTTTGAGATTGCTTATGCTCGACATATATTATGTTTCTTTCTTTATCAATTCCAATTGTGTATGAGTGAGATTTTGCTCCACCGACAACATACTTTTCTTTCAGCAATTTTTTTTCATCATCACCAAGTTCAATCTCTGAAATTCTGAAATCATTTGTTTTTAATTCATGTGCAAATTCATCAAATTCATCTCTGTCATTTAAAACCAAAAACTCATAGCCTCTGGTTTCATTCCCTTGAACAATTGCAAATCCTTGAATATCTGGGTTTTTTGCCCGAACAAGCGTAACCTCTCTTTCATAACTAAATTCGTCAATATATGCAATATAGTCGGTTATAAAATGAAAATCTGATGCTGACATTCTTAAATTTTCCATAATTCTCCCCCACCGTAAATCCCTAAAAAAGTGAGCACTTTCACCTATCCAAATTATACAATTAAAGCCCCATTTTGTCAATAGGGCTTTTCGTTATTTTTTATCTTTTTAATATCTCAATAAATGCTTCGGCTGGAAGTTCGACGTTGCCAAGTTTACGCATACGTTTTTTACCTTCTTTCTGCTTTTCAAGAAGTTTTCTTTTTCTTGAAATGTCGCCACCATAACACTTCGCTGTAACGTCTTTTCTAAGTGCTTTTACCGTTTCTCTTGCAATAATTTTTCCGCCAACAACTGCTTGGATTGGGATTTCAAATAACTGCCTTGAAATGGTTTCTTTAAGCTTTTCACAAATTCCTCTGCCTCTTGTTTCAGCGTTACCACGGAAAACTATAAGCGAAAGTGCGTCACAGATTTCTCCGTTTAGCAATATATCCAATTTTACAAGGTCAGACGGTTTATAGCCGTTCAAAGCATAGTCAAAACTTGCATAGCCGTGACTTATACTTTTTAGTTGGTCAAAGAAATCAAAAACAATTTCATTCAGCGGTAATTCATAGGAAAGTTGTACTCTTGCCTTGTCAATGTATGTCATATTCTTATACTCACCACGAGAATTTTTGCAAAGTTCCATTAAAACCCCAACATATTCTGGCGGAGTATAAATTTCAGCCTTTACGATTGGTTCTTCAATTCTTGCAATCTCTGTGGTTGGTGGAAGATTTGACGGAGTCTTTATTTCAAGCATATCGCCGTTAGTCTTATACACATTGTACGAAACGCTTGGTGCCGTTGTTATAATTTCAATGTTAAATTCTCTTGAAAGCCTTTCTGTAATGATATCCATATGTAAAAGCCCCAAGAACCCACATCTAAATCCAAGTCCAAGTGCATTTGAGGTTTCCTTTTGAAATACAAGCGACGCATCGTTGAGTTTGAGTTTGTCAAGTGCATCTTTTAAGTCATTGAACTTACTTCCATCAAGTGGGAAAATTCCGCTGAACACCATAGGTTGAACTTCTTTATATCCGTCCAATGGCGTTGCAGTTTCTCTGCCCACATGAGTAATTGTGTCACCGACACGAATATCACTTACTGTCTTAATGCTTGCGGTAATATAACCAACTTCACCGGCACGAAGGAAATCTTTTTCTTGTGGCTTTGGCGAAAAAATTCCAACTTCGGTAACATCATAAGTCTTACCTGATTGCATCATTATAATTTTATCGCCTTTGCGAATTTCTCCATCTACTATTCTAACCAAGCAAACTGCACCTTTGAAGTTATCATAATAACTATCAAAAATCAAGGCTTTTAGTGGTGCATTTGGATTTCCATTGGGTGGAGCAACTTTTTCGATAATCTCTGCCAAAACCTGTTCACAATTGGTTCCGTCTTTTGCAGATACCATTGGGCAATTTTGTGCATCTAAACCAATTATGTCTTCAATCTCTTTCTTTACTTCGTCAGGTCGACTGCTTGGCAAATCAATTTTATTTAATACCGGCAAAATTTCTAAATCATTTTCAAGTGCCATATAACAATTTGCCAATGTTTGCGCTTCAACACCTTGGCTTGCGTCAACAATTAAAATAGCCCCTTCGCACGCAACCAATGACCTTGATACTTCATAAGTAAAGTCAACGTGACCTGGGGTGTCAATTAAGTTCAATGTATAATCAACGCCCTTGTAGTTATATTTCATTGTAACTGGCGTTAATTTTATTGTAATACCACGCTCACGCTCTAACTCCATACTGTCTAAAAGTTGTTCTTTACTGTCCCTTTTAGAAACCGTTCCAGAAATTTCCATAAGTCTGTCCGCAAGAGTTGATTTTCCGTGGTCTATATGTGCAATAATACTGAAATTTCGTATATGCTTTTGGTCGCTCATTATTTAATACCTTTCTGTTTATTCTTTTTTGCATACTTTTTGTATGCTTCATAAATTTCGTCTGCTGTTTGTTCTGGTGTTTTATTGTAATTTTCGACAACTAAGTCAAAATTAGACATATCAGACAAATCAACATTGTATATTTTTTTATATCTTTCAATTTCTTGGTTTTTGCGATATGCTAAAATCTCACTTGCTTCTTCAATAGTTGACACCACCTTGTCATTATCTCCTGCTCTTTCCCCATCTGCTAAAAACCTTTTTGCCATTTCATCTTCTGGGATTGTTACATACACCTTAAAAGAATGTGGTACTGCATACCACGCAAGCCTTGCTTCCATAATTAATTTGTCATCGGCACGCTCTATACCAATCTGCTTTTGTCGTTCTTCAATTTTTTGGTCAATGGTAGGGTCGGCATTTAGCACTTCTTGCATTTCAACGATGTCTATGCCACGTTCTTTCGCCATATCACGCACAATTTTGCCCGTGCTCATTCTGTCAAAACCGTATTTTAATTCAAGCATTCTTGCAACGGTTGACTTCCCGCTACAAGGCGCCCCTGTTATTGTTAATATCATTATCTCTCACTCTGTTTAAAATTTTAATCATCAATTATGCGAAAACTCTTGGTTCTTCATTACATTTGGAAAATATAGTTATCAGCAACAGCCTTTGCTCTTTTTACTTCATCTTCAGAGGTAATTGTCCAAGCAATTACTGGAAGCCCTGCCTTCTTAACATACTTGTTTGGAAGGTCTTCAAGTTTATAACTGATAAAGTCTGGATCGCTACGTTTGTTTTGTTTTAATCTTTTTAATGAATATCTAATAATTGGGTTCAATTCCTTTTCATTTTTGAAGAATGATGCAAGTTGTCCACGTTTTACCATTGGAGCGTTTAACTTAAACCACTCTAAAATTAATGGACTGAAAGATTGAATTGCGTATTCACCCCTATAATTTCTTAAAATCTCATAAAGTTCCTTTTCGTATGTTACGCCACCAATATTTTTGATTTCAATCAAAAGTGGTACACTGCCATTAACAAGCGCCAAAACTTCTTCAAGGGTTGGAATTGTGTCATTTGTTTTAAGAAGTTTTGCACCCTTTATTTCTTCATATGTCAAATGGCTTACATATCCATCAATATCTGTCATTCTGCAAAGTTTATCATCGTGAAAAACAACAACCTTTTTATCCTTTGTAACTCTTACATCAATCTCAATAGGACAGCCCCTTTCAACACAAGCTTTGAATGCAGACAAGCTGTTCTCTGCGACTTCCTCATTATCAAAAATACCCCTGTGAGCAATTGGTTGATTGGTAAGCCAAGTATTATATATATTTTGATTATTTCCCATAAATTTATCCCCTTCGCTAAAAATTTTTGTTTTAAAGCGTTTATCAAGATTGTTATTAAAAAATAACAATAGCAATCGATATATTTATTTTTTTGATAGGTAAAAAGCAAATATCAATCAATAATATTTGCCTAAACTATTTGTAAATTCATTATACAATACTTTAAATTCTTTTGTAAAGTCTTTTTAGTGAAAACAAATGAAATCATTTAGTAATTTACTAAATTTTTGTTATGGTTTTATAAAATTAATTTTCTGCCACAACTTTGCTCAAATTTGCAAATTATCACATTTTGTGTTGGTCCCCGTAATTGAGGGTTGATTTTTCTTTATTCTACCCTACACTTAGAATATCTTTATAAATCGGTAAATTGTGTTAAAAATAACTCACAATAATTAGTTGACTTTAAACATTGCTTATGGTACCATAAATTTACGGAGGTGTGATATGTACAATGATGACGATGATATGTACAATGATAACAAAAGAAGTATAATTGATGCAATTTTGGGTGTATGCGTTATAGGATTGCTAACAGCAACTGGTGTTTGTTCCGTGTTTGCCATTCGTGATGGAATTGCAGACAGGATTGGATACAAGGATTTGATTAACAACTTTGAAACAACCATTAGCGAACAAATTAATGTTAATGAATTTGAATTATCCGGAATTGAATTAAATCCAAGCGATAACAAAAGTGAAACAGGGAAATCGATGGTTGTCAAGGGCGAAGCCGTTAACAATGGTAAACAAATAGACGCTGTTAAAGTTGCCTATGAACTCGGTGACGATGATTTCAATAAGGCATTTAACACTATGTTAGAAAATCCAAAAGATGGTAAGAAATACGACGAAGAAGTTTTAAGTGAAATACTTGAAATAATTAAAGACGCAAAAATTATTGAAGTTGTTAATGTTGACAATGTTGTAACAGAAAGTGTGCCATCTGCTGTTGGCAAACCTTCTATTAAGAGTATTCGTAACCCACAAAATGATAACAATGTTGTATATTACGATGTAACCTATCATCAATGTGCAAACGATTCTAATGGTGAATTATGTATGTATACAAGTACATTAAGAGTATCATCAAACGATGAAAAAGTTCTTCAATCACCAAGCTTAATCTTCGAGCAACCAAAACAAACATTAACGGTACAACAATTAAATGTATCAAAAATGCCAATAACTGGAACATCAAAGGCTAAAAACACTCAAAACGAAGAATTTAATATTTAAAAAAGCCTCTCAGCTTTGTGCTGAGAGGTTTTTCTTTTTTCTATCCCCACCCTTTCTTAATTTCCATGATTGAAAGTTGATTTCTTTGCTTTACTTTTTTCTGCTTGCCCTAACTCATTTACCACACTCATAAACTCTTTTATTTTCTTTTCATTTCCATTTTCGGTTGGTTGATAGAATTTCTTATCCTTTATACTGTCTGGAAGATATTGTTGAGAAACATACCCACCAAAATCATGCGGATATTTATACTTTGCACGCTTTTCATTTAAAAAATTATAGTTTTTCAAGTGGTCTGGCACAGCATCTAAAAGACTGGTTTTTACGGCCTCTATTGCACTATCTCTTGCAACTACAACTGCATTACTTTTTGGGCTTGTTGCCGTATTTATAATTGCGTGAGTCATTGGAATTAATCCCTCTGGACTTCCTAAATTTTGGTACGCCGTCAAGGCAGACACCGCCACAACAAGAGCATTTGAATTTGCAAGTCCAACATCTTCAGAAGTATGAGCAATAAGTCGTCTAATAATAACCTGAGGGTCAATACCAGACTCTATCATTCGAAAAGCCCAATAGACCGCACCATCTGGGTCAGAACCTCGCAACGACTTCCCAAAAGCCGAGAGCATATCATAATAAATATCCTCGTCAACACTTAGAAGTTTTCCACCTGTGCATTCGGTAATAATCTCCGGAGTTATGGTTACCTCGCCCACTTCATTCCCATCGGTACTTTTTACAGCCAGTTCAAGAGAGTTGAGTGCAAACCTCAAATCCCCACCAGACGCCACAACCAACGAATCAACCGCACCGTCTGCCATTACAATTTTATAATTCCCAAGCCCATTTTCTTCATCTTTTAAAGCCTTTTCGATTGCTTTCTTTATATGCTCAGATTTAAGTGGCTTAAACTCAAAAACCCTACATCTTGACACAATAGCTCTTGTCATACTGTAAAAAGGATTTTCAGTTGTGCTTCCAATAAAAGTTATATAACCTTGTTCTATTGCCCCAAGCACACAGTCACTTTGAGCCTTGCTCCATCTGTGACATTCGTCTAATAATAAGTAGGTCCTTTTACCATACATTTCTTGGTCTTTTTTTGCTTGTTCAATTACAGCCTTTGCATCAGCAACACCACTTGACACCGCATTAAGTTTTACAAAGTTTGCATTCTTTCCATTTGCAATAATATTAGCAAGCGTAGTTTTCCCCGTCCCCGGCGGTCCAAAGAATATACAACTTGACACCGCACCACTTGCCACCAAACGATACAATAACTTACCCTTGCCCAAAATATGGTCTTGCCCGCAAAATTCTTCGAGTGTCCTTGGTCGCATTCGCTCAGCCAACGGTTTAAATGCATTAGATTGATTAATGTTAAATAAATTCATTTCTTCCATATTTTTATTATAGCACAACTACAAATCCAAGTTCAATACAAAATTGTATTTTTTGCCATTCATTATTTTATCATTAAAAAAACCAGCCCTAAAGTTAGAGTTGGTTTTTTTATTTGTTATTATCGTTACTCTTGTTCGTCTTGTGCTTTTAGTAATTCATCGATTGACGCTTCATTCTCATCTAAACTATCTTTCTTCTCTAGATAATTTTTTAGGTGCTCTGCCCATTCGTTATACATTCTTTCTGCATCTGAAATCATTTCAAAGAGAGATTGGTCTACATAAAGTCCTATTTTTTGTTTTCTTGTCTGTTCATTTTTTATTTTTGTTAATGTTCTATAATACATTGCAAGCCTTTGCTCTAAATATTCAAAGAAAGCACTTGTTGTAAATAAACCATTTAAATCTGCGTTAATAACGTTTGAAACTTCCATACTTTCCATTGAGTCCGAAATAAACAAAGCCATCTGCCTAGCAGAATCTAAGTCTTTTTCTTTTATTGCCGTCTCTGATTGTATCATATTATTTAAAGTACCATAAGAAAGTTCATAATTTAAGAAAGGAAGAATTGATTGAATACCCCTTACTATGTCCTCATTTGATAGAATGGTTGATATATCTAATCTTGCATTCTTTGGGTCTTTTAATGCTTTGATTGTTTTATTTACTTGTTCAAATATCGTCATAGGATGTAACTCAACATCTTTATCCAAAAGGTCACAAATAGTTACTCCCTGAGAAATTTTCTTTAAATTAAAATGGTCTTCAATTTGTGTAAAATAAATATCATCAATTTTCAACTGATTAAAATAATTTAATACAGCACACATAAACATTCTTGACGCTTCTTTGTAATAAGCATCTCTTATTTTAATCTCAAAATCTATTGACCTCTTTCCATATTCACGCAAAGATGCTA
Source organism: Clostridia bacterium (assembly GCA_045655005.1). Taxonomy (GTDB): domain Bacteria; phylum Bacillota; class Clostridia; order Christensenellales; family UBA1242; genus UMGS1908. Next base: position 44,390 of record JAZOOJ010000001.1, on the reverse strand, counting down.
AGTCTTCTTCACTAAGATATGCCATTCTACTTTTTTTGCCTCTTGGATTAAAATTATCCATAAAACCATAAAGTGCATTTCTTAACTCAACACCAAGGTTACTAATCGCAGAATCGGTTGCTAGTATTGTATCATAAAAATCGGTTATCTTTTTAATATCCCCGTCAAATTCTGCCAACCAAAGTTCAATAGTATTGTAGCCCATATCAACTGCTTGTGCAAATTCACTCATTGATGTACTTTCTTTCATTTGCTCTTTCATTACAAACAACATTGCACTTGAATGTTTGATTAATTTGTGCCTAATTATATTCATCAAGTCGTTGTCGGTCATTTTAATTTCTTTTTCGCCTTCAACTTCAGTTGTTTCTCCGCTTAGGTCATCAAGATGAAGGGTCTTGACATTCGCATCAATTCTGCCACGAAAGAAGTTCTGTCCGTTGTTGTTTCTGGATTCAACAATTTGGTCTATCACAGATTGCGACTCTCTATCTTTAATTCGATAGTCTGACACCATCTCCATCACTCTTTTAAGTTTCTTTGCCACACTGTCCATCAACTCGACTTCAGCCTTACATCTTTTTACAATTTCAGCCTTTGTAGATTTTATAATTTGCATTATTTCGTCGTGCGACAAGCCTTTTCTTCCAACCAAATCATCTGTTACAATCCTATCCGATATTCTAATGCCTTTTAGGCTTTCTGGGATTGTTTTAATGTTATTTGTTACGACTTGTAAAATAAAGTTGTCATAATCTTTTACAAGTTTTTCCATTTTATCTTTTGGTAAGTGCTTATGAAAATATTCTTTAAAATCTCTATCAATTTCAAGTTCGTATGAATAAAATTCAACTTGCACCAAGTCGCTTTCAGTAGACACTTCTGCCATTGAGGTCTTAGCAAGTTCATACCTATCAACAATATCTTTTATTTGAAAAATATATTGATTACACTCACTTGCGGTTAGAGAACTTTGTAGATATGGCAACAACTTGTTCATATCTGCATTCACATAAAGACTTGGAGATTTTAATGCCTTGCCGATGATTGTTCCAACGACTTCAGATGATGTAACCGCACCAGATTTTAAAGACTTGGCTTGTCTTGAAAATTCGTTGTCAATAAGTTTTAAAAGTTCTACACCAGATTGCAGTTCAAAGTCATTAAAAGAACCATTACAAAATGCTCTTTCAAGTTGTATGCTTGCACCATTGTTGCCAATCCCTGAATAAGCGTCAACTAAGGATTTATCAAAACCGCCACTTGCCAATAATTGTAATTTATTGTAAATTGCGACTTCGCCTTCTGACATATAACTTTTAACCAAACCATCTCCGTGGTAAAGTTCAATTCTGTTGCACAACTTGTTAACATCATCTGCACTTGCAAGACTTGTGTAAAATTGTCCATTTCTCATCTTATGAACAATCTCTCCATAAAAGCCATTATAAAATCCTAAGGCTTCTTTAATCACTTTTTTTATTTGATTTGTCACATCTTGTTTTATATCTTGTTTTGCCATTATTTCCCCTATTATTTTTACAATTTTATATTTCCAAAATCTATTCTGCTTCGTCGGTGCCTATAAACCTGCGTAAATGTGTTTCGCCTCTTGCAATTGTACGATTTTCTCTTTCGACATCTCTGTTGGCAACTGCAAGTTCTTCACCTTTTTCAATGCGGTCTTGCTCCATAACGTGCAAATTGTGTAGCCAACCGATATAGTAAGCATCAAAGGCATCAAGCAAGTCTGTAATTCGTTTATCTTTCAATGCTCTTTCACCCATTCTTCTAAATGATTGCTCACGAAGTCTTGCTTGTTCTTGCTTTTTATACAACTCTACCCTTGGCATTGTGCTTGCAAGATGATAATAAAATGCATCAGATTGATAGAACGCCTTTCCACAAATTGTATCTAATTTAATAAATTTGTCATACGCACTTAGGTTTTTACTTGTCTTATCACTCTTTCCAATTCCATAAGTTAACTGCAACCAATTTTCAAGAACTCTATAACCAACCTCAAATGCAAGCATTGGAACAACACCATTTAACTTTGTTTCAATTCTTTCGTCAGATAAAACTTCCATTAAGTCTTTTTGTGCTGTCTTTGGTGCTTGTAAATAAGAAATTACAAAATCACTGTCTTTTAATATATCGTGAATTGACTTTTCGTGTGATTGCAAATCAAAGGTTTTTGTTGCTTTCATAATACCTTCAGCGGAAATTAATCCATCTACTGGCTGACCAACTTCTCTTACTGGCATTTCATCGATATAATCCATTATTCCAAGTGAAAATGGGATAAGCAAATGGTTGAAATATCTCTTTTGACTGTCAAGAGCTTCCATACACGCCTTTCTTCCAACGGTGCGAATTTTTTCAAGTTGTTCACCCTCAAAATATGGCGTTCCTGTTTTCTTTATTATTGGATTAAAATCAGATAGATATCTTGCAACCACTCTTTTGCTTTCATAAGGAGTTCTAACTATTCGCATCTTATAGTCGAGCAAGTCCGAATAAACTTGAAGAACTTTTAAGAAATCTCCTTCAAGTTGGCTTCCAGCAACTTTAAATTTTTGCTCATATTCTGAAATAATTCTTTCAATTTCTGATGAATCTTCTGACCCGATAAGTTTGTTTAAATATCCAGACATTATTGTGCTTTCGTGCAAAACAACCCTGTTATATAAAGTACTTATAACATCTTCATCGGTTATTATTTTTTCTTCTTCGGACTTTCCAACAACTTCCCATTCACCACTTTCTGGATTTTGAATTTTATCACAAGCATTCCCTTCAATTTCTCTGCCGACAAGCCCACCTACACTTGAAAGACCTTTTGCTTCACTGATTTCATTAAGTCTTTGTGGAAGTAATTCTAAAAATCCATTATACCTTTCTGTGTATGAATCTCTTGCGTTTTGAAGTCTTACAATACCATTATCAACAGCAAGCAAACTGCTTCTTGCACTTTCCATTTCTGCAATTTGTTTTCTTTGATGAGTCAATAAATCTTTAACTGTGACACCATTTTTCTTAGTCAAATCTAAAACAGCATCAGCACAATCTGCCATCATCTCAGCCAATGTTTTTGATGGGTCTTCGTCAACCTTAAATAAAATATTATCTCTGCTGTTGATTGTATGAACAATATTTTCTCTGTCAAAGATATATTGAGCGAAGCCTTGTCTTAATCCATTTAGTACATCAACCGCACCACATCTAAATTCAAACATTTCTTTGTGTTTACCCAACTCACTTTGACTTTTTGCAACTGCTACCATTTCATCTAAATATTGTATTAGTGGGCTATCCTTTGAAAAATCAATAGCACTAAAATCTTCGCTTTGTCTTAAAACCTTTTTAATGATTGATTCAAGGACGGCACTTTCACTGGTTGGTGACTTCTTTTTACCAGCAGACTTTGTATACTCAGAATGAATTAACGCAAGCATATTTAAACTTTGTTCAATGACTTCTTTGTTTTGACCATCAATTGGTGTACCACCATACAAAAATCCTTGCGCTTGTTTTACAAGTTCACTTTCAGAAAGTGTACTAACCAAACTTTCAATAGTTGGTATATTTATAGACATTTCTTTAAGTCTAGAAATTAGTACATTCTCGCTTTCTGTTAGTGAATAACTTATTGTCATATTTTCACTACTTTCTTCATTGGTAAAAGTATATTCGCCCGAGTTTTCAATAGCACTTGTCGTACGACGCTTAAAAGCATTTAAAAATTCTTCTGCCTTTTGATTTTTACCATTAGATATTAATTCACCGTTTACAACTTTTGCAAAAACCTGTGATAGTCCACCGCTGTTATAAAGCCTTATCGCATTTTTAATATGTTCTTTAAAATTTTCTTGATTTCCCATATATCTTATTCTCTTTTGTTTTTATTTTAATTTTCGTCGGTTATTTCGATGAATATACCAAAAGGAGTTGTATCCCCTGAAAGAATTCTTTTTTCTCTTGCCACATCTCTTTGAATGTCTCCTAATTGTAAAATAACCTCTTTATCTCTTTCTTCTCTTACTCTATCAAGTTTATGTAATCTTGAAAGCCAAGTATGATACCACTTAAATGCTCTTATAGCACAATTTCTGTCATTACACCCGTCATAGACCTCAGACGCTTCTTGCCCCAAGCGTAAAAGTTTTGTCATTGATTGATTGGTTAATGAAAAACCCGCTTGCGCAATTGCCGAGTTTGCCATAAACTTTGTAAATCGTACTTGCACATATTCATCAAACTCTGGTAGTTTTTTAATTAAGTATTCATATAAACTATCTGAATAGGTGTATCCACTTTCACTTTGACCACATAACATCCTTGTAATATCCAACACATCATCTCTTTGAAGTTTTGTCACCAATGCATCATCAACCGTTGTTGCAAATAACACTTCTGACATAATCTTTAACGCTTGGAACATAAACTCATATTCTAAGATTGGCAATACTGCGTGATTAATTTCCCTAAACTCTTGCATTGACACAATATCTCTTAGGTAAGCATTTTGTATTGCATCTTCAATGATTATACTATTTCTGTAATATCCGTTTATTGCATCTAAAACATTGATTTGTTTTTTAGCGTCTATTGTGTATAGCACCTGTTTCCCAGTAATACGATTGATGTTAACATAATCGTAAGCAGGTTGAGCGATGTCTGTTCTGGTATCAATTGCATTAAAATAATCAATAATACACGCAATGAACATACTCGGCAAATATTCTTCAAAATAAGAAATGATTGTTTCTTCGTATTCACCAAAAGCCCTTGACATTGCCTCTTTCATAGCAGGAATGTTCTCTTGTTGAATTAATTGATGTCCATCAAAACTTGACATTGGCTTAAATTCTTCAACAAAACATCTTTGACTCGCTAAAAATCTTTCTCCTGACTCTTTTATCTTCTTGCGATATTCAAGCATTGAAATATATAAATTCCTTACGGCATCATAACTTTCGTTTAAGTTTGTAGTCCACGCTTTTGCATTCCTTTCAAGTGACGACAATTCATCAATTAATTCAAATATATTTGTCAAGCCCTTCATTCTATCTTTAACCTTAGATTCAATCTCTACAGGGTTTGGAATAGTTCTACTGAATATCTCTTCAATTACATGCAGGTCTGTTATTGCGTGTTCTTCACTTTCGCTCTCTTCACTTTTTTCACCAGTTTCAGTATCAACAATAACTCTATGAATTTTGCCAACAAAGTGACCTTCTGAGACACCTTCTTCTGGAGCAAATCCCAAATTCCTTTTCTCTGTTAAAATCATTCTTGATATGCCAGAATTTGACTCTTCCCATCTCTTTAAATACTCGCCATATTCCATAACCGACTTTGCACAAACTATAACGAAAGATTCAACTGCCTCAATCTCTTTTTCAATCATTGCAGATTGACGTTTTTTATATGCTCTTATCTCATCAATTGTAGCGTCTAAATCTATATTCCCATTTTGTAAAATTTGTAAGATTTCTTTTTCGCATACAGACAAATATTCATCTAAAGACTTCTTTTGCAAACCCGCTTTAATCTCTTCTTCAAACGCTCCTGTAATCTTACCACGTAAAATTTCATATGCTTCCAATAATTGCTCAAACTCTACTTTTAAGTCTTGCATTGCCCAAAGAGCTTCAACACGCATTGAAAAGATTTCTGATACATTTGCAACATTCTCTTGCACTTGATGAACCAAAAGCATATCGTCAAAATAAGCCTTTGCACTTGAGCCCGATGAGAAGTCTACAATTGAATAGCGAGTTTCATCTTTTAAAACTTTTTTTATAATGTTCGCAACCGGATTGTCTTCATTATTTGAGTGTTTTAACTTCCTTGCTCTTTCATATTCTTCATGGATTAAAGTCATTAACTCTATTGCTCGTTCAACAGCCTCGCCTTCATCTCCACCAATACGATTTGAACGGCTCTTTATATAAGCCTGCATCTTTCTGGCTTTATCACTCTCTTCAATTGCAATTCTTGACGAATCCATAACTGAGGTAAATTCTGACATCGCTAAAATTCTGTCTGAGAGATAATTTTGTGCATCTCTTTCATCAATATCTCTTAAAACTTTTTTCATACTTAATCCAGAACCGTCAGCATAGGTTGTAAATAATTTTACAAAATCCGAAATTTGATGCTTTGTTTCGGTATTATACAACTGTCCCGACAAAAGATTTGCAAATGGAACCTTATAAAATTGATGATATAAATCCAATGCATTTTCCACAGCTCTTTTTGCTCTTTCTGTTATTGTAGTTGACTTTCTTAGCTGTTCTTCTTTTTCTCGTCTTCGGCGATATTCTTCTCGTTCTTTTTCTTGTTTTGCAATTTGAATTCTTTCCTCAAGTTGTGCAATTTGTTCGTCAAACCTTGCATTAATTTTCTTGTTCCAAGACTCAACAAGTGCTTTGTATTTGCTGTCTGAAAAAGCCCCAGCCATTTTTGTGAAAGAGTGAAATAAACTTTCATTCATTTGCACTTCTGAAATATTTACACGCCTTGATTCACCATTAAAATAAGAAATTGCAACATTTACCGCAAGACTTAGATTTTTATCAATTTGTCTTTCACGAATTAAAAGCTCTCTTACTTTTCCACGCACGCTGTCAGGACATTCTAAACTGCTCATAACTTCATGGTAGGCATCTTCGTACTTGTTAGACCTAAATGTTATGGCAATATTGTATTTTGCTTCAAAAAATGCACGATAGACCTTTGAGTGAAGTCGTTTATAACCATCTACTTCATTCATAAATCTTAAATAATCAAGATAGGCGGTTGTTGCACCCTCAACCATATTCTTTAATTGTCTTAATTTTAAAGGGTTGGTAGCCTTTGGGTTTTCAATCTCGCTTAATGCAAAATTTATAAACATTGCTGTGTAAATTGCCGATGGTCTTGAAAGTTTTTGCCACGACACAAAATCTTCTTTATCTAAGAACCATTCTTGTGCTCTGCCCGACTTAGTCGCCCTTGTAATAAAACTTTCGTCAACCTTTCCGTAAAAATGCGACATAAATTCACGCAAAATTGGAATGTCCCTTGAATCGAAGTCTCCATTAGCCCAATCAACCATCGATTCAGCCTCAAGTTTCTTGGTAATTTCATTCGGAATTGGTATTGCTCGAGTAAGCGACACCGTTGACAAGTTTGCCTTTGTGTGAGTTGACATATCAAGTCTGCCATCTGTCAACACGCTGTCGATATAATCATAAAGACATTCTGGTGTTATAACTGAGTCATAATATCTTTTATTTTTAATCTGCTCAATTGTTCGACTTCCAGTCATTACATAAAGAACATTACACTTTAATATTGAGTTATAGCAAATCAAGTACGGTCTTATTACCGCACTTTTCTTTCCTGTGCTTGAGTCAACTTTTTCAGTCCTTACTTGAAGTTCTCCGCCGTTTTCAAATGCTGGGATATCTCCACCATTGATTGCTTCTAAAAGTTTAGAGTCTTCTGATAAAAATACTATTTTTGTATTTCTTAAATCTCTGTAAAGTTGACCAGCATAATGCATAAACTGTTCTTTATTCATAAATCCCCCGATATTCTCATTCCGGCGACCCAGCATTCCCTTTATTACTAAGTCCCTTTTCTATTTGCTGTATTATATCATATATAATATATAATTTCAAGGGGGTAAGAAAAATTGACGGTCTTTAAAACCGTCAATTCTGTTGTTTTTATTCAATTAATTTAGTCATCTTCGCCAGATTCATGTTTTCCGAAAAGATTCTTCAGCGAAATGCTGTCCAAAAATTTAGAGGCGTCAGCAATGTTTGAGCCATCTCCACCACCAAGCATTCCAATTATTGCCGTAGCATCTTTAAACGCAGAAATAAATTGCTCGTTAACTTCAAATCCTTCCGCCACCATTTCGTCCAAAACTTCATCAATTCTTGGGTCTCCAGTTTTTAAACTTTCAACATCACTAATGGTTGCTTTTGCTGGTGGCTGGATTGTCCCTTTCCCCCCTAATATATCTTGAATCTGAGAAAGAGTTCCAATTTTTGTATACGACCCAAAATCAGAAGCATTTGGCAATGTGAATCTTGCTTTTTCAGCAATCACATCTCTGCCCTCTGTTGTAATATATCTGCCTTCTTGAAGTCTGCCGTTTTCAATCATATGCACCCTCTTAACCCATTCAGCATAGTGTGCTTCATAGTTATGACTGGCTGAAGCATTACCTAGACTTACACGACCAGGTGACAAAAATTTAACTTTTCCATATTCTGATAAACTTTTAGCCCTTTGTAAAGCTTCAACTAAATAATCGTAAACACAATCATAGCAATCTACACCACCGAACGATTTAAGGGCGTCATAAGCAATTGCTACTAGTTTATTCAACTCCATAGCTTTTAACATTGTCCGTCTGTAATCTCCACCATATACACCATTTAAGCGACCTTCTTCAATTGAGGTTAACAAATATTCATGCTGTAGTTCGTAAATAAGAGGAAGTGATAAAAATGAAAGACCACTAACAGCATAATAATTATCAAAATGTTCCAAAAACAACTTGGTAGGTTTAATAGATTGAATCACATTTAACTCTGTTTCTAAATCCGCTTTATATTCTTTCAAGTTTACAGCATATGACACACCTTCTACATTTTCCGAACCCTTAACTAATGAGTCATAATTAAAGCGTTGTTCAATTTTTTCGTTTGGGTTATTACTTCTTAATGGGATATCTTGTATGTGTGCTAAAATTCCATATACTAACTGTTCCAAAAAATTGTCTGACATTTGTTCATCAATTTTTGCACGATCTTTAATTGCAAGTTTAAATACCTCTCTTAACCTTTGAACAGCATCATCTGAAAGCATTGGGATTGGCTTTCCATCAACCACTTCATCCCATACAGGATTAAAGTTTTCGGCATATTTCATTCGTGCCTCATATGAATCAACTGAATGCTGTTTAATGGCTTTTACAGAGTCCAGTAATTGACCATATGTCTTTAAAATATATGTGTAATCTTGCAACAACTCATCGCAAGACACATCACATTTTGTGTTAACTTCTGATAAATTCGCCAATAATTCTTTAAGTGACTTTGACGACTTAATTTTAGTCACTAACATCTTGCTGTATACTGCAGGATTAATCAATCCATGTATAAACATCGTATCCAACAATTCTTCGTCTGTTAATGGTTTATCTTCTGTCAGTTCATCAGTTGTCTCATTACTGAATGTATCAACACCGGCAGTTTTAACTGTAACCACCAATCCATGACCATCAAACACTCCAAAGTCATCGCCTATTCCACGTTGTTCTTTCTCGGTTTTTACAAATTTTGGAATTGATTCAATTATCTCTTTATAATATTCGTTGTATTCAGCCTTGTTTCTTTTTATATTTTCTAAATACTCTCGAATTTTAAGCAAATTGTTTTGCTCTCTTGCACAAATTTCACATTCTCTGTCAGCGATTTCTTTCATTCGCTTTGCTGTTTCTGTAACATCAACCGACCTATCTTTTAAAATATCCTCAATTTCTTTCTCTTTTTGTGCTATTAACTCTTCAAGACCACCGACATTACCAATAATCATTTGTTCGGCATCTTCAAATCCGTCTTTAAAATATCCACTTATTGCATTTCTTGTCATTTGCAATGAGATATGTGCAAATCTTACCGCCTTTACAAATTTTAAGGCCTCTTGATGAAGCTTACATATTGCACAAAGTTGGAAAACATATAATTCATTGTCTAGAACTTCCAAAGCACCGTCCAAGTAAACCGTTCTGGCTCTTGAATCTTTACCAATGTCAAGGTCTGAGAATTTATCTTTATTTCTCATCGCCTTTTCAATAAGTTTATCTGCAACTTCTTGCATTTGTGCGTTTGTCAGTTTTTTAGTTCCGTTAACCTTAAAAGCTCTTGTAAATTCACTGTGCACAAGCCTCATTAATTCTAAAGCATTTACTGTTTGCCTGTCGTTTTCGCCTTCAACAGTTTTGCTTTCTCCTGAAAAATAGTCTTGCAATGCTCTTGCTGAAATTTGGTCGTCAATTATTTCAACCGCATCACTTATATTTTCAACGAACTTAGACAAATTTAATATCGCTGACGAAACTCTTGCTTGTGTTGGGTTGTTGTCAGAGTTTTGGATATATTCGCGAACTTCTGAATATTTTGGGTCATACGAAGTGAAAAGTCTAATAAACTCTTGTGATACTTTTTTATATTCTGGTCTTATTAAAATACCTTTTTCACATTCAGACAAAACATCAGCATAGTGTTCAATATAAATTTTTAGCGCCTCTTTAACATTTTCAGCCACTCTTTCACTTCTTGAACGAACGACTTCTTGTCTTTTCTTTGATTCTGCGTTTCGTCTTGCAAGTTCTGCCTCTCTTTCTTTACGAATTTTTGCTTTTTTGTCTTCAAGTTGCTTAATTTTTGAGTTGCAAACTCCTGCAAAAGCATTATTAACCCTTTCTAGTCCATTTGGGTCGTATTGATTATGTGCCATCGCTTTATAGCCTCGAATAGCATTTATATTTAAACTTGACACAGACATATCAATCGTTCTTTTACTGTCTTGAATAAACATTGAGATTGCTTTTGACGCAAAAGCTATATCTTCTTCAACAGTCGCTTCTAATCTCATCAAATCTTTAATTTGGTCAAAAGCCCCATTTTCAAGCAATGCGTTATGCTCAAGGAAATCTTGCACATCACTTTGAATAATAGCTCCATTATCTCGTCTTTTCGCAAAGGTTTTTGCTTCTGTAAATTCATGATAGGCTTTTGGATTTTGTCCACGAAATTGATATATTAATTTTGAATACCTTAAATAATCTACATAGGCTTTTAAAGTTATTTCCCTTAAAGACCTCACTCTTTCAATTTCAGAGACATCACTGAACCAATTATTTTTCACTGCACTGTCCGACCAGTTCAAAAACATAGCGAGATAGGCAACCGCTGGGCGATAATGCTGGTGATCGTATTCATTCGTGCTGTTTTTTATAAGTGCAAACACATTCTCATTTGCATTAGTTACCGCTTTAAAAGTGGCTTCGCTGTATCTTCCATAAAGGTCTTTTATAAAACTTTGTGCAACTGGTAATGCCCTTTGCGAAAATGAAAAGTTATCATAGTCGTGCACAATACATAAATCATCATAATCTAAACACTCTGCAAAAATTGGGATACCCCTTTCAACATTAACTGTTGACATACTGTCTTCGCTATGTGTTTCTTGATGAAATCTGTTTCCCGGAACTGCACTGTCGATGAAGCAATAAACTTCTTCTGGAACTTCGACAAAATGATAACGCTTATGTTCTCTGATTGTTTCTTCGGTTTGGCTTGCGGTCATTGGATATAAAACTTTACACCCTAATGCTTTATTGTAGCATACCAAATATGGACGCACTGCTTCATACTTTGAGCCGTCCTTTAATACCTTTTCACTTATCCTGTCAAGTTTTGCACCATTTGAAAAAACCGGAATAACAGACGAGTTAAAAAGATGAACAACCTCACTGTCTCTCAAATGCAAAATCTTTGCGTCTTTTATACCCTTTACAAACTCTCTTGCGCCTTTTTCAATGTTTTCTAAATACATATATCCCCCTAAAAAATTGCGAATTCAAAAGGAATTCCATCAATTTTCACATTTTGTGTCATTATATCATATATTATTTACATTTTCAAGGGGGGTTAATTAAAAAAACTAGCCAACTAACAATTATAGATATTTATTACTTATTAAAAACTCTTGAATTATTAACATCTCTGTGCTATAATTCCGCATAAGGAGTATATTTATGTCAAGAAAAGATGAAATCGCATTTGAAATTTTTAAAGCAACCCTATTATTACCAAAAGAAAGAAGGAATGCACTTAAAGAACTAGCAGAAAGTTTAACCGACCCAGAAGAACAGGCAATTTTAGTCGACTATGCAATAATGAGTCAATCATATTTAACACTTACTTCTGTTGCTTCTGGACTTACCGAAATAAGCCAAGTTAACAGGCTGGAAGACATAATCATTAATGACGGAGATCCTGCTCTTATCATTGACTTTGCAGAAAACGTACCACTTGCAAACATTCAAAGACTTCAAAAAATAATAATCAATACGCAACTTCTAAGAAGCATTGCAAACTTTGCAATATATGTTAAAAACGCAGACATTACCCTTCTTGCAACAGAATTTATCAAGTTGGTTGATATTAATGATAATTACACTATGGGCGAACTTCAATATTTTATTGAGTTCGGACCAATATCCGCTTCTGACTTCGCTGAAATAGCAAAAAAGCAAGGTAAAACCGAGTTGACAAATTTTCTCTTAAATAATCACAACGAGCAAGCTGAGTAACATGAATAATATTTTATAACAAGAAAAACACCTTTTATGGATTTACCATATAAGGTGTTTTATTATACTATACTATAATATTAAAGAACTTGGCACTTCGTCGTAATAAATGCGAAGAGTGTTCATTGCACGAGTTGACGCAACATAGAACAATTTTTTGTTCTTCTTGTTGTAATTATCTTCATTGGCTCTTGGAATTAATACTACATCAAACTCCAATCCCTTAGCCATATAAAGTGGCAATACCATAATTTTGTTGTTTACAAAGTCATTGTTGCCGTCCACCATAAATGTGAATTGCTTTGAAGCAGATGTTCTTCCAAGCGACTTTTGGAAGTCTTTACATTCTTTTGCTGTTTTGAATATAATTGCGACAGTATTATCCTCGGTCTTTAATTCCTTTGCGTGTTTTACAATAAGACTTTTATCACCTGATGATACATCTTGGAAGACCTTAACTTCTTCACCATGTCGGTCAAGTTGATTTTTAATTGGTGTGGTTTCCGCACCTATCACCTTATTTGCAAAAGTGCTAATTTCCACCGTGCTTCGATAGGTCTTTGTTAAATATTGTGTTTCAATTTTACTGTGAACACGGTCTTCTTTTAATACACTTAAAATACTGTCATAGTTCGTATAATTAACAAACGGCATAATTGATTGGTTTAAGTCACCAAGTATTGTAATTTGAGCATTTCTGAAGACATTTGAAATCAATTTATATTGTACAAGTGAATAATCTTGAGCCTCATCAATTACAACTTGCTTAATTCCAGTTTGAGTCACAGTGCCGGTCACTCTTTCTTTCATATATAAATATGCCATAACATCTTCGTATGGAATAATGTTTTTGTTAAGAAGGTCTTGGGTATAGTCAAAAATTTCTTTTAAATCTTTGATTGAAAGACGCTCTTGCTTGATTGTTCCAAGTTCGTTATAGATATTTTGCACTCTTTCAGTAAATTTGTTTAAATCGCCGTATAATTCTGTGTAAATAGATTTTGCACGAATTTTCTTCAAGTTTGCTTTAAGCATTTTTTCAAGTTTTGCTTTACCCTTGCTATTTTTTACAAGCCTTACACCAGCAATTGACAAAATTTTCTCATTGACAAGTTTTGCTTGCTCGTAAATACGCATTGTTGAGTTTGATAGGTTATTTTCTACGTACCTTGCTAAAAACTCACAATTCGCCATTAATTCGCCATCAAGTACAATGTCTTCATCTATTCCCAAAAGTTTAAATTTGCTTTCTTCTAAATAATTTTCAAGTAGTTTAATATATCCCGGCCAAAATTTAAAACGAATTGATTTGAAAAATGGAGTCTTTTGATTTACAAACAACTCTTCATAAATATCGTTCATATTGCTTTTGATTTTAAATTCACGAGTGTACGCTTGAACATAATCATAAAAGGTAGTTTGATAAACATTATCTTCACCCATTTGTGGTAAAACATCACTTATGTAATCGCTGAACGCCTCATTTGGCGACAAAATAAGCATATTAGACTTGTTTAAATTCTCTTTGTCTGCATAAAGTAAATATGCGATTCTGTGCAAAGCAACCGATGTTTTACCCGAGCCTGCTGGACCTTGAACGGCTAAAATATCAATATCTTGCTTACGAATAATTTTATTTTGCTCTTTTTGAATGGTAGCAACGATGTTACGCATTTTGGTTGAGCCTGTGGTAGATAAAAGTTTGCTTAAAACATTGTCTACAACTTGGGTGTTGGTGTCAAAGATTTCTAAGATTTTGTCGCCCTCAACCTTATATTGTCGTTTCAATGTAATCTTTCCTTTGATTTCTGTGCCGTCTGGAAGTGTGTAACTTGCTTCGCCAATTTCTGCGTCATAAAAAGGACTGCAAATTGGAGCACGCCAGTCATAAACATAAAACTCTGAGCCGTCCTTTAAACTTGCAATTCCTAAGTAAATTGGAAGAACTTCGGTGCCGTCATCAAAGTCTATTCTTGCAAAATAAGCACTTGAAAGCATTCTTCGATAGGCTTTCAATGTCTTGTCGCTTTGCAAAACACCACGATTTAATTGACGGATACTTTCGTGAATATTGATGAAGTCATCAGCTTCGGTGCTACCCTCTTCCCAAATATATTTCATAGCAACCTTTATGTCACCCTCAATTTGGTCCTTGACAGACTCTTTCTTCTCAATCTCTTTTCCAAGTACATACAGTACTGACTTTAAATAATCTGATTCTGCTCTTTGCTCTTGTTTTGAAATCATAAAAGTTGCCTCCTAAATTTGCCGAATTTTCTGTGGTTTTAACACTACCCCACTATCCTTTTATATTTTATCACATCACCTATTAGTTTAGCAAATAGTTTTAATAATAATTCAAAAGAACCTAGGTGAAATTTTTGTGTAGTAAATAATAAACGGTCGCCCATTTAGGCGACCGTAACTAAATTTCTTTACAAGTCATTTTTTTGTATGTTCTTTTTAAACGAACTATTTTACGGATATCTACTTTGCGTTTTGCAAGGTAAACTCCGCCATTTTTATGTTTGTTTTTATATAGAATATTCCAAATATAAATTCCATTGAAGTTGTTTGAAAGGGTCGCCATAAAACTGATTACTGTTGGCAATATCGCAAGTGATATTTCTCCCCCGCCAGAGAATATTTGTAATGACCACAAAGCGATTCCGCCAATATTACATAGCATATAAAAATACCAAACTTCAAAAAATCTTTTATTTCTTGAAAGGTCGCCAACAATGCAACCTGCAATACTAACTGCATTAAAAATCGCAAATTTTTGCTTTAAGCCATACTCTAACACTGCCCAAACACCAACTGTAATTCCAATAAACATCGAAATATACTTTAAAAGTTGTATCCCGTTCATTTTATTTACAATATTTACAGTACTTTCCTCAGCACCCTTTCCCCAATTGAAATAGCCAATCACTGAAAGCGGGATATAAAGTACTAAGTTAATAATAACTTCACCCCAAATCTTTTGGTATACAGAGATGCCTACATATATCAACATATTAACAGCACAAAGCAAAAGTCCAACACGCATTCCCTTAGCAACTAAGTTGTTTGCAGTCATACAAAGCCAAAGATTAAAAACGCATACAAAAAGCAATATTAAATCGACAGTCGTCATATCTGTAAAAATAGGTACAAGAATTAAACATAAAAGACCTAATATTACAAAAGTTGGGTACCAGAAAAACTCAAATTTGCCCGTTTTTCTCATAACATATTCCAGCGATTCTGACTGGATTTTTCGTTCGGCTTCACGGCTTAAACTCATTCTTCCATTTGCCGATGAACTTTTGATTGCTCCGCTTCCAATGTCTTTGCTGATAATTTCCGAGCGATGCTGACCTGATGTTTCAATCTTTTTTTTCTTAGCCGAAACAATCAATCCACTCATTTGGCGACCACCAGAGTTTCCAACTGAGCCTACGTTACGAGTAGTTGGTAAATCTTCACTTTGAATTTTAAAATCTCTACCATCAAAAGGCGTTTGTGCCATTTAAATTTTCTCCCATTTTAAGAATTAAATAGTCATACTACTTCTTTTATATTATAGTTTATTTGCACAAAAAAACAAAACGATTTTCACCGTTTTGTTTTTTAAATTTTGATTATTTAGCCGTCTACAAATTCACCAATATAAGTTGTTGGGGCATCTTGCTCCCCCTTTTCTTGAATTGGCGCTGGCTTTTTCGGTTGATCGGCACCCTTTTCTTTCGCTTCTTTGGCTTTGGCTTCATCAAAAGCTTTTTTGGCTTCAAGTACAGAATCGTGTGTTTTGCCTTTGCCCTTTGTTGGATCCCAATCTTTTGCCTCTGTTGCAAATAATAGTGCAACATCGTAAAGATACTGATCTATAGACACTTCATTGTTAGACGCTCGTTTAAATGTCTTTTTAGATGCTTTTACCATATAGTCTAGTGGAATACTAGTATACACAGACGGATTCATCCGTATGACTGCAGCAACCGCATCTAATTCTGAATTCTTTCCCCCTTTTTTGGTTTTGCCCATATTTTCAAACAATGCCTTGTTATGCGGGTCTTCCCAATCAACTACGCCTGATTCAGATATCTTAACCGCTGGTCCTGTTTGCATTTGTTTTACTTTCCCCTTTGCATCTTGTGCAGGTTGTTTTATTGTAGGCTGACCTTTTTTCTTTGGTGGATTGTCAGGAGTTTGAGGGGTTTCTTGTTCATCACTTTTATCTTTTGCTTTTTTCTTTTTGTCATCTACCTCATCTGGATTTGCACCCGTTGTATCAATAGAATCTTGTGCCGTCTTAGCTTTATCTTTTGCTTTTTTATCTTTTGCTTTTTTCTTTTTGTCTTCTACCTCATCTGGATTTGCACCCGTTGTATCAATAGAATCTTGTGCCGTCTTAGTTTTATCTTTTGCCTTCTTAGCAACCCTACTTTTTCTTGCGTCATTATCAGGATTAGAGCCCTTTCCGTCTTGATCTGGTGTTTGCGGTGTCGCATTGGACTGTTTTTCAGCTTCAAGTCTTTCAATCTTTTTTTGTGCTTCAGCTAAATCTTTTTTAAGACGATCAATTTCTTTCTTTCTGTATTCTTTATCGGCTTCAGCTTTCTTCCTTTTTTCTTCGGTTTCGGCTACTTTATCTGACTTCCTTTGTTCTTCTTTTGCTGATTTTACTGCAGCGTCAACTGCGGATTTTTGATCTTTTTTTGCTTGCTCTAATGCGGCGTCAACCGCTGCTTTTACTGCAGCGTCCTTTGCTTTCTTTGCATCTGCCGCTGCCTTTTCCGCAGCAGCTTTCGCTTTAGCCGCTGCTTGCTCAGCTTCTTCTTTGGCTTTCTTTGCCGCTGTTGCCCTTGCTTCCTCTGCCGCTCTCGCTTTCTTTTCTGCGTCTATCTTCGCCGCCTCTGCTGCTTTCGCTGCATTTTCCGCAGCGACCCTTAATTCTTGTTCTTTCTTTAATTGTTCAAGCGTTGGTCCTTGTGGTGGTTGAGGATTTTGACCTTGTTGTGGTTGTGGTGATAAGCCGTTTTGTAAGTCATGCTGGTTTTGCAGTGTCCTTAAAGTATTTAGCCTGTCTGTTTTGTTTTGAATGCTATCTTCAAGCACATCAATCTTAGTCTGCACCTTCAATTTTGCAATTTCAATTGTATTGATTATATTTTCAATCGCCCCAAGTTTTCGTTCCAATTTTTTTAGCTTGCCAGTTTGGAAGATATAACTTGCAAGCTTTACTAATAATCCACCCTCACGTGCTTCATTAATTCGGTCAATTTGTTTGTTAATTTTACCTGCTTGTTTCTCATGAAATTTGATATTCAAATCATTTATTTTATTGTCTCTTTCTTGAAATCTTTTATCTTCTTTATCTTTTAAAATTCCAGATCTTAATTGATCTATCTCTGATCTGTATGGCATTTTAGTTTTCTCCTTTTTTATTAATCATAATACTCTTCTGCGTATGCTACAACCAATTCGTCATCGCTTCTTCTGTCGCCACGGCTTCTAAAATATGCAACATATTCGTCAATTGTTGGCATATTATCATATTTTTTCATCTCATCCATTCTTCTTTGAATTTCTTCTTCGCTTAATAAGACTGGCACACAATAAACCGCACCAGTTGTAGATTTTACCTTTTTATAATCGTACATCTGTGGATTAGCCATAATTTCTTTCGCCAACGCTGGGTTTTCTTTAGTTAATTTTTTCCAGTTCTCCACCGCTGTTTTTAAAAAGCCCTCTCTGTCATAAAGTTCTGCTTCTTTCATTTTAATTCTCCTTTCATTATATATTCTTTATTTTTGCAATTTTTAAAGCAAGTCAAAAGATATCTTTATCTACTCCTTGTTTTTAACATAAACGAAATCACATATTATTCGTCAGAAATATCGTCATAATCAACATCTGGAATTGTTCCATCTTCAACAACTGATTCAACCAACGCTAAATAATATGCAATAACTTCTTCTACTGTTGCTCCCGTCTTTTCCATTTCCGCACGGATAAATTCTTCATTACAATCTGGCAATACATTCAAAACAGCTTCTGCACACCTTGTAATGTAAGTTTCGTCAGGTTTACCATCAGGAACAAACAGATATTCTTCCTCTGTCCCGTCAGCTTTACGTTTTATTATTTTTTTTGTCTTTATTGGATTATTCTTTATTTCTTCCAACTCTGCCGCATGTGAAATTTCATATAAGTTGGCCTCCTCTCGCAATTTAAACATCTTTATTTCTTCAAGAGAGATTTTCTCTACCGCCATTGTTGTGTTTACCTCCAAACATTACCAAATTACGACTAAGTACATTATAAGTTTAACACAATTCTATTGTTTAAATCAAACTATTTTAGGTGGTTTTTAGAATTTGCTATTGGATTTGCCGAAAATGATTTGATGTTTTTATCAATTGATGCGAACTATAAACTTAATGATTTTTTGTTGACAAAGTTTAATGTAAGAATTAATATTATAAGTAATAATTTTGGAGTGGACTTAGATGAAAAAAATATTGTCAGTTTTAAGTGTTGTTGTGCTTTTTATACTATCTTCAGTAATGCTTACAGGTTGCGTTGAAAAGACCTACAAATTAGTTGGTATTGCCGACGTGGAAAATGATAAGGTTGTATATTATGAAGACTTAAGTGACGAACAAAAAGCTATTATTGACGGATATAAAAACTTTACTATTAAACTGGGTTACGACGGCAAAATCGTTATTAAATTTACAATTATAGACGAGCCAAGTGTGATTGACTATACTATCACTGGTAAATACGCTATTGACGGCAATGTTTTAAATATTACCTACACCTTTGCTGACGGAACCGTCAACACACTACCAGAACAATACTCTAATGGCAGAATCATCTATCACGACGACCCAAATGGCGTTTACCTAATTTTTGAATAATCTTGATTATAATACAAATACAAAGCAAAAACCGCACCAATTGAAATTTCTTCAATTTGATGCGGTTTTATTTAGAACTCTGATGAATAATTGTTTGTCAAATAATCTCTTTCTATTTTACTTTGCGAGGCATTAATAAACGCTCTTATTGCACACAAATCTTTCATTCGGTTTGTAAATTGCTTAGGAGTTAGAAAATAATTGGTTTCTAAATCGATATGCTCATTAATAAATTTTAAAAGCACCACAGACGTTTCTTTTAACTCATCATCGCTAAGCCCATAAAAATATTGTTTTAATTCAACTTCCAAAATTCCATTAGTCGATTTAAATATATCTTCAATAAGGCTTTCGTTATACCTTGCAAAACCTATTGTAACACTACTCTTTGCGTTTTGCATCTTTTTTTCGCTTAAATTTTTGTTTATGCAATAATCAATATCAACAGAGCCATCAAATAAACAAAGCCTGTTTAACTGCAAGACAATAAAAGCCCTTTCAATAGCCGAACAATTTTTAATAAGACCACCGATAAAATCTTCATCGTAAAGGAAGGTTTTGTGTAGTCGTTCAAAAAGGGTATATTCTTTTAATTTTAAGGCTATTTTAGACCTTGCACTTTGCGATGCGTTTTTCAATTGAACAGCCAAAAGGCTTTTGTATAATTGACTATCCGCCAATTGTTCACAAAAGCCTTTGTCGTTTATAATATAGTCTTTCATTCTGATAGAATTAATCAAACTCACTTGCGTAACGTCCTCTTATTATTTCAATTAATAGATATTTGTTACACAAAGTAATTATTGTTCATTTAAATCAGAACTTGTTGTCTGTGCAGGATTTTTTAATCTTGCTTGCAATAAGATATTAAGAGTTAATGGAACCGATTGTCTTACTGCATAACCTTTTAATGTTTCTGGGCTTGTAAATGCCATAATTGACTTATCGCCGAATTGTGTTCTTTCAGTTCTTGTTCTTTTGTTGTTTTCGTGCTTTGCAAATGGCACTGTTGTACGAATAATATCTGAAACTTCTTGATTAGTAAGTCCTTTAATAAATGCAATATATTTTGGCAATGCAATCTCTGCAATTCCTTTAATACATTCGTTTGGAATTAAGCAATGAGAGTGAGAGTCGTCACTTTTGCAATAAACTCTTCCTTGAATTTGTACAGAATAATCCTTTGCTGTTTTTGATATTAAAGCGCTTGAGCGTTGTGGATATCTGCTGATTACGTCCATTACGGCTTGTGTCATTCTGACGTTCATCTCAGGCGATGTTAAAAAATAGTTAGCCATAACTAATGCTCTAATCTCTTCAAGAGTATAGTTCTTTGAGCTTGAAGCCCTTGCGTTTTGAAAAGCTTTTAAGTGACCTTGAAAAACAATTTCTTCTTCGGTATATTCTGGGTGTTTCTTGCGAATTTCTTCCGTTGCAACTTCAACCTTTCTTGAAACGTCTGTAAAAAGTACATCTCTGAAACCAGATACGGTTTTTGTAGTAAGTGCCATAAAAATTTTTCTCCTTGGGTTTGTTCTTGTTTCTCAGTGTAACACACAAAACTTGATTTGTCAATATTAGACAAAATTTATAATGTTTAATTCTTTAATAAAAAGAAAACCTCTTGCTAATTCGCAAGGGGTCTTCATAAAAATTTGTCAGTCTGTAAGCCGAGTTCTGTATTCAACTGCCATCTATCTTGACCGACCATTGCTGGGCGATTCTGTTGCGACTTTTCAAGGGTGCTGGCGAGCAACCATACGTCTTGTTTTTTAGGTTTCCCACGAAAAACTGGCGTCCCCTTTTGTCTTGCATCGAACGGAGTTTACAGCGGATGTATGTCACCATACAAACTGATAGGCTCTTACCCTACCTTTCCACCCTTACCAAGAAAGTTCTTGGCGGTTTATTTCTGTTGCCCTTTTCCTCAAATTACTTTGGCTTGCCGTTAGCAAGCGTCCTGCTCTGTGATGCTCGGACTTTCCTCACCGTTTACCCGCACCATTTCTGGCGTGACCAAACAAGCGCGACAGTTTAGACTGGCAAACATTATTATATATCATTTTTATTAATTTGTCAATAAATTGCGATGTCGTTAACAACTACATTTACTTAATCAATGTTCATTCCAAAAACAATAATTGCAAAATTTAACACAATCTTAACCATTTGAGGTGGGATTTATTCATCTCCACCAGACTCTCCGCCACTTTGTTTTGCACAAGGCGATTTAATTGGAAGCCCTACTTTTTCATTTAGTTCTTGAATAAACTCTGCTCTTTCAGCAAATGAAAGGTTGGTTTGTGGCTCATTTTCAATACTTGCCATAAACGCTTTGTATTTTGGGTGTTGAGTAAGCTTTCTTATTATGTTAGCCCTGCTGTTTTCCCCACTTCCATTCTTGCGGTACTGCACAAAAGCATCATATGTGTCTTCCCAGTCTTTTGGTTCGATGTCTGATTCATAAACCGAACGTCCACCAAACCACGCAACACTTATTTGACTTAACAAATCTTCGTGCCCAGTTTCAATAAATGCGTTTAATGTCGCAACCAACGACCATATTGGAAATTCATCATCTAACCAATTAGGTTTTCCCCAATCTGGATGTTGCTGTTCGTATGCCTTAATGCTTTTGAACGAGTGTCCCATAAATGTGTTTTCACGTACATTCAATGGGAACAAAACAACGTTGTCAACACCAAAGCCACCATCTTCATAAGGCTTTAACGCTTCCATTGTACTTGTTACAGCGTTTGCGATTTGTTCTTTTTTTGTTAGAAATGGCAATGTTGCCATAATGTTTACGTCAACATTTATTCCATTGTCGTGCATGTGCTTAACCGACCTTTTATACATCTCGTTATCAATTGGCTTAAACAACAATTCTGTTCTTAATTCTGGATTGGTAGATTCCAAACCCAACTCAATCACATAAGTTCCAACCGATTGATGCCTTTGCTTAAAATCGATTAATTTTTCAATAGCATCTGACGATACATAAGTCCCTTCTTTATCAACCGTCCCAAGTGTGCCATAGTGTGTTTCAAAGGCAACTTCTTCAATCATTGGGACCCTTTCAAGCAATTCGTCTAATTTATCAAACACAACATCAAGGTTCTCTGTTGAAAATTCATTTTTATCAAAAATTGAACCTACTGAGTCAAATAATACTGCGTAGGTAGGATTCCCTTCTCTTATTCTTTGCTCAATCTCTTGTATAAACTTCTCGGTTTCAATTTCTACTTGCTTTGGCGTCAATTTGCTGTTAGTTTGACCATAAGCACAAAAACTGCATCTTCCCGTTTTACAACCCTCCGTCAAATAAGAAAGTTGCGAATAAGCGTTCATATGGAAAGACGCCGAGTAATCGCCTTGTTCACTTGTTTTTTCCTTTTCACGAGCTAACGCCTTGTACCTGTCAGCGATTTCGTGCATATGCTCTCTTATAATATCATGTCTGCTTTGCTCTTTTGCCATTGTTTCTCTCCTTAAAACCCCTTAATTACTTGTTTACGATTAAATCCTTCAAATCTTTCTTCTTTGCTCTTGGCAAAACTTTGTCTTCTTTTCCAAAACAAATTGCCGACACAAACATACCGTCAGGACAATATAATTCTTCAAGTTCTTTTGCAACAACTACAACATCGTACATCCAAAGTGTTGCAACGCCAAGTTCTGTTGCACGAAGCAACATATTTTCAATACACGCACCAACTGAAAGCATTAATGAATACATTCCTGAGTCCTTTGCCTGTAAAGTTTCTCTGTCTGCATACACAACAACAACCTGCCCTGCGTCATTTAAAATTTTTGCAGTGGCTAATCCTGTCTTTTCAGTGTTGTTTTTATTTAATTTATCCATCATCATTTCATAAAGATTTCTTTTTTCTTCATCATTTAAGATGTAAAATCTCCAAGGTTGATAATTCTTTGATGATGGAGCTTGTCTTCCACAATCTAAAATATCAAACAATTCTTCTTCACTTATTTTTTCGTTAGTGAAAGAACGCACGCTTCTTCGCTCATTTATAATCTCTTTACAAGTACTCACAATCAAAACCCCCTAATCAGTTCTATTTAATGTAAATTGTACTATATTAACTTATTGATTGTCAAGCAAACATTCCCAACAACAATTTCTCACGCAAAATTGTTCCCGTCTGTGTATATACCGCAGTAAAAATCTTTAGATTTTCAAAATAAAAACACATAAAACAAGTTCGGCGTATATTTTTACACGACGGTTCTGTTTTATGTGTTTTTGCCTAAAAACGAATATTTACGGACTATGTGGTGTGACCGCTTGATAGAGAAAGGGAACTAATATGACATATAATTTACGACTAGTCGATATATTGTATGATTTGTTACATCTTCTTCGGTAAACCTGCTTTCGTAAGTGGTTGTTCCCCAGTGATATTTTTGAAGTTGTGAACTTGTTATGATTTCAATCCTTTCAGTGTATTGAAGCCCACAGCCATTTTCATCTAACTCTGACCTTGTGATTTGCATTGCATTACCCTCTAGTGCATAAGTAAGTAAAACAACTTCTGAAATTTTTGAACCAGTCAACTCGTCCATATCTTCACGAATTTGACGCACTTCATTAGTTCTTGAAAATTTGTAATACTGATTAACTATGCCATAAGTTGTTTTAAGTTCTTCAATTTTTGCATTTCTGGTGGCAAGGTCTTGAATTCCCAAAATATCTTTGCAGTAACTGTCAATAGGCAGTGTTTCGTATTTTGTAACAATCCCTTCTTCGTTAATTTCAGTTATATATGCTACATCAACCCCAGCAAACTCAAAAGTTTTCCCTTGAAATTTATCACAAGCAGTTACGCTGATAGCAACCACAAAAATGACAGCGACACTTAAAATTGATGCAAAAAATCTTTTCATAACTTCAACCCCTAAAAACCATAATTTCATAATATTTACACAACCCATTATATTGCAATAAATTTAGTTAGTCAACAAATTTTGGGTTTTTACAAAAAATATAGGAAATTCCAGCCTTTTAAAATGCTATGTCTGGCATACTCTGTCTGGCATAGCACCATTATTTTGTCATTTTTTGTAACCTTTTGCAATAAACTTTGTATATATCACTTTTTGAAAGGAGCAAAGTTTACATATGTTTTTAGATTGTTTGTTTAAACTTTTAAGTAAAATTTTTTTATTCACAGGCAAGTTGTCAAGTCCAAATAGTTTTGAAAAAAAGTTAAAGCCAGAAGAAGAAAAAATGTATTTTGAAAGGATTAAAACAGCAAAAGAAAAAAAATCTTCTGACCCTGAAGCCGAAGAAAAATTAATTAAGCATAACCTACGCCTTGTTGCCCACATCGCAAACAAATACAAAAGCAATTTTTCAGACACCGACGACCTTATAAGCATTGGAACTATTGGTTTAATTAAAGCAGTCCGAACCTTTAATCCTGAAAAAGCAAGCAGTTTTTCGACCTACGCATCAAGGTGTATTGAAAATGAGATATTAATGCTCTTTCGCTCTGAAAAAAAATTGAACGGCGATATTTCTCTTGATAGTACGATTGGCGTTGATAAAGACGGTAACGATATGTCGCTTTCAGATATTCTAGCCGACCCAAATACCGACCTTGAAAACGCCACATCAAAAAAAATTGCTTTGGAAAAAATAGAAAAAATTGCGAACACCACCCTCGATAAGCGTGAAAGATTTGTCATCGCTCACCGTTATGGGTTGTTCAAAAAAATACCTATGACGCAAAAAGAGATTGCCGACCGCTTGGGAATTTCAAGGTCGTATATTTCAAGAATTGAAAAAATTGCCTTGAAAAAGATTAAAGAGAGTATATAAGTTCCGCCTCTCTACCGAACCGGCGGAACAAACAATCCGTAAAAACATTCATCTTTTTGGATAAAATTCTTCCAAGCAGAACCACCTTGTAAAAATACTAAGGTGAACCTGTTTGGAATTTTTTATCTCAAAAATCTAAACATTTTTACTGCGGTACAGGCATAGCCGTCAATGAGATATCTATTAACAAAACTTGTGCGGAACGTCGAAACGCCGTCCCCTAAATCGTGGCATCGCAACATACCTTTTCACTCTTATTTTTTCATTTTTCTTTCATAAAACAAGTTGTTCGTACTTTCGCACGAACAACTTATTTTATATACTTCTACTGAATTATATGCTTTAATTACTTTTTAAACATTTTAGTCACACCAGTAATTGCAACATAAATTAAAAACATTACCAAAAAAACGAAAAATCTCCCACCCAACAACTCCTCTCTCTTTATTAAATATGCATAAAATTATACAATGCACAAATATTAAAAACTAGACACTTCTGATAATATCGCCCTCTAAGATTGCTTGGAGAGAGTTCTCAGCAAGCATTGATGCATCACTGTGCGTTGGTGCAAGCAATAGATACAACTTTTGTTGCACTTTCTTAGCGTCGGTTATAACTTCGCCGTTTGCGTCTTGCATCTCTTCAATTACAAATCTTTGATTAAATGCCATCGTTGGCGACAAAATCTCAATTATATCGCCTTGCTTGAAGCGGTTTCGCATTTCAACCAAAAGTTCAACCCTTCCATCATCACGACGAACTCTTTTGCCTTTGACTATTCCCAAAAAGTTTGCTGTTTGGGTTTGATGATTGGTTTCATAGTTTTGACGAATTTCGCCGTCGCTCGCCATAAAGCCAGTTGTATATTTTCTGTGGCTTGACTTTTCAAGTTCGGTTACATAGTCAGCCGAACTTAATCTTTTATCTTCTTGGTTATTGATTATTGCATCAATTGCCCTACGATAGGTATTTACAACAGTCGCAAGATAGTATGGCGACTTCATTCTGCCTTCTATTTTAAACGACTTAACACCCGCATTCATTAATTCTTTTAAATAGTGAACCAAGCATAGGTCTTTACTGTTTAAAATATAAGTTCCACGATTGTCTTCCATAATTTGGTAATAATTATCTTTGCGTTCTTCGGCGAACTTAGAGTTCTCAGGGGCATCGGCTCTTTCAGATAAATAATAACTGTATCTGCACGCTTGCACGCACTCGCCCTTATTGCTATCTCTGCCAGTTAGGTAGTTTGAAAGCAAACATCTTCCAGAGTATGAGATACACATCGCTCCGTGAACAAAGACTTCAACTTCAACATTTTTTTCTGCCAAGTTCTTGGTTATAAGCGAAACCTCATCTAAACTTAATTCTCTTGCAAGTACAACTCTCTTTGCATTAAAGTGATTAACATACGCCATCGCACTATTAATATTAGTTGTATTTGCCTGAGTGCTTATATGAAGTTCAAGGCTTGGAGCCACACGACTAATCGTGTCCATAATTCCTATATCTGATACAATAACACCGTCCGCACCAGCCCTTTCGATTTCCTTAATGTACTTTTCAAGTTCATCTAAGTCATTATTCCTTGGATAGATGTTCACTGTTACATAGGCTTTTTTACCAAACTTATGTGCATACTCAACAGGCTCAGCGATGTTCTCAAAATTGGAAGCAAATGCACGAAGCCCAAACTTCTTACCTGCAAAATATACAGCATCAGCACCAAAGTGAATAGCAGTCTTTAATTTTTCCATATCGCCAGCAGGTGCCAGCAACTCAAATGTATTTTCCAAAATCTTTCTCCTTAAATTTTTATCTTGCGTATCTCAAGCGTTAGATAACTTAATACCCAAGTCTTTTTTCTCTTTCTTTATCTGCCTTTTTTCTTTTCCATTTTTTGATTTTTCTACCAAACCAAAATTTAACCCCAGAAATAAATATATCCAAAGATATTAAAAAGATGTTTACAACTAAAAGTAGTATCGCACCAGCAAGTGCAAATCCGTCAATCTTCGATGCTGTTACAATGTTCATAATTGACATTACAACTAAGATAAAATTGACTATTCTTTTAAACCATTTCATCGTGAATTTGTATATCGATACACTCTCTTTTTCATATCTTCTTGAATGCATTGAAGTAATTGTAAGCAAAATGAAAGCGATTGCGTAAATGATGAATAACCACGTTGTAATTTTTGTAAGCATCATATTTTCTTCGGTGCTTTTCAAAAGTAATGTAAAGGTTAAAACCGTTTGAAACAGCATCGAAAAAAGAGTGAAACCGAATAAAAGTCGGCTCCCCTTTTTTCGCTTTTCATAAACTACATCGTTGTTACTGTTTCCCATAATAACTTTTCCCTTGTAAAACTTTGGCTTGGTTATTGATTTGCGTGTTCTACCGTTTTCTTGGTTGCAACCAATACCCCATCTTCAAAATCATACAAGGTTACATTTTCAAGCCTATTGTCTTTTTGTGCTTTATCAATAAACTCACGCATATTAACAACAATGGTTCTGTGCTTCTTCTCTGGAATTTCAGGTTCTCCCTCTACCTTCCCGTGATATAGCACATCGTCAGCAATTAAAACACCGCCATCGCTTAGAAGCGTAATAAGTTTATCATACATTCTGTTATAACTTGACTTATTACAATCGACAAAAATTAAATCAAATTTTTGAACAGTTTTTGCATTCACAAGACTTGTTGTAATGTCTTCGGCATCTGCATTAACTGGAAGTGCTCTGTCATAGAAATCAAAGTCCCCTAGGGCAAATAACAATTCTTGGAAGTTATCTTTATCCCTTTCAACTGCAAGTAAGTTAGATTTTTCAGACGCACTTAAAATAACAACTGAACTGAACCCTCTGCCAGAGCCAAGTTCAAGCACCATATTAGGGTTTAGTTTGTCAACAATCTTTTCAATTAGCGACGCAGTTTTGGGCCTGATGATTGGAAAATCACCAAGTCTTTCACGAAATTCTTTTAATTCTTCTCTTCTTTTTTCGTTTATCATAATTTTATCTCTTTTTTGTTTATTTTATATTAAATGGAATACTGGAAGTACTACTGGGCTTCTGCCGATTTTCTTGACAAAGAAGTTTCTGATTGGACGACGTAAAATCATCTTTGCTTCGTCAATGTCAAATTTTGGCATTTCTTTAATGTTTTTAAGTGCTTCAACCAATATCCTTTGAATTTCTGCATTAAGTTTTTCGGCTTCATCTTGATACACCAAACCTCTTGTCAAAATTACTGGACTTCCAATAACTTCACCACTAGCCTTATTTATTGCAACGGTAGCAATCAAAATTCCGTCCTCTGCAAGTTGAGCCCTATCACGAAGAACAACGCTTGTTGCATCACCAATTCCAAAGCCGTCAATTAATACTTCACCAGCCTTGACATCTTCAAGTCTTGTAATTTGCCCATTTCTAAGTGAAATTTGTGCACCATTTTCAACCATCATTACATTTTCATCTCTCATACCAAGACTTTTTGCAAGTTCTGAGTGGCGTAGCAAATGTCTGTATTCACCGTGAACTGGAATAAAATTCTTAGCCTTAACCAAACTGTGCATTGTCTTCAACTCTTCACGACAAGCGTGTCCAGATGCGTGAACATCTTCGTGAATTACAATCGCACCCTTTTTAGAAAGGTTGTTTATAATTCTGTTTACCATAAACTCATTTCCAGGTATTGGAGATGAAGACAAAATAACTGTGTCATTGTCGCCAATTTCAACTTTGTTAAACTCACCATTTGCAAGTCTGCTTAATGCACTTGCCGGCTCACCTTGTGCCCCAGTGCAGATAACCAAAACCTTGCCGTCTTCCATATTTGAAATCTTTTCAATATCTACAAACACTTCTTTTGGATAGGTAAGTTTTCCAACCTTAGATGCAGCATCAAGATTGTTTTCAATACTTCTTCCAACCGTTGCCACCTTTCTTCCATACTTAATCGCAAGATTGATGATTTGTTGAACTCTGTAAATATTGCTTGAAAAGGTTGCAACAAACACTCTCCTTCCAATGCTGTCTTTGAAGATTTCTTCAATTCTTTCACCTACTTCGCTTTCGCTTAAAGTGTATCCAGCACGCTCTACATTTGTACTTTCACACATAAATAGGTCAACACCTTCTTCGCCAATTTCAGCAATTCTTGGTAGGTCAATCATCTTTCCGTCGATTGGTCTGAAATCAATCTTAAAGTCGCCACTGTGGAAGATAACACCAGCAGGTGTTGTGATTTTAATTGCATAAGCGTCTGCGATTGAGTGGTTAACATCAATAAACTCAACAGCGAACTTGCCTACTTTATATGGTTCTCTTGCCTTTGCGATGTGAAGTGGAACGTTTTTCACATTGTGCTCACGAAGTTTGTTCTCTATCAATGCAAGAGTAAGTCTTGAACTGTAAATGCTTGCCTTTGGGAAGTTTTTAATTAAATATGGGATCGCTCCGATGTGGTCTTCGTGTCCGTGAGTAATTAAAAATGCGACAACCTTATCTGCGTTGTCTTTTAAGTATGTTATGTCTGGCACAACAAGGTCAATTCCTGGCATTTCTTCATTTGGAAACATTACCCCGCAGTCTATTACAACAATTTGACCTGCGTATTCAATCGCAGTCATATTTTTACCAATTTCACCAACACCGCCAAGATAAGTGACCTTAATTTCTTCGCCACTTGTCTTTTTGTTTTTAGCCTTTTCAGATAGTCTTCTTACAGCAAGGTTTGCTCTTGCCATATCATCAACATAGCCAAGTTCTTCTGGCGACTTATCTCTTTGAACATTGTTTCTGTTGTTTGTTCTTTGTCCGCCCATTGAATTGTTCTTTCTTTGTGCTGTTTGTCTTTGAACTGAACCCGCTTCTTGCATTGCATCAAACTCAGCCATTGCCTTTGCCATTTCTGCTTGACCTTTTTTTTGTTGGCTTTGAGCCTGTCTTCTTTGATTTTGAGGTCTTACATTTCTTGGAGCCCCAAAACTCATCACTCCATCAAGATTAGACATATCCATTCTTCTAATCCCACTTTGTGCAGGCTTTGAAGACTCTTTTGGTTCGATTGCGCCACCCGAAACAAGCGACGCAATCATCTCCTCATTTGTTTTGTTGTTTTTATTATTGTTCATTCTTCACTTTTCTTGGCTTCTCTATTTTAATTCATTTAAGCCAAATACTTCTCCTTAAAATAAAATATATTCACCCCTTATAAAACATAAAATTCAACCAAAGTTTTTTATTAAAATTGCTATTTATTGAATAATTATGCCCTAAAATAAACTAAAAATTAATCTTGTAATGGACTGACGATTGTATTAGAATCAAGATAATAACGCATTGAGTTAGCTTGATAATAACAAATCAATGAATATGCAACATTCACTACTGGTATTGTTGGAATAAGTAAAATTAATCCCGCACCAAGAGTAAACACCGTCAAAAGCATAACGCCAGCGAACTCTACCAAATAAAGCATAAATGTTGAAAGCGAAAGATGAGAAAACTCTTTAAATACAAGTTTACAACTTCTACCTAAACTCTTAAATACATTCCCGCCCATAACCAAGCACTCTGGCAAAAACCACATTGTTAAGGTATGACGAAGCGAACCTATTGCTAAGATTACAAGAATTAATGCAGGAAGTAAAACGGTTGCTAAGAACCAAGTATCTGCAAGCGTTCCATAAAGAATAAAGGCTCCAATTTGAAGTGCTAGTGCAGGAATTCTTATCAAGGTATCTACCAACGCATATGGCAAACTGTATTTAATTGACGACAAAAATCTGTGTATCCAACCATAGTTCACACTTGAACATAATTTTGCATTGACTAAGTCGCCCGCTGTATAAGTTGCAAGCGAAAGTGCCACATTTGGAACCAATACTATAAGCAAGATTGAAACAATATAATTCCCCCAAAGCAATGGTGCATTTTCAACAAACAACACCCAAAGCCTGCTCATTACAATTTCAAATCCCATAGCCACATCTGATGGCCTTGTATAGATTGATTCAAAATACCCTGTAAGCAAGGTAAACCACCCCTCAGCCTTAAGCATATTGATTACAGGAGTTAATGTTCCCCACAAACAAAGTCCAACCAAAACCGCTAAGATAATTGTATAAACCATTTGCTTCCAAATTAGCACAAAATTCCTAGCACAGATTAACAACGCATTCTTAATGTTCATCTTTTCCTCTTTTTCTCAGTCACACGACTAAATTAACTTAGTTTATTAAAAAACTACAAATGAACCACTCATTAAACGAAATCTCCCACACCCAAATAAAAATTAAACACACATAATATGGGCATAGTTCTATTGATTAATCTTGAATTAAACATATAACTTTCATTATATATTAAATGTCTTACCTATCGCAAAAAACTCCACGTTTAAAAATGCCGAATGGTAAAACTAAAATACTTTTAAAAGGATTTTGCCTTCCTTTTTCACTTACTCTTAAGACATCAAAAAATCGCCTTAGTCTAAAGAGAGATTTGTTAGACTAGTTCAAATAAAAACCAGCCATCATCATTTTGAATTACATTTAATGACTTTTTACATTTGTCAATTTTATACTTAGTAATATATACCAAAACCCAAGAAAAGTCAACACTTTTATTTAGTTTATTTAACTTCATCACCGTTTATACTCCCCGACTTTAAAAAATATTCTTTTAACTGATTTAATCCGTCAGGATTGTTTTGAAGTATACTAAGTGCCGTTTCGACGGTCATTTCTGGTGCAATATTGTCAGCATTCATAACCAACTGTTCAAATCTTTCTGAATTTGTTTTTTCTTGAACAAAGTCTTGATTTTTGTTTATTATTATGTCTGACACACCACTCTGAAAGTCTGTATTTTCCACATATTCTGCCAGACATAGTTGTCCATCTTCACGATTTCCAATTACTACAGCCTCTGGCAATATGTCGTCAATTGTAAGATTAATATCTTCGTCATCAACAACTTCGGTTTGTACTAAAACATTTTCTTCGTCTTTTACTAAAACCTCATCATCATTTGTCGAATGTTCAAATTGAACCTCTACATCTTTTTCAACTTTCATTTCATCTTTTAGATTTTTTTCTTCATCAGATTTTCTTTCTTCAACTTCATTTGAAATTAAGTCTAACATTCCTGTTATAATTTGAACAACACTTGAAATATCCGAGCCCGAATTTGTCCTAATCGCATCGCTCAACCTTACAATACACTCTGATAAATCACTTTTAATTTTATCTGTCATATAATTGTCTCCTTTATTTTCACAAGTTATACTATTATTTTCTATTTTACTTTCATCGTAAGAAATCGTAATTCCAGAAGGCTCATTAATGATTCCAAGCACCACCAAAAGTCCAGCAATTAATGTAGCCACATCAATCACTAAAGCACTATCAAGTTCATAACCAAATTTTGAAAGTATAATTCTTGCAATCAATATGACCGCCGACGCCAATCTTACCCAAAAGTTATAACTTTTTATTTTGCACATAAAACGACTCTTTCCCCCCTCTTTATGCTTCTTTGCCCTTAAAATATACGAATACCAACTATTCGCCACGCATTAATTTGTAATATACATCGTAAAATCCTGTTCCTAGGTAGTCAATAAATCTACTGTCCGATGTCAATTCTTTAATTGCCTCGGCTTTTGGCAGTGACGACAAATAATTCACAACTGCGTCGGTAATTTCTGTAGTTCGGTCACGCTCTGCAACGCCTTTATACTCTTTTGCAAGCTTTGACTCCATCTTGTTTCTCTCTTCAATTAAGGTGTTTCTTTTCGTCTGATAATCGGCTTCAAGTTTATCTACATTATTGTTAAACGAAACAACTTCTTTTTGCTTTTCATACAACTTGTCTATCTCTTTTTTAATTTCGGTACTCACGTCCATAGCATAATCAATATCTAAGTTTTCTAATGCCACTTCAAGTTCATCTCGAAGACTTCTTATATCATTCTCGCTTTGGTCAAGTGCGCTTCTAAGGTTTACAGCCAAATTACTCAATTCTTCAACCTTTTCTTGTTCTAGACCATTGATTGAAAGAACTGCAATACTAGACCTTGCCAGCCCACGCTTCAAACTTGTGTTTGAAGCTTCCATTTTTGCTTGATCGTACAAATCTGTAATTTCATTTTTATTTGCTTCGGCAGAATTTATTAGGTTGTATTGATTTTGTTTTTCGCTTTCAATTTCTCTATTCGCATTGTCAACCGCCGTTTGTTTTTTCTTATTATATTCACCAGTCAAAATGGCCTCAACTTGCTTTCTAACTTCGTCTTCATCAATCTTTACATCATTAAGTTTTTGAAGTCCCAAACTTTCTTTAACCTCTGGCAAAAGGTCTGCATAATAATCTTTATCGCTCTTATTCTCATACGACTTATTAATACCTTCTAACGCCTTAAATAGTTCTTCAAGGGTCTTTGGTTCTTGAAAGGTTGTGCCACTTTGACCACCAATATCGGTATACGGCATATTTGAAATTACGCCACTTTTTGTAATTCCAATCTCTTTTTGAGCACTTTCAAGTCCGCTCTGATTGTCAATTACTCGTTGACTGTCTTCGTTTAACAGATTTGAAAAATAATTATCGGCTTCTGACTTAATTTGTTCAGCCGTAGTTTTTTGCTTTTCGTTTTCTTCAACCTTGTTGTACTTTATTGGCGTTGAACTTGCTATTGTTTTAGCATTCTTCACCGATTGTTTTGCCGTCGTATTTTCAAGACTAGATAATTTTTTCACTTTCTTTTTTTCTTCATCACTAAGTTTACTTTTAATAGTTGTCATATTAATTCACCCCTTTTAATAATCTGATTTTGTTAACCCAAGCGTAGTCGCTCCTTGTACTTTTACAACCACACCGCCAAACAACGGTTGAACAAAATTTGCCCCCATTTCTTCAATAATTTCTGCCGTAAAACCATTATTTGTTTTTACAATTTTTTTTAATTTCACCACGCCGTCACGTGCTTTATACGCCAAAATTATATTCCCCGACGAATTTACCATTCCTCGCATATTTTCACCAAAGCCAAGTCTTTTAGCATTTGCGTTAAATTTCATAAAAATCCCCCTATTTTTAGCGTTTTTATTAAAATTTTATATAATTTATTTTATTTTTTAAAAATTTTGCATTAAATATCAACCCTAAGTTCTGCCTCCATATCAATTTGACCACTACTTCCAACTAAGTCAGTTGTAGTGTAAGTTAATTGAATGCTATCGCCAGCCCGCATTGGCGAAACCATCGCAGAACTTTCAATAATAGGCACAGACACAACACCGATTCCGTCATTCCTAAAAATTAAAATTAAATTTGAAAGCCCAACAATTTCATCGATGCTACTAACTGGCACATCTTGGTCAGAAATCACCTTTTCAAATGTCGACTGAGCCCTTGCAAAGGTATAATATTTAAGACTTACACCACTATTCTCTATTGAAATCAAATATCTTCCGTCTGACGACCAATAAGCCCTGTCAACATAGTTATAATGCGATACATTGGAACTGAAATTCAAACTGTCACAGAACATCAAAAGTTTACAAGTCGACGCAAGAACCCTATCGTTATAGGTGGCATAAAAGTAGCCTCTGTTCGCAATAACCTCACAGCCATACTTATAAAGCAAATACTTTGCACCACTTTTTGTAAAGAATGTCTGCCCAGTACTGCGTAAAACATAGCACCCCAATGAATCATCACTTTCTTTGTATCCAGCACCATATGCGTCTTCTAAATTTGACCCACTTGTAACATAAAAGGTGTCTAACGGCTTCCCAATTGTATAATACAGCGTTCCTGTTAGCGTCCCAGCATTGTCATCTCTGACTAAATACCCCATATAAGTGTCAACATCGGTTATAAACCCAAAAATATATGAATTTAAAGCATTGCATATATTTAAACAAAAACTATTCCAAAGTTTGTTTTCAACTTCTGTCCCAAACGAAAAAGTCACGTTTCCTTCCAACAATTTTTCATTTTTTAAATAAAAATATTTTGTATAGTGCCGATTTTCGCTTTCATCATAATATCTTGCAAGAATAATGTCATTATGCAACCGTAAAGTCACCAAGTTTTCATTTACAAAGGCAGATGTATCCATTTTTCTTAAAACACCATATTGCAAAATATAATAATCGAGTCTTCCATCAACTAAAAATGCAATTGCATTCCCGTCATTTGACAAAAACCTTACACTATCCTTAGTGTAATCAAACTCTCCAAAAGGCGAATAATTAACTGTTCCCAAATCAACACCAAAAGGCTCAACAACAAAATCAAAAACAATTGAATTTGTCGTTTTGTCTAAGACTTCGTCCACTGACTTTATATATTTATCATCAAGCCTGACCGACATACCTGCATCTGCATTAGCCGTAAGGGTTTTAGTTGTTGTTGAAGAATCTGGATGAAAATAATTTGAATATCTAATTACCGGCACTCCATCCATACCAATTATTGTTTCAGCGACCCCGCACGGCGTGGGTAACACCGATTTGAATTTAATAATTCCGACGTCTTTCACAATATCGACGCTACTTTCTTCATTAGGCATCTTGTCGTACACAGTAGACTCATCATTTGGAGCCTTGTTATGGCCAAAACAAGCAGTAAACTGATGACTTTGTTTACCATTAAAATTATGCCCAAGAATTAAACCTACAAAATTATTTTCACCTGCCATAAAAGCAAGCGACCGTTCGTCTTTTTGTAACTCTAAGTAAATTGTAACCGAGATACTAAGTGCATCACCTGGCGAATAAAAAATAGGCTCAGGTAAGACAATTCGGTTAATCGTTTCGCTTGAATCTGGGGAATTGGAAACTCCCGCCTCACTAAAAGAAAAATCTTCCTTTTCATTAATAACAACACTCTTAGTTACAAAAAGTTCGCCATCGCTCGGGTCAATATTAAACTCTGATAATTCAAGTTTTAATGACTTTGTAAAACTTTCAAGTCCTGTTGTCGTGTCAAGAGTAGGGCCGTCACCAACACCTAAACTTATGTAGTTAAAATAGTCAGAAAAATCTTGAATAGCAACCGTCGCATTTTTTAACATTTTATTGTGAAATGTCATATTGGTTCTACCATTTCTAACTACAATTTTATTATGTAAATACATTTCTTCATTCCTCCATTAGATTTTTATAAAAATTTCATACTTGAATAAAGTATTATGCAATCACCTGTGCCTTTTGACCCCAATTTAATTTCTGGTGCAACATCAAAAAGCAGATTTGCCCCACTTTCACTTGAAATTACCACATAAACATATGCCGACTGATTTTTTAAGGCACATATATTTTTATATTCTTTAGTCATAGGCACATCAAAAGCAACACTGTTTGAAATTTTTTCATTTTCAATTGTTAGGTAATATGGCAAATTATTCTTTATAAAACACACCAAAATTCCATTTCTGTTATCAACCGCAGACACTGAAAAGTTACTTACCTCACTTTCAATCATCATTTCATCTTGCACATTTCCCGTTTTTGACATATAAAGCGTGTTATCGCCAGCAAGCCTAAACCACACACCTCGCCTTTCTCCGTTTGAATCGTTTAATAGCACACAGTCAGAAAGAATTCCATCTGCATAATAGGTAAAATCTTTAAAATATAAACTTTTTGCATTGTTTATATGGTTGTTATAAATTTTTCTATCAACCACAAGCGTGACACAAAGACTACTTTCATCACCATCGGCATTGATAATAGTTGTTTCACTAGACTTTGCAGATAATGAATTAGACCAAATATAACTAGTCGCCGACGAAATATAATTAGTAAGTTCGGCTATTGGACAAACTTCTAAAACGACGTCAACACTTTCACCCTCTGCCAGTATCAAACTTGCCATAATAAAAATTTCGTTATCGCCAATATTCAACGCTCGGTCACTGTCATATAAAAACATACCACCCGCCCTAAGTTTTAAATTGACCGAACTTTGTTCACTGGCTCTCACTTTAACCAATACCTGCAAAACCGCCTGTCCTGAGTTTGTCGCAGTGATATTACCAAGGCTATATTGACGAGTCCCTTGAATAAACTCGCCCATTAAAAAATTGTTTTGTATAACCCCAAGAGCTGAACTATTTCCACTATGTTTTATTCTTCTGTCAAGTTCATCGACTTTTGCCGATAACTCTTTTACAATATTCATCTTGCTTACTTCCTCGAAAAATAAATTTTTTGCAACAAAAAACCAAAATAGGCGAAGTTTGGATTTTTCTTTCCATACTTTTTCTATTTCGGTTTTTACTTTTATCTTTTGTAGAATATAAATTAAACTTTTCTTTTGTATCTCAACACTAATCAAAGGTACTTCAAATCTATTTTTAGCAGGTTGTAGATTTTCTTTTGTACTACCGATAAGAGAGCAAATATCCCCACGGCATATATATTTTTGGTTAAAATATATACAATTTAGCAAAAACGACTAACAAACTGCCTTAAATTTATCAATTGCTTTCTTTTGCCTTTCGGTTAAGCTGGTCATAATTTGAGCCCTGAAATTATCTATTGCTGTATCACTCATAGCACTAACACCTGACTTAATCTTTTCATATAACTTTGCAATAGCAACATCAATCGCACTGACAATTATTTCAAAACAATCATTATCTGCGACAATTTCATAAGGGATTGCAGACACAGAAGTTGGTACATTTTCAATTAATTTACGCAAAATTTGGCGTTTTTCATAAAAAACTGACGGAACTCTGCCACTTGCGCCGTGCAAAAGTTCTTTTAGGTTAACCGCAAACTTTTGAATAGGCTTCATATACTTACCAAGCGAAATATCTGAATAATCGACCGACCAATACTCGATTGCTTTTTCGCTGTAGTTTTGTTTAATACCCCTATAAAAATTCTTGCCGTCAGATACAACCGACGCAGAATTTATATCATCTTCTGTGACATCGCAAATATCAATCATGCCATAAATAGCAAAATTATCAATAGTATAGTTACTGCGTCTATCCCAAAATGCCATCAGTTGCTTTTTTGTAACAAAGATAAAATTACCATCTTCATCAACTCTCTTGACATTAGTAAGTTCTAAAAAGCGCTCATATGACGCCTCTGCTTGCAAGCGATAAACAGCAACCTCACGCCTTGCAATTTCTTTTTTAACGGTGTCAAGCTCTTGTCTTGCAATTTTAAGTTTATCAGCGACCGAGTTTATATCAGCCCCAACTATCGCAATTTCTTCGTCAAGTGAAATATATTCTCTACCGTCTGACTTATAACTTTTCTCATCTACGATTTCATATTCGCCAGAATTTACGTGCAAAAATGCGTCCTTTGTAACCCTCAACTTCATATACCTGTCAGAAATTTTGATATACTCTTGATTAAAATCATCAATTTCTTTTTCAAGTTCTTTTCTTCTTAATGTCAATTCTTCACTTGTAAGTTTTTTAAGTTGCTCCATTGCTTCTAGTTCGCTTGAAGAAACAATTGGGTCTTCTTGTCTTAATTTCATAAACGATTTTCTCTCCTGTGGTAAAAGATTATAAAGCAAGTTGATTTAAATCAAAAATATCAAATCACAAGAAAAAATGCCATTTGCAATTAACATTTACTCAGTAATAACTCACTAAGACTTTTTAATTATTCGTGACCGACAACTTCAATATCGGTTAACTCACTTTACGCCTCTAATTGTACAAGAAAAAAAACTTGATTGCAATAACTTTTTGCCCCCTACTTGGCACTTATTTTGTCGACTTTTGTCGACTTTTGCTATATTCTTCAATCAAAAACTTTTTTTATTACAAATTTGTAAAATTTGTTGTTTTATTCCACCCAGTTCTAATCCAAATTTTAGACCAAAATTGTCAGTATTTTATTTTTCACAATCCAGATTGTTATTATTTAATAACTAAAACACTTCTAATTGAAGACTTTCAACTTCTGCAACAGTATTATTTGCCGAAATTTCAAAACCAATCGCTTTCCCATCTAAAACCATCGGCGACATCTCATTGCTATTTGACAATTCAACTTGTACACAGTCACCTGCTTCATTAAATATTTTAACATTAACACCCTTTTCGCTTTTCACTCTACCCAAAATTTTTCTGACAACTTTTTTTGAATAAAGCTCACCAAAGTCGTAAAGTCCTGTTTTGTATTTTGCAATTGCAGGCTGTAATTCATCACATTCAACCAAAAGTGCTTTATCAATATTTTCTTTTTCTACGTTGTTTAAAAGCACCAACTTGTATTCATCTTGCA
Organism: Clostridia bacterium; assembly: GCA_045655005.1. GTDB lineage: Bacteria > Bacillota > Clostridia > Christensenellales > UBA1242 > UMGS1908. Next base: position 4,955 of record JAZOOJ010000001.1, on the reverse strand, counting down.
TTTGAACAACCGTCATCGATTGAACATCAAGCCCTCTGTAAATTACATACTCATAACTTCCAGCGTCTAAAACAAATAGTGCATTATTTGTAATCTCAGCATCATTAAAACTATTATCATCAAAATCAATATGACAAGACAAATAATATTTTCCGTTAAAATATACCGCTTGACTATCTTCGCTTGGTAAAATAAGCCCGTCAAGGTCATTTAAAATTTTTATAGTTTCACTTCCATTAAAAGCATAAATTCCATCACTTGCAACAAAAATAACTCTGTCGCCACAAAGCGCAATTGTTTTATCAAAAATTTTACCGCTCGAAACAAACAAGTGTGACAAATAAAATTCTTCTTGTGCCCCACTTGCCGAGAGCCTTGAAATGCCTTGTTCACGAAAAATATAAACATAGCCGTTGTAACTAACAACCTTAATCGCACCACCTCTCTCATCAGCCAACTGAATAAAACCAGCATCAACCAAACTCACGCTCCAATTAGTTGGGTCAAGGTCATCACTGAACCACACCTCATCACCACTCCCACAAGTTGTTGCAAAAAGCCTTTCTGAGTGCAGACACATCGATGTGATTTTGGGTGCATCAATAACACTTTCAGGTTCACTTACTCCATTCCAAACAACCATATTATCACTAGGCGATGAAAAAATAATTACATCTTCACTATCAAGTCGGTAGTTAATCGCAATCGGTTGACTACTAAATTTTATATTAAGAGGCTCAAATTTAGTCGAACTTCCGTCCAAATTCATATAGAAAAAATTGTAATTTTTATCAACAAATATCAATTTGCTTGCGTCAAGGTTTCTATCAAAATCATATTTTTTAAAATATAAAACAACGCCACCCTTAGTACTACTTTCACCACTGGTAAAACACCCACACTCTGCACTTTCTGACAAAATACTGCAAAATTCAGCCCGAAACGGAAGCCCGCATTGAAGAGAACCTCCATTATGGTCAAAATTATAAGCAATTTGCGATTCATTTAACGCTACCAAATTATCGCTTAATTTCTTGTTTATTCCACGCCTAAAATCATTAAATTTAATTTTCATTTTACTAACCTCGAAAAAATATTTTAAACTTCCATAATTATCTAAAAACCACCATTGCCGCCAATATTACATGACTAACTTTAAAGAAATTTTTTTGGAGCAAGATACAATTTATGTTTTCGTGAAACTTCAGAAATAATTGTTTTTTCAAATTTTTCATTCCAAAATTTAGATTCATCATAGATATTTTTTGAAAGCAAAAAATCAGACACAATACCAAATGCGATTGTCCTTTTTGAGATAATCGGAGGAAGTGCTATGTATTCATCAATCGACTTGACAGCCTTTGGCGAAAATCTATAATCGACAATAACACGCCTATTTTTATATGGCAAATATATGTGAAAAGGCAAAGCATTGAACTTAATTAATGCTTCACTTGACGCATCGGACACTGTAATTACATCGATGACATTATGGGAAAATTCATCATATGAAATTTTACCTTGGAAGTCAGACACCATCTCGTCGCTTGTATTCATTGACAAATAATTAGAAGCAATTCTGTCTGCCGTCAAACTTACACACTTTAAAAGTTTGTCTATTTTTTTCTTAACTGGACTTGAAAACGAAAAGTCTTCGCCCTTTTCCTTTGCATTTTCAGCGTCTTTTAATTCTGAACTTACATCATCAAGTCCAATTAATTCACACGCCAAACTAACAACATCTTTAACTAAAACCATAACTAAACCTCACATATTCATTACTGCTTTCCATTAATTTTAAGTTTTTCAAGCAATTCCTTTGCTCGGTCTTTTGTATCGTCAATCATCTTCTTTTCTGTACCTTTTTCTATTTTTTCGTTATGCTCCTCAATACTTTTAAAAATTTCTTTTGCATTTTCTCTTTTTGTTTTTCTGACTAAACTTAAAAGTCTAGCATCTACTCTATCGTACGGACAGACAAGCGAAAGAGTGTCACCAATATTTTTATACGAATGCACTTCATAACGCCCAAGTAAATTGTTGTAAACTAAAAAATAGTCGTCATCAATTTCTTTTAGTCTTCTTGCAATTCCAAATAAGTCGTCATCAATAACTTTTAAATATTCTTTCATCTGTTTCCCAAAACCCCCTTTAAAAAATAAGAAACACAGAACAAAACTTCGCCCTGTATTTCAATTACGCCACGATTATATACCACGATTTTTAGATTTTCAAACTTTCGTGTCAAATCAAACTCAATATTTAAAAACACATACATTTAAAACATCTTTTGTTATAATTTAATAACATAATTGGTTGCGTTTGTTGTTATAAGTTTCGAACCATATAAACACCCAGACGGCAAAAAAGAGTTAAAAATTAACCACAATAAACACCTCTTTGGCTGTGTTTATACTTGATTACCTATTCTCTTTGCCTAACAGTAGAAACAAATTTGATTGACAAATAAGGCTTTTTGTGATATAATATAATCACTTAAAATAAAGGAGGGTTGTAAAATGACAGACGATGAAATCCTACTATCGCTTATCGGAAACCCAAATGAGATGCTTACAGTTAATATGGCAAATGTATCGGGTGTAACTCGTCCACGCACTAACCCACTAAAAAGAAATGGCGGAATGGTTTACACAGTACACCCATCACCAAAAGCTATGGAAAATCCAAACAATCCAAACAAATCTAATTATGATGTGAATGAAATCTAAGCCAAACAGAAGAATTAAAAAACTTGGTTTAATTTAAAAATTCATTAAATACAAAAAACGATGAGTTATGTCCTCATCGTTTTCTTTTTTGCTTTATAATAAATCAACATCAATTGCTTAGTCTGGGTCGCCAGAAGATGCTCCAGCTGAAGCTTCACGGGCTTTGCTCTCGTCAGATTGGTAAATCACTCGTTCACCCAAGCCATTACTAAAAATAGTAACCTTGCCTCGCTCAACCATCATTGACACATGCTTACCGCCTTGCCTCATTGATCTGCGGACAGCATCAACAGTCGAAGTAGCCTCGATATTATTAAACTCTTTGTCTGTTGAATATATAATAGATGTTCCGCCATTTAACTGGCTTGCAATTTCTTCCCCAAAAGCTTTAATTGCTTCTTCCTTTTTCTTTTTCCAGGCAATAGCAGGAATTCCATTTCTTATATCTTTTGAAGTTATTCTACGATCTTTATCCCTTACTTCCAAAATTTGAGCCCATTGCTCTGATGCAATTTTTGCTGTAATCGCATTTTCGTTCATTCTGTCTACTGAAGCGGGATCGACTGGACCAGCAATGTTCACACCTTGAATAACATGGTGTTGACCACCAAACATACCATTCATATCCAAATCTTCTGCCTGAACAGTCTTATGAGCATCTTCTGCTGTTGCTCCACCAGCGACCAACACTCCTTCTCGTGCTACTAAATCAGCTTTATGTTCATCACTTTCTACAACCTTAACCTTCTTACCGTCATACATCAAAACAGCTTTACCGTCAGGGCATACAACCATAGTCATACCACCGCAATTCATTAAAACCTCTTCACTTGGCCAAACTGAACGCATATCTGAAGTCATTTCGCTTTGTAAAGGAATACCTGTCAAATGCAACTCGCTTATAGTTGAAAGCATAACAGCACCATACGATAAATATTTGGCAGACCTTTCAAAAGCTTTTGCTCTGGCTTTGTCGTTATATATTTTACCGCCAGAAACGATGTCAGGATTTAATGCCCTTGCCTTTTTACCGTACTTTGGTAGGTTTGAACAATAAGCATCTCTACTTTTTTCCCACACAACAAGAGCCTTTTTCACAAATCTCTCTATTTCTTCTCTTTCCATAAAATTTTCTCCTTAAATTTTGTAAAACTACAGCCCGATTAATTATATATATTATACCACACAACACAAACTTTTGCAATAGTTTAGAAAAAACCAACCCTACTAGAATAAAAATAAAAAGTAATATAAAAGCGGTCGCCATTTAAACGACCGCTTTTATTAAATTTGTCCTTCTCTTTGAATATTAAATGCTTGGTCAAACCTATCTTTTACAGCATTGTTATCACAATCTAAACTAAACCCAAGAACTGGAAACAACTTTTCTTCAAGACTCTCCAAAAAGTTTTTATCTGCTCTTGAAATTTGTTTGCCTTCTGAAATTCTGTTGTAATACCCACCAATGGTTACACCCAAAACCTCAATCGTTGGATTTGTTTCAACACGTTTTTTTAATTCAATTACCCTAGTTTTATCGTCATTATTCCAAGCATATTTGAATCCCGCAAGTTCCAAAATAAATTTGCCAGCCTCGGTCTTGTCCATAACAGGGCTTAATAACTTTTCAGCCGACTTCACAGGCTGATAAACGGTCAACTTTCCATCCACCGATTTCAATAGAAAATATTTCTCTTTTGGCATTCCAGGAGCGATTTGTTTTTCTTCTTCGCCCACAATTTCACAAACGCCATAATTATTCTTTACAACATAATCACCAACTTTAAACATAATTCTCTCTCCCTTAATATAATTTTTGCGTAAATAAGAGAAAATAAAACACCAGGATGCAGTTTTTTAAACTTTGCTCTTGCACCCAACGTCTTTACAATTTCTTTAATTTATAATAAAGCAATCAAAGTCGCCTTTAAATTAACTATTTACATTTATATTATATCACAAAAAGAGTAAATTTAGAAATGAAATTTTTGTAATATATTGAAAAATACAAATTTTTATTAACCGTCCAAATTGCGAAAAACTTGAAAGAATTTAGCACTAAACTTATAAAACACCTTGAAAACGTTTAGTAATTTGGATAGTCTATGATATAATATCCATTGAAAAATTTAACAGCAATCATTCTCAGGAGAATAAAAATGGACAGAATATATTATTGCATAGGTCGAATAGTTGAAAAGACGCAAAAAATGGAAGAAAACTTAG